>NZ_LMOA01000023.1:0-347119 GCF_001423155.1 Pseudomonas sp. Leaf127 | reverse complement strand
GATGGCCAGCGACATGGATTCTTCCTTGAAATGCATGAGCGGGCATCGTGCGGTATTTGCAAGGTATGGGGGTGGGGGAATGGATACAGGGTGTGAATGAACGCGCAGGCGCCTGGGTGGCGTTGAACAGCATGCCGCTGGAAGTGTGTAAAAGCATGACGTATGACCAAGGGCGCGAGATGGCCAGACATGCCAAACTGACTCAGAAAACGGGTGTGGCGATTTACTTTTGCGATCCGCACAGCCCGTGGCAGCGCGGCAGTAACGAGAACATCAACGGTTTGATTCGCCAGTACTTGCCCAAAGGTACGGACTTGTCGAAGCACAGCCAGGAACAACTGGACGCCATTGCGTATCGACTGAATATTCGTCCTCCTAAGCGCTTCGATTTCAGATGTCCGATTGAAGTGATCAATGAGGTGATGGGTATGTATCATGCATCCCCGACTTCAATTCAATGACCATTTTCACTCAGTTCCTGTAACCGCCAAACTTATATCGCTAGAGTACTGATCGCACCTCGAAACCGATGATGAACTCACAAAGGAGAACGTATTTAATGCAGTTGCTAGCTGCCTAAATGTCAACCACTTATTGTCTGTAGGATTTCTTGAGCCGTTACTGATGTCAATGCCTCTCTTGCTGGATCTTGTTCCGACGATTTGACCTGAATTAGCTAAGAAAGCTCTGGAATAGGCTTTTGAGATTGGGTAGCATAGGTAGATAAAAAATAAAACGTCGAGGCTTGGAAATGAGAAGCTTTCCACTACCACCATTAAATAGTCTTATCGCCTTCGAGTCTGCTGCGCGCAATTTAAGCTTCACGAAATCTTCAATAGAATTGAGTGTGACGCAAGGAGCGATAAGTAAGCAGATTAAACTGCTAGAAGAATACCTTGGTAAAGAGCTTCTGCTGAGAAGCACTAAGAAAATGGAGTTGACGCCGACTGGCCTTGAGTACTATGAAGTAGTGAGGAAGTCACTTTTAATCTTAGCTGATGGTACCGAGAAAATTCGTGGCGTACAAAGTGGCCAAGAATTGACAGTGGCTGCAACAACTGCAATGGCATCCCTTTGGTTGATGCCTAAAGTCTCCACGTTTCAGTCTTTAAATGAAGATATAGAACTCAGAATCGTCGCTTCGGACAACCTTAAAGAAACAGCTCAGTTTGACATAGTTTTGAATTATCTCCGGCACCCACCAAGTGGCTGTAAGGCGACAGCGTTATTTTATGAGGAGATTTTTCCTGTATGCACTCCGGAATACTTACGCAAGAATCCAGGGCTTACAACTCCTGAGGGGCTATCTAATTGTACTTGGCTTTACCTGGAAGAAATGCAGAAAGATTGGCTTGGGTGGGCAGAGTGGTTTGACGGGTTAGAAATACCTGCACCGATGCCCAAGCGCAAATTGAAAATAAACAGCTATTCAATGTTGCTCCAGTCCTGCCTTGATGGTCAGGGTGTCGCGCTAGGGTGGTCGTATCTAGTTGATGACTATCTACAAAGCGGGGCGCTTATAAAACCGATGAAAAACGTTCTGAGAACGGGATCAAAATTCTGGTTAATTGAGTCAGATAGCTATTCTCGCAATCAAAGGGGTGTTGACAAGTTTCGAAATTGGCTAATCGAAAAGATTCCGCATTTGTAATTAATAAGGCGCTCACGGGCGCCTTGTTCATTTTCTAATAAATGATAGGCGGTCTCGATTCGACGACTAACATGATGCACCCATGTTGCGCATAAAGCTGATGCTCGGAGTCCCGTCGATAGACAACACAATCCCCGGCTTCATATACCACACCTGTCGAGTCCTGAACGGTCCCTACCAAAAGCATGATCAGCTCAACATCAGTGTGGCGATGCAAAACTGACCTACAATCGCTGTCCATCTTCATCCAATAGCTGCACCAAGAATCATTGCTCTCTAGCATGAAATACGTGATGCCTGATAGAAGTTTGCCATTGATGATCAGGTCGGTCCACACCGCTTTACTGAGCATGAACTGCTGAGAGTCCTTAGTTATTTTCATGATCTCGATATTCCTGAAGCTGGGTAGCATTCCTTTGTGCTGCTCGCAAGTTTTTTGATGATTAACTTGCAGTCATGAGTAATCGCTTTTTCCAATGTGAGGGCGGTTTTCCACCACCCTCAGGTTGAATTAACTTAGTGTTGCGGCCTCTTGCAGGCTTAGGGATCGAGTTTCAGGAGCCATTATCCAACTTACCACTAATCCTAAAGCGGTGATGGCAGCGGCGGCGTACATGGTGTTGGCAATGCCGTATTCAACCAAAGCAATAGGTACGGCATAAGTTCCAGCTGCAGCCCCGATACGCGAGATAGATGTGCCTAAGCCCATTGCTTGCGCTCTGATTTCAGTAGGGAACAATTCATTGGGGTATACCATCGTTAGAACTTGGGCTCCGCCGATGAACAATGCGTAGGCGCCGAACAGGGCCAAGACAATAGATGGAGAAGCATCGTGAAAGAGCCCCAATCCAAAAAGCGCTATGCCTGAGAACAGAAAGCTACTAATCAGTAGATTGCGACGACCGAGCGTGTTGATCACGCGGGTCGCTAGCATGCAGCCGACTACAAACAGTGCCGTGATTGTCACAGAGCCAATCGAGGCCCAGTCATCTTTAATATTTAGCGCTTGGAGAACCTTTGGCGCAAATGCATAGACTGCAAAGATTGGAACAATACAGCATGTCCAGAAGATCGATACGAACAGCATGCGGCGACCGTAGCCGGCACGGATCAGGCTCCAGAATGAAATTTTGAGCTGACGCGGCTCCTCTGGCAGTTGAGCCAAGGTGAATTCGTTCCCATATACATTTTTTATAACCTGCTCAGCTTCGTGATGCCGACCTTTACTAATGAGCCATCGAGCAGACTCAGGTGTGCCAATACGTAACAGGAGAAGTGCGATACTGAACACAGCGGCACTAGCAAGTACCATACGCCATGCATCCTGGCCGCCGGTGCGCAGAATAAGCTCACCCACAACATACGCCGCTGCAGCTCCAACAAACCAGACAATGACGAACCATCCCAGCTTGGGTCCGCGTTCTTTTCTCGGAAGAAATTCAACCAACATCGATGTTGATACGGGGTATTCGATTCCGACAGCTATTCCGATAATCAAGCGGAGAAGAAATAAAGTTTGCGCATCCTGTACCCAGTACTGCGCCAAAGAAGCGAGAGTGAAAAGTATAGGGCCAACATAATAGATCGAACGTCGGCCAAACTGATTCGTCAGCCAGCCGCCAAATAGACCACCAAAGAAAATTCCCATCAGGGCGGACGCGGCAATCATACCTTCCCAGAAGCTATCGAATCCCAGTGCGGCAGAGGTTGGTATCAACGCAATGCCTATGATGCTGAGAACGTATCCGTCAACAAAAGAGCCGCCTGCTGATCGCCAGGTCAGCAGCCGATGAAATCGACTCCAGGGCAGGTCTTCGATATTACGTACTTGATTGTTCATTTTTTATCCTGATACGGCTGAGTTTTTATTATTGGTCGTTAGATAATAAAGGCTTCTTATCACGACCGTAATCAGATAGATGACGATTGGCAATTTTTTTGCTGACGGCTTTAGGCTAGTTATTAAATTGCTGCATTTTTATAACTCAATCAAACTCACATAGGTGATGTGATCGGAAATTATCAAAATTCAGTTGCACTTAATTTACAGCCGAGCATTTTGGCAGCGTGTTCATCATGACGATGCAAGTAGTCTATCTCTTTCTGAGTTATGAGTGATCATGTTAGGCGTGTGTGGGGGTTGTAACAAGGGATGAGTCCTTGAAGATAATTTCTTCATGACTCGTGTTGTTGATAAAGTCTTAACTGGTTTAGCCAGGGCAGGTTTCGCCTCAGCCGAGCAGAGATGGCGTTTCAAAAGCATTCGCAGTTCTCCGTTCATTTTTTCGTGTTTGGAGAGGTGGGACGATGTGAGCATGCAGATTCTAAGCCTCCTAGACAACGGAGTAATGCTCATAAATTTATGAGTTTAAGTAATGAGTCGGGTGTGAAGTCCAACCTTTAAAAATGCGGCTTTCTATTTATTACCAGTAGGAATAATTAGCAGAGGATAATTCGTTTGTCTGAGCTGTAGGGGGGTCTTTAAATGTTGGTATCTACCGTCAAAGCCGTTGGAGAAAATAATAATGACAGTCAAAAACCTGATCCCTGTTCAAGAACTCACTAATGTATTGAATCCTATCGAGCACGCGCACGGCTTGACTAATGAGTTCTATACAGAACAGAAATTCTTTGAATTGGAGCGCGACGAGCTGATGGGCAAGGGATGGACTTGCATCGGCTTTGCGAGCGACTTGGCGCAAAAGTCCTATGTGAAACCCGTGGACTTCATGGGCTTGCCCCTGCTGATGATGCGTAACCGTGAAGGGGAATTGAAAGTTTTCCACAACGTTTGCAGTCATCGAGGAGTGAAGCTGGTACAGGAAGCCGGGCCTATCCAAGGCGTCATCCGCTGCCCTTATCATTCGTGGACCTATGATCTCAATGGCGCTTTGAGGGGCACCCCACATGTAGGCGGTATCGATGTCCACAAAGACGATCGATTTAACTGCGAAAAGCATGGCTTGAAGCCTCTGCGCACTGCGATCTACATGGACATGGTACTGGTGAATCTGTCAGGTGACGCTGCGCCGCTTGAGGAAAAACTCGCGCCCCTGACCCAGCGTTGGACTCAATTCCTAGGGGCAGATGGTATTTCACTCATGAGAAAAGAGGTCGATGGTGGATCAATGGCTCTTGAGGTGGAGTGCAATTGGAAACTTGCAGTTGAAAACTTCTGTGAGGCGTATCACTTGCCATGGGTTCATCCAAGTCTGAACACCTACTCCCGCTTGGAGGACCACTACAATATTCTCTTCGACCGACAGTTTGCGGGTCAGGGTAGCTACGCCTACAACCTGTCCGCCGTTGCTGGTACAACGCTGCCTGTCTTCCCCGCGTGGCCGACAGACCGGGTGAAAACTGCAGAGTACGTAGCCTTCTTCCCTAACACTCTGATCGGCATCCAGGCCGACCACGTCTTCGCAATGATGCTCCAGCCGGTCTCCCCAAGCCGCACAATTGAACATCTGCGCGTTTATTACATCGGCGACGAAGCGCTTAACGATCAGTACAAGGCCTCTCGTGACGCGATCATGGAATCGTGGAAGGTCGTGTTTGGTGAGGATATCGCATCGGTAGAAGGTATGCAGAAGGGACGTAGCTCCCCTGGCTATAAAGGTGGCGTCTTCTCTCCTGAGATGGACCTACCAACGCACTTCTTTCATCGCTGGGCGGCAGAAACACTCCTCGAAAAAGCACAGGCATGAGTAGGGAGATGACGAACATGAATCAGAAACACTGGCTGAATTTCATTGATGGTAAATGGTGTGACAGCGAAGAAAGTTTCGACGTAGTAAACCCCGCAACCAATCTCGCCATTGGGACAATCGCAAAGGCATCAGTATCGGACGCTGCCAGTGCTTTAGCATCCGCACGTCGTTGTGCAGACGCCAGGCTGCTGTCGTCTGCGAGGCCTGCTGAGCGTGTCAAATGGATGAGCCTAATCGCTCAAGAGATTCGTGCGCTTACAGAGAAGGGGGCTCATATACTGTGCGCCGAGAACGGCAAGACTGTTGAGCAAGCCAGAGACGAGTTCATCGAGGCAGCCCGGTATTTCGAATACTACGGTGGCATGGCTGACAAGATCGAAGGCATATCGATTCCACTGGGTGACGGCTACATGGACTTCACCATGTACGACCCTATGGGAGTGTCTTTGCAAATCGTCCCATGGAATTTCCCGGTCTCTATCTGCGCTCGCGCCCTGGCGCCTGCACTGGCAGCAGGCAATGCCGTAATTGTGAAGTCTCCTGAGCTTTCGCCATTAGGAATGTGCGTTCTTTTCGAGGCCATCGAACGTGCAGGCATTCCGAACGGAGCGGTTAGCCTGCTGTGTGGAAGTGGTCGAGAAGTCGGGGCTTATCTAGCCGCTCGGCAGGAGGTAGATCAAATTGTGTTCACCGGATCTGTGCCCACCGGGCAGACCATCCTCAAGCTTGCTGCTGAGAACGCAACTCCATGTGTGATGGAGCTCGGGGGCAAGTCAGCTGCGATCGTTTTCCCGGATGCCGATCTTGACCAACTGATGACCAGCGTACGCGTGGGGATTTTTTTCAACGCGGGCCAGGTGTGTTCGGCCATGTCGCGTCTTATCGTCCATCGCTCCATTTATGAGGCCGTCGTTTCACGTGTCAAGGACTTGGCTCTGGGTCTGTCTGTCGGAAATGGTGCCGACGGGAATGACCTCACGCCAGTGATTTCTGTTAGGCAGCTACAGCAGATTCAGCAGATGTGTCAGCGCGCTCAAGAACAAGGTGCGGTACTTGTCACTGGTGGTGAAGCCTCCAGTAATAGCCAAGGAAATTTCTTTCTTCCGACCGTCTTCAGGGACGTGCAGCCTGACATCAGCATTGCTCAGGAAGAAGTGTTTGGTCCTGTACTGGTGATGATCCCGTTCGACGATGAACGGGAAGCCATTGAAGTCGCCAACAGCACTGATTTCGGCCTAGTGGCAGGCGTATTCACTCAGGACCTGAATAAGGCTATGCGCTGTGCACGATTGTTACGTTCTGGGCAGGTGTTCGTCAACGAATGGTACGCCGGTGGTATAGAAGTGCCTTTCGGTGGTGTGGGCTTATCTGGTTATGGGCGTGAGCGAGGTCAAGAGGCCATTTACAGTTACGTTCGTACCAAGAACGTGGCCATCAAGGTCGCAAGTGAGTAAAGCGCTATGAAAAAGTGGCTCTGCATTATCTGCGGCTGGATTTACGATGAAGCACTGGGGTGGCCAGACGACGGGATCGCTCCAGGCACACGTTGGGAAGATATTCCTGATGACTGGGTATGCCCAGAGTGCAAGGTAGGCAAGACTGACTTCGAGATGTTAGAAATCTCCGGTTCGGAAACGGAACCAGTGCCTCCACCTATTGCAACCCCAGCTCCTACTCCAGTACCTGCTCATGTTATACAGGCTGTAACTCCATGCTTTGCTGTTCCGACCCCGGTTGCAGAGCCCATCGTAATTATTGGCAGTGGTCATGCCGGTTATGGTATTGCTCAAGCCCTACGAAAGAGCGATCCGAATGTTCAGATCTGCGTCCTGACAAGCGAATCTGGGCATCGATATTATAAGCCTACCCTATCGATTGCTTTGGCACAGGAAAAGGGAACAGCGCTCCTGATTGACGAAGCACCATTTCAAGTCGAATCGCGATTATCGATTCGGGTTTATCCACACTGCCTGGTTGAGCGGATCGATGCGAAACAGAAGCGGGTCCACACCAATTTTGGTGAGATAAGTTTCGGCAAGCTCGTTATTGCGAGTGGTGCCAGTCCTATTCGGATCCCTGTAGATGGCAGCGCTGAAGCGATGCTAAGCGTCAATACACTTGCTGATTACGAACGCTTCCGCCAAAAGCTGCCGGATACCAAGAGCATCGCCATTTTGGGTGAGGGCTTGATCGGTTGCGAATTTGCAAATGACCTGGCATCTGTTGGTTATCAGGTACATGTTATTGGCTTGGGTGCATGGCCAATGGGCCGCCTGCTGCCAGAGCAAGCAGGTGTTCATCTGCAGGAGAAGTTATCCGAGCTCGGCGTCAAGTGGAGCTTGGGAACGACCATTTCCAGTATCCGAAAACAAGAACATGGCTACGATATTCAGCTCACCAATGGCGAGGCTGTAGTTGCGGATTTTGTACTATCCGCTGTCGGATTGCTCCCGAATGTCGATTTTGTTCGAGCCAGCGGTATTGAATGCGGGCGCGGGATAAAAGTAGATGCCCATCTGCAGACCTCGGAAAAGGACATCTACGCCATTGGTGATTGCGTTGAGATCAATGGACAACTATTGCCATATCTCGCTCCCATAAATCAAGGGCTCAGCGCACTGGCGCGCACGCTCTTAGGCGAGCCTACTGTCGTGAATTACCCGCTTATGCCTATCACCGTGAAGACGCCGTCTGCGCCGTTATCTCTTCTTCCGCCACCCATCGGCAGCACAGGCGACTGGTATGTTGATTCGCTCCACGACGGCCTAGTGGCCAGTCACAAGGATCCTTCAGGTCATATCACTGGGTTTGTACTGCTGGGACGACAAGCGCAAAAGAGCAGGGCAGACATGCTCGAAAAATGCCATTCACTGCCAATCGTGGGATCACAAT
The DNA here is from genome assembly GCF_001423155.1 of Pseudomonas sp. Leaf127. NCBI lineage: Bacteria > Pseudomonadati > Pseudomonadota > Gammaproteobacteria > Pseudomonadales > Pseudomonadaceae > Pseudomonas > Pseudomonas sp. Leaf127. Next base: position 338,866 of record NZ_LMOA01000023.1, on the reverse strand, counting down.
AAAATGAAAAATCGAGCTATCAACCTCCCCAACGACAACCACGACTGTGGCTGGTATGACATCCTCCCTGAGCCTACGCCTGCGAAGGTATTGAAAGGCGATCAGCGCGCTGAGTATGTGGTGATTGGCGCCGGTTTTGCAGGTCTTGCCGCAGCTCGTCGTTTGGCGGAATTGAAGCCTGAAGCCACAGTATTTCTGATCGACGCTCAACGCGTCGGCTTCGGCGCTTCAGGCCGTAACTCAGGATTCGTTATCGATCTGCCACATAAAATGGCTCTGGAGCATCCAGATCCGAACTTCAAGCAGGCGCTGCTGCGACTGAATCGTTCCGCGATCTCTAAGCTGGAAGGCTTGGTAAAAACCCACAACATTGATTGCCAGTGGTCTCATGCCGGCAAATATCAAGGTGCCGTGGGTGAGCGTGGAGTCGCATACCTTGAAAACTTCGTTTCGCTCATGCGCAATTTGGGCGAACCCTTTGAAATTGTAGAACGTGCCCGGCTGAAGGAAGTTTTGGGTACCACACACTACAGCCGTGCTGTTTTTACGCCTGGCTGCTACCTTATGCAGCCGGCAGCGCTGGTTCGCGGATTGGGCGATTCGCTGCCGAAGAACGTTCAACTGTTCGAAAACTCTCCTGTTACTGGCCTGCGTAAAGGCAGCAATGGCAGTTGGATTGTGGAGCTTGAAGGTGCCTCAGTACAGACCAAAAGCTTGCTGCTGACTACCAGTATTTTCACGCAAGAGTTTGGCTACCTCAAAAACCGTCTTCTGCCTGTGATGACATTCGCGAGCTGGACTCGTCCCCTCACCCAAGCGGAGATGAGCGCGACTGGTATCACGGAAGATTGGGGTCTTACACCAGCGGATCACGCAGGTACTACTGTGCGCATGACGAAAGATCGTCGTCTCATTATTCGCAACTCTTATGAGCATGTTCCAAAGTATGCGCAGAGTGTGGGTGATGATCTGAAGAACAAGATTCGCGAAAAACACCGCATATCAATGCTACGTCGTTATCCTCACCTCCAGGATGTGCCCTTTACTCATACTTGGGGCGGGTCCTATGCTATTTCCCGAAATTTTACTAATTTTTTCGGAAAGCTAGATGAGGGTGTGTATGCGTCAGCGTGTGACAATGGTGTTGGGGCTGCCTGGGGCACCATCGGTGGCACGCTGCTGGCTGATAGCGTAGTGGGTGCCGACTCGTCACTCCTGAAAGATATCCACCATGTTAGCGGAATGCCTTCCCTCAACCCTCCAGAGCCGTTCTTGGGATTAGGCGTTCGTAGTCGTATCCGCTGGGCTGCATGGACCAGCCGGAGCGAACTATGAAACCTAAAACCGGTAGGACCCCTGTCTTTGTCGTTGATCACCGGGATCTAGTGTTCACTCATCGCGGTGGTCCACCGGGAAGTGCAGGTGTCGTGCGTGCACTGTCCGACGAGATATCTCCAAACTTGGGTGTTGGATTTGGTAAGTGGGAGGGCGCAGAGGTCTCATGGACTGTGCTGTATGACGAAGTGATCTTCGTTTTCGAGGGATGTTTCACGCTGAAAGCGAATGGGGACACCTATGACGTACGTCCTGGTCAGCTCCTCTGGATCCCGGAAAATACAGTCCTTGAATACTCCGGCTATGCAACGTTCGGCTATGTTGTTTACCCAGGCGACTGGAAAAAAAGACATTCGCTTTAACCGAATTCACCCCCAGTAGTGGCTTGTGATCCGCATCAGTCTAACGCTTGAGCTTATACCTAGATGACGCGGGTCAGAGAGAGTATTAGTCCACCATTTACATTAGCCAATGATTGCAAGCTTAAATCATTGGTCAGGAGTGTTTATGAGCACTAGCGTATTCAAAAGTAAAGACGAAATCCGGGCGCTTTTTTCAGCAGCAATGTCTGAGATGTACAAGAGCGAAGTTCCTCAGTATGGAACACTTCTGGATCTTGTGGCACACATCAACGCCAGCACCATCGAGCGCGATACGCAGATTAAGAGTAACCTGATTCAAAGTGGCGATATAGAGCGCCTATCGATGGAGCGCCATGGTGCAATTCGTGTGGGCACACCCTATGAGCTTTCAACGCTTCGTCGTTTATTCGCCGTCATGGGGATGGAGCCAGTAGGCTACTACGACCTTGCACCTGTCGGCATTCCAGTACATGCCACCGCATTCAGGGCTGTTGAAGAGACATCCCTCAACAAAAGCCCTTTTCGGGTCTTTACCTCTCTCTTGCGGCTGGAGCTAATTGCAGATGCGCAACTGCGGGCCGTTGCCCTTAGCGCTCTTCAGGCAAGGAGCATCTTCACACCAAAAGCAATCGAGCTGATAGGATTGCATGAGACCTATGGTGGTCTGACTGCCGATCAGTCAGAGATCTTTGTTGCAGAGTCACTGGAGACTTTCAGGTGGCACAGCTTAGCGACTGTCAGCTATGAAACTTTCAACAAACTGCAGCAACAACATCGCCTGATCGCTGATGTGGTTGCGTTCAAAGGCCCTCATATCAACCACCTGACACCTCGCACTCTTGATATCGATGCCGTTCAATCCGCAATGCCCTCCAAGGGCATTGTACCCAAAGCGGTAATTGAGGGACCTCCAAAGAGAAAGGTGGCTATCTTACTGCGTCAGACTAGCTTCAAGGCTCTCAATGAACACATTGCTTTTCCTGGAGAGAACGGTGATGTCGATGGTCGACACTCAGCTCGCTTCGGTGAGATCGAGCAGCGAGGCGCCGCCTTGACTCTCAAAGGTCGTGAGCTCTACGACAGACTGTTGCTCGCGGCCAAGGCGGAGTTGGGAAGACCGCCCTCCGAAGCCAATGCCCTGCAATACGCCGAAATCATGCAACGGATTTTCTTAGCGTTCCCTGACGACCTCAAGGAGTTATACGATAACGGACTGATTTTTGTCAGGTATTACCCGGTGCTCGACCGCCTCATGAGCTATCAGAGTGCTGATCTAAAGGGATGGTCTTTGCAAGATCTGATTACCGAGGGCCTACTCAAGTATAGTCCGGTGGTCTATGAGGATTTCCTCCCGGTCAGTGCAGCGGGAATTTTCCAGTCCAACCTAGGCGATGAAGCTTCGGAAACCGGTCTGTCTGGATCCTCTCGCTTTGACTTCGAATCTGCATTGGGTAGCAGGGTGCAGGATGAATTTCCTCTCTATGAAGAAATTCAGACCCGGTCGTTGAACGCATCTCTCAAGGCACTTGGAGCTGTTTAGCGTTTTTCTGTAGTGACCAAGTATTGGCGCACATTTCGTATGTGCGCTCTTTTTATCTGTGCATATGCTGAATCGGTCGCAGTAGGAAAGGCAGTTACCTGCCGCCCCCCGCACAGATCCGTACGTGCGGAATGAACGCATACGGCTCCCCCTGCACCGGCCGCAGCGCCCCGGACAACGCCAGTTCGCCTAGGCACTCGATGTCTTGCAGCGCGGCCAGCGGAATCTGTCCGTTGGCCCCCAGCAGGCCCAGCGCAATGGCCAGGTCGAAGCGCCCGCCGTCCTTGGGCAGGTCGGCCGGGNTCGATGTCTTGCAGCGCGGCCAGCGGAATCTGTCCGTTGGCCCCCAGCAGGCCCAGCGCAATGGCCAGGTCGAAGCGCCCGCCGTCCTTGGGCAGGTCGGCCGGGGCCAGGTTGAGCGTGATGCGCCGGTCGGGAAACTTGAGCCCGGAATTGAGAATGGCGCTGCGCACCCGGTCCTTGCTTTCCCTGACCGCGCCTTCCGGCAGGCCTACCAGGGTCAGCGCCGGCAGGCCGTTGGCCAGGTGGGTTTCAACCGTGACGGCAGGTGCCTGCACCCCGACCTGGGCGCGACTGTGAACGATGGCCAGCGACATGGATTCTTCCTTGAAATGCATGAGCGGGCATCGTGCGGTATTTGCAAGGTATGGGGGTGGGGGAATGGATACAGGGTGTGAATGAACNGCCAGCGACATGGATTCTTCCTTGAAATGCATGAGCGGGCATCGTGCGGTATTTGCAAGGTATGGGGGTGGGGGAATGGATACAGGGTGTGAATGAACAAGGGCCGTGTAGGTGGCATCGAGCGTACGCGCAGGTTTTGCGGTGACCGTGCCTCAATAACCCTGCTCGCGCCTGATCAAGCCTTGCAACGGCTCGCCGGCCTGGTGACGCCTGATATTGGCCAGCAATCCTTCGAATGCGCTCTGCGGAGCCGTCATGGCGCCAATGTGCGGGGTCAGCCAGACACGAGGGTGCTGCCAGAACCGATGTCCCGGCGATGGCGGTTCGTCGTTGAGCACATCGAGGATGGCGTGGCTCAGTTGCCCGCTATCGAGCGCCTGCAGTAAATCGTCCTCCTTGAGATGACCGCCCCGGCCCAGGTTAATCAGACTGGCCCCCTTGGGCAGGGCATCCAGTGTTCTGGCGTTCAGGAGGCCGCGGGTCTCGTCGGTCAGCGGCAGCAGGCAGATCAGGATGTCGCACTGGTGGAGAAAGGTTTCGAGCTGGTCACTACCGGCATGGCATTGCACGCCGTCGATGCATTTATGCGAGCGTGCCCAGCCATGAAGCTGGAAGTTGAACGCACGCAGGCTGTGCAGTACCGCCCTGCCCAGGTTGCCCAGGCCCATGACGCCGACCCGGCGTTGCGCTGCCGCGGTCAACAGGTGGTCTTGCCAGCACCTGGCCTGTTGTTGCTGCAAGTACAGCGGAAACTGCCGATGCAGGCTCAGCACTGCACAGCAGGCATATTCGACAATGCCCTGGATGATACCAGGGTCAAGCATGCGTACAAGCTTGATGTGCCCGGGCAGTGCGTCCAGATCGAACTGATCGACGCCCGCCGAGGTGGCGAACACCACCTCCAGATTCGCGAAGCGCTCATGCAGTTGCCGTGGCGGTTGCCAGGCTGCGAAATAGCGTATGTCCAGCGGGTTGCCGATGTCCGGCCACACGCGCACTTCGATGTCCGGCGCATGGTGTTCGAACAGCGATTTCCAAATCCGGCCACGAGCATCATCGACTTTGAACAGCAGGGTCATGCGGGCTCCTGTCAAGGCGGCAAAAGTGTTCACACGATGCCAGAGTCACACGCAACAATCGTCCGTATCGAAGGTGCTAAACGGAAGATTGCGCGTTATTGACCGGCTCGGACCGCAGCAGCGATGGCCTTGCCCAGGGCTTCGGTATTACCCGTGCCGCCAATGTCGGCCGTCAGCGGAGCGTTTTCCGGCCCCATCGCCAATACCGTCTCGATGGCGGCCAGCACCGCTGCACCGGCCTCTGCATGGCCCAGGTGTTCGAGCATCATGGCACCGCACCAGATCTGCCCGATCGGATTGGCAATCCCTTTGCCGGCGATGTCCGGCGCCGAACCGTGTACGGGTTCGAACAGGCTTGGGAAGTTTCGCTCCGGATTGATATTGGCAGACGGCGCGATACCGATGGTGCCGGTGCAGGCCGGGCCGAGATCGGAAAGGATGTCGCCGAACAGGTTGCTGGCGACCACCACGTCGAACCAGTCCGGGTGCAGGACGAAGTTCGCGGTGAGGATATCGATGTGGTACTTGTCGACCTTCACCTCGGGATATTTCTTGCCCATCTCGGCGACGCGCTCATCCCAGTACGGCATGGTGATCGCGATGCCATTGGATTTGGTGGCGGATGTCAGGTGTTTCTTCGGGCGGCTCTGGGCCAGGTCATAGGCGAACTTGAGAATACGGTCCACACCGACGCGGGTCATGACGGTTTCCTGCAATACGATTTCGCGGTCGGTGCCCGGGAACATCTTGCCGCCGACGCTGGAGTATTCGCCCTCGGTGTTTTCCCTGACCACCCAGAAGTCGATGTCGCCGGGCTTGCGGTTGGCCAACGGCGCCTTGACGCCCGGCATCAGGCGGCAGGGCCGCAGGTTGACGTACTGGTCGAATTCACGGCGAAACTGCAACAGGGAATCCCACAGGGAAATGTGATCCGGCACCACATCTGGCCAGCCTACCGCGCCGAAGTAGATGGCGTCGTAACCCTTGAGAAGCTCGAACCAGTCGTCGGGCATCATTTTGCCGTGGGCCAGGTAGTAATCGGCACTGGCGAAATCGAACCAGTCCCATTGCAGTTGCAGATCATGCCTGGCCGCCACGGCATCGAGCACCCGCACGCCTTCGGGCATGACTTCCTTGCCGATGCCGTCGCCGGGGATCACTGCAATTTTGTAGTGGGCTTTGCTCATGGATTCGCCTCTTGGGATGACCTGGAATGGGTGGGATCGATTGCCAGTGTAGGCAGCTGACCTGTATTAATAATTAGTCTGGTGCGAAAGCCATTCTTGCTTTTAAGGAAAGAATCCATGGCGATGATCGATGACTTGAGTTTCTTTCAGCAGGTGGCGACACGCGGCAGCCTCACTGAAGTCGCGCGCCACCTTGGCCTGTCGTTACCGGCGGTGAGCAAGCGCCTGAGCCAGCTTGAGGCGCGCCTGGGCGTGCAATTGCTGCAGCGCACCACCCGACGGCTGTCACTGACGCCGGAAGGGACCTTGTACCTGGAAGGCGGGCGACCGATCCTGCGGCAACTGGAAGAGCTGGAGAATGCGCTCGACAGCCGGCAACCGACCTTGCAGGGACTCCTGCGGATCAATGGCACCCTGGGATTTGGCCGGCAACACCTGGCGCCGATCGTCTCCAGCTTCGCCCGGTTGCACCCGCAGCTGGAGCTGTCCCTGGAGCTGTCCAGCCAGCCTTCGAGCCTGCTGGACGATCAATTCGACCTGGGCGTCTACATGGGCGAACCGCCGGACTCGCGGCTGATTGCAGTGCGCCTGCTGGAGAATCCGCGCATTCTCTGTGCCGCCCCGCAATACCTTGAGGCTATGCCAGAACTGACAACGGTGGCTGACCTGGCGCACCACAACTGCATCGTGCTGCGCCAGTTCGGCAGCGACTACGCCATCTGGCGCTTCAGCAAGGATGGCCGCAATCATGCTCATAAAGTCAGTGGCACGCTGTCGAGCAACGACGGTGAGGTCGCCTTGCAGCTGGCGCTGGACGGGCACGGGGTGATCCTGCGATCACGCTGGAATGTTCAGCAATACCTGGAGAGCGGGCACTTGCGTGTGTTACTCGCTGACTATCAGACGCCCGGTGCCGATGTCTTTGCGGTGTACCAGCATCGCCGGCACATTCCACAACGCATTTCGGTGTTCACCCGGTTCCTGGCGCAGGAACTGGCCAGGCGCCTGCCATTTGCAGCCTGCCGGCACCCCAGCGACTCGCGCAGGCACGAACTGGCAACAATGAAAAAAACATAATTTGAAGTTATGGCGTCCCTGACTATTCGTGCATTGCCTTGTAGCGTCACGGTCTTGTAACGTCGAAATGTCCCGCTCGGTCTAACAATAAAATCAAACCTGAGCAACGCACGCCGGTGCCGGGTGTTCAGTCGAGGTTTTAACGCTGCCGAATTAATCTACGTCCAGGATGATTTGCCATGAAAACCTTGTCTTTTGCTCAAGCGTTCGGTTCCGTCATTTCCCTGTTGAGTCTTTCGGTGGCCTGCGCAATGCCCGCTGTGGCGGACCAGATCACCTTTGTTTCCCAAGGCGGCACTTATCAGGAGGCGCAGACCAAGGCGATTCTGGATCCGGCGGCCAAGCAGTTGAACATCACCATCAAGCAAGACAGTGCCCCCGATGCCTGGCCGATGATCAAGGCGCAGGGCGAGGCGAAACAACCGGTCTGGGACGTGATCGATACACCACCGTCCAACTGCCTGCGCGGTGGCAAGGAAGGTCTCATCGAGCCGCTGGACCTGAGCAAGCTGCCGAACGTGAAGAGCATGCCGGAGGCTTATCGAACCCCCTATTCGGTGGCTTACGAGTTCTATTCGTCGGTCATTGGCTACAACAAGAAAAACCTCAAGAAAGTCCCGCAGAACTGGGCCGAGTTCTGGGATGTGAAGAACTTCCCTGGCGCGCGTGCCCTGCGTAACGATCCGATGAGCACCCTGGAGGCGGCCCTGTTGTCAGACGGTGTGCCTCGCGACAAGCTCTACCCGCTGGACGTTGACCGCGCCTACAAGCGCCTCGAGCAGATCAAACCCGACATCGCGGTGTGGTGGACCTCGGGAGGGCAGTCGGCGCAATTGCTCGCCGACGGCGAAGTCGACATGCTGATGATCTGGAATGGCCGCGCCAGTGCCGTGCAAAAAAGCAATCCGGACGTCAGCTTTACCTATAACGACGGCCTGTTGCAGAACACCCAGTTGTGCATCCTGAAAAATTCGCCCAACTATGCGACGGCGGTGAAGTTCATCAACACTGCGCTGTCGCCTGACCTGCAAGCCAACCTGCCGCTCCATATCGATTACGGCCCGGGCAACCCGGCGGCTTTCGACACCGGCAAAATCTCCGCCGAGCGTGCCAGAGAGCTGCCAAGCTCGCCGGACAACGCGGCAAGGCAGGCGCTGATGTCGGAAGAGTGGTGGGCTTCTGCCGAAGGCATCGCGGCCAAGGATCGCTGGCTCAAGTTCGTTCAGTGAGGCGGGGGCGGCATGATTGACTATTTGATTCTGGGCGGTGGCTCGGCCGGCTGTGTGCTGGCCGCAAGGCTCTCGCAGGACCCCGACAAGCAGGTGTGCCTGGTCGAGGCGGGGCGCGACATTTCCCGGCAGACGATGCCCCCCGAGATTCGAAGCCGTTACCCGGGGCGCGCCTACCTGGATGTCAGCAATATCTGGCAGCGCCTGACCGCGTCGATGGGGCAGGGTGCCGGTGCCACGCGGCGCTACGAGCAGGCGCGGATCCTGGGTGGAGGCTCGGCAATCAACGCGCTGATGACCAACCGGGGAGCGCCGGCCGACTATGACGAATGGCAGGCGCTGGGGGCCGAAGGCTGGAACTGGCAAGCCTGCCTGCCGTACTTTCGCAAGCTGGAAAACGACACCGACTTTTGCGCCCCGCAGGATCAGACACTGCATGGCCGCGACGGCCCGGTCAGGATCCGGCGTACCCCGGCGCAACGCTTGTCGCCGTTCGTCAAGGCCGTGATGAAGGTGCTGGGCAGTCGCGGGCTCGAGCACAAGGCCGACCAGAATGGTGCCTGGGAAGAGGGCGTCTTCGTGGGCGCCATTGGGGTGAGCGAACAGGGCGAGCGAATCCCGACCTCGGTCTGTTACCTGACCGATGAAGTGCGCCAGCGCAAGAACCTGACCTTGCTCACCCAGTGTGTGGTGGACCGGGTATTGATCAAGGCCGGCCGTGCGACAGGCGCCAGGATCATAAACAGCCGGGGAGGCATCGAGTCGTTACAGGCCCGGGAGGTCATTGTCTGTGCCGGGGCGATCCACAGCCCTGCCGTATTGCTGCGCAGTGGCATCGGTCCGGCGCACGACCTGGCGGCGCTGGGCATTGCCACGGTGGCGGACCGTCCAGGGGTGGGCGCCAATCTGATGGAGCATCCTTCGATTGCGGTGTCGGCATTGCTCAACCGTGAGGGCCGCACGGCTTTTCCCGAAGAGCACCATGAGCAAGCCATCGTGCGGTTTTCTTCCGGGCTCGCCGATACAGTGCCATGCGACATGCACGGCGCGATCCTTTCCCGCTCGGGCTGGCACTCGGTCGGTTATCGATTGGGCACGCTGTTTTTCTGGGTCAACAAATCCTATTCGCGCGGATGCCTGCGCCTGACGTCCAGCGACCCCCATGAAGAACCGCAGGTACGCTTCGACATGCTGGGCGACAGGCGCGACCTTGAGCGCCTGAAACAGGCGGTGCGCTTTGGCGCCCAGACGCTGTTGGCGCCAGCCCTGAGCCGTGAGTGCAGCGTGGTGTTTCCATCGAGCTATTCGCCACGGGTGGCCAGGGTCGCGATGCCGGGCCGGTTCAATGCGCTGCAGCGGGGTGCCTTGAGCCTGCTGCTGGACATCGCCGGACCGTTGCGAAGCGCACTGATCCATGGCCTGGTGACCCAAGGGGTGACCCTGAAAAAGCTGCTCGCCGATGACCAGGCACTGACCGATTTCGTCCAGCGCAATGTTGGTGGCACCTGGCACCCGTCAGGCACGTGCCGCATGGGGCGTGCCGATGATCCACAGGCAGTCACCACCGGCGATGGCCGGGTGATCGGCGTCGAAGGGTTGCGTGTGTGTGATGCCTCGTTGATGCCGTCGATCCCCTGTGCCAATACCAACGTTCCCACGCTGATGATCGCCGAGCGCATCGCCGACCTGATCAAGGCCGAGGCGACGGTGTCGCCTGGCGTTGCAGAGGGGGCGGCCCACGGGTAGCCGCCCCTGAGCCGACAGGCGCGGGTCAGGTTGCGACACTGGCGCCCCAGCCGACGATCCCTTTTACTTCCAGAAAAGCCTCCAGCCCCCATTCGGCGTACTCGCGGCCGTTACCCGACTGTTTGTAGCCGCCGAACGGGGCACCGGCATCCCATTGCGGATAGTTGATGTAGACGCTGCCGGCACGCATCTGCAGGGCCACCTCGCGGGCTCGCGCCGGATCTGCCGATTGCACGTAGGCCGCCAGGCCAAACACGCTGTCATTGGCCATGCTCACGGCGTGCGCGACATCGTCATAAGCCTGGATGACCAGCACCGGGCCGAAGATTTCCTCGCGGGCAATGGTCATGTCCTGGGTCACCCGGGCAAAGATCGTCGGCTGCACGTAATAGCCCCGCGGCAGGTGCTCGGGTCGACCCGGCCCACCGCACACCAGTTGTGCGCCTTCGTCGATGCCGATGGCAATCATCCGCTGGATGCTGTCGAACTGCCGCGCACTGATCACCGGCCCCAGGGTCGTGGCGTCAGCATCGGGAGCGCCGACGATGTGGCGTTGTGCGGCGCGCCGGGCAATGACCACGGCCTGGTCGTGCAGTGCAGCAGGCACGAGCATGCGTGTCGGTGCATTGCAGGACTGGCCGCTGTTGCCAAGGCAGCTGTCGACACCGGCCGTGACAGCCGCTTGCAGGTCGACGTCTTCGAGCAGAATGTTGGCCGATTTTCCGCCCAGCTCCTGATGGACGCGCTTGACCGTCGGCGCGGCCAGGCGCGCGATTTCCGTGCCTGCCCGGGTCGAGCCGGTAAACGACACCATGTCCACGTGCCGATGAGCCGACAAGGCTGCACCCACCGTCGCACCCTCGCCGTTGATCAGGTTGAAAACACCGCCTGGCACACCGGCCTCATGCATCACCTCGGCAAACAGCAAGGCATTGAAAGGGGCGACTTCACTCGGCTTGAGAATCATGGTGCAACCGGCGGCCAATGCCGGCGCGACCTTGCAGACGATCTGGTTGATGGGCCAGTTCCAGGGGGTGATCAGCGCCACCACGCCCACCGGTTCATGGGTAATCAGTGTGGTGCCACGCGTTCTCTGGAACTCGAACGTGTCGAGGGTGCGCAGCAATTGCTCCAGATGCCGCCTGCCGATCCCGGCTTGCCAGGCATGAGACAGGGCTTTGGGGGCGCCTACTTCCTGCATGATGGCCTCGGCGATGTCATCGTAGCGGGCCATGAACGTCTCCAGGATCCGTTGCAGCAGCTGCTTGCGCTGCGCCGGTGAGGTGCTTGCGAACGCTGGAAACGCGCGCCGGGCGGCCATGACGGCAGACTCGACATCGTGCAGGTCGCCCATGGCGATTTCACCCAGTGCCTGCTCGGTCGCAGGGTTGATCACCGCCAGACGATCGGTGCTGTGAGGTTCGACCCAGCGGCCATCGATATAGAATTTCAGGTTGTTTTTCATCGCAAGGAAGGTCTCGTGAGGAAGAGGTGCGCCGCGCCGAAAATCCCTGGGGTCACCTTACGCAGCCGCTCACCAGAATAGGCAGGGGAATTTACCGGGGACAATTTACTAATAGTTGTGTCAGGCATAAACTCAGGTCATGTCTAACCTGCGCCGCAAGGTCCCCAGTTCCAGCTCCCTGTTCGTCTTTGAAGCGGCCGCCCGTTGTGGCAGCTTCACCCGGGCGGCGGATGAGCTGTGTGTCAGTCAACCGGCCGTGAGCCGTATGTTGTCACGCCTCGAAGAGCACCTCGGCGTACAGCTTTTCGAGCGTGTACGTGGCGGCGCGAAGCTGACCGAAAGCGGCAGCATCCTGTACCGGCGTGTGCAGGAAGGCTTCAGTGCCATCGAGTCGGCCATCAGTGAAATCGAAGCGCGGGCAACGGGGCTCGAAACCGTGACACTGTCGGTGTCCACGGCGTTCACCACTCATTGGCTGATGCCACGCATGAGCCGTTTCAGCCAGCGATTCCCCACCGTCGACATGCGCTATCAGTTGATGTCCGGCCGGATCGGCGGCCCCTTGGTGGACGTCGACCTGGGCATGCGTTACCTCGAGGCCGACAGCCTCAAGGCCACGGATACACAGGTGATTCCGGAAATCACGCTACCGGTGTGCAACGCCCAGTACCTGGCTGAAGGGGTTCATGGCAAGGGCCGCAAACGCGTGCCGACGCTGATCAGCATGGACAATCAGGACCGCAGCTGGGCAGGCGCTTTCGAGACGCCCGGGCGCGCCGACAACACGCTGGTGTTCTCCGATTACGCCGTGGTAGTGCAGGCCGCCCTGCTGGGCCAGGGCATGGCCCTGGGGTGGCTTAACGTGGTGTCAAACGCTCTGTGCAAGGGTGAACTGGTGCCGGCCACGGACGCTTTCAAGGTCAACTCCAGACGTTGCTGCCTGGTCGTTCCAGCCAACCGGCCGGTACGCCCGATCGTGGAAAACGTGCGTGACTGGATCATCGAAGAGATGCGCGAAGACATGCTCAGAATCGATACGCTTTATCCACATCTAGGCTTGCTTGCCACCCTGGATTCGACCCGTTGAGCACAGGTGCGGCACGTCGGGTAAAAAAACAGTAGGTTATGCCTCTGGGGCAGGGCAAAACAGAATATTGCGCGAGAAGGCGGGTCGATAATGGACCTGTCCAGTCAGTTTCACCCACGACTTTTCTTGCGGAGCGCCCTATGTCCTTCAAGCAGTTCAAAGCCCTGACGTTTGACGTTGTCGGTACCCTTATCGATTTCGAAGCCGGAATCCTGGCCCATGTGCGTGAAGTGGCGGGTGAAGCGGGCAAGGCCTGCAGCGACGACGATATCCTCAAAGCCTACCGCGAGGCCCGTGCCTCGAGCGACTCGGGCTGGTGGCCGGATGACCTGGAGCGTTGCTACCACATCATCGCCTCCAGGCTGGGCCTGCCGGACAACGATGACTACGCCAAGGGCCTGGCGCAGTCGGTCAAGAACTTCCCGGCCTTTCCTGATTCGATCCAGGCCCTCAAGCGCCTGCGCAAGCACTTCAAGCTGGTCGCCACCACCAATTCGCAGATCTGGGCCTTGAACCACATGGCCGAAACCCTCGAGCAGCCGTTCGACGTGCGGGTCACGGTCGACGACGTGCGTTTCGAGAAGCCTGACCCGCAGTTCTTTGCCTACACTCGCGGCGTGCTGGCGACCCAGGGCATCCTGTTCGAAGACATCCTGCACGTCGCCCAGAGCCAGTACCACGATATCGGCGTGGCCATGCGCCTGGGCTACCAGACCTGCTGGATCGAGCGTCGCTTTGCCCAGAAAGGCACGGGCGGCACCCTGGAGTCGGAACGCACCGAACCGCATTACCACTTCACCTCGCTGGCACAACTGGCTGACGCGGTCGACAAAGAACTGGGTTGACCTCCACGGTGCCCCGGCCCTGGCCGCAAGCGCCCATCCTTACCGAGTCGAGAGGCTGGCATGACTGTTCAGAGCTTATGGGCGGCCACCGCCCAACCGGCACCTGCACTGCAATCGCTGCAAGGCGAACGACAATGCGACGTGGTGATCATCGGTGCGGGTTACACCGGCCTCTCGGCAGCCCGGCATATCGCCCTCAGTGGCCGCGAGCCCCTCATCGTCGAGGCCAACACCCTGGCCTGGGGCGCCAGTGGGCGCAACGGTGGCGTGGTTTCACCCAAGTTCCGGGTAGGGTTTCCCACGCTCATGGCGCGCTTCGGCCGTGAGACCGCGCTGCAGATGTATCGCACCGGTTACGCGGCGGTCGACAGCCTGGTGGAAACGGTCGAGACCCTGGGCCTGAGCGACGCCGGGCTGCACTTGGGCGGGCATATTGCGGCGGCGCACAATGTCCATGCACTGGGCGCGCTGGAGTCCACCGCCCACTGGATAAAGCGCGAAACCGGCGGCACGTCATCCCACATGATCACGGCCGATCAGGTGCGGGAAATGACCGGTTCGACGCTCTTCAGCGGCGGCCTGCTGACGCCTGGCGCCGGCGGCCTGCACCCGTTGAATTATGCGCGCGGCCTGGCGCGTCATCTGGTCGGGCAGGGCGTGAAGATATTCATCAACAGCCCGGCCGTGCAGGTGCGCCGTGAAGGTGAGCGGGTGATCGTGCAGACCTCGCAAGGGCAGGTCAGCGCCCGGCAAGTGATCTACGCCACCAATGGGTATTCCGACCAGACCCGTGCCACCGATACGCTGCATCGGCGCCTGATTCCGTTTCGCAGCGCGATCATCGCCACCGGGCCATTGCCTGCACATATCCTGGCAGCGATCATGCCGGGCGGGCAGGTGTGCGGGGACACCAAGCGCATGCTGCGCTGGTTTCGCGTCGTGGGTGATCGCCTGATTTTTGGCGGGCGGGGCGCCTTCGGCAAAGGCGACTCACACAGCGCGTTCGATGCCTTGCAACGCAGCATGGTCGAGGTCTTTCCGATTCTGCACGACCAGACCATTGCCTATCGCTGGTCTGGCCTGGTGGCAATGACCCTGGACTACCTTCCGCATGCCGGGCAGCTTGATGAGCGCAGCTACTATGCCATTGGCTACAACGGCGGCGGCGTCGCGATGTCGACCTGGATGGGCAGGCAACTGGCAGCCATGACGGCAGGCGAGAAGGTCGAGCTCGGCCTGCTGGCCGGCGAGCATTTCAATCCCATTCCACTGCATGCCTTCCGGGCACCGGGCGTTCGCCTGGCGGCGGGCTGGCAGCAATTTCTGGATGTACTCGGCCGATGAGCGAGCGTTGAGCCTATGCCCCCGATCCTGCATTACTCCCACCCCTACACGGATCGCCAGTTACCCAGCACAGCCTTGGCCCTGCCGGGCGATCCGCTGGCGGACGGGCGTGCCGTCAATTTTCACGACCCCGTGCAGGGCTGTGCCGTCGGCAGCAGCACCTGCACGGGTGCCAACGTGCTGATCGAGGCGTTTCCCTGGGTCGAGCTGAGTGTGATCGAAGCCGGCGAATTGCAGGTACAAGGCGAGGGTTTCGACCTGCGCCTGACGGCGGGGGATTGCTTCATCGTGCCGCGCGGGGTTCGCCTGCGCTGGCAGCATCGCGGCCCGCTGCGCCGGGTGTTCATGGCCTTTCCAGGGCTTTCAGCCGGGACGGACATGCCCGCGGAGCCGGTCCGGGTCGACCTCTCCCAACCGCTGACGCCAACCACGCCACCGGCCGCCGAGGTGCTGTTGACCGCACCGCCACGCGCCTGGAGCGCAAGCGTATTCAGCGCCGGCCAGCTACGTATCGGGGTTTGGCAATGCGAGGCGTATGCGCGCAGGCCGGTCGAGCCGGCCTACAGCGAACTGATGTTCATCCTGCAAGGTGCGGTGACCCTGCAGGCCTGGCAGGGCGCCAGCCATCACGTGCAGGCGGGGGAAACCGTGGTGGTGCCCAAGGGTGCCACCAATGCCTGGACCAGCACGGAGACCGTGCGCAAGGTGTTCTGCATTCTGTCGTGAATGCGCAAGGCCGGCTGCCGGGCCGGCCGGCCCGGGCTTCAAGTTGCACAGGTCTGTTTCAGACCGCCCGGACCAGGCTGCGCAGGGGGACGGTGCTCTTGAGCACTGGTGATTTGATCACGATGTAGCTGAAGTACTTCTCGATGCCGATGTTCTTGTCGAGGATCGATTCCATCAGCTCCTGGTAGTGCTGGATGCTGCTGCACAGAAAGCGCACCAGGTAGTCGTAGCCACCGCTGATCAAGTGGCACTCCAGCACTTCTTCGATATTGCGGATGCTCGATTCGAATTTCACGAAGTCGGCGCGCTTGTGGTCCGAAAGGGTCATCTCGGTGAACACGGTGACCGAATTGGCGAACTTGGCCAGGTTGACGTGGGCTTCATAGCCGCTGATGTAACCGGCGGCCTCCAGGCGCTTGACCCGTTGCAGGCAAGGGCTGGGCGACAGCCCTACGGCTTCGGCAAGGCTGACATTGGTCATGCGCCCGTCCTTCTGCAACTGGACCAGGATGTTGATGTCGATGCGGTCAAGCTTGGTTGCGCCGTCCATTGATCAGTCCTCGCAATGTCGAATCAGCTCTGTCGGGCTCAGGCGTGCAATGCCTTTTGATGGGCATGGGCCAGGTCGGCAAGGCTGGCGTACTCACAGCGCTTGGCGTCCATTGCCTGAGGCGAATGGTTCCACGGCTGTTCATGGCCGCGTCGTAGCGTGCAGACCGGAAAATCCACCCGCTCATTCCACGGGTCATCGCTTTCCGTGCTGCGCACCGGTAACAGTTCCGAGCGCTCCAGTCCCAGGCGACGCAATTCGTGCTCCAGGCTGCTGTGCCAATCGTCGTCGCTGGGCTCGACAATCGCATCGAACTCGACGGGCAGGCGACGGGCCAGGGCCGGAACATCAATGCCCTGGGGTGGGGCGATCAGTATCAAACGGTAGAACTTGCCCAGATACTGGAGAGCGCCGGGCGCGTCTTCGAAAATAGGCCACAAGGCTGAAGAGCTACTGAATGCCACACTCTCATCCCAGCCCGGAATAATTTGCAATTGTTGCGCCACACTCTGGTAGATCTGGCCGTGAAAAGCCGTTGCGCTGATCTGTGGCGCACGGCCTGCCAGCGCTTGCGCCACCTGTCGGTAAGCACTGAGTAACTGTGCATCGCTGGCGCTGGACTCACTTTGCACTGCCAGCGGTCGCAGACCTTCGAGAATGCCCCGTTCGCGGTCAACCAGCGTGCCCAGTGACAACCCCAACGCCTTGTAATGAGTGACTCTCATGACGTGCTCCTGAGTAGGCCATGCCGGCTCCATGATCCGGTCCGTGGCCCGACACACCAAGGTGCGCCGGGCCGGGTCTTGTCGCCTGAGGTTCAGCAGGTGGCGGCCAGCGCCGTTTCGAGCATCTGCAAGGCTTCTGCCACTTGCTCGGGCGTGGTCACCAATGGCGCGAGGAAGCGCACCACGTTGCGATGCACACCGCACTTGATCACCAGCAGACCGGCACGGCGGGCCTCATCGATGACATGCTGCGCCAGGGCCGCATCCGGGCTGCAGGCAGTGTCGTCGGCGACCATTTCGATTGCCTGCATGAAGCCCAGGCCGCGCACATCACCGACTCTGGGGTAACGTTTCTGCAGCGCCAGCAAACCTTCATGCAGTTGTGTGGCCAGCGCCTCACCTTGGGCCAGCAGATCCTGCTCTTCGAACAGGTCCAGCACTGCCAGCGCTGCAGCACACGCCACGGCATTGCCGCCGTAAGTGCCACCCAGGCCGCCAGGGGTCGGCGCATCCATGATCTCGGCGCGACCGACCACGCCGGACAGTGGCATGCCACCGGCCAGGCTCTTGGCGACGGTCACCAGATCTGGCTGGATACCGGCATGCTGGAAACCGAACATCGTGCCGGTGCGACCGAAACCCGCCTGGATCTCGTCCAGAATCAACACGATACCGTGTCGGGTGCAGAGGGCGCGCAAGGCTTGCAGGAACGCCTTGGGCGCGGCCAGGAAGCCGCCATCACCCTGCACCGGTTCGACGATGATCGCGGCCACCCGATCCGGCGCCACATCGGTGGCGAACAGCTCATCCAGTTCGGCCAGCGCGTCATCGCTGCTGATACCCCGGTAGGCGTTGGGGTAGGTGGCATGGTAGATCTCGGCCGGGAAGGGTCCGAAGTTTTGTTTGTAGGGCTGGCTCATGCCCGTCAGGGTCACGCCCAGCAAGGTACGGCCGTGGAAGCCGCCACGAAAGGAAATCACCGCCGGGCGATGGGTGTAGCCGCGGGCGATCTTCACCGCGTTCTCGACGGCTTCGGCGCCGGAGGTGAACAGCACGCTTTTGTAGTGAGTGTCGCCGCCGATCAGTTTGTTCAGGCGCGCGGCCACCTGAATGTAGTTTTCGTACGCCACCACCTGGAAACTGGCATGGGAGATCTCGCCGACCTGGCGGCGGACCGCCTCGACCACTTTGGGGTGGTTATGGCCGACGTTGAGCACGCCGATGCCGCCGACGAAATCCAGGTAGCGCCTGCCGTCGACATCCCACAGCTCGGCACCCTGGGCACGCGCCGCGACCACCGGGTGGGCCGTGGCGATACCGCGTGGTACATGGTGCTCGCGCAGGGCCTGCAGGCGTTGGTTTTCAGTCAATGCAGAATTCATCTCGATCTCCATGGATGCCAAGGGTGGCGGCTGATGCCATCAGGATAAGGATTGCCCGGAACCACAAGCGCTGAACTTCAAGCGCCGGGTGCGGTGATCGACTGTTTTGCAGGGTGATGGCGACATATTTCACTGTGGCGCTCACCGCAACCGGTCTGCACCGGAAACGACATCGGCCCGTGCTGTCACGGGCCGAACAGTCTGAAACGCGTGCATCAGACCCTGGCGCGTGGCACCACGATGGTGTCTTCGGGGTGCAGGCGCATCATCATGGGCGCGCCAATCGGCGGCAGGTTGAGGTTGCCTTCATGATGGCTGGGCTGGCGCAGGCTGACCGTTGGTCCGCCGTCGAGGTCGACGAACACTTTCAGGCTCTCGCCCTGAAAGACAATGTCCGCCACGCGGCCACGCAGACGGTTCCATTCCGGCCCCGAGCTGTCGTTGTCCAGTAGCAGTTTTTCCGATTGCAGGGCCAGGAAGACGTCGCCCGAGGCCGGTACCGGGCGGGTGGTGCGCAGCGGCGTGGCGCCCAGGGTCAGGCCGTTGTCCGAGCCGCGCTGCAGGGGCACCAGAGTGCTTTCGCCGATGAAACTGGCGACGAAGTCGTCGGCCGGGTGGTCGTGCAGCCGGCGCGGTGTATCGACCTGCACCAACTGACCGCCGCGCATGATGGCGATGCGATCGCTCATTGTCAGGGCTTCGCGCTGGTCGTGGGTCACGTAGATCATGGTGGCGCCCAGGCGCTTGTGCAGGGCTCGCAGCTCGATCTGCATGACTTCACGCAGTTGCTTGTCCAGGGCTGACAGCGGCTCGTCCATCAGGATCAGCTTGGGTTCGAAGACGATTGCGCGGGCCAGGGCCACGCGCTGACGCTGCCCGCCCGACAATGCCGCAATGTTGCGCTCTTCATAGCCGGACAGCTCGACGGTCGCCAGGGCATTCTTGACGCGGTCGCGGCTTTTGCTGGCGCTCTCGCCCCGGGCCCGCAATGGAAAAGCCACGTTTTCCCCGACGGTCATGTGCGGGAACAGCGCGTAGTTCTGAAACACCACGCCGATTTCGCGCTTATGCGGCGGCATCAGGGTGACGTCGCGCTCACCAAATGAAATGCTGCCGGAACTGACCCGGATAAACCCCCCCAGAATGCTCAGCAAGGTGGTCTTGCCCGAGCCGGACGGACCCAGCAATGACATGAATTCCCCGGCTTCGACCTTGAGGTCCACATTGTTCAAAGCCGTTAGGTTGCCATAGTGCTTGCACACCTTGTTAACGCTGACCGATTCAAAGCCTTCAGTGAAATTCATGAAGCATTTTCCTCTGTGGAACCAGGGATTGCCCGATAAGCCTGCCTGTTATCTGAACACAGGCGCAGGCCGGATTCGTGCCGTTTTGGGCTGCCGGACCGACAGGATCTGCTGCGCGGCACCCGTGAGCAGAGACTGCCTGGCGCCTGCCTCGATCAACCCAGGCCGCCGATGTGCCAGGCCTTTACCTCGAGGAACTCGTCCAGCCCGTACTTGGAACCCTCGCGGCCGGTGCCCGATTGCTTCATGCCGCCAAAGGGCGCCACCTCCATGGAGATGATTCCGGTATTGAGCCCGACCATGCCGAACTCCAGGCGCTCACCCACGCGCCAGGCACGGCGCATGTCCTGGGTGAAGTAATACGCGCCAAGCCCGTAGGGCGTGGCATTGGCCAGGGCCAATGCGTCGGCTTCATCCTTGAAGCGAAACAGCGGCGCGACCGGGCCGAAGGTTTCTTCGGTGGCCAGGAGCATGTCGGCGTTGGCATTGCGCAGCACGGTCGGCTGTACATACAAGCCTTCGCCTTGAGGGACACCGCCAATGGCAATGCTCGCGCCTTTTTCCAGGGCATCGTTGATGTGCCGCGCCACCTTGTCCACGGCCGCGGCGTTGATCAGCGGGCCGATGGTGACCCCGTCTTGCAGGCCGTCGCCGACCTTCAACCCAGCGACGGCGGCGCTCAGGCGCTCGGTAAAGCGGTCGTAAATGCCCTCCTGCACCAAGATACGGTTGGCGCACACGCAGGTCTGGCCGGCGTTACGAAACTTGCTTTGCATGACACCCGCGATGGCCAGGTCAAGGTCGGCGTCGTCGAAGACAATGAACGGCGCGTTGCCGCCCAACTCCAGGCTCAGGCGCTTGATGGTGGTCGCACACTGGCTCATCAGTAGCTGCCCGATCCGGGTGGAACCGGTGAACGACAGTTTGCGCACATCGGGGTTGGCGGTCATCTCGCCGCCGACGCCGGCCGGCAGGCCGGTCAGGACGTTGAACACGCCAGCCGGGATGCCCGCACGTTCAGCCAGGACCGCCAGCGCCAGGGCCGACAGTGGTGTCATCTCCGATGGCTTGACCAGCACCGTGCAACCGGCCGCCAGCGCGGGGGCGCACTTGCGGGTGATCATTGCGTTCGGAAAATTCCAGGGGGTGATGGCCGCGACCACACCAATAGGTTGCTTGAGGACCAGAATGCGCCGGTCGGCGGCGGGTGAAGGAATGGTGTCGCCATAGATGCGCCGGGCCTCTTCGGCGAACCACTTGACGAAGCTGGCGCCATAGGCAATTTCGCCCCGGGACTCGGCCAGCGGCTTACCTTGCTCGGTGGTCATGATCAGCGCCAGGTCTTCCTGGTTTGTCATGATCAGGTTGAACCACGTCTCCAGGTAACGTGCGCGTTCGGCAGCAGGCACTTCGCGCCAGGCGCAGAAGCGTGCCTGCGCCGCGTCGATCGCACGGCGGGTTTCAGCGGCCTGCAGTGCCGGGACCCGGGCAATCACGCGGCCATCGGCCGGGTTGCTCACCTCGATCGTCGCGCCGTCATCGGCCTCGATCCAGGCGCCGTTGACATAGGCGCGTTCGACAAGCAGGGAGGGGTCACGCAGCTGGCTTTTCAACATGATCAGAGCCTTGAGGTACGAACGATGGGCTCATTGTAAAAAGCCCCGCTCAGTGGCCGATGCCGAGATGAGCCTGCGCACGGGTGATAGATGCTGAAATGAGGCGCGTGACAGCAGGCTGTGCCGGGACGGAAAACGGCGTTTTTCTTGAGCAAGTAATTACTGCTTGTTGCGCCCGGCGATCACCACCAGGATCAGCGAGGCCAGGATCAGGATCGAGCTGATGGCCGCGATGGTCGGATCGATCTCGTCACGCAGCGCCGTGAACATGCGCTTGGTCAGCGTCTGGTTGTCCCCCCCTGAGATGAACAGCGCCACCACGGTTTCGTCCAGCGAGGTGATAAAGGCGAACAGCGTGGCCGACACGACGCTGGGCTTGATCTGCGGCAGGGTCACGGCCATGAACGCCCGGAAGCGGTTCATGCCCAGGCTGCGCGCCACCATTTCCTGCGACATGTCGAAATTACGCAGGCCGGCCAGCAGCGCGATGATCACATAAGGCAGCGCAAGCATGATGTGCGCCAGCACCAGCCCGGTCAGCGTGCTGATCAGGCCGATCCGGGCGTAGACGAAGAACACGCCGGCGGCGATCAGGATGATCGGCACCATCATCGGCAGCAGCAGAATGATCTGCAGCGTGCGCACCACCTTCAGGCTTGAGTTGTTGATGGCATAGGCCGCGGCCATGCCGATCGGCAGGCTGATGACCATGGTGAAGAAGGCGGTGATCAGACTGACCCGTGCCGCCGACATCCACTCCACACTGTTGAAGAACGACTCGTACCAATGCAAGGACCATTGCTTGGGCGGGAACTGCAGGAAGCGCGCCTCGGAAAACGACATGGGCACCACGATCAATACCGGGATGATCAGGTACAGCAGGATCGCCGTGACCACCACGGTGAAAAGCACGTGTGACAGGCGAAGGTGACGCAGGTTGGCAAGCAGGTTCATTTAGCGCGCTCCCAGAATGCGTTCGATGGGGATGAAGCGGTTGATGCCCCAGAAGATCAGGAACACCACAAACAGCAGTACCAGACCGACCGCGCTGGCCGCGCCCCAGGCGTGGTACAGCTCGACGTTGCGTTGTACCAGCATCGACACCAGGATCGTACGCCCGCCACCGAGCAGCTCAGGAGTGATGAAAAAACCCAGGCAGATGACGAAGACCAGGATCGAACCGGCCATGATGCCGGGCGCCGCCATCGGCAGGAACACGCGGCGGAAGGTGTAGAAGGGCTTTGCGCCCAGGCTTTGCGATGCTTGCATGAGGTCCTGGGGAATCTTTTTCATCACCGAGTACAAGGGCAGCACCATGAAAGGCAGCATCACGTGCAGGGTGCCGATCACCGTGCCGGTGGTGTTGTGCATCAGGGTCAGCGGCTGGTCGATGAGCCCCATGTCCATCAGTGTCTGGTTGACCAGCCCGCGGCGTTGCAATAGCACCAGCCAGGCATAAGCGCGCACCAGCACGCTGGTCCAGAACGGCAGGATCACGCAGATCAGAATCAGGTTGGCCCAGAACCCCTGCAGGCGCGAGGCGGCGTAGGCGATGGGGAAGCCCATCAGAATTGCCAGGACGGTGACCATGAAGCTGATCTTGAAAGTCAGGGCGAAGGTGTCCCAGTAAATGGTTTCCTGGAAGATGCGCATGTAGTTGGCCAGGGAAAACCCGTCCTCGGTCTGCACCGACTGCAGAGCCAGCCAGCACAACGGCATGATCAACAGCACCACCACCATTACCAGCGCGGGAGTGAGCAGCAACAGCATCGAGGTATGTTCCTTGCGCTCTTCGCGGGCGATGGCATGTTCGTTGGTCAAGGGCGGCTTGCGCTGGTCGCTGGAGTCGGGCAGGGATTTGGCGAGATAGGCATTCGACATAAAGACCTCTCGTCACAGCACGGGGGTGGAGGAGGTCCAGCGCTGGCAGGCAGTGCTGGCGATGGCAAGCGTCCTTGCGGACTGCA
Source organism: Pseudomonas sp. Leaf127 (assembly GCF_001423155.1). NCBI lineage: Bacteria > Pseudomonadati > Pseudomonadota > Gammaproteobacteria > Pseudomonadales > Pseudomonadaceae > Pseudomonas > Pseudomonas sp. Leaf127. Next base: position 315,595 of record NZ_LMOA01000023.1, on the reverse strand, counting down.
GGGTGCGGTGCTCGGATAGCGTCATGTAAGGAACTCCCAATGGTGGGCAGGTGCTTGGGGCGGGCGCGAGTTGCCTGCGCAGGTCACTCTGCGGGACCTTCAGGCCTAATGTACCGGGATGCCCGCGAACGAAGCAGGTGGAATTGGCCGGTGCCGAAGCGCTTTATGTCGAAATCGGGGAGGCAGACGGCATGTCCTGCGCCCAGGCGTCTGGCCTGCGGCGCAGCGCTGACCGGCGTTACTTTTTCTGGACGAAGGCCAGCCAGCGCTCTTCGGCCTCGACCCCCTCCCGGGAGGCCCACCATTGCGCCGAGAGCAGGGCCTGGCGGGCCATGTTCTCGGGGGAGGACGGCAATAGGGCCTGGCGTTCGACGGGAATCGTACCTGTCTTGAAGGCTTCAGGGTTCAGCGGACCGTAGTCGATGATCATCGGCAGGGCCGCCTGAAGCCTGCCATCAATGGCTTCGTTGACGAACTTCATCGCCGCCACCTTGTGCGGTGAGCCCTTGAGTACGCACAGCGAGTTGGTTTCCAGTACGCCCTGGTTGTAATCGAACGCCACCGGCGCGCCGGCGGCCTGCACGGCCGTGATGCGACCGTTCCATGCCTGGATCATATCCACTTCGCCATCGCTGATCAGTTGCGCCGACTGCCCGCCGGAGGTCCACCAGGTGGCAATGTCGGGCTTGATCTGTTCGAGTTTTCTGAAGGCCCGATCCACGTCCAGCGGGTAGAGCTTGTCCACCGGCACGCCGTCGGCCAGCAGCGCGATTTCCAGGGTCGGACGCGGCAGGTTGCGCAGGGAGCGCTGGCCCGGGTACTTCCTGGTGTCCCAGAAGTCTGCCCAGGTCTTGGGCACCTGGTCACCCTTGAAGGCGTCTGTGCGATACGCCAGCACTGTTGAATAGCTGATATAGCCGACGCTGTAGTCGTCCTTGAGGTTGTCGGGTATCTGCGCAGCGTTGGGAATCAGGGCCAGGTCGAGCTTTTCGAACAGGCCTTCGGCCACACCCCGGATGCAGTCTCCGGTGGGCAGGTCGACCACATCCCAGGTGACCTTGCCGCTTTCGACCTGGGTCTTGATGATCGGGTAGGCCTTCGGTGAGCTGTCCTGCTTGAGCGTCAGTCCGAGTTTTTTCGCAGCCGGTTCGAGAATGGCCTGACTCTGTGCCTGTTGATAGGCCCCGCCCTGGGAAACGAAGGTAATGCCCTCGGCCATTGCCTGTCTGGCGCCACCGATCAACAGGGTCAGGCTGGCGAGGTTGAACGCTGTGGTACGCAATAGGCTCATGGAAGACTCCGGATGGTGGGCAGATGTCGTGGGCCAGTTGTAAATTTTGTGGTTGGTCGCTCTGCGGGACCCTGCAGGTTTAATGTACCGGCTTGCCCATGAATGAAGCGGTCACAAATGGGCCGATGAACAGTGGTTTATGGTGAAAATCGCAGCAGTCACGCTATTTCGTGCCAGGCCCTGTGCGCGGACCGGTCGATTCACGGCCAAAAGAAAACCCCGCCAGGCGTGCGCCTGACGGGGTTCGGTCGTGCATGCGGCTCTTGCGAACGCTTACAGCGCCATGTCGGTCGCGGCGTTGCTTTCACGCGGCTTGGCCGGTGTGGCAGGCGCTGCCGGCGCAACGGCTGGAGCCGCTGCACCGTTGACGGCTGGCGGCGTCGGCAGTTGCAGGACTTCGGCGGTGTAGGCCCACTCTTTGGCCACCGCTTCCGGGCTGCTGTTGAGCTTGGTGCCGTAGCTTGGCACGATCTGGTGCAGCTTTTCCTGCCAGGCAGGCGTCGCCACTTTGTCCTTGAAGACCTTTTCCAGCACGCTCAGCATGATCGGCGCGGCAGTCGAAGCACCCGGGGAGGCGCCCAGCAGGCCGGCAATCGTCTTGTCCTCGGACGTTACGATCTCGGTGCCCAGTTTCAGCACGCCGCCCTTGTCTTCGTCACGCTTGATGATCTGCACGCGCTGGCCGGCTTGCCACAGGCGCCAGTCTTCTTTCTTGGCGTTCGGGAAGTATTCGCGCAGGGCTTCCAGGCGATCGTCGTCGTCCAGCATGACCTGGCCGGCGAGGTATTCGATCAATGGGTATTCCTTGATGCCCACCTTGGTCATCGGCCACATGTTGTGCGTGTTGGTGCTGGTCAGCAGGTCGAAGTACGAGCCGTTCTTGAGGAACTTGGTCGAGAAGGTCGCGAACGGGCCAAACAGGATCACGCGCTTGCCATCGAGCACGCGGGTGTCCAGGTGGGGAACCGACATGGGCGGCGAGCCAACCGATGCCTTGCCATAGGCCTTGGCCAGGTGCGCTTCGGCAATGGTCGGGTTCTCGGTCACCAGGAACGAACCGCCGACCGGGAAGCCGCCGTATTCCTGGGCTTCAGGAATGCCCGATTCCTGCAGCAGGTGCAGGGCACCGCCGCCGGCGCCGATGAACACGAACTTGGCGTCAGTGGAGGTCTCGGTGCCGTCCTTGAGATTCTTGTAAGTCACGCGCCAGCCGCCGTCGGCGTTGCGCTTGATCTCTTCGACTTCGCTGGACAGCTTGAGGTCGAACTGCTCTTTGGTCTTGAGGTGGCCGACGAACTGGCGGGTGATTTCGCCGAAGTTCATGTCAGTGCCGATCGGGCTCCAGGTGGCAGCGATCTTCTGGCTCGGGTCACGCCCTTCCATCATCAGCGGCACCCATTGCTTGATCTGCGCCGGGTCTTCGGAATACTGCATGCCGCTGAACAGCGGGCTGGCCTTGAGTGCCTCGAAGCGCTTCTGCAGGAACTGGATGTTCTCGTCGCCCCACACGAAGCTCATGTGCGGGGTGTAGTTGATGAACGAACGCGGGTCCTTGAGCACGCCATTCTTGACCTGCCAGGCCCAGAACTGACGCGAGATCTGGAACGACTCGTTGATCTCGATCGCCTTGGAGATGTCGATCTTGCCGTCTTTGCCTTCCGGGGTGTAGTTCAGCTCGGCCAGGGCCGAGTGACCGGTGCCGGCATTGTTCCAGCCGTTGGAGCTTTCTTCGGCGACGGCGTCCAGGCGTTCGACCATTTCGATCGACCAGCTCGGCTCCAGTTCGTTGAGCCAGACACCCAGGGTGGAACTCATGATGCCGCCGCCAATGAGCAGTACATCCACTTTTTTGGCTTCGGCGGCATGGACAGGCATGAAACCCACCGACAGCGCCAAGCCGAGCAAGGCCTTGTTCACTTTATTAAACATGTTGTAGTTCCTAGGATTAACGCCATCCCTCCTGCCATTCTTGCGCTACCACAGGCCCGGAGACGGTAATGACTACCGCGTTGTCCAAGGCTGCCTTGCAGCAAGGCTGGAGAGGCGACTCACCAGATCGAAAAAAATCGACCTCATTATTATGTCCCTCCCGTGCTGATCTCTTATTAGTTGTTGGCTTCAGCGACTTCGATGACACTTCGGTGTACCGGCTCGTCTGGCGTCGTGGCACCAGGGTCAAGCCTTCTTGCTTGCTCGCGCCCATCAGGCGGATCGCGGATTCGTCGATGTCACAGCGCCGGACCGGGCGTGCCCGGCAGCGTCCGGCCTGCCTCGATGAGGCAGACGGGGAGTGACCTGAACGATTCAGCCGGGCATTTTAGACGAAAAAGCCAGATAAAAGACCTCCAGTTGCAGGGGTCTTGGCGCAATACCCGTTATCGACAGACAAAATGTCGTGTCGACAGGGACAAGCGTCAGGCGTCTGCAGGTGCCTGCATCGTCCGTGACACTTTATGGGAGCCTGCGAAACTCAGTCCCGAGATTCGCCGGTCTCGCTATTTTCCAATGCGGCGACTTTCGCTTCCAGTGCTTCCAGACGAGCGCGCGTGCGGGCCAGGACAGCCATCTGGCTGTCGAACTCTTCGCGGCTGACCAGATCGAGCTTGCTGAAGGCGCTCTGCAGCAGAATCTTGAACTGGGCCTCGAACTCGTTGCGCGGCAGCGGCGTGTCGCCGTTGAACAGGCGTGAGGCGTGATCGCTCAGGGCATCGAGCAGGGCTTTGGGGGCGAGCATGAGGATTTCCCGTTAGCAAATGCGCGCCAGTGTAGCACGGTGCATTTTTCCCTTGCTCTGACGCACGCTTATCGCGCATCCGGGCGTGCACGCACGCACCGTTATTGTGCGTCTTGCAGCGCCTGACGGCCTGCAAAGGCCGTCGATCAAGAGCAATGGCCTGATTTCAATGAAAAATTACGAGCTGGCAAGCTTTCTGCTTAGTCCCTTGTGACCCATGCACTGATGCAGTCGCTGTGACGAAGGCAGTGCGGCAGGCTACGCGGGGAAGTGTTTCGTCAGATACAGCTATCTGGCAGCGATCGGCGCCTGAATGCGGCGCGCGAGACGTTACAAAGCCAGGCACTGCGCTTAGACTTGAGACGGGTTTGTTTTCCTGGGGCAAGTCCACCAATTCGGGAGAAAGTTTCATGAAACTAGTCACTGCAATCATCAAGCCGTTCAAGTTGGACGACGTGCGCGAATCGTTGTCCGAGATCGGCGTGCAGGGCATCACTGTCACGGAAGTCAAAGGTTTCGGGCGTCAGAAGGGTCACACCGAGCTGTATCGCGGTGCTGAATATGTAGTCGACTTCCTTCCCAAGGTGAAAATCGATGTCGCCATCGATGACAAGGACCTGGATCGGGTGATCGAGGCCATCACCAAGGCGGCCAACACCGGCAAGATCGGCGATGGCAAGATTTTCGTAGTCAATCTGGAACAGGCCATCCGCATCCGTACCGGCGAAACCGATACCGACGCGATCTAACAGCCGCCAAACCCAACGCCCCAGGAGAAACAATATGACTCTGCGTCAATTCGCAGGGCTAGGAGCCCTGTTGTCCCTCGCTTTACCTGGTCTGGCCCTGGCGGCTGAACCTGCTGCAGAACCTGTGCTGAACTCCGGCGATACTGCATGGATGTTGACGGCGACGGCCCTGGTTCTGTTCATGACCATTCCAGGTCTTGCCCTGTTCTACGGTGGCATGGTCCGTTCCAAGAATATCCTGTCGGTGATGATGCAGTGCTTTGCCATCACCGGTCTCATCAGCATCCTCTGGGTGGTGTACGGCTACAGCCTGGCGTTCGACGCCACCGGCATGGAAGAGGGCGTGGTCAACTTCAGCTCCTTCGTCGGCGGCTTCCAGAAAGCCTTCCTGGCCGGCGTGACACCTGCAAGCCTGACCAGTGCTGCCGCACTGTTTCCTGAAGCGGTGTTCATCACCTTCCAGATGACCTTCGCGATCATCACCCCGGCGCTGATCGTCGGTGCGTTCGCCGAGCGCATGAAGTTCTCCGCCATGCTGATCTTCATGGCCATCTGGTTCACCCTGGTCTACGCACCGATTGCCCACATGGTCTGGGGCGGTGTGGGTGGCCTGATGTGGGACTGGGGCGTGCTGGACTTCGCCGGTGGCACCGTGGTGCACATCAACGCCGGTGTGGCGGGCCTGGTGGCGTGCCTGGTACTGGGCAAGCGCAAAGGCTACCCGACCACCCCGATGGCCCCGCACAACCTGGGCTATACCCTGATTGGTGCGGCCATGCTGTGGATCGGCTGGTTCGGCTTCAACGCAGGCTCTGCGGCCGCAGCCAACGGCACTGCCGGCATGGCGATGCTGGTCACCCAGATCGCCACCGCCGCCGCCGCCCTGGGCTGGATGTTCGCCGAGTGGCTGACCCACGGCAAACCCAGCGCCCTGGGCATCGCCTCGGGTGTGGTGGCAGGCCTGGTGGCCATTACGCCGGCTGCCGGTACTGCAGGCCCGATGGGCGCACTGGTCATCGGCCTGGTGTCGGGTGTGGTGTGCTTCTTCTGCGCCACCAGCCTCAAGCGCAAGCTGGGCTATGACGACTCGCTGGACGCCTTCGGCGTGCACGGCGTGGGCGGTATCGTCGGCGCCATCCTGACCGGCGTATTTGCAGCCCCGGCACTGGGCGGCTTTGGCACCGTGACCGACATCGGCACCCAGGTCTGGGTACAGTTCAAAGGCGTGGCGTTCACCGTCGTGTACACCGCCATCGTGACCTACATCATCCTCAAGGTACTGGATGTGGTCATCGGCCTGCGCGTCAACGAAGAGGAAGAGGCCGTGGGCCTGGACCTGGCGCAGCACAACGAACGTGGCTACAACCTGTAAGCGCAACCTGAAAAGTGCCCGGCTAGCCGGGCATTTTTTTGCCTGAAATTCAGGGATCGACTCGACATCGGCGTTGTCATTGAGTAACCATCGGCGCGTGATGGCACAGGTTTCATGCGGCACGGGCGGCGCTTGTATTCGTCTCTGGCAGCACTGAACGCACGGTCGCTTTATCGCGCGCTTTGCTTTTTTCTCAGGCGAGTTAGAATGCGCGCCGAACGTGCGGAGAACGCCATGTGGCAGCAATCTGGAATTACCCTCCGGGCCAGGCCTCGCGGGTTTCATCTGGTCACCGATGAGATCGTGGCAGGCCTGCCGGAGCTGTCCGGTTGTCGTATCGGATTGCTGCATCTATGGCTGCAACACACCTCGGCCTCGTTGACGGTCAACGAGAATGCCGACCCGGCGGTACGTCGTGATTTCGAGCGTTTCTTCAACCGGCTGGTGCCCCAGGGCGTAGCCGGGCATGAACACAACGACGAAGGCCCCGACGACCTGCCGGCGCACTTCAAGGCCAGTTTGCTAGGCTGCCAGGTGGTTTTGCCGGTCTCGGCCGGTCGCCTGGCGCTGGGTACATGGCAAGGTGTCTATCTGGGCGAGCATCGGGATCATGGGGGTGCTCGTCGCCTCCTGGCCACCCTGCAGGGTGACTGGGATTGACCGCTGGTTCGAGCGGCTGCCGCGCCTTGAGACGGCTCGATTTTCAGCGCTGCTGAGCTATAACTAATTCTGCTTTCGCAAGTCATGAGGTTGAACATGAGCGACGACGACAACGACAACGATGATCTGGTAGACGATCTGGAAGGCGAAGAAGAGGGCGAGGAGCTTAGTGCAGCTCCGGAAGACGACGCCCCCGATACCGATGATGGCGAAGCCGCGATTACGCCTGCCAAGGGCAAATCCAAGGCCGCTGTCTCGGTTGACGAGCTGCCCAGTATCGAGGCCAAGCAAAAGGATCGCGACGCGCTGGCTCGCGCCATGGAGGAGTTCCTTTCTCGTGGCGGCCGCGTGCAGGAAGTGGAGGCCAACGTGGTCGCTGATCCGCCCAAGAAGCCGGACAACAAGTACGGCAGCCGTCCTATCTGACGGCTGCACGAACGCGTAACGAAAAGCCCGCCATTGCTGCGGGCTTTTTGTTGCCGGTGATGAAAACCAGCCGGCCGGTCAGGCCCAGCGGGCCAGCACTTCAGGCAGTTGCGAGAGGTTGTGGATTTCGGCGTCAGGCCGGTTGTCGGCGTCCCAGACCTTGCCCTGCGGGTTGTACCAGATAGCGCGCAGGCCGGCACGCTGGGCACCGGCGATGTCATCTTCTGGGTGATCACCGATGTGCACGGCGTGGGCAGGCTCGCAGCGGGCACGGCTCAAGGCTTCGAGAAAGGGTGCCGGGTCAGGCTTGCCAATGCCCAGGTCTTCGGCGCACAGGGCGAAGTTGAAGTAATCGGCCAGCCCCAGGCGGCGCACATCGGCATTGCCGTTGGTGATGACGCCCAGGGTGTAGGTCTTGGCCAGGATTTCCAGGGTCGGCAAGACTTCCGGGAACACCTGCACCTGATGGCGCCCATGCAGGAAGGTCTCGAAGCTGCGATCCGCCAGGTCCTGGGCTTGCTCGGGGTCGTAGCCGGCATCCTGCAGGGCCTGGAACAGCACGCGTCGGCGCAGGCTGCTGATACGGTGTTTAAGCGCCGGCTCCTGCTCGATCAAACGGGTGCGGATGGCCCACAGGTGCTCCACGGGCACCGGACCCAGGCGCGGGGCATGTTCGGTCAGCCAGTCACGCAGCACGGTCTCGGCGCCAAGAATGGCCGGTGCGTTGTCCCACAGCGTGTCGTCGAGGTCGAAGGTGATCAGCTTAATCATGGGACGCTACCTTTTTAATCATGGCCGCTGTCTTTGCGCCTGGCCCGAGGGTGGGCACTGTCGTAGACGCTGGCCAAATGCTGGAAATCCAGATGAGTGTAGATCTGCGTGGTGCTGATGTCGGCATGGCCGAGCAATTCCTGCACCGCCCGCAGGTCCTGGGACGATTCCAGCAGGTGGCTGGCAAAGGAATGACGCAGCATGTGCGGATGCAGGTTCTGGCCCAGCTCGCGCTCGCCAGCCGCCTTGAGGCGTACCTGGATGGCCCGTGGCCCCAGGCGCCGGCCTTGCAGGCCAATGAACACCGCGTTGTCGCGCGGGTTGGCCCGGGCCCGCAGGTCGAGCCAGGCCTGCAGGGCCTGGCGCGCCTTGCTGCCCACCGGCAACACGCGGGTCTTGTTGCCCTTGCCCAGCACCTGCACCAGGCCATCGTTCAGGTCCAGTTGCTCGAGGTCCAGGCCGGTCAGCTCCGACAGGCGCAGCCCCGAGGAGTAGAACAGCTCCATGATCGCCTGGTCGCGACGGGCCAGGAAATCGTCCTCCACGGCCCCTTCGAACAGTTGCGCAGTGCGGTCGGTGTCCAGGGTTCTGGGCAGGCGTCGTTCGCCCCTGGGCGGCGACAGGCCGTTGGCCGGGTCGTGCTGGCACAGGCCTTCGCGATTGAGGTACTGGTACAGGCCGCGCACCGCCGACAGCAAACGGGCCAGGCTGCGTGGAGATTGCCCCTGCTGGTGCTGGCGGGCCACGAAGCTGCGCAGTTGCTGGATGTCCAGATCGGCCCAACGGCCCAGCGACTGCTTCTGGCAGAACGCCAAGACCTTGTTCAGGTCGCGCCGGTAGGCCAGCAGGGTATGGGGCGAAACCTGGCGCTCACTGTGCAGATGCGTGCAGTAGGCCTCCAGTTGTCGCTCCATGCTCAGCGAACCGAGCGCAGCGATTGGGTCAGACGCGGCAGCAGACGGCTGAGCACGTCGGCGATGTAGCTCAGAAACAGGGTACCGACCGAACTCTTGTAGTGCTTCGGGTCACGGCTGCCAATCGCCAGCACGCCGAGCAGGCCCTGATGATTGAGCGTGACCAGGGCCGTGGAGCCGACCTGCCGGCCTTGTTCGGCACCGAACAGGAAGGCCAGCTCGTGCTCGCGCAACGCACCGCACACGGCCTTCTCGCCCATCAGGCCGCCAATGGCAACCTGCGCCTCACTGCTGCTGGTCCAGCGTCCGACCGGCATGTTGTTGTCGCCAAACAGCACCAGGCTCACAAACGGCACCTGGAAGTCATGACGCAGGCTGTCTTCGACGGTAATGACCAGTTCGTCGAGACTGCCGGCGTCCATCAAAGCCAGGTTCAGGCGGCGGGTCTTCTCGAACAACCGATCGTTGTCACGGGCCACGTCCATCAGTTGCGACAGGCGATGGCGCATCTCGATATTGCGCTCACGCAACAGCTTGAGCTGGCGCTCGACCAGCGAGACGCTGTCGCCACGCTGGTGAGGAATACGCATCGACACCAGCAGTTCGTCATGCTCGGCGAAAAACTCCGGATGGCGCAGCAGGTAGGCGATGACCGCCTCTGCTTCCGGGTCATGCGAGACGCCGTTGATCGGTGTCTCGCCGGGCGAGAGTGAAGCAGGAGGCTGATCGATCATCGCATGTGTTCCCTCATAAACGAACCTGGCCTTCATAGACCCGCACCGCAGGCCCGGTCATCAATACCGGCTGGCCGGGTCCCGCCCATTCGATGGACAGGCGCCCGCCCGGCAGGTCAATCAGCACGGGCGAGTCCATCCAGCCCTGGCTGATGGCTGCAACGGCAGCCGCGCAAGCGCCCGTGCCACAGGCCTGGGTCTCACCGGCACCGCGCTCCCAGACACGCAACTGGGCGCGCTGGCGGTCCACGACGTGGAGAAACCCTACGTTGACCCGCGCCGGAAAACGCGGGTGATGCTCAATCTTCGGACCCAGTTCATGCACCGGAGCGTTGTTGATGTCGTCAACGCGCAGCACCGCGTGCGGGTTGCCCATCGACACGGCTGCCAGCTCGACGTGCTGGCCGTCCACATCCAGGTCATAGCTGACGGCCTGTTGCGGAGCCTGGAAAGGGATCTGCTCGGGCACCAGCCGTGGCGGGCCCATGTCGACGCAGATCTGTCCGTCACTGCGCACATCCAGCTCGATGATGCCGCTCTTGGTCTCGACACGGATCAGGCGCTTGGTGGTCAGGCGCTTGTCCAGCACGAAGCGGGCAAAACACCGCGCGCCGTTGCCGCATTGCTCGACCTCGGAACCGTCGGAGTTGAAGATCCGGTAGCGGAAATCCACGTCCGGGTCGCTCGGCGCCTCGACGATCAGCAGTTGGTCAAAACCGATGCCGGTGTGCCGGTCACCCCATTGTTTGGCGTGCTTGGGCAAGATGTGCGCGTGCTGGCTGACCAGGTCCAGAACCATGAAGTCATTGCCCAGCCCGTGCATCTTGGTAAAACGCAGCAGCATGGGATCACTCCGGCAACAGGCTTTCGCCGGCAAACAGCTCGCTCAGGGTTTCCCGACGACGCACTTCGAAAGCGTCGCTGCCATCGACCAGTACTTCAGCGGCGCGGCCGCGGGTGTTGTAGTTCGAGCTCATGACAAAACCATAGGCGCCGGCCGAGTGAACCGCCAGCAGGTCGCCTTCGGCCAGGGCCAGTTCCCGGTTCTTGGCCAGGAAGTCGCCGGTCTCGCAGATCGGGCCGACGATGTCGTAGGTGCGCGCAGCACCGTCACGCGGGCGCACGGCCGTGACGTCCATCCAGGCCTGGTACAGCGCCGGGCGGATCAGGTCGTTCATGGCCGCATCGACGATGGCGAAATCCTTGTGTTCGGTGTGCTTGAGGTACTCGACCCGGGTCAGCAGCACGCCGGCATTGGCGACGATGAAGCGACCCGGCTCGAACACCAGGCCCAGGTCGCGGCCCTTGAGACGTTCACGCACGGCCTTGATGTAATCGCCGGCCAGGGGCGGCTCTTCGTCGCGATAACGCACGCCCAGGCCACCGCCCAGGTCGATATGGCGCAGGTGGATACCGCAGTCGCCGAGGCGGTCGACCAGGTCGAGCAGGCGGTCCAGGGCATCGATGAACGGTTCCAGCGTGGTCAGTTGCGAGCCGATATGGCAATCGACGCCGACCACTTCCAGGTTCGGCAACTGCGAGGCGCGAACATAGACGTCTTCGGCATCATTGATGGCAATGCCGAACTTGTTTTCTTTCAGGCCCGTGGAAATGTACGGGTGGGTGCCGGCATCCACGTCGGGGTTGACCCGCAGCGACACCGGGGCACGGACACCCAGTTCGGCGGCCACGACCTGCAGGCGTTCCAGCTCGTCGGTCGACTCGACGTTGAAGCAGTGCACGCCGACTTCCAGGGCGCGGCGCATGTCTTCGCGGGTCTTGCCCACGCCGGAGAACACGATCCGGTCGGCCTGGCCGCCGGCGGCCAGGACACGCTCGAGTTCACCGCGCGAGACGATGTCGAAGCCTGCGCCCAGGCGCGCCAGAACGTTGAGCACGCCCAGGTTGGAGTTGGCCTTGACGGCAAAGCACACCAGGTGCGGCATGCCGCTCAGGGCATCGGCATAGGCACGGTACTGCGCCTCGATGTGGGCGCGCGAGTAGATATAGGTGGGCGTGCCGAAACGTTCGGCAATGGCAGACAAGGCCACGCCTTCCGCGAACAGCTCGCCGTCGCGGTAGTTGAAAGCGTCCATGGATTACCCTTGAGAATGCTTGTGCGATTGCGACTTGGCTTGCTCGTCGGAGGACTTGCTGTCATCGGGCAGGTACAGCGGGCCTTTCTGCCCACAGGCGGTGACAAGACAGGCGACCGCGAGGAGCGCAGCAAGCGAAGAGATCAGGCGCTTCATGGCGAAATCCTTTGTATAAGCTTTGATTGCGGCCGAGTATACCGGCCACCCGGCGGCTTGCCTATGCGGCGGCCTTTCCGTCTGGCGGGGGTTTGACGCAATTGATGCTCACGCGTGGCGCGATTGCGGATTACTGACGCTGGCGGCGTGCGAACACGGGCAGGCTTTGCATTTGGCCGGCTGCGCCCGTATCGTGCGCGACACATGCGATATCCGTCGCCACTTTCCCGAGGTTCATGCAATGAGTTTGACCGAAGCCCGCTTCCACGACCTGGTCGATGCAACTCAGGAGAATCTGGAAGACATTTTCGACGCCAGTGAACTGGACCTGGACATGGAAAATTCGGCCGGTGTACTGACCGTGAAATTCGAGAACGGCTCGCAGCTCATCTTCAGCCGTCAGGAGCCGCTGCGTCAGCTATGGCTGGCCGCCAGGTCGGGTGGTTTCCACTTCGACTATGACGAACAGGAAAGCCGTTGGGTCTGCGACACCAGCGAAGAACTGCTCAGCGAAATGCTGGTGCGCATCACACTTGAACAGGCCGGCGTAGAGCTGGACTTCGACGAGATCTGATCGTGACCGTAACAAGTAATCCACGCCCGCCCAAGCCGCTGTACAGCAATGTCAGCCCGGCCGTGCCTTCACCCTGTGTCAGCCTGTGCCGGCTGGATGAGCACAAGGTCTGCCTGGGCTGCTTCCGGCATGTCGAGGACATCCGCGAATGGCGCTCGGCCGATGACGACCGCCGCCGCCAGATCCGCAGCGCTGCCGATCGGCGCCGGTCACTCGTGGCGGGCGCGGCCGTCAGCTAGGGCTGTTCTGCATTGCGTCATTGAGGTGCTTTTCCAGCCGCGCCTTGTGATGCAGATAGAGGATGCTCTGGCCGTGGCCGTCCGGGTTCAGGCCTGACAGGTCCAGGTCGGTGATGTAGCAGCGATAGCGCTCGGTTTCGTGACGCCGTGCCAGAATCTGTCGGGCCACGGCGGCGAACAGGTGCTCGCCGTATTCGAGTTCGGAGAATTCGCGGTTGTCGCAGTACAGCGTGACATTCACCTGCCCTGGCACGCTTTCCTCGATGATGGCCTGCACATCATAGAAAGGCTTGTCGGTTGCCGTCGGCGCCTGCCGTGGCTCGATGCTGCGCGCGCGGCTGCTGCCCGAGGGCAACACCTGGTAATACAACACCTCCAGCGCCACTGGCGCCTGCACGGTATCGAGTGGCAATGACGCACCACGCCGGTAGAGCATGGCCTGGAAAAACCGTTGCAAGGGTTGCAGCAGGCTCGGCTCGTCATGCCAGGGCAGGTTCTGGTGCCACAGGGTGTTGTGCTCGTCGAGTACATACAGGTCGGCGAAGGCTTCGTTGACCCGGTAGAACACCTGGATGCACTCGGGCTGGCCGTGCGGCACGATCACGGTCAGGTCATGATCATCCAGCGCCTGGGGATCCAGGTACAACGGGCTGTAGCAGGGCAGCGCCTCGCCCAGGTAGCTGAACAGGCCGGACAGGCTGTTGATCACCACCGGCGTGATGCGCCCGTTCAACAGTTCCAGCACGTGGTACTGCTTCTGGACCTGGATCAGGTAGCGGTGATTCAGGCGTCGGGCCACCAGCAGCCGGGCCGTGTCGACGATGTCTTCAACGCGCTGGGCGATGGCCTGGGCCCGGTTGTGACAGAAACAACTGACCCGGATACGCGGCTGGGCCGGTCCCTCGGGCAGGCTGCCCAGCAGGTCGACCAGGCAATCGAGCAAGGCATGCGGGCCTTCATAGCGACTGAACAAGGTCTCGTTCCAGCTATTGAGGGTGATCTGGTCCAGGGTCAGGACCAGGTTTTCCCGCGCGCCGGCATAGCTGAGCGAGTCGGTGCGCTCGGTGGTCATCAGAATGTTCAGGTCGCGATGATGACGCAACGGGTCCAGACCGACGTTGACCAGCAGCAGGATCTCTCTGGGCACGCTGGGCTTGAGCAGTTGTTCGTCGCTGACCGTCGGTAGCGGCAGGGCGAAACTCTGTTGCAGGGCGCCGGTGAGGTTGAACAGTTCAAGCTCGCTCAAGTCGCTGATGCCCGGGTGCAAGGCCAGGCGCGTGCTGTTGTCGATGACCTGGTTGCGATGACACCAGGCCAATAGCTCAAGCAGTTCGCGGCTGCGCTTGAGGGGCGTGAAGCTGGGCCATTCATGCGCACTCAGGCTGCCGTTGTACAGGCTCCACTGGTGTTTGCCCGGTTCGCGCTTGTTGGGCGAGTGCACCAGGGTCAGGGTGTCTTCGGCCAGGTCCGGGGCAATCCCGGGGTTGATGAACTCGATCTTGCCGGCCTTGCGCTCGAAAGCGGCATACAGTCGACGGCCCAGGATGCTCATGTCGCGGGCATTGATCGACTGGGTGGTGTTCTGGGTCTTGGCCAGTTGGGTCAGAAAGCGATAGCTGTAGTTGAGCTCGTTGACCAGCGCACGCCGTTCGTGACTCACCTGGCGGACTTTCCACTGGTTGCGGCTGTCGAGCAGCGTCAATTGCTGCTCGTCCCATCCCCATTCGCTTGTCAGGCGCTCCATGACCTGGCGTTGCCAGCCGGCGCTGCGCTGGCGTCCGGTCAGCTTTTTGTTGACCTTCAGGTACAGGCTGCGGCGTACCAGTTCCAGGCGTTCGGGCTCGTTGCGCGCGCGCAGGTGCTCCTCGATACGGCGATACACCACCATGTACGGGTCCAGTTCGTCCAGATCCGGCTGCCGGGCGAACACGGCCTTCTTGTAGCGCAGGCTCAGGCACTGTACATCCGGGTACTCGCTGGCGTAGACCTCGATCAGCAACAGCTTGAGCGCCGACTTGTACGGCGAGTCGATACCCTTGAACAACTGCCACAGCCCGGCGCCGACGAATTCGCCGGGGGGAATGTGCGCCATGTGCCCCAGGTCGAGCACCTCATCGGCACGAATGAAACGCTTGGACAGCAGGGTATGGGTGTAGGCGTCATACCGTGCTTCTTCGTAGGCCGGCACCAGCCACCACAGGGGCGTGCGTCCGGCCAGCCACAGGGCGGTGCGATAAAACTCATCGAGCAGCAGATAGTGCTGCGCGGTACCGCAGTCATCGGAGCTCAGCTGCGCATCGCGATCGCCCACCCGGAAGCGTTGCGGGTCGATCAGGAAAAAGTGCGCCTCGGCGCCCTGGGTGTCGGCCCAGACTTCCAGCGCCTGGCATTTCTTGCGCAGTTCGGCAATGGCATTGGGGGCCAGCTCGCTGTCGTGGCAGACCCACACGTCCATGTCGCTCTGGTCGGCCTGGGCCAGGGTGCCCAGGCTGCCCATCAGGAACAGGCCGTGGATCGGCTGGGGCGCATGGTTGTGGCGCACCTTGTACGAGAACGAACGGGTCAGGCGCTGCGCTTCGGCCAGCACCGGGGCGGCCGGATCGTAGTTGGACACCCCCGCCGGCGTGCTGCCGGACACATAGCCTGGCAACAGCGGATGATTGACGTGGAACAACAGCGGCAACAGCGTCAAGACGTTCTGCTGGCGCGGCGACAGGCCTTCACGGGCACGCGCCAGTCGTCCTTCGTTGAGGCTCAGGAAACGGTTGCGCAATTGGCCAAGGACCTTGCGGTCAATGCCTTCGTCCAGATCGGGACGGATTTCAAAAGGGGACGTCATCGCAGCGTTAACCCGGAGTGGCAGGCTTTATTGACGGCGTTATCTGAAGTATCTGCCGTTTGTCCGGTGCCTGTTGGCGGACAGCATAGCGAGCACAAGGCGCCGCCGCGGCAGCCGCAAGAAATTGACGTCAAATGTGTAGCGGCTTTGTATCAGTTTGTGTGCACATGCGTGAAGGGGCCAGACAGGTTTTTTTGTCTGGCCCGGTGGCTTCGCAAACCAGAGGACGTAAAGGTCAGGCAGCTTCGCGGGCCGTCTGCAGGATGGTCAGCAAGGATTGGGCATGACGCGCCGCTTCCAGGCCCAGACTGGTCAGGTAGCCACCATCGACCTGGCTCGTCAGGCCTTTGTCATGCAGGCGTTGGGCAGCGGCGATGGCAGTGGAGGCCGCCACATGATGGACCTTCAGGCCTTCAAGGGTGTTGTCCAGGTTGAACAGGGCAAGGATTTCCAGTTCAGCAACCAGCTCAGGGGTGTAAGACATAGGTGCTCCAGACTTTTATTAGTGGACGCCGGTACGGGCGCAGGTCCCGGGTGATGAGGTGGCAACGGGACTTGCGCAGTGTAGCCCGGATCCTGGGCGCCGGGTGCCCGGCCATGCTTAATTTTCTGGTGGCAGCTCCGGCAGCGCGCGCAGCGCCGTTTCGTACCACTGGCCATCGAACGGCCGGTCGGCAGCCAGCATGGCGTCGATCTCCACGGCCAGCACATGAGCCATCATTTCGATGATGTCATCGCGCTCGTAGCCCACCAGTGTCAGCTTGTTGAACACAGCCGTTGCCGCAGGCGGATTGTCATTCTCGAGCTGGTTCTCGATGGCCTGCATCAGGGTGGAGGCAGCGAATTCTTCTTCGTTGTCGTCGAGTACTTCAGTCATGGGAATCTCCTCAGATTAAGTGCAGCAGTTTAACTGCATCGCGTGGGGGTAATCGACGAACGCTGTAGGACAGTTCTGAAATGCTGAGAATTGGCCATAGGCCGCTGATTTTAAAACGAAAAAATCCTCTAGAGTGCCGAGGCGTACCCTATTCAAGGAGATTTTCGGTGCTGAAATTATACGGATTTGCCGCAAGCAACTATTTCAATATGGTCCAGCTGGCCTTGCTGGAGAAGCAGGTGCCGTTCGAATTCGTGCCGTTGCATGGCTGCCAGAATCCCGAAGCGCTGGCCATCAGCGCGCGCGGCAAGGTACCGGTGCTGGGCACGCCACAGGGATTCATCAGCGAGACCGATGTCATCCTGCGTTATCTGGAAGACACCTCGACGGCCCGGCCGCTGGTACCGGCCAATCCTTTCTGCCGGGCCCAGGCCTGGACCATTGCCAAGGAGATCGAGCTGTACATCGAGCTGCCGGCACGCTTGTGCTATGTCGAAGTGATCTTTGGCGGCCGGGCAACGCCTGCCGACCTCAAGGCCAAGGCGCGCCGTGACCTGATCAAGGGTTTTGCCGCCCTGTCCCAGCGCGCGCGCTTTGCACCCTATATAAGCGGTGAGCATTTCACGGTGGCGGACATTTATTTCCTGTACAGCGTCGACCTGGCACAGCGTGTGGGCGAGCAACTGTTTGGCCTGGACCTGCTGGGGCAGTTGCCCGGAGCACAGGCCTTGCTGGAGCATCTGGCGCAAAACCCGAATGTGCAACAGGTGGCAGCGGCCAGGGAGGCCGACTGGCCCAGGTTCCTGGCCCGCGTACAGGCCGTGGCCCGGCAGGCGGGCTAACAACGCCGCCTGACGGGTCACTGGATGTGATCAGCGGCTGGCCAGCAGGGCCTGGCCGCGGACCACGGCGGCACGCACCTGCGCCGGGGCTGTACCACCGATATGGTCACGAGCGTTGACCGAACCTTCAAGGGTCAGCACGGCAAACACGTCCTGCTCGATCTGGTCGCTGAAACGGCGCAGTTCTTCCAGGCTCATTTCTGCCAGGTCCTTGCCGCTTTCGACACCGTACTTCACCGCATGGCCGACGATTTCGTGGCAGTCACGGAACGGCAGGCCGCGCCGGACCAGGTAGTCGGCCAGGTCCGTGGCGGTAGAGAAGCCGCGCAGGGCCGCTTCGCGCATGATGGCGTGGCGCGGCTTGATGGCCGGGATCATGTCGGCAAAGGCGCGCAACGAGTCGCGCAGCGTGTCGGCGGCGTCGAACAGCGGCTCCTTGTCTTCCTGGTTGTCCTTGTTGTAGGCCAGCGGCTGACCTTTCATCAGGGTCAGCAGGCCGGTCAGGGCGCCAAATACACGGCCGCTCTTGCCACGCACCAGTTCAGGCACGTCGGGGTTTTTCTTTTGCGGCATGATCGAGCTGCCGGTGCAGAAGCGGTCTGGCAGGTCGATGAACTGGAACTGGGCGCTGGTCCACAGCACCAGCTCTTCGGAGAAGCGCGACAGGTGCATCATCGCGATCGAGGCGGCGGCGCAGAATTCGATGGCAAAGTCGCGATCCGACACACCGTCCAGCGAATTGCCGCCAACGGCTTCGAAACCCAGCAACTGGCAGGTCAGCTCACGGTCGATCGGGTAGGTGGTGCCGGCCAGCGCGGCGCTGCCCAGCGGCATGCGGTTGGTGCGCTTGCGGCAATCGACCAGGCGCTCGTGGTCGCGGCTGAGCATTTCGAACCAGGCCAGCAAATGATGGCCGAAGGTGACCGGCTGGGCTGTCTGCAGATGAGTGAAGCCCGGCATGATGGTCTCGGCTTCACGCTCGGCCTGCTCCAGCAGTCCTTGTTGCAGGCGGGTGATTTCGCCGAGGATCACGTCGATTTCATCACGCAGCCACAGGCGGATATCGGTAGCGACCTGGTCGTTGCGACTGCGTCCGGTGTGCAGTTTCTTGCCGGTGATGCCGATGCGGTCGGTCAGGCGAGCTTCGATGTTCATGTGCACGTCTTCAAGATCGATGCGCCATTCGAACTGACCCGCCTCGATTTCGCCCTGGATGGTCTTCAGGCCGTCGATGATGGTGTCGCGTTCGGCATCGGTCAGGACGCCGACCTTGGCCAGCATGGTCGCATGGGCGATCGAACCCATGATGTCATGGCGATACAGGCGCTGGTCGAAGTTGACGGAGGCGGTGAAGCGCGCGACGAAGGCGTCGACGGGCTCACTGAAGCGGCCGCCCCAGGACTGGTTGGTCTTGTCGGTGCTCATGATTTCGCTCGTTGCTCTGCGTGAAAGGAAGTTCGCTAAACGACGGCGATGATAGCAGGGTGAGGTTTTTTTATCCTCGAACGGCTTGTCGCGCTCAGCCCCCGCGACGAGACTGGCGCATGCGCGAGGGCCTCCATGATCATCAATAACGACAAAACCACTGCCGAGCAGGATTTCTTCCTGCCTGAACTGTGCCTGCCCCAGGCCTTGCTGGTGCTGGTGGTACTGGCCGAGCTGCTGGTGCTGGCCCTTGTGCTGGTCGAGCCCATGCCCGGTGCCTTTCCCTGGGTGCGCCTGGCCTTGATGTCGCTGTTCGTGCAGTGGATCGTCCTGCTTTCGGCCGCCTTGCTCTGCGGCCTGCGGCCCTGGCTGGCGCGACTGCCGGCAGGCCTGGCGGGGCTTCTGGGCTGCCTGATGGTGGTGGGCCTGACGCTGCTGTGCACGGCCGTGACCGACGTCTGCCAGCTGTCCAGCCGGATTTCACTGGAGGGAATGGTCGAGCGCTATATTCGTTACTCGCTGATTGCCTTGATCATGTCGGCGCTGATGTTGCGCTACTTTTATCTGCAGAGTCAGTGGCGCAAGCAGCAGCAGGCCGAACTTCGGGCCAGGATCGAAGCGCTGCAGGCGCGTATCCGGCCGCATTTTCTGTTCAATACGCTTAACAGTATTGCCAGCCTTGTCGCCAGTGATCCGGTCAAGGCCGAGCAGGCGGTGCTGGATCTGTCCGACCTGTTCCGGGCCAGCCTGGCACGCCCCGGAACGCTGGTGAGCTGGCGCGAGGAGCTGGAATTGGCCAGGCGATATTTATCGATCGAACAATATCGCCTTGGCGAGCGTCTACAGTTGGACTGGGCGGTGAGTGAGATTGACGATGACTTGCCGATTCCCCAGCTAACCTTGCAACCATTGCTGGAAAACGCCCTGACCTATGGCATTGCCCCACGCATCGAAGGCGGCGTGGTGCGGGTTGAGGCAGATTACGAAAGGGGAGTGTTCATATTGTGTGTCAGCAATCCTTATGACGAAGTTGCCCCACGGCAGACGTCCAGCGGCACCCACCAGGCCCTGTCGAACATAGGTGCGCGTATTACGGCACTTTTCGGTCCGCAGGCCAGTCTGAGCGTGGAGCGCCGTGACGGCCGTCACTACACCTGTCTACGCTATCCTTGTGCGAGACTCACGCAGGAAGCCAAAGCAATATGAATGTCCTGATCGTTGATGACGAACCCCTGGCCCGGGAAAGATTGAGCCGCCTGGTCGGCGAAATCGAGGGCTACCGGGTCCTGGAACCCAGCGCCGCCAATGGTGATGAAGCCCTGGCGCTGATCGAAAGCCACAAGCCGGACATTGTCCTGCTCGATATCCGCATGCCTGGCCTCGACGGCCTGCAGGTCGCTGCCAGACTGTGCGAGCGCGAAGCCCCGCCCGCCGTTGTTTTCTGCACCGCACACGATGAATTTGCCCTGGAAGCCTTCCAGGTCAGTGCGGTGGGCTACCTGGTCAAGCCAGTGCGTCCCGAGCATCTGTCCGAGGCCCTGAAAAAAGCCGAGCGGCCCAATCGCGTGCAGTTGGCCGCCATGACCCGTCCTGCGGCCGAGAGCGGCAATGGCCCGCGCACGCACATCAGTGCGCGGACCCGCAAGGGCATCGAGCTGATCCCGCTGGATCAGGTCATCTTCTTCATTGCCGACCACAAGTACGTGACCTTGCGTCACGAGGGCGGCGAAGTACTGCTCGATGAACCCCTCAAGGCGCTGGAGGACGAGTTCGGTGATCGTTTCGTGCGCATCCACCGCAATGCCCTGGTGGCCCGCGAGCGGATCGAACGACTGCAGCGCACGCCACTGGGGCATTTCCAGCTGTACCTCAAGGGCCTCAATGGTGATGCCCTGGTGGTCAGCCGTCGCCATGTGGCAGGGGTGCGCAAGATGATGCAGCAACTCTAGAGCGTTTGACGATCGGGCATGGCAAACGACCTGATGTCCGTTTGACCTGCCTGGCGTTAACAAGCAATTGCGTGCTGTTTTCAACACAGCATGGTCGCTGCCCTGGCGACTATCATTGCCTGTCCCAACATGCCCTGCATCGTCGAGGCGTTGCCCGGTCACGATGCATGAGCCACTGAACGTGCCGGCGGGCGTCGATTTCATTGACGGGTGTCAGGCCATGCCCGGACTTTACCGGCGGCGCTGAAGCCCCCGCAGCCGAACTGTTATCATCGACAGTCTTTACCCTGTACGGATTGATTCATGTCCACTCGCGAAATCCGCATTGCGACCCGCAAGAGCGCGCTGGCGCTCTGGCAGGCCGAATACGTCAAGGCCCGGCTCGAACAGGCCCATCCCGGTCTGGCAGTGAGCCTGGTGCCCATGGTCAGTCGTGGCGACAAGCTGCTTGATTCTCCGCTGGCAAAGATCGGCGGCAAGGGCTTGTTCGTCAAGGAACTGGAAACCGCCCTGCTGGAAAACGAAGCCGACATCGCCGTGCATTCCATGAAGGATGTACCGATGGCCTTTCCCGAAGGGCTGGGGCTGTTCTGCATCTGCGAGCGTGAAGACCCACGCGACGCCTTTGTATCCAACCGTTTCACCAGCCTCGACCAATTGCCGGCCGGCAGCATCGTCGGCACCTCCAGCCTGCGTCGCCAGGCGCAACTGCTGGCACTGCGGCCCGACCTGCAGGTCCGCTTCCTGCGTGGCAATGTGAACACCCGCCTGGCCAAGCTCGATGCCGGCGAGTACGACGCGATCATCCTGGCTGCCGCCGGCCTGATCCGCCTGGGCTTCGAGGCGCGCATCACTGCCAGCCTGTCGATCGAAGACAGCCTGCCTTCCGGTGGCCAGGGCGCGGTCGGCATCGAATGCCGCACCCTTGATGCCGACATCCACGCCTTGCTGGCCCCCTTGCACCATGCCGACACCGCCCTGCGGGTCTCGGCCGAGCGCGCCCTCAACCGTCACCTCAACGGCGGCTGCCAGGTGCCGATTGCCTGCTACGCCGTGCTTGAAGGCGAGCAATTGTGGCTGCGCGGGCTGGTAGGCGAACCTGATGGCGGCCTGTTGCTGCGGGCCGAGGCACGTGGCTCACGCGATGCCGCCCAGGCCCTTGGCGTGCAAGTGGCCGAAGACCTGCTGGCCCAGGGTGCCGGGCGAATCCTGCAAACCATCTACGGCGAGGCGGATGAGCAATGAGCGCCTGGCGCCTGTTGCTGACGCGCCCTGCCGAAGAGTCGGCAGCGGTGGCTCAGGTACTGGCCGAGCATGGTATTTTCACCCGCAGCCTGCCGTTGCTGGCCACGGAGCCTTTGCCGTTGGACGACGCGCATCGCGCAGTGATCTTTGAGCTGATGCAGTTTCAGGCGGTGATCGTGGTCAGCAAGCCGGCCGCCCGCCTGTGCCTGGAACTGCTCGATGAAATCTGGCCGCAGCCGCCCCAGCAGCCATGGTTCTGCGTAGGCGCCGGCACCGGCAGGCTGCTGCTCGACTACGGCCTGCAGGATGTCAGCTGGCCGCAGCAGGGCGACGACAGCGAAGCACTGTTGGCACTGCCGCATCTGCAAGAGGCCATCGCCATACCGGGAAGCCGTGTGTTAATCATGCGCGGTGACGAGGGACGCGAATGGATGGCCGAGCGTTTGCGCGAGCAAGGCGTCAGGGTCCGGTACCTGCCACTGTACCGCCGCTATTTGCCCGTTTACCCGCCGCAGGCCCTGTTCGGGCAGGTCGAGGGGGAACGCTTGAACGGGCTGGTGGTCAGCAGTGGGCAGGGTCTTGAGCATCTGCTCCAGATGGCGGGGGAGCGCTGGCCTGAGCTGGCCGGGCTGCCGCTGTTTGTACCGAGCCCGCGGGTTGCGCAACTGGCGCATGCCGCCGGGGCTCGAAGGGTTGTTGACTGTCGTGGCGCCAGCGCCACGGCCTTGCTGGAGGCTTTGCGGGCAACGCCCGCCTGTTGATCGACGAAGTGTCGCTGCCAGCGGCACCCAATTGCAAAGGACGGATACGTGAGCGAAACAGCCTTGCCCAAAGACGAAGAATCGGTGTCGAAAACATCGACCCCAACGCCCGAACCCAAGCGCCGCGAGCGCTCGGGCAATCGCACCAGCGGCCTGGCGGTCGTGGCCTTGTTGCTGGGCATCGCCGGCGTCGGCGTGGCCGGCTGGGGCGTATGGCAACTGCGTATGCTGCAGGCTGGCCATATACAACAGCGCAGCGAGGTGCAGGACATCGCCGAGCAGACGCTGGCGCTGACACGCAATGACCAGCAACTGACGGCGCGCCTGGCGCAATTCCCGCCCGCCGACCAGCTTGAAGACAGCCGCCGCCTGGTGGCACAACTGCAGGGCGATCAGCAACGCCTGAGCCAGCGCCTGGAAGGCGTACTGGGCGCCAGCCGCAAGGACTGGCGCCTGGCCGAGGCCGAGCACCTGCTGCGCCTGGCCAGCCTGCGCCTGTCGGCCCTGCAGGACATCAACAGTGCCCGGGCCCTGGTGCAGGGCGCCGATGAAATCCTGCGCGAACAGGACGATCCGGGGTCCTTCGGCGCCCGCGAGCAACTGGCCAAGAGCCTGGCAGCCCTGCACAGCATCGAACAACCCGACCGCACCGGCCTGTTCCTGCAACTGGCGGCCCTGCGCGAGCAGGCCGCGCAGCTCAATGCGCTGGCGCCCGAGTATGAAGACAAGGGCGGCTCGCTGTTCGGCCTGACCCCCACCCAACCCACCAACCCGGCCGACAGTGAAGAGCATTACTGGGCCAAATGGTGGGAACAGATCTCGCACTACATCCGTATCGACTTCAACGCTGAAAAAGACATTCGCCCTGTGCTCGCGGGCCAGAGCCTGGCCCAGGTACGCCTGGCCCTGACCCTGGCGCTGGAGCAGGCGCAGTGGGCCGCCCTCAATGGCGAGCCGCAGATTTATGCGGCGGCCATCAAAGAGGCGCGCAGCGTGCTGACGGCCAACTTCAACAAGGACAACCCGCAGAGCAAGGTCATCGCCGAGCGTCTCGATGCACTGGTGGACCAGCCTGTCTCGGTCATGACGCCTGACCTGGCGCAGAGCCTCAGCGCGGTACAGGCCTACCTGGAGCGTCGCCATGGCGCGTCGCAGCCGACCGAAACGCAGCGAGGCACCAGCCCATGAAGCGCTTCTACGTTCTGCTGTTCATTGCCATTGCCGTCGCCGCACTGATTGGCATCGGCATGGCCGAGCACGCCGGTTATGTGCTCATTTCGTACCAGAACTTCCGTTTTGAATCGAGCCTGTGGGCGGCGCTGGGCCTGTTGCTGGCCCTCTGGCTGGTGGTGCTGATCGTGCGCCTGGCGATCAGGCTGCTGACCACCTCCGGTGGTGTGGTCAACCCCTGGTCGCGCCGCAATCGTCATCGCCGCGTGCAGGTGGCGATCGAACAAGGCCAGATGGACCTGGCCGAAGGCCGCTGGGCCAGCGCCCAGCGCCATTTGCATCGCGCCGCCGAGGCCGATCCCCAGCCACTGCTGTATTACATCGGCGCTGCACGTGCCGCCAACGAGCAAGGCCGCTACGAAGACAGCGACAGCCTGCTGGAGCGGGCCTTGCAGCGCCAGCCGCATGCCGAACTGGCCATTGCGCTGACCCATGCGCAGTTGCAACAGGACCGCGGTGACACCGACGCGGCCCTGGTCACCCTGCAGGCCATGCAGCAGAACCATCCGCACAACCCGCAGGTGCTGCGTCAATTACATCGACTGTATCAACTGCGTGGCGACTGGCCGGAACTGATCCGCCTGATGCCCGAACTGCGCAAGGACAAGGTGCTGCCGCCGGCAGAGCTGGCCGAGCTGGAACGCCGTGCCTGGGGTGAAAATCTCAGCCTGTCGGCCTGGCGCGAGGCCGAAGAAGGCGCCAGCACCGGCCTGGCCTCGCTGGACAAGGCCTGGAAAGCCCTGACCTCGGCGCAGCGCCAGGAACCGGCGCTGGTGCTGGCCTATGCCGAGCAATTGCGGCGCCTCAACGCCCATGCCCAGGCCGAAGAAGTGCTGCGCACGGCTCTCAAGCGCGACTACGACAGCCACCTGGCACGGCTCTACGGGCTGGTGCACGGCAGCGACAATGGCAAGCAGTTGCAGGCGGCCGAAGGCTGGCTCAAACAGCACCCCAAGGACCCGAGCCTGCTGCTGACCCTGGGTCGCATCTGCCTGCAGGGCCGCTTGTGGGGCAAGGCACGCGACTACCTCGAAAGCAGCCTGCGCCTGCAGCCCAACCCGGAAACCTGTGCGGAGCTGGCACGCTTGCTGGCGCAGATGGGCGAGACCGAGCGCAGCAACCAGTTGTTCCAGCAAGGCCTCGGCATGCTCGACGAACGCTTCCTGGCCAGCCCCCTGCCGGCCCTGGCCCGCGCTTGAGGCTGACGTTCGCGCAAGAGCCTTCTTGCGCGAACGCCTTGCCGGCGCGGCGGGGGAATTGCCCGGCAAATACTGTGTATGAAGATAATTCGTACATGAAAATGTAATAAAACCTGATTCATGGGTGTTTGTTTCCGCGTGCAGCTATCAGCATCCTGGCGCGCGGCCGCCTTGAAAGCTCTGTACGCTTTCCTCTACCGTAGCCCCCCTTGTTTCCCGTTACGGATTTGTCATGCACCCGGCCCGCACGCGCTTTCTGTTCTGTCTGGCGTTCATCGCCTGTGCAACATCCGTCGGCGCGGCGGTCTACCTGCAGTTCACCTACAACCTCACGCCTTGCCTGTTATGCCATGTACAACGGGCGCTGCTGCTTGCCTGCGCCCTGATCTGCCTGGCTGCTTCCGTGCACGGCCCCACGACCCTGCGCACCTGGCATCGCTATGCGCTGGCGTTGCTGGTCATGGCCCTGCTTGGCGCCGGTGTCGCAGGCGCTCATATCGGCTCGCAGACCTCGTCCCCCGAGCAACTGGCCCTGGCCGTCACCCACGTCAAGGAAGGTTTCAGCCTGCTCGCGCTGCCGGCCTGGGGAGGCATCCTGGAGCACGCACTGCTGAGCTGTGCCGAGATCAACTGGTCGCTGTTCGGTATCAGCCTGCCGGAGTGGAGCCTGCTGGCGTTTGTCGGGGCAATCCTGCTGGCGCTGTATCTGCTGCTGGTCGAAATACCCCGCAAGATATTGCCCAACGATCAAACGCTTGTATGAACTTTCTCGACCTCATCGCTTGAAGCCCTTATCCTGCGGGCATAATCTGGCTCGCACGCGTCAATCCAAGTCTGTTGTCATGACGCTCATTCAGGCTCGGTTTACACAGATCGGGTACGACTTGATGCCGGTACAGGACTGCATGCCCCCTGAAGGGAAGAGAGATCATCATGCTGGAAAGTTGTCAGAATGCTCAGGAACGCTGGGGCGGGGTCAATCTGCTGATCGATCGCTGGCTTCACAATCGTCACGAACTGATCCAGGCCTACGATGCGCTGGGCGGAACGCCCGAGTCCCTGCGGGACCGCTCGGCCAAGCAGGACTTCTGTCAATTGCTGGTCGACTACGTGTCGGCGGGGCATTTCGAGGTCTATGAACAACTGAGCAACGAGGCCAAGGCGTTCAACGACGAGCGCGGGCTGGAACTGGCCGATACGCTCATCCCGCGCCTGGAGGCCTTGACGCAACTGGCGCTGGCGTTCAACGACCATTGTGATCACGGTGATTCGTCAGCCGATTGCGCCAGCGAGTTCAAGACCCTGGGCGGGCTGTTGCATGAGCGCTTCGAGCTTGAAGACTGCCTGATCGAGGTGCTGCACACCTCGCACAAGGAACAGGCCAGCGCGTAACGCCGACGGGGTTACGACGACACGGCGACCAGTTCGATCTCGAACACCAGTGGTGTAAACGGGTCGATCAGGTCGCCCGCTCCTTCGGCGCCATAGGCTTGTGCCGAGGGAATCACCAAACGCCATTTCGCTCCGGTCGGCATGTCCTGCAAGGCCGTGGTCCAGCCACTGATCACACTGTCCAGGCGGAACCATTGCGGCTGGCTGCTCTGGTCGAACACCGTGCCGTCCGGCAGATGCCCTACATAGCGCACTTCCACCCGGCCGTTGGCATCGGGCCTGGGACCGTCACCGTGCACCAGCTCGGTCATCAGGATGCCGTCGGCCAGGACCTTGACGCCAGGCCTGGCCTTTTCCGCGTCCATGAAACGCCGTTCGGCACTGAGTGCTGCCTCGGTCTGCGAGTCGGTGCCCGCAGCTTCGGCCTGCGCCATCGCGGCATCGTGATCGGCCAGGATCTGGTCGATTCGCGCTTGCTTGAGTGCCAGGGGCTTGCCCTGATACGCCTGCTTCAAGCCATCGACCAGGGCAGTCAGGTCAAGGTCCGGCACCTCCTGACGCATGCGCTCGCCCAGGCTCGCCCCCAGGCTGTACGCCAGGTCATGGGCATCGTTGGCAGCCGGATTTTCGGCAGCCTGTCCCAGCGGCAGCACAAGCAATAACGACATCAACAAGTAGCGCGACATGGAGGCTCTCCGGCTGAGAAGGCTGTGATTATGCCAGTACCGACAGCGTTACGCAGAGAGCGGCCCGGGTGAAATTTTGCACAGACGGCTCAAACCCCCGGCCATTGCAGGTGGCGCCGTGCAACAGCGGACTGTTCATGCTGTCAACAGCGCTAGCGGCGCTGCAGGCAGAGGTCTAGTATGAGCCGCTATTTCGCCAGCCCGGAGGTAAGTCATGTCGGCCAACAAGAAGCCCGTAACCACGCCGTTGCATCTGCTCCAACAATTGTCGGGCAGCCTGCTCGAACACCTGGAAGACGCCTGTTCCACCGCTTTGGCTGATGCCGAGAAACTGCTCGCCAAGCTGGAAAAGCAACGCGTCAAGGCCCAGGAAAAATTGCACAAGTCGCGCACCAAGGTGCAGGACGCCGCTGTTGCCGGCAAAGCCAAGGCACAGACCAAGGCCAAGGCCGCCATCGATGAGCTTGAAGAACTGCTCGATGCCTTGAAGGATCGCCAGACCGAAACACGCACCTACATCCAGCAGCTCAAACGCGATGTCCAGGAAAGCCTGAAGCTGGCCCAGGGCGTAGGCCGGGTCAAGGAAGCCGTCGGCAAGGCACTGACCACCCGCGAAGCCAAACCGGCCGCGAGCAAGGCCGCAACCACGCCCGCCGTTGCCAAGGTAGACGCAGCACCCGCCGACAACGCCGTCGCCAAGCCTGCCGCGGTCAAGAAAGCGCCTGCCAAAGCAGCGGCCAAGCCAGCCACCAAGGCCCCGGCCAAACCAGCCACTGAAAAAGCCGCTGCGGCGCCAGCCAAGGCACCGGTGAAGGCCCCGGCGGCCAAGCCGGTTGCCGAGAAGGCACCCGTCAAGCCTGCGACCACCAAGGCGCCGGCCAAAACGGCGGCCGCCAAGCCTGCAGCCAAGACCGCCGCTGCCAAACCTGCCGTCGCCAAGCCAGCCACCAAGCCGGTTGCTGTAAAGACCGCGACCAAGCCGGCCGCAAAACCGGCCAAGGCACCGGCGGCCGCCAAGGTTGAGACCGCAGTAACAGCGGTTGCCCAGCCTGCCGGTACACCGGCCCCTGCTGCGCCGGCGGCTACCGACAGCGTCTAAGCCCTCAGGGTAAGGGCCGCGTCGCACAGCACCTGCCGTGCGGCGCGGTCCTGCCGGCCCGCCAACGCATCAAGCCAGCCCTGCATATCCTGCACCTGCCCCTGTGGCCAGTCCCTGGCCAGACCCTGCAACCGTTCCAGCAATGTTCGCTCCGCCTGCAACTCCAACGCCTTGACCTGTTCGCGCAAGGTGGCAAGCGCGCTATCGCCTGCCGCGGCTTGACGCCATTGCGTGCGCAAGGCCCGTAAAGGCCCCACGACCTGCGCCTGCCACGCGCCTGCTGCCTGGACAATGGCCGCCACCCGGGCGTCAGTGCACGGCACGGCGCGCCACCCCAGCCACACCCCGAACAACGCCACGCAAACGTCGGCTCCCTGGGCCTGAAGTTGCAGGCACGCCGGCTCCACACCGGGCCGGGCATAGAAATCGAGGGTGAAACTCCATAGATCAACAGGCATAGTGGTCAACCCCGTCCGGGACGAAGCTGGTAGACTCCGCCGCCATCATGATTCGAATTCAAGACCTTACCTTACAGCGTGGCCCTCAGCGTCTGCTAGAAAACGCCGAGTTGACCCTGCACGCCGGCCAGAAAGCCGGTCTGATCGGTGCCAATGGTGCCGGTAAATCCAGCCTGTTTGCCCTGTTGCGCGGCGAGTTGAGCCCCGACTCCGGCGATTGCCATCTGCCGGCCGACTGGCGCATCGCACATATGCGCCAGGAAATCGAGACCCTCGAACGCCTGGCCGTGGACTATGTGCTTGACGGCGACCTGCTGCTGCGCGATATCCAGCGCCAGTTGGCCGAGGCCGAGGCCGCCCACGACGGCACCGCACTGGCACGCCTGCATGCCGAGTTCGACAGCGCCGACGGCTATACCGCCGACGCCCGTGCCCGCAAGCTGCTGGCCGGCCTGGGCTTTAGCAACGAGCAGATGGAGCGGCCTGTTGGCAGTTTTTCCGGCGGCTGGCGGATGCGCCTGAACCTGGCGCAAGCCTTGATGTGCCCTTCGGACCTGCTGCTGCTCGACGAGCCGACCAACCACCTGGACCTCGACGCCATCCTGTGGCTCGAAGACTGGCTCAAGGGCTATCCCGGCACCTTGCTGCTGATTTCCCACGACCGCGACTTTCTCGATGCGGTGGTTGATCACATCGCCCACGTCGAGCAACGCAAGATCACCCTGTATCGCGGCGGCTACAGTGCCTTTGAGCGCGCCCGTGCCGAACGTCTGGCCCAGCAGCAACAGGCCTACGAGAAGCAGCAGGTGCAACGTGCGCACATGGAGAAGTACATTGCGCGCTTCAAGGCCCAGGCCACCAAGGCCCGCCAGGCCCAGAGCCGCATCAAGGCGCTGGAGCGCATGGAAGAGCTGTCTGCCGCCCATGTCGACTCGCCCTTCAACTTCGTCTTCCGCGAATCCGACAAGCTTTCGCGCCCCTTGCTGGACCTGTCCGATGCCCGTCTGGGCTATGGCGACAAGGTCATCCTCGAGAAGGTCAAACTGCAACTGGTGCCCGGCGCGCGTATTGGCCTGCTGGGCCCCAACGGCGCGGGCAAGTCGACGCTGATCAAGAACCTGGCCGGCGAGCTGGACCCCATCAGCGGGCGCCTGCAACGCGGTGAAAACCTCTCGGTCGGCTACTTTGCCCAGCACCAGCTCGACTCGCTGGATGCCAAGGCCACGCCGCTGCTGCACTTGCAGCGCCTGGCACCGACCGAACGCGAGCAGACCCTGCGCGACTTCCTCGGCGGCTTCGATTTTCGCGGTGCGCGGCTCGACGAGCCGGTGCTGAACTTCTCCGGTGGCGAAAAGGCCCGCCTGGCCCTGGCGCTGATTGCCTGGGAAAAGCCCAACCTGCTGTTGCTCGACGAACCGACCAACCACCTGGACCTGGAAATGCGCCTGGCGCTGACCATGGCCCTGCAGGAATTCAGCGGAGCGGTGCTGGTGGTCTCTCACGACCGGCACTTGCTCAAGAGCACCACTGACGACTTCCTGCTGGTGGCCGATGGCCGGGTCGAAACCTTTGATGGCGACCTGGACGACTACACCCGCTGGCTGGCCGATTACCGCGTGCGTCATGCACCGGCCAGCACCACGCCGGTCAATGCCGACAAGACCGACAAAAAAGCCCAGCGCCAACAGGCCGCCGCCTTGCGTCAGCAACTGGCACCGCACAAACGCCAGGCTGACAAGCTGGAAAAGGAGCTGGGCGAGGTCCACGAAAAGCTGGCCCGGATTGAACAGGGCCTGGCCGACAGCGCCCTCTACGAGGCCGCCAGCAAAGACAAGCTGCGCGACCTGCTGGCCGACCAGGCTCGCTTGAAGGTGCGCGAGGCCGAACTGGAAGAGGGCTGGATGGAGGCACTGGAAGTGCTGGAAACCATGCAGGCCGAGCTGGAAGCATTGTCGTAAGCGAGGCGAGAGGGTGATGGACGTTTTTGGTTTACCGCTGGCAGCGCACTGGGTCGAACCGATCTGGCTGGGCCTGCAGATTCTGCTGATCCTGCTGGTGGGCTACCTGACCCAGCGTGTCGTGGGGCGCTTTCTTACGCGCCTGGGCGAGCGCTACCCGTTGCCACCCGAGCTGTTGATGCCGGTGCGCGGGTGCCTGCGGTGGTTCATCATGGGCAGCGCCTTCGTGGTCGTGCTCGGGCGCCTGGGCGTCTCGGCCACCGTGTTGTGGACGGCGCTGTCGGGCTTTGTCGCCGTGGCGGCGGTGGCCTTCTTCGCCATGTGGAGCGTCCTGTCCAACCTGCTGTGCGCGGTGATGATCTTCACCATCGGCCCGTTTCGTATCGGCGACATCGTCGAGCTGGTCGACACCCTCGACAAGCCCGGGGTCAAGGGCCGGGTCACGGCCATCAACCTGATGTTCACCACCCTGATCGAACTTCCCGAGCAGGGCGGCGCACTGGTGCAGGTGCCCAACAGCCAGTTCTTCCAGAAATCGGTACGCCGCTGGCGCGGCACCGACGGCCTGGCGCAGGTGATCACCGAGCGGCCGGCCGGCGAGGGCAAATAGGCCGGAGGGTGATGGCGAATATTCCTGCACCCGAAATGGATCTATCGACCCCAACCTGTCCGCGATAAACATCTGGCTACACTTGCCGATCAGGATTAACGTATTCGCCATCCGATAAAGTGAGGTGTGCGATGGCGTTTGAAACATGGCTGGCATTCTTTGCCGCCTGCTGGGTGATCAGCCTGTCGCCGGGTGCCGGCGCCATCGCGTCGATGTCCTGCGGCCTGCAATACGGCTTCTGGCGCGGCTACTGGAACGCGCTGGGACTGCAAATCGCGCTGGTGGTGCAGATCGGCATCATCGCCGCCGGCCTGGGCGCCATCCTGGCCACTTCCGAGCTGGCCTTTACCGTGATCAAGTGGTTCGGCGTGGCATACCTGATCTACCTGGGCGTCAAGCAGTGGCGAGCGCTGCCCACCGACATGAACGAAGACCCGGCCGTGCGCCCGGTCGGCAAACCAATGAGCCTGATGCTGCGCGGGTTCCTGGTCAATATCAGCAACCCCAAGGCCATGGTGTTCATGCTGGCCATCCTGCCACAGTTCATCGACCCGAACGCGCCGTTGCTGGCCCAGTACGTGACCATTGCCGCGACCATGGTGACCGTGGACCTGATCGTCATGGCCGGCTACACGGGCCTGGCGGCCAAGGTGCTGCGCCTGCTCAAGACGCCGCGCCAGCAGAAACGCCTGAACCGCACCTTCGCCAGCCTGTTTGTCGCAGCCGCGGCATTCATCGCCACCTTGCATCGCGGTACGGCCTGAAATAGCTACCGTGGGAGCGCGCTTGCCGGAATGCCGGACCACCGCGACCGAGTGCGAAGCGCTCGCAAAATTTATAAAACGCCACAATTTTACGACTGCTAACGCAGCCGGTCGCGGGCAGAGCGCGCTCCTACCGGTCGGTGCCTGTGCGAAT
Organism: Pseudomonas sp. Leaf127; assembly: GCF_001423155.1. NCBI lineage: Bacteria > Pseudomonadati > Pseudomonadota > Gammaproteobacteria > Pseudomonadales > Pseudomonadaceae > Pseudomonas > Pseudomonas sp. Leaf127. The sequence continues at coordinate 283,391 of NZ_LMOA01000023.1, read as the reverse complement.
AACCTGCTTTGTAGAAGCCGGTCCTGACTTGTTCAGAGGTCCAGCACCAGCAGCGGTGTCCTGGCCCGCGAGCAGCAGGGCGTGAACTGATCGTTCAGGGCCTGTTCTTCTTCGGTCAGGTACAGGTCGCGATGCTCCGGCACACCTTCGAGCACGCCGGTCAGGCAGGTGCCGCATACGCCTTGCTCGCACGACACCGGCACCTCGATGCCATGCAGCTCCAGCACCTGGATGACGTTCTGGTCGGCCGGCACCTCGAACACCTGGCCGGTGCTGTTGACCCTGATCGAGAACGAGCCATCGGCGCTGGTGTCCACCGGGGCAGCGGCAAAGTATTCACGGTGCAGGTTGGCTTCGGTCCAGCCCTGGGCCCGGGCGCTGTCGAGCACATGCTGCATGAAGCCACCGGGGCCACACACGTAAAGGTGCACATCCGGCTGCGGCGCGGCCAGCACCTGGGCGGCCTGCAGGGCCGTGGCGGGCTCTTCATCCACATGCAGGTGGACACGATCGGCAAAGGCGCAGGCCAGCAACCGGGCTGCGAACGCGGCACGGTCGCGGGCGCGCACGCAATAATGCAGTTCGAAGTCCGCGCCGCTGGCGGCCAGGTGCTCGGCCATGCACAGGATCGGGGTAATGCCGATGCCGCCGGCGAACAGCAGGCTGCGCCGGGCCTCGGGGGCCAGTTCAAACAAGTTGCGCGGCTCGCTGATGCGCAAGCTCATGCCCGCCTGCAACAGGCGGTGCAGGGCAGCAGAGCCGCCGCGCGACGCCGGGTCGTCGAGCACGCCGATCTGGTAGCGGTGCCGTTCGCTGGGCGCATTGCACAGCGAATACTGACGCACCAGCCCGGCATCGCCTGGAATGTGCACATCAATGTGCGCCCCGGCCGTGAAGGCCGGCAACGGGCTACGGTCGGGCCGGGCCAGCTCGTAGCTGCAAATGCCCGGGGCTTCTTCGCGGCGGGAAATCACCATGACGTCGATCATTTCACTTCCTCGGGCCGGGTTCATTGGGCAACGGCAATCAGCGGCGAGGCCTGCTCGCGAGCGATGATGCGTTCGAGCACCTTGCGCGACTGCACGCCACCGGCGTCGATATTGAGCTTGAGCAGGTTGCGTTCAGGGTGACGCAGCAGGTTCTGCTGCTGGCGTTCAAGCATCTCCAGGTCTTCGCTGAAGATCTTGCCCTGGCCTTCGCGAATGGTGGCGGTCAGCGCCTCGTCTTGCGGGTTGAAGTTGCGCGCCATGCCCCAGAAGTACCAGATCGAGGTGTCGGTCTCGGGGGTGATGAAATCGACCACGATGCTCGACGCCTTGTAACGCGCCTCGGCGTGGTAGCCGCCGTGGCCGGCATGGGCGACGCCCACTTCGATCAGGACATGGCTGGGCGGGGTGAAGCGGCAGATCTGCCAGCGGTCCACCGGCACATCGTCGGCCAGGTTGTTGCCGCGCAGCGCCATGCGCCAGAAGGGCGGGGCCATGATGTTTTCCATGTGCCGGGCGGTGATCACCTCGTCGCCTTCGACCTGGGTCACCGGCGCCGCTTCGTCGATCTCTTTCTGGCCGATGCTGGACGCGTGCACGTAGGTTTCGTGGGTCAGGTCCATCAGGTTGTCGATCATCAGCCGGTAGTCGCAGCCGATATGAAACAGCCCGCCGCCATAGGCCCACTGCTCGCTGACCGCCCATTCCAGGTGCGGAATCAGCGCTGCATCGGCCTGGGCCTGATCGCCCGGCCAGACCCAGATAAAACCGTAGCGTTCCTCGGCGGCATAGGTCTTGTTGCACGGAAAGCCCCGTACCCGCTGGCCGGGCATCGAGGCGGTCTTGCCATCGGCGCCCATGGCCAGGCCGTGGTAGCCGCACACCAGCAGGCCGTTCTCGACATAGCCCAGCGACAACGGCGCGCCGCGGTGCGGGCAGAAATCCTCGACGGCGACGACGCGGTTTTCCGGGCCGCGGTAGAACGCCATCCTTTCACCACAGATTTGCCGCCCCAATGGCTTTTCAGCGATTTCATCAGGGGTGCAGGCGACGTACCAGGTATTTTTCGGATACATGAGACAGGCTCTCCGGTTTTGTTTGTTTTTATTTAATGGATCCATTGAATCGCCAAACCATGGATTGAGTCAAATAAAAACAGCCGATAATCGCCCTTAATAATATTCAATGGATCCATAATCTATCTGGAGGGCTGCCCGTGTAGGAGCGCGCTCTGCCCGCGACCGAGTGCGCAGCGCTCGCAAAAATTGTATGGACGCTGAAAATTTACGACTGCTGACGCAGCCGGTCGCGGGCAAGCGCGCTCCTACTGCGGATTCAATATGAGTGAAAGGTGGTTGAAAGCTTGGGGGATTAGGATCGCCTCCAGCACCGGCATAGACCGGTAAGCCAGGGCGACTGCCAAGAGCGCCTGAGCCACTCAACAAGAATAACGGTGATTGAAATGCTTGCTCCTACCTCCGTGTACACCCTCGCCACGCCCCGACCCCAGACAGCCCCTCGCTGACCCGAACTGACCTTTTCCTTTTCCGGTTCCCTGGCCGCCTTACGTCTGGAGTTTCGCCATGCTGACCTTCCTCGGCTTTACCATGGTCATTGCCTTCATGTACCTGATCATGAGCAAGCGCATGACCGCGCTGATCGCCCTGATCCTGGTGCCGATCATTTTCGCCCTGTTCGGCGGTTTCGGTCCGCAGATCGGCCCGATGATGCTGGCCGGTATCACCAAGCTGGCGCCCACCGGCGTGATGCTGATGTTCGCCATCCTCTACTTCGCGCTGATGATCGACTCGGGTCTGTTCGACCCGGCGGTGCGCAAGATCCTGAAAATGGTCAAGGGCGACCCGATGCGCATTTCGGTCGGCACCGCCGTACTGGCGCTGGTGGTTTCGCTCGACGGTGACGGCGCCACTACCTACATGATCTGCGTAGCGGCCATGCTGCCGCTGTACAGCCGTGTCGGCATGAGCCCGCGCATCATGGCCGGCCTGATCATCCTGGCCGGCGGGATCATGAACATGACCCCCTGGGGCGGCCCGACGGCCCGCGCCGCCAGCGCCCTGCACGTGGACGCTTCGGACATCTTCGTACCAATGATCCCGGCCATGGCGGTCGGCGTCGTCTGCCTGCTGGCCATCTCGTACTTCTACGGCAAGCGTGAGCGGGCCCGCCTGGGCGTGCTGCAACTGGCCGGCGATGAAATCGACCATAGCGAAATCAGCGTCTCGCAGTTCCCTGACGCCCGTCGTCCAAAACTGATCTGGTTCAACGGTGCCCTGACCTTCGCCCTGATGGTCACGCTGATCATGGGCCTGCTGCCGCTGCCGGTGCTGTTCATGGTGGCTTTCAGCATCGCGATGATCATCAACTACCCGAACCTGCAGGACCAGAAAGACCGCGTCTCGGCTCACGCCGGCAGCGTGTTGTCCGTGGTCGGCCTGATCTTCGCCGCCGGTATCTTCACCGGCATCCTGACCGGCACCGGCATGGTCGACGCCATGTCCAAGAGCCTGCTGGGCGTGATCCCCGATGCCCTGGGTCCTTACCTGGCGGTGATCACCGCGCTGGTGAGCATGCCGTTCACCTTCTTCATGTCCAACGATGCGTTCTACTACGGCGTGATGCCGGTCCTGGCCGAAGCCGCCTCGCACTACGGCATCACCGCCGTCGAAATGGCCCGCGCCTCGATCGTCGGCCAGCCGGTGCACCTGCTCAGCCCGCTGGTGCCGTCGACCTACCTGCTGGTGGCCCTGGCCGGTATCGACTTCGGTGACCACCAGCGCTTTACCCTCAAGTGGGCGATCCTGGTGTGCATGTGCATTCTGGTCGCCGCCCTGGTGATGGGTATCTTCCCGCTCGTCAGCAGCGTCTGACCTTTTCGTGACACCCCCTGATCGCCGTCAGCCCACGCTGGCGGCGATTTTTTATCGCTTGAGGAAAACACCTGATGGAATGGCTACTCAACCCGCAGATATGGGTTGCTTTCTTTACCCTGACCGCCCTGGAAATTGTCCTGGGCATCGACAACATCATCATGATCTCGATCCTGGTCAGCCGCATGCCCAAGGCCATGCAGCAACGCACCCGGCTGTTCGGCCTGGCGCTGGCAATGGTCACGCGCATCCTGTTGCTGCTGTCGATCACCTGGGTCATGCGCCTGACCACCGACTTGTTCACGGTCTTTGGCCAGGGCATTTCCGGCCGTGACCTGATCCTGTTCTTCGGTGGCCTGTTCCTGCTCTGGAAGAGCTCGCAAGAGATCTTTCATGGCATGGAAGGCGAGGAAGAGAGCAGCGACGAGCCCAAGGGCACCGGCGGCTTTTTCCTCTACACCATCGTGCAGATCGCGATCATCGACATCGTGTTCTCGCTGGACTCGGTGATCACGGCCGTAGGCATGGTCTCTGATGTGCCGGTCATGGTCGCGGCCATCATCGTCGCGGTGCTGGTGATGATGCTCTGCTCGGGCGCGATCAGCGATTTCATCGACAAGCACCCGTCGCTGAAAATGCTCGCCCTGTCGTTCCTGATGGTGGTCGGCACCGTGCTGGTCGCCGAGGCGTTCGACGTGCATGTGCCCAAGGGCTACGTGTACTTCGCCATGGCGTTCTCGCTGGCGGTCGAAGCGATCAACATCAAGATGCGCACCGCGATGGCCCGCAAGAAGGCCGAAGCCAAAGAGGCCGAACTGGCCAACGCCTGACCTGAGGGCGCGCGTGTAGAGGCGGCCGGGCGGCGATCCGCTTTGGCCGTGAAGGGGCCACCACTCTATCATGGGTGGCGGGCTCCCGGCTGAAACCGGTCCTGCGCGGATCACCGCACGGGCCGGCAAATGTTACAGAATTATTTCAATGACCTGCCGCCTGTGCGATGCTGGCGGCACGGCTCAAAGCCGACTAAAGCTTAGTTGAGCGTCCGTTATTCCTTTCGCTTCGCTCGTGACTCCAACACCGACCACCTCAGGGGGCCTTGGCTGATGCTGACCCTGCTCGATCTATTGTCTGCCGTGGCCCTGCTGATCTGGGGCACCCATATTGTGCGTACCGGCATCCTGCGCGTGTACGGCACGCCCCTGCGCCGTGTCCTGGGCCAGAACATGTCACGCCGGCCGCTGGCCTTCATCGCCGGCATCCTGGTCACCGCCGTGGTGCAGAGCAGCAACGCCACGGCCATGCTGGTGACCTCGTTCGTGGGCCAGGGCCTGATGACCCTGCCGCCGGCGCTGGCGATCATGCTCGGGGCCGATGTCGGCACCGCCCTGATGTCGCGGGTACTGACCTTCGACCTGTCGTGGCTGTCGCCGCTGCTGATCTTCCTGGGCGTGGTGTTCTTCCTGTCACGCAAGCAGACCCGCGCCGGACAACTGGGCCGGGTCGCCATCGGCCTGGGCCTGATCATCCTGGCGCTGCAACTGATCGTCAGCGCCGCCGCGCCGATCACCCAGGCCAGCGGGGTCAAGGTGCTGTTCGCTTCGCTGACCGGCGATTTCCTGCTTGATGCGCTGGTTGGCGCGCTGTTCGCCCTGATTTCCTACTCCAGCCTGGCAGCAGTGCTGCTCACCGCGACCCTGGCCGGGGCCGACATCATCAGCCTGCACGTGGCCATCGGCCTGGTGGTGGGCGCCAATATCGGCAGCGGCCTGCTGGCCTTTCTCAGCACCAGCATGCAGAACGTGCCGGGGCGCCAGGTGGCGCTGGGCAGCCTGCTGTTCAAACTGCTGGGCCTGGTGCTGATCATGCCGGTGCTCGACCCGCTGGTGAACTGGCTCGACAGCCTGGGGTTCTCGTCGCAGGAGCTGGTGATCGGTTTTCATGTGCTCTACAACACCGCCCGCTGCCTGCTGATGCTGCCCTTTGTCAGCCCGATGGCACGGCTGTGCGCCAGCCTGCTGCAACAACCGGCCGAGACCACCGGCCCCGCACGCGCCCGGCACCTTGACCTGACAGCGCTGGACACCCCCAGCCTGGCGCTGGCCAATGCCGTGCGTGAGACCCTGCGCATGGGCGACCTGCTCGAAAGCATGCTGGCCTCGATGCAAGGCGTGCTGCGCGGCACGCAGACCACCGTCAGCCTGGAAATGCGCCGCCTCAACGAAGACGTCGAAGCCCTGTACAGCGCCATCAAGCTGTACCTGGCGCAAATGCCCCGCGAAGAGCTGGGCGAGCAGGACAACCGGCGCTGGGCCGAGATCATCGAGCTGACCATCAACCTGGAAATGGCCAGCGGCCTGATCGAGCGCATGCTGCGCAAGATCCAGCAGCAGAAGACCGCCCAGCGCCGCTCGTTTTCCGAGGTCGGCCTTGAGGAGCTGTCGGACCTGCACACCCAGTTGCAGTCCAACCTGCGCCTGGGCCTGTCGGTGTTCCTGAGCGGCGACCCGCAGAGTGCTCGCCAGTTGCTGCGTGAAAAACGTCGCTTTCGCGCACTGGAACGGCGCCTGGCGCATGCGCATGTCAACCGATTGCAACGTAAAGTGGTGCAGAGTCTGGAAACCAGTTCGCTGCATCTGGAAATCATGGCCGACATGAAACGCCTCAATTCGCTGTTCTGCAGCAGCGCCTACGCGGTGCTCGAAACGGTCGATACCGGCGCGCTGTCCAGCGAGGGCGAAAGCAGCGTGGCCGAACAATCGATCTGAACCGACCGGCGGCAGCGAAGTCTGTTGAATTCAACCGGCCCGCAAGGAAAAGCCGCTTTATGCGTTGCCTGCTGTTCATCTGTCTGCTTCTCGGCGCGCTGCCGGCGCTTGCCCTGGACCGCCTGCAAGCCCAGGGCTATCTGTTGCCCAATGGCTTGCAGGTGCTGCTCAAGCCCGGCTACGACAAGGGCCATGTGGCGATCCGGCTGGTGGTCGGCGTCGGCTTCGATGACTTTCCATGCGAGGCCAAGGAGCTCCCGCACCTGCTTGAACACTTGATGTTCAGCGGCATCGACGACAGCGGCGAAGGCGGCCTGGAAGAGCGCATGCAGGCCCTTGGGGGCGACTGGAATGCCTTTACCAGCAACGCCGATACCACTTTCGTGATCGAGGCCCCGGCGCGCAACCAGCGCAAGGTGCTCGACCTGCTGATGGACGTGCTGACCCGCACCGAGCTGACCCAGGAACGCCTGGACACGGTCAGGCGCATCGTCGCCCGCGAAGACGGCGGCCATACCTCGCGCCTGCAAAAGCTGCTCGACCAGCGCGACCCCAGCCACAGTGCCAGCAACCAGTTGGCCAGTGAGATGGGGCTGAAATGCGCCGCCCGCTCCGAAGTCGACGACATCCCGCTGCAGGCGCTGCAAGAAGCGCTGGCGACCTGGTACGCGGCCAACAATATGACCCTGATTGTGGTCGGCGACCTCGACAAGCTGCTGCCCGGTTATGTGCAGCGCGTCTATGGCAAGCTTGCTGCCACCGAGCCGGTCGAGCGCCGGGCACTGGCCAGTGCCGGACACCCGGCCGAAAAACGCCGCATCCTGCCGCGCGGCATGCTGGGCGAGAACGCCCGCCTGCATCTGATCTTTCGCGAACCACCGCTGGCTGATCAGCACGACGAAACCTGGGAACTGGTCAAGGCCAACCTGGAGTGGGCGCTGTACAGCGAACTGCGCCTGAAGCGCGGGCTGTCCTACGGCCCGTCGGTGGAGCGCGAAGTGTTTGGCGACACAGGCCTGATGAGCCTGATCGTCGATGTCGATCGCAGCGATCTGGAACAGGCCGAACAGGCCATTAACGCGCTGCTGGTGCAATTGCGCCGCGACGGCCTGCAAGCCGACAGCTTTGCGCGCCTCAAGCAAGTCGCCATCGACCGCCAGGCCTGGGCCGTGCAGGGCAACAGTGCGCTGGCCGACTATTATTGGGGCGCGCTTAACGACTACGAAGACGGCCGCTTCAGCGATCCGGCCAAACGCATCAAGGCCGTGAGCCTGGAAAGCACCAACCAGGCCCTGCGCCAGTTGCTGGAGCAGCCTGGCTATGTACGCATTCAGCAACCACGCTTCAGCTACGACGGCCTGTACTGGCTGGCAGTGGGCGTTCTGTGGCTGGTGGTCCTGCTGCTGGCCGGCGGGTGGTGGTATCGATATGGCAGAAAGCCCAAGTCGCGATAGGCTATAGCCAGGTGCCATGCTGCAGGAGCGGCTTCAGCCGCGATCCGCTTCAGCCGCGACGGCACCATTCCCGGCTGAAGCCGGTCCTACAGTTAACCGCAGCGCCACGATTCCATGCCGCCTCTCATGAAGTGAAGTCAAATGCCCAACTGGAATTCCATGCTCAACCGTGTGCTGGGCCTGATGCAGCGTTATCCGGGGATCATCGCGCTGGGTGGTTTCATCTCCGGGGTCGGCAGCTTCATCCTGGTCGACCGCCAGGCCGGGCTGGCCAACTGGATCGCGGTGGTGATGCTGCTCAGCTGGGTCTGGCTGATGGTCGAAAACAGCGTGGTCAGCCTGTTTCGCAAGACCTTTGGCAAAGAGGTACCGCAGGGGTTGCTGCGCTACGGCACGCAGATGATCCACCAGGAAAGCCTGTTCTTCGTCTTGCCGTTCTTTTTCGTGACCACCACCTGGAACAGCGGCCAGGCCGCATTCACGGCGCTGCTGGGCGCTGCCGGGCTGATTTCGATCATTGACCCCTTGTACTACCGCTGGCTGGCGCCACGGCGCTGGCTGTTCATGGCGTTGCACACCCTGACCCTGTTTGCCGCGCTGCTGACGGCACTACCGATCATCCTGCATTTGACCACTACCCAGAGCTACAAGCTGGCGCTGGGCATTGCCATGCTGCTGTCGTTCCCCAGCCTGGCATCGAGCTTTCCAATCAACACCTGGCGCCGTGGCGTGGCGCTGGTGCTGGTAACGCTGGCCGCGGGCGGTGCCGGCTGGATGCTGCGCTCCTGGGTGCCGCCGGCCACCTTGTGGCTGACCGAAGTGGCGGTCAGCACCACGTTTGACAACAAGACCCGCACCCCCGGCGACACCATTCGCCAGATCAGCGCCAGCCAGTTGCGCCGCGAAGGGCTCTACGCCTACACCTCGATCAATGCGCCGCGCGGGCTTGAGGAGCGCATCTACCATGTATGGCGGCGTGACGGTGAGGAGGTCGATCGCATCGCCCTGGACATTCATGGCGGGCGCAAGGAGGGTTACCGCGCCTGGACGCACAAGCGCAATTTTCCGCCCGAGGTGGCCGGGCGCTGGCAGGTGAGGGTCCTGACCGAAGACGGGCAGATGATTGGCGTGCTGCGCTTTGAAGTCACCGACAGCGACCAGCCGGCGGTGACCCGGCCGGACGGGCGCATCATCAAGCTCAAGCCGGGTGGCGACGGGGGCGGGGACGAGGCGCCGGCAGCCGACGCAGCGCCGGCCGAGGCGGAACCCGAAGAAAAACAGCAGCAGGAGCCAGCGCCTGGATCACAACCGGCGCCCGCCCAGGCGCCCTGAGGGTCAGTTGGCGGTGGCGCCGAAGAACCAGTAGCAGACGAAAATGGCGGCCACCACACCGGCAAACTCGGCCAGCAGGGCGCAGCCCACCGCGTGCCGGGCACGCTGGATGCCCACGGCACCGAAATACACCGCCAGCACATAGAACGTGGTTTCGGTGCTGCCCTGGATGGTGGCGGCCACCAGCGCGGCAAAGCTGTCGACCCCCTGGACTTGCATGGTCTCGATCAACAGCGCCCGCGCGGCGCTACCGGAGAACGGCTTGACCATCGCGGTAGGCAACGCCTCGACAAAGCGGGTGTCCCAGCCCAGCCAGCCGACCAGGTGCCGGATGCCTTCCAGGCCGAAATCCAGCGCACCCGACGCACGCAGCACACCGACCGCACAGAGCATGGCCACCAGATAGGGCAGCAGGTTTTTGGCCACGTCGAAGCCCTCCTTGGCACCTTCGACGAACGACTCGTAGACCTTGACCTTGCGCAACGCCCCGACCAGCAGGAACAGCATGATCAAGCCGAACAGGGTGAGGTTGCCCAGGATCGACGACAGACCGGCCAGGGCCGTGGCCGACAGGGTGCCCAGAAACGCCATGAAGCCACCCAGCAGCAGTGCGCCGGGCACCAGGTAGGCGAGCACCACCGGGTCCCACAGACGCAGGCGCTGCATGATCGCCACCGACAGCAGGCCCACCAGGGTCGAGGCGCTGGTGGCCAGCAGGATGGGCAGGAACACCAGGGTCGGGTCAGCGGCACCTTGCTGGGCGCGGTACATAAAGATGGTGACCGGCAGCAGGGTCAGTGACGAGGCATTGAGCACCAGAAACAGGATCTGTGCGTTGCTGGCGATGGTCTTGCTCGGGTTGAGTTCCTGCAGGGCCTTCATGGCCTTTAGGCCGATGGGCGTGGCGGCATTGTCCAGGCCCAGGCCGTTGGCAGCGAAGTTGAGGGTGATCAGCCCCAGCGCCGGGTGCCCGGCGGGCACCTCAGGCATCAAGCGGCGAAACAAGGGGCTCAGGGCTTTGCCCAGCCAGTCGACGATGCCGGCCTGCTCGGCGATGCGCAAGAAGCCCAGCCACAGGGTCAGGGTGCCGAACAGCAGGACCATGACCTCGACCGACAGCTTGGCCATGCCGAAGATGCTCTCGACCATCGCGGCAAACACACCCGCATTACCGCCGACCAGCCATTGCGCCATCGCGGCCACCATCGCCACGACGAAAAAACCAAGCCACAGGCCATTGAGCATCACACACCCCCGCAAAGTAGGCGGGGATGATAACGGTCAGGGCGCAGGGAGGGAAATGCCAGGACGGCGGTGTCGGTCCTGCGGACCTTTCGCGACCGTTGGTCGCTCCTACGAATGTGCCAGGCTCTGAATGGGAGTCGACACAGACACCGTAGGAGCGACCATCGGTCGCGAATGCTGATTGCCAGGCGCAGAAGCGATCAGTCGGCCGGCACGGCCACCGGCTGCGGATCCTTGCTGCGCCAGTGGGGCAGCGAGTTCCAGTAGCGCTCGCCCTTGGCGTCGTCGTACAGGCCTTCCCAGCGCGAGATCACCAGCACGGCCAGGGCGTTGCCGATCACGTTGAGGGCGGTGCGCGCCATGTCCATGATGCGGTCGACACCAGCAATGAAGGCCAGGCCTTCAAGCGGGATGCCCACACTGCCCAGCGTCGCCAGCAGTACCACGAAGGACACGCCCGGCACGCCGGCGATGCCCTTGGAGGTGACCATCAGGGTCAGCACCAGCATCAGTTGCTGGCCCAGCGACAGGTCGATGCCATACAGCTGGGCAATGAAGATCGCTGCAATGCTCTGGTACAGGGTCGAACCGTCAAGGTTGAACGAATAGCCGGTCGGCACCACGAAGCTACAGATGGCCTTGGGCGCACCATAGGCTTCCATCTTGCTGATGATGCGCGGCAGGGCGGTTTCGGAGCTGGCGGTGGAATAGGCCAGGATCAGCTCATCCTTGAAGATGCGCATCAGCTTGATCACCGAGAAACCAAACAGGCGGGCAATCAGGCCCAGCACCACCAGGGCGAAGAAGGCGATGGCCACGTAGACCAGGATCACCAGCTTGGCCAGCGGCAGCAGCGAGGCAAAACCGAAGTTGGCCACGGTGACGGCGATCAGTGCGAACACACCGATCGGCGCGTAGGCCATGATCATGTGGGTGACCTTGAACATGGTCTCCGACACGCCCTGGAACATCTTCACCAGCGGGTCGCGCACTTCGGCTTGCAGGCTGGCCAGGCCCATGCCGAACATCACCGAGAAGAAGATGATCGGCAGCATGTCGCCACGGGCCACGGCGGCAAAGATGTTCGACGGGATCAGGTTGAGGATCGTGGCGATAAAGGCATGGTCATGCTGCACTTCGGCGGTGGTCGCCATGTACTTGGAGATGTCAGACGTGCCCAGGGTGCTCATGTCGATCCCGGCGCCCGGCTGGAACAGGTTGCCCAGCACCAGGCCGACGACGATGGCAATAGTGGTCACGATCTCGAAGTAGAGGATGGTCTTCAGACCGATGCTGCCCAGCTTCTTGGCATCACCCACACCCGCGATGCCGACGATCAGCGAGGCGACCACGATCGGCACCACAATCATCTTGATCAGGCGAATGAAAATATCGCCTGCCGGTTGCAGGATATTGCTGATCCACCAGGCCTTCTCGGCACTGAAGTGGTTGAGCAGGGCGCCCAAGGCGATGCCCAGCACCAGTCCGATCAGAATCTGCCAGGCCAGACTCAGTTTTGCCTTCTTCATGTCGTTACCTATATGCGAAGTGCCTGGACCGCCCGGGAACCATGGCGTCGCCCTGCCTTGTTCCGCAGCAGGTACGCGTCATGGAAATAAAGCCCCGGACAGCCCACAGGAAGTCACCGCAAGCGAGCGTCCGAGCTCAATGGCAGGCGAAAAAAGGCGCAACTATTCCGGCGGCAGAAAGACACGTCTAATGCCATATCGGCCTAAGTCATGCAGAATCGGCATAGGAAAACTGACAAGCAGTCATTGGCAGCGGCTGAGAATGATGCCGTGATAGGGCGCAGACGTGGCTGAAACGTCGCCTGCAGGCTGGCAAGGGGTGGCGGGGCGCCATGGCCCGAATTGAGAGGGTTTGGCGAAAAGCCCTACGTGATTTACTGGATATACGGTCGCGAGCATAGGACGCCGCAACGTCCTGAATCAAAATCCCAGGCATTAAAAAGCGCCACACGAGCCGATGATTACAACGAATCGTATTCGACTGGCATGGCGCTTCACCTGACCCGGCCCTTATCGGAGGCACTCCCTGTACCCCTAGGTCACACCGATCATGCAACGATCAATACGTCCCGGCCCCCTGGTCATGTGCGTACCCTCCTCAGGCCACACAGCGTTGATAAAGAAACGATTGGACAGGCACCGTTCTTTACCTGTGAACATTCTTGCCGCCTGTCAGTACCAGTTCGGGTCCTTTTTAAGCTGCTCTTTAAGCAGCTTTTGCACGCCCTCGTCAGGCTTGCCCAGGAACCGATAATCCGCATGCCTTGTGGGCGACTTGTCAGACGGCAGCCCGGCAGGGACTTCGACCAACATGGCGTATATGTCGTCCTTGTCATCCATGCTGGCTGCCACGATCAGACGTTTGCTGCGGCAGGTATCAGCGGTCTCGCACAGCGGCCCCACCAGATACCGGTCGCCGTCTTCAGTGGTGGCCGTCATTTGTTCGGATGTTCCCGACAGGTTCATGACCCATTCGGGTAACCGCTCCTCCTTTTGCACGACCTTGGTCCAGGCCTGGCGATACTCGGGGGAGCTTTGCAGCAATTCGTTGGCCCGTGTCTGTCCATCATTGGCGGCCAGAGCCGCGGCACTGCCGCCCATCAACAGGGCGGCTGCCAATGCAGGAATGGCGGTGTGCACCTTAGCCTCGACCGCGACGACCGAAGAAGAACGACACGACGAACATCACCAGGAATACGACGAACAGAATCTTCGCGATACCGGTAGCCGTGCCTGCGATACCACCGAAGCCCAGTACTGCCGCAACGATGGCGATGATCAGAAACGTGATAGCCCAACTCAACATGGTGATACTCCTTGACTGCTTGGTGAATTCGATCAGGTCAGAAAACCCAGCGCTGCTGATAGGGCTGTGCTGGTACGTCCTGCGACACCAGTCGATCGACCGGCATCTTGTTGGCGGTGGCGGGTGCGGAAACCGGCGTGTGCAGTTGACTCGAAGGCAGGGCATGGGACATGAACGTCTGATGAATCGCCACCGCTTGCTGCGCCTGTTCCCAGCGTTGCAGCTGCTGGGCACCGAGCAGGACAAGCAGCACGATCAGACTGGCGAAGAGACCTTGCTGAACCCGCAGGGGCGAGAGATGCAATTGGGCAATGCGCAGGCTGTTCATTGATACATACCCTCCAACATTCTTGTCGACCGGAGCCTTCCGACCTTTGTCGATAGAAGTATTGCAGTCTGCATGCCAGTTTTTTTGTTGAAAAAAACCTAATAAAAACAGTTAGTTATAGAAAAATTGAAAATCGTGCTGCAAGCAAGCTGCACGATTGGGCCCTTGGCATCGTGCGTTCTGCACGAATACCAAGGGTCGACTCACAATGCCATCACGTCGTGCGTGCCATCACCTTCAAGGCATCGGCATTCACACCTTTGACGCCACGGATATTGCGGGCGATTTCGACAGCCAGTTCCTTTTCGGCAAAATTGGCCACCACGCCATTGAGGGTGACCACGCCTTCACGGGTGTCGACCTTGATATTCAGGCCGTCGAGGTTGCGGCTATAGATGAGGCTGGATTTGACCTTGCTGGTCACCCAGGCATCGCTCATCTGTTCAGTCGCGCTCAGCGCCTGCGGCTGGGTCTTGGCGGCAATCGAGTCGGCCGCACTGAGGCTGATCAGGTTATTGACGCTGACCACCCCGTCGGTATTGGTAGCCAGATTACCGGCCAGCTCCTTGGCTTCGGGGCTCTGGGCACGCCCCTTGAGGGTCACCACGCCGTCGGCACTGGCCACATCAATGTCCATGCCCTGAGTCACGTTGCTCCACAGCAGCTTGGACTTGACCGTGGCCACCAGCGTAGCGTCTTCGAAACGCTGGGCGAGGGCGGAGCGGCTGCCAGGCTCGCTGGTGAGCTGGGGATCGATCTGCAATTGGTTGTCGACCTTGTCGATGCCTTGCACATCCAGCGCAATACGCTCAGCCAGCTCACGCTCGACCTCGTTCTCGACCTTGCCCGACAGCCTGGCGGTGCCTTGTTCGACATCAACCTTGATATCCAGTGGGCTCAAGTGCTTGTTCAAGGCAATGGCGGTCCAGATCGAACCTTCCTGGCGGGCTTCGAGCAATGGCCCGGCAGCCTGTTCCGATGCGGCCTGGGCCATCAGGGTGTACGAACCCAGCAGCAGCGTGGTGGCGGTGGCCAGGGCGATGTTCTTGAGCGGATGCATGCGGTTCTCCTTTGCAGGCGGGTCAGAACCGCGCGCACGACCTGCGCAGCACGGCCTGAGCGGTTTTTGCGACAAGCGGGCGGTCGAATGCGCCTGGTAGCCGATGCAAAAGCACATAGCTACCATCCTTGCCGCATAATCAATCAGAATTGACCATGCAACTTGCCCGATGATTCCGAGACTAACCAAGACTATTCACTTAGGAGCGTAGGAAACATGGAAGCAGCCACTGAGAATCAGGGCCGTATTCTGCTGGTGGATGATGAATCCGCGATCCTTCGCACCTTCCGGTATTGCCTGGAAGACGAAGGCTACAACGTGGCCACCGCCAACAGCGCAGCGCAAGCCGACGCACTGATGCAGCGCCAGGTCTTCGACCTGTGCTTTCTGGACTTGCGCCTTGGCGAAGACAACGGACTTGATGTGCTGGCGCAGATGCGTGTGCAGGCGCCGTGGATGCGCGTGGTCATCGTGACCGCGCACTCGGCCATCGACACGGCAGTCGACGCCATCCAGGCCGGTGCTGCCGATTATCTGGTCAAGCCTTGCAGCCCCGACCAGTTGCGCCTGGCCACGGCCAAGCAACTGGAGGTGCGGCATCTGTCGGCCCGCCTGGAAGCACTCGAAGGCGAGATCCGCAAACCCAAGGACGGGCTGGACTCACACAGCCCGATGATGATGTCGATTCTGGAAACCGCCCGCCAGGTGGCGGTCACCGACGCCAACATCCTGATCCTGGGCGAGTCGGGCACCGGCAAGGGTGAACTGGCCCGTGCGATCCACGGCTGGAGCAAGCGTGCCAAGAAGTCCTGCGTGACCATCAACTGCCCGTCGCTGACCGCCGAGCTGATGGAAAGCGAACTGTTCGGGCACAGCCGCGGGGCGTTTACCGGGGCCAGCGAAAGCACTCTGGGCCGGGTCAACCAGGCCGATGGCGGCACGCTGTTTCTCGACGAGATCGGCGATTTTCCCTTGACCTTGCAACCGAAGTTGCTGCGTTTCATTCAGGACAAGGAATACGAGCGGGTCGGTGACCCGGTCACCCGCCGTGCCGATGTGCGCATTCTGGCGGCCACCAACCTGAACCTGGAAGACATGGTGCGCAGCGGCCGCTTCCGTGAAGACCTGTTGTACCGCCTGAACGTCATCACCCTGCACCTGCCGGCTTTGCGCGAGCGCAGCGAAGACATCCTGACCTTGGCGGACCGTTTCCTGGCCCGCTTCGTCAAGGACTACTCGCGCCCGGCACGCGGCTTCAGCGAGGAAGCACGTTCGGCGCTGCTCAACTACCGTTGGCCAGGCAACATTCGCGAACTGCGTAACGTCATCGAGCGCGCCAGCATCATCTGCCCGCAAGACCGTGTGGAGGTCGCCCACCTGGGCATGGCCGAGCAACCGGTCAGCAATGCCCCGCGGGTCGGCGCCTCGATGAGCCTGGACGAGCTGGAAAAGGCTCATATCGGTGCGGTGCTGGCCACCAGCGACACGCTGGACCAAGCGGCGAAGACATTGGGTATCGATGCCTCGACCCTGTATCGCAAACGCAAGCAGTACAACCTGTAAGCCTGTTATCGGTGTTGCATGAAATTGGCAATCAAGCTGCGTACACGTCTGTTCCTGAGCATTTCCGCGTTGATCACGGTGGCGCTGCTTGGACTGCTGTTGGGCCTGGTCAGCGTGGTGCAGATGGCCCGCACCCAGGAATCGATGATCCAGGGCAATTTCGTGACCTTGGACCTGGGCCTGAAGCTGCGCCAGAACCTGGGCGATCAGCTGGTGATGATGCTCGATGCCGACACGCCACCGGAGCGTCTGGAAAAGGCTCAGGGTCAGT
Organism: Pseudomonas sp. Leaf127; assembly: GCF_001423155.1. NCBI lineage: Bacteria > Pseudomonadati > Pseudomonadota > Gammaproteobacteria > Pseudomonadales > Pseudomonadaceae > Pseudomonas > Pseudomonas sp. Leaf127. Next base: position 266,661 of record NZ_LMOA01000023.1, on the reverse strand, counting down.
TTCAAGCCTTGCTGACCCAGGGCGTGGAACACGACCGTCTCAACCGCACCCGCAGCGGGTTTGAGGAAGCGCTGGCCAATTACCAGAAATTTCTCGACGCTTACTGGCGCAATAACCCGAACGAGCTGGGCATCCGCCGCAACCCTGAACTCAGCGCCAGCTTCAACAGCCTGCGCAATGACCTGCTCGATGCCTACCGGACAGCACTGGACAACATCAACATAGCCGAGCGCAACGCCCGTGAGCGCGCCTACTGGATCGCCGCCCTGCTGGGCCTGGTGGGGCTGGCGGTGCTGTGCATCGGCTTTGTCACCGCCAACGGTATCGCGCGGCGTTTCGGCACCCCTATCGAGGCGCTGGCCAAGGCGGCGGACAAGATCGGCCAGGGCGATTTCGAGGTGACGCTGCCCATCTCTGCCGCCACTGAAATGAACCAGTTGACCCGGCGCTTCGGACTCATGGCCGAGGCCTTGCGCAAGCACCAGGCAACCAATATCGATGAGCTGGTGGCCGGCCAGCAACGCCTGCAAGCGGTGCTCGACAGCATTGACGATGGCCTGCTGATGATCGACCGCCAAGGGCAACTGGAACACCTCAACCCGGTGGCCCAGCGCCAACTGGGCTGGAATGAGAGCCGCCTGGGCCAACGCCCTGGCGAAGCCCTGGCGCGTCCGGAACTGGACCAGGAAATCCTGTTGAGCCTGCGCGGCGGCACGCTTGAGCGTGCCCCGGACGACCTGGCCATCGACATCGATGGCGAATCACGGCTGCTGACCTACAGCCTGACCCCGGTCAGCCACGCCAACGGCGACATCCTCGGCGCCGTGATGGTGCTGCACGACGTCACCGAACAACGGGCCTTCGAGCGGGTGCGCAGCGAGTTCGTCCTGCGCGCCTCGCACGAGCTGCGTACGCCGGTCACCGGCATGCACATGGCCTTCGGCCTGCTGCAGGAGCGCGTGCACTTTGCCGAAGAAAGCCGCGAGGCTGACCTGTTCAATACGGTCAAGGAAGAAATGCAGCGCCTGATGCAACTGATCAACGACCTGCTGAATTTCTCCCGTTACCAGAGCGGCCTGCAGAAGCTCAAGCTGGCACCGTGCTCGATCGAGCAGATGATGGAAGAGGTGCGCCTGCGCTTTGCCGATCGGGCTGAAGAACAGGACATCGTGTTGCAACTGGATATCCAGGAGAACATGCCACGCCTGCACGCCGACCAGTCGCAACTGGAACGGGTGCTGGACAACCTGCTGGACAACGCCCTGCGCCACACCCCGGAAAACGGCCTTATCCGCTTGCAGGCACGGCGCCACGGCGAACGGGCGATCCTGAGCATCGAAGACAACGGCGAAGGCATTGCTTATGGCAACCAGGCGCGGATTTTCGAGCCCTTCGTGCAGGTCGGCCGCAAGAAGGGTGGTGCGGGGCTGGGACTGGCCCTGTGCAAGGAAATCGTCCAGTTGCACGGTGGACGGATGGGTGTCTACTCAAGGCCTGGGCAGGGAACCCAGTTTTATATGGCGTTGCCCTACTGACGGATCCTGCGCAGGAACGGCCTGGCGATGGTTGCTCTAAAAAACTTTACTGGATATTAAATTCACCGGTTGTAGGAGCGCGCTTGCCCGCGACCGAGTGCGAAGCGCTCGCAGAAATTGTGTAGACGCTGAAAATTTACGACTGCGAACCCATCAGGGATCTATGAAACGCCACAATTTTACGACTGCTAACGCAGCCGGTCGCGGGCAAGCGCGCTCCTACCGGGCCCCATGGTTGCTGCGCGACAGCGCTCCGCCTTGGCGCTGTGTCATGCAGTGCGCAATAGGGGGGCAATCAATGAGCCAGGCAAGCAATAGGGGTGGTATTAAAAGCTATTGCCCTACGCCACGCCTTTTTCGGGGGTGTCCATATAACCCCCGCCGTTGACCAGCTCGACCAGCGCAGCCGCGGTCACGGGACGTGAAAACAGCCAGCCCTGGCCATGCATCACGCCTTCGCCGCTCAGCAACACAGCCTGCGACTCGAACTCCACGCCCTCGGCGATGACCCGCAATTGCAGGGCATGGGCCATGCGAATGATATGTGGAGCCACACCACTGCTGGCCGCGTCATGGCCCAGCGCATCAATGAATGCCTTGTCGATTTTCAGACAGTCCACCGGCAGGCTCTGCAGATACGCCAGGCTGCAGTACCCGGTGCCGAAGTCGTCGATCAGTACTTTATGGCCACGCTCACGCAGATTTTGCAGGTGATTGCAGGCCTTCATGGCATCGACCAGGCTGCGTTCGGTCACCTCGAAGGCAATCTGTCGCGCCGCCACCTGATGCCGGGCCAGCAAGCGGCCAACCACCCGGCCGATGCGTGGGCTCATGACATCGCACGCGGCCAGGTTCACCGAGACATACAAATGCGGATGATTGCGCAGCAACGAGCCAAGCTGCTCGAGCAGGCGGCGCAGGACAAAATCGGTGATCTGACGGATCTGCCCGGTGTGCTCGGCCAGTGGAATGAACAGGTCCGGGTGGGTGACGGTGCCATCGGCGCGTTTCCAGCGAACCAGTGCCTCGGCACCGACACACTGGCGGGTGTCGAGCGTGAAGATCGGCTGGTACAGCACCTTGATTTCACCGTGGCGTAACGCAGCGTCCAGCGCACGACGCGGCGCCGTGCGTCGGCGCACCCATAGCCAGGCCAGCGTGCCATTGCACAGGGCAATCAGCAGGCTGGCCGACAGCAGCGCGCTGAATGCGGCGACCAGCAAAGCCAGTCGCCAGGGGTGGTGGATCAGGGAGGCAAGACGCATGGTGGTGCTGCACGTGAGGGAGTCACCCTCAGGTATAGCAACGCGCCGGCCAATGGCACGCTGTCATGGCGCCGCTCAGTGCGTCTTGTTGAGCACCTGCAGGATGGCGGCGCTTTGGGCATCTGGCTCACCGTCGTAACGCGCCGGCCTGAAGCGCATCTGGAACGCCGCCAGAACGTTGCGTGTTTCGACGTCCAGCACGCCGGTCTGCGGCGTGGTGTAACCCAGGCGTGTCAGTTGCTGCTGAAACCAGAGCATGTCGGGCAGCGCGTAGGCCAGCGCAGCCTGGCGCTGCGCGACTTGCCGTTCGTCGGGCCAGATGCCCAGGCCTGCCTCGGCCAGGCGCTTCCATGGAAACAACGGACCAGGGTCGAGCTTGCGCATCGGGGCAATGTCGCTGTGGCCAATGATGTTTTTGACCGGCATGCCATTGCGCTTGACGATGTCCTTGAGCAGGACGATCAGCGCCTGCACCTGCGCTTCACTGTAGGGATACCAGAGCCGGCCGGTCGGACTGTCGGTGAAGCCCGGATTGACGATTTCGATGCCGATGGAGCTGGAGTTGAGCCAGGTCCGGCCCTCCCATGAACTGTCGCCGGCGTGCCAGGCGCGGGCACTTTCGTCGACCAGCTTGAAAATGGTGGCCGCCTTGTCATCGCCGATCAGGTAATGGCTGCTGACCTGACCGTGGGTGAGCAATTTCAGGGATTGCTCCTGGGACGCGGAGGTGTAGTGCAGGACCACGTACTGGATACGGTTGTCGAAGTTGACCGAAGGGTGGCGGGTATCCAGCTTCGGACCACTGGAACAGGCGGACAGGACGAGCAACGACAAGGCAGCGAAAAACAACTTCATAGAGGGACTACTACTGGTAAGTGGCACAAGACGCGCCATGATAACGGAGCCGCCACCTGACGCGTGACGTCGATGCCTACGACATGTTTCCGTCAGCCCTGTTCCACCCGATTGCGACCGCTTTCCTTGGCCCGGTACAGGGCCTGGTCGGCACGCTTGAGCGCCACGTCACTGCGTTCACCACTGCGCAGCACGGTCATGCCGATCGACACCGTGATGGTGACCGGCTCGCCCTTGAAGTGGAAAGGGCAACGCTCCACGGTGGCGCGCAATTCATCAAGCAACTGCAGGCCTGTGTCGACGGGCGTGGCCGGCATCAACAGCACGAACTCCTCACCGCCGAAGCGGGCCAGGAAGCCGCGACCGTGCAGGTGCTTGTGCAGGGCCTTGGCGACGATCTTCAGCACTTTGTCGCCGGCCAGGTGCCCGTAGCTGTCGTTGATGCGCTTGAAATGGTCCAGGTCCATCATGCACAGCAGCAGGCTGTTTTTGTTCTGCTGCCAGAGCATGACTTCGCGCTCCAGGCGCTCGCCCCAGGCGGCACGGTTGGGCAGCCCGGTCAGCGGGTCGATCAGCGCCTTGCGCCGCTGTTCTTCGAGGTTGGCCCGAAACCCCAGCGCTTCCTGCTCCATGCTCGCCACTCGAGTGGCCAGGCCTTGCAGACGTTCGGCCACTTCACGCTCACGCTCGTCACGCTGGCGCTGATGGGCGTCCATCGCGCCGATCAGGCCTTCGAGGCGATTTTCCAGGACACGCTTGAGGCTGGACAGGTCCGAGGCGTCCTGCACGCTGGTTTGCAGATCATCGACATGTTCACGCAGTTGACTGTCAAAGTGGCGAGCCGAGGAATGGCTGGCAGCATGCCCGTCGCTGACCACCTGCAGGCTGCTCTGGAAATAATCCAGGCGCTGGTTGAGCTGCTTGAGATAAGCCTCGAACTCGTGCTGGCCACTGTCGGTGATCGCCAGCATGAAAACTGCCAGGTCATCGAGGATCGGCAGCAATTCGTACCAGTTAAGCCCATGTTCAAGCCGCTGGCGCAGGGCTTCGGCTTGTGGGCGATGATGTTCGGGCAGGTTCAGGTCGCCCAGCAGCCCCAGCAGGGTCTGCTCGATATGCGCGGCCACCGAGCTGTAGCTGGGTTCGGTGGAGGCGGGCAGGGCGTAATCGGGATCGGCTTCGGCTTCGGCTTCGGCTTCGGCTTCGGCTTCGGCTTCGGCTTCGGCTTCGGCTTCGGCTTCGGCTTCGGCTTCGGCTTCGGCTTCAGGTTCGGGCGTGCCGGGCGCGACTGCAAGTCCGGTTTCGGCACTCACGGCAGGCACAGGTACGTCAGGCACCGGGCCGGCGACAGGCTCGGGCTCGATGGTCTCGGCTTCAGTTACAGACGTATCGAACTCGTGGGCCAAGGCCGGGACGGATGCTGGCGTGGGCTCGTCATGCTGGGCTTCAGGCTCGGCCGCCACGGCGGGCGGGTCGACAGGCTCGGCATCGGAAACGGTGGGCAACGGGCTGCCGGCAGGCTCGACAAGCGTACTTTCGGCCACAGCGGCTGCTGGCTGCGGCTCAGCGGGCAACGCCGACGGCACAGGCGTATCGACCATCGCCGCAGCCTGCAAGGCCGGGGCGGCTGCCGCCGGTAAAGGGGCCAGAGGCGCCGGCTCTGCTACCGGACTCGCCACCGTCGGAGCCGGCTCATCATCCAGCGGGTCATCCTGCGGGGCCGCCATGTCATTGGCCGGTGCCGGCGGCGCTGTCTGGGCAGCGGCCAGGACGCTGGCAAACGCAGGCTCGGCAGTGGCAGTGGCAGTGGCAGTGGCAGTGGCAGTGGCAGGCTGATCGTGACTGCCGAACAGACGCTGCAACAGACCCGGACGATGCGGTTCATCCTTGTGCTCGAGCGCTCCCAGGGCCTTGCTTTGCAGCTCCTTGAGTTCGCCGAGTAACAGGGGCAGCTCACGGGCCTGACCGGCGCGTTCCTCAAGGCCCTTGGCAAAGCGCTTGAGCGGCTTGCGCACCTCACGGGGCAGGGGCAGGGCCTGCAACTGTGCCACCAGCTCAGTCAGCGCACTGCTGATTTGCCCGATCCGTACCTCGCGGCGCTGTTCGGAGTCGAGCACGGCTTTTTCCAGGCGTGGAATCAGGCCGGCAAGCCCGGCGTCCATATCGTCCTTGCGGACGATCTCGCGGATTTCCTTCATGCAGGCGTCGACCGCCCGGTCGGTGCCTTCAGCCGCCAGGCTGCTGCGCACCAGCCCCCGACGCAGCAAGTCGAGCCGCGCCTGCCAACGCTTTTCCAGGCGGTCCTGTTGTTCGATGCCCTTGAGGTATTTCTCTTTCCAACGCTCGGCGTCGTCACTCATGCGGGCGATCCGCCATCAAGCGTGCTGGGCACAGGCAGGTGGTCACCTCGCAGCGAGGCAGGCAGGCGAATCTCGACCGCCACGGGCAAATGGTCGGAAATGGGCTGGGCCAGCACCTGAACCCGTTCCAGAGTCAGAGTCGGGCTGAGCAGAATATGATCAAGGCAGCGTTGCGGCCGCCAGCTCGGGAACGTGGCCTCGATCTGCGGAGCCAGCAGGCCCAGGTCGCGCAAGGGCGAATGTTCCAGCAGGTCGACGGCATGGGTATTCATGTCGCCCATCAGGACCTGGTGGCGATAATCGCCGATCAGGTCGCGAATGTAGGCCAGTTGCAAGGTCCGGGTACGCGCGCCCAGCGCCAGGTGCATCATCACCACCACCAGCGCATCCTCACCCTCGCCAAAGCGCATGAGAATGGCGCCGCGCCCGGCCGGACCGGGCAACGGATGATCTTCGATCGCCCAGGGCCGCAGGCGGCTGAGCACGCCGTTGCTGTGCTGCGCCAGGCGCCCCAGGTTGCGATTGAGCTGTTGATACCAGTACGGGAAACCGCCCAGTTGCGCCAGGTGCTCGACCTGGTTGATATAACCCGAACGCAGACTGCCGCCGTCGGCTTCCTGCAGGGCCACCAGGTCGAAGTCGCCGATCAGTTGGCCGATCTTCTGCAGGTTGCCGGAGCGCCCCCCGTGCGGCAGCACATGCTGCCAGCTGCGGGTCAGGTAATGGTGGTAGCGCTGGGTCGTGATACCCACCTGGATATTGAAGCTGAGCAGCCGCAGGCGGCCGTCATCCGGCAGGCCGCTGTCGGTCAGGTGGTCTTCGTTGACCCGCGCATCACGCGGGCCGGCGACACGTTCGGTACCTCTGCCCCAGCGGCGCATGGCAGCGGCTTACTGGCCGGACTTGGCAGTGGCGCGTTCTTTGGCGATCAACTCATCGGCAACCTTGAGTGCGCCATCAGGTCCACCGGCGGTGCCGAGGTCGAAGCGGTATTTGCCGTTGACGATCATGGTCGGTACGCCAGTCACTTCGTACTTCTTGGCCAGTTCCTTGTACTGGGTCATCTTGCCTTTGACAGCGAAGGAATTGAACGTCTGGAGGAATTTTTCCTTGTCCACGCCCTGGGTGGCCAGGAACTCGGCCATGTCTTCAGGCTTGACCAGTTGCTTGCGCTGCTTCTGGATGGCATCGAATACGGCGGCATGCACCTCGTGCTCCACGCCCATGGTTTCAAGGGTAATGAACATCTGGCCGTGAGCGTCCCACGGGCCACCGAACAAGGCAGGAATGCGCACGAAGTTGACGTCGGACGGCAGTTTTTCAGCCCATGGATTGATTTTCGGCTCGAACGCGTAGCAGTGCGGGCAGCCATACCAGAACAGCTCGACGACTTCGATCTTGCCAGGTTCGGCCACCGGCACGGCACTGCTCAGCTCGACGTACGGTTTGTCAGCCACGACTGGCTGGGCGGCGTGTGCGGTCATACCAAACACGCTGGCGGCAACCAGGGCGGCGCTGAGAATCAGGTTACGCATGCTTTACTCCTGAGCAGAATAGGGATCGCGTGCAGCGACGGCTTTTCGACCGGCCGGCACCCAGCGAGTTCGGTAGTGTAACGCTGGCGGTCAGAAAAAAGGGTAGACCAGGCCAGGCTTTTTTGGCGGGCGGGCTGTGATGCGCTTCAGCGGGGAAAGGCCTGGATCGGTGGTGTGGCTTTCCCGGCTGAAGCCGGTCCTGCGGGTCCTGCAGATGGCGGCAGAGCCGCGGCTCAATGCAAGCCCTGGATGTACTGGGCCAGCGCTTCGATGTCCTGGGTGCTCAAGCGACTGGCAATGGTGCGCATGACCTGCGTGTCACCGTCGTTGACGCGCTGGCCTTCGCGAAAGGCCATCAGTTGCCTTTTGATGTAGTCGGCGTGCTGGCCACCCAGGCGCGGGAAGCCGGCCGACACAATGCCGCTGCCATCGGGCAGATGGCAGCCGGTACAGGCCGGCACGTCCTGCTCCGGCTTGCCGCCGCGAAACAGTGCCTGGCCACGGGCGACCAGCGCGGGGTCGGCGGCGCCTACGGGGGGCTTCTGACGGGCGTACCAGGCAGCCATGTTGGCCAGGTCCTGGTCGTTCAACGGATTGAGCAGGCCGGTCATTTCCGGGACCACGCGCTGGCCACTCTTGATCTCGCGCAGTTGCTTGAGCAGGTAGCGCTCACCTTGACCGGCGAGCCTGGGGAAACTGGCCAGCGGGCTGTTGCCGTCCGGGCCATGACAGGCCGTGCAGACGGCTATCTTGTCCTGGCCGGCCTCGACATTGCCCGCCAGGCCTGCCGCCTGCACCGAGGCGCAGGTTCCCAGGGCCAACAGCAGACTTGCAAGCAGTGTGTTCATCGGGTCATCCACATCGGCTATAGAGTGAAACGTCAGGCAGTGCAGGCTCACGCGCTGTCAGTGCCGTCTTTGGCCATGTTTACGCCGGCCGGCCCCACCCTTGGGCGGGTTGCTCAGCAAAAACCTTTCAGGTTGAAAGCGGACTGCGGTCTAATGCGCACCGGAATGTGTAAAAACTGCGCGCACGCGGTGCACACGTCCGTTTCTCGCTTCAATGCACCTGACACCTCTTGCCGCACCCCTTGCAGCAGGGCCATTACCGGAAATCACATGCAACTCAAGAACCCCATCCTCGGCCTCTGCCAGCAAGCCAAGTTCATGCTCAGCGCCGCCAAGGTCGACCAGTGCCCCGATGATGCGGGCTTCGAAGTGGCGTTTGCCGGCCGCTCCAACGCCGGCAAGTCCAGCGCCCTGAACACCCTGACCCACGCCAGCCTGGCCCGCACCTCGAAAACGCCGGGGCGCACCCAGTTGCTGAACTTCTTCCGCCTGGACGACGAGCGGCGCCTGGTCGACCTGCCCGGTTATGGCTACGCCAAGGTGCCGATCCCGCTCAAGCAACACTGGCAGCGTCACCTGGAAGCCTATCTGGGCAGCCGCGAAAGCCTCAAGGGCGTGATCCTGCTGATGGACGTGCGCCACCCGATGACCGACTTCGACAACATGATGCTCGACTGGTCGGTGGCCAGCGGCATGCCGATGCATATCCTGCTGACCAAGGCCGACAAGCTGACCCACGGCGCGGCCAAGAACACCCTGCTCAAGGTCCAGGCACAGATCCGCAAGGGCTGGGGCGACAGCGTGACCATCCAGCTGTTCTCGGCACCCAAACGCACAGGCCTTGAAGAAGCCTATACCAGGCTGGCCGGTTGGCTCGAACTGCCGGACAAAGCGCCGGTTGCCGTCACCGAATAGATCTGCAGGCAAATCGCAGGCAAAAAAAAACCCCGGACTTCGTATGGGGAGGGGGAAGTTCGGGGTTCAAGGTCCAGACCCTCAGGGAGGGGTCCGGATATCTGCCAACACTTAACACAACATAGGAGCATGAAAGGCCTTGCGAGCCAATCGTGAACTCTGACCGGGCCCTGGGGCGCTAAGTTCCTGAGATGAACAAATGTTCATGTTGCCCGCTCGGCATGGTGAGAGGCCGCTCTGTTGGCGATAGCGGCAGCGAACCTGCCGCATTTTTATCGCCTGCCTCATCGCCATCGCGAGCAGAGCTCCTTCCCACAATGTTCGATGAAATCCCGGATTTTGTGCCAGGCACAAGACCTGTGGCAGGCGGCTTGCCGGCGATGGCTATGTAACAGGCGCAGCAGGTGTATGGGCCTTGCTGGCCTCATCGCCGGCAAGCCGCCTCCCACCCGTTGGATGTCGCCCCGGATTTCGGGCCTGGCATCAGACTGTGGGAGGCGGCTTGCCGGCGATTACGGTGTTACACACGCAACAGATGCACAGGTTTTACCGGCCCTGTCGCGAGCAGAGCGCCTTCGCGCAGGCTGATCTGTATCAGTGTGCCTCGTCCCAGTTATCACCCACGCCCACGTCCACCACCAGCGGCACGTCCAGTTGCGCGGCGCCGCTCATGTGCGGGCGAATCTCCTCGCTGATGCGCTCGACCAGATCCTCGCGCACTTCCAGCACCAGTTCATCGTGCACCTGCAGGATCACCCGGGCGTCCAGGCCTGATTCGTTGAGCCAGGTGTTCACCGCCACCATGGCTTTCTTGATGATGTCGGCAGCCGTGCCCTGCATCGGCGCGTTGATCGCCGTGCGCTCGGCACCGGCGCGCAGTTGTGGCTTGTTGGAGTTGATATCCGGCAGGTACAGGCGTCGACCGAACAGGGTTTCGACATAGCCTTTCTCGGCAGCCTGCTCACGGGTGCGCTCCATGTACTCACGCACGCCGGGGTAGCGGGCGAAGTAACGGTCGATGTAGGCCTTGGCTTGCTTGCCGTCGACGCCGATCTGCCGCGCCAGGCCCTGGGCGCCCATGCCGTAGATCAGACCGAAGTTGATCGCCTTGGCGCTGCGGCGCTGGTCGTTGGTGACCTGATCCAGCTCGACACCGAAGACCTCGGCGGCAGTGGCCCGGTGCACGTCCAGGCCGTTCTGGAAGGCGTGCAGCAAGCCTTCGTCCTTGGCCAGGTGGGCCATGATCCGCAGTTCGATCTGCGAATAGTCCGCTGCCAGCAGCTTGTAGCCCGGCGAGGCGATGAAGGCCTGGCGAATGCGCCGGCCTTCGGCGGTGCGCACCGGGATGTTCTGCAGGTTCGGTTCGCTGGACGAGAAACGCCCGGTGGCAGCGCCAGCCTGGTTGTAGGAGGTGTGCACACGCCCGGTGCGCGGGTTGATCTGCCCCGGCAGGGTGTCGGTGTAGGTGCTTTTCAGCTTGCTGATCGAACGGTACTGCAGCAGCAGCGTGGGCAGTTCATGGCCCTGCTCGGACAATTTGACCAGCACTTCCTCGGAGGTCGACGGCTTGCCGGTCGGCGTCTTGCCCAGCACCGGCAGTTGCAGCTTGTCGTAGAGGATCTTGCCCAGTTGGGTCGGCGAGCCGAGGTTGAATTCCTCGCCGGCCAGCTCGAAGGCCTGGCGCTCCAGCTCGACCATTTTGTTACCCAGCTCGACGCTCTGCACGCCGAGCAGGTTGGCGTCGACCCGCGCGCCCTCGCGCTCGATCTGCGCCAGCACCGGCACCAGCGGCATCTCGATGTCGCTCAACACCGTGCCCAGGCCGGCTTCGGCCTTGAGTTTTTCAGACAGCACCTGGTGCAGCCGCAGGGTCACGTCGGCATCTTCGGCGGCATAGGGGCCGGCCTGTTCCAGGGCGATCTGGTCGAAGGTCAGCTGTTTTTTGCCCTTGCCGGCGATCTCGGTGAAGCTGATGGTCTTCTGGCCCAGGTACTTGAGCGCCAGGCTGTCCATGTCGTGGGCGGTGGCCACCGAGTTGAGCACATAGGACTCGAGCATGGTGTCGAACGCCACGCCACGCACGGTGATGCCGTTGGCGTGGTCACCGCCGATGGCGCAGTTGGCGAGGATATTGATGTCGTACTTGGCGTTCTGCCCGACCTTGGCCTTGGCCGGGTCCTCGAGCAGCGGCTTGAGCGCCCGCAGCACGGTGTCGCGGTCCAGTTGGTCGGGCACGCCCATGTAAGAGTGGGTCAGCGGGATATAGGCCGCTTCACCGGGCTTGACCGCAAACGACAGGCCGACCAGTTGCGCTTTTTGCGCATCAAGGCCGGTGGTCTCGGTGTCGAAGGCGATCAGTTCGGCCTTGTTCAGTTTTTCCAGCCAGGCGTCGAAGCGCGCCTGGTCGAGGATGGTCTCGTAGCCGGTGTGATCGCTGGGCGCCACCTCGGGCTGGACGATTTCCTGGCCGGAGCGGCGCGCATCGCGCTCCACATCGTTGATCCAGCTCTTGAACTCCAGCTCGGTGTACAGCTCGATGAGCTTTTCGCGGTCCGGCTCGCCGATCACCAGTTCATCGAGTTTCACGTCCAGTGGCACGTCGATCTTGATGGTCGCCAGCTCATGGGACAGAAACGCCATGTCGCGGTGCTCGGCCAGCTTGGCGCCCAGGGTCTTGGCGCCGCGGATCGGCAGGGCGGCCACGGCGTCGAGGTCGGCATACAGCTCGGCCAGCCCGCCGCCGATGCCTGTCAGCAGGGCAGTGGCGGTCTTCTCACCCACGCCCGGCACGCCGGGAATGTTGTCGACCTTGTCGCCCATCAGCGCCAGGAAATCGATGATGTGCTCGGGACCGACGCCGAATTTCTCTTTCACGCCAGCCACGTCCAGCACGCTACCGGTCATGGTGTTCACCAGCGTAATGTGGCCGTCGACCAGCTGCGCCATGTCCTTGTCGCCGGTCGAGATGATCACCGGGCGCTGGGCGGCGGCGCTGCTACGCGCCAGGGTGCCGATCACGTCGTCGGCCTCGACCCCTTCGACGCACAGCAACGGGTAGCTCAGGGCCTTTACGCAGGCGTGCAACAGGTCGACCTGCACCCGCAGGTCATCAGGCATGCTCGGCCGGTTGGCCTTGTAGTCGGCAAACAGCTCGTCGCGAAAGGTCCCGCCCTTGGCGTCGAACACCACCGCGAACGGACTGCCCGGGTACTGCTTGCGCAGGCTCTTGAGCATGTTCAGCACACCCTTGACCGCCCCGGTGGGCAAGCCCTTGGAGGTGGTCAGTGGCGGCAGGGCGTGAAAGGCGCGGTACAGGTAGGACGAACCGTCCACCAGGACGAGGGGTGCTTGGCTCATGAGCAGAATCAACCTTTTCGGCGGGGTCGGCGCTAGAATGCGTGGACCGTAGACAACAAAAGGACAAGGTTATCATGCGCACGCTCAATCGCCTGTTCGTGACCTGCGTACTGCTGAGCGCGCCCTTGATGGCGATGGCGGCAGAGGAAGCACCGTCCGCCGACCCGGAAGTGACGATCCGAACCGAGGGTGACCGGACCATTCAGGAGTATCGCCAGAATGGTTTTCTGTATGCGGTCAAGATCACACCCAAGCACGGCAAGCCGTATTTTCTGGTCCGTGCCGATGGCACCAGTCCCAACTTCATTCGTTCGGACCAACCGGACATGCTGATCCCGCAGTGGGAAATATTCAGCTGGTAACCCTTACATTCATTATTTGAGCTGGCAGTCGCTGATATGTCCGTCTTTACCCCCCTGACCCGGCCCGAGCTGGAAACCTTTCTTTCGGCTTACGGGCTTGGTCGCCTGCTTGACTATCAGGGCATCGCCGCCGGTAGCGAGAACACCAACTACTTCATCAGCCTGGAGCAGGGCGAGTTCGTCCTGACCCTGGTCGAGCGCGGGCCGGTGCAGGAAATGCCGTTCTTCATCGACCTGCTCGATGTGCTGCATGACGCCGACCTGCCGGTGCCCTACGCCTTGCGCACCACCGAAGGCGCGGCCCTGCGCGAGCTCAAGGGCAAGCCTGCATTACTGCAGCCACGCCTGTCGGGCAAGCACATCCAGCAACCCAACGCCCAGCACTGCATCGCCATCGGCGAGCTGCAGGCCGGCCTGCACCTGGCCACCCGCGACAAGGTGCTGGAACGCAAGACCGACCGGGGCCTGGAGTGGATGCTCAGCGAGGGACGCAACTTTCTTTCGCACCTGGGCGCGCCGCAGGCCGCCTTGCTGGACGCCACGCTGCAAGAGATCGAAACACACTTTGCCGCGATCCTGGCGCTGCCACGCGCCAACCTGCATGCCGACCTGTTCCGCGACAACGCGCTGTTCGAAGGCACGCACCTGACCGGGGTGATCGACTTCTACAATGCCTGCTCGGGGCCGATGCTGTATGACCTGGCCATTGCCCTGAACGACTGGTGTTCGCATGCTGACGGCCAACTGGACCTGCCCCGCGCCCGGGCCTTCCTGGGGGCCTACGCGGCGCGTCGACCGTTCACCACCGCCGAAGCGCAGCTATGGCCGGTGATGCTGCGCATTGCCTGCGTGCGCTTCTGGCTGTCACGCCTGATCGCCGCCGAGACCTTTGCCGGGCAGGACGTGCTGATCCACGACCCGGCCGAATTCGAACAACGCCTGCAACAGCGCCAGGACGTGAGCCTCGCGTTGCCGATGGCGCTGTAACCGGTACTGGCTGCAGGACGTGACCCTGTGAGAGCGACCCACGGTCGCGAAAAGGCAGGTACGTTCAACCGCTTTTTTTGCCTGTCAGACTGCATTCGCGACCGTTGGTCGCTCCTACGAGGTCGTATGGCGCCTGGCTGTGGGGCTTGACGCTGTGGGAGCGATCACCGTCGCGAAAAGGGCATGTGAGTACTAAAGGCTTTCCAGGCAGCCGGCCAGGTCGTTGCCGATTTTTTCCAGCAACTGCTCATAGCCCTGGGCGGTGGCCTCGGTGTAGCCGCCCAGCGCGTCGAGTTCGGCCAGTTTGACCGGCAGCCCGGCGGTCAGGGTCTCGGCCAGTTTCGGGCGCAGCGGCGGTTCGCTGAACACGCACGTTGCGCCCGCCTCTTTCAGGCGCTCACGCATCGCGGCGACATGCTTCGCGCCTGGCTGCACTTCGCTTGCGACACTGAACACCCCGGTGTGCTTGAGGCCGTAGGCCTGTTCAAAATAGTCATAGGCTTCGTGAAACACGAACCACGGCTTGTCGCCTACACCGCTGACCCGCGCCTTGATGCGTGTATCCAGCGCATCGAGGCGCTGCTCGAAGGCTTTGGCATTGCTGGCATAGCGGACGGCATTGGCCGGGTCGGCGGCACTCAGGTCGGTGGCCATCTTCGCGGCGATCACCCGCGCGTTGACCGTCGACAGCCACAGGTGCGAATCCAGGCTGCCGGGACGATGATCGTGGTCGTGCTCCTCATAGCCCGGGTCCTGGTGATCGTGGTCGTCATGCTCATGGTCATGATCGGCATGCGAGGTCTGGTCGGCGGCAAAATGCCTCAGCTTCATGCCGGGCAAATCCTGCACCGCCACGGTGGGCAGGCTGCGACTGCCCAGTACACGCGGCAAAAAGCCTTCCATGTCCGGGCCGATCCAGTACAGCAGATCGACTTCGCCCACCCGCCGTACGTCGGATGGACGCAGGGCGTAGTGATGCGGCGACGCACCGGGCGGCAACAGCACATCGGGCTGGCCGATACCGTCCTGAACCGCCGCGGCAATCAGTTGCAGCGGCTTGATGCTGGTCAGGACCTTGACGTCGGCCTGGACGGTGGCAGCGGCCGAGACGCCGGCAGCCAATAGTAAAAACGTAAAAAGTCGGCGCACGAGAAACACTCATATCGGGCAGGAACAGGTAACATAATAACGTCTCCAGCCAATATCGTCGCCGCCCATGCCTATTACTCCCCTGGCCAGTCGCCCTCACGATCACTCCCATTGCGTGCACGACGCCCTGACCGTGGCCGATACACTGTGCGCCGGCAAGGGCCTGCGCCTGACCGCTCTGCGCCGTCGCGTGCTGGAACTGGTCTGGCAAAGCCACAAGCCGCTGGGCGCCTATGACATTCTGGGCGTGCTCAGCGAAGAAGACGGCCGCCGCGCCGCACCGCCGACCGTTTACCGGGCACTGGATTTCCTGCTTGAGCATGGCCTGGTGCACCGCATCTCTTCACTCAACGCCTTTACCGGCTGCAACCACCCGACCCACGCACACCAGGGCCAGTTCCTGATCTGCCGCCAGTGCCATGCCGCCATCGAGCTGCAACACCCGGCCATCAGTGACGCGGTGGTCAATGCCGCCACCGAAGTGGGCTTTGCGGTCGAAGGCCAGACCATCGAGATCGTCGGCGTGTGCGCCGGGTGCAAGGTGGCCTGATGAGCACACCCCTGATCCGCCTGGAACAGGTGGCGGTCACCCTCTCCGGGCAGAGCGTGCTGGACAACATCGCGCTGAGCGTCAGCCCCGGCGAGATCGTCACCCTGATCGGCCCCAACGGCGCCGGCAAGACCACGCTGGTGCGGGCCGTGCTCGGCCTGCTGAAGCCCACCTCCGGCAGCGTCTGGCGCAAGCCGAAACTGCGCGTGGGCTACATGCCGCAAAAACTGCACGTCGACCAGACCCTGCCGCTGTCGGTGCTGCGCTTCCTGCGCCTGGTGCCGGGCGTCGACCGCGCCAAGGCCATGGCCGCACTGGAAGAAGTCGGCGCCGGCAAAGTCATCGACAGCCCGTTGCAGGGCATTTCCGGGGGTGAGATGCAGCGCGTGCTGCTGGCCCGGGCGCTGCTGCGCGAGCCGGAACTGCTGGTGCTCGACGAGCCGGTGCAAGGCGTGGATGTCGCCGGGCAAGCCGAGCTGTACAGCCTGATCACCCGCCTGCGCGACCGCCATGGCTGTGGCGTGCTGATGGTCTCGCATGACCTGCACCTGGTGATGAGCACCACCGACCAGGTGGTGTGCCTGAACCGCCATGTGTGCTGCTCCGGACACCCCGAGCAAGTCAGCCATGATCCGGCGTTCGTCGAGCTGTTCGGCCACAACGCCCCGAGCCTGGCGATCTATCACCACCACCACGACCATGCCCACGACCTGCATGGCGAGGTGGTCGACGAGGCGGCAGCAGGCGCCCCGCGTTTCAAACCCCACGTTCCACACGTTCATGGAGACGGCTGCAAGCATGGCTGATTTTCTTATGTACGCCTTGCTCGCCGGCATTGCCCTGGCCCTGGTTGCAGGTCCCCTGGGTTCTTTCGTGGTGTGGCGGCGCATGGCTTATTTTGGCGACACCTTGTCGCATGCCGCCCTGCTCGGGGTGGCGCTGGGCTTTCTGCTCGACATCAGCCCCACGCTGGCCGTGACCGTCGGCTGCCTGCTGCTGGCCATCCTGCTGGTGACCCTGCAACAGCGCCAGCCGCTGGCCAGCGATACGTTACTGGGCATCCTGGCGCCCAGCACCCTGTCACTGGGGCTGGTGGTGCTGAGCTTCATGCATGAGGTGCGCATTGATCTGATGGCCTACCTGTTCGGCGACCTGCTGGCGATCAGCCCGACCGATCTGGCGTGGATCCTGGGCGGCAGTGCGCTGGTGCTGGCGTTGATCATCGCGCTGTGGCGACCGTTGCTGGCCGTGACCGTGCACGAGGAACTGGCCCGGGTCGAAGGCCTGCCGGTGCTGACCCTGCGCCTGACCATGATGCTGTTGATGGCCGTGGTGATTGCCGTGGCGATGAAGATCGTCGGGGTGCTGTTGATCACCTCGCTGCTGATCATTCCGGCCGCCGCCGCCCAGCGTCATGCCCGCTCGCCGGAGCAGATGGCCCTGGGCGCCAGTGTGCTGGGGGTGGTCGCGGTGTGCGCCGGGCTGGCGCTTTCCTGGCTCAAGGACACCCCGGCCGGTCCCTCGATCGTGGTCGCGGCAGCGGCCCTGTTTCTGCTCAGTTTTGTTCTCCCCCGGCGGTCGGTGTAGACTTGCTCGTTTTTTGCGCAATCAAGAGAATCGCAGGAATGAAGCTGCCCACCTCCCGTCATCTGCTGCTAGTCGCATTTTCCGTGCTGCTGGGTGCTTGCCAAAGCATGCCACCGGCAGACGCCGGCGCCCCTGCGGCGCAGCAGACGGACAGCTTCGTCCAGCTGGAGCAGAGCATTGCCGGCAACGAACTGGCCACGGCCGAAGACCAGTTGACGGCGCTGCAAGCCGCCACACCGAACGATCCGCGCCTGGAGCAACTGCAACGCCAACTGGCCGAGGCCTACCTGAGCCGCAGCCAGATCGGTCTGCAAAAGGGTGATGTGAATGCCGCCACCACCGCCCTGAGCCGTGCCCGGGCGCTGATGCCAACGGCACCGGCCCTGACCAGCGGCGTCAACGGCGCCATCGCGCAGGCGCGCAAGGCTGAGTTGGAAAAAGCCGAGGCCGAGCTGCGCGCCGCCGAGGCACGGCGCGTTGCCCGGCTGGTCGACCTGGACGCACCGAGCACGGTCATCGAGTTGAACACCACGGACATCGCCCGGATGCGCAAGCAACTGGACGCGATTGCCAGCGACATCGTCAACTTCAATTGCGATGTGCTGATCGAAGTGCCACGCACGGCCGACTACCCGTGGCTGGCGAACCTGCTGGGCAAACGGGTGACCCGGATCAATCCGAATTTCGAGCTCGACCTGCATCGGCAGATCGACCGCCACCAGCCGGCCCGGATTGTCCTGACGCCTGCGCGCCTCTGAACAAGCCGCTCGACCAAGCGGACGTGCCAGTCTGGCCCCGTCGCCTGGGGACGCCCTTCAACAGCGTTCACCCAGGCGCGCGACTCAATTATGCCGGCACAGCCTTGGCCTTGGGCTCGCGCGCCCAGACCCGGTGTTGCGCAATGGCGTTCAGGAACGCTTCGGTCGACGCGGCATCGGACACCACCAGCAGCCCGGCGTCTTCCTCCAGACGCAGCTGGGTCAGCAGCTCCTTGGCTTCACCCGCCACGGCAATGGCCTTGAGGTGCTTGTAGGCTTCGAGCAGGTAGTGCAAAGCCACGCCGTCAGTGCTCAGCGCTTTCACCGACTCGGCGCCACCGGGCACGAACACCGCATCGAAGGCCACCGACGGCAAGCCCTCGGCTGACGCATCCACTGGCAGGGTCTGGCCATCGGCGGTGGTCACCGGTGCCGAGGTCGGCCCCAGCACCTTGGCGTGCGCGCCCTTGGCCATCAGCGCGGCCTTGATGGCTTCGACCGCCTTGCCGTCGACCCCGTTGGCCACCAGCACCGCCACCTTGCGCGAGACAATATCGCCCGGCAACAGATTGGCCTGGCTCAGGGCCGGGGATTCCTTCAGCGAAGTCTTGACCACCGCGACCGTGCCGGCCTTAGGCGCCGGCAGGCCCAGGTTGGCGGCCACGCGGGCAGCCAGGGTCAGGTCGATATTGGCCAGGATCTCGTTCACCTGGCGTGCACGGATGTGCTCGCGCTCGACCTTGCCCAACTCGAAGCTGTAGGCGGCGATGATGTGCTCTTTTTCGTGCTCGCTCATGCTGTTGAAGAACAGCGTGGCCTGCGAGAAATGATCGCCGAACGACTCGCTGCGCTCGCGCACCTTGTGCGCCTCGATGCGTTCCTGATAGCTCTCGAAGCCGCCATCCTGAGGACCGGCCGGAGTCTCCTTCGGCCAGCCACCGTCGATGGAATTCGGCTCGTAGGCCGCACGACCCTTATGGATGGTGCTGCGGTGCTGGGCGTCGCGCTGGTTGTTGTGGTTCGGCGCCACCGGACGGTTGATCGGCACTTCATGGAAGTTCGGCCCGCCCAGGCGGCTGATCTGCGTGTCGGTGTAGGAAAACAGCCGGCCCTGCAGCAGCGGGTCGTTGGAGAAGTCGATGCCGGGCACGATATGGCCCGGGCAGAAGGCAACCTGCTCGACTTCGGCAAAGAAGTTGTCCGGGTTGCGGTCCAGGACCATCTTGCCCAGCGGCGTCACCGGCACCAGTTCTTCAGGGATGATCTTGGTCGGGTCGAGCAGGTCGAAGTCGAATTTGTGCTCGTCTTCCTCGGCAACAATTTGCACGCCCAGTTCCCATTCGGGGTAGTCGCCCATTTCGATGGACTCCCAGAGGTCACGGCGGTGGAAATCGGTGTCCTTGCCCGCCAGCTTCTGCGCTTCGTCCCAGACCAGCGAACACACGCCGAACCTGGGCTTCCAGTGGAACTTGACGAAGCTGGCCTTGCCTTCGGTGTTGATCAGGCGAAAGGTGTGCACGCCAAAACCTTGCATGCTGCGCAGGCTTTTCGGGATGGCGCGATCGGACATGGCCCAGATCACCATGTGCGCCGACTCCGGCACCAGCGAGACGAAATCCCAGAAGGTGTCGTGGGCCGAGCCGCCGGTAGGAATCTCATTGTGCGGCTCGGGTTTGACCGCATGCACGAAGTCCGGGAACTTGATGGCGTCCTGGATGAAGAACACCGGCATGTTGTTGCCCACCAGGTCGAAATTGCCTTCGTCGGTGTAGAACTTCACGGCAAAGCCACGTACATCGCGCACAGTGTCGCCCGAACCACGCGGGCCCTGCACGGTGGAGAAGCGCACGAACACCGGGGTCTTTTTGCCCGGGTCGCGCAGAAAGCCGGCCTTGCTCAGCGCGCTGTGGTTCTCGTAAGTCTGGAAGTAACCGTGCGCGCCGGTGCCACGGGCATGGACGATGCGCTCTGGAATGCGTTCGTGGTCAAAATGCGTGATCTTTTCGCGCATGATGAAATCTTCCAGCAGCGACGGACCCCGGCTGCCGGCCTTGAGGGTGTTCTGGTTGTCGGCGATCTTCACACCTTGGTTGGTGCGCAGCGCCTGGCCGGTGGCGTCGGAACGCACGGCCTCCAGGCTGTCGAGCTTGGCGTTGCGGTTACCCCGGTCAAGCGTGTCGGTACCGGCCAGTTCGCTGGCAGGCGTCGGGGTGACGGGGTTCTGGGTCTTGTTGCTCATCGATACAGCTCCTCGATCGTGGCGTCAGTCGCGCAGAACCCGTCACATGGCGGCCCTGTCAGCGAGGTATGAATCACGGTGTACAAGGAGTGACCGGGAGCAAACAAAGCCGTTCACTGAATTTCACTGTGGATATTCCCACCGGTCGCGTTATAGCCATTGAGCAGCTTGTACTGGAAATAAATGCTAAGCCGCACGGCGCGGACAGGCTAAAATGCGCGCCCGGCTTATCCGGCCGGGCACGGCAGCGTGGTGCTGCCATTGGCAGCCAAAGCGGATTACCGCTCGATAGATACTGTTTGACCGAGAACATACGGTCTTTGTGGGAGGGGGCTCTGCCCGCGGCAGGGCCAGTAAAACCGGCCCATCTGCTGAGCGTTTGCCGCAGCTATCGCCAGAGAGCGGCCTCCCGCGAATCCCGCAGTGCCTTGAACGAACAGTATGGCGGCCAGAGCGGATCGTCGCCCATGCGCCCCCTGTACACGCACCCACAAGGTTCGCCCTAAAAGGTTTGGTTAGTGATCGAGTTTCTTGACGTCCAGAAAACCTACCGGGTCGCCGGTAAGGACATCCCAGCCCTGCACCCCACCCGCCTGCGCATCGAGGCCGGCCAGGTGTATGGCCTGATCGGCCACTCCGGTGCCGGTAAAAGCACCCTGTTGCGCCTGATCAACCGCCTGGAAAATCCCAGCGGCGGGCGTATCACCGTCGACGGTGAAGACGTGACCGCGCTGGACGCCAATGGCCTGCGGCGCTTTCGCCGCCAGGTCGGGATGATCTTCCAGCACTTCAACCTATTGTCTTCGCGCACTGTGGCCGACAACGTCGCCATGCCGCTGACGCTGGCCGGCGACCTGCCGCGCGAGCAGATCGACCAGCGCGTTGCCGAGTTGCTCGAGCGCGTGGGCCTGAGCGCCCATGCAAAGAAATACCCGGCGCAATTGTCCGGCGGCCAGAAGCAGCGCGTCGGCATCGCCCGCGCCCTGGCCACCCGTCCGAAGATTCTGTTGTGCGACGAAGCCACCAGCGCCCTGGACCCGCAGACCACTGCGCAGGTGCTGCAACTGCTGGCCGAGATCAACCGCGAGCTGAAACTGACCATCGTGCTGATCACCCATGAAATGGACGTGATCCGCCGGGTCTGCGACCAGGTCGCGGTGATGGACGCCGGCGTCATCGTCGAGCAGGGCCGGGTGGCCGATGTGTTCCTGCATCCACAGCACCCGACCACCAAGCGCTTCGTGCAGGAAGACGAGCACCTCGACGAGAACGAGCAGCGCGAAGATTTCGCCCATGTGCAGGGCCGCATCGTGCGCCTGACCTTCCAGGGCGAGGCCACCTACGCGCCGCTGCTGGGCACCGTGGCGCGCGAGACCGGCGTCGACTACAGCATCCTGGCCGGGCGGATCGACCGCATCAAGGATGTACCTTACGGCCAGTTGACCCTGGCCATCACCGGCGGCGACATGGACGCCGCCTTCGCCCGCTTCAGCGCCGCTGATGTCCATATGGAGGTGCTGCGCTGATGGACGCTTTCGTGAACCTGTTTTCCAACGTCGACTGGTATGAAATCTGGCTGGCCACCGGCGACACCCTGATCATGCTGGGCGTGTCGCTGGGCTTTACCGTGCTGCTGGGCCTGCCGCTGGGCGTGCTGATGTTTCTCACCTCGCCGCGCCAGCTGCTGGAGAACAAGCCGCTGTACGCCACCGTCGGGCTGATCGTGAACATGCTGCGGGCCCTGCCGTTCATCATCCTGCTGATCGTGATGATGCCGCTGACGCAGATCATCACCGGCACCTCGCTGGGCATCCTCGGCACCTTGCCGCCGCTGATCGCCGGCGCCACGCCGTTCTTTGCCCGGCTGGTCGAGACCGCGCTGCGCGAGGTCGACAAGGGCATCATCGAGGCCACCCAGGCCATGGGCGCCAGCACCACGCAGATCGTGGTCAAGGCGCTGCTGCCCGAGGCACGGCCCGGCATCCTGGCGGCCATCACCGTCACCGCCATTGCCCTGGTGTCGTTCACCGCCATGGCCGGCGCCGTGGGTGCCGGCGGGCTGGGGGACCTGGCGATCCGCTACGGTTACCAGCGTTTCCAGAACGATGTCATGTTCGTCACGGTCGTACTGCTGCTGGTGCTGGTGCAGATCCTGCAAACCGTCGGCGACCGCCTGGTGGCGTATTTTTCACACCGTTAATTGCATTGCGTTAGTCGTAGCCCGCCGGATGCGGGCCCAATCAAGGAGCTGTTGCATGAAAAAGCTGGTTGCCGTATTTGCTGCCATGACCGCGCTGTCTGCCCAGGCCAATGAAACCCTGAGCATCGCCGCCACCGCCATTCCGCAGGCCGAGATCCTGGAATTCCTCAAGCCGACCCTGGCCAAGGAAGGCGTGGACCTGAAGATCAAGGTCTTCACCGATTACGTGCAGCCCAACGTGCAAGTGGCCGAAAAGCGCCTGGACGCCAACTTCTTCCAGCACCAGCCGTACCTGGATGAGTTCAACAAGGGCAAGGGCACCAACCTGGTGAGCGTGACCAAGGTGCACGTCGAGCCGTTCGGCGCCTACTCCGAGAAATTCAAGAAGCTCGACGACCTGCCCAACGGCGCCACCGTGGCCCTGCCCAACGACGCCACCAACGAAGGCCGTGCTTTCCTGCTGCTGGCCAAGGCCGGCCTGATCACCCTCAAGGACCCGACCAATATCCTGGCGACCCCCAAGGATGTGGCCGAGAACCCGAAAAACCTGAAGTTCCGTGAGCTGGAAGCCGCCACCCTGCCGCGCGTACTGACCCAGGTCGACCTGGCGCTGATCAACACCAACTACGCGCTGGGCGCCAAGCTGGACCCGACCAAGGACGCCCTGGCCATCGAAGGCGCCGAGTCGCCGTACGCCAACCTCCTGGTCGCCCGCCCGGACAACAAGGACGCCGACGCCATCAAGAAACTGGCCGCCGCACTGAACAGCCCGGAAGTCAAAGCCTTCATCGCCGAGAAATACAAAGGCGCGGTCGTGCCGGCGTTCTGATTGGTACACGCCAGAATCATTTGCAGGAGCGGCCGGGCGGGTCCTGAGGGCACTTTTTCAGTGAAGTCGCCCTTGGATCATTTTGTTCGTTCTGACGCTTTTCGATACGCAGCTTCATGTTCACACTTATCGATAGCCACCACGAACACCACGATCTCCCGGTCTATCACTTGGTAGATCAAGCGATAACCCGCGCTGCGCAGTTTTATCTTGTAGCAATCGGGCAGCTCGCGCAGGCGGTTGGCCTCAATGCGCGGGCTCTCCAGGATTTCAGCCAGCTTCTTCTTGAATTGCTGTCGGACTGTGTCCCCCAGCTTGTGCCATTCCTTCAGCGCGCGTTGATCAAATTCAAGGCTATAGATCATCCAGCGATACCTTGACACGCTGAGGTGAAGCGAGGCGCTCACGCACGGTTTTCATGAGCGCCTCATCCTCCTCGGTCATCAATACCGGTCGAAAGGGAAGCTGGCCACGCTCGGCAACGTACTGCAGTGCCTGGCGCATGAGTTCTGATGGCGTTACTCCCAGGCGCTCCAGTTCGCGGTAAGCGCGGGTTTTCAAATCATCATCGACACGGATATTGATCGAGGCCATGGGACACGGCTCCTGTAAAGACATTTGTCGTTACGTTCGCATTGCGTGCGCTTTTTATCAAGTTTCTGTTCAAAAATTCCCTGCCGGCTATCCGACCAGCACACGCAGCCCTACAACGCCAACAACCCCGGCAGCCGCTCGCTCAGCTTCTTGACGTTCAGCGGTGCACGAATAAAACCGTGTTGCTTGCCGTCCGGTCCCAGCAGGGCCAGGTTGCCGCTGTGGTCCACGGTGTAGCCTGGCTTGCGGGTGTCGGCGGGGATGAACGGAATGCTCAGGGCATTGGCAAGCGTTTTCAACTGGTTGACCGGCGCGTTCAGGCCGATGAAGTCCTTGTCGAAATACGCCAGGTACTTTTTCAACTGCTCGGGCGTGTCGCGATCCGGGTCGACGCTGACCAGCACCACGCGCAACCGGCCGGCGACGTCCTTGGGCAGTTCGCCCTTGATCTGGCGCAGCTGGGCCAGGGTGGCGGGGCAGATGTCCGGGCAATAGGTGTAGCCCAGAAACACCAGCGTCCATTTGTCCTTCAGTTGATCGACCGCCACCGGCTCGCCGTTCTGGTCGGTCATTTTCAGGTCGGGAACGGTGCGGGCCTGCGGCAGCAGGATAATGCCGGCGTCCACCAGCGCGGCCTGGTCGGCGCCGCTGCGGCCCGACAGCACGCGCTGCACGGTCAGGCCAAGAATCACGGCCACAATGGCCACAAGGATAAAGGCGGTTTTCTGGGTGCGGGTCATCATCGGGTCCATGCAGTGCGCTGAACGGCTGAGCGGCTCAGGTGCCTACGCTCGGCCGGCGAGAAGGGCAAGCCTAACAAATACCGCCCCGTGTGACATGACCGGCCTGCCACAGGCGGTAATGCACCAGGGTCATGACCTGCAACAGCAGCGCCGCGCCCGCACTGTGGGCCAGCGCCAGCCAGGGCGGCACTTGTGCCAGCACGTTGCCCAGCCCCAGCGCCACTTGCAGCAGCAAAGCGGCACCCAGTAGCAGCGCCAGCCGATACCAGCCGGCGCGCTTGAGTTGCCAACACAGCGCAAGCACCACCAGGCTCACCAGCAGCGCGCCCAGGCGATGAGCCATATGAATGGCGGTGCGGGCTTCGCTGCCGTGCAGGCCACCCAGGTAATCGGGGCCGATCGGCGGGTGCCAGAGAAAGGCGCTGGCAAAGTCGGTGGCCGGCCACCATTGGCCCTGACAGGTCGGCAAGTCCGGGCAGGCCATCGCCGCGTAATGGGTGCTGACCCAGCCACCAAGCACGATCTGCCCCACCACAAAGGCCAGGGCCAGCCATGCCAGGCGCCGTACGGTGACTGTCGGGCAGACGGAGGGTGGTGCCGTGCCGCTCAGGCGCAAGGTCAGCACCAGCAGCAGGCTCAGGGTTGCCAGCCCGCCCAAGAGGTGCACGGTGACCACCGGTGGCCAGAGCCTGAGGGTCACGGTCCACATGCCGAACAACGCCTGGGCACACACCAGCGCCACTAACAGCAGCGCCAGCACCAACGGTTGCCGGGCCTGATGGCGCTGGCACCAGGCCTGCCAGGCCAGGACGCTGATGATCAGGCCCAGCAGCCCGGCGCCATAGCGATGGATCATCTCGTTCCAGCCCTTGTCCGGGTGCAACGGCGCATGAGGAAAATCCAGCGCAGCCTGGGCCCTCTGTACCTCGCCGGTGGGCACGGTAAGCAAGCCATAGCAGCCCGGCCAGTCCGGGCAGCCGAGCCCGGCATGGGTCAGCCGGGTCCAGGCGCCGAGCAGCACCACCAGCAGCGCCAGGACGGTGGCAAACAGGGCCAGGCGATAACCGTAGCGGCGCATGGCAGCCTCCTTTCAACCGATCTTCGACAGCTTGAGCAAGTGCCTCAGGTCGCGCAGCACATCCTGGCCGCTGACGCCTGCGCCATAACGCAGCACCAGATTGCCGTGCGGGTCGACGATCCACAGCCAGGCAGGTGCAGTGGCCGGTGCAACAGGCCGATAGCGCTGCAGGTCGAGCGGGTAGCGCTGCAACTGCGGGTACTCGCTCGCCAGGGTCGCGGCATAGTCGCTGTCGGGCGGCGTGGCACTGGCCAGGGCATGGCTGGCCCGGCTGGCCTCACGGCCCAGCCCGACATTGACCTGCCTGGCCAGGTACACCAGTTGCCGGCATGCACTGGCACACGACCCGCTGTCGGTCACCAGCAGCTGCCAGCGCGCATCGGTGGTTGCCACGCCCAGCTCAAGGCGGCCCTGGCCATTGGCGATCAGCTCACCGTGCCAGGTACGGCTGTCCGGCACCCAGAATTGCCAGCGGTACATGCTGGTCGCCAGGATCATCGGCAGGATGCACCCGGCCACCAGCAGCACCAGTTGCACACGCCCCAGGCGTCGGGTACGCGGCGGCAACACGGCACTCATGCCCGTCGCCCCGTTGGCACATGGAAGCCCAGGTACACATAGAGCACCAGCAAGGCGGCGGCCAGGCTGAACCACTGCACGGCATAGCCGCGATGCGTGGCCGGTGCCATGTTCACCACCGGCCAGTCGACCCGATAGGCCGCCGGCCCCGGCAGCAGGCGCAATTGATGGGCATAGCCGGCGCGCCCCAGTTCACGCCAGAGCTGCGCAGGCTCGACCTGGGTGACCAGTTGCGGCCAGTACGCAGAAGGCACGTCGGCTTGCAGATGAAAGCCAGGGCCGGGGGGCACGTAAATCCAGGCCTCAACATCCAGACGCGTGTCGGGGGTGGTGAACACCGGTGGCTCACGCCGATCCGGCCAGGGCAACCAGCCGCGGTTGAGCAGCACCCAAAGGCCGCTGAGCTGATCCTGCAACGGTTGCAGCAGTTCGACGCCGGCCCGGCCATCGCGGCTGCTGTTGTCCAGCAACAGCGTGTGTTCGGCATCCAGGAACCCTTGCAACCGCACCCGTCGCCAGGCCGGGTCAGCCACGGGCAACAGCTCATCCAGCGCACGGGGGGCCATGACCTGCTGCTCGGCCTGCAAGGTCAGCAGGTTGTATTTGTCCTGCGCCCGGTGCAACTGCCACAGCCCGAGCAACAGCAGTACCGGCAGCACCAACACCAGCAGCACGGTAGGCAGCGGGTGCAGCGTGAAGCGTTTCATGTTGCGTCCAATCCCTTGAGAGTGCCGGCTTCCCGACCGTAGGAGCGGCCGGGCGGCGATCCGCTTTAGCCGCGAAAAGCGCGCCGCGGTGGTGCCGATTTCCCGACTGAAGTCGGTCCTACACGTCCTACAGTCAGATCACATAGACAAAGACAAACAGGCCGATCCATACCACATCGACGAAGTGCCAGTACCAGCTCGCCGCTTCAAAACCAAACTGATGCCGGGCATCGAAATGCCCGCGCAGGATGCGCAACAACACCACCAGCAGAATCAGCGCGCCGATGGTGACATGCAGGCCATGAAAGCCGGTGAGCATGAAAAACGTCGCACCGTAGATGCCTGACCCCAGGGTCAGCCCCAGCTCGTGGTAGGCGTGCAGGTATTCGGTGATTTGCAGGGCCAGAAAGGCCGCGCCCAGCAGCACGGTGGTGGCCAGCCACCGCTTGAGCGCCCGGCGCCGGTCGTGCTTCAAGGCGTGGTGCGCCAGGGCCAGGGTGACGCTGGAGGTCACCAGCAGCACGGTGTTGATCAGCGGCAGGGTCCAGGGGTCGATGGTGCCGGCCGGCGCCGGGTAGCGCTTGGGGTCGGGGTTGTCGAGCAGCGGCCACTGGTAGCGAAACTCCGGCCAGAGCATGTTGGAAATGCCGTTGCTGCCTTCGCCGCCCAGCCAGGGACCGGTCCAGTAGCGGATATAGAACAGCATGCCGAAGAGGGCGGCAAAGAACATCACCTCGGAAAAGATGAACCAGCCCATGCCCCAGCGAAACGAACGATCCAGCTGGGCGCTGTACAGCCCGGCGCGGCTCTCGCGCACCACCGCACCGAACCAGCCGGCCATCATCCAGGCCACCAGCAGGGCGCCGGCCAGCACCAGCCAGGGCCCGTAGGAACCGGCGTGCCCGGTCTTGAGGTCGTTGAACCAGGTGGCCAGGCCGAACATGGACACTAACAGCGCCAGCGTGCCGACGATGGGCCATTTGCTCTGGGCCGGGACGTAGTAATGATCAGTGCTCATGGCGCCTCCGTCGGGCCGTTGCCGGCGGCGAGGGTCTCGACCCGTGCTGCCTTGGGCCGGCGTTGGGTGATGTCGAACAGGGTGTAGGCCAGGGTCAGTTGCTTGATCTCGGCCGGCAACTGGCGGTCGACAATGAAACGCACCGGCATTTCGATACGCTCGCCCGGTTGCAACACCTGTTGGGTAAAGCAGAAGCATTCGATCTTGTGGAACCAGGCTGCTGCCGTGCCCGGTGCCACGCTGGGCACGGCCTGGGCGGTCATGGTCTGTCCGGTGGGGTTGTGCGCGACAAACAGCATCTCGTTGACCGCCCCCGGGTGCACCCGCAGTTCGCTGCTGCCGGGGTAGAACGCCCAGCTCATGCCGGCCGCGTTGCTGGTGACGAACTGCACCCGCACTTCGCGCGCCTCGTCGACCACCTGTTCGCCGCGGTACTGCCCACCGGTCTTGCCGTTGATGCCGAAGGCCTGGCACATGACCTCGTACAACGGCACCAGGGCAAAGCCGAAGCCGAACATCGCCACCACGACCATCACGAGCCGGATGACCACGCGGTTCACCGCTGCTGGCCGGCGCATCACTTGATCACCGGCGGGGTGCTGAACGTGTGATAGGGCGCCGGCGACGGCACGCTCCATTCCAGCCCTTCAGCGCCATCCCAGGGTTTGGCCGGGGCCGGTGCACCGCCCCGGATGGTCTTGATGACAATGAACAGGAACAACAACTGAGTGACCCCGAAGGTGAAGGCCCCGATCGAGGACACCATGTTGAAGTCGGCAAACTGCAGGTTGTAGTCCGGCACCCGGCGCGGCATGCCGGCAAGACCAATGAAGTGCATGGGAAAGAACGCCAGGTTCATGCCCACGAACGACAGCCAGAAATGCAGCTTGCCCAGGGTTTCGTCATACAGGTGCCCGGTCCACTTGGGCAGCCAGTAATAGGCCGAGGCATAGATGCCGAAGATCGCCCCCGGCACCAGCACGTAGTGAAAGTGCGCGACCACAAAATAGGTGTCCTGGTACTGGAAGTCCGAAGGCGCGATGGCCAGCATCAGCCCCGAGAAGCCGCCGATGGTGAACAGGATCACGAACGCCACGGCAAACAGCATCGGTGTCTCGAAGGTCAGCGAGCCGCGCCACATCGTGCTGACCCAGTTGAACACCTTCACCCCGGTGGGCACCGCGATCAGCATGGTGGCGTACATGAAGAACAGCTCGCCGATCAGCGGGATGCCAACCACGAACATGTGGTGCGCCCACACCAGGAACGACAGCAGGGCGATGGCCGCCGTGGCGTAGACCATCGAGGCATAGCCGAACAACGGCTTGCGCGAGAACGCCGGGATGATCGAGCTGATCGCGCCAAAGGCCGGCAGGATCATGATGTACACCTCCGGGTGGCCGAAGAACCAGAACACGTGCTGGAACAACAGCGGGTCGCCGCCGCCGCCGGCATCGAAGAAGCTGGTGCCGAAGTGGATGTCCAGCAGCATCATGGTCACGCAGCCGGCCAGCACCGGCATCACCGCGATCAGCAGGAAGGCGGTGATCAGCCAGGTCCAGACGAACAGCGGCATCTTCATCAGGGTCATGCCCGGGGCGCGCAGGTTGAGAATGGTGGCGATGACATTGATCGCCCCCATGATCGAACTGATGCCCAGCATGTGGATGGCGAAAATAAAGAAGGTCACGCTTTGCGGCGCGTAGGTGGTCGACAGCGGCGCATAGAAGGTCCAGCCGAAGTTGGGCCCGCCGCCGGGCATGAACAGGGTCGAGACCAGCATCAGGAAGGCGGCTGGCAAAATCCAGAAACTGAAGTTGTTCATGCGCGGCAGGGCCATGTCGGGGGCGCCGATCATCAGCGGGATCATCCAGTTGGCCAGCCCGACAAAGGCCGGCATGACCGCACCGAAGACCATGATCAGGCCGTGCAGGGTGGTCATCTGGTTGAAGAATTCCGGCTGCACGATCTGCAGGCCCGGCTGGAACAGTTCGGCGCGGATCACCATGGCGAAGGTGCCGCCGAGCAGGAACATGCTGAAGCTGAACAGCAGGTACAGCGTGCCGATGTCCTTGTGGTTGGTGGTCAGCACCCAGCGCATCAGACCCTTGGCCGGGCCATGGGCGTGATCGTGGTCGATGTCTTCGATGACGGTGCTCATCAGGGGCGTCCTCTGGTCAACACGCGATGAGTGTGGGCGCTTGCCACGGAAAGTGGGCCGAGTCCGATTTCAGGGCAGACCGTCCATCCCGTAGGAGCGACCAACGGTCGCGAAAGGCCCGCAAGACCGCGCCATCGTGTGGGCCTGCACGGCAGCCATCGCCGGCAAGCCGCCTCCCACACAAGCGGATTCGRGGCATGCCGYCMAYCCCGTAGGAGCGACCAACGGTCGCGAAAGGCCCGCAAGACCGCGCCATCGTGYGGGCCTGCACGGCAGCCATCGCCGGCAAGCCGCCTCCCACACAAGCGGATTCGGGGCATGCCGCCAACCCCGTAGGAGCGACCAACGGTCGCGAAGTGCGGGCCTGTGCCACAGCCTGATGCTGGCTGCGCGACAGCGTGGCACCAAGGCGACGGGGGATTTCCTGCACGGTCTGGTGTGTGTCATTTCTGGGCCTGCTTGTAGGTCGCTACATCCTTGGGCAGGAGCATGTCGCCCTTGTTGTTGCCCCAGACGTTGCGTTCGTAGGTCACCACCGCGGCGATGTCGACTTCGCTCAATTGCTTGCCGAACGCCGCCATGGCGGTGCCCGGCTTGCCGTTGAACACGATGTCGAGGTGCGCCTTGATCGGGCCGGTGGCGACCTTCGAGCCCTTGAGCGCCGGAAACATCGGCGGCAGGCCCTGACCCTCGGCCTGGTGACAGGCCACACAGGTACTGCGATAGACCTTTTCACCCTGCGCGATCAGCTCTTCCCGGGTCCACGCCTTGCGGGTCAACTCCTTGAGCCGGGCGCTTTCCTGCTTGCGCTCGTTCAGCCAGGCCTGGTACTCGGCCTGAGGCCGTGCATCGACCACCACCGGCATGAAGCCGTGGTCCTTGCCGCACAGTTCGGTGCACTGGCCACGGTAGATGCCCGGCGTGTCGATGCGCGTCCAGGCTTCGTTGACGAACCCCGGAATGGCGTCGCGCTTGACCGCAAAGGCCGGCACCCACCAGGAATGAATCACGTCGGCGCCAGTCACCAGAAAACGGATTTTCTCGCCCACCGGCAGCACCAGTGGCTGGTCGACCTCCAGCAGGTAATGCTCACCCTTGTCGTCGCGGTTATGGACCTGCTCGGTCGGGGTGGCGAGGTTGCTGAAGAACTCGACGTCCTGACCCAGGTAACGGTAATGCCATTTCCATTGGTAGCCGGTGATCTGCACATCGACCTGCGATTCACGCGTGTCATACATATGGATCAGCGTGCGGGTGGCCGGAACGGCCATGCCTACCAGAATCAGCAAGGGCACCACGGTCCAGAGAATTTCGATGCGGGTGTTTTCATGAAAGCTGGCAGGCTGCGCATGGCGCGAGCGGTGATGGGCAAACATGCTCCAGGCCATGGCGGCAAACACCACGAGACCTATGACCACGCAGATCCAGAAGATGGTCATGTGCAGGCCATGCACCGCCTGGCTGACCTCGGTGACACCGGGTGTCATGTTCAGGGTCCAGGCCGCCTGCACCGGGCCGCCGCTCGCCCACAGCACCGCCAATACGCCTATCCCGGGCTGACGCCTCATTCGGGTTTACCCCCCAGACTCATGAGCCTGCGCAGGCAGCGAAAGCCTGCGCTCGAGGGAGCGGCTTGCGGACGGCTGACTCGGGCCTTGAAGGCCATCAGCTGCTTCCTGCTCAGCAGTATAGACAGGCGTATCAGCTCGCCAAGCCGCATCGGCTCAGTGGCGCAAGAGCAAAAGCGTGACCGGCCGGCTCTTTTTTGACCACCCAGCCATATAAAAAAGAATCTGTTATGACAAATCGGTCTTAGCCAATGTGTCAACCGAGCTAATGTATGTCATCCCATACAGGTAGGAAAATTCGTCAAACTTTGTTCGACCCAGTATTTGCAGGCCAGAAGCCGCAAAGACGGTCTGAAGAGGGCAGGCCGTTTCTTGCATTTGATCATTAGAAAATACCCAGGCCTATGCCTCAGGAGTCGCCATGAACATCGCTGCCTTGCGTGAGCAGATCCAGCGTGCCCAGCAACATGAAGCCCGGACCGGCCAACTGTTTCAGCGGCTGGAAAGCCAACTGCAGCACCTGCACCCCGCCATCGCGCTACCCGAGGGCGATGCCCATAGCGTCTTGACCCGGTTTGTCTCGGCGTATATCGAACACGTGCCCGACCTGCTCGAAGCGGCCCACAATGCCTCGATCGAAGCCGGTATCGAAGCGCAGATCAAACCGGTGCTGCGCATTGCCGCCCAGTTCTTCACCAGCCCGCCATCGATCATGGACGGCCACGAAGGCCTGGACAGCCTGCTGGACGAGGCTTACCTGGCCCACCGGCTGGTCGAGGAAATCAACGACCTGTACATCCGCCACCTGGGCCAGCCGCTGATTCCTTCGGACTCGACGGTGGCCAACGTCATTGCTCACCAGTTGATCGGCGAAAGCTTCGCCAACCAGCTCGATGAAGCGGTGCACCACGCGGTGCACACGCTGCTCGACGAAGAAATCTTTGCTCTGGAATCGGTCGAGGCCTACCGCGAACAACTGGCCAGCCCCGGCACCCAGGCGGCCTGGAAGCGCTGGCCGTGCCTGTCGATGCAGCTGGGGGTCAGCCTGGACCTGGAAGGCCTGGCCCCGTAAGGCTGCCCGGGGGCGGGCAGCCTTCGCGGCCAAGGCGGATCGCAGCTGAAGCCGCTCCTGCGGGAGGGGGTGGCAGGAGGCGGTGGCTACAGCGCACCCGCCCCGATGCCGGTGGTGGTGCGCACCCGGCCTTCAAGCCGGCGCTTCAGGCCGCGCGGCTCGATGATCAGCCGCGTGCCATGGGCGGCATTGGCACGTCCCCACTGTTCGAGCAACTCCAGGCACGCATGGTCGATGTAGGTCAGGTTGCTCAGCGGCACATGCACGGTGCTGCCCGCCGGGATAGTGCCCAGCACCTGGGTCAGGGCCGGCACCTTGAGGAAGGTGGCCGCACCGACCAGGCGCAGTTCCAGCTCTTCGCTGTCTGGCATCTGCACCAGGCTGATCTTCAGGCGCGCCGCCTTGAAGGCCAGCTTGACCAGGGTCAGGGCGAACCCGATCAGCACACCGGTCAGCAGGTCGGTGAAGATGATCGCCGCTGCCGTAGCCGCATAGGTGAACATCGGCATCCGACCGTAGCGACCCAGGCCGCGGAAGGCCTTGAGGTCGACCAGTTTCAACCCCGTGTACACCAGCACGCCTGCCAAGCTGGCCACCGGAATGCTCTGCAACACGCTCGACAGCAGCAGCACGAAGGCCAGCAGCCACAGGCCGTGAAAAATCGTCGACATCCGCGTGGTGGCCCCCGCCTGCACGTTGGCCGAGCTGCGCACAATCACGCCGGTCATCGGCAAGGCACCCAGCAAGCCGCAGAGCATGTTGCCCACGCCTTGGGCGCTCAGTTCCTTGTCGAAGTCCGAACGCACACCGTTATGCATACGATCGACCGCGGCGGCCGACAACAGGGTCTCGGCGCTGGCGATGAAGGCCACGGCGAAGGCAGCGATCAGAATGGCCGGATCGGCCAGGTTGACCAGATCAGCCGGGCGCAGCCAGTCGATGGCTTCGCTCAGGTCGGCCGGTACTTGCACGCGCTTGACCTGCAAGGCCATGAACAGGCTGACCGCCGTCGCGATGCCCACGCCCAGCAAGGCGCCGGGTACAAAGCGCAGCGAGTGCGGGCGCAGCTTTTCCCAGGCCCACATGATGGCGATGGTCCCCAGGCCCAACAGCCCGGCCTGCAGGCCCGTGCCCGGCCCGATGGCCTGCACCAGGGTTGCCGGGAAACCGATCAGGTTATCCAACCCGGACGGCTTGGGTCCGCTGTCGAACATCACATGCAACTGTGACAGCACGATCAGCACACCGATACCGGCCAGCATGCCGTAGACCACTGCCGGCGCGGTGACGCGGAACCAGCAACCGAGCTTGAAACGTCCGGCCAGCACCTGCAACAGGCCGGCCAGCAACAGGATCGGGCCCAGCATGGCCATGCCGTGTTCGCGCACCAGCTCGAACACCAGCACCGCCAGACCCGCTGCCGGGCCACTGACCTGTAGCGGCGAGCCGGCAATGAAGCCCACCACCAGCCCGCCGATGATGCCGGTGATCAGGCCCTTGGCCGGTGGCATGCCCGAGGCGATGGCGATGCCCATGCACAGCGGCAGGGCGACCAGAAACACGACCACGGAAGCCAGCAGCTCCCGTGGCAGCACAGATTTGATTGAGGCACTGCCTTTGGTGGCCGATGCATCCATGACTGCTCTCTCCAGGTTTTCTTCAGACGTGACAAAGCCTGCCGGTGCGCACAAGGCGCAGCGGTCATGGCTGTTTTTAAGGGTGACTAAACGGGTCGTACTGACTTATGCCTGCTGCAGGGGGCGCCTGGCCTGGGCCAGGCGCCCCCTGCAGGCCATCGGTGTCAGAAGAAGCGGGCCTTGGGCGTTGCCATCGGGGCCGGGCCGTCGCCGTCGAGCGGACGGAAGTTGTCCTGCTCGGCGTCGTAGGCCAGGATTTCACTGGTCTCGATGCTGTAGACCCAGCCGTGGATCGACAACTGACCGCTAGCCAGCTTCGAGGCCACCGAAGGGTGGGTGCGCAGGTGCTGCAACTGGGCGATGACGTTTTCCTGGGTCAGCACACGCATGTTCTCGTGTTCGTCGCCGCAGGTGCAGTTGTCTTCGACCACGGTGCGCGCCACTTCGGCATGGCGCAGCCAGACCTTGACCGTGGGCATCTTGTCCAGGGTGTGCGGATTGAGTACCGCACGCATGGCGCCGCAATCGGAGTGACCGCAAATGATGATGTGCTGCACACCCAAAGCCACCACGGCGTACTCGATGGCGGTGGAGACGCCGCCGTTCATCTGACCGTAGGGCGGCACGACGTTGCCAACGTTACGGGTGACGAACAGGTCGCCTGGGGAGCTTTGGGTGATCAGCTCAGGCACGATGCGCGAGTCGGCGCAGGTGATGAACATGGCGCGTGGCTTCTGCGCGGTGGCCAGCTTCTTGAACAGCTCTTCCTGCTGTGGAAACACTTCATGACGAAACTGCACGAAGCCGTCCACGATATGCTTGAAAGCCTCTTGGGCCGTCTCCACCTCGGGGTGGGGACTGGCCGAGGGCTGATTTTCCCTGTCACTCATGTCGAATCCTCTCTGGCGGATTGGTGTGGATTTTCATGCTTGTTCGTATGGCGGCAATGCCCTGAAACAACTCGAAAAAACGTACAGATCCGTTGCACGTGCCTGCGAAGGACATTCCTGACTGCAGACTAGCTGTCAAACCTTAAGTGAAACTGAATGCGACCGCTCTAGATCGGGCCTTGTCAATAGCCCAGTGCCATCTTTGCAATCTAGAGCAATGACATCTGACCGCCGGGCGGGCAAAAAGAGTCACAGTCGAGCACAAAACTTTCTCGTCCGTTGAGCCCCAGGCGCTTGATGGCCAGCCTGTAGCGCTGCGCCAGCAGATCGGCAAACGGACCCTCGCCACGCATCCGCGAACCGAAGCGGCTGTCGTTGGTGGCGCCGTCGCGGCTCTGGCGGATCAGGCTCATGACATGGGCGGCACGTTGCGGGTAATGCGTCGCCAGCCACTCCTCGAACAGTGGTGCGACCTCCAGCGGCAGGCGCAACAGAATATAGCTGGCGCTCAGGGCGCCGGCGTCCCGGGCCTCGGTCATCAAGGCTTCCAGTTCGTGGTCGTTGATCATCGGGATCATCGGCGCGCACAGCACCCCGACCGGCACGCCGGCCTGGCGCAACACCCGGATGGCCCGCAGCCGCGCCTTGGGCGAAGCGGCCCGTGGCTCCAGCGTGCACTTGAGCGCGTCATCCAGCGTGGTCAGGCTGATGAACACCGACACCAGCCGCTGGCGCGCCAGTTCGGCCAGCAGGTCCAGATCACGCAGGATCAGCGAGCCCTTGGTAATGATGGTCACAGGATGGCGATAGCGCAGCAGCACCTCCAGCGTGGCACGGGTCAGGCGCTGCTCGCGCTCGATGGGCTGGTACGGGTCGGTGTTGGCCCCCAGCGTGATAGGCGCGCAGCGATACCCCGGTTTCGACAATTGTTGCTCCAACAGGTCGGCAGCGTTGGTCTTGGCGATCAGCTTTGTTTCAAAATCCAGCCCCGGCGACAGGTCCCAGTACGCATGGCTGGGCCGGGCGTAGCAGTAGATACAGCCATGTTCGCAGCCGCGATAAGGATTGATGGAGCGATCGAAGGGAATGTCCGGCGACGTGTTGCGGGTAATGATGCTCTTGGCGGTCTCGAAGATGACCTCGGTGCCCTGGGTCAGCGGGGCTTCCTGATACCAGCCATCGTCCTCGACCACCGAGCGCTGCGGGGCGAAGCGATTGTGCGGATTGCTGACCGTGCCGCGCCCGCGAATCGGAGGAGGGGACATGTAGAAAGGCCTTTAACTGTTTTTATATACAGTACACCACCCGTCTCGTTGTGCCACTGACCGTTTATAGAAAACCCAGCCGGACCCAGGCCTGACTGTCATTTCTGTCAGTAGGCGCTACAGGCATCCGGGCCTAACGTCAGGCGGGTAAGCAGGCCCGATCCCCGGGCGATTCAACGGACGCACGCAATGAGGTGAATGATGGCCAGATATGATTTGATCCTGACGCTGGAAGATCAGGACGGTGATGACAACCCTGAAGTAATGATTGAGTTTCATGTCCGCCAGGAGCGCCCTGCGTTTATCGACCGAGACTACGTGATCCATAAACTGGCTTACGCCGCCTTCGTGTCCTCTTCGCAGAACGACGGCTTCTACGACAAGGTTACCGTGGGGGCCGATGCCGATGCCGATGCCGATGGCAATGGCGATGGCGATGGCGATTACGGTGACCGGCAGGACAATAATATTCTGCGGGACCTGGCCAATGCCTTTGTCCGGATCCATCTTGGCGAAAAGAATGAGGCCGCTGATACAACGCCCCAGGAACATCCGGGCGCTTGATTAGCGACGGTATCAATCGACAGGCGATGTCATGTTCGCCTGTGGGTTCCTGCCTTGACCTGAAGTCAAAAAACCATGCACGACACGCCTGCAATACCCAGTCGATCATCTGCTGGCATCCTGCCTGGCCAGCGCTGTATTGATCGACCTGATAAGCCCCTTATCGACAAAGCCTGCGCCCTGTCATTTCTGTCAGTAGACACCCGGCCTTACAGGGGCCTAACGTCGGACGGCAGTCAGGATCAACTGCCTGCCTGACCCGAGATAAAGTGAACGATGAGCCGGTACGCATTACACGCCTCAGGGTTCGGAAGAAACAAACCGATCAACCGGGTCCGTCGGGCAGTGGGTATAGATGGGCAGGAAGGTGATAGCGATGAGGACCGGCGGATTCTTCTGTCACTGGCCAACGCCTTTGTAAAAATCCAGTTTTTCAATCGACACAAACGCAGCTAACGGTCATCGCGTTCATTTACATAAACGAGGTGAAACATGGCGACGCTTGAAATTCGTTTGACGATCGAAAACTTTAATCGGCGCAAACGTCCTGAAGTGTTGATCGAGTGTTTCGAGGACAGTGAGTTGACCTGCTGGCTACTGGTCGCCAGTTTGAACGATGACAACGAGTTTGATGAAGTGGTGGACAAGGAAGAAATCAATCCGGCTTTCATTCCGGAAGACGATGTGTTGCTGCAGTTGGCAACCACGTTCATGAGCTGCCTTGATTGAACGCTGCCCGATCCGGAGCCCGACCTCAAGGCCCCGGACCTGGCCTGTAATCAGTCGGGATCGACCGGCTTTTTCAACTTCGGATTCGGGAAGAACTGCACACCCTGAACCTTGGGGTTGGCCGGCTTGACCACCGGTTGGTTGACCCGCGTGCCCAGCTCTTTGGGGATCGAAAGCCCCTGCTCATTGAGCGTGTCGCTGTAGCCGCAGTTCACGCACTCGCGGTGCGGCACGCCGTCCTCGCTCCACATCTTGAGCTTGTCCGGCTCGCTGCAGGCCGGGCACACGGCGCCGGCGATGAAGCGCTTCGGGGTGATCAGCGGGGTGTCGCTCATGCCGCCTCCTCACTCAGCCCGCTATGGCGCAGCAACGCGTCGATCGACGGCTCGCGGCCACGGAAATCGACGAACAACACCATGGGCGCCTGCGAACCGCCACGGGCCAGGATGGCTTCGCGGAAGGCCCGGCCGGTCTCGGCATTGAGCACGCCGTCTTCCTCGAACTTCGAGAAGGCATCGGCCGACAGCACTTCAGCCCACTTGTAGCTGTAGTAACCGGCGGCATAACCGCCGGCGAAGATGTGCGCAAAGCCATTGGCGAAGCGGTTGTAGGCGGGCGGGCGCAGCACCGAGACTTCGTCGCGTATGCCCTCGATCACTTGCAGCACGCTGCGGCCGTCGCCGTGGGTGGCGTGCAGCTCGAAGTCGAACAGCGAGAATTCCAGCTGGCGGACCATCATCAACCCGGACTGGAAGTTCTTGGCGGCCAGCATTTTTTCCAGCAGGTCCTGCGGCAATGGCTCGCCGGTTTCATAGTGGCCGGAAATCAGTGCCAGCCCTTCGGGTTCCCAGCACCAGTTTTCCATGAACTGGCTCGGCAGCTCGACCGCATCCCAGGCCACGCCATTGATCCCCGACACACCGGCATGCTCGATGCGGGTCAGCAAGTGGTGCAGGCCGTGGCCGAACTCGTGGAACAGGGTGGTCACTTCATCGTGGGTCAACAGCGCCGGCTTGCCGGGCGAGGCCGGGGTGAAGTTGCACACCAGGTTGGCCACCGGGCTCTGCAACTGGCCGCCTGCGGTGCGGCGACGGTCGCGGGCGCCGTCCATCCAGGCACCGCCACGCTTGTTGGCGCGCGCGTACAGGTCGAAATAGAAGCGGCCGACGTGCTGGCCGTTTTCCTTGATTTCAAACAGGCGCACGTCCGGGTGCCAGGTGTCGAAGCCGGTCAGCTCGGCAATCTCGATGCCGTACAGGCGCTGCACGATGGCGAACAGGCCGCCCAGCACCTTGTCGATCGGGAAGTACACCCGCAGCACTTCCTGCGACACGCTATAACGCTGCTCGCGCAGTTTTTCGCCGTAGTAACCGGTGTCCCAGCTTTTCAGGTCCGGGCAGCCCTGTTCGGCGGCATACGCCTTGAGTTGCTCCAGGTCCTGGGCGGCGAACGGCTTGCTGCGTGTGGCCAGGTCGCGCAGGAAGCTCAGCACCTGGTCGCTGGACTCGGCCATCTTGGTCGCCAGGCTCAGCTCGGCAAAGTTGGCAAAGCCCAGCAGGCCGGCCAGCTCCTGGCGCAAATCAAGGATCTGCTCCATGACCGGGCCGTTGTCGTTCTGCCCGGCATTGGGGCCCTGGTCGGAGGCGCGCGTGCAGTAGGCGGTGTACAGCTCTTCACGCAGCGCACGGTCGTTGGCGTAGGTCATCACCGCGTAGTAGCTGGGGAATTCCAGGGTGATCAGGTAGCCTTCCAGGTCCTTGGCCTGGGCGGCGGCCGCCATCTGCGCGATGGCCGACTCGGGCAGGCCATCCAGCGCCGAGGCATCGGCCACGAGCTTGGTCCAGGCCTGGGTGGCGTCGAGCAACTGGTTGGAGAACTGGCTGCCCAGCTCCGACAGCTTGCTCTGCACTTCGGCATAGCGCTGTTGCTGTTCGGGTGGCAAGTCGATGCCCGACAGACGGAAATCACGCAGGGCGTTTTCCAGAATGGTCTTCTGGCCAATGTCGAAGCCGGCGGCTTGCGGGCTGGCGGCCAGCGCTTCGTATGCCTGGAACAGGGCGCGGTTCTGGCCCATTTCGGTGGAGTAGGCGCTCAGGGCCGGCAGGCACGACTCATAGGCTTCGCGCAGCTGCGGGCTGTTGCACACCGAATTGAGGTGACGCACCGGGCTCCAGGCCGCGCCCAGGCGGCTGTCGAGTTCGTCCATGGCCAGGATCAGGCCGGCCCAGTCGGGGGTATTGCCTTGGCGAGCAAGGATATCGGCGATGGCAACACGGTTGTCCGCCAGGATCTGCTCGATGGCCGGTTTGACATGTTCGGCACGGATCGCCGAGAAGGGCGGCAGGTCGTACGGTTGCACAAGAGGGTTGTTCGCGCTCACGTTTTGCACCTTGGCAGGAAGAAACACTGAGCCATCTTAATTACAATCACCGCCTCGCGCAGCCCCGAAACCTTGATTGACACCCTATCACCGCTAAAGAAGGAGGCTATCGTGGCCATTCGCAAGTTTCAGAACCACACCCCGCACCTTGGCGAGCGGGCCTTCGTCGACGCCTCGGCGGTGGTGCTCGGTGACGTCGAGCTGGGCGCCGACAGCTCGGTGTGGCCGCTGACCGTGATCCGCGGCGACATGCACCGCATCCGCATCGGCGCGCGCACCAGCGTGCAGGACGCCAGCGTGCTGCACATCACCCACGCCGGGCCGTTCAACCCGGACGGCTTCCCGCTGCTGATCGGCGACGAGGTGACCATCGGCCACCAGTGCATGCTGCACGGCTGCACCATCGGCAATCGCATTCTGGTGGGCATGGGCACCACGGTCATGGACGGCGCGGTGGTCGAGGATGAGGTGATCATCGGCGCCGGCAGCCTGGTGCCGCCTGGCAAGGTGCTGGAAAGCGGCTTTCTGTACGTGGGCCGCCCGGTGAAGCAGGTGCGGGCCCTGACCGAAAAGGAAATTGCCTTCTTTCCCTACAGCGCCGCCAACTACGTGAAGCTCAAGGATCAGCACCTGGCCGAGGGTTACGATCAGGTCTGAATCCGCACCGCCCATGACCCCAAGGCATTCATCGCATGCATCAGCAAAACATTCTGTTCGACCTCGACGGCACCCTGACCGACCCGCGCCTGGGCATTACCCGCTCGATCCAGTTTGCCCTGGGCAAGCTGGGCATCGATGAACCGGACATTACCCGGCTTGAGCACTTCATCGGCCCGCCGCTGTTGCAGGCATTCATGCAGTTCTATGCCATGGATGAAGCCCGGGCCTGGGAAGCGGTGGGGTTCTACCGCGAGCGCTTCAAGGTCACCGGCCTGTATGAAAACCAGGTGTTCGAAGGCATCCCGCAATTGCTCGACACCCTGAGCGGGCAGGGCCGCACCTTGTATGTCGCCACCTCCAAGCCGTGGGAATTCGCCCGGGAAATCGCCCGGCATTTCGACTTTGCCCGGCACTTCAAAGTGATCTACGGCAGCGAGCTGGACGGCACACGCACCGACAAGGTCGAGCTGATTGCCCATCTGCTGGCCGAGGAAGGGCTCGACCCGCAGCAGACCCTGATGATCGGCGACCGCAAGCACGACTTGATCGGTGGCCGGCGCAACGGGCTGCAGGTGGCAGCCGTGGAGTATGGCTTTGGCAGCGCCCAGGAACTGGACGCCGAGGCACCGGAGTACCGGTTTGCGACGGTGGCGCAGTTACATGAGGCGTTTATGGCCTTGTAGGAGCGCGCTTGCCCGCGACCGAGTGCGCAGCGCTCGCAAAAATTGTGTAGACGCTGAAAATTTACGACTGCTAACGCAGCCGGTCGCGGGCAAGCGTGCCAGTGGCACAGGATGATCTCCTACGGATGTTGCGTGGAGGCTGGAGCGCCTACGGATGTTGCACGGCGGGCATCAGTGCCTGCAAGGCCGCCGTGCGCTCGGCCGGGGTCAGTTTGCCCAGGTGCTCGACGCGTGCGTAAAACCTGGGCCAATCACCGCCGACCTGTGCGAACAGTGCTGCAAACGCCGGCACCCAATGCTCGTAAAGCCCGAACGGCAGCAGACGGGCGTTGTTCAGCGGGGCGTTGATCCAGGCGTCAAAGCGGGTGTCGCCCGGCCAGCGCCGGTCGCGCAGTGTGCGGTATTCATGGCGCAGGCGTTCGAATTGCGCAGCCTTGCGCTCGCGCATCACCGATGCCGGCAACGGCTGGGCATACAGCGCCTGCAGCCGCTGGCGGGCCTCCAGCACCAGGGCGGTCAGGGCGTCGCGCTGGGCGCTGCGAATGTCATCCTGGGCCGGCAGGCCTCGCGCCGCTCGCCATTGGCGCGCGCCTTGCTGCTCGACGAAGCTGGCGTAGGATTCGTTGAAGGCCGTGTCGTCCTGCACGTAGAAGCGCTGGTGCGCCAGCTCATGAAAGATCAGCGCGGCCAGGCGCTCATCGCCCCAGCCAAGCATGGTGTTGAGGATCGGGTCGCTGAACCAGCCAAGGGTCGAATAGGCCTCGATGCCAGCCACGTACACATCCTGGCCGGCCTGCTTCTGCAAGGCCGCCGCCCCCCGCGCACGCCCCTGGCTGTAATAGCCACGGTAGGCCACGCAACCGGCAATCGGAAAACAGTGGGTCACGGGTGTGAGCGAGAACTCCTCGGTGGCAAATACGTTCCATACCACGTAGGGGCGGCCGATGTCGGCGTACAGCCGGTAGCTCTGGTTGTCCGGCAGGTGCAACTGCTCGCTGGCAAAGCGCCGGGCCTGCTGCGCAAGGGCCAGGTGCTGGCGCAGCCGGGGATCGCGGCCCGGGTCGGCCAGCACCTCGGCCACCGGCGTGCGCGCCTGCAACAGTTGCCATTGCCCTGAAGCCAACTGACTGTAGTAGGAGAGGCTGGAACAACCGCCGAGCAACAACAACGCCAGGACGGGCACGACGCGCCACAGGCGCACAACATCGAGTGCGGGCATAAACGGCCTTGAAACAGGAAGAAGACATGTCCGGCAGGACATCGACGCAAGACGTCACTATCATCGCACCCCATTCAACCGGAGTCTGCCATGCGCCTGACCGTATCGATTCTTGCCCTCGGCCTGCTGGCCGGATGCGCCGGCCCCTTGCCCAACCATGATCCGGGACAGGCCTGGGTCGATCTTGCGACCCCGACCGGCAAGATGGTGATGGCCGACAAGCTCGACGGCCAGCGCACCTGGGACGGGCGTTATTTCCAGGTCGCGCCCGGCAAGCACGAGTTGCAGGTGCGTTTCGACTATGAATACCGTTCCGGCACGGCGCTGGGCATGTTCAGCGACGACTTCACCGAGATCACCTGCTTTATCGAGGTCGACTACGACCATTTCCAGGCCGGCCAGCGCTATCGGCTTGAGGTGCGCTCGCTCACCAATGACATCGAAGCCAGGCTCTATGACGCCCAGCGCCAGGTGGTGGCCCGGGAAGGACATATCCAGTGCATCTGATCAGCGGTCGTTGTTCTGGTAGATGATTTTCTTGCTGCCGTACTCGCAACTGCCCACGACCATGTTCTGGTCGCGAACCTCGTCGTTGGTGACGATTTCGAGCGTGTAGGAGGTGACATTATTGGCCTGGATGCTGGCCTCGATTTCATCCTTGAGCTCATCGCAGGACTTGGGCGCAGCCAGGGCGCCGGTGGCCATGAGGGTGCAGGTCAGTGCGACAATCAGACGTTTCATCTTCGATTCCTTCGCTACGGCAAGGCACAGGAACTGTGCCGATGACCGTTTGACCTGCATCCTCTGCGGCAGTTCGCCAGCACACGACCCGGACGTGAACCGGGTCGCAGCACGAGGCGATCAGAGCAAGGTGGCTTCCAGGGTGATATTGGCGTTAAGCACCTTGGACAC
Source organism: Pseudomonas sp. Leaf127 (assembly GCF_001423155.1). Classification (NCBI taxonomy): domain Bacteria; kingdom Pseudomonadati; phylum Pseudomonadota; class Gammaproteobacteria; order Pseudomonadales; family Pseudomonadaceae; genus Pseudomonas; species Pseudomonas sp. Leaf127. The sequence goes on along the minus strand of NZ_LMOA01000023.1, from coordinate 222,871 downwards.
CGGGCAGCCTTCTTTGGCCTTCGTGGTCAGTTCTTCAAACTTGCTGGCGTCGATGTTCGGAATTTTGGCCTTGAGGACCAGATGGATATCGGTGATGGCAAAACCACCGTCTACCTGATCGAGGGTGACCTGCGCCTCGGTGTCGATACTGTCGGCGGTAAAGCCTGCATCACCCAGAATCATCGACAGGGCCATGGAGAAGCAGCCCGCGTGCGCCGCGCCGATCAGTTCTTCCGGGTTGGTGCCCTTGCCGCCTTCGAAACGGGCCTTGAAGCCGTAGGGCGCTTCGCGCAACACGCCAGTTTCGGTGGAAATACTGCCGATACCGCTTTTCAGATCACCTGCCCAGTGGGCGGATGCTTTCTTGACGATGCTCATGGTGTCTCCTCGTGGACGGATCAATGTTTTATGCAGTGACAAGGATTCTGAGAATAGCCGGGGATGGAAAGTTCAACGGTTTAATTCCTACTACCAAAGTAGGAAATTTCAGCACCAGGCATTGAAAAGTGCTCGGTCCGGCCTTACACCTGTAGTCATTACGGGGATGCACCCGACCCTTTCAAGGAGCTGTTGCCGCCTATGAAACGCTTGTCCGATATCAAGATTTCCACCCTCGACCTGGTGCCGGTGCGCCAGGACAAGGGCCCTGCCGACGCGCTGCACCGCTCACTGGACCTGGCCCGGCACGTCGAGAAACTCGGCTACAACCGTTTCTGGGTGGCCGAGCACCACAACATGGACGGCATCGCCAGTTCGGCCACCTCGGTGCTGCTGGGCTACCTGGCCGGCGGCACCTCGACCATTCGCGTCGGCGCCGGTGGCATCATGTTGCCCAACCATGCACCGCTGGTGATCGCCGAGCAGTTCGGCACCCTGGCCAGCCTGTACCCGGGTCGTATCGACCTGGGCCTGGGACGTGCGCCGGGCTCGGACCAGATGACCGCCCGGGCGCTGCGCCGCGAGCGTTCCGGCAGTGCCGATGATTTTCCGGATGATGTCGAGGAACTGGTGAGCTACCTGGGCCCACGCACCCCTGACCAGCGAGTGATCGCCGTGCCGGGGTACGGCACCGAGGTGCCGATCTGGCTGCTGGGTTCGAGCCTGTTCAGCGCGCAATTGGCGGGGATGCGTGGGTTGCCGTACGCCTTTGCCTCGCACTTTGCACCGCGCTACATGCATGAGGCGATTCGTGTGTACCGTAATCACTTCAAGCCGTCCGAGGTCCTCGACCAGCCTTATGTGATGCTGGGCGTGCCACTGGTGGCGGCCGACACCGATGAGCAGGCCGAGTACCTGGCGACGTCGGTGCAGCAACGCATCCTGGCGCTGATGCGCGGCCACAGCCTGGTGCAACGCCCGCCGGTGAAATCGATGGACGACCTGTGGCTACCGCACGAGCGTGAAGCGGTGGCGAGTTTTCTGGGGCTTGCGGTGATAGGCGGCCCGGAAAAGGTCAAGGCCCGGCTGGAAGTGCTGCTGGAACAGACCGGCGCCGATGAACTGATCTTCACCTGCGACCTGTACGAACATGCCGATCGCCTGCGCTCGTTCGAGATCCTGGCCGAAGTGGCCAAAAACTGATCAACACCGTCGAGGCTGGTGCCCTGTAGGAGCGCGCTTGCCCGCGACCGGCTGCGTAGCAGTCGTAAATTTTCAGCGTTTCACAGATTTTTGCGAGCGCTTCGCACTCGGTCGCGGGCAAGCGCGCTCCTACGCCACCCGCGGTTTCGCGCCGTCCGGGACAGCGGTTTCGTATCGTACGGGCCAGCGGTTTCGCGCCGTCCGGGCCAGCGGTTTCATGCCGTCCGGCCCAGCAGTTCCGTAGCAGCCGGGCCCGGGGGTTTGCGCTTGCCGTGCATCAGGCTCAGTCACGCGAATACACGATTTCCTTGGTGTCGCCTTCACAGCTGCCGACCACCTGGTGGGTGGCGGTGCTGCCTTTCTCGACCACTTCCAGGGTGTAGGACGTCACGCCCTTGGCCTGCAGCTTGGCGTCGATTTCCGCCTTCAGTTCTTCGCAAGGCTTGCCTGCCGCCATGGCAGTGCCTGCCAGGCTCAACAACCCTACCGCCAGCATGAAACGCTTCATGAGTACATCTCCTGGTACAGGCGCCATGCATGAGGTCGCCTGGGCGATACCGGCATGCGGGGCTGATCAAATGAGGGGGTGACACAAACAGGTAGAGCAGTGAGCCGGTCTGAAGGTTCAGTCGCGGGCTCACCCGGCGTTATTGGCAATCAGCTCTTGGCAATGCGAAAGCCGACCTTGAGCGTGACCTGGAAGTGCGCCACCTTGCCGTCTTCGATATGGCCACGGGTCTCGGTCACTTCGAACCACTCCAGGTGGTTCAGGCTTTTACTCGCTTCATCGATGGCATTGTTGATCGCGTCCTCGATGGAGGTGGTCGACGAGCCAACCAGCTCGACTTTCTTGTACGTATGATGGTCACTCATGGCAGTTCTCCGTGCAAAGGTCATTGACGAGCGTAGCAGTCGTGCCGCTCCCTGCATCTGTGTGGAAAAGCCGGGCAAAAGTTCAGCGCACCGTGCATGTCACTGCGCACCTCGCTGCAAATGCCACTGCACTTTCCGCCAACCCTGTAGTCGGACACAACACACCCCATTCATCACTGCAGGAGATACACCATGGCCAGTTCGTCACTCCGCAAGGCTTCGCTGCAAAGCATGGAAGCAGAGATCGAAAGTCTGCTCAAGTCTCTTGAAGGCTTGAAAAACGATGCTTCCGAGGAGTCGAACAAGACCCTCAAGAGCCTCAAGGCCAGCGCCGAACGTGCACTGGGCCACTCGCGCGGTCTGCTCAGCGACCTGGGCGAAGTCTATGAAGACGTGAAGGTCAAGACCCGGGAAAATGCCATCGCTACCCGCGACTACGCGCAGGACCATCCATGGACCACCGCCGGTGTCGCCGTGGGCGCGCTGGGCCTGTTGGCCGCCTACCTGCTGTGCAAGCGCGGCGACTGATCAGCCCGCCCTGTTCAGGCGGTGCCCTTCAGCTCGTTCCTGAGCCAATGGGCCAACTGCCGGGCACGCCCGTCAGCGGCCCGCCGGGGCACCCATAGCGCCAGCTGCGCCGGGGTTTCACTGAAGCCCCATGGCGCTGCCAGGCGCCCGGCCCGCAGGTCGTCACTGACCAGCGGCTCGGGCGCAATGGCCACCCCCAGGCCAGCCACGGCCGCCTCCAGCAGATAATACAAATGCTCGAACCCTTGCCCGTAGCGCAGCGCTTGCGGGTCGATGCCGTTGTGGCGCGCCCAACTGGGCCAGGCCTGGGGCCGCGAGGTGGTATGCAGCAGGGATTCATCGAGCAGCGCTTGCGCAGGTGCCTGGCGCAAGGCCTCGAAACGCGAAAAGTGCGGGCTCAGCACCGGGCCGATGCGCTCACTTGCCAGTTCCAGCACTTGCATGTCGGCCGGCCACGGCGGCTCGGCGAACACCAGTAACGCATCCAGCCCCGGACGACGTGGGTCGAGGTCGCCTTCACCGGCCGACAGGTGCAGGCGCAAATCCGGCAATTCGGCATTCAGGCGGCCCAGGCGCGGAATGAACCAGCGCGCCAGCAGGCTGCCCGAGCAGCCCAGCACAAAAGGCGCCTCATGGCTGTCCTGGCTCAACTCGGCGCACACCCCGCGCAGGCGATCAAAGGCATCACTGGAGACCTCACGCAGACGGCTGCCGGCATCTGTGAGTTTCAGGCCGCGTCCGTCCTTGTCGAACAAACGTATGCCCAGATGCGCTTCAAGCGCCTTGAGCTGTCGACTGACCGCGCCGTGGGTCACGTGCAGCTGTTCCGCTGCTTGGCTGACGCTGCCCAACCGGGCAACGGCTTCAAAGGCGCGCAGCGCATTGAGAGGGGGCAGGTCGCGGCTCATGATGACCTCGCTTGGAAATGTGAGTTTTTCTCACAGGTGGCCGCGATCTTATCGGTTTTCAGCGTGGCCTGCGCTGGGTAAAGTGAACCCATTGCCGAATCCGGCTCAACCTTTTTCGATCCTGGAGCTTGTTCATGACCCAGACCCACTTTCGCAGCGGCCCCGATGCCAACGGCCTGTTTGGCTCGTTTGGCGGTCGTTATGTCGCCGAAACCCTGATGCCGCTGGTGCTGGACCTGAACCGCGAATACGAAGCGGCCAAGGCCGACCCCGAATTCGCCGAGCAGATGGCCTATTTCCAGCGTGACTATGTGGGCCGTCCGAACCCCCTGTACTACGCCGAACGCCTGAGCGATGCCCTGGGCGGTGCGCGTATCTACTTCAAGCGCGAAGAGCTCAACCACACTGGCGCGCACAAGATCAACAACTGCATCGGCCAGGTGCTGCTGGCCAAGCGCATGGGCAAGACCCGCCTGATCGCCGAGACCGGTGCCGGCATGCACGGCGTGGCCACCGCCACGGTCGCGGCGCGCTTCGGCATTCCATGCGTGATCTACATGGGCGCCACCGACATCGAGCGCCAGCAGGCCAACGTGTTCCGCATGAAGCTGCTGGGCGCCGAGATCGTCCCGGTCACCTCCGGCACCGGCACGCTCAAGGACGCCATGAACGAGGCCCTGCGCGACTGGGTCACCAACGTCGACAACACCTTTTACCTGATCGGTACCGTAGCCGGCCCGCACCCGTATCCGGCCATGGTCCGCGACTTCCAGTCGGTGATCGGCAAAGAAACCAAAGAGCAGATGCACGACAAGGAAGGGCGCCTGCCCGATAGCCTGGTCGCCTGCGTCGGTGGCGGTTCCAACGCCATGGGCCTGTTCCATCCGTTTCTGGATGACGCCAGCGTGCAGATCATCGGCGTCGAGGCCGGTGGCCATGGCGTGACCACCGACAAGCACGCCGCCAGCCTCAATGGCGGGGTGCCGGGTGTACTGCACGGCAACCGTACCTACCTGCTGCAGGACCAGGACGGCCAGATCACCGATGCGCATTCGATTTCCGCCGGTCTCGACTACCCTGGCATCGGCCCGGAACACGCCTTCCTGCACGAAGTGAAGCGCGTCGAGTACGTCAGCATCACCGATGACGAAGCCCTGGATGCGTTCCACAAGTGCTGCCGCCTGGAAGGCATCATTCCGGCGCTGGAAACCGCGCATGCCGTGGCCGAAGCCATTCGCCGCGCGCCGACCCTGAGCAAGGACCACCTGATGGTGGTGTGCTTCTCGGGCCGTGGCGACAAAGACATGCAAACCGTGATGAACCACATGGCCGCGACTGAAAAGACCCAGGAGACACTGGCATGAGCCGTCTTGAACACCGTTACGCTCAGCTCAAGGCCGAAGGCCGTGCCGCCCTGGTGACCTTCATCACCGCCGGCGACCCCGGCTACGACACCTCGCTCAAGGTCCTCAAGGGCCTGCCGGCTGCCGGCGCCGATGTGATCGAACTGGGCATGCCGTTCACCGACCCGATGGCCGATGGCGTGGCCATCCAGCTGGCGACCCTGCGCGCCCTGGACGCTGGCCAGACCCTGGCCAAGACACTGCAGATGGTGCGTGAATTTCGTGTCGACGACAGCACCACGCCGATCGTACTGATGGGTTACTACAACCCCATCCACCGCTTTGGTGTCGAGGCGTTCGTGAGCCAGGCCAAAGAGGCTGGCGTCGATGGCCTGATCATCGTCGACTTGCCACCGGAGCACGATGGCGAACTGGCCACGCCCGCCCAGGCCGCCGGCATCGACTTCATCCGCCTGACCACCCCGACCACCGACGATGCACGCTTGCCCACGGTGCTGGCACGCAGCTCGGGTTTCGTCTACTACGTGTCGGTGGCCGGTGTGACCGGTGCCGGCTCTGCCACCACCGAGCATGTGACCCAGGCCATCGAGCGCCTGCGTCGGCACACATCGCTGCCGATCAGCGTCGGCTTCGGCATCCGCACCCCGGAACAGGCCGCGGCGATTGCCCGGCTGGCCGATGGCGTGGTGGTCGGTTCGGCCCTGGTCGACCAGATCGCCAAAGCCACATCGCCCGAGCAGGCAGTGGATGGCGTGCTGAGCCTGTGCGCGGCACTGGCCGAAGGCGTGCGCAACGCCCGCCGCTGAGGCCGACCGCTGCTGCGCCGTATGCCGCAGGAGCGACCAACGGTCGCGAAGGCTATTTGCCAGGCACAGAAGAGGTTGGGCTTGAACCGGCCTCTTCGCCACCGCTGGTCGCTCCTACGGGGTTGATTTTCAGGCCGGTCACAGGTTGTGTTTGATGAGTGCGACTTCAGCCGCACACGCTCCGGTAACGGTTTTGTAAGCCTGGGTAAAGTTCCTGATACAGAGGAATTCCGGAGCTTGAGACCGCTCTATACAGCAAGACACAAAAGGGTTCGCGACCATTGTCGCGAACCCTTTTTCATTGCGGTACACCAAGGAGCATCACCCATGAAACTGCCGAACCGCTTCATTGCCGGGCTGGGTATCCTGATGATCAGCGCCAGCCCGCTGTTGCAGGCTGCGCCCCCGGAAGGGCGTGGCAATCAGGGCCAGGACGAGCGCGGCGGTCATCAGCAGGGTGGCAACCAGGGCCACAAGGACGATAATCCGGGACGCGGTCATGACAACGGCCCGGGCAAGGGCGCCCAGCACGACAACCGTGGCGGCAACCGTCCGCCGCAGGATTTCGGCCCGGTGCGCCAGACCTTCCAGCAACACCGCGACATCATAGGTCGTGGCCAGCCGCTGCCGCCGGGCATACGCATCGTCAAGGGCAAGCCGCTGCCTCCGGGCTACGGCAAGCGCCTGGACAGCCGTGCCTTGCAACAACTGCCGCGTTACGACGGCTACGAATGGCGCCGCCTGGGCACCGACGTGGTGCTGATCGCGGTGGGCACCGGGATCGTGTATGCAATTCTGGATGGCGTGTTGAATTGAGGGTGATCCTGGGGCCGTTATCGCCTTCTGGCCTGGCACCGATCCAGGGGGAGGGCGCTCTGCTCGCGAAGGGGCCGGCATGATCGAAGCGTGGGCAAGATCGTGTCGGCAGCTTTCGACTGTCTCGCCTACGCGTTTAGAGGTGACTTGTAGGACGTTTCTGATTTTTCTTTATCGTTGTTGAACACTTGGTTTGCAGGTGATTACGTCAGCCACGCTCTGGAATTAAAACCAGATGGCCAAAGATCAACCTAATTAATCAAGCGGAACTTTACAATGATGAATAAAAACAAAAACTGTTTTAGCGCATTACTGGCGTGTGTATTAGTCGTCATCGCCTTGCCGGCATTCGCTCAGGCAATCGTGTTGAATACGACCGACCAGCCGCCGTCTCAAGCGCCTGTAGCAACGACACTGGAGGACCGTGTTCACTTGATCAGAAATGAACTGGAGAGCGTGACGGCGATTCACCATTATCATTTTACGGCCGTACGCGGCCAGACTGTCTTACTGGCCATCCCGGATGCCAGCTCCTATGGCAAACACTGGCGACTTGATTACCGGATCGCGAGTGGAGAATGGAATACCAAGCACTGGAATGGGCCTGAAAAAATAGAGAATCTGTCACCGGGAACGAGCGTTGAAGTTCGAGTGATGGCTGTCGGGGGCGTCCAGTTTGACAAAGCGGGCTACACGTTGGCGTTCGGTTCTTACCCGCACATGTATTATGACTTTCATCATGAAAAAGGATTCATGCCTATTCCTCATGGGTTGACCGCACCGGCTTTTTTAGCCACTCAGGCATTGACCGAAGCGCTACTGGAAGTCAGTTTTACCGACAGTAAAGGGCATCCTCTTGAGGGTGGGGTAGTCGCCTTTTCCTTTCGTCCCAATGCCGAAGTTAACACGGATACAACGCTGTACAGTTCTGACCGTCACGGAAAGATTGCAGCGCTTATAAAGTTCAATCGCTGCGAAGGCGGTGAATACGCTGAACCGTTCGTCCATATCAATAACGGCAGAAATACGTGGGCCACTCGATACAAGGTGGGTGCCTATCAAGCACTTAATGTATTGCCCGGTGCCCTCGCTGATAAACCTCACCGCTATGATTTTGGGCATGTCTGCAAGCGATGGTTGGTCAACTGGTCAAGAAACTGACTGGTTAACAACGCTCTGCTGGTAGCGTGTCAGCAGAGCGTTCCATTCACAATCACACAATGACATCAACCAACGCCTGATCACGCTTTTCGCCCTTTTCAAGAACCTGACGCACCAGTGCTTCGCCCATACCTTGCGGCTTTTCCATAATGAGCTTTCCGAAATCAAGGATGTTCTGGATATTTGAAAGGTCCAGTTTATACTTACCACCGAATGCCTTGTCATCGTGGTCAACCAAGTTCATTGCCATCTTGGCGTATGCACTCACACTGCCTTTGAATTTTCTATGACTGTTAAATATTTTCTCCAGGTCGTGCAGATCGCTTTCACTCAACGAGCGGTCAGGGTTCAGAATTTTTATTTCGGCATTATCGCCCAACGTATAGCTGAAGTTTTTACTGGCCAGATCAGGCCTAAAGACGCCCAACTCATTCACTATTCGTGCGTAGATGGATTGCTGGATCCTGAGTTCCAGGTTTGAAAAGGATTTAAGGTCGTCGAGGTACATTTCTTTGGTCAGTGGACGTTCTTCTTTGGGCCCTCCGAACTCAGAATAAAAATAGGTTTTCCCTTTCCAGGGCTCCTCTTCACGGCTGTAAAACGCTTTTGCCCGAGCCTGCCCGGGATCTTCGGCTTTCTGGGTGCCGGGTAAATCCTGATCAGTGCCCGCCACGACGGGCTTGGACAGCATTTGAATGGACGTGAGGGCAGGTGCAATGCCGATGATGTTCATGGCGACGTTCTCTGACGTATGAATTCTTTAGCTTTAGCGACCCGAGGACAGAAAACTTTTCCTGATGAGGATGTAGGATAATTCCGAAGGAAAGCGTGTTGTGAGCGGTGTCTCAAACTCTATACACATAGTTAATAAAGCAGTGTTCACTTATATTCATAAACGGTTGATCTTCGCCATGGCTATAAAGCGGCGTGCCTTTGTAAAAGCAATCGCCGTTCCGCAAACGGTCAATCAGCGATTGACCGCTCTTGAAAGGCATAGGCCGTACAACCGGATACCATCCTTGCCAGACGAGACAGCCTTCGCGATCGTTGGGCGCTTCTGCGCAGTGGTTTTCATGCACGGCAGGTGGGTGGCCTGTTATTGATTCATTTTCATGTCCAGCGCCAGGTCGCGGGCGGCCTTGGTGGCCAGGATGCCCATGAACTGGCTGAGTTCATCCTGACGCCCTACGGTGGCGGATGAGCCGGCGCTGCCCATCATCACGCCGGGCACCGGGGCCTGGGCAGCTGCCTGGGCCCAGGCCTTGTTGATCGCGATCAGCGCATCGAGCTTCGATTGCAGCGCGCCATCGGCCTTGATCGACGCCTCGCGGGCGTGGGCTTCGGCGTCGGCGGTGATGCGGGTGGCTTGCGCGGTGGTGGTGGCCTTGTCGCGCAGCAGTTCGGCGGTCTGCTTCTCGATTTCGGCGCGGCTGCGCTCGCGCTCGGCGTTGATCACCGCCAGTTGCTTCTCGGTCTCGGCCTGGGTGGTGCGCTCGATCTGGTCGCGCAGGGTTTCCTGGCGCTTGGCCTCGACCTCCTTTTCGCCGCGCGCGGTCACCAGGCGCTTTTCTTCCTCTTCCTTCAAGCGGTTCTGCCGGGCCACCGCCAATTCGGCCAGCGCCTGCTGGACCTTGACCATGCGCTCGCGGTATTGCGGGTTGGGGTCGATATGGGTAATGCGCGCCTCGACCACCTCGACGCCGAAGCGGCGGAACTGTTGCTGCTTGCGGATCGGAACGTTCTTGTCATCGGTGACCTTTTCGGTCACGTACTGGCTGCCGGTGTTATGACCAAAACTGCCCTGTTCGGTGCCGGCCTGGAGAATGGCGGTCTGGCGCGGCACCGTGCCCTGGGTGGTGCGGATTTCCCGGCGCTTGATCAGGTACAGGCCGTCGTTGAGCTGGTTCTCGAACTCGGCGGCAAACTCGCTGCGCGCCCCGGCGTAGTAATCATCGGCGGTCATCAGCGAAGCGGTGGCCTGCAGGGTTTCCTTGATGGCCGGCAGCAGGGCGCTGCGGATGAAGTTGTCGGGGTTGCGGTATTCCTGCGCGATGGTCAGGAAGGCTTCGCCACCGGGCAGGCGAAACCGTGCGGACGACTCGACCTTGGCGTCGACATTGCCCAGAAAGACAATGGGAAAGGTCTCGATGGTCGCCCCCAGCGCGTCGTTCTCGGGGTTGTCGTCCTTCTTGTCGAGCACCAGCACGGACTGCACGCTGATGGCTTTTTTCCACGCCGTTGCGCGACCGAACCACTTGGTGGCATAGCCGACATCATCGACGATCTTCTCGTCGCCGAAGATCGTGCGCACATGGGTCATGTAACCGGCTTCGTTGTAGAAAAACATGCTGTTGAACAGCAGGGGCGAAGCGACCAGAAAGGCCACCGGCAACGCCAGGGTGGCCAATCGTTTCTTGCTCGGGGCCCAGTCGGGTGTCTTTGGTATCAGCATGGCGATGTCCTTATTCAATAAGGATCCAGTTTCACCGCAATGCTGAAACGCTTCTGTCAGGACGGGCTGAATACCCTGTAGGAAAGGCGGTCAAGGCAGCCTGAACGCCTCAAGATTCAACGGTCGCACCGCACCCATCCAGATGGCGTGGGCGGTATGGTCGACCAGGTCGTCGCCGGTCAGCGGGTGCAGGAACACCACCAGTTCCTTGCGGTTGAGCGCCAGCCACAGCACCACGTCGGCCAGCAGCTCATGCCCGAACGACAGCTGGCAGCTCCAGTCCGGGTGCGGGCCGACCAGGCCCTCATGCACACGGCCCATCGTGATGCCGAACTCGGCAGTGGCCGCCTCGCACAAGGCGCGGCCCTGCTCGAGGGTGTGCTCGTTGAAGTAAACGTGGGCGTGGTAGCCCTGGATGGTCGGCATTGCGGTACTCCCTACCTGAACAGGCGCCTGTTATGCCACGCCAGTGCTTTACACCGCAATCGACGGCAAGGTCGCACACGACGACGTCTGATTGCTTTGCGCCTGCTCACTGGTCAGCCAGTCGACAAACTGCTCGATCAACGGCAAGCGGCGCTTGCGCTGCGGCAGCACCACGTAATACCCCGAAGCCGACATTGCGCAGGCTTCGATGGGCCGGCAGAGCAAGCCTTGCGCCAGCAGATCGTCGACCAGGTGCCGCCAGCCGATGGCCACGCCCTGGCCACCGATGGCGGCCTGGATCAGCAAGGTGTAGTTGTCAAAGCGCAGTTGCCCCGGCACCGGCGCCTGCTGGATGCCCAGTGCGCGGAACACCCCGGCCCAGTCGAACCACTGGTGGCTGCCTTCGCCACGCAGGTGCAGCAACGGCAGTTCGTTCAGCGCCTCCAGCGGCAAGGGCCGCTCGCGACCCGCCAGCAGTTGCGGGCTGCACACCGGGAATACTTCTTCGCTGAACAGCCAGCGGCTTTCACCCTGGCGAAAACGTCCGTCACCGAACAGGACCGCCACGTCGACATCGCTGCGCAGCATGCTGTGGCTGCGCTCGCTGGTCACCAGGCTGACATCGATGTGCGGGTGGCTGGCATGGAAGCGATGCAAACGCGGCATCAGCCAGTAGGCGGCAAAGGCAAAATCAGTGGCGACCTGCAAGACCTCATGCTGGTGCTGGCCGGTGATGGTTTCCAGGCCCAGGTCAATCGACTGCAGACCCGTCTGCACATATTCAAGCAGCACCTCGCCGGCCTCGGTCAGGGCAATGCCACGGTAGATACGGTCGAACAGGCGCGTGGCCAGTTGCTCTTCCAGGCGCTTGATCTGCTGGCTGACCGCAGGCTGGGTGGTGCCCAGCTCGATGGCGGCGGCGGTGAAGCTGCGCGTGCGGGCGGCGGACTCGAAGGCACGCAGCAAATCCAGCGACAGGGTGCCAAGGCGTTCAAACATAAGCTGTGCTTATCCTAGTCATTGCAGTGCATGGGCTTTACCGGAAAAAGCGTGGGCTTCATCCTCGAATGCAGCACTTTCGCATAAACCCTGGCAATGGGATGCAGGATCAATGAAGCGTAAAAACATTTTGTTCATCATGGCCGACCAGATGGCCGCGCCGATCCTGCCAATCTATGCCGAGTCGCCGATCAAGCTACCCAATCTCAGCCGCCTGGCCGCCAGCGGGGTGGTGTTCGACGCCGCCTACTGCAACAGCCCGCTGTGTGCGCCGTCGCGCTTTACCCTGGTCAGCGGCCAGTTGCCCAGCAGGATCGGCGCCTATGACAACGCGGCGGACTTTCCCGCCGACATCCCGACCTACGCCCACTACCTGCGCAGCCTGGGCTACCACACGGCCCTGGCCGGCAAGATGCACTTTTGCGGCCCGGACCAGTTGCACGGCTATGAAGAACGCCTGACCAGCGACATTTATCCGGCCGACTACGGCTGGGCGGTGAACTGGGACGCGCCGGACGTACGCCCCAGTTGGTACCACAACATGTCGTCGGTGCTGCAGGCCGGCCCTTGCGTGCGCACCAACCAGCTCGATTTCGATGAAGAGGTGGTGTTCAAGGCCCAGCAGTACCTGTACGACCATGTGCGCCAGGACGGCGATGCGCCGTTCTGCCTGACTGTGTCGATGACCCACCCGCACGACCCGTACACCATTCCCAAGCCGTTCTGGGACCTGTACCGCGACGACGAGATTCCGATGCCGGTGGCCCACGCCGACCAGGACGCGCTCGACCCGCATTCGCAGCGCCTGCTCAAGGTCTATGACCTGTGGGACAAGCCGTTGCCCGTCGACAAGATTCGCGATGCGCGGCGCGCGTACTTCGGCGCCTGCAGCTACATTGATCACAACATCGGCAGGCTGCTGCAGACCCTGGAAGAAACCGGCCTGGCCGACGACACCATCATTGTTTTCTCCGGCGACCACGGCGACATGCTCGGCGAGCGCGGCCTCTGGTACAAAATGCACTGGTTCGAAATGGCCGCACGGGTGCCGCTGGTGATCCATGTGCCGGGGCAGTTCGCAGCCAAGCGGGTCAGCGCCGCGGTGTCCACTGCCGACCTGCTGCCGACCCTGGTCGAGCTGGCCGGCGGCCACACCGACAGTGGCCTGGCGCTGGACGGGCGCTCGCTGGTGCCGCACTTGAACGGCGAGGGTGGGCATGACGAAGTGTTCGGTGAATACATGGCCGAAGGCACCACCAGCCCGCTGATGATGATTCGTCGCGGTGCTTATAAATTCATCTACTCCGAGTCGGACCCCTGCCTGTTGTTCGATGTGCACAACGACCCGCAGGAACGCGAAGAGCTGAGCCAGTCGCCGGCGCATCAGGCGCTGTTCGAACAGATGCTGGGCGAGGCCCGGGCCAAATGGGACATCCCGGCCATTCATCAGCAAGTGCTCGCCAGCCAGCGCCGTCGCCGCCTGGTGGCCCGGGCGCTGGCCACCGGAAAACTCAAGAGCTGGGATCACCAGCCGCTGGTCGACGCCAGCCAACAGTACATGCGCAACCACATTGACCTGGACGACCTGGAGCGCCGCGCACGCTTTCCACAGCCTTGAACCCTGCCAACCCAGAAAACCAACAAAGGGCATCTCGATGAAGACGTTATCCGCAGTGCTGGTGGCCAGTGTCATGACCCTCACAGGCCTGACCGTGCAGGCCGCCGAGCAGAGTTGCAAGACCGTGAAGATGGCCGACCCCGGCTGGAGCGACATCGGCGCCACCAACGCCATCGCCGGATTGCTGCTGGAGGGCCTGGGCTACACCGCCAAGGTCGATACGCTGGCGGTGCCGATCACCTATGGCGGGCTCAAGGACGGGCAGCTTGACGTGTTCCTGGGCAACTGGATGCCGGCCCAACAGGGCTTTCATGACAAGTTCATCGCCACCGGCGACGTCACCCGACTGAGCAAGAACCTGCAAGGCACCGAATTCACCCTGGCCGTGCCTGATTATGTCTGGGAGGCCGGCGTGCATGATTTTGCCGACCTGCAGAAATTTGCCGACAAGTTCAATAACAAGATCTACGGCATCGGCGCCGGCGCGCCGGCCAACCTGTCGTTGCAGGAGATCATCAAGGCCAACGAATTCAACCTCGGACAATGGAAGCTGGTCGAGTCCAGCGAACAGGCGATGCTGGCCGAGGTCAACCGCAACGTGAAGCGCAAGGCGTTCGTGGTGTTCCTGGGCTGGACGCCGCACCCGATGAACGTGCAGGTCAAGGGCATGCGCTACCTCAAGGGCGGCGAGAAGTACTTCGGCGACACCGGCTCGGTGTACACCGTGACCCGCAAAGGCTACGCCGACGCCTGCCCGAACGCGGCCAGGCTGCTGACCAACCTGACATTTACCCTGGACATGGAAAACAGCATCATGGCCGAGGTGGCCAATAACAAGACCAGCAACCCGCAAGCGGCCAAGGCCTGGATCAAGGCCAACCCGGCGGTGCTGGAGCAATGGCTGGACGGCGTGAAGACCATCGACGACAAGGACGGGCTGGCGGCGGTGAAGGCCAGTCTGTAACGGCTGATGCGGGCCCTGTCAAACGTGGGTCCGATTGTTGTGGGAGGGAGCTCTGCTCGCGAACGGGCCAGTGATACCGGCGCATTTTCACGGCATCCTGAATCGCAATCGCCAGCAGAGCTGCCTCCCACAGTCTGGTGCCAGGCCTGAAATTCAGGACCACATCAATCCGGTGGGAGGCGGCTTGCTCCGGGCGGCGATCCGACGATGAGGCCGGCAAGGCCGATATATCGGCTGCGTCTGTTCCATCGCCATCGCCGGCAAGCCGCCTCCCAAAGTCTGGTGCCAGGCCTGAAAGTCAGGGCCACATCAACCCGGTGGGAGGCGGCTTGCTCCGGGCGGCGATCCGACGATGAGGCCGGCAAGGCCGATATATCGGCTGCGTCTGTTCCATAGCCATCGCCGGCAGAGCTTGCCTCCCGCATGGACCGTGTTGTTCTTGACCGACCGGTAGGGGCAGCAGGCCGGGTGTTGTACGCTGACCTTGCTCATTCATTGACAACGAGAGGCTCATGGCCCGGCTCAAGCGCCATAAACTTTTTCCTTTCCTGGCCTGGTTGCCCCAGCAGACCCGTCAGAGCGTCGGCCGTGATGCGCTGGTGGGGCTGAGCGGGGCGATCCTGGCACTGCCGCAGTCGATCGCCTATGCCCTGATCGCCGGCCTGCCACCGGAATACGGGTTGTACGCGGCCATCGTACCGGTGCTGATCGCCTGCCTGTGGGGGTCGTCCTGGCACCTGATCTGTGGGCCGACGGCGGCGATTTCCGTGGTGCTGTACGCCAGCGTCAGCCCGCTGGCGGTGCCGGCCAGCCAGGACTACATCACCCTGATCCTGCTGCTGACCTTCATTGCCGGCGCCTTCCAGTTATTGCTCGGCCTGATGCGCTTCGGCGCGCTGGTCAACTTCGTCTCGCATTCGGTGGTGATCGGTTTCACCCTGGGTGCCGCCGTGGTCATCGCCCTGGGGCAATTGCCCAATCTGATGGGCCTGGAGCTGCCCAGTCAAAGCACCGCCCTGGGCAGCCTGGTCGCCCTGATCGAGCACCGTCACCAGGTCGATACCGCATCCCTGACCCTGGGCCTGCTGACCCTGAGCCTGGGCATCGTGCTCAAGGCACTGGTGCCCAAGTGGCCGACCCTGATGATCACCTTGCTGGCCAGCAGCCTGCTGGTCTGGCTGTGGCCTGCGATGTTCGGCCATGTGCAACAGGTCAAGGCCTTTGCCGGTCACCTGCCGCCGTTCAGCCCGGTGCCGCTGGACGCCGAGCTGATCATTCGCCTGCTGCCCACCGCCGTGGCCGTGGGCATGCTCGGGCTGGTCAACAGCCTGTCGATTGCCCGCTCGCTGGCGACCCGCTCGCAGCAGATGCTCAACGCCAACCAGGAAGTGCGCGCCCAGGGTCTATCGAACATGGCCGGAGCCTTGTTTTCCGGCTACTTGTCGGCCGGCTCCTTCACCCGTGCCGCCCTGAGCTTCGAGGCGGGCGCCCGCTCGCCGCTGGCCGGGGTGTTCTCGGCGCTGTGGGTGGCGCTGTTCGCCGTGGCCGGGGCCTCGCTGATCGCGCACATTCCGATCCCGGCCATGGCTGCGTCGATTTTGCTGATCTGCTGGGGGCTCATCGACCGCCGAGGCATTGCGGCGCTGTTCCGGGTCAGCCGCGCCGAGTTCTTCGTCATGCTGCTGACCTGCGCCGCCACCCTGGTGCTGGAGTTGCAGGCGGCGATCTATGCCGGTGTGCTGGCGTCGCTGTTCTTTTATCTGAAGCGCACCTCGCAGCCGCGCGTACAGCAATGGCGCGAAGGCGACGAGGAAATCCTGCGGGTGGGCGGCTCGATCTTTTTCGGCGCCAGCCATTACTTGCAGACCCGGCTGCAACGCAGCGAAGGCCGGCAGGTGGTGATCGAGGCGCAACACATCAACTTCATCGACTATTCAGGCGTCGAGATGCTGCATCAGGAAGCCCGCCGGCTGGGCCAGCAAGGCCGCAGCCTGATCCTGCGCCATGCCAGGCCTCATGTGATCGAGGAACTGCACAAGCTCGAAGGGCCCGAGCGCTGCCCGATCCGCTTCGAAAGTGCAGTAGGCGCCGGCTTGTAGGAGCGCGCTTGCCCGCGACCGAGTGCGTAGCGCTCGCAAAAATTGTGTAGACGCTGAAAATTTACGACTGCTAACGCAGCCGGTCGCGGGCAGTCAGTCATTTATTTTGTGTTGGCTCCCACAGATGAAGTGCCTAGGACATCGCCAACTGCCGGCGCATCTCGGCCAGTACCGGGGCGGAGTCGGGACGGACGCCGCGCCACAGCAGGAAGGCTTCGGCGGCCTGCTCGACGAGCATGCCCAGGCCGTCCACCGCGCGCGCGGCGCCGTGCTCGCCGGCCCAGTGGCAGAACGCAGTGGGCGCCTTGGCGTACATCATGTCGTAGCAGAAGGTGTGATCCCTGGCGATCAGGCTCGGCGCAATCGGTGGCAGCTCGCCGGACAGGCTGGCCGAGGTGGCGTTGATGATCACGTCCACCGCCTCTTCGAGCCAGTCGAAGCCACTGGCCGACACCGGGCCCAGGTCGGCGAACTCATGCACCAACTGCTCGGCCTTTGCCACCGTGCGGTTGGCGATCACCACCACTTCGGGCTGCTCGGCCAGCAAGGGTTCGAGTACCCCGCGCACCGCGCCGCCGGCGCCCAGCAGCAGGATCCGCTTGCCGCGCAACTCAAGGCCGCAATTGACCGTCAGGTCGCGTACCAGGCCGGCACCGTCGGTGTTGTCGCCCAGCAGGGTGCCGTCGTCGCGCCGGGCCAGGGTGTTGACCGCACCGGCGCGGCGGGCGCGCTCGGTCAGGCTGTCGGCCAGGGCGAAGGCCTGTTCCTTGAACGGCACGGTGACATTGGCGCCGCGTCCTGCCTGGAAAAAGGCCCGGGCAAAAGCCGGGAAGTCGTCCAGCGGCGCCAGTGCGGTGCGGTAGTCCAAGTGTTGGCCGGTCTGCTCGGCGAACAGGCGATGAATCAACGGCGACTTGCTGTGGCCGATGGGGTTACCGAAGACAACGTAAGCGTCCATACAGGTTCCTGTTGATCACGGATGGACCGCGAGGCCCAGCCAGTCGCGGTCCTGCAAGAAGTATTCGGTCAGGCGCGCCTCTTCACTGCCTGGCACGGCTTTCCAGTCATAGCCCCAGCGCACCTGCGGGGGCAGCGACATGAGGATCGACTCGGTGCGCCCGCCCGACTGCAGGCCAAACAGCGTGCCGCGGTCGTAGACCAGGTTGAACTCGACGTAGCGCCCGCGGCGAAACTCCTGGAATTCGCGTTGTTGCACGCTGTAGGCGGCCGCCTTGCGGCGACGCACGATGGGCAGGTAGGCCTCCAGGAAGGCGTCGCCGATGGCGCGCATGAAAGCAAAGCTGGTGTCGAAGTCCCACTGGTTCAGGTCATCGAAAAACAGGCCACCGATGCCACGTGGCTCGTTGCGGTGCTTGATGTGGAAATACGTGTCGCACCAGGCCTTGTAGCGCGGGTACACCTCGGCACCAAAGGGCGCGCAGGCGCGTTCGGCCACCTGGTGCCAGTGAATGCAGTCTTCCTCGACGCCATAGAAGGGTGTCAGGTCGAAGCCGCCGCCGAACCACCAGACCGGTTCTTCGCCTTCTTTTTCGGCAATGAAGAAGCGCACGTTGGCGTGCGAGGTCGGCACATACGGGTTGTGCGGGTGAATCACCAGCGACACGCCCAGCGCCTCGAAACCGCGACCGGCCAGCTCTGGCCGGTGCGCACTGGCCGACGGCGGCAGGCTGGTGCCGAACACATGGGAAAAGTTGACCCCGCCTTTTTCGATCACCTTGCCGTTCTCGACCACGCGCGTACGGCCACCGCCACCGGCAGGGCGGGTCCAGGCGTCCTCGACGAAGCGGGCACCGCCATCTTCGTGTTCCAGCGCGGCGCAGATGCGGTCCTGCAGGTCGAGCAGGTAGGCTTTGACGGCTTCGGTATGGCTGTTCATGAAAATCCTCGAAACGGCCCTGAAGCCCGACAATACGGGGCCACAGGCAAAGTGCCGCGTAGCATACCATCGCGACAGGCGCCTTCGCAGTTGACGGGCATCCTGTGAACAGGTCCGATAGGGCTATTGTGTGTCGCACTTATCATGGAGAGAACAATGGCTAAGCGTATCCAGTTCAGCACCACGGGCGGCCCTGAGGTCCTTGAATACCTCGATTACCAACCTGCCGAACCCGGCCCGCAGGAAGTGCGCGTGCACAACCGGGCCATTGGCCTGAACTTCATCGACACCTATTACCGCAGCGGCCTGTACCCCTCGCCATTGCCCAGCGGCATGGGCAACGAAGGTGCCGGCGTGGTCGAGGCGGTCGGCAGCGACGTGACGCGCTTCCAGGTCGGCGACCGCGTGGCCTATGGCACCGGCCCCCTGGGCGCCTACAGCAATTATCATGTGCTGCCCGAAGCGCACCTGGTCAAGCTGCCCGACGCGATCAGCTTCGAGCAGGCCGCCGCCGTGATGCTCAAGGGCCTGACCGTGCAGTATCTGTTGCGCCAGACCTACGCCATCAAGCCCAACGAAATCTTCCTGTTCCATGCCGCCGCCGGGGGCGTGGGCTCGATTGCCTGCCAGTGGGCCAAGGCCTTGGGGGCGCGCCTGATCGGCACGGTCAGTTCGCCAGAAAAAGCCGCCCATGCCAGGGCACTGGGCGCCTGGGAGACCATCGACTACAGCCATGAAGACGTGGCCAAGCGGGTGCTGGAACTGACCGACGGCAAGAAGTGCGCGGTGGTCTATGACGGCGTCGGCAAGAACACCTGGCTGGCCTCGCTGGACTGCGTGGCACCTCGCGGGCTGATGGTCAGCTTCGGCAATGCCTCCGGCGCGGTCACCGGCGTGCACCTGGGGCTGCTGGCGCAGAAGGGTTCGCTGTATGTGACACGCCCGACCCTGGGCAGCTATGCCAATAATCCGCAAAACCTGCAGGCGATGGCCGACGAACTGTTCGACATGCTCATCAGCGGCAAGATCAAGGTCAACGACATCCAGCAGTACCCCCTGCAGGACGCCGCCCAGGCCCAGATCGACCTGGCCGAGCGCAGGACCACCGGTTCCGCGATCCTGATTCCTTAGCCTTTCGCTGTGGGAGCCCGCCCTGTGTCACTGACACAGGGCCAAGGCGGCGCCCCGCAAACACCGGCTCAGGTAGGAGCGCGCTTGCCGGTATGCCGGACCACCGCGACCGAGTGCGTAGCGCTCGCAGAAATCTCGGAAACGCTGAAAATTTATGATTGTTAACCGCAAAATCTGCGAAACGCTGAAAATTTACGACTGCTAACCCATCAGGGATCTATGAAACGCTGAAAATTTACGACTGCTAACGCAGCCGGTCGCGGGCAGAGCGCGCTCCTACAAGTGGTGTACCGAGCCCATATCCAGGGTATGACGTGCCTAGCCGGCGCGCACGACCTGGCCGGTGGCGATATCGCGGATCACGCTCGGGTTGCGGCGACCACCCAGGCTGCCGCCGAGCACCAGGTCGACCTGGCCACGGAAATACTGCTCGACGCGCAGCCGCGAGCGAGCCGCGGGGCGGCCGGTCGGGTTGGCCGAGGTGGACACCAGAGGGCCGGTGAGGGCGCACAGTTCGCGTACCACCGGGTGATCGGTCACGCGCAGGGCGACGGTTTCGTGCTGGCCGGTGATCCACTCGGGCAGCAGGTTCTGGTGCGGCACCAGCCAGGTATTGGGCCCCGGCCAGGTGCTGGCCATGCGGTCGATCCACAGCTCGGGGAAATCCTCGAACAGAAAATCGAACTGGCGAATGTTGTCGGCAATCAGGATCAGCCCCTTGTCCAGCGGCCGCGACTTGATCAATAACAACCGGTACACCGCCTCCTCATCCCAAGGATCGCATCCCAGCCCCCAGACCGCCTCGGTCGGGTAGGCAATCACCGCACCTGCCCGGATTTCCCGGGCGGCTTGTTGCACACGCCAGCTGCTGATCATTGCCGTTTCTCCAGTGCAGATCGTGCCAGATAAGTCATGCGCGGCAGTTTAACCTCAGCGCACGCACGCGAACCATCGTCCGGCTTCACAGTTGATGCGTCCATCCAGCTCCAGCTCGGTCAGTTCGCCCAGCACACGGGGCAATGGCCAGCCGCTGGTTCGGGCCAATGCTTCGCTGGTCTGCGGGGCGGCGTGCAGCAGCGCCAGCAAGGGATGGTCAGCCGGTGCGGGCAGGGCGGCTTCGGGCGCGGGGTGTCCGGGGCTGGTCACTTGCCAGTGGCGCAGGCCTTCGAGAATGTGCTGGACACTTTCGACCAGAATGGCGCCATCGCGAATCAACTGGTGACATCCGCGTGCCCCCGGGTGGTGGATGGAGCCTGGAATCGCGTACACCTCGCGCCCCTGTTCGGCTGCCAGCCGGGCGGTGATCAGCGAGCCGCTGCGCACACTGGCCTCCACCACCAGCACGGCCAGTGACAGGCCGCTGATGATCCGGTTACGCCGGGGGAAGTTGGCGGCCTGCGGGCCGGCATCCAGTGGAAACTCGGAAACCACCGCGCTGCCCTGCTCGCGCATGTGCGCAGCCAGCGTGCAGTGCTTCTGTGGATAAATATTTTCCAGCCCTGTGCCAAGCACCCCGATCGTGGCCCCGCCGACGTCCAGCGCAGCCTGGTGTGCGGCGCCATCGATGCCCAGCGCCAGGCCACTGGTGATCACCAGTCCGCTGGCCGCCAGGCTGCGCGAAAACGCGCAGGCGGTGTCCAGCGCCGGTCTGGACGCGCGCCGGCTACCGACCATCGCCAGCTGTGGCCGGTCGAGTAATTCAGGGTTGCCGGCGATGAACAGCAAAGGCGGCGGATCGGCAATTTCGGCCAGCAGTGCCGGGTAGCCCGGGTCGTCCCACATCAGCAAATGCTGGCCCGAACGCTCTAGCCAGGCCAGTGCGGCGCTGGCGCCGTCGCGCACTTCAGGGCTGCGCCGCGCCTCGCTGGCCGCTGCCGGAATACGCAATGAACGCCAGGCACTGGCCGGCGCACTGAAGGCTGCCGAGGCTGAACCGAAGGCTTCGATGAGCCGGATAAAACGCGCAGGACCGATCTCGGGCAGGCGGTGCAGACGCAACCGCGCTTCCAGTTCGGCAGGCGCAACGGGGGTATTTTCAAACAATGGCATACGATCGTCCCTGATCTGTGATGCATTTCTGACAACGGCAAAACCTGTGGATAACTCTGTTGACAACAATTTGATAACTGAGGGTTTTGCCACTGAAACAGCTCAGCGGCACGCCCGTTTATGGATTGCGGACCTTGTCCATAATGGCCAAGGATCGGGTGGCGTGCAGGACCAAGGCGTAACTGAGCTTGTCATAGGTGCGAAACACCATCAGCAGCCCTGCGCGCTCGTCAGGAATCTTCACCTGCTCACCGGTGACACGGTCGCGCACCTGCTCGCCGGTCTTGTAGATGGCCAGTACGTTGCCTTCTTCGAGGCCATCGCGGCGGCCGCGATCCAGGGTCACCACGTCGTACTCGGCGACCTGGGTCACTCCGCGCGGCACGTCGATGATCAGCCCGTCGATATTCGAGACCGGCGGCGTCGGCATGAAGGTCGAATTGACCGGCCGCTCTTCGCTGGCAAACAGGCGGTCGCCCAGGCGCACTTCCTGGGTGGTGCGTTGCAGCACCAGGGTCGAGACATCGCCTTCGGTGGCGACCACCTCGCCGCTGCCGATATCGTCGGCATTGATGCCCAGCACTTCCCTGGTGACCGGGTCGGTGTAGGTCTTGCCCTGGCGGAAAATGCCATACACCCGATTCACAGAATCCAGGTTGCCACGCGCATACAGGCGGTCGCCCTGGCCGCTGAGCACGCGCTCGGCATTGCCGGCGACGATGTACGGCGCCTGCTGGAACTGCTCGGGGCTGTCGACGATGCGGTTGCTGATCAGAAAGGCGTTGATCGCACCCAGCGGAATGCTCGGGATGGCCTCGACCGTCGGCGTGCTGCGGATGCGCGGCGACAGCTTGATAGTGCCGCGTGATTCGCCACGCGTCAGTTGCACATGCGGCTCGCCGTTGATGTAGGTCAGCGACAGGGTGTCGCCGGGGTAGATCAGGTCCGGGTCCCGGATCGACGGGTTGGCGCGCCAGAGTTCCTTCCAGCGCCAGGGCTCGCGCAGGAATTTGCCGGAAATATCCCACAGCGTGTCGCCGGCAACCACGGTGTAACGCTGCGGATGACCTTCCCTGAGCTGCACTTGCGCCTGCGCAAGACCACTGGCGGTCAACAGCAGCAGGGCGAGTAGTGTTTTCCTCATGCGGTGAATCCCTTTATCATGTGGCATCGCGTCAACAATAGAAGACGGCTTGAAAATCGCAGCAGTGCGCCAGATCGCAGTTGTTACGAATCGTCCGACAGCGTGGTATTCAAGGGGCTGCGGGCATTGCCTTGCGCAAACCGGCAGCCGTTCCTGACTTTACCCTAACAGTGCAGCACTTACGTATATGGCTATTCTCAACATTCTCGAATTTCCCGATGCGCGCCTGCGCACCATCGCCAAGCCGGTGACGGTCGTGGACGATGCCATTCGTCAGCTGGTCGACGACATGTTTGAAACCATGTACGAGGCGCCGGGCATCGGCCTGGCCGCGACCCAGGTCAATGTGCACAAGCGCGTGGTGGTCATGGACCTCAGCGAAGACCGCAGCGAGCCGCTGGTGCTGATCAACCCCGAGCTTGAAACCCTGACCCAGGACATGGGCCAGTACCAGGAAGGCTGCCTGTCGGTGCCCGGCTTCTACGAGAACGTCGACCGCCCGCTGCAGGTGCGCATCAAGGCGCTGGACCGCGAAGGCCAGCCCTATGAAATGGTTGCCGAAGGCCTGCTGGCGGTGTGCATCCAGCATGAGTGCGATCACCTCAACGGCAAGCTGTTCGTCGATTACCTGTCGACCCTCAAGCGTGACCGGATCAAGAAAAAGCTGGAAAAACTGCACAGGCAGAACGCCTGATCCGCGATCACCCCCAAAAGGCCTGTCACGGGCCTTTTGCTTTTTTACTGAACGAGACATTCATGACTGAGCCACTGCGCATCGTTTTCGCCGGCACTCCGGAATTTGCCGCCGAACACCTGAAAGCCCTGCTCGACAGCCCGCACACCCTCGTGGCGGTCTACACCCAGCCCGACCGTCCGGCCGGTCGCGGGCAGAAGCTGATGCCCAGCCCGGTCAAGCAACTGGCGCTGCAACACGACATTCCGGTGCTGCAGCCGCCGACCCTGCGTGACGCCGAGGCCCAGGCCGAACTGGCGGCGCTCAAGCCCGACCTGATGGTGGTGGTCGCCTACGGCCTGATCCTGCCCCAGGTGGTGCTGGATATCGCGCGCCTGGGCTGCATCAACAGCCATGCCTCGCTGCTGCCACGCTGGCGCGGGGCGGCGCCGATCCAGCGCGCCGTGCAGGCCGGCGATGCCGAGAGCGGCGTGACCGTGATGCGCATGGAAGCCGGGCTCGACACCGGCCCCATGCTGCTCAAGGCCATCACCCCGATCAGCGCCCAGGACACCGGCGGCACGCTGCACGACCGGCTCGCCGAACTGGGCCCGCCTGCCGTGCTGCAAGCCATCGCCGGACTGGTCGACGGCACGCTGGTCGGTGAAGTCCAGGACGACAGCCTGGCCACCTACGCCCACAAGCTCAACAAGGACGAGGCGCGCCTGGACTGGAGCCGCCCGGCCGACGAGCTTGAGCGACTCATCCGTGCCTTCAATCCGTGGCCGGTCTGCCACAGCACCCTCAATGGCGAAGCGCTCAAGGTGCTGGCGGCCACGCTGGCCGACGGGCAGGGCGCCCCCGGCACCATCCTGGACGCCAGCAAGGACGGCCTTCTGGTCGCCTGCGGCGAACAGGCCCTGCGCCTGACCCGCCTGCAACTGCCCGGCGGCAAGGCCCTGGGCTTTGCCGACCTGTTCAACAGCCGCCGCGAGAAATTCGCCAGCGGCACGGTACTGGGCCAATGAACCCGCGCCTGGCCGCAGCCCGCGCCCTGGCTGCCGTACTCAGTGGCAAGGCGTCGCTCAACAGCTCGCTGCCGGCGCAACTGGACAAGGTCGAGGCGCGCGATCGCGGCCTGACCCAGGACCTGGCCTTTGGCACCGCACGCTGGCAGCCACGCCTGTCGGCACTGGCAGCCAGATTGCTGCAAAAGCCGTTCAAGGCCGCCGATGCCGATGTCGAAGCCCTGTTGCTGGTCGGCCTGTACCAGTTGCTCTACAGCCGCATGCCGGCGCATGCCGCCATCGGTGAAACCGTGGGCTGTGCCGACAAGCTTAAAAAACCCTGGGCCAAGGCCCTGCTCAACGCTGTGCTGCGCCGCGCCCAACGCGAAAGCGAAGGCCTGCTGGCCGAGCTGGAGCATGACCCTGTCGTGCGCACCGCGCACCCGCGCTGGCTGCAAAAGGCCCTCAAGGCCGCCTGGCCCGAGCATTGGGAGGCCATTTGCGCCGCCAACAATGCCCATCCGCCGATGATCCTGCGCATCAACCGCCGCCATCAGACCCGCGACCAGTACCTTGAGCACCTCAAAGGCGCCGGCATCGAGGCCTCGGCCAGTCCGTTCAGCCAGGACGGCATCGTGCTGGCCGAGGCGCAGGACGTGCGCGAGCTGCCTGGCTTTGCCGAAGGCTGGGTCAGCGTGCAGGACGAGGCCGCGCAACTGGCCGCCGAGCTGCTGGACCTGGCACCAGGCCAGCGGGTGCTGGACGCCTGCTGCGCACCGGGCGGCAAGACCTGCCACATCCTGGAAATCCAGCCGGCGCTGAGCGCCGTGGTGGCCGTGGACCTGGAAGCCAAGCGCCTGGTACGGGTGCGCGAGAACCTCGAGCGTCTGGGCCTGGCGGCCGAGCTGATCGCCGCCGACGGCCGCGACACCGCGCAATGGTGGGACGGCACGCCGTTCCAGCGCATCCTGCTCGACGCCCCGTGCTCGGCCACCGGCGTGATCCGCCGCCACCCGGACATCAAGCTGACCCGCCAGGCCGACGACATCCCTGCGCTGGCCAGCCTGCAGGGCGAACTGCTTGATGCGCTGTGGCCGACCCTGGAAGTAGGCGGCATCCTGCTGTACGCCACCTGCTCGGCGCTGCCGACCGAAAACACCGAGGTGATCGAAGCCTTCCTGGCGCGCACACCGGGCGCCCGCGAGCTGGACATCGCCGGCCAGCAAGGCCAGCCTGCTGCCGGCCTCAAGCAGCCACACGGGCGTCAGCTATTGCCCCGGCAAGACGGGCACGACGGCTTCTACTACGCCAAACTGATCAAGATCGCCGCATCGCTACAATCGTCGCAATCGTCGCAATCGTCGTAGGAGCGGCTTCAGACGCGAAGGGCAGCCTCTTGGTGCCGTCTGTTTCGCGGCTGAAGCGGATCACCGCCCGACCGATCCTGCGGCAAGGCATTTTCTCTGGAGTGAAAGGTTGAAAATCATCATCCTCGGTGCAGGGCAGGTCGGCGGTACGCTGGCCGAGCACCTGGCCAGCGAAGCCAACGACATCACCGTGGTCGACACCGATGGCGACCGCCTGCGCGACCTGGGCGACCGCCTGGACATCCGCACCGTGCAGGGCAAGGGCTCGTTCCCGACCGTGCTGCGCCAGGCCGGTGCCGACGATGCCGACATGCTGGTGGCGGTGACCAACAGCGACGAAGCCAACATGATCGCCTGCCAGGTCGCCTACACACTGTTCCACACCCCGACCAAGATCGCCCGGGTGCGCGAGGCGGCCTACCTGACCCGAGATGAGCTGTTCGCCAATGACGCCATTCCGGTGGATGTGCTGATCAGCCCCGAACAGGTGGTGACCAACTACATCAAGCGCCTGATCGAATACCCCGGCGCCTTGCAGGTCATCGACTTCGGCGAAGGCAAGGCGCAACTGGTGGCAATCAAGGCCTACTACGGCGGACCGCTGGTGGGTCAGCAACTGCGCCAGCTCAAGGCGCACATGCCCAACGTCGACACGCGGGTGGCGGCCATCTTCCGCCGCGACCGGCCGATCCTGCCGCAAGGCGATACCGTGATCGAGGCCGACGACGAAGTATTCTTCATCGCCGCCAAGGCGCATATCCGCGCAGTGATGGGCGAAATGCGCCGCCTGGACGAAAACTACAAGCGCATCGTCATCGCCGGGGGCGGCAATATCGGCGAGCGGCTGGCCGAGGCCATCGAAAGCCGCTACCAGGTCAAGATCATCGAGATGAACCCGGCGCGCTGTCGCTACCTGTCGGAGAACCTCAACAGCGCCGTGGTGCTGCAGGGCAGCTCTTCGGACCGTGACCTGCTGATGGAAGAGAACATCGGCGACACCGACCTGTTCCTGGCGCTGACCAACGACGACGAAGCCAACATCATGTCGTCCCTGCTGGCCAAGCGCATGGGCGCGCGCAAGGTCATCACCCTGATCAACAACCCGGCCTATGTCGACCTGGTGCAGGGCGGTGAAATCGACATTGCGGTCAGCCCGCAGCTGGCCACCATCGGCACCTTGCTGGCCCATGTGCGCCGGGGCGACGTGGTCAGCGTGCACTCGCTGCGCCGGGGTGCGGCCGAGGCCATCGAACTGGTGGCGCATGGCGATGCCAAGTCAAGCAAGGTCATCGGCCGCCCGCTCAAGGACATCAACCTGCCCAGCGGCACCACCATCGGCGCGATCATCCGCGACCAGGAAGTGCTGATCGCCCATGACAGCACGATGATCGAATCGGGCGACCACGTGATCATGTTCCTGGTCGACAAGAAATACATCCGCGATGCGGAGCGGTTGTTCCAGGTGGGGTTGAGCTTCTTCTGAGCCCTGCATGGGCCCTGGTGTAGGAGCGCGCTTGCCCGCGACCGGCTGCGTAGCAGTCGTAAATTTGTAGCGTTTCGCAGATTTTGAATACGTTCACAATCGTAAATTTGTAGCGTTTCGCAGATTTACAGTCGTAAATTTTCAGCGTCTACACAATTTTTGCGAGCGCTACGCACTCGGTCGCGGTGGTCCGGCATACCGGCAAGCGCGCTCCTACAAGGGTTGTATGGACATCAGTACCAGCGTGCTTCGCCTGCGGGGCGTTTCTTGAAGCGCTTCATGCTCCACATGTACTGGCTGGGGTAGGCGCGTACGTATTTCTCCACCACCTGGCTCATGGCCGCGGCCGAGGTCGCGGTGTCGGTGCTGTACATCGCTTCCGGGGCCGCTTCTAGCACCACCTTGTAGCCTGAGCCATCGGGCAGGCGCATGGCGTGCAGGAACACGCCGACTGCCTTGCCGCCGGCGAGCATGTTGGGTACGAACTTGCTGGTCAGGGCCATGGTGGCGCAGAAGGGCACGAAGATGCCGGCCGATTCGGCCGGTTCCGGGTCGGCAGGAATGCCCACCTGGCCGCCACGGCGCACTTCCTTGATGACGCTGAGGATGCCTTCCTTGGTCGAGGCCGCCACCTTGTTGCCCAGCTGCACGCGCTGTTTGCGCAGCAGCTCATCGACCGCCTTGAGCTTGGGCGGACGGTAGAAAATGATCGGTTTGCACTGGCTGCAATAGAAGTGGTTGAGCACTTCCCAGTTGCCCAGGTGGCTGGTGATGCCGACCACGCCCTTGCCCGAGGCCAGCGCGTCCTTGAGCACGTCCAGGCCTTCGACCTCGCGCACCAGGTCGATGGATTTTTGCGCCGGCCAGATCCAGGCGCAGGCGCTTTCGGTCAGGGTCTTGCCGATGTCCATCAGGCTGCGGCCCACCAGCTTTTCATGCTCGGCGGGGCTCAGCTCCGGGAAACACTTGGCCAGGTTGATGCGCACCACCTCGCGCGAGCGATTGGGCAGCTTCCACATCAGCCAGCCGATGGCCGACCCCACCGCCTGCACGGCACGCCAGGGCAGCAGGGCAAACAGGCGCAACGCCCCGACCATCAAGGCGCCTTTGAATTTTTCCACGAATCAGTTCCTCATGTTCAAGGCGGGCATTGTACCCAATCAGCGGCTGAGCACCGGGTAGCGATCGCAATCGGTGGTGTGGTCCATGACCATGCCGCTGGCCTGCATGAAGGCGTAGCAGATGGTCGGGCCGACAAAGGTGAAGCCGGCTTTCTTCAAGGCCTTGCTCATGGCCTGGGCCTCAGGCGTGATGGCCGGCACTTCGCTGCGGTCCTTGAAGTGGTTGATTTTCGGTGTGCCATCGACGAACGACCAGAGCAGCCCGACCGGGTCCGGCAGCGCCAGCCAGGCACGGGCGTTGGTGCGCACGGCGTTGAGCTTGAGGCGGTTGCGGATGATCGTGGCGTCCTGCATCAGCGCCTCGATCTCGGCATCGGTCAGTTGCGCCAGCCGTGGCGCGTCGAAGCCGAACAGCACTTCGCGGTAACGGGCGCGGCGCTTGAGGATGGTGATCCAGGAAAGCCCGGCCTGGAACCCTTCGAGCAACAGCAGTTCGAACAGCCGGTGAGCATCGCGCAGCGGCACGCCCCACTCATGATCGTGGTAGGCGATGTACAGCGGATCTTCATTGCACCAAAAGCAGCGTGTCATAGCCCTCCCACGGGTCGATGCGCGGCCGAATCGGGTATACTCCCCGCCTTTCGAATCGCAGCCCAGCACAGGTGAATTTTGTGAGCCAGCCTACGCCAGCCGTGCGTACCTTCCAAGACTTGATCCTCGCCCTCCAGCAATACTGGGCCGAGCAGGGTTGTGTGGTCCTTCAGCCCTACGATATGGAAGTAGGCGCCGGCACGTTCCACACGGCCACGTTTCTGCGCGCCGTCGGCCCGGAAACCTGGAATGCCGCCTACGTCCAGCCCAGCCGTCGTCCTACCGACGGCCGCTACGGCGAGAACCCCAACCGCCTGCAGCACTACTACCAGTTCCAGGTGGTGCTCAAGCCCAACCCCGACAACTTCCAGGAACTGTACCTGGGCTCGCTCAAGCGCATCGGGCTCGACCCGCTGGTGCATGACGTGCGCTTTGTCGAAGACAACTGGGAATCGCCGACCCTGGGCGCCTGGGGCCTGGGCTGGGAAATCTGGCTCAACGGCATGGAAGTCTCGCAGTTCACCTACTTCCAGCAGGTCGGTGGCATCGAGTGCTACCCGGTAACCGGCGAAATCACCTACGGCCTGGAACGCCTGGCCATGTACCAGCAGGGCGTGGACTCGGTCTATGACCTGGTGTGGGCCGACGGCCCGTTCGGCAAGGTCACCTATGGCGATGTGTTCCACCAGAACGAGGTGGAACAGTCGACCTACAACTTCGAACACGCCAACGTCGACAAGCTGTTCGAGCTGTTCGATTTCTACGAAAGCGAAGCAGCCCGCCTGATCGAGCTGAACCTGCCGTTGCCAAGCTATGAAATGGTGCTCAAGGCCTCGCACACCTTCAACCTGCTCGACGCCCGTCGCGCCATTTCCGTGACCGCCCGCCAGCAGTACATCCTGCGCGTGCGCACGCTGGCCCGCTCGGTCGCCCAGAGCTACCTGCAATCGCGCGCCCGCCTGGGCTTCCCGATGGCGGCGCCTGATCTACGCGACGAAGTATTGGCCAAGCTGGAGGCTGCACAATGAGTGCTCAAGATTTTCTGGTCGAACTGGGCACCGAAGAGCTGCCGCCCAAGACCCTGGGCAGCCTGGCCGAAGCCTTTCGTGCCGGCATCGAGAAGGGCCTGCAAGGCGCCGGCCTGACCTACACCGCCAGCCAGGTGTATGCCGCACCGCGCCGCCTGGCCGTGCTGGTGACCGGTCTGGCCGACCAGCAGCCTGACCGCAGCGTGACCCTCGACGGTCCGCCACGCCAGGCCGCGTTCGATGCCGAGGGCAACCCGACCCAGGCCGCCCTGGGCTTTGCCAAGAAGTGTGGCGTCGACCTGGCCGAAATCGACCAGAGCGGCCCCAAGCTGCGTTTTGTGCAGAGCATTGCCGGCAAGCCGACCCCGTCGCTGCTGCCGACCATTGTCGAAGACTCGCTCAACGACCTGCCGATCGCCAAGCGCATGCGCTGGGCGGCGCGCAAGGAAGAGTTCGTGCGCCCGACCCAGTGGCTGGTCATGCTGTTCGGTGACCAGGTCATCGATTGCACGATCCTCGCCCAGACCTCGGGCCGTCACTCGCGTGGCCACCGCTTCCACCACCCTGAAGACGTGCGCATCAGCTCGCCGGCCGGTTACCTGACCGACCTGCGCGCCGCGCATGTGCTGGCCGATGCCAACGAGCGCCGGCAGATCATCGCCAAGCGCGTCGACGAACTGGCCGCCCAGCACCAGGGCACCGCCATCGTGCCGCCCGAGTTGCTCGATGAGGTGACCGGCCTGGTCGAATGGCCGGTGCCGCTGGTGTGCTCTTTCGAGGAGCGCTTCCTGGAAGTGCCGCAGGAAGCCCTGATCACCACCATGCAGGACAACCAGAAGTACTTCTGCCTGCTGGACGCCGAGGGCAAGCTGCTGCCGCGCTTCATCACCGTGGCCAACATCGAGAGCAAGGACCCGGCGCAGATCGTCTCGGGTAACGAGAAAGTCGTGCGTCCGCGCCTGACCGACGCCGAGTTCTTCTTCAAGCAGGACAAGAAGCAGAAGCTCGAAAGCTTCAACGAGCGCCTCAAGAACGTCGTGTTCCAGGCCCAGTTGGGCAGCGTGTTCGACAAGGCCGAGCGCGTTTCGACCCTGGCGGCCTACATCGCGCCGCGCATCGGCGGCGACGCCGGGCGTGCCGCGCGTGCCGGCCTGCTGTCCAAGTGCGACCTGTCGACCGAGATGGTCGGCGAATTCCCTGAAATGCAGGGCATCGCCGGTTACTACTACGCCAAGGCCGACGGCGAACCTGAAGATGTCGCCCTGGCGCTGAACGAGCAGTACATGCCGCGCGGTGCCGGCGCCGAACTGCCGACCACCGTTACCGGTGCCGCCGTGGCCATCGCCGACAAGCTCGACACCCTGGTGGGCATCTTCGGCATCGGCATGCTGCCCACCGGCAGCAAGGACCCCTACGCGCTGCGTCGTGCAGCACTGGGCATCCTGCGCATCCTGATCGACACCCAGTACGACCTCAACCTGGTCGAGACCGTGAAGTTCGCGGTCACGCTGTTCGGCGCCAAGGTCAAGGCTGCCGGCCTGGCCGAACAGGTGCTGGAATTCATTTTCGACCGCCTGCGTGCACGCTACGAAGACGAAGGCATCGACGTGGCCGTGTACCTCTCGGTGCGTGCGCTGCAGCCGGCCTCGGCACTGGACTTCGACCAGCGCGTGCAGGCCGTGCAGGCCTTCCGTGCACTGCCACAGGCGGCGGCCCTGGCCGCCGTGAACAAGCGCGTCTCGAACCTGCTGGCCAAGGCCGAGGGCAAGGTTGCCCAGACCGTCGAGCCCAAGTACTTCGACAACGCCAGCGAGTTCTCGCTGTATTCGGCCGTGCAACAGGCCGACCACGCCGTGCAGCCACTGGCCGCCGAGCGCAAGTACACCGAGTCGCTGGCGCGTCTGGCCAGCCTGCGCGAGCCGGTCGATGCCTTCTTCGCTGCGGTGATGGTCAACGCCGAGGACGCCAACGTACGGGCCAACCGCTATGCGCTGCTGGCGCGTCTGCGCGGGCTGTTCCTGGGCGTGGCCGACATCTCGTTGCTGGGCTGAGGGGTAGAGCGTGAAGCTGCTGATTCTCGATCGGGACGGGGTGATCAACCATGACTCCGACGCCTACATCAAGTCGCTGGAGGAGTGGATTCCCATTCCCGGCTCCATCGAGGCCATCGCAGCATTGAGCAAGGCCGGCTGGACAGTGGCTGTGGCCACCAACCAGTCCGGCATTGCCCGAGGTTATTACGACCTGGCCACCCTGGACGCCATGCATGCGCAGTTGCGCATGTTAGTGGCGGAGCAGGGTGGCGAGGTGGGTCTGATCGTTTATTGTCCACACGGCCCCGATGCCGGCTGCGACTGCCGCAAGCCGCTGCCGGGCATGCTGCAGACCATCGCCCGGCATTACCACACCGACCTTGCCGGTGTATGGTTTGTGGGTGACAGCCCCGGTGACCTGCAGGCGGCGCTGGCCGTCGAGGCGCAGCCGGTGCTGGTGCTGACCGGCAAGGGTCGCCGGACAATGGACCGCCAGGTACCGGCCGGGACGCTGATCTTCGAAGATCTGGCGGCCATTGCCGAAGAACTTATCCACAACCGTCACCGGTAACGCCCTGACCGGCGAACTCCGGGCACGGGCCATCAACGGGCGCACGCCCCTAGGTAAAAGCAGGCATGTCGATCATCCGGACGCTCAGAATCTCTATCTTTTACCTGCTGCTGGGCACCAGCGCCTTCGCCTGGTGCACCCTGAGCTTTTTCATCGCACCGTTTTTATCGTTCAAAAGCCGCTACCGCTTCATCAACGTGAACTGGTGCCGGTTTGCCCTGTTGCTGTCACGGGTGCTGCTGGGCATCAACATCAAGGTGACCGGCGAGCACAACGTGCCCACCACCCCTTGCGTGATCGTGTCCAATCACCAGAGCACCTGGGAAACCTTCTTTCTGTCGGCGTACTTCGAGCCGCTCAGCCAGGTGCTCAAGCGCGAACTGCTGTATGTGCCGTTCTTCGGCTGGGCCATGGCCATGCTGCGGCCCATCGCCATCGACCGCTCCAACCCCAAGGCGGCACTCAAAGAGATTGCCCGCAAGGGTGACCAGTTGCTCAAGGACGGCGTCTGGGTACTGATCTTTCCGGAAGGCACGCGCGTGCCCTATGGCAAGGTCGGCAAATTCTCCCGGGGCGGTGCTGCCCTGGCCGTGAACGCCAACCTGCCGGTGCTGCCGATTGCCCACAACGCCGGCAAGTACTGGCCCAAGGAAGGCTGGCACAAGACGCCGGGCACCATCGAGGTGGTGATCGGCGAGCCGATGTTCGCCGAAGGCACCGGACCACGCGCCATTGCTGCGCTCAATGACCGGGTCCAGGCCTGGAACGAAGCCACGCAACGGGCCATGGGATCGCCGGCCATCTTGATGACGAATGACGAAAAAGTCCCTGCGTGAAATTGTGGATAACCTGTGTGCGAATTTTCTGAAACACACAAATAATCGCTCTATCTGATTGATTTGGTTACTTATTTCATAAGGGCCAAAACACCCTGAAAACGTGCATAAGTTTTCATGAGCCTCTGGACCGGCCCTTTGCGGGGGCCGGTTTTTTTATGCCGGTCATCAGCACATCTGTACCGTGATTGCTCATCTGCATTTAGCCATCATAGAATTGCGACTAATTCTTAAATGCATTCAGGGCGGACCGCGCGGTGCCTATCGAAACCTCGTCCATCGACATGCTTTACCGCGATCATCATGGCTGGCTGCAAGGCTGGCTGCGCAAACGCTTGGGCGACCATGAACGCGGTGCCGACGTTGCTCAGGACACCTTTCTGCGTTTGCTGATCACCCGCCGCTTGCCCGCTATCGATGAGGGCCGTACCTACCTGGCGCAGATTGCCCGCAACCTGGTGATCGACCAGTGGCGGCGCCAGCGCATCGAACGGGCTTACCTGGACAGCCTGGCCCACTTGCCGGAACCGCAAACGCCGTCACTGGAAACCCGCGCCATGGTCATCGAAACCTTGTTGCAGATCGACAGCATGCTCGACGCCATGCCGGCGCGGGTGCGCGAAGCCTTCCTGCTGTCGCGTTTTGAAGGGCTGGACTACGCGCAGATTGCCGAGCGCCTGCAAGTGAGTGTCAGCTCGGTGCAGAAGTACATGCTGCGTGCCATCAGCGCCTGTTACCAGGTGTTGTACGCCGAATGAAACCGGCCCGCGAAGCCCCGATCGATGAGGCGGTCGTCGAGCAGGCCAGCCACTGGCTGATGCTGCACTGGAATGGCGAGCTGGACGCCGACCAGCAACGCCGCTTCCATGCATGGCAGGCGGCCGACAGCGAACACCGCAGGGCCTGGCAGCGTTTCGAACAGTTGCAGGGCACCTTGAGCGGCGTGCCAGCCGACATGGCCGGCGCAGTGTTGCGTCAGCAACCGGATACCCACAAGCGCCAGACGCTCAAGCTGCTGGGCCTGCTGGCGGTGGCCGGTGGTGCCGGTTACCTGGCCCAGAGCCGCCTGCCGTGGCGCGAGGCCATGGCCGACCTGCGCAGTGGAGCCGGCACGCCGATGAACCAGACCCTGGTCGATGGCAGCCAGCTCAGCCTCAACAGCGGCACGGCGGTGGATATTCGCTATAGCGCTGGCGAACGGCGGATTCGGTTATTGAGTGGCGAAATCCTTCTACAAAGTGGACATGATCCGGCCCGCGGACCCTTGATCGTCGAGACAGCGGCTGGTGAGATCCAGGCGCTGGGCACGCGCTTTTCGGTGTACGAGGTCGACGGTGGCAGCCGTGTGGCGCTGTTCGAGGGTGAGCTGGAACTGCGCCCCTTGAAGGCAGCGGCTACACGCTTGTATGCCGGGCAGCAGTGCTGGTTCAGCACCGAGCGGGCAGGGCAGGTCATCGAAGCCGATACCAATGCCATTGCCTGGACCCAGGGCCGGCTGGTGGCCGAACGCATGCCGCTGGGGCGCTTCATCCATGAACTGTCGCGCCATCGGCCGGGCGTGCTGCGTTGCGACCCGGCAGTGGCCGGGCTGCCACTGACCGGAGTCTTTCCACTGGCCGATACCGACCGGGTGCTGCTGGCGTTGCAACAGTCGCTACCGGTCGAAGTACACCGGCTGACGCGTTATTGGGTAACAGTGAGCGCACCGCAATAACCACCTTGTAGGACCGACTTCAGCCGGGAATGGCTTTCCCGGCCGAAGCGGATCGCCGCCCGTCCGCTCCTGCGAATCAGTTATTCAACAATTTTTTTGATTGGCCTTGTCGGTTTTGCATGCTCGCTCGGGATACCTCTTGAACTCATCCTGCCGCCTTCGTCAGAGGATCCCCAGCGTGCCGCATCTACTCATCCCATATCGTTCCCGACTCAGTCTTTGCGTGCGCAGCGCGCTGTTCACCGGCCTGTTGGCTGCCGTCCCGGGCCTGCCGGTGCTGGCGGCCGGCGAACCGTCGGCCAGCCGTGAGCAGAGCCGTGGCTATGCCATTCCTGCCGGCAATCTGGATCAGGCGCTCAATCATTTTGCCAGAGAGGCGGGCATTCTGCTGTCGGCCGATGCCCAGCTTACGGCCGGTAAACGCAGCCCGGGGCTGAATGGCAATTACGGGGTGGGTGAGGGCCTGGCCAGGCTGCTGGCGGATACCGGTTTGCAGGCGATCAATACCGGGGGCAACTATGCGCTGGCGGTGGCGGTCGAGACGGGAAAGGCGGTGGAGCTGGGGGCGACGCGCATTCAGGACGCCGGTCTGGAGCTGCAAAGTGAAGACACTGGCGCGTATGTTTCGACCCGCCCCTCAAGCAGCGCCACCAACTGGGCTTGAGCCTCAAGGAAACACCGCAATCGGTCACCGTGATTACCCGCCAGCGACTGGATGATCAAAAGCTGTCCAGCATCACCGACGTGCTGGAGGCGACGGTGGGCATCAGCACTTTCAACCAGGGCATTGGCACCGACCTGGACCAGCCCTATTCGCGCGGTTTCATGATTTCCAATTATCTGGTCGATGGCTTGCCGAAATCGTCAAGCAAACTGTTCAGCCTGCAAGCCTCAACCGCCATGTTCGATCGGGTCGAGGTCGTGCGTGGCGCCACCGGATTGATGAGCGGCATGGGCAGCCCGGGCGCCTCCATCAACATGGTTCGCAAGCGTCCTACGGCACAGAACCAGGCCAGCGTCAGTGCCGAGGCAGGGCGCTGGGACCAGTACGGCGTGGGCACTGATGTATCCGGCCCACTCAACAGCACCGGCACGATTCGCAGCCGCCTGGTGCTCGACCACAAGGACCGCAACAGTTGGCTGGACCGCTATGAAAGCCGTGCGGACCTGGCTTATAGCATCACTGAGTTCGACCTCAGCGAACAGACCTTGCTGAGCGTCGGTTTCAGCTACCAGAGCAATGACAATGAACAGCCGCTGCGCAGCGGAGTGCCATTGTTTTACGACAACAACTACAGCACCGGCACCCGGATCAAGCTGCCGCGTTCGTATAACAACGCGCCAGACTGGAGCTATTACGACACCCGCCAGAGCAACCTTTTCGTGTCGCTGGATCAGGCCTTCGATAACGGCTGGAACGGCAAGGTTGAAATCAGCCGCAGTCGCAACGAGCAGGATGCGATCTCCTACTACCAGTACGGCGAGATCGATGCCACCACCGGGCTGGGCAGCAGTATTGCGCCGGCCAAGTGGGTTGAAACCAATACGGTCAACAGCCTGGACGCCTACGCCACCGGCCCGTTTTCGTTCCTGGGCCGCGAGCATGAACTGGTCGCCGGCGTGGCTTTGTCGCACACCGATATCAAGTCCGATAACTATGGCTGGCTGTACAGCTGGAACAGCAACTACGACGGCACGCTGGGCAATGTGTGGGACTGGAATGGCCGCGGTGCAAACCGCCCGGACTTCAACCGCACGGGCAAGACCACGACCGAAGAAACCCAGTACAGCGCCTACCTGACCTCACGGTTCAGCCTGACCGATGCCACTCACCTCATCATCGGCTCTCGAGTCATGGATTGGAAACGCAATGCCCGCACCGTCTCCACGACAGGCGTGCGCAGCCGGCAGGACAAGACTGAAAGCGGTGTGGTCGTACCCTTTGCCGGCCTGATCTATGATCTGGACGACACATGGTCGCTGTATGGCAGCTACACGCAGATATTCAATCCACAAAGCGCCACAGTCCGCGACATCAATAACAGTCCGCTTGAACCGGAGGAAGGCACCGCCTATGAAGCCGGGATAAAGGCCGCCTTCAACAACGGCCGGCTCAATGCCAACCTGGCCCTGTTCAAGGTCGAGCAGGACAACGTGGCCGAGTACGACGGCACCCTCAGCGCCTACCGCTCGCTGCAAGGCATCACCACCGAAGGCGTAGAACTGGAAGCCAATGGCGAACTGAGCGAAGGCTGGAACATTGCGGGCGGCTATGCCTACAGCCTGAGCGAGGACGCACAGGGCAACCGGGCCATGAGCCGCATACCTCGGCATAACGTCAAAGGCTTCACCACCTATCGTCTGTCGGGGGCTTTGCACCGGCTCACAATCGGTGGCGGATTCAACTGGAAAAGCCGCTATGGCTTCGAGGGTGAAGGCTACCCTGAACAGGGCAGCTACATGTTGCTGAGCGCCATGACCCGCTATGACATCAACCAGAACCTGTCAACGACCTTGAATGCCAGCAACCTGCTCGACAAGAAGTACTATGCCTCGATCACCGAGAACGGCGTATATGGCGAGCCGAGGAATCTGATCCTGTCGCTGAAGTATTCGTTCTGAGGCTGAAAGCCATGCTGTTCACCCCGGTCATTTCTCATATGTTCCACGTGGAACACTCGGTCTAATTCTCTCTGCACACCGGCTGGCCTGGGTTCCTATGAGCCAGCCGCGTTTCACACACGTTGCGTCATGAAAGACTCAAGACGAACCGCCTCAGACTTCAATCAAGAGGTCCGGGATAAACCCCGTGCATTCGCCGGGATAGCCTCGCGGATTTGAAACAAGCCGGCAGCCCGAGACAACGGTGTCGATGGCATGATGGGTGTGGCCGAAAATCCAGGCATCCGCTTGGGCCACCAGGTCATGCCATTGGTTGAAGTAGGCCGCGCCCAGGTGACCGTCATGATCATTACCTGCGACCTCCTGAATCGGGCAGTGATGCGTGATCACCACTGTCTTGCCCTCGAATGCCTTACCAAGTTCATCGGCCAGGAAACGGCGCGTAGCGATGTTGCGGGCGATGAGGTCGACAGGGCGCAGCTTGCTGTAGCGCTCTCCGATCCGAATGCGCTTGAAGTCGTTCATCCGCTCGGCACATACACCCATTGCGACCTGATAGTTTCCGGTGGCGGTGAAGTCTGTCCAGGCCGTAGCCACCAGAAAGCGGGTGTCGCCAATGATCAGGGTCTGGTTGTCCAGGACATGCACATGCCCGGCGGCGGTCTCTCGCATCTTGATCAGTGTCTTATCGATGTGTCCTTTGTAGAACTCATGATTGCCGCAGGCATAGATCACCGGAGCGTTGAAGGTTTCGGTCGCCCAAGTCACCCCACGGCTGCGCACCGAGATATCCCCGGCCAGCACCACCAGATCGGCCTGGACAGCAGGGGGCTGGAAGTCGACGAATTCCAGGTGCAGGTCGGAGTAAATCAGAAGCTTCATCGGCTGGCAGGCTCCGTGTCGTATCGCACTTGGCATCGGGTCAAACCGGCAAGAAGGTTCCTCCCGGTGCAGGATGCGATTAAATCGGGTAGGGAAATCGGTCGTCTGGCCCCATCCCACCACCGGTTGAAAATGGGTATTGCTCCACAGTTTTGGTCGTTCGCAGGAACCATCACGGCAACAAGCCGTCTGAGCCGCTTGTGTAGCGGCGTCAGTCACTCTATCCGGTGTTATCAATGAAAACGTATATGCATGACTGTCTTCCTTCAACCTATGATCTGGCCACGCCCCTGAAGCGCTTTTACGCGGTCATGATTGATGTATCGATAGCTCATATTCTTTTCATTGTCACCGAGAAGGTAGTGGGATTATTGGCAGCCTGGTTCTTCGTCTCGATTTCACACACCCTTGAAATGACCCTGTTCACGATCACTTTTCTGGTGCCTTACCTGTATCTTTTATTCGCTGACGCACTGCCGCGCGGACAAAGTCCGGGCAAACGCGTGATGCGTATGTCAGTCGTGGGGTTTCCATTCGAGACCTACTGCACGCCTTTCAGATCATTGCTGCGCAACTTCCCGAAAATACTGTTCAGCGTGCTGGACGCGATCTTCGTGTTCTTTGGTCATCGTCGGCGCCTGGGTGACATGCTGGGCGGGACCATCGTGATCAATAGCAGGAGCCCTCAATGAACCCTCGCACGGTATCAGCCGCTGAACTGGATGAGTCCTGTCTCACCGACCTGTTTATCCACGAAAAAAGCCTCTGCTTTTTCGTGCATCAAGGCAGGTGTTATTGGGTGCTGGACCATACCTACAATTTCGACCTTGATGCCGAAAAAGACTACAGCGCCTATCTGGAGAAGGGCGATATCACGCCTGAGCAATACACCCGGTCCTGCGAGGAATTCAGAAATGGCGTGCTACAGCTTACGGCCGATACCTTTCTGCAGTACCTGAATGATCCACAGGGGACCGCCGTCGTCTGCGAGCACCTTGAACATTTTTTCATACCGTCGACAACGTGCGCCTTGTTGGTACGAGTCGAAGACCATTATCTGTCCGGGGTGGCGCTGAGCCGGGAAGATTTCTGTCTTGCCAATGTCCTGGCTTCACGGTTACCACTGTTCTACATCAACTTTGATCGTGAGATTTTCCTGCACATGAATCAGGACCGGTTTCACGAATCGCTGGCCCACCCAGGCTGGTTGGCCAAGTGTGCGGATTTCAATTACCTCATACCGGATACGCATCGGTACTGGGCCAGGGGTGTGGACTACTGGAAGCTCAGGTTCGTCTGAGCCCATCCTTGAACATGCGTATCACGTCTACAGGCTGTAGATCCAAACCCTCATAGGTATTTCTTGAAGAAGGGCAAACCGCCATGAACGCTCCAGAAGAAACGCCAGAGGCATTGCTTGCACGGCGCATCGCCGGGTTCGATGCCTTCCGCTCTGAGCGCTTGCCGGTGCTGCATGAGTTCTGCACCAGCCTGGGCTTTGCCGAGCCGCATGAGGTCCTGATCCGGCCGGAGAGGTTCTTGCCGCTATTGGATGACGGCTTTCGTCACGCGCACATCAGCGAGCAGAACAGAGCCTGGTTCATTACGCGCATCGGCTATTTCATCGGCGAGTATCTGGTCTGCCGCTACCAGGGTTGTTGGCAGGTGGACACCGTGCCAGGGTCGCCGACCTTTGCCCGGTATGGGGTAGGGGACTTTTCGTTTGCCGAGCCGCAGGGTGTAATGATTGATCCTTTCGAGATTGCGCAGGGGTATGCCGATTCGCCGGCGCCACGGGATCTGGCGGGATGGATCGAGCGGGGGATGATGGAGGCGGGTGTTCGCGGCTGAAGCCGATCCTACGGTGCGCTGGCATGAAAAAGCCCCTGGCAGCGAGGCTGGCAGGGGCTTTTCATTGTTGCGCTTACATCAGAAGTCCAGGTTGGACACGGCCAGCGCGTTGCTTTCGATGAAGTCGCGGCGCGGTTCTACGGCGTCGCCCATCAAGGTGTTGAAGATCTGGTCGGCGCCAATGGCGTCTTCGATCGTCACCTTGAGCATGCGACGCACGCTCGGGTCCATGGTGGTTTCCCACAGCTGGTCCGGGTTCATTTCGCCCAGCCCTTTGTAGCGCTGGATGGTGTGACGCTTGGTGCTTTCGGTCATCAGCCATTCAAGCGCCTGCTTGAACTCGGTGACCGGCTTCTTGCGCTCGCCACGCTGGACGTAGGCACCTTCTTCGAGCAACGAGCTGATCTGGGCACCGAGCACGGTGACCGTCCGGTAGTCGTTACTGCCGAAGAAGTCGCGGTTGAAGGTCACGTAGCTGGAGAGGCCGTGGGAGATCAGTTCGACTTCCGGCAGCCAGACGTTACGCTCGCGGTCTTCACGCAGGCTGGCCTTGTAGGTCAGGCCCGATTTTTCGACCGTGCGCAGGCGCACTTCGAACCTGGCCAGCCAGTCTTGCATGGCGGCGTGGTCGGACAGTTGCTCCAGCGTCACCGCCGGCAGGTAGACGAAGTGCTCGGTCAGCTCCTGAGGGTACAGGCGCGACAGGCGCTTGAGCGTCTTCATCACGGTCCGGAACTCGTTGACCAGGCGCTCCAGGGCTTCACCGGAGATGCTTGGGGCCGATTCGTTCAGGTGCAGGCTGGCGTCTTCCAGGGCCGACTGGGTCATGTATTCTTCCATGGCCTCGTCGTCCTTGATGTACTGCTCCTGCTTGCCCTTCTTGACCTTGTACAGCGGCGGCTGGGCGATGTAGATGTAGCCGCGCTCGATCAACTCCGGCAACTGACGGAAGAAGAAGGTCAGCAGCAGGGTACGGATGTGCGAGCCGTCGACGTCAGCATCGGTCATGATGATGATGTTGTGATAGCGCAGCTTGTCGATGTTGTACTCTTCGCGACCGATACCGCAGCCCAGCGCGGTGATCAGCGTGCCGACCTCCTGGGACGAGATCATCTTGTCGAAGCGGGCCTTCTCGACGTTGAGGATCTTGCCCTTGAGCGGCAGGATGGCCTGGGTCCGGCGGTTGCGGCCTTGCTTGGCCGACCCACCCGCAGAGTCACCCTCGACCAGGTACAGTTCAGAAAGGGCAGGGTCCTTTTCCTGGCAGTCGGCCAGTTTGCCCGGCAGGCCGGCGATGTCCAGCGCGCCTTTGCGGCGGGTCATCTCACGGGCCTTGCGCGCGGCTTCACGGGCACGGGCAGCGTCGAGCATCTTGCCGACCACGGCCTTGGCTTCGTTCGGGTTTTCCAGCAGGAAGTCGGAGAAGTACTTGCCCATCTCCTGTTCCACAGCGGTCTTGACCTCGGACGAGACCAGCTTGTCCTTGGTCTGCGAGCTGAACTTGGGGTCCGGAACCTTGACCGAAATGATCGCGGTCAGGCCTTCACGGGCATCGTCACCGGTGGTAGCGACCTTGTGCTTCTTGGCCAAACCTTCCTGCTCGATGTAGTTGTTCAGGTTACGCGTCAGGGCGGAGCGGAAGCCCACCAGGTGCGTACCGCCATCGCGCTGTGGAATGTTGTTGGTGAAACACAACAGGTTCTCGTTGAAGCTGTCGTTCCACTGCAGGGCAATCTCGACACCCACGCCGTCGTCACGCTGGACGTTGAAGTGGAAAATCTGGTTCACGGCCGTTTTGTTGGTGTTCAGGTATTCGACGAAGGCACGCAGGCCGCCTTCGTACTTGAACATTTCCTCTTTGCCGGAGCGTTCGTCCTTGAGCAGGATGCCGACGCCAGAGTTGAGGAACGACAGCTCACGAATCCGCTTGGCCAGGATGTCCCAGCTGAAGTGGATGTTCTTGAAAGTTTCGGCCGAAGGCTTGAAGTGGATCTGGGTACCGGTGGTTTCGCTCTCGCCAACGATTTTCATCGGCTCTTGCGGCACGCCGTGCACGTAGGTCTGTTCCCAGAGCTTGCCGCTGCGACGCACGGTCAGTTGCAGCTGTTCGGACAGGGCGTTGACCACCGACACACCGACGCCGTGCAGGCCGCCAGAAACCTTGTAGGAGTTGTCGTCAAATTTACCGCCGGCGTGCAGCACGGTCATGATGACTTCGGCTGCCGAAACGCCTTCTTCTTTATGGACGTCTACCGGAATACCGCGGCCGTTGTCGCGCACGGTAATCGATTCGTCTGGGTGGATGATGATACTGATGTCGTCGCAATGGCCGGCCAGAGCTTCGTCGATCGAGTTATCAACCACCTCGAACACCATGTGGTGCAGACCGCTGCCATCGTCTGTATCGCCGATGTACATCCCGGGACGCTTGCGTACGGCATCCAGTCCTTTCAGCACCTTGATGCTGGAGGAGTCGTACGTTTGGTTTTCGCTCATGCAATCACTCCCGATGGTCGTGGGTCTGGGTGATACGGCCATGTTCCACGTGGAACACGGCAACTGGCGTTTCCGTCTGCCAGTCATCGATCAATAATTCGTGATCTACACAGGTGATGAACACCTGGCAGCGTAAGTCTTCAAGCAAGCGACAAAGCGCGCGGCGGTGGTGGTCATCCAGTTCGGAGGGCAGGTCATCCACCAGGTAGATGCACTGTCCTCGACGCGCCTGGCTGACGAGGTGGCCTTGCGCAATGCGCAGGGCACAGACCACCAGCTTCTGCTGACCGCGGGACAAGATGTCGGCCGCGTTGTGGGCTCCGAGCCTCAGGCGCAGATCTGCGCGCTGGGGCCCGGCCTGGGTATGGCCTATCTGCCGATCGCGCTGCAAGGAGGAGGCGAGCACCGTGCCCAGCTCTTTCTCCTTGTCCCAGCCGCGGTAGTAGCTCAGGGTCAGACCTTCAAGGTCGACCAGTTCGCTTAATGTCTTTTCAAAAACCGGCTTCAGGGCCTTGATGTAAGCGCGCCGGAATTCGTCGATTTCGTTGCTGGCCAGGCACAATTCCCGGTCCCATGCCACTTGCGAAGCGGTGTCAAGTGTACCATGCCGCAGCCATGAGTTTCGCTGCCGCAGGGCTTTCTGCAGGCGCTGCCAAGTGGCCATGAAGCGAGGTTCCACGTGGAACACACCCCAGTCCAGAAACTGCCTGCGGAT
The DNA here is from genome assembly GCF_001423155.1 of Pseudomonas sp. Leaf127. Lineage (NCBI taxonomy): Bacteria > Pseudomonadati > Pseudomonadota > Gammaproteobacteria > Pseudomonadales > Pseudomonadaceae > Pseudomonas > Pseudomonas sp. Leaf127. The sequence continues at coordinate 179,065 of NZ_LMOA01000023.1, read as the reverse complement.
CTTGGGAGCCCCTTCCAGCAGCCGGAAGCTGTCCGGGTTGATCAACTGCAGTGGCAGGGTTTCGGCGAGTTGGGCCGTGCCTCGTGCATTCTGACCATCGATACGAATCTGGAATTCACCCTGACGGTCACGGGAAATGCCCAGGTTGCTGTGGCCGCCTTCAATCAGTTCGACCTGACCGAATACCGTGCAACTGGGCTGTTCATACTGGATGACCGGCAGCAGCCGGTTGCTGCGAAACGAACGCGCCAGACCCAACAGGTGCACGGCTTCCAGCACGCTGGTTTTGCCACTGCCGTTGGCGCCGTGGAGTATGTTGATACGCGGAGAGGGGGAGAAGGTCACCGGGTGCAGATTGCGCACCCCGGTGACCGAGACGCGACTGAGAGACATCAGGCTGCGCTATGCATCAGAGGGTCACAGGCGCATCGGCATGACGACATAGGCCGAGTCGTCATTGTCAGACTCTTGCACCAGGGCGCTGCTGTTGGAGTCGGACAGGATCAGACGCACCTGCTCGGTGGTCATCACACCCAGTACGTCCAGCAGGTAACTGACGTTGAAGCCGATTTCCAGTGAGTCGCCGTTGTACTCGACACCGATTTCTTCTTCGGCTTCTTCCTGTTCGGGGTTGTTGGCCTGGATCTTCAGCTGACCGCTGGCCAGTTGCAGACGAATGCCACGGTACTTTTCGTTGGACAGGATCGCGGTGCGGCTGAACGCTTCACGCAGCGCCTGACGGTCGCCCAGTACCAGCTTGTCGCCACCCTTGGGCAGTACACGCTCGTAGTCCGGGAATTTGCCGTCGACCAGTTTGGAGGTGAAGGTGAATTCACCGGTGGTGGCGCGAATGTGGTGCTGGCCCAGCACGATGCTGACAATGCCGTCCTGCTCGGTGAGCAGGCGGGCCATCTCCAGGATGCCCTTGCGCGGCACGATGACCTGGTGACGATCGGCCTGTCCGATCTCGGCAGCCATCGAGCACATGGCCAGACGGTGACCATCAGTGGCGACGGCACGCAGTACACCGCTGTTGACCTCCAGCAACATGCCGTTGAGGTAATAGCGCACATCCTGCTGGGCCATGGCGAAACTGGTGCGCTCGATCAGGCGACGCAGCTTGCTTTGCACCAGGTCGAAGGTCAGCGAGCCCGGGCCTTCTTCGACGGTCGGGAAGTCGTTGGCCGGCAAGGTCGACAGGGTGAAACGGCTGCGACCGGCCTTGACCAGCAACTTCGACTCCTCGAGCTTGATGTCGATCAGAACGTCGTTGGGCAGGCTTTTGCAGATGTCCATCAGCTTGCGCGCCGGCACGGTGATTTCACCGGGCTCGGCAGGCTCTTCCAGTTGGACGCGGCCAACCAGTTCCACTTCAAGGTCGGTGCCGGTCAGCGACAGTTGCTGACCCTGAACGACCAGCAGCACGTTGGAAAGCACCGGCAAGGTCTGGCGGCGTTCGACTACGCCGGCGACCAATTGCAGGGGTTTCAACAGGGCTTCGCGTTGAATGGTGAAATGCATGGTCTAGTCCCTTGCCTCGATAAACTGCACTGGCATCATCATGTGGTCAATGTACGCAGCAGGTTCTTGTAGTCCTCGCGGATATCCGCGTCGGATTCCTTGAGTTCGTTGATCTTGCGGCAGGCGTGCAACACCGTGGTGTGGTCACGCCCGCCAAATACGTCGCCGATCTCCGGCAGACTGTGGTTGGTCAGTTCCTTGGACAGTGCCATGGCCACCTGACGGGGGCGGGCGACCGAACGGGAACGACGCTTGGACAACAGATCGGAAATCTTGATCTTGTAGTACTCGGCCACCGTGCGCTGGATGTTGTCCACACTCACCAGCTTGTCCTGCAAGGCCAGCAGGTCCTTGAGCGATTCACGAATCAGCTCGATGGTGATGTCGCGGCCCATGAAGTGCGAGTGGGCAATGACCCGCTTGAGCGCGCCTTCCAGTTCACGAACGTTGGAGCGAATACGCTGGGCGATGAAGAAGGCCGCATCGTGCGGCAGCTCGACCTTGGCCTGGTCGGCCTTTTTCATCAGGATCGCCACGCGGGTCTCAAGCTCGGGCGGCTCGACCGCAACGGTCAGGCCCCAGCCGAAACGCGACTTGAGACGTTCTTCCAGGCCTTCGATTTCCTTGGGATAGCGGTCACTGGTAAGAATGACCTGCTGGCCGCCTTCAAGCAGTGCGTTGAAGGTATGGAAAAACTCTTCCTGGGAACGCTCTTTACGGGCGAAGAACTGGATGTCATCGATCAGCAGCGCATCGACCGAACGATAGAAGCGCTTGAACTCGTTGATCGCGTTGAGCTGCAACGCCTTGACCATGTCGGCCACGAAGCGCTCGGAGTGCAGGTACACGACCTTGGCGTTGGGGTTCTTCTTGAGCAGGTGATTGCCCACCGCGTGCATCAAGTGCGTCTTGCCCAGGCCCACGCCGCCATAAAGAAACAGCGGGTTGTAGCCATGCTTGGGGTTGTCGGCCACCTGCCAGGCCGCGGCCCGGGCCAGTTGGTTCGACTTACCCTCGACGAAGTTCTCGAAGGTAAAGGTGCGGTTCAGGTAGCTGGTGTGCTTGAGCGCACCCTCGACCTGCACGGTACGCCCTTCGGCGCGCACAGGCGCCTGCTGGCTGGCGGCGCCGGCCAGGGGATCGAAGCTGTCACGCGAAGGCTCGTCGCTTTCGGCCTGGCGCACCGGTGCCGGTGCCGGCGTGGTGATCACCGCCGGTGCACTGTTGACCGGTGCAGGGCTGGCTGGCGAGCCCTGGGCCGCTGCAGCCGCCGCGGCCAGAGGCGCGTTGGGTGCCGCACGGGGCGCCGAGCTGCGCTTGCTGCCTATTAATAAGGAAAGCGCAGGCGCCATGCCCTGACCGTGCTCGCCAATGAGTTCGAGCAGGCGGCCCAGGTACTTTTCATTGACCCAGTCGAGCACGAAGCGGTTGGGTGCATAGACGCGCAACTCGCTGCCTTCGGCTTCGACCTGTAGCGGGCGGATCCAGGTGTTGAATTGCTGGGCCGGCAGCTCATCGCGCAAAAGCTCCACGCACTGCTGCCAAAGTTCCACTGACACGGATATCCCCTGAGTTGAAAGCCGCTAAGGCAAAAACAGCGGCCATTGTAGCGATCACCGACCGACTTATCCACATGTAGGTGGCCGCACCGTCTTTTATCCAAAAAATTTATCCCCTCCGATTGCTGAAAATATCAACACTTAAGCCCTGTGGATAACCGCCCTTCAGGTCTTTGCATAAGTAGGGGGTCAAGCCTGTGCATAACCTGCCTGTGGATAAAAAGCACTTTAATACACAGCTTATCCGGAGGCGCAGCACAGCCAGAGCACCGCTTCTCGACAACCTTTTGAAACGCTGTACACCTTGTAATAAAAGGCTTACAGATGGTTATCCACAGATGAGGGGGTGCGTAAGAGTAACAGCTGTATCAAAAAAGCTTTATAAAAAGACTTCTTGTTTCTATAACGACGCAGGCTTTACAGCTCACCGCTGAAACCTGGTGGACAGCGCGCAGCATCTTTATAGAGAACTCGTTGAAGTAAACGCTGGTTGGAAATTGACCTATCCGCTTGCTTTCTCTAGAATCGCCGGTCTCTTAAAACGGGGGCCATTCCGGCCCGTTGTCGACGAACCAGGTAACACGCCATGAAACGTACTTTCCAACCCAGCACTATCAAGCGCGCCCGCACTCACGGTTTCCGTGCCCGCATGGCCACCAAAAACGGCCGCGCCGTTCTGTCGCGTCGTCGTGCCAAAGGCCGTAAGCGTCTGGCCGTCTGATTCTCCGGTACAGGTGGTGAGTCAGGACTACGGTCGGGAAAAGCGTCTGCTTACCCCCCGGCATTTCAAGGCAGTCTTTGACTCCCCCACCGGCAAGGTTCCGGGAAAAAATCTCCTGATCCTTGCACGCGACAACGACCTTGATCATCCCCGTCTCGGGCTTGTGATCGGTAAGAAGAGCGTCAAGCTCTCGGTTGAGCGCAATCGCCTGAAACGCCTGATCCGCGAATCGTTTCGCCTGCACCAGGACAACCTGGTCGGCTGGGACATCGTGATCGTCGCGCGTAAAGGGCTGGGTGACCTGGGTAATCCAGAACTGACCCAGCATTTTGGCAAGCTCTGGAAGCGTCTGGCACGCAGCCGGCCTGTGACTCCAGAGAAAACCGAACCTGCAGGGGTGGACAATCCTGATGCGTAAACTGGCACTCGTTCCGATCCAGTTCTATCGCTATGCCATCAGCCCATTGATGGCCAGTCATTGTCGTTTCTACCCCACTTGCTCCTGCTACGCCCTGGAAGCCATTGAACATCATGGCGTTCTGCGCGGCGGCTGGCTGACCCTCAGACGATTAGGTCGCTGTCATCCGTGGAATCCCGGTGGCTATGATCCGGTTCCACCCGTTCCCTCCCGATCTTCTTCGATGGCCGAGTAATCATGGATATTAAACGCACGATCCTGATCGGCGCCCTGGCAATCGTGACCTATGTCGGCGTTCTGAAATGGAACGAAGACTACGGCCAGGCTGCTTTGCCGACCCCGACTGTTGCTGCTACCACTACCAATGCCGATGTACCGGCTGCCGCCACCGATGGTGCCGCGAACGCTGATGTACCGACTGCGGCCGGAGCCACTGCGGCGCCTGTCGAAACCCCCGTTGCAGTCAGCAAGGATCTGATCAAAATCAGCACAGACGTGCTCGATCTGGCCATCGATCCAGTCGGTGGTGACGTTGTCCAGCTGCGTTTGCCGCTGTACCCACGTCGTCAGGACCGTCCGGAAATCCCGTTTCAACTGTTCGATAACGGGGGCGAACGTCTTTTTCTGGCACAAAGTGGCCTGACCGGCACCAACGGTCCGGATGCACGTGCTACCGGTCGTCCGGTTTATTCGTCGACCCAGAAAAGTTATCAACTGGCTGACGGCCAGAATGAACTGGTCGTCGACCTGAAATTCTCGGAAAACGGCGTCAATTACACCAAGCGTTTCACTCTGGACCGCGGCCTTTACGATCTGAAGGTCACCTACCTTGTGGATAACCAGAGCGCACAGCCCTGGTCGGGTAACCTGTTTGGCCAGTTGAAGCGTGATGCCAGCTCGGATCCATCGTCGACGACCGCCACCGGCACCGCCACTTACCTGGGCGCTGCCCTGTGGACACCTTCGGAGCCGTACAAGAAAGTGTCGATGAAGGACATCGACAAGGGTCAGGTGCGTGAAACCGTGCAAGGCGGCTGGGTGGCCTGGCTGCAGCACTACTTCGTGACTGCCTGGATCCCCGAGTCCAATGTCAGCAATGCCATGCAGACCCGCAAGGACAGCCAGGGCAACTACATCATCGGCTTCACCAGCCCGACTGTGACCGTAGCGCCTGGTGCGCAAGGCCAGACCGGCGCCACGCTGTATGCCGGTCCGAAAAGCCAGGCGGTGCTCAAAGAGTTATCCCCAGGCCTGGAACTGACAGTCGACTACGGCATCCTGTGGTTCATTGCCCAGCCGATCTTCTGGCTGCTGCAACATATCCACGCCGTGCTCGGTAACTGGGGCTGGTCGATCATTGTCCTGACCATGCTCATCAAGGGTCTGTTCTTCCCGCTGTCGGCCGCCAGCTACAAGTCCATGGCGCGCATGCGCACCGTGGCACCGAAGCTGGCTGCGCTGAAAGAACAGTTCGGTGACGATCGCCAGAAGATGTCCCAGGCGATGATGGAGCTGTACAAGAAAGAGAAGATCAACCCGCTGGGTGGATGCTTGCCGATTCTCGTGCAGATGCCAGTGTTCCTGGCGCTCTACTGGGTACTGCTGGAAAGCGTCGAGATGCGCCAGGCCCCGTGGATCCTGTGGATCACCGACCTGTCGATCAAGGATCCGTTCTTCATCCTGCCGATCATCATGGGCGCGACCATGTTCATCCAGCAGCGTCTGAACCCGACACCACCGGACCCGATGCAGGCCAAGGTGATGAAAATGATGCCGATCATCTTCACCTTCTTCTTCCTGTGGTTCCCGGCCGGTCTGGTGCTGTACTGGGTTGTGAACAACACCCTGTCGATCCTGCAACAGGCCTACATCACACGTAAGATCGAAGCGGCTTCCAAGAAAGCAGTCGTCTGATCTAACCTTGTGAACAAGTTGTACAAGACGCCCCCTCGTGGGGCGTTTTGCTATCTGTCAGTTTTTCAGGAGTCGCCATGAACGCCCCTCGTGAGACCATCGCTGCCATTGCCACTGCCCAGGGCCGGGGAGGCGTCGGCATCGTGCGTGTGTCCGGTCCGCTGGCCGGCAAGGCCGCACGCGCCATCACCGGCCGCGAACTCAAGCCACGCTATGCCCATTACGGTCCGTTCGAAGACGCACACGGGCAGGTGCTGGACGAAGGCATCGCCCTGTATTTTCCCGGCCCGAATTCATTCACCGGTGAAGATGTACTGGAGCTGCAAGGCCACGGCGGACCTGTGGTGCTGGACATGCTGCTGCAACGCTGCGTGCAACTGGGGTGCCGCCTGGCACGACCCGGTGAATTCAGCGAACGGGCATTCCTCAACGACAAGCTTGACCTGGCACAGGCTGAAGCCATCGCCGACCTGATCGAGGCCAGCTCGGCCCAGGCTGCCCGCAATGCGCTGCGCTCGCTGCAGGGGGCATTCTCCCAGCGTGTGGATAAACTCACCGAGCTGTTGATCGGCCTGCGCATGTATGTGGAAGCAGCCATCGACTTTCCCGAGGAGGAAATCGACTTCCTGGCCGATGGCGTGGTGCTGGGCAAGCTCGATGGCGTGCGCGAGATGTTATCCACAGTCGTGCGCGAAGCCGGGCAGGGTGCCTTGCTGCGGGACGGCATGAACGTGGTGATCGCCGGTCGGCCAAATGCCGGCAAGTCCAGCCTGCTCAATGCCCTGGCCGGGCGTGAAGCGGCGATCGTGACCGACATTGCCGGCACGACTCGCGATGTGTTGCGTGAACATATCCACATCGACGGCATGCCACTGCACGTGGTCGACACCGCCGGTTTGCGCAACACCGAGGATCAGGTGGAGATGATCGGTGTGCAGCGTGCCCTCAAGGCCATTGGTGAGGCTGACCGCATCCTGCTGGTGGTCGACGCGACGGCACCCGAAGCAAGCGACCCGTTTGCCCTGTGGCCGGAATTTCTCGAAGAGCGTCCAGACCCGGCCAAAGTCACCCTGATCCGCAACAAGGCGGACCTGAGCGGCGATGCGGTCGGGCTTGAAACCAGCGACGACGGTCATGTCACCATCAGCCTCAGCGCCAAGGCGGCAGGCACCGGCCTGGATCTGTTGCGAGAGCACCTCAAGGCCTGCATGGGTTATCAACAGACATCGGAAAGCAGCTTCAGCGCCCGTCGCCGCCACCTGGATGCGCTGCACCGCGCCAGCCGCTTCCTGGAGCACGGCCGTGCACAGCTGACCCTGGCGGGCGCCGGCGAACTACTGGCCGAAGACCTGCGCCATGCGCAGCAAGCCTTGGGCGAGATCACCGGGGCGTTCAGCTCCGATGACTTGCTGGGCAGGATCTTTTCCAGTTTCTGCATCGGCAAGTAGTCGTACGCGACCACACCAGACGGTTTGTGGATAAACAGCGGCCGCAACGGCCGTTGTTTCGCAACAGAAATTGTCCACAGCCCCACGATTATCATCCGATCTCATCTTGCACACCGGCAGCAGGTTCTGCCGGCGAAGCGCTGTGGACAGAAATCCTGTCTGCCGCCTTGACGCCGCTGCAGGGCGGAGCACTGTCACGCAGCAAACATGGGACCGGTGGGAGACGGCTTGCCGGGGCCCGCTTGCCGGTGATCGGTTGTGCAGCAGATGTGTTTCATCGATTGCCGTGAGCGCTTCGCGCTCAATCGCCGGCACGCCGCCTCCCACAAGGGATGGGGATTAAGCTAAATGAAATCAATAAGTTATTTTGTATTTGATAAGCGCGCGCTTTGTGAATTTGACCGAAAAGACATGAATTTTGTGGATAATCCTTTAAATTCAGCTAGTTAATTTTCTTTGACACAATTTAATACCGCTCATTCCAAGTTACCCACAAGCCCGTCAGCCCCCGGATAACGGGGCTCTCAGGCATTTACCGGACTGACATCTCCTTTTTCAGCTCTTCCAGCACCCGTGGAAAGGTCTTGAAGCCCTCGGCTTCCAGAAAATGCCCGCCCTCCGGCAGTGAAACAAACCGCGCCTCGAGTCTTTTCGCCAAGGCTGCGCTTACCGCATGCGGCACCACCGCGTCATTGCGTGCGGCAATCACCACGCGGTTGTGGGTAAGTTGAATCAGCTTGCGGTAATCCAGGTCAGGCCGGATAAAGCCGTCGATTTGTGGAATGTTCGACAGGCGGTCATTGAAGCCGGATACCAGCACATAGCCGCCCACTGTGGATAAGTCCTTGCGCGTCGCCAGGTACTGCAACAGCGCAATGCTGCCCAGACTGTGTGTCACAAACCACGAATGTTCATCCGGGTGCGGTATCTGCGCTTGCAGAGCCTGTTGCCACTGTTGTGGCTGTGGGTTGACGGCGGGAGACAGCTCGACGATCGACACACGGGTGCCGGTTTCTTCGAGGCGTTGCTTCAACCAGGCAAACCAGTGGTCGTCGGGCGTGGCGCGATAGCCATGGACGATATAGACATGCGCCGCCTGTTCGGCAGCGAGGGCAAGCGGCGTCAGCGTCAGCAGAACCGCTGCGAGCAGGCGTTTGAATCGAGATCTGTGGATAAACACAACAGCTCCTGAGCAGGTCGGGGTGTCGTTAACTTAGCACTCCGACCCCTCAGGCACAGGCCTACCAGTTATACGAAACCGTCCCCAACACGGTGCGGCTGTCACCCCAGTAGCAGCGACCGGCGTCGTTGCAGCCTGACACGTACTCCTTGTCGAACAGGTTGCGGGCGTTCAGATCCACCGACCAATGGCGGTCGACCTGATAACCAATGGCGGCATCCACCAGCGTGACGTCGCCGGAATCGAGCCGGCCGTACAGGCTCGGTTGCGTGTAGGCGAAAGTACTGTCGAAGTAGCGCACGCCGCCGGCGATCGACAGGCCGTTCAATGCGCCGTCCAGGAAGCGATACTTGGTCCAGACCGAAGCCTGGTTGCGTGGTACCCCGGTCACCTGATGATCCTCGATCAGCGAGCCTGGAGCATCCTTGGTCACCCGGGCATCGGTGTAGGTGTAGGCGGCGGTGAGATTCAGGTGGCGGGTGATATCGCTGTTGATCTCCAGCTCCACGCCCTTGGCCCGGCTTTCGCCGATTTGCCGGTAGGTGGATGTGTTGGCGTCCAGATAGGTGTCATCTTCCTTGCGCAGGTCGAAGACGGACGCGGTCATCGCTGTATTCCAGCCGGCCGGCTCGTATTTCACACCCACTTCGACCTGCGAGCTGGTGATCGGGTCCAGCGGCGCGCCGCCATTGGAGATCTGCTGCACCGGCACGAACGCGGTGGAGTAGCTGGCGTAGGGGGTCAGGCCATTGTCAAAGCGGTACATCAGGCCGGTCTGCCAGGTGAACTTGTGGTCATGGCCATTGATATCGCCGGTAGGCGCCAGCTTGTTGCGAAAATCGCTTTCAACCCAGTCCTGGCGACCGCCCAGCAGGAAGATCCAGTTGTTCCAGGTGCTTTGCATCTGGGTGTAGACACCCTGCATCTGCTGACCGAGCAACGTGTTCTGCACCGCAATGGAAGTCGCCGGATCACGGGCATAGACCGGATCGAAAATGTTGATCTGCCCGGCAAAACCGGCGTCCCAGTCCTGGCTGAATGAAGTGCGGTCGTAGCTGGCGCCCACCAGCCAGGTGTTATCCACAGCGCCGGTGCTGAATTTGCCTTCCAGCTGGTTATCCAGCGAGTACACCATCGACTTGTTGCCACGGTCGTAGGCGGTGACATTCAGCTGGGTGCCGAAGCCTGCGTTGTTCAGACTGCCCGGCCAGGTCTCGTGGCGGTTGATACGTGATTGTTGATAACGCGAGTTCTGCCGGAATTGCCAGTCTTCGTTGAAGCTGTGGATAAATTCATAGCCCAGGCTCCAGGTTTCGCGCTCGAAGGTGTTCCAGCCGGGTACGCCCAGCATGGTGTCCTTGTCGAGCTTGCCATTGGGGTTATCCAGCAGGGTGCCGGCGGCCGGCAGGCCCAGCTCCATATTGGTGTGGTCCTTCTGGTAATGGCTGAGCAGGGTCAACTGGTTGGCGTCGTCGAAATTCAGGGTCAGGGACGGCGCGATGTACAGACGATCATCCGGCACATGGTCAGTCTGGGTGTCAGCCTTGCGCCCCAGCATCACCACCCTGCCCTGGACCGTGGCGCTGTCGTTCAGGGGACCGGAGATATCCACAGCCAGTTGCCGGCGGTTGTTGGAGCCATAGCTCAGTTGTACCTCACCTTTGGGCGTGGCGGTGGGGCGCTTGCTGACCAGGTTCACCAGACCGCCGGGCGCATTCTCGCCGTACAGGATCGAGGACGGCCCGCGGAAGATTTCCACCCGCTCCAGCCCATACGTGTCGGTGGTGGTGTCATAGCGATTGCCTTGCACACGTAGTCCGTCGCGCAGCAAGCCATAGCCGTAGTCGGTGGCGTTGAAGCCGCGGATGAAGAACAGATCGCCCGCCAGGCCATCGCCGGCCGCAAAAGGCGGGGCGAAAATGCCTGGCACATAGCCGAGCACTTCGGTGAGCGTCTGGGCTTTCTGGTCCTTGATGCGCTGTTCGGTCACCACCGATACCGAGCGCGGTGTCTCGCTCAACAGTGTGCTGGTCTTGGTCCCGGCACGGCTGGCGCCGGCCTTGTATCCGCTGTCGCTGGCGCTGTCCCGGGCAAACGGGTCGACACCGCTGCCACTGATACGGGTCTCGTCCAGCGTCATCGCGCCGGTGGCTGGCAGCGCCTGCAGTGTATAGCTGCCAGGCGCCTGAGACACGGCCTGCAGCCCCGAACCCTGCAGCAACCGGGCAAAGCCCTGGTCCACCGAGAACTCGCCTTGCAGGCCCGTTGTACGACGGCCTGCGGTCTGGGCCGGAGAGAACGACAGGATGACATTGGCCTGGGCTGCAAACTGGCTCAGGGCGTTATCCACAGGCCCTGCGGCCACGGCAAAGCGTTGCACGGTCATTGCAGGCTGAGCCTGGACCTGGCAGGCCAGCAGTGGATAAATCACGGCGCCGCCGATCAACAGGCTGTAAGCGATACAGTGCCTGGACAGCGGTTGGCGAACATAGGACGGAATCGGAGCGAAGCGCATGACGTGTGACCCTGAAGATGGCAAGGATTCGCGTTGATCGCGATTATCAGCAGGGCCGTGTCAGGTTCAAAAAAGATCACCCCGCTTGCAAAAAATGTTCAGGGACGCTCAAGCGCTGTAACTGACCGATACCCAATAAGGTGTGAACCAGCGCACGGTGATGGGCTGGCTGGCCTGCAGGTTGGCCAGTACCGCCTCAAGCGCATCCAGGCGAAAGGTACCGGACACCCGCAGACTGGCAGCGCGCTCGTCACAGCGTATGACGCCATGACGGTAACGGCCCAGTTCGGCCAGTACATCCCCCAGCCGGGCGTCGAGCACGATCAAGCGGCCTTCGACCCAGGCCACCTGCGCAGGCTGATACTTGCCCACAGCCCCGACGGTGCGAGTATCGAACGCCGTGCATTCTCCGGCCTTGAGCACGGCGACTTTATCCACCGCCGCCTCGGGATGGATGCGCACACTGCTCTCCAGAACGCCCACCTCGGTCCGTTCCGAACGCTGGCGCACACCGAAGAGCGTGCCCACGGCCTGAATGGATCCGTGTTGCGTCACCACCCGCAAAGGCCGCTGATCACCGCGTTTGCCGGTGCGCACCAGGATCTCCCCGTTGCGCAGATGAATCAGCCGCTGCCTGGCATCGAAGCGTATATCGAGCGCCGTGTCGGTATTGAGGTCGACCCGGCTACCGTCGGCCAGCTCGATCCGGCGTTGCTGGCCTGTGCCGGTGCGGTAGTCGGCCCAGTTATCCACCGCGTCTTGTGCCTGCCAGCCAACAAGGCCTGCAGCGGGAAGCAGCAATAACAATTTGAGCACCTGACGGCGTTGGCCACTGGCGGACAAGGCCTGGCGGGTTGCCTGGCCGGGCAGGGTGCACAGGCTGCGCTGCAAAAGCTCCATCTGCTGCCAGGCGACCTGATGCGCCGGATCGCTGGCCAGCCAGCGCAGCCAGGCCTGGCGCTGCGCATTGTCAGGTGGCTCGGACTGAAACTGCACGTACCAGGTAGCCGCCGCTTCAAGCACCCGACGCTCGACCGGACTGGCCATTACAGCGTTGCCATCAGTACGGAGCATTCGGTCAAGGCACGGATCATGTGCTTCTTGATGCTGCTCAGGGACAGCCCCAACTGATCGGCCACCTGTTGATAAGTCAGGCCGTCGACCTGGGTCATCATGAAAATCCTGCGCGTGCGTGCGCCCAGGCCGGCCAGGGTCTTGTCCACAGCCATCAGGGTTTCAATGATCACCGCCTTGTCTTCTTCGCTGATCGCTACTGCTTCGGGTCGGGCCGCCATGCTTTGCAGCCACGCCTGCTCGATGGTGCGGCGTCGATAGCGATCAATGACCAGGCCGCGGGCAATGGTCGTCAGGTAATCGCGGGGCTCACGAATATCGGCTGCATTGCGGGCAGCCAGGATGCGCACAAAGGTGTCATGGGCCAGATCAGCCGCATCGCAGGTGTTGGACAGCTTGCCCTTGAGCCAGCCATACAGCCACGAATGGTGCTGTTCGTAGATCGACTGAACCGCTGCCGTATGGGAAGGAGAGGGCATGAGGGGGATTCTGAGCCAGTGAATGATAATCGCTATTATTCATTTACGGCCGGGGCTACGACAAGGGTCCTTTTTCATGACGAGCTCACAGACTTTCGTGATTTTCTTCAAAAAAAGTTATCCACATGGAAAAAAATCATCGAAAGCGCCTGTTTCCGGGCACTTGAGAAGCATGAACAGAGTATTTCAGCTGCCTGTGCATGCATAAATAAGCCCTGTGCATAACCCGCCTTCAGCCCGGTTGATAAGCAGGCTCGAAAACTGGGCACAACTGCCCCTGTGGACAAATCGTACTTTAATCCACAGGCCAAACAGAGTTATCCAAAGCCCCCAGAGGTACATGAACACAGACTTTTGAAACGTTGTACACATTGTAAACCGTGGCTTACAGAGATCTATCCACAGAAAGGTGCCTCAGTAACATAAGCATTAAAAACAAGGTTTTAAAAGATTTCTTTCTTTCTAATTTTTTTACACATCCCGCCTTTTTGCACAGCTGGTCATTTTTTGTTCAACGGGTTTCATTCAGGTGGGTGAAGTCCCTATACTTGTCAGCTATCCCGATTTTTCATCTACAACAGGCACGAGGTGCGTGGTGGATTTCCCTTCCCGTTTTGAAGTGATCGTCATCGGTGGCGGTCATGCCGGTACCGAGGCGGCACTGGCCTCGGCACGCATGGGCGTTAAGACGCTGCTGTTGACGCACAACGTGGAAACCCTTGGGCACATGAGCTGCAACCCTGCCATTGGTGGCATCGGTAAAAGCCATCTGGTCAAGGAAATCGATGCCCTCGGCGGCTCGATGGCTGTGGCCACGGACATGGCCGGTATTCAGTTCCGTGTGCTCAACAGTCGCAAGGGTCCAGCCGTACGTGCCACCCGCGCCCAGGCCGACCGGGCCATCTACAAGGCCGTCATCCGCGAAATCCTGGAAAACCAGCCCAACCTGTGGATTTTCCAGCAGTCCTGCGACGACCTGATCGTCGAGCAAGACCAGGTGCGTGGCGTCGTGACCCAGATGGGCCTGCGTTTTCTTGCCGATTCAGTGGTGCTGACCACCGGCACCTTCCTGGGCGGGCTGATTCATATCGGTTTGCAGAACCATTCCGGTGGCCGTGCCGGTGATCCACCGTCGATTGCCCTGGCCCACCGCATGCGTGAACTGCCGCTGCGCGTCGGGCGCCTGAAGACCGGTACGCCACCGCGTATCGATGGCCGCTCGGTCGACTTTTCGGTCATGAGCGAACAGCCGGGCGACACGCCGATTCCAGTGATGTCGTTCATCGGCAACAAGGAACAGCACCCGCGGCAGGTCAGTTGCTGGATCACGCACACCAATACGCGGACCCACGAGATCATCGCCGCCAACCTGGATCGCTCGCCGATGTATTCCGGTGTGATCGAAGGTGTCGGCCCGCGCTATTGCCCGTCGATCGAAGACAAGATCCATCGCTTTGCCGACAAGCAGAGCCACCAGGTGTTCATCGAGCCCGAAGGCCTGAACACCCACGAGCTGTACCCCAACGGTATCTCGACGTCCTTGCCGTTTGACGTGCAGTTGCAGGTGGTGCGTTCGATCCAGGGCATGGAAAACGCCCATATCGTGCGTCCCGGCTATGCGATCGAGTACGACTACTTCGATCCGCGTGACCTCAAGTACAGCCTGGAAACCAAAGTCATCGGCGGCCTGTTCTTCGCCGGGCAGATCAACGGCACCACCGGCTACGAAGAAGCTGGCGCCCAAGGCCTGCTGGCCGGAACCAACGCCGCCTTGCGTGCGCAGGGCAAGGAAAGCTGGTGCCCGCGCCGCGACGAGGCGTACCTGGGCGTGCTGGTCGATGACCTGATTACCCTGGGCACCCAGGAACCGTACCGGATGTTCACCTCCCGGGCCGAGTACCGCCTGATCCTGCGCGAAGACAACGCCGACCTGCGCCTGACCGAAAAAGGGCGTGAGCTGGGTTTGATCGACGATGCCCGCTGGGCGGCGTTCTGCACCAAGCGCGAAAGCATCGAGCGTGAAGAACAGCGCCTGAAAAGTACCTGGGTACGCCCTGGTACCGAGCGCGGTGATGCGATTGCCGAACGTTTCGGCACACCGTTGACCCACGAATACAACCTGCTCAACCTGCTGACCCGCCCGGAAATCGACTACGCCAGCCTGGTGGCGCTGACCGGGGAAGGTTGCAGCGATCCACAAGTGGCCGAGCAGGTCGAGATCAAGACCAAATACGCCGGTTACATCGAACGGCAACAAGACGAAATCGCCCGGCTGCGCGCCAGCGAAGACACGCGCCTGCCTGTGGATATCGACTACGTGTCGATTTCCGGATTGTCCAAGGAAATCCAGTCCAAGCTGGGGATAACTCGTCCTGATACCCTGGGCCAGGCTTCGCGTATTCCCGGCGTCACGCCGGCAGCGATTTCCCTGCTGCTGATTCACCTGAAAAAACGCGGCGCAGGCCGTGAGCTGGAGCAAAGCGCTTGAGTGCCATGGTGACACCGCAACACGCCGAAGAATTATCCACAGGGGCACGTGAACTGGGCATCGAGCTCAGTGACAGTCAGCACAGCCAGTTGCTGGCCTATCTGGCCCTGTTGATCAAATGGAACAAGGCCTACAACCTCACGGCGGTGCGCAACCCTGACGAAATGGTGTCCAGACACCTGCTCGACAGCCTCAGCGTGGTGCCGTCTGTCATCGCATCGTCCGGCGATACGGCCACCATCGACGGCTCGCGCTGGCTGGATGTCGGTAGCGGCGGCGGCATGCCGGGCATTCCACTGGCGATCCTGTTTCCGCAGGCGCACATTGCGTTGCTCGACAGCAACGGCAAGAAAAGTCGTTTCCAGACCCAGGTCAAGCTGGAGCTGAAGCTGGACAACCTCGAGGTTATCCACAGCCGTGCCGAAACCTGGCAGCCTGCGGCGCCGTACACCGGGATCATTTCCCGGGCGTTCAGCAGTCTTGAGGATTTTGCCGGGTGGACACGTCACATGGGTGACACCCAAACACGCTGGCTGGCAATGAAAGGGCTGCATCCAAGTGAGGAACTGTTAGCATTGCCGACAGATTTTCGTCTCGATAGCGCTCGGGCCCTGGCCGTTCCAGGTTGCCAAGGCCAGCGCCATCTGCTGATACTGCGCCGCACGGCATGATTGGGAACACAAGCAAGAATGGCTAAGGTATTCGCAATAGCGAACCAGAAGGGTGGAGTGGGCAAGACCACCACCTGCATCAACCTCGCCGCGTCATTGGTCGCGACCAAGCGCCGCGTGCTGTTGATCGATCTCGATCCACAAGGCAATGCCACCATGGGCAGCGGTGTGGATAAACACACGCTGGAGCATTCGGTCTACGATCTGTTGATCGGCGAATGCGACCTGGCCCAGGCCATGCGGTTTTCCGAGCACGGTGGCTACCAGTTGCTGCCCGCCAACCGCGACCTGACGGCCGGTGAAGTGGTCCTGCTGGAAATGCAGATGAAGGAAAGTCGCCTGCGCAATGCGCTGGCGCCGATCCGCGAGAACTACGACTTCATTCTCATCGACTGCCCGCCGTCGCTGTCGATGCTGACGCTCAACGCCCTGGTGGCCGCCGATGGCGTGATCATCCCCATGCAGTGCGAGTACTTTGCCCTTGAAGGCCTGAGCGACCTTGTGGATAACATCAAGCGTATCGGCGAGCTGCTCAACCCGAACCTGAAGGTCGAAGGGCTGCTGCGCACCATGTACGATCCGCGCCTGAGCCTGAGCAACGATGTCTCGGCCCAGCTCAAGGAACATTTCGGTGACCTGCTCTACGACACCGTGATACCGCGCAACGTCCGTCTGGCCGAAGCGCCGAGTTTCGGCATGCCGGTACTCAGTTACGACAAGTCGTCACGTGGCGCGCTGGCCTACCTGGCCTTTGCCGGTGAGCTGGTCCGTCGTCAACGTCGCAGTCCAAAAGCTGCCAAGCCCGCCTGAGGAAACCATGGCCGTCAAGAAAAGAGGTCTCGGACGCGGGCTGGACGCACTGCTGAGCAGTCCGAACAGCATACCGACCATCCCGTTGCTGGAAGAACAGGCCAGCCAGATCGATCAGCGCGAGCTGCAGCACGTGCCCCTGGACAAGATCCAGCGCGGCAAGTACCAGCCGCGTCGTGACATGGATCCTGTGGCGCTGGAAGAACTGGCCCAGTCGATCCGTGCCCAGGGCGTGATGCAGCCGATCGTGATCCGTCCGATCGGCGGCGACCGCTTTGAAATCATCGCCGGTGAACGCCGCTGGCGCGCGAGCCAGCAGGCCGGAGTCGAGACGATTCCGGCCATGGTCCGCGACGTGCCCGACGAAACGGCCATCGCCATGGCGCTGATCGAGAACATCCAGCGCGAGAACCTCAATTCGGTCGACGAGGCGATGGCACTGCAGCGGTTGCAGCAGGAATTCCAGCTGACCCAGCAACAGGTGGCCGATGCGGTCGGCAAGTCGCGGGTCAGCGTGGCCAACCTGCTGCGCCTGACCACCTTGCCGGACGTCATCAAGACCATGCTGTCGCATGGCGACCTGGAGATGGGACATGCCCGTGCATTGCTCGGTTTGCCTGAAGAACGGCAGGTCGAGGGGGCGCGACACGTTGTCGCACGGGGTCTGACGGTACGCCAGACCGAGGCGCTGGTCAGGCAGTGGTTGAGCAGTGCCCCGGAGCCGGTCGAAGCGACACGCCCCGATCCCGATATAAGTCGACTGGAACAGCGTCTGGCAGAGCGTCTGGGGTCTTCGGTGCAGATCCGCCACGGGCAGAAGGGCAAGGGGCAACTGGTGATCCGGTACAACTCGCTGGATGAGCTGCAGGGTGTCCTTGCCCACATCCGCTGAAACAATTGCGTTGTAGCGTGTAGTCGGAAATCAGTTCCTTGGAGTTGAACGAGGGCTGAACCGCCCCTATACTCTGCGCGCATTTTGTCGGCACAAATTATGCCAAGTTAACGATGATGGCGACCGACAACCGAGGAGCTATTGCGATGGAATCACGCAAGCCAGACCGCCTGCCGTTCCACCGCCTTGCGGTTTTCCCGGTTCTTTTGGCGCAGTTGATCGTCGTTCTGCTGGCTGCCTTGGCGCTGTGGCAGTGGAAGGGAGTCGTAGCCGGATATTCGGGGCTTTGTGGGGGCCTGATAGCGTGGCTGCCCAATGTGTATTTTGCTCACAAGGCATTCCGGTTCACCGGGGCCCGAGCCGCCAGAGCCATCGTCCGGTCTTTTTATGCCGGCGAGGCAGGCAAACTGATTTTGACGGCGGTGCTTTTCGCACTGACGTTCGCAGGGGTGAAGCCATTGGCGCCACTGGCTGTATTTGGCGTGTTCATGTTGATCCAGGCGGTCAACTGGTTCGCACCCCTGTTGATGAGAACAAGACTTTCCAGACCTAAGGGCGTTTGAGGCAACCATGGCAGCAGAAACCGCTTCGGGCTATATCCAGCACCACTTGCAGAACCTGACCTTCGGTCGGCTCGCTGATGGCAACTGGGGCTTTGCCCACACCGCAGCAGAAGCAAAGGAAATGGGCTTTTGGGCCTTCCACGTCGATACACTCGGCTGGTCGGTCGCTTTGGGCGCCCTTTTCATTCTCATTTTCCGCATGGCCGCCAAGAAGGCCACATCCGGCCAGCCGGGTGCCTTGCAGAACTTCGTCGAAGTGCTGGTCGAGTTCGTCGATGGCAGCGTGAGGGACAGCTTCCATGGCCGCAGTGCCGTGATCGCGCCCCTGGCCCTGACCATCTTCGCCTGGGTGTTCATGATGAACGCCATCGACCTGGTGCCGGTGGACTGGATTCCGGTCCTGGCGGCCAAGATCAGCGGCAACGAGCACATCTTCTTCCGTGCCGTACCGACCACTGACCCGAACGCGACCCTGGGCATGGCCCTGTCGGTCTTCGCACTGATCATTTTCTACAGCATCAAGATCAAGGGCATCGGCGGCTTCATCGGCGAACTGACCCTGCACCCGTTCGGCAGCAAGAACGTCTTCGTTCAGGCGCTGCTGATCCCGGTGAACTTCCTGCTGGAGTTCGTGACCCTGATCGCCAAGCCAATCTCTCTGGCACTGCGTCTGTTCGGTAACATGTACGCCGGCGAACTGGTCTTCATCCTCATTGCCGTGATGTTCGGCGCCGGCCTGTTGTGGCTGAGCGGCCTGGGTGTCGTGCTGCAATGGGCCTGGGCGGTGTTCCACATCCTGATCATCACCCTGCAAGCCTTTATCTTCATGATGCTGACCATCGTCTACCTGTCGATGGCTCACGAAGATAACCACTAAGATCGCCTCGCGGCGTTTCTGAACCCTCTCGCTGCGGTGAGAGGGTGCCCGCGAGGGCTGATGTACTGACGATTCGTTTTATCGCTTCAAACTAAAAAACCTAACCAATACGACGTAAAAGTCGGGAGGAAAGATGGAAACTGTAGTTGGTCTTACCGCTATCGCTGTTGCACTGCTGATCGGCCTGGGCGCACTGGGTACTGCAATCGGCTTCGGTCTGTTGGGCGGTAAATTCCTGGAAGGCGCAGCTCGCCAGCCAGAAATGGTTCCAATGCTGCAAGTCAAGATGTTCATCGTCGCCGGCCTGCTCGACGCCGTGACCATGATCGGTGTTGGTATCGCTCTGTTCTTCACCTTCGCAAACCCCTTCGTTGGTCAACTCGCTGGCTAATCACTCGAGTCTTCGAGTTGATGGGTGGGATGGACAACGTAAGAGCGAGGTGTTGGCGTGAACATTAATGCAACCTTGATTGGCCAGAGCATTGCGTTCGCGATCTTTGTACTGTTTTGCATGAAGTATGTGTGGCCTCCGGTCATCACGGCTTTGCGCGAACGTCAGAAGAAGATCGCGGATGGATTGGACGCTGCCTCTCGAGCTGCTCGCGACCTGGAGCTGGCCCAAGAAAAGGCCGGTAACCAGTTGCGCGAAGCCAAGGCTCAAGCAGCCGAGATCATTGAGCAAGCCAAGAAGCGCGGCAACCAGATCGTCGACGAGGCCCGTGAACAGGCTCGTGTCGAGGCGGACCGTGTGAAGGCTCAGGCTCAGGCCGAGATCGAGCAAGAACTGAACAGTGTCAAGGACGCGCTGCGTGCCCAACTGGGTACCCTGGCCGTCAGTGGCGCCGAGAAGATCCTGGGCTCCACAATCGATCAAAACGCGCACGCAGAGCTGGTCAATAAACTGGCTGCTGAAATTTAAGCGAGGGCGATCATGGCAGAACTGACCACGTTGGCCCGACCTTACGCGAAGGCGGCCTTCGAGCACGCTCAGGCTCACCAGCAACTGGCCAATTGGTCAGCCATGCTCGGCCTGGCTGGTGCGGTGTCACAAGATGACACCATGCAGCGCCTGCTCAAGGCCCCGCGACTGACGAGCGCACAAAAGGCCGCCACTTTTATCGAAGTGTGCGGCGACAAGGTTGATGAGAAGGCACAGAATTTCATCAATGTCGTAGCCGAAAACGACCGTCTCCTGCTGTTGCCGGAGATTGCCGCCCTGTTCGAGCTGTACAAGGCTGAACAGGAAAAATCGGTAGACGTTGATGTGACCAGTGCATTCGCATTGAACCAAGAACAGCAAGACAAACTCGCCAAGGTTCTCAGTGCACGGCTCGGCCGGGAAGTGCGCCTGCATGCTGCGGAGGATGCCAGCCTTATCGGTGGCGTCGTTATCCGCGCCGGCGACCTGGTTATCGATGGCTCAGTTCGCGGCAAACTCGCGAAGCTGGCCGAAGCATTGAAATCTTGAGTTTGAAGGGGCAGCAGAGCAATGCAGCAACTCAATCCTTCCGAAATAAGTGAAATCATCAAGGGCCGCATCGATAAACTCGATGTAGCCTCCCAAGCCCGCAATGAAGGCACTGTCGTCAGCGTGTCTGACGGTATCGTGCGGATTCACGGTCTGGCCGACGTTATGTACGGCGAAATGATCGAGTTCCCTGGCGGCGTCTACGGCATGGCCCTGAACCTGGAGCAAGACTCCGTGGGTGCAGTGGTCCTGGGTGCGTACACCACCCTGGCCGAAGGCATGAGCGCCAAGTGCACCGGCCGCATCCTGGAAGTTCCTGTAGGTAAGGAACTGCTGGGTCGCGTTGTCGACGCACTGGGCAACCCGATCGACGGCAAGGGCCCGCTGAACAACACCGAGACCGACGCGGTCGAGAAAGTTGCTCCGGGCGTGATCTGGCGTAAGTCGGTAGACCAGCCTGTACAGACTGGCTACAAGGCTGTCGATGCCATGATCCCTGTCGGCCGTGGCCAGCGCGAGCTGATCATCGGTGACCGTCAGATCGGCAAGACCGCTCTGGCGATCGACGCGATCATCAACCAGAAAGACAGCGGCATTTTCTGCGTCTACGTTGCCATTGGTCAGAAGCAATCGACCATCGCCAACGTGGTTCGCAAGCTGGAAGAAAACGGCGCACTGGCCAACACCATCATCGTCGCGGCAAGCGCATCGGAATCGGCTGCTCTGCAGTTCCTGGCTCCGTACGCCGGTTGCACCATGGGTGAATTCTTCCGCGACCGCGGCGAAGATGCCCTGATCGTGTACGACGACCTGTCCAAGCAGGCCGTGGCTTATCGTCAGATCTCCCTGCTGCTGCGCCGTCCACCGGGCCGCGAAGCTTACCCGGGTGACGTGTTCTATCTCCACTCCCGTCTGCTGGAGCGTGCATCGCGCGTTTCCGAAGAGTACGTAGAGAAGTTCACCAATGGCGCAGTGACCGGCAAAACCGGTTCCCTGACCGCTCTGCCGATCATCGAAACCCAGGCTGGCGACGTTTCCGCGTTCGTTCCGACCAACGTGATCTCCATCACCGACGGTCAGATCTTCCTGGAATCGGCCATGTTCAACTCGGGCATCCGTCCTGCAGTGAACGCCGGTGTTTCGGTATCGCGTGTCGGTGGTGCTGCCCAGACCAAGATCATCAAGAAGCTTTCCGGTGGTATCCGTACCGCTCTGGCTCAGTACCGTGAACTGGCGGCATTCGCCCAGTTCGCATCTGACCTGGACGAAGCCACCCGCAAGCAGCTCGAGCACGGTCAGCGCGTTACCGAACTGATGAAGCAGAAGCAATACGCACCGATGTCGATCGCTGACATGGCGCTGTCGCTGTATGCCGCCGAGCGTGGGTTCCTGACCGACGTCGAAATCACCAAGATCGGCAGCTTCGAACAAGCGCTGATTGCCTACTTCCACCGCGATCACGCCGCCCTGGTGGCGAAGATCAACGTGAAGGGTGACTTCAACGACGAAATCGACGCTGGCATGAAAGCCGGTATCGAGAAGTTCAAGGCCACCCAAACCTGGTAAGCCGCAGCGGGGGCTCAATGCCCCCGCTTGCTAACCTGATAGGTGATACATGGCAGGCGCAAAAGAGATTCGCAGTAAGATTGCGAGCATCAAAAGCACGCAAAAAATTACCAGCGCCATGGAAAAAGTGGCGGTCAGCAAGATGCGCAAGGCTCAACTGCGCATGGCTGCTAGCCGTCCTTACGCGGAGCGTATCCGCCAGGTGATCGGTCATCTGGCCAACGCCAACCCGGAATACCGCCACCCCTTCATGATCGAACGCCCTGTAAAGCGCGCCGGTTATGTGGTCGTGAGCAGTGACCGTGGTCTGTGCGGTGGCTTGAACACCAACCTGTTCAAGGCGCTGGTCAAGGACATGAACGAGACTCGCGGACAGGGCGTCGAAATCGACCTGTGCGTGATCGGCAGCAAGGGCGCGGCGTTTTTCCGCAGCTTCGGCGGCAACGTCGTGGCAGCAGTCAGCCACCTGGGCGAAGAGCCATCGATCAATGATCTGATCGGCAGCGTCAAGGTCATGCTCGATGCCTACCTGGACGGTCGTATCGATCGCCTGTCGGTTGTCTCGAACAAGTTCATCAACACCATGACGCAACAGCCGACGGTCGAGCAACTGGTACCGTTGGTGGCAACCCCGGATCAAGGCCTCAAGCATCACTGGGACTACCTCTACGAACCCGACGCCAAGGAGCTGCTCGACGGCTTGATGGTTCGCTACGTGGAATCGCAGGTCTACCAGGCGGTGGTCGAGAACAATGCGGCCGAACAGGCTGCCCGGATGATCGCCATGAAAAACGCCACAGACAACGCCGGTGACCTGATCAGCGACCTCCAGCTGATCTACAACAAGGCGCGTCAGGCTGCGATCACCCAGGAGATCTCGGAAATCGTCGGCGGCGCTGCCGCGGTTTAACGGTTCACATATTCAGAGGATCCAGCTATGAGTAGCGGACGTATCGTTCAAATCATCGGCGCCGTCATCGACGTGGAATTCCCACGTGACGCGGTACCGAGTGTCTACAACGCGCTGAAAGTACAAGGCGCGGAAACCACCCTGGAAGTCCAGCAGCAGCTGGGCGACGGCGTGGTGCGTACCATTGCGATGGGCTCCACCGAAGGCCTCAAGCGCGGTCTGGATGTTGTCGACAGTGGCGCTGCCATTGCTGTCCCGGTCGGTAAAGCGACCCTGGGCCGCATCATGGACGTCCTGGGCAACCCGATCGACGAAGCCGGTCCAATCGGCGAAGAAGAGCGTTGGGGCATTCACCGCGCCGCGCCTTCGTTCGCAGAGCAGGCAGGCGGCAACGACCTGCTGGAAACCGGCATCAAGGTTATCGACCTGGTGTGCCCGTTTGCCAAGGGCGGTAAAGTCGGTCTGTTCGGTGGTGCCGGTGTCGGCAAGACCGTAAACATGATGGAACTGATCCGTAACATCGCCATCGAGCACAGCGGTTATTCCGTGTTCGCCGGTGTGGGCGAGCGTACCCGTGAGGGTAACGACTTCTACCACGAGATGAAGGACTCCAACGTTCTCGACAAGGTAGCCCTGGTCTACGGTCAGATGAACGAGCCACCGGGAAACCGTCTGCGCGTAGCGCTGACCGGTCTGACCATGGCCGAGAAGTTCCGTGACGAAGGTAACGACGTTCTGCTGTTCGTCGACAACATCTATCGTTACACCCTGGCCGGTACCGAAGTATCCGCACTGCTGGGCCGTATGCCTTCGGCAGTAGGTTACCAGCCGACCCTGGCTGAAGAGATGGGCGTGCTGCAGGAGCGTATTACCTCCACCAAGCACGGCTCGATCACTTCGATCCAGGCTGTCTACGTACCTGCGGACGACCTGACCGACCCGTCGCCGGCGACCACCTTCGCCCACCTGGACGCCACCGTCGTACTGTCCCGTGACATCGCCTCCCTGGGTATCTACCCGGCGGTCGATCCACTGGACTCGACTTCGCGCCAGCTGGACCCGAACGTGATCGGCAACGAGCACTACGAAACCGCTCGCGGTGTTCAGTACGTGCTGCAGCGCTACAAAGAGCTGAAGGACATCATTGCGATCCTGGGTATGGACGAACTGTCCGAAACCGACAAGCAACTGGTATCCCGCGCTCGCAAGATCCAGCGTTTCCTGTCCCAGCCGTTCTTCGTGGCTGAAGTCTTCACCGGTTCTCCAGGCAAATACGTTTCCCTGAAAGACACCATTGCTGGCTTCAAAGGCATCCTCAACGGTGACTACGACCACCTGCCAGAACAAGCGTTCTACATGGTCGGCGGCATCGAAGAAGCGATCGAGAAAGCCAAGAAACTGTAATCCCGGTGCCCCGCAAGGGGCGCCAATCAGGTTGAGGCAAGCACATGGCTATAACAGTCCATTGCGATATCGTCAGCGCGGAAGGAGAAATCTTTTCCGGTCTGGTCGAGATGGTAGTTGCGCACGGCAACCTGGGTGATCTTGGTATCGCCCCGGGCCACGCGCCACTGATCACCAATCTCAAGCCAGGTCCGATCACGCTGACCAAGCAGGGCGGTGACCGCGAGGTGTTCTACATCTCCGGTGGTTTCCTCGAAGTGCAGCCGAACATGGTCAAGGTGCTTGCCGATACCGTGCAACGTGCTGCCGACCTGGACGAGGCTTCCGCACAGGATTCCGTCAAGGCTGCCGAGAAGGCCCTGAACGAAAAAGGCGCGGATTTCGACTATAGCGCCGCGGCTGCACGCCTGGCCGAAGCGACAGCCCAGCTGCGCACCGTCCAGCAGATTCGCAAGAAATACGGCGGTTGATCCCGCCGCGTTCCATGCGCGATTGAGTAAAAGGGTAGCCTCGGCTACCCTTTTTCTTTTTCTGCGGTTCCTGTTTCTGCGGCTCCCGCACCGCCCAGTGGATAATCCTTCATGTCTCTCGATATCGTCATTCTTGCAGCAGGCCAGGGCACGCGGATGCGTTCGGCCCTGCCCAAGGTGCTGCACCCGGTGGCCGGCAACTCGATGCTCGGTCACGTTATCCACAGCGCCCGCCAACTGGCGCCGCAAGGCATTCATGTGGTCATCGGCCACGGTGCCGATGCCGTGCGTGAGCAACTGGCGGCCGACGATCTCAATTTCGTCCTGCAGGACAAGCAACTGGGCACCGGCCACGCGGTGGCCCAGGCCTTGCCGGTGCTGAGCGCCGAGACCGTATTGATCCTGTACGGCGATGTACCCCTGATCGAAGTCGACACCCTGCAGCGCCTGCTCACGCGCGTAACCCCCGAGCAACTGGGCCTGCTGACCGTCACCCTCGACGACCCCACCGGCTATGGCCGCATCGTGCGTGACGCGCAGGGCCAGGTCAGTGCCATCGTCGAGCACAAGGACGCCAGCGACGCGCAGAAAGCCATCAAGGAAGGCAACACTGGCATTCTCGCCGTACCCGGCAAGCGCCTGGCCGACTGGCTGGGGCGGCTGTCGAACAACAATGCCCAGGGCGAGTACTACCTGACCGATGTAATCGCCATGGCTGCCAACGACGGCCTGGTCATCGCCACCGAGCAGCCGCACGATCCAATGGAAGTGCAGGGCGCCAATGACCGGCGCCAGCTGGCCGAACTGGAGCGTCACTACCAGCAGCGCGAAGCCCGTCGCCTGATGGCCGCCGGCGTGACCCTGCGCGACCCGGCACGCTTCGATGTGCGCGGTGATGTCAGCGTCGGCCGCGACGTGATGATCGACATCAACGTGATTCTCGAAGGCCGTGTGGTGATCGAGGACAACGTGGTCATCGGCCCCAACTGCGTGATCAAGGACAGCACCCTGCGCAAGGGCGTGATCATCAAGGCCAACAGCCACCTCGACGGTGCGGTATTGGGCGAGGGCAGCGATGCCGGTCCCTTTGCCCGTCTGCGTCCCGGCAGCGAGCTGGGTGCGCGCGCCCATGTGGGTAACTTTGTCGAGCTCAAGAACGCTCGTTTGGGTGAGGACGCCAAGGCCGGCCACCTGACCTACCTGGGCGATGCCGAAATCGGTGCACGCACCAATATCGGCGCCGGCACCATCACCTGCAATTACGATGGCGCCAACAAATTCAGGACCACCATGGGCGAAGACGTCTTTATCGGTTCCAATAACTCGTTGGTGGCGCCTGTGGATATCGCCTCCGGCGCTACCACGGCTGCGGGTTCGACCATCACCCAAAATGTGCCCGTCGAACAACTGGGCGTGGCCCGCGCACGGCAGCGCAATATCGAAGGCTGGAAGCGTCCGGTCAAGGTTCCAAAGGCCTGAAGTTATCCACAATGCCCGGCTGTATAACTCTGCTGCCGCCAAGCTGTAGAGTTATACAGTGATTCTTGAGTTATCCCGCCCGTTTATCCCCTTCAGGTTATTCACAGGCTTGACGCCTGCTCATGAATAGGTTTTGATTGCGTCCTTATCTTTCGAATCGAAACTTAACTAAAAAATGTCGAAACGTAATACACCCCAGCGTCGCCACAATATCCTCAGCCTGCTCAATGAATTGGGCGAGGTGACCGTGGACGACCTGGCCCGCCGTTTCGAAACATCCGAGGTTACGATTCGAAAGGACCTGGCCGCGCTGGAAGGCAATGGCTTGTTGCTGCGCCGCTATGGCGGGGCTGTCACAGTGCCCCAGGAGCTGATTGTCGAGCACAACCAGCCGGCCTCGACTTATAAACAGGCCATCGCCCGCGCCGCTGCCCAGCGCCTCCGTGAGCATGCCCGCATCATCGTCGACAGCGGCAGCACCACGGCGGCGCTGATCCCGGAACTGGGCAACAAGCCCGGCCTGGTGGTCATGACCAACTCACTGAACGTCGCCCGTGCCCTGAACGAACTGGAGCCTGAACCGGTGCTGCTGATGACCGGCGGTACCTGGGACCCGCATTCGGAATCCTTCCAGGGCCAGGTCGCCGAACTGGTGCTGCGCTCCTATGACTTCGACCAGTTGTTCATCGGTGCCGACGGTATCGACCTGCAACGCGGCACCACCACCTTCAACGAGCTGCTGGGCCTGAGCCGGGTCATGGCCGAGGTCGCACGCGAAGTGGTGGTGATGGTCGAAGCCGACAAGGTCGGTCGCAGAATCCCCAATCTGGAACTGCCCTGGAGCAGTATCCACACCCTCATTACCGATGAACGCCTGCCCACCGAGGCACGCGAACAGATCAAAGCCCGCGGCATCACATTGATTTGTGCCGCTGCCAGCCAGGAGTAGAACCATGTGTGGAATCGTTGGCGCCGTTGCTGAGCGCAACATTACAGCCATCCTGATCGAAGGCCTCAAGCGTCTGGAGTACCGCGGCTACGACAGCGCGGGTGTGGCCATCTTCAACAATGAAGGTCGTCTTGAACGTCGCCGCCGCCTGGGCAAGGTCAGCGAGTTGGAAAAGGCGCTGGCCGGTGAGCCGCTGACCGGCCGCCTGGGCATTGCCCACACCCGCTGGGCCACCCACGGTGCCCCGAGCGAGCGCAACGCTCACCCGCATTTTTCCGGCACTGATCTGGCGGTGGTGCACAACGGCATCATCGAAAACCACGAAGCCTTGCGCGTGCAGCTCAAGGCGCTGGGGTATGTGTTCGAGTCCGACACCGACACCGAGACCATCGTCCACCTGCTCGACCACAAGCTCAAGGACACTCCCGACCTGGCCGTGGCCCTGAAAGCGGCGGTCAAGGAGCTGCATGGCGCCTATGGCCTGGCCGTGATCAGCGCCAGCCAGCCTGATCGCCTGCTCGCCGCCCGCAGTGGCAGCCCGCTGGTGATCGGCCTGGGCCTGGGGGAAAACTTCCTGGCCTCCGACCAGTTGGCGCTGCGCCAGGTCACCGACCGTTTCGTGTACCTCGAAGAAGGCGACATCGCCGAGATCCGCCGTGACAGCGTGCAGATCTGGACCGTCGACGGCCAGCCGGTGGTGCGCGAAGTCATGCAGGTGCGCGAAAGCGCCGAAGCGGCCGACAAGGGCGCCTACCGGCACTTCATGCTCAAGGAAATCCACGAGCAGCCCAAGGTCGTGCAGCGCACCCTGGAAGGCCGCCTGGGCCAGCAACAGGTGCTGGTGCATGCCTTTGGTCCCGAGGCCGCCGAGTTGTTCGCCAAGGTGCGCAACGTGCAGATCGTCGCCTGTGGCACCAGCTACCACGCCGGCATGGTCGCCCGTTACTGGCTCGAAGGCCTGGCCGGCATTCCGTGCCAGGTCGAAGTCGCCAGCGAATTCCGCTACCGCAAGGTGGTGGTGCAACCCGACACCCTGTTCGTGTCCATCTCCCAGTCCGGCGAAACCGCCGACACCCTGGCCGCGCTGCGCAACGCCAAGCAACTGGGTTTCCTGGCCAGCCTTGCCATCTGCAACGTCGGCACCAGCTCGCTGGTGCGTGAGTCGGACCTGACCCTGCTGACCCAGGCCGGCCCGGAAATCGGCGTGGCCTCCACCAAGGCCTTCACCACCCAACTGGTGGCCCTGCTGCTGCTGACCCTGTCGCTGGGCCAGGTCAAGGGCACCCTGGAAGAGGGCGTCGAAGCCGGTCTGGTCGAAGAACTGCGCCGCCTGCCGGTGCGCCTGGGCGAAGCCCTGGCCATGGACACCGTGGTCGAGAAGGTCGCCGAACTGTTCGCCGAGAAGCACCACACCCTGTTCCTGGGCCGTGGCGCGCAATTCCCGGTGGCAATGGAAGGCGCCCTGAAGCTCAAGGAAATCTCCTACATCCACGCCGAAGCCTACCCGGCCGGCGAACTCAAGCACGGCCCGCTGGCGCTGGTCGATGCCGACATGCCGGTGGTCACCGTCGCGCCCAACAACGAACTGCTGGAAAAGCTCAAATCCAACCTCCAGGAAGTGCGCGCCCGTGGCGGCGAACTGATCGTCTTCGCTGACGAAAAAGCCGATCTGCACAACGGCGAAGGCACCCACGTCATCTCGATGCCGCACATCAGCGACACCCTGGCACCGATTCTTTACACCCTGCCACTGCAACTGCTGTCGTACTACGTGGCGGTGCTCAAGGGCACGGATGTGGACCAGCCACGGAATCTGGCGAAGTCGGTGACGGTGGAGTGAGGAGGGGATTTTCTAAATCCAGTGATCTTTGACAATTAAAACTGTCGCAAAACAATAAAAACTGTCGCAGAGGGTCGGGAGGTCGCGGTACCTGACCCCCTGCTCGTCCTGAGCAGATGTCTAAGCTTTTTCAACGGCTCGTAAAATCGTATCCAGACCGATTTCCCAAAGGGTTCGATTTCTCACCTCGTACGCTTCATACGCCTATGGCATCGATATTTATCAGTTTTAATATTTACTGAGAATACAAAAAATATTATGTACCTAAATATCCAAAAAGATGAACTGTTGGATTCGTTCGTATATAGAAATCAGATTTTCTTCTCCAATAAAGAGCAGTTGGGGCAAAGATTACAGCCTCCACACAATCTTCATTGGTCGACAAGGACTCTGAGAAGAGCCGCTACACTTATCGGGTGGCCAGGTAGGTATGGGTTTAACAAGATTCTGCATAATCATACGGTTTATCCAATGACAGGCAGATTTAATGATGAGTTGTCAGACAGTTATTCTGGTGACCTTTATATCAATAATAGTACTAATGTCAGTAGTTTGGTCGTTGGAAAAGGGAGAACAATTTGCTTAGCGTGCGTGAAAGACCAAAAGGATAGCTTCGGTTTTTCATTTTGGCGCCGCAGCTTACAGTCACCTGCAACGGTTTGTCCAACTCACAACCTGGTACTGTTAAAGGAATGCCAAGCTTGCAAAAGAGCTTTTTCTCTGAATCGTTATAAAAGTGATGTGTTGTGGGAAGGCTGTGTTTGTGGCACTAAAATTGAAAATATGAGGTTAACGGAAAATAGTTGTTTAGCTGAAGCCAAGTGGTCTATGATTGTCCATGATTTTTTTAATTGTGAGTATTTTATCTCCTTTAAGTCCGCTTACAAGGTTTTTGATATTCGATTAGGCACGCCAGGTTGGTCGACAATAGTTATTAGAGATGCAAGTCCACAGTGGAGTTCTAATGGAGAGGTTAGAAAAATTTTTCTGATGGAAAAAGACTGGATTAATTTGCACTCTAGCAGTAAAGACTCAAAGCTTATAGTTCTCGGACTTATTGATGCTCTTTTTGGCGATTTTAATGAATTCCTGACAGAGCTGAAATTGATTGATCGTTATTTTGTTTCAATTTATTTAAGCTGGTGCGTATAAAAAGACGAAAGTGTTTAGGGGTAAGAAAATAGATTTTTATTTGATAGTAACTTAGCTATTCATAATCAATATTAAGTTGGCATCAGAAAGTCAGGTGAGCATGCGATCTGCGCGCAGGTCTTATGCTGCGACCCCAAGGCCCATATGGAACCCGACATGGATTGCCAGCTTACTTCTCGGCACCCATTTATATCCTCCAGCTGAAATGCTCTGGCTAGTCGTTCCTGGCGACCTAGCCGTATTACAGCGGTACTCTTGACCACTCCATGGTGCATTGCCCAAAAAGATGACTGATAGCATGAAAGTAAGCTAATCTTCATGAGCATTGTGTTGCATACACAGGAAAAATTTATGATGGCAGCCCGAAATGCTCATGTGATATTTCTGGATTACGATGGCGTACTTCATCCAGACGCGGTCTATCTATCCAAGCAAGGTCCAAGCCTCAAAGCGGATGGTGAGCTATTCATGTGGGCTCCCGCTCTAGTCCAGCTATTGGAAGAATTTCCTTCGGTTTCGCTGGTTCTCAGTACTAGCTGGGTCCGCCATCTAGGTTTCAAGAAAGCCCTCGGTTACCTTCCTCAATCGATGCGTAATAAAGTGATAGGTGCTACCTGGCATAGCTCAATGAGTCGGGAGTGGCCTGATGAGCAGACTTGGGATGGCCGGACCCGTTATACACAGATCTGCCGATATGCATCCAGAGCCCATCTCCAGCATTGGCTCGCCATCGATGATGACGCTTCCGGTTGGCCACCTGAGGCAGGAAAGTACCTAATCCATTGTGTTGCAGATCAGGGATTAGGTCATGAGTCTACGCTCAGCTCTTTGCGTCGCGGTCTTGAGGAGCTTGTAGCCCAATGACCTTCACCCGAGGAAGCGCTTCCGAAGTCTGCCCTGCGTCCTCGTGATCAGGCCAAGACCATCGTTGAGATGCTTGCCATCTGTCTTTGTGAGCAAAATTTTAGCTTATCGCTCCTGTTTCAGATAAGCCAAATTTTGAAAGAAAAAATCTTTGCATAAATACAGTTCGTAGCGCTCGCTATATGTTTGGCACCATAACTCCAGTGGGCCTTTCGAGTGGCGAATTGATGCGAGTCGTTATCCAATCGAGTGGAGCAACGGCATATGTCACATACGACGTCCCTGATGCTCTCAACTTCAATTATTCCGGTTATTTTCATAACTTATTCCTATCGATATTTTTCAAAATTTATTTTCGGTGCACGATCATCCAAGATGAAGCATGTGCTCGATAGGTGAAATGCAATGGAGTTAAAAAGTCGTATAACAATGTACTGCATTGCTCGTCCTGCGCGGACGTAATCTTCTACCTTGAGGTCAGATTTTAATTCTGCGAGAAGGCCGCTGGATAATTGATTTAACATATGCCCTAGTACATGGGTAGTGGCTCCGGTTTTCCAAGCTGCTTGCAAGGCTAGGAACAAGCGAGAAAAGCTGCGATTTTGTTAAGAGAATACTTTGGTACGTCCCATAGGCGGCTGCCAGCCGCTCCCGCACCAATCTTTCCAAGCGTTCATCTCTAGCATTCCACTCTAGATCGGGGCTTATCCGGGAGCGTACTGCTTTTGGCATTTCTTTCGTCTGGGCACACAGCCAATTTTTGTCATTGCGATATAGCCATGCATAAGTGGACGGAGAACAGGATCGTAGTTCTTTGACGCTTTTTTTAGGAAACGTTGACCTCAACTCACACCACTTACCTCGTTGAATGCTCAACTGCTGGTGCTGCTGAGCCTGCTTCCAAGCGGCTAGTACTACAGGTTCGGATCGAAGAATTTTGTTCACTGTAGAGATCGTCAAACCAAATTCAGTGCAAACCATCTGCTTTGCTATTCCGTCCGATAGCCGTTCAGTCAGTTGCTTGCGTAGATGGGGTTTAAGCCTTTTGGGTCTGCGTGTATTGACAATGGCAGGGCGGGCAGGCTCGGCCGCCCCAAAGCTGATAGAAACCATAGTTTCCAATAGGGAATCAGGGCTTTGTACACTCGATGCGATAGTCGAGTAGCACTCACTGAAAACGTCAAAATCGCCAAAAATCCAGGTAATTATCAAAAGATGTTTGAGCGGGTGGTAGTAGCGCCGAGGAGTACGTGTCATTTGATAAATGAATCTTTTTGCATCCTTTTCACAACCGGGAAGACCCTCAAATGGATGGAAATACCGAAGTGGTTCTACATGCTCTAGAAAAGAGTCGACAGTGTCTAAATGCCGACGGTAGGTGAGGCTGACTGTCAATGGATCAAACGTAGTGCTCAGTCCTACAGAAGCTAAATCAAGTATGGCTTTAGCCAACGATAAGAGCTTTACGTATTGAGGAGCTTGGGGAGCTTCCAAAACCGCGTTGGCGAAGGCGTCCTTGCTTGGCACCGTCCATGTGAAACGGCTATGCCACCGTCGATTCTGGGTACATTCAAGCAAGAGGGTGCCGTGGATTGGGCACAAAAGTACACCTGGGTATTGATGGGAGAGACGCCAGTAAGGAGCCCCGCTTAGACGTAGATCTGACTCCAGACACTGGACACATCCTTTAAGAGGATGCTCTGCACCAAACCCACCGGTTACCAGGCCAAGACGGTACTTTAGCGATCCCACGTTGTTACCCTTTAACGTAGAAATTGCGGATCTAATCGCCTCGGCCGATTGAAACGGAGCAAAGAGTGGGAAAATCGTGTGCTGCGCCAGTATTGAGTCTGCACTCCCCCAGCATCCTTGGCTGTGTTTCTCAAATGCATCCAGGCCACACGGTAGGTCGTGCTTTATAGATTTGTGCGACAGGCCAAACAGCTGAGCGGATGTGGCACACGGCGCTATGTTCCCTGAGAGGACATGCTGCCGACTACATAAGCTGAAAAGGGTCTCGTCTGGTAACCAACACACTTTTGGTACTTTTTGTGTAGACGAAGGGGGGCCAAGGTATTTCATCAATGCATCGCTAATGTTCAATCAGGCAATAGGGGACGATAGCCTAACGTAGCCTAGTGCTTCTAACGATTACGAATAAAAAAGAGAAATGATATTGTTATACAGAATTAAAACTGTGGATAAGTTGTATTTTTATCCACATTTTATGATCTTTTTCAAGGAATTATAGTTGTCCACAATATAATTTACCTTATAGGGTAAAGTTATTTCCGAACATGATTTCTGATCACTTAGTTGTAAATCTGTAATTTATGGCGGTAACATGCTCCGCTCAAATTAGGCATATCCGCAGCCGGCGTGTTTGGTTTTTGCCGGATGTGATAGAAAACTGAAATCCCGCTTCAGGTGCAAACGAGGAGAGAAAAATGAAATCCGGCTAGGTTATCCAGGAGCCAGATAGACAAAGGCCCGAGCTGTAACTCGGGCCTTTGTGGAGGTACCAGAACTAACGGCCCTGATACCCCCATTCTCTATCCCCATGTGCAGGGCGTCAAGCCCTGCACGGCTCCGTTCATCCCGAAAAAACTCGCTCTGTGCATAACGATGTGCAGTTGCGCCTTCGTGATTTGAACCCTGTACGGCATCGTGCGCAGCTGCGGCTACCGAATGCCGTACCCAGAGCAGTGGGGTACAGGTATGACACCGCAACAAAAATATTTCCTGATCATGGAGCGTCAAGGTTTCTTCACGTGGGGGGATGTCTATACCCCCTCTACGCTGGCTGTGCCGCGTGAGGCTCCAAAAGGTTCACGTATCAGCCGCTTAAACAGCAGGAAGTTGGGTCGGACCCTTCATGTGCTTTCGACACCTGAGCGAGTTTTCACCCAACTCGCCCTCCATCATCCTGCACTGCTCGATCTCCATGAGCAGAAAATGCTGTGGCCTGTTACTGCCTGCAATCCGTTGTACGGACATCCCCTAACAAGGGAGGCCTTTCCTGCCCCGATGCCAGGCACGCTTGAGATCGCTGAGGCGATTGGATTTAAACATTATGAAATTGTGCTCTCTCTCCCAGATGGACACAGGGAAAGAACGGCATTTCCCTATCAAGGCGATCTGTTGCTGTACCTGGTGAGGACTGACGGAACACCGTATGCAATCAACTGGACTGTAAAGGACGAAGGATTGTCTTTCGGGGAGCGGCGCAGGTCGCAGGCTAAAACTCCAGTTCAGCAGCGTATTGATAGGGAGCATGCTGTGCTAAGGGCTCGCCTTGAGACGCAATATTACGCAGGCGCTGGTATACAGACGGTACAGGTGTCTATGGATATGCTTGAGCCAACGGTGATAGCAAATCTAGACCTGTTGTTCCCTATGCATGGCCTCCCGTCGACTCTAGACGCCGGCGTCTTAGATGAATTCAGTATTGAGGTTCAGAAAGCCGTTCTGTCTGGCGAGCCGACTGCTCAGCTTGCTATTCGCTATGGCCGTAGATGGGGATCTCTCAACCAATTTATTGCGAGAATCTATCAAGATATTTGGGAGAGAAAGTTACCCGTCAGCTTATTTCACCCAATACTTATTGATCACCCCTTAGTCGTGGGCAAAACCGATTTGCTCTTGGAGTTGCGCTCGCTATTTGGAGGTGCTGCGTTATGAGAACGGGCTCCCCTGTAAAGGCCAAAGAGGGCTTCTTGAGTTTATGCAAGGATAATGTTTATTACCTATTAAATAACGATCCATATACGAATCGGGTCAGGCTTGTTGATTTCTACAGACAGGAAAAGGAAATTAAAGTCACGCTGTTGACAATGAGTAGGTTTGAGTTCGAGGATGCGCTTGAGAATGGATGGGTAGAGGAGCTTAAAAAATATGTCGCTTTCCCTCCGTGGCTAGAACCTGTAAAAGGAATAACTATTGCACATCTGGAAAGCCGGAGAACATCTTCTAAAGAGTCGTATGATCACAAAGTGAATCGACGCTTTATGGCTATATCGGAACTTGTCATACGCTCTAGTGAAATTTTGACCAGCGATAACCCTAATGCAATAATCAACGCTCATGCAAAAGCGCTTAACCCTCCTCAAAATGCGGCGCGTCTTAGATTATGGTTTTATACCTATATTGTATTTGGCCGAAATAAATGGGCTCTGATGCCCCCACTTCATCGCATTGGAGGGTGGAACCGTGAATATTTGTCGCCGGCCAAAAAGCTGGGGAGGCCATCTCGAAAAGGCAAGAAGCATGGCTACCCAATAACCGCTGAAATAAAGGAATCTGTTTTATCAGGTTTTTTGAA
This sequence comes from Pseudomonas sp. Leaf127, assembly GCF_001423155.1. NCBI lineage: Bacteria > Pseudomonadati > Pseudomonadota > Gammaproteobacteria > Pseudomonadales > Pseudomonadaceae > Pseudomonas > Pseudomonas sp. Leaf127. The sequence continues at coordinate 143,512 of NZ_LMOA01000023.1, read as the reverse complement.
ATATAAATCATCGAGTAAAAATCGAGCTGATATATATGGTGAAGTGCTTACAAATGAATTTGGTTGCACCACCCTTGTGAAGGAAGGAGTTCGAGGCTTTATTCATCTTCAAGGACGGCCATTCCCAACACAGCGCCAATTTTATTACTGGATTGAAAAACTTATCAATCCTAAAGCACTCTCTATCGCACTGAAAGGATCACACCAGACTCGAAAAAACTCAGGATCTAAAGGATCTTTTGCGGAGAGAATAATCAATATATATCAGTCTGTAGAATTTGATGGTTACAATATTTCTTCAAGGCTTACAGGCTTAATCGAAAAAAGTTCAGTAGATGCTTTTTGTGTCGTTCGAGCTGTTTGTGGTTTATCAGGCGCTGTGCTAGGTATCGGGTTTTCACACGGTAAAGAAAACATGAATGCCTATAAAATGGCATTGTTTTCGATGGGAATGGACAAGGTTAAATACTGCGAATTATATGGCTTGACGATTGATCCAGACGAATGGCCATGTCAAGGCCTCGCAGGCAATATTGTTTTCGATAGAGGGCCAAGTGCATATTATGACTGTGAGCCTGAAATCAACTGGCTTGGCTCATTTGAGTTGACCCCCGTGTTCTCTGGCCAGTCCAAAGCGTCCGTAGAGTCATCTCATCCAAGGGATAAGAAAGTTTTGGGTCCGCCAACCTATGTCCAGAGTCGACTAAATTTTGTAGATATGGCCAAGCGCGAGATCCTGCAAGCCGTTAAGGATAACTTAAACTCAGATGCTAGCGGGCGGATGGATGAAGAGTTAATACTCAACGGCGTAAAACCAACACCCAATGGTATATTTAATTATTTCAGCTCCAGGTGTAGAGATAGCTCAATTAATATTCTGTTTGAGGAATTGGTAAGTAGTTTTCTCGTCAAACACCCTGCTACGATTCATAAAGATGCTGTGCATCTATATGGGCGCAAGTATAGATCGGCAGAGTTAGTCGGAACGGGAGTATTTGATAGGGTCGCTAGGAAGGGGGCTATTCCCACGTCAGTGTATGTATTGACTATGTGCGTACGGCATATTTGGATTGAGATTGAGGGAGAGTTACTTGAGCTGGATTCGGTACGCTCTGTTAGAACTACAGACGGAACTGTGGACATCAGCCTGCAAGAGTTACAGGAAATAAATGCGCTGCGCCGTACAGCAAAAACCGAGCTTTCATATGAAAAACCAGCTATTGATCAAGAGTTTAGGGAGAGGTATAAACTTGCGACCGGCCAGAATTGGGACGGTGGGATAGAGAAAATTGGACGATCCTCTAAAGGCGAGGCATATAAACTCGATACCTCCGATTATCATAGGTTTTCAGGTAATAAAAAATGAGCCTTAATCTTGAGTCTCGGTTTAGCGAGTTTCTGGGACTGGAGCAAATTCGTGATAAGGTAACTGTTAAGCCTTCCCCAGTCTGTGCATTGACTACACTAGATTTGTTACCCGCTGCAGAAAAATTGAATGAGGCGTTAAAAAGTATTTTTCTTCCAAACGATTTCTCACTCAAGTTTATTAAAGAAGTGGTTGATCGGGCATCAGTTCGTAGTCAGCTACTTTTTTCAAGTGAAGTCAACTATCTAGCTAATTTTTATAATCCGCCTGATATAGAGGTCTATCCCGTATGTCTTACGGGCCTTGCAGGTATTGGCAAGAGCCAGACGATCGCCGCACTTCAAAAGGTTTTACCACTTCCTCAAAGTTTTGAGTGCGGCCACTTCGATGGATCCATAGAGCTGGTTTCCCACTGGTATGCAAGTGCGAGGGGGAAAGCAAGCGGAAAACAACTACTAGCAGATTTTTTGTTTGACGATGGCCATACCCATGGAAGAAATTCGTCCAGATTATTACTGGAGTGTAGAAGGCGTGCAAATCGCAATGGTGTATCGCTTCTTTTGCTAGAGGAAACACAACATATAAATACAGGCTCTGGTGCATCTAAAGTGACGGATATTCTCTTGACAATGTCTGCAATCGGGCCTCCAATGGTGTACGTTTCAAACTACAGTTTGGTGCACAAACTGTTGAAGCGGAATAGCGAAGACAAGCAAAGGCTTCTTTCTGAACCAAGAGTCATGTTGCCTGATGATCCTGAAGGAACTGATTGGCAAAACTATATAAAGGAATGCGTGAGGGTCAGCGCAGGTCATATTCGCGTAAATATTTCGGAGTTGGCATCAGAAATTTATCGATGTACCTTTGGTATTAAACGACTGGTCGTTAGACTTTTAAAGGAAGCCTATATTCAGTGCCGAAATCAAGGACGAGAATTTATCAATATGGACGATATCATTCGCGCATATAAATCCGTAGCTTACTCTATGAATTTAAAGGATGTTGAAGAACTTCATCGACAAGCTTTACAGGGTCGGATGACGCGGAGTCGACTGGATCTTCGTTGCCCGTTTGACCTTCCTACGGATTTGAAATCCAATATTGTAAAAATGGTAAAAGCAGATCGTGACAGCCGATTTAATAATGCCGTTTTTGATTCATCTCTCACACAGGTAGAACGGGAAGCAATGAGGCTCGTAAAACCCACCTTGCTGGAACCCCAAAAAAAAGTGAAGAAAGCGCCGAGCGCTCCTCTGCCCAAGGCTACCGGACAGGACTTGGCTAAGAGTTTTAACAAGATTCTGGAATCGCTCAACCCGACAGTGAAGCCACGTAAGCCTTAACTTTGCCACGGATCTGCTTCTAAAGGCCGGTGGTCATCGTCCAGACGCACCCTCTCGCTTACTCAGACGGTGGCTGCAAGATTGAATGCTCCCAGCGCCTCAGCAGGGAGCGCAGCCTTGGAGATCAGGGTGAAATGATCCTGATGTGTATGGGCACCGGACCAGAGCCGATCCACAAGGCTGTTCAGCGCCTTTTGCGTAGGAATCAACTGGAACTGCGTACTCGTCCCTTGCAGGTAGTAGACGCGCAGCCCGTATGCGATAGCATTCGATATCTGGCGCTGCCAGAAGAACAAGCCGTTGCCAGTCTTCGGGTTATCCGACAGGATGACGTCGTACCGCTCCAGAAGGTAGTCGAAGAGCACCTGTTGAACGACATTTCGAAGCACTGCTGCATGCTGTGCGCTGGGCGAGCGCCAGGCCAGGTTTTGTACGGCACGTCGAGAGCTCAAGTCGGTGATCGTCGAGATTAGCACCTTGTTGTAGTAAGCCACTGAAGACTCAAGATCGTTGATCAGGGCGATCTCAAACTCATCATCGTTTGGGTGTAGGCGATGGTTCACTTGGATCAGGCGATAGCCAGGTGCCATCAGGCACTGGACTTCTGCGCTAATGTCGGTCACATGTGCCGCACCACTGAGAGCAGCGTACAAAGCGGCATTGTCAGTTTTTCGTATCAGATGAGCGTTGGTTTCTTGAATATTGAGATCACTGATCTGTAGCGTAAGCATAAGAACCCCGTTAGGGCTGATGAAGCGCGTTACAGTTGATCCAACGCTATCAAAACCTCAGATTTATACAAGTAAATACAAGCTAAAGCGACGGGCCTTTTCAGTTCTGGCTCCCTCGGTCAGGAGCATGATATTGGTTGATTAATCCCATCCTATATCCAGTGCAAGCGACGCGCTCGATGCGCAGTGAGCTTTCCGCAGTGCGCCGACCTTAGTGCTGGCCCAGACCTGCGTGACGCCCTTTCCTTTGCCATGGAGCTGCGCTTTGCTCGATGCCATGACTTCCTAGCCTGATCGAAGCCGGCGGCCGATCCGCTTGCGCCGCGAGTTTCCCCGCACTGGCGCAGTCTGGATGCGCTGGTGGCTCATCAGAACGGTATTTCTTTGGAGGAGGCCGCCTACGCTCTGAAAGACGCCTGATGAGTTTCAATGTACGCGGACGGTTACTCTGCTTACATTAACCTTTTGAGCTAAAGGTGGTTAGGCTGTGTGGTGGATTGGAATGCTGCCGTCAGACCATGCATGACCGATGATCGCCGGCGAGCCATTTCTTTCTGAGCAGCGCGCCGAAACTGATTGGGCGGCAGTATCGTACTATCAGTCAGCCGAGTCGGTATGTACCTCAAACCCGGCCATGCGCTGGGCTGAGGCGGTAGAATAGGCGCAATTTTCGCGACAAGGGCCAAGCAGAAATATCATGATGACTGAAGAAGAGATGCGCCAGGCGCTGTTTGGATCGGGAGGTCCGGTTGCATTGCCAAAGACTCCACCAGCCCAGTTGCCTGATATCGTCAACGTGCCGTTTGCTGGGTCGATCAAGCGCAAGGGTGCAAATCGGTTCGTACCAAAGCTTACAGTGACGTTGCGAGTGGGTAATGAGTTCGAAGGCGAGACAGAGCTGTTCACCTACGAGTCAGACACGTTAAGCACGCTTCAGGCTGAGCTGGACGCAAAGAAGATTGCACGGAAAAAATTCAGGTACATGGAGCTGGTATCCGTTAAGCCAGCAAAGTAATAGCCGCTTGGTCATAGCAGTGAATCGGCATTGCAATCAGACAGTGATATGCATAAATCCGCTCAGCCGCGACTTGGTGCAGGGGCAACCAGCGCAGCTTGCCGCCTTTGCCATGGATACGCAGGTGCTTGATGCCCCGGCGTTCCAGCAGGTCGCCGGTCTGTAGCTGGGCTCCTTCTTCGCGGCGCAGGCCGTGGTACATCAGCACGGCCTGGTGGTCACCAAGGGCCGGCGTTTTTCCTTCATTGCTCTCGATCCGGGGCCACTTCACACCGTGCACCGGGTTGCCGCCGGCGACGGCGTTGTTCTCCAGCAGGTGATCGAACAGGCTGGCCAGCGCGGCCAGTTTGCGTAGGATCGTGGCGCCGGCCAGGCCGCGTTGTTCGAGCTTGGCGCGCCAGGCCAGCACATGCGCCCGGGGCACAGCGCGAAATTCCTCGGCGCCGGCCAGGCCGACAAACTGCAGAAGTCCTGCAAGTCGACCAGGTACGCTCGCCGGGTGCGCGGGTTATCGATATTGGCGAACCACTCGACGACGGCCGGCACCGCGGTCAGTTGCTGGAACTAGGTCGCCGTCAGCCGACGCTCTCCGGCGACCTGCAGGTCACCGGCTGGTTGGTGGATCAGGTCAGTCATCGTCGTCCTCGACTGCGCACTGGCAGACCTCATCATTAACACAGGTCACCCAGTCGGTGAACTGATCACCGATGCCGGAGGTTTCATGGATTTCTTCAGTTGGGGTGAATGGGTAGCCGCAGGTCAAGCACCAGTTCGGATCGACGTCGTACATAGAGAAGCTCCTGAAGGGTTTAGCCTCCAATCCTGGTGTCACGACTATTCAATACGTGGTGGATCTGAATCAAACCTTGAGGTCTGGACCGTTTTCCGCGTCCCATTTGGCTTTGATCGCTGGCCATTCCTCCGGGGCCTTGAGTGCAAGGATTGAACGCTCGATATCGGATTCAGGCACCCGGTGCTGCCAGCGCAGGGCCCCACAGACAAGCCCGCCAAGGTGGGCTTTCTTGCACCTAGTGGATGCCAGAAACGAGGAACTGGCAGTCCAGGTAGCTGTGCTGAGGCTGGCCTTTCCTGCGAGTTATGGATTCGAAAAAGGCAATCCGGCCCCTCGCGGACCTGTGGCGGGTGAATGGCACCTTGCCTCATGTCCTCGACTAACACTGGCCATAACCCAACGTACCCGAGTGGCTGCGCTCCGGCAGTTTTTTGCCTGAAACGAGAGACACGTTGATGCGTCATGCCAGATTGCACCTCCATGTACGCAGAGCCTGTGTCCGCGTATATCTGCTCTACAAGCCATATAACCTCGTATATGAGCCCGGAAAAAGACCTCCTTGTACCCCCATCGCTTTCTCAACCCTTGACCTGTCACGCGGGCACGAAAAGCCCAGCATATACAAACGGCTTGATGACCAAGTGAAACAAAATTAGAGCGGATTTATTACTGTCTATGGCGAGAGTCGACCAATAGCTGCTTTTCACGAATGACAGCTTTCGACCCAGAGTGTGTAAAAACGCCTGGGTTTACTGTCGGCACATAGCGCCGACGGTTGTTAGCTGAGTAGTTGCTTGCGGTAAGCCCTACGGGACGTCACTGGGATCATGAAGGCTCCAGCGAGGCTTCAAGCATGCCAGATAGGCAACAAAGCCAACCCTTTCAGACCGACAACGCCTTCATCAAGCAGCTGCTGCCGAGGATTTTCATAACCCGCTTCATGTTGTAGGCGAGTACATTCAGGCTCATTTCTGCACTGACGCCTTCCAGCCTTCGCGTCAAAAAATGCGTAGCGCCCATCCACTGTTTGAGCGTCCCGAAGGGATGCTCGACCGTGCGTTTGCGGATTCGCATCATGTCCGGCGCGTTGTTCAACCGGACCTGCATCTCTTCCAATATCGCCTCATGCTCCCAGCGCCGAACACGGCGTTGCTTGCTCGGTGTGCACTGCGTTTTCAAGGCGCAGCCTTGACACTTTGAACTCCAATAACGATGCAACTTCATGCCTTTTTCGACACTGGAGAAACGCCATATCAGCGTTTCTCCGGCTGGGCATACATACTGATTTTTCGCCGCGTCATAAATAAAAGCGTCGTTGTTAAAACGCCCATCAGCTTTGGCTGCTGATGTCATTGGCTTGGGCACATACGCGGTGATATCCGCGTTGTGACAAGCCAGAATTTCCTCACCTTTGAAATAGCCTCGGTCAGCCACCACCGAAAGCGAATCCGATGCCATGGCCTCGCGAGCCTGCTTGGCCATTGAGCTGAGCTGATCGCGGTCGGAGCCGACATTGGTCACCTCATGAGCAACGATCAGATGGTGCTGAGTATCGACCGCTGTTTGCACTTTGTAGCCAACGATTCCTGTACCGCGCGTCATCATTGAACGCGCGTCTGGATCGGTCAGTGAGACCTGTTTATCTGGCGAGTCGTTGAGCCGTATTTCAATCGCCTGAAGCTCTTTCATTTGCGCTTTCAGCTTGGCGATTTTCTCTTCCAGCCGCACCGCCTTGGTTTCAGAGGAAGTGGGCTCTTGCCTATCCGCTGTATCGAGTGCGGCCAGGTAACGGTTGATGCTCGATTCGATTTCTTCCATGCGCCGCTTCAGTTTTGCGCTGGTGAAATTACGGTCGCGGTTGTTCACGGCTTTGAATTTGCTGCCATCAATGGCGACCAGATTTTCACTGAACAATCCCAACTGCTGACACAGCACCACGAACTGGCGACAGACGCCTCGGATAGCCTTGCTGTTGTCTTTTCGGAAGCTGGCGATGGTCTTGAAATCCGGCATCAAACGCCCCGTCAACCACATCAGCTCAACGTTGCGTTGAGCTTCTCGCTCTAGGCGTCGGCTCGACTGGATGCGGTTGAGATAGCCATAGATGTAGATCTTCAGCAGGACTTCAGGGTGATAAGCAGGTCGGCCTGTAGCAGCAGGAATAGCGCCGTCAAAACCCAAGTTGACCAGGTCGAGCTCATCGACAAATACATCAACCACGCGCACCGGATTGGTATCGCTGACGTAGTCGTCGAGGCTTTCGGGAAGCAAAGTGCTTTGGCCTCGATGTTCACCTTGGATGAAACGCTTCATGGGCGATCCTTTCGATGAACTGGACCCGAAGCGGTCACTGAATTGAGGTAACGAAGCGGGTCTCGAGGCCAACACTTACTGGCGGTAGCGCATTGATCAAAACGACGGCATCGTCGCCCTGGTTAAGGTAGATCAAGGAGTCACCTGTCTCGAACGTAACTCTGAATCCGGCAAGCCAAGGCTCTTGCCCGTAGAGAGAGTCAAGAATCCCCTCAACTGCACAAACTTTTTTGTTCTCGAGGTGGGTTGCTGATAAACCTGTAAGCAGGTTTTCTCGCTTCCATGAGCAGCTCGCGTTCGGTTCTATCTCAAAGGAAGCCGGCGTATCAGACGGCAGTAAGTCCGCGCCTACTCTCTCGCCATCACTCAAGAGATACATGGATAAAACTTCTCGCTCGCCAAACCGCCACTCTAAAGAACCTATGTCTCTCAAGCTTTTCTCGTCGTTGAAATAGTATTGGTCGTGCAGAAGCTCGCTCAGGTGCTTTCCCAAAAGCGAGCGTGCGTTTTGCAGGTCTCGGACAGCTCTTGCTGGGGACGGGGAGCGGCGGCCAGACATCAGGTTTCTCATATAGGTAGGAACTGAGGCAGATACTACACAAACGCCTTTACGTCCGCTTTTGGATTTATCAGGATTTCGTACAGAGCCTAGCCTGAAGTAACTGCTCAACTGCCACTGACCAGCTGTTTTTCTGGCGGAAACATTCATCTCCTAGCGCGTTGCGATCATGGTTGCGCATGGCGCGCTCATAATCCGTAAATAAATCTTCAATTTTGTCTCGGGGCAACTCGACGCGAACTAGATGAGAGCTAGAGACGGAAACTCTGGCATTTGGAAAATTCTGGTGAACTCTTGGTTCGGCAAGCTTTAATGTTGTCTCTTGCTCTAGTGGTGAAAATAAAATAAGTTCATCAAGATCTTCTTTGAGTATCGCCAAATGGAAGTCAAGGCTCAGATGCATCTTTTTAAGGAGAGTATTCTTTTGCTCAGGCCTTGCGTCAGTCATCACGTCAAGCTGCTGAAAAGTAGTTACAACCAAATGAAGCATTACTGATATAGAGGCATGAAGCCTAGTCATAGGCATGTTGTAATCTGGATTGCCGATTCCACTATGGACATCTAGCTGGGCGCTGGACACTTTATGGTAGAAAGAACCAGCACCATAGCAATCATCAGACCAACTAAACCGCCCTTGAAGTTCAGTAAGAATCTGTGGATACACGGTGCTCCACACTCCACTCACAGATGGGCCTCTATCCTCTGTCCAAAGGCTATTCAAGTAAAACAGCGTGCAGCGGCGCTCAGCCACTAAAGCCTCAATTCTCCGCTTGTATACACCCTGTATAGAGTCTCCATTACGATCAATCAGAAGAATCAGATGACATTTATCTAATCCCTCAAGCTCGAACGCCTCGAGGATTTCGTCGACTGCTCGCCCGGAAACAACAGTATCTATAAAGATAAATTTATCAGAAGGAAGATCGCGCGGAAGAACTTGAGAAAGCTCCTTTCCCTGAAGATGCTGAACTAATTTCTTATAAAACGTCAAATACGGATCTTGTCCATCCCGCCTAACAAGCGCACTCAAAACCTTAACCCAGAAACGCCTGATGGCCTTTGAGGTTTGTTTCTCCTCAGCTGGGTCTGCCGAGAATGGCAGTATAGTCACCGCATGGATTGCAGAGCCTAGGATTTCCATCCTTGAATCAAAGCGACTGTCCCTATCTACAAGGTAATTTGCCTCACTAAACCAGGCATGCTTTGCAGCCCTAAATATCGGCATTGCGCCGCGACTTGGAATTACAATTGAGTCGTAGCCTTCCTTGAAAAGTACTCTCAAGCAACAGCATAGATCTAGAGCTGTCCGCCCGTATTCAACAATATTCTCTTTAGTGAAAACTCTAGTCCAGTAATAATCTGCTGTTTCATCTTTACTATTCGCCATTCTTACATCTCGGGCTCTAAATTAAATACTTCGGAATATAATACGCCTTTTCCACAACTCTACGCACTAGAAACTCTCGGCTGGGTGTCTTTTTCTGAGGGCTGGTCAGTAGGAGTTGAGTTCCAACTGCATCGTGCGCCCCATGGAGCATTCCGAGAGGGCGATCATGATTATTTGCCACGACTCTTTCCAAACATTCAGCTCGTTTGGCGAGGCGTTCTATGGATGACCGCTTCTGGCCGACTGCTGCCCTTCATGACCGGCGGATTTCGACCCATAACAGCCCCTCGCGAAAAGCAGCAGTCGGCCAGGATCAGCCGTTGAACAGATATACGACCAGGCGTTTGGACGGGCTCACAATGATCACGCCAATCCGGCCAAAGGCGTAGTAGCTTCCTGGGGCATTGATAATGGCGTCAACCTCACTAATGACTGACGGATCGACATCAGTGCAAAAACCGTAGTTGCATAGATAGTCGTACGTTTTCATCGGCTGGTTTTTCCCTTCGGATGGCCAACGTTTTTCAGTACGAGAGACGGGGGTTTCCTGCCAGTTTTGATAGCTGCCCCTCCAGTGCCTAGATGGGTCAGGAGGATTGGCTGGCAGTTTTTTGAAGAACGATAACCCCGCGCCAGCCCTTATAGCCGTAGTCGGCGGCAACGGATAGACGCGGATACCTGACTCGTTGCCTCCCGGCCCAAAGCCCCATGACTCCTCGCTGAAGTAGGTCACCGCCGTGACGCCCAGTGCGTCTGGAACGAAACTCAGCCGGAAGACTTTCTCGTGCTGTTCAACTGCCCACCACGCCGCCGCACCACAGGTCAGCACCAGCAGAAGGAACACGATTGAACGGCGGAGAGACCGGCGAATACGATTCATGGCAGCTTCATCCTTGAAAAAAAATCTTCTGCTCAATGACCTGCGATCGGCAACTGTCGAATAGGTAGAAACCAGCCATGAGCGGTCCTCTAAAGCTTGTGAGAGAGTCCGAGTTAGGTTTTCCACGCAAGAACAGGCTCTTCCTTTTATGGAATTGAATCGCCCAACTCACTACGACATCGCATGTCACTTCTGCGTCAGCCGTATTACTGATGCAAGCATTAAACCTGAATCAGACTCCTACTAGCGAATTTATGCTCGATAGCATGTCCGCTTCTGGCCGTTAGCTGCCCTCCGTAAAGGGCAGCTTTGGGTCGATTGCAGCCGGTTACGACATGCCGCTATCGACCCAAAGCAGCCGGTCGGCGCTGGCAGTCACACTCCGGATCAGACGTAGATATCCCTTGAGTAACCAAGTGTGGGCCCCGTCTATATCAAGTTAATCGCTGTTGCGGGCTCATCCCTGCCCACCTTTGGGGATTATTTTTCGCTTAGAGGCCATATCTTGGTTGAATCCGTCGGGGACGGGTTTGAAGTCTTTAGCCGATGAGCGATAGCTGGACTGGAACTGACGCAGAGCCAGCACGTCGATCTCGCCAGTTATGCAGTAGTCATGATTACCGCCCTTAACCCGCAGCACGTCGCGCTTCCAGCGCTCCTTGTAGGGCGCGCGTATGCGGCTGTCGCCGTACTGGCGATTGTTGCACTGAATGATGTAGGCGTGAATGTCCAAAGCTGCCGATTCCACTAGGGCGTTGAAGGTATCGGTATCACTATTCCACTCGGGCACGAACAGGGCGTCGATCTGACCGCGCAGGGTAGCTCGGTAGCGAATGTTGGTCAGCTCGCTGCAGTTGAGCAGGGCAAAGCGAAAGTCGCCGTGTTGGATGAGCGGCGGTGATTTCCATTTCACTGTCGGTTTCATTCTGACTCCTGCTAGCCGGAACAACTCCTGCTCTTCATGGAATGCCGGGAGCTGCTTGTCCTGCCGGTAGAGCAGCAGAGAGGGAAAGCCGAGGCCGTCATGGGTGAGTGAGGCCCAGATCTGATTGTGTACCCGTTTGCCGCTATGGAGGTACTCCACGCCGGTAATCAGTGAGATGCCGCGGCCTTTGAGTTTGTCGGCGATGCGCATGAACCACTGGGGAGGCAGCGCCAGCTCTGGGAGGATTAGGTAGCCCGTTCCATCAGGCCTTGAGATTAGTTCGTTGATCAGCCGGTTGAGGCGCTGATAACGTCGACGGCTGTCCGGATCTGGTTTGCCCATGGCGGCGGCTACGAAGCTCTGGTCGAGGGTTTCCCAACTGGCTACCGCTATAGTCTGTTTAGCGGTTGGAGCACCATTGGGAATACAAAGTGCCTTCGAGTCTGGATCGCGAAAGGGCATCTGGTGCTCTTTCAGCTCAAAGCCACGCAACGCCCAAATTACTTTGCCAAGTTGGGAGATTTTTTTGGCCGCAAAGGGGGTGGGGGCGATGAGATACAGCTCAGTAAGGCTGAAAGGGCGAGTGGCGAAGACCATCCCGGCAGGCGTACCGTGATCCAAACTGAGCCAATCCGACAAAATACCGATGCCTCTCAGCACCTTCTTGCTTAACAGTCCAGTAGTTTTCAGAGTCGTGAGGCGGTCGAACTGCGGAATGCCACGCGGGCTGAGCATCTCTTTGGGCAGGCCGGAAAAGCGCAAGGGGGTATGCGCCAGGTCGTGGCTGAACAGGAAGGTGTAGGTTTCCTGCACAGAGCCCAAATCCTCTAGCATTCCGAACAGAAACGAACTCAAGAATTTCAGACTGGCCTTAAGCCTTTCCATGAGTTTTTTCCAGCCTGATACGCCGCTTTTGCTTATGGAGCAGGGAAAAGCCGATACGATGTTTTCATAAAGTGTAGTCGCCAGAGATAGCCGCCAGCGCTCTATGCATTCATCCATCGAGGCCACTTCTTTTTGCGCTTTGATCTCTATTAGGCAATCTTTTTCGACAGTTGAAAGCAACGCATCCAGGGCTTTGATGAGTCGACCGAGTTGCTCGAAGTCCTCGCAGGTGGTCGCCATGCGAACGATGCGTGGTAGGTATTGGGCCAGCTCGAAGAATTTGACCGGTTTCAGCAGGTGATCGATTACGGCATCGAAGAATGTGTGACGGTGCGCCTGCCAGGCTTGGGGGAGAAGATCGCGCTCGTAAGCTTCGTAATCGCGCAGATTGAGAGCGAAGCCTGCTCGATGCATGGTCAAAGCGTCGGCCTTGCGCAAGTTATCGGCCTGTTCGCCAGCGTGGTTGGTAGCCTTGAGCAGATCGGTGGCAACGGTGGTGGGAGCGGCTGGTAAATTCGGCAGCGCGCGCCATTCACTGGCCCGCTGGTTGATCTGTTCGGAGATGGCATTTACCAATGCGATGCCTGGGTTGCCAGAAAGGACGAACAATTTGTTCTTGCTGTTTTCAAAAGCGATGCGGCTGCCTTTGAGGTAGTCCGGTTTGAACAGAATGCTGCCGCCACTGCTTTCGAGCAGATCCTTACCACCATCGCGGTTGAACACCCAGCTCCAGAATTGCTCAGTGGTTTTGATGTTGCTGGTGTTCTCCATCACCAGCATAATGTCGTCCACATAGCGGCCGTAGTAAAGCGGCACAACCTGTTGCTCAATGAATTGGTCGAGCCGGAGTAGTGCCGAGTTAGCTACAATGGCGGACGCGGGCAGTCCGACTGGTAGGCCTTTTCCTAAGGGCGTTTTCTTCGCCCAGATTTTCAGGGCTCCAATGAACAGACGGTGAAGCTTGGCTTGAGTGCTGTTCAGTTCGATTTCGGCCAGGCTGAGAAAGTTTTCATCCAGCATGAAGTCGGGATTGAGCTCATGGTAGAAGCTACTCACGTCGGCCGTCAGCGCCAGCACTTTCTTGTTGTCGGCTAGGGCTGAGCGCATAGCCTTGATGCCGCCGTCGCGCCAGTCACGAAATGGTTTGAGGTAGGGCTTGAATGAGCCCAGAGCCAGCTTGTTGATTTGATGGAGGCGATTACGGCGCAAGCGACTACCGTAAATGTTGTCGCCCAGCACCTTGTCGAAGAGGTCGCCGACTTCCATCATCCACAGCGTCGACAGCGTATGAAAATCCATGCTGCATTGGGCCATAAGGCGGAATTCGGCTGTGGGTTGTTTACCGTCCTCCGTCAGGCTGACCCATTCATCTTCCGGGGAAGCAAAGATAAGGGCCGAACTTTCATATTTCGTTTCGACTTGAGCAAATTTGATGGCCTTGGGGGCCAGTGTCCATTCACCGAGAAAACTGGCCTCCTTAACCCAGTTTTCATCCTTGCCATTAAGCTTTTCCCTAAGGCGCTCGAGATTTTCCGCAAGGTCGTGTTCGTACTCGGCCATGGCAAGGATCTGCGGCTGAGTCGAGTAGTAAAGGTCAACTTTTGCCTTGCGCCAGGCGAGGCCGAGGTTATTCAGCGTGACGGTCACTGAGTGGCCTCCAGTCGCATGAGTCCTTTCTTGGCCTCAAACTTACAACCGACCAGTGGAAAAAGGCGCGCTAACCGGAGCTGCACATTACTCCAGATATTGTCGTTCTCAAGCTTCTGAACCTGAAGGCTAGTCTTGAACCACTGCATTTGATGACCATAAAGCATCGTTGATCCCTGTCATATCGACCAATTTTTGATGGTGAGAAGACTAAAGTGCCATCGCCTAGGGTGCAATGTGTTCAATTTCTTCGCCATCACCAATTGAGGAGCTTCAGCAAAAAGCAGTCGTGGGCCGCTTCCTAAGCAGATAGGTTGCAGGTTAGCAAGCTTGGGTATAGTCTGCTTTTGGCTATTTTCTACCCGTCGCGTGAGGCAGAAATCGCCCCGAAGCGGCCAGTCGTGATGGACAGAAAAGCTAGGTGTAATCACTCCCTGTCAACAAAGCTAGGACGATTCACAATATTCTCGGACATACCCGAAGCATGGTTATTGGTTCTTAAGATAGACTGCCGCAAATCCATTGCTCATAGGCCACCATGCTGAGAGTAAAGATGTACCCGGCAAGGAACGGCGACGCATTTCTAATCGATGCATCCGGTACCTATATTCTTGTTGATGCTGGCTTCGCAAATACCTACTCGAACCACGTGGCCCAAGACTTGGCTCAGCTCTCAAATTTAGGCGGTCGGCTAAGCCTGGTTGTTTGTACGCACATAGACGCTGATCATATAGGTGGGCTTCTAGAGTTTTTCTCTACAAATGGGTCTCTCGCCACCAGAGCCATCGGAGTAGACGCAGTCTGGCACAACAGTTTGCGGTCGTTGCCAGAGTCGACTGATGTCCCCGACAGCATTCAGGATCTGATGGTTCTTGAAGCAGTGAGACGCCGTGGTTTTCCTAAAGCTCCTGACCGCTCGGCAAGCCAAATCACCGCTCTTCAAGGAAGCTCACTTGCCAGACTACTTAGGGAGCATGACTACGCCTGGAATGCGGGGGACGGGACTAGTTCCATAGACAACAAAACGTCGCCGCTCAACCTGCCGAATGGTGTGCAGATTCAAGTGATAGGACCAATGTTTGCGCGCCTTGAGGCGCTGCGGAGCTTGTGGTTCAGAGAAATGAGGAAACTCGGTTTGCGGGGGGGAGCCCTATCCAGCGACCTCGTTGACGATGCGTACGAGATGTGGTGCTCGGCTGCACCTCAGCCTTCGTTTCCCAAAGCTACCCCCATCGCGGCTAAGTTCGACCGTCGCCTTTCCGAAGTGTACGTTGCCGATAAATCCATCTCCAATGGAAGCTCCATAGCTTTTGTCCTTTCCACTGGTAGATCGCGCGTACTTTTCCTCGGTGACGCTTGGGCAGAGGACATTGTTGCGGCGCTGAAGCCATTGCAGACGACGGCCTCGCCGCTTCTCTTCGATGCAATCAAGGTTTCGCACCACGGAAGTCTGCATAATACAAGCGAGGAGCTACTTTCGGTTATTGACTCACCTTGCTTCCTCATCTCATCCGATGGTTCTCACCATGGCCATCCGGATTTTGAGGTCCTGGCAGAGATTGTTGATCGGCCGGCGTCCTTCGAGAGAAAGCTTTACTTCAATTACGCGACAACTGCGTCTAAACGACTGCAAGAACATATATCAAGGTCCGGCGCTAGGTTCAGCGTCCATATAATAGATGACCAGCACTGGATTCAAATGAAAGGGAGCGACTCATGACAGGAGAGGAAGTCAAACAGGCCACATGCCAAGTCATCGGAAAAGGCGAATCGGGGACGGGATGGCTTATCTCACCTGAGCTTGTGCTAACGGCCTATCACTGCGTGACAACGGAAGTTGCGGCTGGCGAGCACACCACGATTCGGTTTCGGGTAGGATCTACAGAGATTGAACAACGTGTTACGCCTCAATCTTTTGACGAAGATCTCGATGTTTGCTTGCTCCGATTACAAGAACCGCTCCCAATAGCCCCTATCACTATTGACGTCAAAATCCCACGGGAGGGTGAGCGATGGAATGCTTTCGGCTATCCAGTGGTGAAGTTAGCGCTTGGCCATGCTTTGAATGGTGAGATTCAGCAGGTCCTGAGCGAGCGGCTACACGGTGTAGATCTAGACCTCTCTGTTGAACCGGGCATTCATCTTTCGGAGTATCACGGACTGTCGGGCTCCGCCCTTATGGTTGGCACGGTCTGCCGCGGAATGCTCCGACTCAACATCGACAACTTTATTGGCGCGGTGAGTCTTGCGAAACTGCAACCTTTTCTTGCCGACAATGGCTTGATGCCAAACGAGTCAGATCCGGTTAAAGATGACGCCCCGACGGGCTTGCGCCCGGACTTCGATGAGCGCTTTGAATCCAGTCTCATAAAGAAGGGCGGCGGCTATCTTTTCGTCGATGGACCTCATGGCATCGGCAAGTCGACGTATTGCAGAAGCTTCACTCCTCAAGCATCGCAACTAGAGACTCTTGGAGTATATGCATTAACTGAGCGCGGGCATGGGTTGACACCCGCACATCAGGCCCAACCAGAGGTCTTTTTCGACTGGGCAAACTCCTTGCTATCCTCAAAAACGACCGGTAAGCCAGCACGATTGCTAGAGCTCTCATACGTCCAGCTTATAGAAAGAACACATGAGGTTTTGCAGGCGCTTGCGAACCGATGCACGAAGGCAGGAAAGGTTGGCGTGCTGTTCATTGACGGGATAAATGAGGCTGCAGCTGTAGGAAGAGAGAGCTTGCAGCGCTTCGTAAGTCTGCTGCCGCCCAAGGTCCCTCAAGGTCTTGTGATCGTAATTACTGGCGTCGGGCTGGATGCGCTTGCAAGCGGGATTGGCAGCATTCTTGAAGGCGCAGAGCGTTTGACTCTTCCAGTACTCAAGCGAGAAATCCAGTACAGGTTGTGTGTCGAGCTCCTTGAACGTGACAAGGTCAGCCCAGAATTGGTGGCTACATTATGTGACCGGGCAATGGGCCATCCTCTCTATCTTCGGTACCTCGTAGATCTCGTGAACGGAGGAGCAAGCGAGGGGGACATCGCTGAGCTACCAGCGTTCAGTGGGTCCATTCAGGACTATTACGAAACCATATGGTCCCACCTAATATTTGACGCTGATGCCATCAACTTGCTTGGCATCATTGCCCGACTCCGCTGGGGCATTCCCACATCCGATCTGATCTCCATGTTGACTCCGGCCGAATCAGGAGTCTTCGTTCCTACTCTTACGCGAATCCGACATCTACTCTCTCGCCCAGAGAACACGGAAATCTATCACCCTTCATTCTCAGAATTCATCGCCCACAAAACAACAGCGCTAAGCCAGAGGATACATACTCGACTAGCCCAATTCTGCGGACTCCCTGCCAGCGGTGATTACGGAGAGTTGAACAAGATCTGCCACGGCCTGCTTGGAGACCGAGAGGCTCAACTACATGCGATAAAAGTGTGTCAGCAGGACTGGGTGGACAGGTCCGTTCTTCTTGGTGCTGAGCCTGACGTACTTCTCTCTGACATCGACGAAACTCTCGCTTCAGCCACGCTCATCGGGACAGCAACAGACACCGTTCGACTGCTCCTGCTATCTCAAAGACTGACATTCCGTTACGACACTCTTTTCGCACAATCCGCAGAGTTGGTAGCTCTGGCTCTCCTGTCTCTCGGAAAGACGGACGAAGCCATAAGACACGTCGTTCGAAATGGACGTCTTATCGTCGACGCCGATGAAGTTTTTGCCGTCGCAAACGCCTTCACCCGTTCGGGCAGATACGAAGAGGCCCTGACCCTTTTAGATAAGTCTCAGTATGCGGTTAATAGCGTATTCGAACGATGGCAGTCCGAAGGGAGTGTAAGTGCGGAAGTTTTTTTTAATGCCGTGTCAGCTCGCTTGCGCGGCTATGGGCTAGCGCTCGCGGCTGGCGGTGATCCTCCCGTGAATGCATTTCTTAGTGTGATCATGAAAGTCATTATACTTAATCCAAAAAGCTCGCTCTCAGATGACGAACGGAGCGAATTTTTGCAACTAATGACTGGAGAACTAGTCGGCTCACAACTCTGCTTGCAGGGGAGATACCGAACCTTTTCACAGCTAGATGTCCCAGGAAAAGTGGACCCGTGTCACCAGTTGATGATATTCCTGCAGGCGCTGGCCCACGCTGAGATGCACTCACGGCACTACGGCATTCAGCTACCAAAGGATATGGTCGATCTCCTGCTCTCAGACATAGAGAGGGTTATAGATGCACCTCTTCGCTTTGAGGATAGGCGCTTTGTATTCAGCCGTGTCCTGATCGACGCCGGGGCAAACCCGAAGCTTGTTGAGGCCTACTCCACCAGCGTTGATTTTGGTGACGAATCTCTATCGTTTTCCAAAGAGAACCGAGCGGAGATAGATGAATCGGCTTTTTGCGAAGCGTTTGACCAACTGCGCGCCAAATTTTTTCTACGTGAAATCGTTGATCAGCCTCTTGTACAGATGCCGATGCCTGGAAATTGGGAGGCCACGCTGAAGTCCGTTGCCGTGGCAATCGCTTGGAGCGACGCCAGGGCACGGCGAGCCAAGGCGCTTTCGGACCAAGCAGCGCTCGATGAAACGTGGTCATTTGTCACTAGTTATATTCTTCCTTCTTTGTCCTTCAAGCTAGCTTCCCGCATCCGCTGGAAAGGTAGTTACTCCATTCCAGAGGTAATTATCCCGCTGCTTTACGAGCGACTAGCTAGGCTCACGTTGGACTGCTTTCCGCAGGGCGCGACAGCTTTACTTGAGTACATTGAACAGGCATTCAATGATCAGCTTGGTGTCTACAACGAAGGTTTCCGCCGAGCCATTCAAGTCGTAGTCAGCGTTTTCATCGTGAGTGACAGTAACCAATCAACCTCTGACAGTTTGTTCAATCTTGTCTTGCGTTGGAGGGACTACGTCGAGGTCAATGTGGAGAACAGATTTGAACTTGTTCCAGAACTGCTTCACATCGTTCCGTTATTATCCAGGTTGGGCGCGACTGAGGAAGCGCACCGGACCTACCAATCGGTACTGTCGTTTTCTATGGGGCCAAGTTGGTACAAAGAAGACCAACTTTCAATGATGTCAGGAACCTTAGAGTCGCTTTCCATTGACTCGGCAGTTCCAGCTTCTTCCCTTGCCCAAATTGCCGCCTATTTGGAACGAGCGAGTGGAGAGATGACGTTCCAGCGCTACGTCCGTGCAGACAAGGGCAACTTCATTGGGCAACTATGTCGGCGGTCGTTATACACGGACGCCGTTGAATACTTCAAGCATCAGGCCTGCGGTTCGCTCGAGCAACTCTTTGCCCAAGCATCGGCAGGAAATCTAGACAGGATTTCATCGCTCGTTGGTATGCGGTTTCCGGGCGGGGCGCTGGAGGAGCAGGCTGCTCTGCTGGCATTGCTCCGCCAAGCAAGGGGGCAGGCTGACTGGCGTTTGCGCTGGGCTCTTCTGGAAGTTTATCAGCATGGTGACGAGCGACACCTAACTGATTGGGGGCGTGAGTACGCAGAAATCATCACAGAGTTGGCGGCCGATTCGAGTGACTTGGCTTGGGCGGCCATGCGAATCCGTTCGATCGCTCACGCCATGAACTCTGAGCGCGCCCAACTACTTTTGGTAGCGCTAGTCTCTCGGCTTCCTGCGGGAATTCAGTCGGGCTTTACAGACAGTTTGAATGAAACCAAGGCAGCGCTGAGTACCGAGCAACATGAAAGACTGGCTGCAAGCCTCGATCTTCGTCATGAGCAAGATCACAAGGCGGCGAGTCCGCCTAATGAGTCGAAAACCAACGTTGACGATGAACTCGACGATGAGCGGTTGTTCATGCCGGGAACATTCGGAAAGCAATCTGCAACCAAAGATGCCGCCACAGCTCTTCAGACTGCGCAGTCTCAACTAAACCGTCGCAATTCCTCTGCTGCTGTTCAAGAGTGCATCAGAGCGTTGAGAGCTTTCCAATCAGGAGGATGGTCTATCTGGTCTGGCGACGGCACTGCTCGCGACGCTGACAGATTGATTCAGAGTCAGATTGAAGACGGGGATGCGCTTGTGCATCTTTATGGGCCGTTGATACTCGAAGAGCGCCACGTTCAGCGATGGAGGATTGCATCTCACCTAATCGAGCTTGTTGGAGAGAAAGTCGATCCTGTACAGCAAGCCTCCCTGCTAGCTGTCGCTGTGGACCATGTCGGTCAAATGGTTGGTAGCGCCTCGCAAGCACCTTTCTCTTATATTGGAAAAGGAGAGACAGGAGGCGCTTCTGCAGCTCTTTTTGAACTACTACTATGGACACTTGACCATCCAGCTTGGGAGCGTCGTGACAGTGGCGCCGCGATGATACTGTGGCTACTGCGTTCTAGCGATGCATGGGTCCCACACATCCTTCAACTTGCGGTTTCGATGGATCGACAAAACCGTGCAGACATCGCTGCTGCCGCTTTGGACATCATGTCGCAAGAAAATCCCATTGGGTTGTGGGAACGCATAGCACCACATATTGATATTGCGCAAATTATTGAGCGTTGCCAGCACGTAGGAAGGTTTGCGACGTTCTTGCGGATAGCGGAGCGTGCGAGTAAACAAAGCAACACTTCTGCCGTTGATGTTGTTAAGGCTATAAAGGAAACCCTTGGCGAAAAAATCTCTCCGGCAAGACCAGACGCTGCTCCTCCGAGTTACGTTCCGCAGAGCATGCTCGGTCTCTGGCAAACATTGGCAAGGCTTGGTGTGTTTACCGAAGCGTCACTGCTGAAGATCGAATCCGAGATGGCCGACTACTGCTCGCCACTTGCTATTGATGTGGCGGAGCAAGTAGAGATGCTTGTTGCTGATGGATTCCGTGAGGCGAGGGAATTCTCGACTGGCCGTTGGGCTGCCAAGATGCGCTGTGCCCTGCATGTAGCACTTTTCTACCCTATGCCCATTGAGCAACTCTTCATGATTGAGGCAGCGCTTAGGGTCTATAACCCTGGCACCCTCACGGAGCCTAGAAACGGTAAAAGCCTATTGGCAGACCTTGTGAGCTTACTCAAGGCGGGAGCAGAGCAAGACTTTAAACCGTCTAGCGGAAACCTCGTTTATTTGGATCTTCAATGTATATTAGAAATAGGAAGAGACGTTGCGCACGTTGATATCACGTCGTTTCTAGTTCCCCCAGGGCCGTTGGGTTCTTTGCGTCCCCCCCGATACACTTTTAAGTCAACTGAGCTGCCTCATCCAGGGCCCCGTGAGGGAATGACAATCTGTGGCAAAGTGGATCCCGTCGTAGCGTACTTTGGGTCGTTTAGTCCGGCCATCCCCACACAACAATTTCTACAATTCATCAGCGCGACACCATCAGCGACGGTTAGGTATCATTGGCGAGACGGAAGTACTGTGACATCCACAGGCTCAAGCCGTCGTTATGAGGCTGCGTTACTCGCAATTCAACGTGGTGCACTAGCCCTTCCTACAGGGTGGCGCATCTGTTGGGCCTTGCGAGTCAACAATGAGCTCCAAGCGATCCTAAACAAGTTTTAATGAGTGGTGCCTATGTTCACTTCTATGCAAACACCCTTGACGCGGGCTGAATTCGAAGAGCGCATGAACTATTCTGTCGAGCAGATGCGCTTGGGGTTGATGCATTTTGCAGAAGGCCTTCGCTCTCCAGAGAGCTTGCTGAAGGTGCGGTATCTGCCCAATGGTCGAATTGATTTGCTCAGCATTGACGAGTCGGCACGGCTGCATGCAAACATGTCCTACCAGATGCGCAATTTCGATCATAAACGTGCGCTCATCGATACCGCAGGGAGCTAGTAATCGGCCTTTCGGCCGTTATTGGTTGTGGCAAGTCCTATAGCGGTCACAGTGCCACCTGCTTCCGGCCGATCTCCGACGCTTGTCACTACGCTGTGTGCTGGTCAAGTCGAATGCAAACGGTTGATCAGCACGAATGCAATTGACTGGTCAGTGACAATGAAAATGAGTGGTCAAGTCCATGCAATTACGCAGTTAATGGTTGGGCATGCTGCTCGCTTCGCTTCCAGTTGACGACCGCAGGACTAGGCAGCTTACTGGCCCCCCATGCTTCCCATTGTCCTTGAAAGCCGCGTCGTTTCTGGTGCGACAGTTTTAATTGTCTAGAGCATGTGCGCAAATCGGCTTTTGAAGAGATTGCGACAGTTTTCCATTTTCTCCAAATGAAGCTGAATCCCTCGGATTTTGGGGTTAGCTGCGACAGTTTTAATTGTCTAAGATCACCAGTGTGATGAAAATTAATAGAGTCCGTCCACTAGGAATATAGTCTGTCCGCCCTCTCCAAGAGGGCGGACCTCAGTGACTGTTAACAGTGAAAATAAAAAGCTACCCTGATGAAACGTTGGGTTCGTTTCTTAAGCGTATATGTTTCCGCTCCGGAAGAGTACGCAGAAACAAGTTTCTCGAAGAAATAGATCCGCAAAAGTTCGCACCTTTATAGATTTTCTTTCTTCGCAACCCGGCCTTTGCCCGGCGATTGAAAACGAACAGTAACGGGATGAACTTCCTTGTGGCCAACATCCGGCCTTTCAGCTCATATACCTATCGAAAAGAAGCTTGACCAACTGGCGCAGCCATCTATTCCCAGGGTCGTGGTGATAGCGTGGGTGCCAATACTGCCGCAGGTGCAAGCTGGGAGACAGGATCGGGGTTTTTATCACCTTGACCGCATGGTAGCGTAGAAAAGTTTTCCCCAGTTCACTGGGGACGGTAGCAATTAAAGTCGGGTTTTTCTCTAGTATCATCGGCACCGTGATGAAGTGTGGGGTTGTAAGGTAAATCTCTCGGCGATGTCCCAACTCATCGATGAACTGGTCGTAGCGGGTACTACGGTCTGACAGGACGACAGAAACATGCTTCATGCCCAGGAACTGTTCAAGGTTTACTTCGTCGCCAGGGTAGGTGCAACTGACAATGGTGCAAAAAGAGTGCATGAACAGCGCTTGTTGAAAAAGGTTAGGGTCCTGAATGTAATGGGACCCAATAGCCAGATCTGTATCACCCCTCTCCAGTGAATTCGCAATATGCTCGGTGGGTAACTGCGACGTCCGTATTCGGCAATGGGGGGCCACGTCCTGAAGTTTCTCAATCAGCCGGGGCAAAAAGACCAACTCACCCATATCCGTCATGCAAAGGCTGAAGACCCTGGTGGATGTCATCGGGTCGAAACTGGCCTGCGCCAACAGCTTGTGCTGTATGGCGGATACGATCTCCAGAACTGAATCCCCCATCTTCTCGGCGAAAGGCGTCGGCTTCATCGAATCGCCAATACGGACGAAGAGGGGGTCTTCATAGAACTCCCGTAGACGTCGTAGTGCATGGCTCATGGCGCTTTGCGTCAAGCCAAGATGCTCCGCCGCCCGCGATACGTTGCGCTCTCGCAGAAGCGCATCGAACGCAAGTAGCAGGTTCAAATCGAATTTCTTGCCATGAAGGGTATGCATGATCTGTATTAGCTCTATGATCTAGGCGCATACATGATCTGCCTCTAGCATGGCGTCAGCAAGTGAGAAAAAACAAAAACAAGAAATGAGGATAACGTCATGCTTCTTCGTAATGCCTGGTATGTAGCCGCCTGGTCGAGTGAGGTTCCGGTCGACGAGCTTCTCGCAAGAACGATTCTTAATGTGCCTGTAGTGCTGTGGCGTGACAGCACTGGAGCGGTGGTCGCCTTTGAGGACCGTTGCTGCCACCGCGGGGCTCCGCTGTCTAAAGGGCGCCTGGAGGGCGATCAGCTTCGCTGTATGTATCATGGCCTGCTGTTTGATACAGCCGGGCAATGTGTAGAAATACCCGGACAAGAACGCATTCCGCCGCAAGCGAAGGTACGCACATTCCCCGTCGTGGAGAAACATAAGTGGATCTGGATCTGGGTGGGTGATGCCAGCCTGGCGGACCCGTCGCAGATTCCCGATACCCATTGGCTGGATGACCCGCAGTGGAGAAGTCTGGAGGGGTATACCTATTACACCACCCACTATCTTCTGATCGCTGACAACCTGCTCGACCTCGCCCATTTGCCCTACGTTCATCCAAACACGCTGGGTGGTGATGAGGCTTATGCGGCCTGTATACCTCAGGTCGAAAAGTTGGAAAACGGTGTTCGGGTGACGCGTTGGGGCGAAGGCATCAAACCGGCGCCTTTCGTGCAGAAGATTAAGAATTATCCGGGACCGGTTGATCGGTGGAATATCTACGATTTCCTGTTGCCCAGCATCTTCCTGATGGATTCGGGCATGCAGCCCAGTGGGCACAATGCCAAGGAGGGAAATCGAGTCAATGCGGCAGAGTTCCGTAGCACTCAGGCGCTCACGCCAGAGACGGACGAATCCACGCATTATTTCTTTTCGCAGCCTCACAACTTCGCTATCGACGATCCAGCGGTGACGCAGGCGATTCACGACCAAGTCATCACCGCGTTCGAAGAAGACAGCGACATGATTCATGCGCAAGACCGCATGTTGAAGCTGACGTCTGATTTCAAAATGATCCCGATCGGAGCGGATGCGGCCCTTTCATACTTCAGATGGCTTGTGGCGAAGGCTTATAAGGCCGAGCAGGCGGCGAGCAATCCCGTCAAGATCCAGGAGGCCTGAAAATGAGCGATTGGAACCGCGTTCGAGTGAAGGCGATTGTGCGGGCTGCGGACGCCATCCTGGATATCCACTTGCTGGCCGAAGACGGTCAACCGCTGCCTGCGGCCGAGGCCGGATCGCACATTGATGTACGCCTGTCAAATGGGTTGATCAGGCAGTATTCCATTCACCGATACGACCCCGTGGACGCAAGCTACTCGATCGGGGTCGGCTTGTCTGAACCCTCCCGTGGTGGTTCGGCGTTTATTCATACCCAACTGCGAGTGGGTAACGTGCTGGAAATCGGCGCGGTTCGAAATAACTTCCCATTGGAGCGAGACGCAAGTGCTTACTTGTTCATTGCTGGGGGGATCGGCATTACGCCGATTCTCAGCATGATTCGCTGGTGCGACGCGAATGACAAACCGTGGCAACTTCTTTACTGCGTGCGTTCGCGATCCCGAGCCGCCTATATCGAACACTTGCCTCGTGGCGGAAAACTAGTGTTTCACTCGGATGAAGAAAACGCCGGTCGCCCCGACCTGCAGACGTTCATCCGTCAGGCAGGCCCTACGGACCACCTTTATTGCTGTGGGCCAGCGCCGCTCATGGACGCAGTACGGAATGTCGCACAGGCGTACCTGCCTGCCGGACATGTGCACTTCGAGTTGTTCAGCGCGCCGCAGTCGAATGCTACTGAAAAGCCACAGGACAGTAGCTTCGTGGTGGAGCTTGCTCGCAGCGGTATGGAACTTACCGTACCTGCCGATAGCAGCCTCCTCGATGCGCTCGAAGGGGCGGGGTTAAGCGTGCCTTATTCCTGCCGGGAGGGGCTTTGCCGTACCTGTGAATGTCAAGTATTGGCCGGTGAGGTTGATCACCGGGACTATGTCCTCAGCGATGAAGAGCGTGCATCCAATACGGTCATTCTGCAGTGTGTTTCCCGTGCCAAGTCAGCAAGACTGGTGCTCGATCTCTGACGTGCACTGGATTCACGCCATGCCTTGGAGGCAATGATGAGTCGTTTCGAACTGAACGCTATTCGTGGCGAGCTTCTTTCTCGTAGAGAAAATCCTCCCGGGTCGTTGCAGCAGGCCCGGATCGGATTCGATCAATTGTGCAAGCGTTTTTTGCCGCCGCCTGGTTGCAACTCTGCAGTTTCGACACTCGGTGGCGTGCTCGTACGAACGTTAACCTACCTGGCATCCCGGCGCTCGTTGCTCTATGTCCACGGCGGTGGATTTATGGTGGGCAGCGCTGAAGGTTTTGAGGGGGTCGCCGGCACGCTGGCTTCTGGTACGTCCGCTACGGCTTATGTGGTCGATTATCGACTAACACCTGAACATCCTTATCCGGCTGCACAACAAGACGTCCTGACGGTCTACGCGGCGTTGCTCGCCAGCAGTGAAAAGGCGAGCGATATTGTGTTGGCGGGAGACTCGGCGGGAGGGCACCTCATTATGGCCGCTCTGATTCAGGCCCGGGCCATGGGACTGGAAATGCCAGGTTGTGTCGTGCTGTTTTCTCCCTGGGTGGATCTTACCCTCACCGCAGAGAGCATCCATAGCAAAGCAGGTGTGGACTGCTTCCTCACACCTTCGAAGCTGCAAGCCTGTGCTAACGCCTATCTGGGAGAACATGTTGAGGCTGCTTCTTTCATCCTGGACGCTGACCTGGAAGGTTTGCCGCCGTTGATGATTCAAGTGGGGGAGTCTGAAATCCTCCTGGACGACGCGGTACGCCTGGCGAGAAATGCCGGATCGGCGGGCGTGGAAACCAGGCTGGAGGTATGGCCGGGAATGTTTCACGTCTGGCAGGCGTATTCACCGGTTCTCTCTGAGGGGCGTGAGGCGCTCGTTGCTGCCGCCGATTTCATAAACAGGGTGCTGGCACGGGAAAGCCGTTGATACCTGCCCGGACGCTTACTTTAAAACGGTCGCCGAAGCCTGTCTGGCTTCGGCGCATTGAAGTCCACACTGCTCAAGCCTGGATGTCATCTGCGACGCCTGGCGTGCTGCCTTTTTCCTATTGTGTAACAGCCCCAGATGCATCCCGCTTCAGACATCACGAATAATCGAACGGACAAGCGAGTGCAATGGCCGCTATCCTGTAAGCGGCCAGCGAGCACACCTTCAGAAATCCGGAATTAAGAGCGATGGTGTCCGTCTGTTTTTAAGCGGACGCGATCACCCTTATCGCCAGGATTTCCATGCGCCAACGAAGCTCCTACCTCAAACCCTTCAAGGCCCAGGTCGTGCAGGAATGCCTGAAACCCGGTGCCTCAGTTTCCAGCGTCGCCATCAGCCACGGCATCAATGCCAGTGTGATTCGCAAGTGGCTGCCGATTTACCGTGATAAACCCGTCGCGCCACTTCCCGCGTTTGTACCGCTGCAACCGATGCCTAAACAGTTGGCCGAACAAGCGCTGCACTCAATCGGCGGGCTGTACGAAGTCGAACGGCAGGCCAAAGACATGAGCGATGAAGAACGATGGCGATTACGCCAAGAAATAGCAGCGCCCCTTGCACAGAAGTTACATGAGTGGATGCTGGCTCAGCGCGACCTCGTGCCCGAGGTGTCGGCCACGGCCAAGGCTCTGGATTGCAGCTTGAAACGCTGGGTAGCGCTGACGCGCTACCTGGATGATGGTGCCGTACCCATCGACAACAACCCGGTGGAGAACACGATCAGGCCATGGGCGCTTGGACGCTCCAATTGATTGTTCGCCGGGTCTCTGCGCAGTGGCAAACGAGCGGCAGCGATCATGAGTTTGATCCAGTCGGCACGCATGAACGGGCATGATCCGTACGCGTATCTCAAGGAGGTACTGACGCGATTGCCGACGCAGAAAGCGAGTGAGATCGAGCCTCTACTGCCGCATCAGTGGATGCCTGGCTGATCTATACAAGGCGTATTCCCCGTACGCTTACTGACAGCCTTCGGCAGGAAGCTACTCATTAGCCTGCATCAGTTCCAGAGTGATGTGATCTGGCCCGGTCACATATACAACTAGAGTGCCCTTGCGTGGGCCTGCGGGAATCGCTTGAGGCTTGCCTCTTGCTTTCCAGCCTGCTTGCTCAATGCGTTCGAGTACGGCGTATATGTCTTGCACTCTCAATGCCAAATGCGCTGAACCAATCGCTGATGCCGTAGGTGGCGTGATACCGTGGCGGTCACCCTGCGAATATTCCAGCAACTCTACTCGGCTGCCATCCGGGCCTTTGACTATCGCCGTTCGCACGCTCGGATCGGCGGTGCCGGTGACTTGCAAAATGAATGATCCGCCCATTTCCGACTGACGCTCAAGGGTGAACCCAAGTCCAATTGTCCAGAAGCGAATGGCTTCTTCCAATGAGCTGACGGCGAAGCCAATATGATCGACGGCATGCACCATGTGGTTAGAATTCATCAAATGATCCTTTAAAGGTTCACGGGCCAACTAGGAAGGTGAGCTTGCGCCTCCAGCTGTTACGGTCAAAATACAGAAAATAAATGGGTAGAGATACGCATAATCAGGCCAATCCAAGAGAAGCAACATTTGCAATTTTTAAACATTGAGTCTTCCTCTGACCGGTCTTATTCTGCATTAGGCATTCAGGATACGGCTACCTCGGATATGACATTGGATAACGTAAACCAGCCATGAACCGCGCGCTTATGCCACTGGTGGCGATAGAGCAACGCGACCGGGCGATCCGCGAAACGGCGCCCCACACTCATACGACAGGCCAACTAATCGCAAGCCTTGCCGGCCTGCTTTCCGTCAGCACTGACGGCGGCTCATGGGTAGTGCCGGCTACCCATGCCATTTGGATACCTCCCCGTGTCGCACACGCGATGATGTCACATGGCGCTTTTGCAGGAGCGATGGTCTATATCGCGGAGCAAGAGTGCGGGATCCTGCATCAAATGCCATGCACATTTAGGGTCAGCAGTTTGCTGCGCGAAGCGGTAAGCCGCGCTGCGTCGTGGGGACAACCACCCCGCAACGAAATGGAGTCGCGGGTTGCAGCAGTCATCTTGGATGAAATTGCTACCTCACCCGCTGAACCCATCGGTCTGACGCACCCCAATGACCCGCGCTTGAGGCGTATCACCGATGCGATACTTGCTCAGCTTGATGACAATAGATCACTTGAAGATTGGGCTGTTTGGTCAGGTATGGCACCGCGAACACTTGCCCGGCGTCTGGTCGCTGAAACCGGTTTTGGTTTTTCTGAGTGGCGACAACGTGCACGCACGTTGCGTGCTATTCAACTATTGGTCGAGGGGATGTCAGTGACGACAACGGCGATTGAGCTTGGCTACGAAAATATTAGTGCTTTCATTGCCATGTTCCGTCGGATAATGGGTGTTACGCCAGGACAATATGTGCGAGCGCAGACACTGATTAGCAAAGAGGCAATTTCCAGATCAAGTGGATGGGTGTAAGAACCGCTGTACCCTCCAACCCGATCCTGGTAAGCGTCCGCCGACGTCACCTTGCACGACTTAGGCAGATACCCACTGATACGGCAGCAGTTGCTCAATCTCACTCGCTCGCTGCGTCGGCAACCGCGCCAGCACATCTTTAAGATAGGCATATGGATCGTGCCCATTCATGCGCGCCGATTGGATCAAGCTCATGATCGCCGCCGCCCGCTTGCCACTGCGAAGCGACCCGGCAAACAACCAGTTGGAACGTCCAAGTGCCCACGGACGAATCTGGTTTTCGACCGCGTTGTTGTCTATGCCTGCCTGACTCAATAGCAACTGTGTTTTTTCCATGCATCCACACTCTGAATGTCGCCGCATACTACGGTTACTTTTCTGATACTCAAATGACGCAGGGGCAAGGCATAAATAGGTCACTTACTCAGAAGTTACACTGAAAAATACTCAGAACAGTCTTAAACTGGGACAGTTTTGTGTGTGTTTCCTTGAGCGCTCTGAAAGCCTTGAAACCTTAGCCCTGCGTGCGACAGCGTTAATTACGTGTTCACGAGCACCGATCGATGACACCGGCACCCTCTGGTCTCGATCTGCGATAAACCCCCCTTCCACCTGTGCAATAAACCCTGGCCGGTCATCCTCGGCGATCGGCTCACCGGGTTTGTAAAAGAGGAACCACCCGATGAGCCACATCCCGGACCCGCAAGAACATGTGCCCAAGCCTGAGCCGGTCACGCTGCGTGCAGCGTTCTGGTTCTGGCTGAAGCTGGGTTTTATCAGTTTTGGCGGGCCGGCAGGGCAGATCTCGATCATGCACCAGGAGCTGGTCGAGCGCCGGCGCTGGCTCTCCGAGCGGCGCTTTCTGCATGCCCTCAACTACTGCATGCTGCTGCCAGGTCCCGAGGCTCAGCAATTGGCGACCTACATCGGCTGGCTGATGCATCGCACCTGGGGCGGTGTCATTGCCGGTGTGCTGTTTGTGTTGCCCTCGCTGTTTATCCTGATTGCGTTGTCGTGGATGTACATCGCCTTTGGCGAAGTGCCGGTTGTGGCCGGGCTGTTCTATGGGATCAAGCCTGCGGTCACGGCCATCGTCGTGCAGGCGGCTCATCGGATTGGCTCAAGGGCCTTGAAGAACAATGTGTTATGGGCAATCGCGGCGGCTTCATTCACGGCGATTTTTGCATTCAATGTCCCGTTCCCGCTGATCGTGCTGGGTGCCGCCCTGATGGGCTACCTGGGTGGTCGCCTGGCTCCTGAGAAGTTCGGGGCGGGCGGTCATGGTGGCGAGAGAAAGTCCTATGGGCCTGCCCTGATCGATGACGATACGCCATCCCCCGAGCACGCTCGTTTCAACGGGGTGAGGCTGGCCCTGCTGGCTATTGTCGGTGCCGTGCTGTGGGCGCTGCCCATGGGAATCCTGACAGCGCTTTTTGGTTGGGAGGGCACGCTTACGCAGATGGGCTGGTTCTTCACCAAGGCCGCCTTGCTGACTTTTGGCGGTGCCTATGCCGTGCTCCCCTACGTGTATCAGGGCGCTGTGGGTCACTACGGCTGGCTGACACCGACCCAGATGATCGATGGCCTGGCCCTTGGGGAAACCACACCCGGTCCTTTGATCATGGTCGTGGCCTTTGTCGGTTTTGTCGGGGCCTATGTGTTGCAGGTCTTCGGTGCCGACCAGGCTTTTCTGGCGGGCGCCGTGGCTGCCGCACTGGTGACCTGGTTTACCTTCCTGCCGTCGTTCCTGTTCATTCTGGCGGGTGGTCCCCTGGTGGAATCAACCCATAACGAACTCAGGTTCACCGCACCTCTGACCGCCATTACCGCAGCGGTGGTGGGCGTGATCCTCAACCTGGCGTGTTTTTTCGGTTATCACGTGTTGTGGCCCCAAGGCTTCAGTGGCCACCTGGACTGGCCATCGGCGCTGATCGCGATTGCGGCGGCAATTGCCTTGTTCCGTTTCAAGCGGGGCGTCATTCAGGTGTTGGCAGGCTGTGCGCTTGTCGGGCTGGCAGTGCATCTGCTGCGATGAACTGGCCTTCACGCTATTGGGAAAGCCCGCCTTTAGGTCCAGCCGGGGCGGGACTTACAGATCAGTGGCAGTGGTAGTCAAATGAGGTAGCGAACATTCGCGACAGTAAGAGCATGGCGAGCCACTTGATCAGATCAAGGCTGCTGTTTCGGCCAGACGATAAGCGTTCGAACGAGGCAACACCAAATGCCTCTCTAGGGTCTGTTGCCGTTTCATCACGGCCGCGCCGGCGCCCGTTTTGCCGCGAGGCAAGGCAGGAGCCGCGAAGTCTGGTCATTCCAGATGAGTGGCGAGTAACGCAGTCTCGCGGCAAAACAGGCCCGGCCCTACGGGTTGCGTGCCCAATCTCGCCAGGCGGTGTTGGAGGACTTGAAAAGGGAGTGACCCTTTTCTGCGTCCTCCGCCTGGCCTGGCGAGATTTGGCCCAGCAACGCGGCTCGTGCTGAAACGACAACAGACCCTAGGCATTCAGGCCAACCCAGCCATGGAAACCTACATACAGACCCACGCCGATGATCAAGACACTGGAAAGGTAAGGCGCACGTCGAGCCACAGTGCCCAGCCACGGCCAGCGGTTGGAGGCCTGTCTGGCACCAATGGCGGCCGCAGCCCCCACAGTGACCAGGGTGATCGCCAAACCGATGCTGAAACAAAGGACGAGCATGCCGCCAAGGGCAACGTCCTTGACCTGAAGGCACAGCAACAGCACGGTGATGGCCGCAGGGCACGGAATCAAGCACATTGATAGCTCCACAACACGGATGTCGAGCTATCAATCTGTAAGGCGATCTACGCTGTTTTGCAGAGAGGGCAACGCACTTTCAACAACCGGGCGATGCCAGCCCGGTCCCGATAGTGACGGCCGTCACAGGAACATGGGCAAAGGCTTTCTTCGCACCTTCTGCAAACTGTGGGTCGCAATTGAAGTTTGTGGCGTTGACGAAGTCTTCACCCTTGGCTTTTAAAATCTGCTCCGTCCAGGCGTCAGCGGCTGCAATGGCTTCGTCAGACGTGAGTCTGATCTCCAGCAATACCTGCATAAAGTTGACTGCATGCGGGCCTTCCCAGAGCGCATACACAGAAGGGTCGAAGGCATTGCCACACATACTGAGGCAGTCGGCCGAATACACCATGACTCCGCCCGATGAGGCTTCGAATGCCCCGAGGGTCAAGGGTTTGCCCGGAGCAGGCGCGTAGCTGCCTACGAAACGGGTGAGGTCCGCCTGGCATTCAGGTGCTGTTTCCAGTCTGAGCCTGGTGACTTTGCCACCCTCGATCGTCGCGGTGACATCGCAACCCTGGACCTTGAAGGTATGTTCGTCCCCGTTCGACTCTTGGGCAATGCCTGCAATCGATTCGAAGTACCGTTGGTTCTTGCCCAGCATGTCGCCCGTGAACACCTCTGCGACGGTCGCCGCTTGTGCTGTACCAAACGACAACAGCACTGTTGCAATACCGAGACGGGTGGCTACTTTCATCATGGATGATTCCATTCATTACTGCATTGATGGGGCATGTCCACCTCAGGGTGGTAGATTAAACACTGTAACGGCCTGAATATTCAGTCACATCTGTTCCCTGGATCAAGTCTCGGAACGCGTGATGCATGCAGGCGGTGTCACTTGCTCATCTAGACCGGTGCCGCAGCCTCACGTTGCTGAGCCGCGGCCAGAAACCCTGCAAACGTAACCACCGCAACCAGCGGCCAGCCAAAGACCACCAGGCGCGATATCAACGAGGTGTCGAACCAGCCGACCAGGCCGATGCAGGCCACGACCCCGCACAGCAATCCCTGCCAGGCGCGGCGATGCCAGGCGGGCAGCGCGTGCGATCGTAAAAAATGGTTATGCAGTAGCGCCACGGTGACCAGCCCCGCCCACCCCAACAGCGTCATGGCCAACAGCTTTACATACAGGAATATCCCGTATTCAGGGGTAAGGCCGCGGATGAAAAAAAGCTCATAGATCATGCCCCCTGCCACCACGGTCCCAAAGCAGGCGGCCAGCAGCGTCGGCAAGACGACAAATACGCCGACGGCCAGGATCAGGATTTTTCTGCAGACTGAAACGTTGCTCATGGTGGTGGACCATTGCTGATAGTGGTTCTGCGCCTGTACCAAAGCCGTCGCGAGTTGATCGGGGCGCCGACCGGCCCCACCCACCATTGACCGCGTCGCCCTGGGCTGTTCGTCTGTCTCTGCGTGCGCCCCGGCTTTCCAGGCTATGGTTAGCCTGCACGACTTCAGCAGTCCCTGGCTAACTTACCCTATCCACAGGTAATGAACATGGACATGGATGCCTCTACGCAGTACCCGATCGTATTGATCCACGGCCTTTTCGGCTTCGACAAGATCGCCGGCTACCCTTATTTTTTCGATATCGAAAACGCGCTGGAGCGGGCCGGTGCCACGGTCTTTGCCGTCAATATTCCGTCCGTTCACAGCAATGAAGCGCGTGGCGAAAGCCTGCTTGCCCACATCGACCGCATCTTGCTGCAAACAGGTGCCGCCAGGGTCAACCTGATCGGCCATAGCCAAGGACCGCTGGCCGCACGCTATGTCGCCGCTCTGTATCCGCAAAAGGTCGCATCGGTCACCTCGGTTGCCTGCCCCAATCACGGCTCGGAGATTGCCGACCTGCTGCACCGGGCACTGACGCCTGGTGAATTGCCCGAAGCCCTGGTGCTGGCGCTGTTGGGCACGGTCGGCACCTTGATTGCGCTGATCAGCGGCAGCCCGCAACCGGTGGACCCGCAGGCGGCATTCGGGTCATTGACCACGGCCGGCATGGCCGACTTCAATCGCAAGTATCCCCAGGGGATGCCGGCAGAGTGGGGCGGGGAGGGCCGTGAACGTGAAGACAACGGCGTGCATTACTATTCCTGGAGCGGGATTGTGCAGAACTTTCAAAGCCTGCAGCCGCTGGACCCCAGTCATTTGAACAGCCTGGTGCTGTCGAAATTCTTTGTCAGGGAAAGGCACGCCAACGACGGGCTGGTGGGGCGCTACAGCTCGCACCTGGGCAAGGTGATCCGCTCGGACTATCCGATGGATCACTTCGACGCCGTCAACCAGATGGCCGGGATTACCAGCTGGAACGTGAACCCGGTCGGGCTTTACCTTGAGCATGCTGCACGGCTCAGGCAGAAGGGGTTGTAAGACTACGAGGCTGGCTGCGTTTTATCGCGCGGGCCTTGTGCGGTCACTTCATCCTTGACGACAGTCTCCTGTTCCAGAATCTCGATCTCCTCGCCGCTGGCCAGCTTGCGGTACTGGCGGCGCAGTTGCTTGAGCTGCTTGGAGTCCTTGCTGTCCAGGTCCAGCACCGCCCGGTGCGCCTGGTTGGTGGCCCTGAGCAGTTCATCGATCTTGATGTGCAGGATGTCGTTATCGCGGTTCTGGGTGTTCTGGATGATGAACACCATCAGGAAGGTGATGATGGTGGTCGAGGTATTGATGATCAGTTGCCAGGTGTCGTTGTAATGAAACCAGGGACCGGTGGCGGCCCACACCATGATCAGCAACAGGGCGACCAGGAAAGCCGTGGGGCTGCCGGTCTTTTTCGAAATGGCTTGGGCGATCTGGGCAAATTTCATGACGGGCGTTCCGGGAAATCCATGTTCCTGGCGTCTTCGGGCACATCACCTTCAAGTGAGTGCCCGAAGAGGCGATGACACTGTGGGGTGAGGCTTATTGCTTGGTGGTGTCGCCGGTGGTCTTGACCGCGTCGCCGCTGTGTTTGGCTTCGTCACCGCCGTATTTTTTCGATAGGGCTTTGGCTTCTTTCAGGTGCGCTTCAAGCTTGGGCAGGGTAGCTTCGGCGAACGCCTTGATTTCAGCGTCCTTGCCATCCTTGATTTGCTCGTTGAACAGTTCGATGGTCTGCTCGTGCGCCTTGACCTGATTGTTGGCGTACGACTTGTCGAAGGATTCATCGCGAATATCAAGAATGAGCGCCTTGGCCTTGTCCATCAGTTCGGCGTCCGAGCTCACCTCAAGCTTCTTGGTAGTGGCAATACCCTTGAGTTTTTCATTCGCCGCGGTGTGATCCGTGATCATCATTTGCGCGAATGTCTTGATGTCGGCCGACTGGCTTTTCTGCTGCGCCAGCTTGCCGGCTTCGATTTCCGCAATGCCCTTGGCCGATGCTTCATCGACGAACGCTTTGGGAGAATCCGCTGCAAACGCCATGCTGCTAGCCATTGCAACAAACAGGCTCAGGGTGCCAGCGCGAAATACATTCTTCATGAGTGAACTCCTTTCAGGTTTTAGTGGCCATGCCACAAAAGGGACAAAGGCCCTCAAAACGAAGTTCAACGTTTTTGCCGATCATCTGACCCGACGGTTTACCCAGCGCTTTTGCAGACAGTCGCAGGCGTTCAGGTATGATGCCGCGCCCACTGCCCCTCATGCCTATCCGGCCGGTGCTCTATGACCTCCAATGCGCTCTACACCGATCTGTCCGGCTACTACGACCTGATGTGCGCCGACATCGACTACCCGGCGCAAAGCCGCAGCATTCGCAGGCTTGATCAGTTGTTTGGCAATGGAGGGCGCAATCATCTGGACCTGGCCTGTGGCACCGGCCCGCATATCCGCCACTTTCTCGACTTCGGCTACCGCAGCGCCGGCCTGGACATCAACCAGCCGATGCTCGATATCGCCGCTCAGCGCTGCCCCGAGGCGCGTTTCGCGTGTCAGGACATGGGCGACTTTACCGTGGCTGAGCCGCTGGACCTGGTCACCTGCTTTCTGTATTCCATCCACTACAATGCCGGCATCGAGCGCCTCAAGGCCTGCATTGCCAGGGTGCACGATGCGCTGGGTGAAAAGGGTGTGTTCTGCTTCAACGCGGTGGACAAGCACCGCATCGACAACCGCTCGGCGGTGAGTCACAGGGTCACCCAAGGCGACAGCGATTTCGCCTTTGGTTCGGCCTGGCATTACCCCGGTGAAGGCGAGCGACAATCGCTGCGGCTGCGGATCGACAGGACCTGCGCCGGGGTGAGCCAGACCTGGCAGGACGAGCACCCGATGGTGGCTGTCAGCTTTGCCGAGTTGCAGGCGCTGTTGCAGCCGCAGTTCGAGGTCACGCTGTTCGAGCATGACTATGAAAAAATCACGGCCTGGGACGGTGAGTCCGGGAATGCAATTTTTGTTTGTGTAAAAGCCTGAAGGCGGGGGCTGCCCACGACCCTGCTGCGTCCCTGCCACCGTTATCGCCGGCAGGCCGCCTCCCACACGTCGCGCGTTTCTGGTGGGAGGGGGCTCTGCCCACGATGGCGGTGGCCCAGGCACACTGACCGTGTCGTCGCCCGTACCAAAACAGCGTTATTATCCGCACCGAAACAACAGGGCAATTGAAGTTGTAATGAATGAACGCACTTATAGAACAGCGCGGTCATGGCGCTTGATAAAACAGGACGTCGTAAACACAAGGTTGATACTGTACAGGTTACGTTAACAAGTGCCGTGAACTCGGCGTGGTCAGACGTCGTATTTTTATAACAACACGTCCACTGCCAGAGGTGTTCATGCCCGCCGCTGAAGTTCTCAATCGGGTCAAAGGCTACCGGCGGTTGATTCCGTCGATGACCGCGCTGCTGGAGTTCGAGGCCGTGGCCCGGCTGAGCAGTTTTACCCTGGCCGCCCGGGAACTGGGCGTGACCCAGGCGGCGGTCAGCAAGCAGATCAAGCTGCTGGAGGAGGTGCTGGGGGTCAAGCTGTTCCACCGCCTGCACCGCTCGATCCGGCTGACCAGCGAAGGCTATGTGCTGTTTACCGTCACCGCCGAATCCATGCAGAAGATCGCCGGCGCCTTCGACAAGATCGCGGCCGGCACGACCGGACAGGAGCTGGTGCTGACCACCACGGCGGCGTTCTCGCACTTTCGCATCCTGCCCCGGCTTGGCCGCCTGCGGGTCTTGCAGCCAAACCTGCAATTGCGCCTGACCACACAGATGTTCACCTCGGAGCTGCGCCATCACGACATCGACCTGTCGGTGCGCTACGGCAGCGGCAAATGGGATGACGGTGCGGCCATCCACCTGTTCGGCGAGGAGGTGTTTCCGGTGTGTTCGCCGGCCTGGCTGGCGATTCACCAGGCGCCCACGTCGCTGGAAGAACTGTTCCAGGCCGAACTGATCGATTCGGACCCCACCTCCGAAGGCTGGATGACCTGGCAGTCCTGGTTCAAGGCGCTGGCCGGCCCGACGGCGCGGCGCAAGTACAACCTGCGGTTCAGCCTGTATACCGACACTATCCAGGCGGCGCTGTTCGGCCAGGGCATCGCCTTGGGCTGGAGCGGCATGCTCGATCATCTGCTGGCCTCGGGCGACCTCATACGCCTGACACCCTATGCGGTAAAGACCCAGGAATCGCATTACCTGGTGGTGCCCAATGGTCACCCGGTCACCCCCACGGTGCAGGTACTGGTCGAGTGGTTGCAAGCGACCGCCCAGGTCGGTCGCTGATCATAAAGAATCAACAAGTACTACGCATAACCACAAGTGATGCGAGGCGGATAATAAAGCGCGTTGACCCGTTTACAGCCTCTCCAGATACTCGGCGCATGGTCATCCGTTACATGCCTGAGTGGGCCTGAGGGGTAAAATAAAAATGATTAACGCCGAACTTCAACACCACCGAAAGTTATTGCAAGCCCGGCAGCCGGGCCATGGTTTCAATGGCGAGTTATTTGGCAGCCAGGCCGTATTCGAGACCGACATGGAGGTGTTTTTCAACAAGCACTGGATCCTGGTCTGTGTCACCGCCGATGTGCCGGAGCCGGGCGATATCTCGACCGTCGACATCGGCAAGTCCTCGGTCATTCTGGTGCGCGACGATGATGAACAGATCAGTGCCTTTCGCAACGTGTGCCGCCACCGGGGCGCGCGGCTGAAGCCGGCCGGCAAGTCGAGCATCGGCATGCTGGTATGCCCCTATCATCAATGGACCTACGACCTGGACGGCAGCCTCAAGCACGCCGCGCACATGGGCAAGGACTTCGACGCCACCTGCAAGAGCCTGAACCGGGTGCACGTCAAGGTGGTCGGTACGCACATCTTCGTGTGCCTGGGCGCAGAGGCGCCGCAAGACATCGCGCGGCTGGTGCAGACCATGCAGCCGCGTTTCGATCAGTACGACATGCAGCGCACGAAGATTGCCTTCGAAAGCGAGATCATCGAGAACGGCAACTGGAAGCTGGTGATGGAAAACAACCGCGAGTGCTATCACTGCGCGGCCACTCATCCTGAACTGACCGCCTCGTTCCTGCCGGAGGATTTCGGCTTCTGCACCGATGGCCTGAGCGAGGAGTCGCTGCAGGCGCTGGACGAGTACTACAAGCTCAATGCCGCCACCAAGGCCGACTGGGAACGCCAGGGTTTCATCTGCGACGCCGTCGAGCACTTGGGCGTAGACGCCGTGACCCAGTTTCGCAGCCAGCGCCTGGCCATCGCCGGGCATGGCGAATCGCAGACCCTCACCACTCAGGTGGCCAGCAAGAAACTGCTCGGCGAACTGATCCGCCGTGACTTGGGCGACATGCACCTGTGGACCCACAATTCGTGGACCCACATCATGAGCGACCATGCGGTGATCTCGTACATCATCCCGCTGGCGCCGGACAGGACCCTGGTGCGCAGCAAGTGGCTGGTGCATGCCGAGGCCATCGAGGGTGTCGACTACGACCTCAAGACCCTCACCGAGGTCTGGGCCGCCACCAACCAGCAGGACGCCGATCTGGTCGGTATCACCCACCGCGGCACTCAGGATCCGGCCTACGTTCCAGGGCCGTATTCGGCCTTTACCGAGTCCTATGTCGACCAGTTCCTGAGCTGGTACGACGCTCGTCTGCAAGCCCACGGCGTGTGAGGTGCAGTGATGAATGGCTTTGAAAAGACCTTGCTGGCCACCAGCGCGGCGCGCTTCACCGATGCCGATCACTGGCTGGCCTTCGGTGCCCAGTGGCCCAGTGGTGAGCAGAAATCACTGTATTGCTGTGCAGTGGATAACGAAACCCACGACGTGAAGACCTTCACCTTCCGTTGCCCGGACCTGAACGCGGTGAGCTTCGAGCCGGGGCAGTTCCTTACTGTGACAGCGCTGATCGCTGGCCAGCCGGTGTCACGCTGCTACACCATTTCCTCGGCGCCGACCCGGCCGTTCACCGTGGCCATTACCGTCAAGCGCGTGCCGGGCGGCACGGTGTCCAACTGGTTGCATGACCACCTGCGCACCGGCGACCGGCTGCTGGCCTCGGGCCCGGCGGGCAATTTCACCCCGGTGGCCAAGCCGGCCGCCAGGGTGCTGTACCTGTCGGCCGGCTCCGGCGTCACACCGCTGGCCTCGATGACACGCGCCAGCACCGACTTGTGCGCCGAGATGGACATCGTGTTCGTGCACAGCGCGCGTACGCCCAAAGACATTGTGTTTCGCGACGAGATGGCGCGGCTGGCCGCGTCACGCGCCACTGTGCGGGTGATCAATATCTGTGAAGGGCTGGGCGACGAGCCCGACTGGCAAGGCCGGATCGGCCGGCTGGACCTGGAACTGCTGCAGACCCAGGTACCGGATTTTCTTGAGCGCGAAGTGTTCACCTGCGGCCCGCAGGGTTACATGAACGCGGTACAGAACCTGCTGCAAAGCGCTGGCTTCGACATGACGCACTTTCATAACGAAAGCTTCGACATCAGCGTGGCCGAGACCGAAACCCTGATCGAGCTGCCAGCCACTGCCGCCGCCGAACAGGACTCCTTTACCGTAAAGCTGGCGCGCAGCGGCAAGACCTTCAGC
This sequence comes from Pseudomonas sp. Leaf127, assembly GCF_001423155.1. Classification (NCBI taxonomy): domain Bacteria; kingdom Pseudomonadati; phylum Pseudomonadota; class Gammaproteobacteria; order Pseudomonadales; family Pseudomonadaceae; genus Pseudomonas; species Pseudomonas sp. Leaf127. Next base: position 103,813 of record NZ_LMOA01000023.1, on the reverse strand, counting down.
ATGAGCCGCACCCAGACCGTGCTGTCGGCAGTCAGAAAGGCGGGCGCCGTGGTGCCGTCATCGTGCAGCCAGGGCGTGTGCGGCACCTGCAAGACCGCCGTGCTGGAGGGCTCGGTGGAAATGAACCACAACGGCGGTATCCGCCAGCGCGAGATCGACCGCGGCCTGCGCCTGCTGTGCTGCAGCCGCCCGACCTCGGACCTGGTGCTCGACCTGTGACCACCCCCAAGTAGGAGCGCGCTTGCCGGTATGCCGGACCACCGCGACCGAGTGCGCAGCGCTCGCAAAAATTTGTGAAACGCTGAAAATTTACGACTGCTGCGCAGCCGGTCGCGGTGGTCGCGGCATTCCGGCAAGCGCGCTGGATGGCGGGTTATTCCACGTCGTAGATGAACTCGTAGTTGTTTTCGATCAGGTCGCGCAGGTAGTCGTCGAAGCTGGCGGCGATGACCTTGTAGCTGTCCGGGTCGTGCAGGTAGCGCACGACCTGGCCGACGGTGCCGCCGGGGGCCGGGTCGAAGTCCAGGTACAGGCGCGAGGTGCCGCCGTTGTTCATGCACTGCGAAAAGCACAGGCGCCGGTCCATGGCCAGGGTGCTGTCGATACCGGCGCCCAACAGGTCGGCGTCCTCCTGCAGGTAATCGCCGTATATCCCTTCGATGCTGTCCTTGCCTTCGCGGGCTTCCTGGATGATCTGCTCCACCGAACTCAGGTAGTAGGGGTATTCGAACACGTCCGAGCCCAGCATCAGTACACAGACCTCGCCCTCGGGGTATTCGCGAAAATGCGTGCCGTCGATATGTCCCAGCAGTTCCAGCAGGCTGGCGGGGGTCTGTGGATAACGTTCCACCAGCGCTTGCAGGTCAGCTTTCGAGGCGCCGTGTGCCCGCTGCAACTGCTCGCGGTCTTCGGCGGCCAGCAGGGGCATCAGGCCAGCAAGGTATTCATCGACTATGGACATGGTGCGACCTTTTCAGAGTGTAGGAACAGAAGGGCACAAGGCCCGTACAAGGGGTGCCACAATCACGCTCATGAACCCGCGCTGCCTTCGCGCCGCAACACCGCCAGACGCTGGAGCAGGCCCAGGACGTAACCTTGCTCGATGACCCAGCCATGATGGCCGTCACTGAAGCGCTCGCCGCGCACGCACCAGGTCAGCAGGCTCTTGAGCTCGTCCAGGGACGCGGCGGCCACATAGTCCCGGTCGACAATACGCTCGCCCGAGCGCTGGATGTCGTAGGTCAAGTCGGTCCAGCAGGTCTGGCCGGCCGCCTTGTAGAACGCCTCGACGACCTCCACGTAACGGGGCCATTGAGTGTTATCAGTAAAAAAAGACGTCTTGATGGCAACGCCCTGCGGGTACAGGCGTGGCAAGTAGTACAACAGTTCATCGATGTCCTCGGGCCGAGGCTGGGCGTAGTCGAACTCGATGTCCTCATGGGCGGCAATCCGGGCTTGATAGTCATCGAACACCTGCACCTGCCCGGCCGTCAGCGGGGCACGGCGATAAGCATTCACATCCATGTAATAGCCCTGGAACGCGATCGAACGCGCGCCGCTGCTCAGCATCGAGACGGTCGCCGCCGCCTGCATCAGCCAATAGATGTCCGGGGAGTTTTCATAGGCTTTTGAATTGCCGAGGTGGGTCGCATGACGGCTCAGATCGCGGGCCAGTTGCTTGCTCTCGATCATGAAGCGGGCGCGGTCCGCAGGCAGCACGCGCTGTGCGGCCGAGGCGATGAAGGCGTCGTAGCGGGCGATCAGGGGTGGGTCTGTGTCGTGCAGCGGTGGCAAGGCCGGGGGCATGAGATGCCAGGGCTCGGACAGCACCGGGTGCTCGTCATGGCGAGCAGGGCGGGGCTGTTTGAAGGCCCGCCCGAGCCAGGCTTTCAACTGCGCGACAAGGCTGGGCATCGAGGCTTTCCATCCAGGGATTGGCGTGGAGCTTGGAGTGCCTGGACTGGATCCGGTTCCGTAGGCCCCCCGGTGATTGGGGGGCCATCATCGGGCCGGGTTAGAGGCTCGGGAACGCGAACTGCGAGGCCTCGTGGCTGGTACGGGTCGGCCAGCGCTGGGTGATGGCTTTCTTGCGGGTGTAGAAGCGCACGCCGTCCGGGCCGTAGGCATGCAGGTCGCCGAACAGCGAGCGCTTCCAGCCGCCGAAGCTGTGGTAGCTGACCGGCACTGGCAGCGGCACGTTGACGCCGACCATGCCCACTTCGATCTCGTCGCAGAACAGCCGCGCCGATTCACCGTCACGGGTGAAGATGCAGGTGCCGTTGCCGTACTCGTGGGCGTTGATCAGGGCGATGGCGTCTTCCAGGCTGTTGACCCGCACGATGCACAGCACCGGGCCGAAGATCTCTTCCTTGTAGATGCGCATCTCGGGGCTGACACGGTCGAACAGCGTGCCGCCGACAAAGAAGCCATTCTCGTTGCCGGCCACGCTCAGGCCGCGACCGTCGACCACCAGTTCGGCACCCGCAGCCAGGCCATCGTCGATGTAGCCGACCACCTTGTCCTTGGCCGCCGCCGTGACCAACGGGCCCATGTCCAGGCCGGCGCAGGTGCCGGCACCGATCTTCAGCGCCTTGATCTGCGGAACCAGCTTCTGTACCAGTGCATCGGCCACCTGGTCACCCACGCATACGGCCACGGAAATGGCCATGCAGCGCTCGCCGCACGAACCGTAGGCGGCGCCCATCAGCGCGCTGACGGCATTGTCCAGTTCGGCATCGGGCATCAGCACGGCATGGTTCTTCGCCCCGCCCAGGGCCTGGACGCGCTTGCCGCGTTTGGTGCCTTCGGCGTAGATGTATTCGGCGATCGGCGTGGAGCCGACAAAGCTCAGGGCCTTGACCTCTGGCGCCTCGATCAGCGCATCCACCGCTTCCTTGTCACCGTGCACCACGTTGAGCACGCCCTTGGGCAGGCCGGCTTCGTGCAGCAGTTCGGCGATCAGCAGGGTAGAGCTGGGGTCGCGCTCGGACGGCTTGAGGATGAAGCAGTTGCCGCAGACGATGGCCAGCGGGTACATCCACAAAGGCACCATGGCCGGGAAGTTGAACGGGGTGATGCCGGCGACCACGCCGATCGGTTGCAGGTCGCTCCAGGCGTCGATGTTCGGGCCGACGTTGCGGCTGTACTCGCCCTTGAGAATTTCCGGGGCCGAACAGGCGAACTCGACGTTCTCGATGCCGCGCTTGAGTTCACCGGCGGCGTCTTCCAGGGTCTTGCCGTGTTCTTCGCTGATCAGTTGCGCAATGCGCGCCTCGTTGGCCTCCAGCAATTGCTTGAAGCGGAACATGACCTGGGCGCGCTTGGCCGGCGGGGTGTTGCGCCACACCGGAAAAGCGGCCTTGGCGGCGTCGATGGCCTGTTGCACGGTGGCGCGGCTGGCCAGGCTGAGTTTACGAATGGCCTGGCCGGTCGAGGGGTTGAAGACGTCGATGGTGCGGCCGGTATCAGCGACGTGCTCGCCGTTGATCAGGTGCGAAATAATGCTCATCAGTAGGGCTCTCGTCTTGCAGTATCGGGTGAAGCGCCGCAGAGCGTGCGGCGCTATTTGAGTTCGGTTTCGACAAAGACCACTTCGTGATCGCTGGCATTGATCACGTTGTGCTCCACGCCGGCCTTGCGAAAGTAGCTCTGGCCGGCCACCAGCGGGGCGTGCTTGTCGCCCTCCGGGGTTTCCAGCAGCAAGGTGCCGTCAGTCATGGGCACCACCACGTAATCACGGCCATGACGGTGCCGGCCGGTCTCGGCACCGGGCGCAAAGCGCCATTCGGTGACGATCACCTCGGCGGTGTCCACCTGCACGGTGGCGATGGCCTGTGGGCGTGGGTTCATCAGTCGATCCCTTGCAAAGCCTGGCCGACGGCATCGAACACCCGGTCCAGGTCTTGTGGCTTGGCATTGAAGGTCGGCCCGAATTGCAGGGTGTCGCCGCCAAAGCGCACATAAAAGCCAGCTTTCCACAAGGCCATGCCGGCCTCGAACGGACGGATGATGGGGTCGCCGTCACGCGGGGTCAGTTGCAAGGCGCCGGCCAGGCCGCAGTTGCGGATGTCGACCACATGCCTGGCGCCCTTGAGGCCATGAATGGCGTTTTCGAAATACGGCGCCAGCTCGGCCGATTGCTGGATCAGGTTGTCCTTTTCCAGCAGCGCCAGCGAGGCCAGGCCCGCTGCGCAGGCCACCGGGTGCGCCGAGTAGGTGTAGCCGTGGGTGAATTCGACGGCGTGTTCCGGGATCGACTGGCTCATGAAGGTTTCGTAGATCTCGCGGCTGGCAACCACCGCGCCCATCGGAATGGCGCCGTTGGTGATCTGCTTGGCGATGTTCATGATGTCGGGCTTGACGCCGAAGTACTCGGCACCGGTCCAGGTGCCCAGGCGGCCGAAGGCGGTGATTACTTCATCGAAGATCAGCAGGATATTGTGCTGGTCGCAGATTTCGCGCAGGCGCTTGAGGTAGCCGGCCGGCGGCACGATCACACCTGCCGAGCCCGACATCGGCTCGACGATCACCGCCGCGATGTTCGAGGCGTCGTGCAGTTCGATCAGCTTGAGCATCTCGTTGGCCAGCGCCACGCCACCGGTCTCGGCCGCGCCACGGGTAAAGGCCAGGTCCGGTTGCAGGGTGTGCGGCAGGTGGTCGACGTCCATCAACTGGCCATACATCTTGCGGTTGCCGCCAATGCCGCCCAGCGCGGTGCCGGCAATGTTCACGCCGTGGTAGCCACGGGCGCGGCCGATCAGCTTGGTCTTCTGCGCCTGGCCTTTCAGGCGCCAGTAGGCACGGGCCAGCTTGACCGAGGTGTCGGCGCTTTCGGAACCGGAGCCGGTGAAGAACACATGATCCAGGCCGTCGGGGGTCAGGCTGGTGATTTTCTCGGCCAGCTGGAACGACAGCGGGTGCGCGTACTGGAAAGCCGGCGAGTAATCCAGGGTGCCGAGCTGTTTGGCCACCGCTTCCTGGATTTCCTTGCGCGAGTGCCCGGCCCCGCAGGTCCACAGGCCCGACAGGCTGTCATAGATGCGCCGGCCCTGGTCGTCGGTCAGCCAGCTGCCTTCGGCGGCCACGATGAAACGCGGGTCACGCTTGAAGTTGCGGTTGGCGGAGAAGGGCATCCAGTGGGCGTCCAGCTTGAGCTGGCTGGCCAGTGGCGGGGTCTGCTGCAGGGCCTGGTTCATCTCGCAAATCCTGTGGGGGTGGATGACCACAGCTTGTGCCTGCTCGATGGGTGAGTTAAATCTATATCTTCTTACGTTCAGGTATGGAATCGCTTACCTATGTCATCCCGGCCACTGTCGTCCAAGAAGCCCGCCCTGAGCCAGGTCAGCGATTTCGATCTGCGCTTGCTGCGCCTGTTCAAGACCGTGGTGCAATGCGGCAGTTTTTCGGCGGCCGAGAGCACGCTGGGCATCAGCCGCTCGGCCATCAGCCTGCACATGAGCGACCTGGAAAAACGCCTGGGCATGCGTCTGTGCCAGCGCGGCCGGGCCGGCTTTGCCCTGACCGACCAGGGCCGCGAGGTGCTGCGTTCAGGTGAGGCGGTGCTGGCGGCCATCGAGGGGTTTCGCAGCGAGGTCAACCAGTTGCACAGCCAGTTGCGCGGCGACCTGAACATCGGGTTGATGAGTAACCTGGTGACCCAGCCGAAGATGCGTATCACCCGTGCCCTGGCCTCGTTGCGCCAGCAGGGGGACGGGGTGACGGTGAACCTGAGCATGAGCACCCCCGGCGAGATCGAGCGCGGTTTGCTGGACGGGCGCCTGCACGTCGGTGCCATCCCGCTGATCACGCCGCTGTCCGGCCTGGAATACAGCCTGCTCTACGAAGAACGCAGCTACCTGTACTGCTGCGCCGATCATCCGCTGTTTGCCCATGCCGCGACCTTGAGCAACGACGACTTGCGTGACGTCGACGCCGTCGTGCCCAGCTACCGCATGACCGCCGAAGCCATCGGCCTGCACCAGTTGCTCGAATGCGCCGCCACCGCCACCGACCGCGAGGGCATTGCGTTTCTGATCCTGACCGGTTGTTACATTGGCTTTCTGCCCGACCACTACGCCGCCGGCTGGGTCGAGAAAGGCCTGCTCAAGGCCATCGCCCCGCACCGGCTGTTCTTCGATGCGCCGCTGGCGGTGGTCACGCTCAGGGGCCGGCGCTCGAACCTGATCATCGATCATTTTCTCGATGTGTTGCAGCGCAACGACTGCTGAACGACACGGGCGCCCGACCGGTGCACTCGGTCACCGGAGGGGGTTTACCGTTTGCGTCAGCCGCCGATAAACGCCAGCAGGTCTTCGTTCAACTGATCACCGTGAGTGGCGGCAAAGCCGTGCGGCGCACCCTGGTAGATCTTCAGCTCGGCGCCGGCAACCAGCCTGGCTGCCAGCCGGCCGGTGGCTTCCAGTGGCACCACCTTGTCGGCGTCGCCGTGGATCACCAGGGTCGGCACATCGACCTTGGCCAGGTCTGCACGGAAGTCGGTTTCCGAAAACGCCGTCACGCAATCGACCGTGCCCTTGAGCGAGGCCAGCAAGGCGATGTTCAGGGTCTGGGTCTGTACGCCTTCGGAGACTTGATTGCCATCGTCCAGGCCGAAGAAGGTCCTGGAAAAATCGGCGATGAACTGGGCGCGGTCCTTGAGCAGCCCGGCCTTGATGCCGTCGAACACCGACTTATCCACACCCTCGGGATGGTCGTCGGTCTTGATGAAGATCGGCGTCACCGCACCCAGCAGGGCCAGGCGTGCAACCCGCGAGGTGCCATGCCGGCCGATGTAGCGGGCCACATCGCCGCCGCCCATCGAGAAGCCCACCAGGGTGACGTCCTGCAGGTCCAGGTGGTTGATCAGATCGTTGATGTCATCGGCGAAGGTGTCGTAGTCATAGCCGGTCCACGGCTGGTCCGAACGCCCGAAGCCGCGCCGGTCGAAGGCGATGGTGCGGTAGCCGCGGCTGCTCAGGTAGTTCATCTGGTATTCCCACATGTCGGCGTCCAGCGGCCAGCCGTGGCTGAACAGCACCGGCTTGCCGGTGCCCCAGTCCTTGAAGTAGATCTCGGTTCCATCGCGGGTGACGAACGTACTCATGACAAGCTCCTGGGTGTGCAAGGAATGAAAAAGTGTGACCGCACGCGGGTGGCGGCGATTCACTATTGTTCAACGCCGGCCCGATGGATTGCATGGGTGTGCTTTTGTCATGGCCATAACGCCGTCGTATGGCAAACATCGGCCTCGGGGGGGTAGGAGCGCGCTTGCCGGAATGCCGGACCACCGCGACCGGCTGCGTTAGCAGTCGTAAATTTTCAGCGTTTCCGAAATCTTGAATGTGTTCACAGTCAAAATTTTCAGCGTTTCCGAGATTTTGCGAGCGCTGCGCACTCGGTCGCGGGCAAGCGCGCTCCTACGGGTGACCTTTTCAGCCGTAGGCCGCCATCGCCGCCCGGATGCCGTCGATCAGCATCAGGCATGCCGGGTTGTCGTTGTCGCTGCGCCACACCAGGTGCAGTTCGCTCTGGATGCCTTCGCCCAGGTCGATGTCGCGAAAGGTCACCCCGCGAAACACCACGTTGGTGGCGCAGCGCGGCACCAGGGCCAGGCCCATGCCGGCATTCACCAGCGCCAGGATGGTCAGCGACGAGCCCAGCCATTGCACGTACTCGGGCGCCACGCCAGCCGAACGGAACAGGCCGGTGAGCAGCTCGTTGAACGGCGGGTAGGCCGAGTGCGAGTACATCAGGAACGGCACCCCGGCCAGGTCCTGTACCCCGACCTGCGCGTCAGTGGCCAACGGATGGCCGCTCGGTACCGCCAGCACGAAAGGCTCGCGCACCAGGCATTCGCTCTGGTAACCCGGTTGCAGCAGCGGAGCGCGGACGATGCCCAGGTCGATGCGCCTGGCACGCAGGGCTTCGTGCTGCTGGGCGGTGTTCATCTCGCTCAGCGCGATCTTGACCTGCGGCTGGTTGAGCCGGGCTTCAGCCAGCACCTTGGGCAGGAATTCATACACCGCGCTGCCGACAAAGCTGATGCTCACTGAACCGATGTCGCCCTCGGCAAAGCGCTTGGCGGCCACTGCAGCCTGTTCGGCACGCTCCAGCAAATGCTGCGCCTCGATGAAGAAGGCACGGCCTGCGGCGGTCAGCACCACGCTGCGGGTGCTGCGGATGAACAGCGCCACGCCCAGGGCGTGCTCCAGCAACTGGATCTGCCGCGAGAGCGGCGGCTGGGTCATGTTCAGCCGTTCGGCGGCACGGCGAAAATTCAGTTCGGTGGCCACCGTGGCAAAGCAGCGCAATTGGGCAAGTTCGAACATTGATAGTTTCCGGGTATCAATCGACAGTCAATCTGGATTAGACGGACACAATACCCCGGTCCATGATCGGCCCACGTCATGAAAACAACGAATCGGAACCCTCGGCATGAAAATCAGACAGGTCCGCGTCACCCCCATCGCCTTTCGTGATGCCCCGCTGCTCAACGCCAGCGGCATTCATGAACCCTATGCGTTGCGCTCGATCATCGAGGTCGAAAGCGACAACGGCCATATCGGCCTGGGCGAAAGCTATGGCGATGCACCGGTGCTCAAGGTGTTGCAGGCTATGCAGGACAGCCTGGTGGGGCTGGACCCGTTCGACCTCAATGGCCTGCGGGCCCGGGTGATCAAGACCGTTGCCGCCATGCAGCCGGTCAGCGCCGGGGCCGAGCTGGCGCCGGGCTGGCACCCGAGCAAGCAGGTGGCCAACGCCTATTCGGCCTTCGAAGTGGCGTTTCTCGACCTGCAGGCGCGCTCGTTGGGCATGCCGCTGGTCAACCTGCTCGGTGGCGCCGTGCGTCGCGAGGTGCCGTTCAGCGCCTACCTGTTCTTCAAGTACGCCGAGCACATCGGCTCGCCGTACAAGCCCGACCGCTGGGGCGAAAGCATCAGCCCCGAGCAGATCGTGGCCCAGGCGCGGACCATGATCGAAGAGAACGGCTTCCAGAGCATCAAGCTCAAGGCCGGCACACTGCTGGGCCCGGAGCATGAAGTGGCGTGCATCAAGGCGCTGCGCCAGGCCTTCCCCGACGCACCGCTGCGCATTGACCCGAATGGCAACTGGTCGGTCGACACCTCGTTGCGCATGGCCGAACAACTGGCGGGGGATCTTGAATACTTTGAAGACCCTTGCCCGGGCCTGGAAGGCATGGCCGAGGTGCACAGACGCACCGGCATCCCGCTGGCGACCAATATGGTGGTCACCGACTTCGACGAGTTCCGCCGCAGTGTGGCCCTGAACAGCGTGCAGATCGTCCTCGCCGACCACCACTATTGGGGTGGCCTGCGCGACACCCAGATCCTGGCGCGCATGTGCGACACCTTCGGCCTGGGCGTGTCCATGCATTCCAACTCGCACCTGGGCATCAGCCTGATGGCCATGACCCACGTAGCGGCGGCCGTGCCGAACCTGGCCTACGCCTGTGACACCCACTACCCGTGGCAGGAGCCGGACGAAGAAGTGATCAAGGGTGGCAAGCTGCCGATCGTCAACGGCTGCGTGGCCCTGACCGACGCGCCGGGGCTGGGCGTGGAGCTGGACTATGACCAGTTGGGCAAGCTCAACGCGCTGTACCACAGCTGCGGCATCCGCCAGCGCAACGACGTAACCCAGATGCAGAAGTACCGCTCGGACTGGACGGCGGTGAAGCCACGGTTCTGATTGACCCTGGCTAGCAGGCCTGGCGGGGTGAGTGGCAGGCCAGGCTCGCCGCCGGCCTGTAGCCCTGGCGAATACGCTGGATCTCGCCACTGCGCTGCAGTGCCGTGATCGCGGCGTTGATCTGCGGCAGCAGGGCGGCGTGGCGAGGCTGGAGCATGATGGTCAGCGGTGCCTCGCTCAATTGGGCGCCCTGGCGAAAGCGGCTGGCGTCGATCTGCCCGCTGGCCACCAGCGACTGGTACAGGTCGTCGACCATCGCCACCGCATCGACCCGGCCGATCTTCAGCAATTCCAGCAGCGCCTGGTCCTGGGAGGTTTCCAGTTTCAGCAGGCGCTTGAACTCGAACGCCACGTCCAGCCGTGGGTAGGTATAGCCGCGCACCATGCCGATGGTGAGGTTGTGCAACTGCTCGGCCGGCACTTGGGCGGCCGGGTTGCCAGCGGCGAAATACAGGTGTTCACGCACGTTCAGGTACGGCACGGAAAACACGAAGCGCGCCGCTTGTGCCGGGGCTTTCCAGTCGGGTGACTCGGCATAGTTGAAGTCGAGCTGGCCCTTGTCGAGCATCGCTTGCAGGCGGTTGACCGGGTAGGACACGAACTGTGCCTCAAGGTGTGCCTGCTTGAGCACCCGCCGTGCGATGTCCACCGCGACCCCGCGCAAGCGCGCCTGGTCATCGGTGTAGCTGAACGGGCGCCACTCCGAGCCGCCGGCCAGATAAACCGGGCTCTGCGGCTGGGCCTGGGCAAGCGGTAGCGCGGCCAGCAGGCTGGCGACGATCAGTGAGCGAAATTTCATGCCGGGCGTCCTGTTGCGGTTCAATCCATTGATTCTGAGGGTTCAGCATGGCAGCCCTATGTTTGCCGAACATGAATCTGCCAGCCACTCTTGAAACGCAGACGGACGCATCAGGTTTATTTAATACCACCCCTATTTAAGGCTGAGGGTTGATCCCCCGAATTGCCGTTTGTGATCAGCTACGGGGGGCGGGGTGAGAGGTCAAGGGGTCAAGGTGCCAGGCGAATGATTTTCGGAAAGCGGGTCAATGGAACCGTGGCTGTACAGCGCGCCTGGTCACACTGCCAGTTCTGTTCACTGGCGACCTGACCCCGTTCGGCCTGCACGGTGTCGAGCCAGTGCACCGGGCCGTTGATCGTGCCCTGGCGTGTGACTTGCACTTCACGCGGCTTGCCAATGGCCCAGGCGACCAGCAGGCGCTCCTGGCCTTTGCTGAAGTGCAATTGATAAGTGGTGTCAGACAGGGTGCTGGCCTGGGCATCATAGGTGTACTGGCTGATCACCGGGGCGATGGCTTTCATCAGGGTGTGCGCAGGCTTGGACGACAGGTCTTCGTTGAACACGCCAAAATTGTGCTCCTGATCGAAGCGGTCAGGTCCATCGTTGTACAGGTCGTACCACCACAGGCCCTTGACGTTGGGAATCGTGCGGGCCAGAAACCAGACCCGCGCCATGTACAGCGCCTGGGTCACCTCGCTCTTGCCGCAGGCGCCCTGGTGGCTCGGCCAGCCCATCTCGGTGAGGTAAAGCGGCACGTCGCGGCCGGCACGGGTGCGAACGTGCTGTTCGTAGTCGCTCATCCAGCGCCGCCAGGCTTCCGGTGTGTTCTGGTCGTTGGCCTCGCAATGCACGTAGGGATGCAAGGACAGGCCATCGACCAGGTCCAGTGCACCACTGTCGATCAGGGGGTCGACAAAGCCGCTTTTCATGCCGGCCGTGGTCACCGCGCCGGCCAGGATTTTTGCCGGAGTGCCGGGGGCGGCACGGGTGTTGCGGCGCAGCACCGGCGCGGTATGCTTGATCAGCGCGGCATAGTCGCGGGCCAGTTGGCGGTCGCGGGGCGCTTCCATGTCCCACTCGTTCCAGATTTCATAGAAGTTGATCCGGTTGCCCAGTTGCTGGCTGGTGTAGTCGACGTACTTGAGGTACTGGCTTGTCACCATCGGCGTACGCGGCTTGGCGTTTTCATGAAACCAGGTGCTGTAGCCGAGGATGCCCATGCGGCTCAGCTTCAGCGTCTCGGCCTGGCTGAGGTAACGCCGCCACTGCGGTGGAACGTGCAACCGGTGTGGGCCGGGCGCTGCGGCCGACCACAGGATGTCGTCCCGGAGCGAGGTAAAGCCGGCCTCGGCGGCCCGCTTCAAGGGCGCCTGTAGAGGCTGCTCGACATTCATCAGATGCGTGGTGACGCCCAGGATAAAGACAGGCTCGGCGGCCTGTGCCGACGGCAGCCAGGCCGCTGTGGCGGCCAGCCAGGGCAGGGTGGCGTGTAAAAGCTTGCGTAGCATCGTCATCCCCCTCAGGGCTGTGGGGTAAAAGGCAACAGCTTGAACGCCTGGGTCCGCTCCTGCGCTTCGCTTGCCGACCGGTTGCCCAGCACATGGCCGATCACCAGCCCCAGGAACAGGTCGACCACGGCAATCTCGAACAGGTCGGAAGTCCAGCTGACCAGGCAGCAGAAGAAGGCAATCGACAGCAGCATGCGCGCCTGGCGGCTGTTGTCGCCGATCAGGGCGAACAACAGTGGCACCTGCATGACGTACAGCCACAGCCCGGCCACACCGAGCATGGCCCACAGGTAGACCGAGGTGCTGTCGACAATGGTCAGCAGGCCGGCGCCCATGACCGGGTACAGCGCCTGGGTGCTGCCGACCATGCCAAAGCCCGCGCCGGTCAGGCCCCAGCCCTCCTGCATCATGTACTCGACCAGGTTGGGCCAGGTGTTGTTGAGCCGGTCATACAGCGACGCCAGCGAGTGGCTGCTCCTGCTGACCGTGTGGGCGTCGAAGTCATGGATCAGACCCAACAGCGGCAGCCCCAGTCCCATCGCTACCACCACCACACACAAGGCCCGGCAGATCCATGGCAGACGCAGCATCAGCAGCATGCCCAGGGTCAGCACCAGGGCCGCTGCCGGCGCCTTGCTGGTGGTCATGAACACGGCCACCACGGCCGCTGCATACAGCAGTGCCCTGAGCGGCAGCGCACGCACGAACAGCAGCAGGTACAGGCTGTACAGGGCAATCAGGTTGGCCAGGACGCTCGACACCCGGGCAAAGCCGGCCACCCGGTCCTGGTCGGCATCGCTCCAGGCGGTATTACCGCTCAACTGGGTGTCGCCCATGCTGTAGCTGTAGCCTTTCCAGGGTACCTGGGCGTACTTGTCGAGCAGCAGTCCCAGCAGCGAGGCCAGCAGGCACAGGGCGACCGCCTTGCCAAGCAGCGTCTGGCGCTGCAGCAGATACCGGCTGCACACCAGGGCGAACAACAACGGGCTGATGGCGAACAGGCTGAACGCCAGGTTCTGCACGCTGGCACCATGCAGCATGGCCAGCAACCCCGAAATCAACAGGGCCAGCAGGCACAGCCAGAAGCCCCGGCCACCCTTGAAAGTGAACAGCTCGGTCACGAACAGCGCCGTGCAGGCCATTTTCGGCAGGTACAGCACCGGCCCCAGACCGGCCAGGTCAAAGTAATAGCGCAAGGCACCGGAAAAAGTCTCGACCAGCAGCAGGCTGATGGCGGTCCAGACGACCACAGTGGATTTATCGAACACCAGCAGCGACGCGCGCGCGTCGTGGGCGTGCAGGGCAGGATTCAACGCCATGAGGATTTGCCTTCAAGCAGGCGCAGGCATCGATGCAGACGGCCGTGTCACACAGGCACGCTACCGCCCATCGACCGCGCGGGAGGGGTCAATGCAGCCAGGGAGGCTTTCAAGCACAACAAGAGAGTCTGGAGCGAACGCTCCAACGGCGTGACAGGGCTCTATAACAGACGCAGATGGGCGAGCTGTCAATGTTTTCCATCCGGGCACACTGTCGCGCACCCAACATGGAACCGGTGGTAGGAGCGCGCTTGCCCGCGACCGAGTGCGCAGCGCTCGCAAAATTTGCGAAGCGCCACAAATTTACGACTGCTAGCGCAGCCGGTCGCGGTGGTCCGGCATTCCGGCAAGCGCGCTCCTACACAAGGGGCTATTGCGTTATGGGTACTTGCGCTGGTCCGGCGCCGGCGGGAAGTACTGGTACAGCCAGGTTTCGCTCAGGGTACGGTCGCGCGAGCGGATGAACATGCGCATTTCCACCGGCTCCACCGAGTCGCTGTCGGGCAACCAGTCGAACATCACCCGGTAACCCTGGATGTCCGGCAGGTACTGGATGTTGAAGTCCTGGGTCTTGCCGTGGGACACCTTGAGAATCGGCTCGATGCCGACGCCTTCGGGCAGACGGTCCAGGCCGCCGCCATGGAAGTCCACGGCAAAGCGTCGCGCCCAGTACTTGGGATAGTGCTCGCCCGGGGTCCAGCCTTCCAGAAAACCGCCCATGCCCGAACGGGTGGCATGAATCTGCGCCAGCGGTGTGCTGACCGGGGGCAGGGCGCTCCAGAACAGTTTGTAGCTGTAGTTGAGCGAGTCGCCGGCCTTGACCTTGTTCTTGGGGGTCCAGAACACCACGATGTTGTCCATGGTTTCGCCGGTGGTCGGGATCTCCAGCAGGCTGATCTCGCCTTCACCCCAGGCGTTGGTCGGCTCGACCCACAGGCTCGGGCGACGGCTGTACCAGACCACGGTGTCCTGGTAGCTCTTGAAGTCGTGGTCGTACTGCACCAGGCCGAACCCCTTGGGGTCCTTGTCGGCGAAAGCGTTGAACTGCAGCTTGGCCGGGTTGTTCAGCGGCCGGCAGATCCACTCGCCATTGCCACGCCACATCGACAGGCGATCGGAGTCGTGCAGTTGCGGGTGAATGCTGTCGCACATGCGGCGCTCATGAGTGCCGCAGCTGAACATGCTGGTCATCGGCGTGATGCCCAGCTGTTCGATGTCGGCGCGGGCGTTGACGTGCGCGTCGATCTCCATCACCACCTGGTTGGCCTGGCAGTCGATGTCGAACTTGTAGGCACCGGTGGCGCTCGGCGAGTCGAGCAAGGCATAGACGGTGAAGCGGGTCGCGTTCTTGGCCGGGGTCTCGAACCAGAACTTGGTGAAGTCGGGGAATTCTTCCTGGCGCTTGGCGAAGGTGTCGATGGCCAGGCCGCGGGCCGACAGGCCGTACTGTTTGGTGTTGTCGACGGCGCGGAAGTAGCTGGCGCCCAGGAACGACAGGATGTCGTGGATCGCGATCTCGGGCGCCTTGAACACCTTGAAGCCGGCAAAGCCCAGGTCGCCCTTGACCAGGTTCTTGTCGATGCCGCTGTTCTCGTAGTTGAACAGCTCGTGACGGAAATGCACTTCGCGGGCGGTCTTGCTCTTGGGGTCGACGCTGTACATGCGCACCGGCGTCTTGAAGCCCATGCCGACGTGGAAGAACTGCACGTCGAGCTGGCCTTTGACCTCTTTCCACAGCGAGTGGTTGGGGTCGTAGCGGATGGCATTGAACTGCTGCGGGGTCATGTCGGCCAGCACAGGAGGCAGGACCTGCTTGGTACTGACGTAAGGATTGCCGGCCAGTTGCTTGGCCTGGGCCTGCAACGTGGCGAAATCGAACGGTTCCTTTTCGCCATCGGCTGCCGCGGCGAGGGCGCGCGCAGCAAAAAGCCCCGAGGCAGGCAGGGCGCTATAAGCGGCCACCGCCATGGATGCTTTCAAGAGATTCCTGCGGTTCATAAACGTGAAGCCTCTAAGTAATTCCGTGCGTCCTGCACAAAAAAGCGCGCCAACGACTCCTTGCCGAACGCAAACTACCCACAACAGATAACAAAGACGAGATGCGGTTCGAAAAAAACTTGAGAAAGGCGTGGTGTCCGTTATCTGGCGCGGCGTTGATTCAGGTGCCTGCCGCTTATGACAAAGGCTCTGGAACGCGGCCCGGCACCGGTTGCAAGGCTGTACAGGGCCTGGCAACAGGGCAGCGGGCCGCTGAATGAAGGCAAAATGCTGCAATATTCCGCAACCATTTTGCCGGGGCGGCCGATGCCGCTCAATCAGCCTGCACACAAACCTGTGGCAGGCAGCTCTGCTGGCGATAGCTGCGTGACAGACGCAGCAGGTGTATGGGCCTTGATGGCCTCATCGCGGGCAGAGCCCCCTCCCACCAGATTGATGTCGCCCAAGGTCTGGTGCCTGGCACCGGACTGTGGGAGGCGGCTTGCCGGCGATGGCTATGGGACAGGCGCAGCAGGTGTAGGGGCCTTGCCGGCCTCATCGTCGGATCGCCGCCCGGAGCAGAGCCCCCCTCCCACGGGTTTCAGGTCCACCAGTAGCGCACCAGATGGAAGAAGATCGGGGCGGCGAAGCACACCGAGTCGAGGCGGTCGAGCATGCCGCCGTGGCCTTCGATCATGTGGCCCCAGTCCTTCACGCCACGGTCGCGCTTGATGGCGGACATCACGATGCCGCCGGCAAAGCCCAGCAGGTTGATGAGCACGGCAATGGCCAGCGCCTGCAAGGCATTGAACGGGGTGATCCACCACAAAGCGGCGCCGATCATCGAGGCCAGGGCAATGCCGCCGACAAAGCCTTCGACGGTCTTGGACGGCGACAGGTTGGGAGCGATCTTGCGCTTGCCGAACAGCTTGCCGCACACGTACTGCAAGACATCCGACAGCTGCACGACGATCACCAGCCAGGCGATCAGCAGCAGGTGGCGGCCTTCGTAGCCCGGAATGTCCAGTGTCAGCAGGGCTGGCACGTAGGACACGCAGAACACCGCAATCATCAAACCCCACTGGACTTTGGAGGCACGCTCCAGGAAGTTCTTGGTGTCGCCGCCCAGCGACGCCAGGATCGGCAGCAGCAGGAACACGTACACCGGGATGAAGATCGAGAACAGGCCGTACCACTTCATCGAGATCAGCACGTACTGCAACGGCAGGGCCACATAGAACGCCGCCACCAGGGCCGGGTAGTCGCTGCGCCGGGTCGGGGTGAGGGTCAGGAACTCACGCAGCGCATAGAACGACACCGCGTAGAACAGCAGGATCACCGCCGTGTGCCCGAGCCAGAACGCGGCACCGATGACCAGCACCATCACCCACCAGGCGTTGATGCGGGCGTTGAGGTTGTCGATCACCGCGTGCGGGCCACGGGCCTTGAGCTTGAGCACATAGCCGACCACCGAGGCCAGCAGCAGGATGACGCCTATGCCCATGAACAACAGTTGAGTCTGGTTCTCCATCATTACTGCTCCGCCCCCATGGCCAGCAGCGCTTCACGGCTGCGGGCGAGAAAATGCTCTTTGGTTTCGTCTTCTTCCAGGCGCAACGGCGCACCGAAACTGGTGGTGCACAACAGCGGCAACGGCAGGAAGCGTCCCTTGGGCATGACCCGGTTGAGGTTGGAAATCCATACCGGCACCAGTTCAGCCTGGGGATAACTCTTGGCCAGGTGGTAAAGGCCGCTCTTGAACGGCAGCAGGCCTTCGTCCGGGTTGCGCGTGCCCTCGGGAAAGATGATCAGCGAATGCCCCAGCTGCAGGGCGTCGATCATCGGTTGCAGCGGGTTGCTCTGTTCATCGGTACGCTGACGGTCGACCAGCACGCCGTCGAACACGTTATTGATGATGTAGCGGCGCAAGGCTCCGGACTGCCAGTAATCGGCACCGGCGACCGGGCGGGTGAAGCTGCGCAAGTGGCGCGGCAACGAGGCCCAGAGCAGCACGAAGTCGCCGTGGCTGCTGTGGTTGGCGTAATAGATCCGCTGCACCGGTTCCGGCGTGCAGCCCAGCCACAGACTGCGGGCGCCGGTGACGCTGCGCGCACCGGCGGTAATGAGTGTGGCAACCACTGATTCGAACATGACGATTCCTTCAATGAAGCAAGGGGAAGACCAGCAGGGGGATGAGCAGCACCAGCAGCTGCACAACCACCAGGATCAGCTGTCGACGCAACAACCGAAGCGCGCCCTGACTGCGTACCGCCCAGGGGCGACCCGCCTTGTCGGCAGGCTGCAGGCCGAGAGAGACCAGAGCCTGATCCAGTGCGAGGGTGGTCTCAGGCAATGGCCGGGCATCACGGCCCACGCGATGAAACAGGTCGGCGTCGAGCGCGACGCGCATGGCGTAGTACTTTTCAATCAGGCCCAGCAGCACCAGCGCGCCCAGCCATACCGTGAGCAGGGGCATGGCGGTGATCCACAGCTGCAGCATGCCGACGGCCAGGCTTAACAGCGTAAACCCGGTGGACAGATTATCCAGCGTCCGGCCACGGCGCAGCAGGCTGGCTACGACGTGCAACTGCATATCTGCGCTCATACGCTGCACTCGCGCTGTTGCGGCATCGGTTGTAACTCGCCCAATGCCTGTCGGTGCTCGGCGTGCAGGACAATGCCCGGGCGCGCCTGGCGCAGACGGTCGATGGCCTGGTCCACCGAGCCGGCCCGGCCGGTGTACAGCAGCCAGGCGGCCACCGCCGTGGCACTGCGCGAATACCCCAATGCACAGCACACCAGCAAGGGACCGGCCGGGCGCAGGGCCTCGATGGCCTGGGCGGCGGCCAGGCATTGCGCCGCGCTCGGGGCAATCAGGTCGAGCTGTGGCAGGCTGCGATAGGCACGCTCGCCGACTGTTGCCGGTAACTCGGCGCACAGGTCGACGATGGCATCGAAGGCTTGTGTGGGGTGACGACCCGGCACGCGGCCCAGCCAGACGTTGTCCAGCACAAGGTCAGCCTGCGGGTGTTTGCGTGTCCACCAACGGGAATTGAACCACGCTGCGAGCAGGTACGGTGCCAGCAGCCAGCGAGCTGCCGGCGTCAGGCTGCCGTCGCTGCGTTTCTGAAAGCCCTGGGCATCGAACAACAGGTAATTGAGTGCCACCAGCGCCAACGATAACGCCGGCCACAGCAACCACAGCCAGCCGCCGCCCAGTGTGAACGCCGGCAAGGCCAGCAGCGTCGCGCCCACGGCGTAATACAACGCCAGCCTCAGTCGCGCCGGGGTGCGCGTCAGTCGGGCACTGAGCAGCGGGCTGCGGCCTTCGTCGGGCCATAGCCAGACGCACAGCCAGCCGGCCAGCGCGCCGGTGGGCAGGTCGATGAAGTGATGCTGCCAGGTGGTCAGCACCGACACGCCGATCAGCGCGAACCAGCCGTGCAGCAGCCAGCGCCAGGCGCTGTGAAACACCCGTGCATAACGCTCGAAGCACACCCACAGGATCACCAGCAAGGCGATGTGCAGCGACGGCGCCTGGTTGAAGGGCTTGTCGAACCCGGCCAGCACCGCAAACAGCCAGCCGAACACGCCGTCCATTTCCGGGCGCTCGAAGGTAAAGCGCAGCGGCCATAACAGAAAGCAACTGACCGCCAGCAACTGCGCACTGAGCAGGCGCAGCGCATGGGTGTCCAGGTGCCGGCGTGTCAGGCACGCCAGCAGTGAAAGCCCGTACAGCAGGTCGATGGACCAGTAGGGCACGATGGTCCAGGCCCAGAACGGCATGTGGCTTTCCCAGGCGAACACCAGCGTGCCGACATCGTCACGTTGTGAGGTGTACCAGGTGGCAAACCCGTAGGTGCCGAAGAACAACGGCGCCAGGCACAGCAACCAGACCACGGCGCGTTTCCACAGGCCTGGCTCGCGCAGGCCGCTCACGGCAGGCGTTGCGCGATGGACACACTGAAGATGCCCCATTCGTCGATGCGCTGGGTGATCTTGCGAAAACCGGCTGCCTCCACCAACTGGTCCATTTCCGCCTGGGTGCGCCGACGCATCACCCACGCCTGGCCGGCACGATGGCTGGTCAGGGCACGGGCAATCAGTTCCAGTTGCGGGTGCCAGGGCTGGCCGGTGTACACCAGGTAGCCGCCGGGCTCGACGGCCTCGGCCAGCCCGGCCAGCGAATCACCGACCAGCTGGTTGCTGGCGAACAGTTCGTACAGGCCCGAGACCACCGCCAGGGTCGGCTTGGGCTCGATGGCCGCCAGGTCTGCCTTGTCAAAGGCATCGGCCTTGATGAAGCGGGCGATGTCGTCCAGGTCCAGTTGTTCGATCAGTGCGCTGCCCTGGCTGACGTTAAGGTCGCTGTAGTCACGCAGCAGGATCGATTCGGGGCGCGGCTCGACACCCTTGAGCGCATCGAGAATGTAGCGTCCGTGGCCGGCGGCGATGTCGACGATGCGCACTGGTCGCTGTTGTTCATGCAGGCGCTGCATGGCCAGGCGCAGCAGTTCTTCAATGTTCACCTTGCGCTGGCGAATGCCTTTCCAGCCGATCGACTGCAGGTAGTTCTGGTCGATTGCCCGGCCCAGGCCACCTTGCCCGGTCGGTTGATTGCGGTAGACGTAGTCCAGCGTACTGCCGGAGTCGAAGCCGGTGTCGAAGCCCAGCTTCACGCCCGTGGAGAAGCGGCTGCCCAGCTTCAGCCCGGCGCGGGTCAGGCGCCAGTACAGGCCGCGCAGCGAGCGCGGCGGCAGGGGCGCGGCCAGCACTTCGGCTTCGGCACAGGTGGCGCCGACGCGGTCGGCGTCGAGCAGTGATGGCAACTGCAATGGCCGTTCGAACGCCTGGGTAACAAAGCGGCGAATACGCACCAGGGCTTGCTCGCGATCACGCTCGCCGAGGGTGTCGTGGAAGAAGCCAGGCAGTACGTGTTTCTCTTTGTGCGCGCAGCCCAAGCGCTCGAAGAAGCGTTCTTGCGGGGCGCGATGCACGACGAAGTCGGAGCCGGAGATCAAGACCTGGGTCGGCACCTGGATCGCTTGGGCATCGGCCACGACGCGCTCGGCAGCCTCATAAAGGCCCAGTAGCACGTCGACCGAAATGGCCCGGGCTATCAGCGGGTCGCTGTCGTAGGTCACCTGGCGAAGCCGGTCATGGGTGAGAAAGCGCGACTTGACG
This sequence comes from Pseudomonas sp. Leaf127, assembly GCF_001423155.1. NCBI lineage: Bacteria > Pseudomonadati > Pseudomonadota > Gammaproteobacteria > Pseudomonadales > Pseudomonadaceae > Pseudomonas > Pseudomonas sp. Leaf127. The sequence goes on along the minus strand of NZ_LMOA01000023.1, from coordinate 83,318 downwards.
TAGCTGTTGACGAAGAAGTTGCCCTTGATACGGCGCATCAGGGTCAGGCCCTGGCGGGCAAAGGGCACGTACAGCTTGATGTCGAACGCCGGGGAAGCCAGCACCATGGCACGGATTTTCGGGGCGTAGTCATGGGCCCAGGTGGCGGCGATCACGGCACCGACACTCTGCGCGACCACGGCAATGTTGTCGGGGTCGATCAGGTGGCTGGCGCCGATGTGGTCGACGAAGGTCTGCAGGTCGCGCACGTTGGTGGCAAAGCTTGGGCTATGGCCGCGCTCGCCCGGTGACTGGCCGTGACCTCGCGCATCCCAGGCAAAGAAGTCAAAGCCCGGCAGGTCGAGTTCCTCGACCAGGTGCGCGATGCGCCCGGAATGCTCATGGCCGCGGTGCAACAGCACGATGGCCTGGCGGGTGCTGCCAGGCATCGCATTCCTGGCGGGCCAGTGTCGATAGAACAACTCGACGCCATCGTGGGTACTGAAGTGCAGGGCGATCACATCGCGCATGGCGGGTTCCTTTGCCAAAACTACTTGAGAGGGGGGAGGGCGGCCGGGTGAGGCGCTTCGACTGTGCGTCGAAACGGCCGGCGTCAGGCGGCCGCCGGGCAGATTCAGTGCGTCGGTTCGCTGATTGACGCGAGTCCCTGGCGCACACGGTTGACCACGGTGTAGACGAGCAAGGCTGAGACCACGATCAGCACCAGATTTATCCATGTCGGGGCAAGTAAACCTGCGGCGACGCCGGCACCCAGCACGCCGAACACAAATGCCCGGTCACTCTTGCCCATGGGGCCGTCGTAACGCCGTGCGGCACCGACCATGGTGCCCAGTACGCCGGCATATTCGCTGATGACGGCCAGCAGCGTGACCAGCACCACCAGCGCCGGGCTGACGCCGGTGATCAGGGCGAAGGGTAAAAACAGCGCACTGTCGGCGATGACATCGGTCAACTCGTTGAGGTAAGCCCCCAGCCGCGACTGCTGGCCGAACTCGCGGGCCAGCATGCCGTCAATGGCATTGAGGGCCATGCGCACGATCATCCACAGCGGAATCAGGGCAAATACCGCGTAATGCGGCAGGCCGGCAACCACGATGGCCCCCACCAGCAGCGACACCAGGCAGGCCGCGACGGTCACCTGATTGGCCGTAATGCCCTTGTCGTAGAGGCGCTGCACCAGAGGGCGCAACAGGTTCTGGAAGCGTGGTTTGAGCTGGTAGATCGAAATCAAGAGGGTGCGTCCTTGTCAGGCAGGTCTGGCGCATCATCGGCGTCTGAGGCGTTTTCGTACAGCGTTGGGTAACGGAAAACGTGATGCAGGTCTTGTTCTGACGGCGCAGAGACACGCCGCTGATAGTGGCCAGGCGCCTGTAACCACTGGCCTGAAGACACTTTTCAAGGTTGATTTATGCGCTAGCCTGTTGGCGACAGGCCTTGTGGATAAGGAGGATACCGAGATGAACCTGCAACTGGCGTCGGCTCTGCAAAACCTGCGTTTACCCCTGCGTATCAAGTTTTGGGATGGACACGAGCTGGCGCTCGATGAGTCGCCGCAGGTCACCCTCGTGGTCAAGGACCCGCAACTGATCAATGATCTGACCCATCCCAGCCTCGATGTGCTGGGCAGCGCCTTTGTCGAGGGCCGGCTGGAGCTGGAAGGGCCTATCACCGAAGTGGTGCGCCTGTGCGATGAACTGACCACAGCATTGGGCGCCGAGGAGGGCGATGATGCCCCGCTGGAGCGTACAGCCCACGACCCCTCCCTGGATGCCGCCTCGATCTCTTATCACTACGACCTTTCCAATGCGTTCTACCAGTTGTGGCTTGATCAGGACATGGTCTACTCCTGCGCCTACTTCAAGACCGGCCAGGAAAACCTCGATCAGGCGCAGCGCAACAAGCTCGATCACCTGTGCCGCAAGTTGCGCTTGCAACCCGGCGAGTACCTGCTCGATGTCGGTTGTGGCTGGGGTGGCCTGGCGCGCTTTGCCGCGCGCGAGTATGGCGCCCGGGTGCTGGGAATTACCTTGAGCCGCGAGCAACTGGACCTGGCGCGGCAGCGGGTGGCCGACGAAGGCCTGCAGGCGCAGGTCGAGCTGCAACTGCTCGACTACCGCGACCTGCCGCAGGACGGCCGTTTCGACAAGGTGGTCAGCGTCGGTATGTTCGAGCACGTCGGTCACGCCAACCTCCCGCTGTACAGCCAGCGCCTGTTCGCCGCCGTCCGGCCCGGTGGGCTGGTGATGAATCACGGCATTACCGCCCGGCATACCGATGGCCGCCCGGTCGGGCGTGGGGCGGGTGAGTTCATTGGCCGCTATGTGTTTCCCAATGGCGAGCTGCCGCACCTGGCGACCATCAGCGGCCACCTGAGCGAGGCCGGGCTGGAAGTGGTCGATGTCGAGAGCCTGCGCCTGCACTACGCCATGACTTTGGAGCAATGGAGCGCCCGCCTTGAAGCGCGCCTGGATCAGGCCCGTGCGCAAGTGGCGGAACACAGCCTGCGCATCTGGCGGTTGTACCTGGCTGGCTGTGCCTATGCCTTTGCCAGGGGCTGGATCAACCTGCACCAGATCCTGACCGTCAAACCGCTGCCCGATGGCGGGCATACGCTGCCGCTGACCCGGGCAGACCTGTATCGGTAGCGCTGCAGTTACAGGATGGGCGAGATCAACCGTGCCACGCGCATGCCCAGCTGATGCAGCCCGCGTGCGTCACGGCTGTCCTGCAAGGTGATTTCCCGGGCCAGTTCGAAGTCGGCCGTGAGCATCGCTTCCACCTCGCTGGCGAAGCTGCGGTCGACTGTCAGCAGCATCAGCTCGAAGTTGAGTCGGAACGAGCGATTGTCCAGGTTGGCGCTGCCGATGGCGGTGACTTCGTCGTCGACCAGCACGACCTTCTGGTGCAGAAAGCCCGGCTGGTAGCGGAACACCCGCACGCCACTGCGCACCGCCTCGAACGCATACAGGCTGGAAGCGGCATACACCACGTAATGATCGGGGCGCGAGGGCAGCAGCAGGCGCACATCCACACCGCGCAGCACGGCCAGGTGCAGGGCCGCCGAGACCGCTTCGTCGGGAATGAAATACGGGCTGGTAATCCAGATGCGCTGTTGCGCTGAATGAATGGCCTCGACAAAGAACAGCGAGCAGGTCTCCTGGGCATCGGCAGGCCCGGTGGCCAGCAACTGACAGAGCACGCCGTCTTCCGGGTAGCGGTCGGGCAGGCTCAGCGGCGGCAGTTGCCGGGTGGCCCAGAACCAGTCCTCGGCGAACGACTCCTGCAGGCAGGCCACCACCGGGCCGATCACCTGCACATGGGTGTCGCGCCACGGTGACAGCGGCGGCTTGAGGCCCAGGTATTCATCGCCTACGTTGTGTCCACCCAGATAGCCCTTCACACCATCGACCACGACAATCTTGCGGTGGTTGCGAAAGTTGATCTGGAAACGGTTCATCCAGCCGCCGTGAGTGGCGAAGGCCTTGGCCCGCACACCGCCGGCCCGCAGCTTTTCCACGTAGCTGGCCGGCAGCGCATGGCTGCCGATGCCGTCGTAGAGCACATAGATCGCTACGCCCTCAGCGGCTTTTTCCAGCAGCAGGTCTTGCAGTCGACGGCCCAGGTCATCGTCGTGAATGATGAAGAACTGCACCAGCACGGTCTGCCGTGCCTGGCGAATGGCCTCGAACATGGCGGCAAAGCTGGCCTGGCCATTGATCAGCAGCTTCACCTGGTTATTGGCCAGCGCCGGCATGGTGCCCAGGCGTGGCAGGGCGCGCAGGGCGGCGTAGGCGTCCAGGCGCCGCGCCGCTACGGCTTCGTCGATCCAGGGTCGCCAGTTGAGGTTGCCGATGGCGTGCTTCATTTCCTTGTTGGCCTGGCGCCGCGCCTTGATATAAGCGTCGAACGAACTGCGGCCGAACACCATGTACGGGATCAGGGTGAAGTAGGGAATGAACAGCAAGGACATGGCCCAGGCGATCGCACCCTGGGCAGTACGCACAGTCAGCAGCGCGTGAATGGCGGCCACCGTGCCCAGCAGGTGAATGAACCCCAGTACGTAGCCGAAGAAATACGGGCTGTGATAATCCATGCGCAGCGCTTCTCTGTAGTCCGGACCATGGGCCCTAACAGACCACAGCCGTCCATGATTGTCGCTATTTAATTCCGGGTGCAACGCGGCGTGCCGGTGCCGGTCCAAGGCTCACTTGTCCCACGATCTGAAAAGGATCCTTGAAATGAACAAACGCATGTTGGCCCTGCTGGTTTGCCTGGCCGCGCCTGCCGCCCAGGCGCAGATGCTGCAACCAGGCCTGTGGGAAATGACCTCAAGCAACATGCAGGTCGACGGCCAGGCGTTGCCGGACCTGCAGGTGATGCTCGGGCAATTGAAGAACCTGCCGCCTGAGCAGCGCGCCATGCTGGAGCAGGGCATGAAGAACCAGGGCATTACCCTGGGTGGTCAGGGCGTGCGTTTTTGCCTGACCGAAGCCCAGGTCAAGTCGGACGACATCCCGCTGACCGACCCCAAGTCGGGCTGCAAGCAGAGCATCACCGAGCGCAACGGTCCGAACTGGAAGTTCCAGTTCAGTTGCCCGAAAGCGCAAGGCACCGGGCAGGCCCAGTTCCTGAGCGACCGTGAATTTACTACCAAGGTCGCCGGCACATTCAATGCCTCCGGCCAGCAGCAGAAGGGCAGCATGGACACCCGCGCCGTTTGGCAGGGCGCCCAATGCGGTGCTGTCGCCCCACGCACCTGAGTGTGAAACACGAGTGTTCCACGTGGAACACTCTCGTTTTCAGTCACCGCTTGAGTTGCTGACACCCTGTCAGGCGTCCGCAGTTGATGCTGCTGCGGGTGCCGTTCGAACTCGAGACGCGCGTGATCGTGGTCCAGCCCACGCGCTGGATCGTGCCAATCCAGGCCTCGCCATCCCATGACCACCCGCTGAAAAACGTCAGTTGTCCGAAGCGGCTATTGGTCTGTGCCCAGCGCCTGTGGCCTGCGACTTCGTAGCCGCGCAGGTAAGTCGTAGTGCCCCGAGTCGCCACGCTATAGCCATTGCCGGCCGGATCACGGCACGCCAGCAGGGTCAGGCTGCGTGTACATGTGGCCTGCTCAACGGTTGGCTGCGTGCCGAATGCCCAGGCTTGAATATCAAGGGTCACCAGAAAAATACCGGCCAGCACTTTTGCCAGAACGTTCATGCCTGCACCTTCATCGGATTAATTCGCTATTTTGCATTGTTATACTATAACATTCGACGTTATGAACCTTTGCAACCCTGGGTGACTCCTGATGCCGAACCGCCTTCCCGTAACTGTCCTGTCCGGCTTCCTTGGCGCGGGCAAGAGTACCTTGCTCAATCATGTGCTGCGCAACCGCGAGAATCTGCGGGTGGCGGTGATCGTCAATGACATGAGCGAAATCAATATCGACGGCAGCGAAGTGCAGCGCGATGTCAGCCTCAACCGTGCCGATGAGAAACTGGTCGAGATGAGCAATGGCTGCATCTGCTGCACCCTGCGTGAGGACCTGCTCGAAGAGGTCAGCCGCCTGGCCCGGGACGGACGTTTCGATTACCTGTTGATCGAGTCCACCGGTATTTCCGAACCGCTGCCGGTGGCCGAGACCTTCACTTTTCGTGACGAGGCCGGCACCAGCCTGGCGGACATTGCGCGGCTGGACACCATGGTCACGGTGGTCGATGGCGTGAATTTCCTGCTCGACTATCAGGCCGCCGAAAGCCTGGCCAGCCGTGGCGAGAGCCTGGGTGAGGATGACGACCGCTCGATCACCGACCTGCTGATCGAGCAGATCGAGTTTGCCGATGTGATCCTGCTCAGCAAGATCGACCTGATCAGCTCGCGCGAGCGCGAAGAGCTGTTGGCCATTCTGGCGCGGCTCAATGCCCAGGCGCAGATTGTGCCGATGGTCATGGGCCAGGTGCCGTTGGCAACCATCCTCGACACCGGCCGCTTCGATTTTGACCGCGCCGCCCAAGCGCCCGGCTGGCTCAGAGAATTGCGCGGCGAGCATGTGGCCGAGACCGAGGAATACGGCATTGCCTCGACCGCCTACCGGGCACGTCGGCCGTTTCATCCACAGCGTTTTTTCGGTTTTCTGAACCGCGAGTGGACCAATGGCAAGCTGCTGCGCTCCAAGGGCTTTTTCTGGCTGGCCAGCAAGCACCAGGAGGCTGGCAGTTGGTCACAGGCCGGCGGCCTGATGCGCCACGGTCCGGCCGGGCGCTGGTGGCGTTTCGTGCCGCGTGCGCACTGGCCGCAGGATCAGGAGAGCGTGACGGCGATCATGGAGCACTGGACGCCCATCACCGGCGACTGCCGGCAGGAACTGGTGTTCATCGGCCAGAACATCGACTTTGCCCGGCTGACCGCCGAACTGGACGCGTGCCTGCTGACCGAGGCCGAGATGGGCCTGGGCAGCGAGGCCTGGAGCCTGTTGCCCGACCCGTTCGGTGACTGGCACGAGGAGGCCGCCTGATGCTTGCGCACGTCTTGCCGTTTCGCCCAAGGGCGCGCCAGGTGCAGGGCCACACACCGGAGATTCTGGCTGAGGCCGTGCAGGACGGTATCAACCTGGCGGTGTGGCAGCGCCGGCTGCCGTTGCATATCCAGGATTTCGCCAGCGCCTTGCTGTCGCTGAACGAACCCCTGTCCGAATCCCTGGCGCTGGAGGTCGAGGGGGGCGACGTCGAGCCCGACCTGCGCGGGCTGGCTTCGGGCTACGCCGATGTGCAGGGCCATGCCGGGTTCATCGCCGATGTGTCGTGGCTGGTCAGCGCTTACGCCTGCCTGCTGGGCGCCGAGCGGGTTGGCGTGCGCCTGCGGGCGATGGACAAGGCCATGTGCCCGCGCTTTCATGTCGACCACGTGCCCATGCGGCTGATTACCACCTATGCCGGCAGCGGCAGCCAATGGCTGGCCGAGCGTGCCATGGACCGTGCGCACCTGGGGCCGCGGGACATCGAGCTGCCAGAGCCTGCACAGATCCAGCAACTGCACTGCGGCGACGTGGCGCTGCTCAAGGGCGAGCGCTGGAGCGGCAACGAAGGCTGCGGCCTGATCCACCGCTCGCCACCCTTGGCCCGCGACGAGCGCCGGCTGATTCTGACGCTGGACTGGTTGGCCCAAGACTGACTGAGCCCCTGTAGGAGCGCGCTTGCCCGCGACCGGCTGCGTTAGCAGTCGTAAATTCGTGGCGTTTCATAGATCCCTGGTGGGTTCGCAGTCGTAAATTTTCAGCGTCTACACAATTTCTGCGAGCGCTTCGCACTCGGTCGCCGGCAAGCGCGCTCCTACACCGGTCCCATGTTTGCTGCGCGCCAAGGTGGTGGTAATTTCCTACCGGTCCAGTGGTGGCGGCTGCCACTGGCCCTGGCTCTGGCCTTCGCAAAACGGCTTGAGGTAGGCGGCGTCGCTGGCCACGCCGTAATAGTGGATGTGCTCGCGATAAGGCATATTGGCCACCTGTGCGTTGCGGCAGACGCCGAAGGCACCGGTAGGGCACTGTTCGGAATAGGTCACCTCGACCTTTTGCCCGGGCAGCTGTGGCTGGCAGAAACCATCGTGGAACAGCGTGGGCGGTATCGAGATGTTCTCCTGGCAGACCTTCACCTCGAGCCGTTCGCCCTGGCTGTGCACCACGCAAGCCTGGGCCTGCACCTGGCTGGAAGCCAGCAACCCGGTGACTAATACGGCGTACCTGAATCGCGATTGCAAACCCTGATCTCCAGAAGCGAGCCGATGCTGCAGAACATTCCAACCCATGTGATCGGCGGCCCGTTGGGCGCCGGCAAGACCAGCCTGATCCAGCACCTGCTGGCCAGCAAGCCGGCCCATGAACGCTGGGCAGTGTTGATCAACGAGTTCGGCCAGCTCGGGCTGGATGCCGCGCTGCTGACCACCGCTGCCGATGGTATCGCACTTGGCGAAGTGGCTGGCGGCTGCCTGTGTTGCGTCAACGGCGTGCCGTTCCAGATCGGTCTGGGGCGCCTGTTGCGCAAGGCGCGGCCCGACCGCGTGCTGATCGAACCCTCGGGGCTGGGGCATCCCTTGCAACTGCTGGAACAACTGCGCCAGCCGCCGTGGCAGGGCGTGCTGCACGTAATGCCGATGCTGATGGTGCTCGATGCCGCTGCCCTGGCCGCCGGCCAGCCATTGCCCGAGACCCAGCAGCAGGCGCTGGGCGAGGCGGGGCTGCTGGTGCTGAACAAGGCCGAGGGCCTGGACGCGTCCACCCGCCAGCAGGTGAGTGCAACCCTGCCGGCGCGACCGCAGGCCTGGTGCAGCCAGGGACGCCTGCCACTGGCGCAATTGCCCGGCATCGAGGCGGTCGCGGGGGCGTATTCCTCATCGGCCACGGTGCTGAAGGTGCCGCCCAGTGTCGAGCCGCGCCAGGTGTCGTGGTCGTCGGTCGATGAACCACAGGTGTTCAGCCAGGCCAGTGCCGAAGGCTGGAGCATCGGCTGGCGCTGGCACCCGGCGCAGCGTTTCGACTGTGGGCGTCTTGAGCAATGGCTGGGCGGGATGAATTGGCGTCGTGCCAAGCTGGTGATGCACGGCGAGCCAGGCTGGTACTCGGCCAATGCGCTGGATAATGCGCCGATTATCTGGAAAAACACTGAATGGCGGCAGGATTCACGCCTGGAGCTCATCTTCGCCCAGGCTCAGGACAGTGACGCGCTGCAGGCCGGGCTGGCGGCTTGCCGTGTAGGGTGAGGCAGTTACTGTTTCCACTTCTGGTGTGACTGGCGCCACTCGTCGAGGCGGATGACCTCGGCGGTCGGTTGCGGCGTCTTGATCTCGAACGGGTAGGGTGCCAGCTCGATCTGGGCACTGTGCGCGCCGAACTGGGTGATGGTGCCGGGGTGGCGCTGCTCGCCGGTGACGGTAAACTCGAAGCCATAGACCCGTGCCAGGCGCTTGCGACCCTGGGCATCCGGCGCCCAGGCCAGGCGCTTGAAGGCGACGTTTTCGTCGAGCAGTTCCAGTTCAAGGCGCGCACAATGCTGCTTGACCCGCTCCAGTGCCTTTTCGCGCAGCCCGTGGGCATGCCACAACCAGGCCGCTGCAGTGGCAAGCAGCATCAGCACGAAGATATTACCCAGGGTCAGCATGACGGAATGCTCCAGCGATGAGCCTCAAGCTTAACTGTGCAGGGGCATTTGCAGCCATACTGCAGCGCTTATATTTCTCACTACTGCACTTGTATCGTGTTCAGGATCGTCAATGAAACGCACCCCTCATTTGCTCGCTATCCAGTCCCATGTAGTGTTCGGCCATGCCGGCAATAGCGCGGCGGTGTTCCCGATGCAACGTATCGGGGTCAACGTCTGGCCGCTCAATACGGTCCAGTTCTCCAACCACACCCAATACAAGCAGTGGACCGGCGAAGTGCTGGCGCCCCAGCAGATCCCGGCGCTGATCGAAGGCATCGCGGGCATCGGCGAGCTGGGCCTGTGTGATGCGGTGCTGTCGGGCTACCTGGGCAGTGCCGCACAGGGACGCGCCATCCTCACCGGCGTGGCGCGCATCAAGGCCGCCAACCCGCGGGCGTTGTACCTGTGCGACCCGGTGATGGGCCATCCGGAAAAGGGCTGCGTGGTCTCGCCCGAGGTCAGTGCCTTTCTGCTGGAAGAAGCGGTGGCGATGGCCGATTACCTGTGCCCCAACCAGCTGGAGCTGGACAGCTTTTCCGGACGCACCCCCGAGTCGCTGACCGATTGCCTGCGCATGGCCCGGGCGCTGCTGGCCCGTGGCCCCAAGGCGGTACTGGTCAAGCACCTCAATTACCCGGGCAAACCGGCCGACAGCTTTGAAATGCTGCTGGTCAGCACCGAAGGCAACTGGCACCTGAGCCGTCCGCTGCTGGCCTTCCCGCGTCAGCCGGTGGGTGTGGGCGACCTGACTTCGGGGTTGTTCCTGTCACGCATCCTGCTGGGCGACACGCCGGTGGCCGCATTCGAGTTCGCCGCCGCCGCCGTGCATGAAGTACTGCTGGAAACCCAGGCCTGTGGCAGCTACGAGCTGGAGCTGGTCCGCGCCCAGGACCGTATCGCCCACCCCCGCGTGCGCTTCGAAGCCCGCCCGCTGACCTGACAGTTTGGCACCTTCCACAGATCCTGTGGGAGCGACCAACGGTCGCGAATGCAGTGGGTGCCGGCCCTGGATGCTGGATAAGCCGGTCCTACAGCGTTTCTTCCTTGATCTCCTGGTAGCGTTTTTCCAGTTCCTGGCGCAGTTGGCGGCGTTGCTGGGCCTGGATGAAGCGACGCCTGGCATCCGGGGTCTGGGGTTCCAGCGCCGGCACGCTGACCGGCTTGCGGTTGTCGTCCACCGCGACCATGGTGAAGAAGCAGCTGTTGCTGTGGCGCACCGAGCGCTCGCGGATGTTCTCGGTCACCACCTTGATGCCGACTTCCATCGAGGTGTTGCCGGTGTAGTTCACCGAGGCCAGGAAGGTCACCAGTTCGCCGACATGCACCGGCTCGCGGAAGATCACCTGGTCCACCGACAGGGTCACCACGTAGCGGCCGGCATAGCGCGCCGCGCAGGCGTAGGCGACCTCATCCAGGTACTTGAGCAAGGTGCCGCCATGCACATTGCCGGAAAAGTTGGCCATGTCCGGGGTCATCAATACAGTCATCGACAGCTGGGCGTTTCCGGGTTCCATCACTGATTCTCACGGTCGGTGTGTCAAGGGTAGGGCATCTATGCTGACGCTCGGTAAAACAAGAAACGCAGGGGCTGCAACAGATACCGGGACGCCGGGAAAGCACTTGCCGTCACGCTTGGGCTCTATCTGTTTCCATATATTGCATCGGCTTTATGGTGAAGAGGCCGGTGTTAACCTTTGCAAGCCCTTGTAACGTTTTTTTCCTGTGCTTTATACCTGAATTCATGACGCTGCCACGGATCACGTGGTCCTGCCTTGCGCACAGGCCGTGCCGGGATTGGGCAGTGTTCATCTGCAAAAGGAGCCGTACCCGCCATGCATGCCGTTGACTTCATTCAAGACCTGGCAGTGATCATGCTGGTGGCCGGCGTGGTGACCATTGTCTTTCATCGCCTCAAGCAGCCGGTGGTGCTGGGCTACATCGTGGCCGGTTTCCTGATCGGCCCGCACACCCCGCCGGTCAGCCTGATTCACGACGAACACACCATCCGGATCCTGGCCGAGCTGGGGGTGATCTTCCTGATGTTCTGCCTGGGGCTGGAATTCAGCCTGCGCAAGCTGTTCAAGGTCGGGGCCACGGCGTTTATCGCGGCCTTCCTGGAAATCACCCTGATGATCTGGCTCGGTTACGAGATCGGCCAGTACTTCGGCTGGACCGCCATGGACTCGCTGTTCCTGGGGGCGATCCTGGCGATTTCCTCGACCACTATCATCGTCAAGGCGCTCAATGACCTGAAGATGAAGAACCAGCACTTTGCCCAGCTGATTTTCGGTGTGCTGATCGTCGAGGACATCCTGGGGATCGGCATCATTGCGTTGCTGTCGGGCATTGCGGTCAGTGGTGCGGTCAGCTCCGGCGAAGTGTTCTCGACGGTCGGCAAGCTGTCGCTGTTCATGATCGTGGCGCTGGTGATCGGCATTCTGCTGGTGCCACGCCTGCTGGCCTACGTGGCGCGCTTCGAAAGCAACGAGATGCTGTTGATCACGGTGCTGGGCCTGTGCTTCGGCTTTTGCCTGCTGGTGGTCAAGCTTGAGTACAGCATGGTGTTGGGGGCCTTCCTGATCGGCGCGATCATGGCCGAGTCCCGGCAACTGGTGAAGATCGAGGGTCTGATTGAGCCGATTCGCGACCTGTTCAGCGCCATCTTCTTCGTGGCCATCGGCCTGATGATCGACCCGAAGATCCTGCTCGAATACGCCTGGCCTATCGCAGTGATCACCCTGGCCGTGGTGCTGGGCAAGATGGTTTCCTGCGGGCTGGGCGCGTTCATCGCCGGCAACGATGGCCGTACGTCGTTGCGTGTCGGCATGGGCCTGTCCCAGATTGGCGAGTTTTCCTTCATCATTGCCGCGCTGGGCATGACCTTGCAGGTCACCAGCGACTTTCTTTACCCGGTGGCGGTGGCAGTCTCGGCCATTACCACCTTGCTGACTCCCTACCTGATCCGCGCCGCCGACCCGCTGTCGATCAAGCTGGCCGCGGTGATGCCGCGGCGTATCGGCCGGGTGTTCTCGATGTATGGCGAGTGGCTGCGCAGCATTCAGCCGCAGGGGCAGGGTGCGATCCTGGCGTCGATGATCCGCAGGATCCTGTTGCAGGTGGGCGTCAACCTGGCGCTGGTCATCGCGATCTTTTTCTGTGGAGGCTATTTTGCCGAGCGCATCGGCGGCTACATGGCCGAATGGATCGACGATGTCGGTCAGCAGAAAGCCTGGATCTGTGGAGCGGCCCTGCTGCTGTCGCTGCCGTTCCTGATCGCGGCCTATCGCAAGCTCAAGGCGCTGTCGATGCTGCTGGCCGAGATGGGGGTCAAGCCGGAAATGGCCGGGCGCCATACTGCGCGGGTGCGCAAGGTGGTGGCCGAAGTGATTCCACTGCTGTCGCTGGCGGTGATCTTCGTGCTGCTGGCCGCGCTGTCGGCCAGCATTCTGCCAACACTGGAGCTGCTGGTGGTGATTCTGCTGGTCGCCGCCGGTGTCGCCGCACTGCTGTGGCGCTGGTTCATCCGGGTACACTCGCGCATGCAGATCGCCCTGCTGGAGACCCTGGGTAACAACCAGGATCACTCAGGGCATTGAACCGAGGGGGCTGGCTGGAAACTCAGCTTTCCAGCCAGACATCCCGGGCCCAGTGCCAGACCGATTCCCAGCTTTCTTCGACCACCAGCTCTTCTTCGCCGGACCACAGCACCACGGTGCCGTCTTCTTCGACGCAGTAATAGTCATCGCCATCCTGGCACAGCGGGATCAGCTCGCGTGGTACGCCATCGTCCCAGGCATTGGCTGCCACGTCCGGCAGGTAGGTGTGCGACTGCGGGTCGGTGACCGTGACCGGTTCCAGGCTGCCGTAGACCACATCGCTGACGGTCAGGAGAAACTCCTTGAACACGAACGGGATGTTGATGAACAACTGCTCCTCGATTTCGACCAGCAGTTCTTCATCCGGCAGTTCGAGCGGGACCGGGACCGGCTCGTTCTTTTCACGCAGTTCTTCGATGACTTCTTCCACGACGGGGATCCTCTGGGCTGGGGGGTGCGCGGGTTATACAGTAGCCGAAAGCCGCTTTCAAAATAACTGTCCGATCGGGTAAACGAAAAACCCCGGAACAGGTCCGGGGTTCGATCACGCGCGGTGCCGGGTAGTTCAGCTGTTCTGGCGAATACCCGCGACCAGCCATGGCTGGTTTTCACCCGGCTGACGCTCCATGTTCCAGCTTTCGCTGAAGTCTTCGCCCTTGTCGAAGCGCGAGGTCTTGGCAATGCCGGAGAAGGTCAGGGTGGCGATGGTGCGGTCGGCACGGTCGTCGACGCCGTCGAGCTGCACGCTCAGGTTGTCGATGTAGGTGGACTGGAAGCTGTCGCCCAGCTCGGCACGTTCCTTTTTCAGGAACTGCAGCATGGTCGGGGTGACGAACTCGGCGATCTTGTCGATCTCGTTGGCGTCCCAGTGCTGCTGCAGGGCCTGGAAGTGGCCGCGTGCGGCCTCCAGGAAGCGCGCTTCGTCGAACCAGGCCGGGGCGTTGATCGCAGGGGCTGCCGTCGCTGCCGTCGATGAACCGAAGATCGGGTTGTGCCCGGTCGGGGCGGCTTCACGCGAGTACGGTGCACCGGCACCGGCCATCTGCGACGCCTGCTGGGCACGGCGACGGGCGATGAAGCGGAAGATCAGGAAGGCGATCAGGCCGATGATCAGGAAGTCGAACAGCTGCATGCCGTCGAAACCATCACCCATGAACATGGCGGCCAGCATGCCACCGGCGGCGATACCGGCCAGCGGGCCGAGCCAGCGCGAGGCGCCACTGGCAGCCGGCGGACGGGCGGCGGCATTCGGTGCAGCGGCCGGTGTGGCAGGGGTGGCCTGGCGCGACTGATGGACCGGCGCCGAGCCACTGCTCTTGCCGCCGCCGAAGCGGGCGGCACTGGCGTCCAGGCTCAGCGTCAGGCTGAGGCACAGGGCCATGGCGATACCAAGAAAACGTTGCATGAGGGGTTCCTGTTCTTATGAAGACATGCGCGTCATGGTGCACAGCAGGCAGGCCAATGGCTAGCGCGCGTATGTTTCGGGCTTTTACACAGCTGCGTAGGAAATGTCGGCAGGCCCGCCCGTATTGGTGCGGATCTACAGGGCTACCAGCTTGGCATATCCCATCATCAGCCACTTGCTGCCTTCTTCGAAATTGACCTGCACCCGGGCCTGGGCGCCGGCGCCTTCGAAGTTGAGGATGGTGCCTTCGCCAAACACCGCATGCTGCACGCGCTGGCCGAGGGTGAAGGGGGTTTCCGGGATATGGGTGCCAGTGAACAGACGGCTGTCGTTGGCCTTGGGTATGCCGCCGAACGGGCGGGTAACGCTGTTGGACAGGCGCACTTCCTGGATCAGCGCCGAAGGAATCTCACGCACGAAGCGCGACACCTTGTTATAGGTTTCGCTGCCATACAGGCGCCGGGTCTCGGCGTAGGTCATCACCAGGTTCTGCATGGCGCGGGTAATGCCGACATAGGCCAGGCGACGCTCTTCTTCAAGGCGGCCGGGTTCTTCCAGGCTCATCTTGTGCGGGAACAGGCCTTCTTCCATGCCCACCAGGAACACATGGGGGAATTCCAGGCCCTTGGCGCTGTGCAGGGTCATCAACTGCACGCTGTCTTCGTGCTCGTCGGCCTGGGTGTCGCCGGCCTCCAGGGAGGCGTGGCCGAGAAACGCGGCCAGCGGCGTGAGGTCTTCTTCGCTCTCGGTGTTCTCGAAGTTGCGCGCGGCACTGACCAGCTCTTCAAGGTTTTCTACCCGAGCCTGGCCTTTCTCGCCTTTTTCCTGCTCGTGATAACCGATCAGCCCGGACTGCTCGATGACGATCTGGGTCATCAGGTGCAGCGGCATGTCGCTGACCTTGACGGCCAGGTTTTCGATCAGTTCGATAAAGCCGTTCAGGGCACTGGCCGCCCGACCGGTCACGCCCTTGTTGGCCACCAGCAGGCGCATGGCTTCCCACATCGATACCTGGGCGTGGCGGGCATGCTCGCGAATGGCCTCGACAGTCTTTTCGCCGATGCCACGGGTCGGGACATTGATCACCCGCTCCAGCGCCGCATCGTTGCCACGGCCTTCGAGCAGGCGCAGGTAAGCCATGGCATTCTTGATCTCGGCACGCTCGAAGAAGCGCTGGCCACCGTAG
This sequence comes from Pseudomonas sp. Leaf127, assembly GCF_001423155.1. Taxonomy (NCBI): domain Bacteria; kingdom Pseudomonadati; phylum Pseudomonadota; class Gammaproteobacteria; order Pseudomonadales; family Pseudomonadaceae; genus Pseudomonas; species Pseudomonas sp. Leaf127. The sequence continues at coordinate 67,949 of NZ_LMOA01000023.1, read as the reverse complement.
ATGCGGTACGGAATGCGTTCGCGCAGCAGGGCCTCTTCCAGCACCCGCGACTGGGCGTTGGAGCGATACAGGATGGCGATGTCGCTGCGCGCCAGACCGGTCTTGAGCGCGCGCTCGATGGTCTCGACCACATAGCGCGCTTCGTCGTGTTCGTTGAAGGCAGCGTACAGGCTGATCAGTTCGCCTTCGCCGACCTCGGTCCACAGCTCCTTGCCAAGGCGCCCGCTGTTATTGACGATCAGGCCGTTGGCGGCCTTGAGAATGCTGGCCGTGGAGCGGTAGTTCTGTTCCAGGCGAATGACTTCGGCGTCCGGGAAGTCCGACGAATACTGCTGGATGTTCTCGATACGCGCGCCGCGCCAGCCGTAGATCGACTGGTCGTCGTCGCCGACCACCATCAGGCTCTCGCCACCCTGCGCCAGCAGGCGCAACCAGGCGTACTGCACGGCGTTGGTGTCCTGGAACTCGTCGACCAGCACATGGCGGAAACGCCGCTGGTAGTGCTGCAGCAGGCCCGGATGGTCGCGCCACAGGTCCAAGGCACGCAGCAGCAGTTCGGAAAAATCGATGACACCGGCACGCTGGCAGGCGGCCTCGTAGGCCTCGTAGATGCCGCGCATGGTTGCCAGGAACAGATCGCCGCTGGGCTGGATGTGCTGCGGGCGCAGGCCTTCATCCTTCTGGCCGTTGATGAACCACTGCGCCTGGCGCGCCGGCCAGCGTTGCTCATCGAGCCCCAGCTCGCGGATCACCCGCTTGACCAGGCGTTGCTGGTCGTCGCTGTCGAGGATCTGGAAGGTCTGCATCAGCCCCGCTTCCTGCCAGTGCGCGCGCAACAGGCGGTGCGCCAGGCCGTGGAAGGTGCCAACCCACATGCCGGCCGGGCTGGCGCCGATCAACTGTTCGATGCGATGGCGCATCTCGGCAGCGGCCTTGTTGGTGAAGGTCACCGACAGGATCGAATGCGGCGAGGCGCGCTCGACCTGCATCAGCCAGGCGATGCGATGCACCAGCACACGGGTTTTGCCGGAGCCTGCGCCAGCCAGGACCAACTGACGGCCGACGGAGGCGGCTACGGCCTGGCGTTGGGCATCGTTGAGGGAGTTGAGCAAAAAAGAGAGGTCGTCATGCATGCAGCCATTCTAGGGTGCGCATTGACGCCGGGCAAACCATGCGTGTGCGTAACCGGATAAAAAGAACGGACGGGCAAACGATTGCGCCGCTCCACAGACCTGAAAAAAAGCACGCAACCCGTCTGGAACAGGGGTGCCAGAGTAATGGCAGGGTGCTATTTTTCTGCGCCTCGACTGTTTGGTCTGACCCTTGTGCCTGTGTATGCTTGCCCACGCTCCGGGCCTGCCGAACAAGAACCGACAAGAATGACGCCATGACCCATTTTTCCAAACGGCGCGATGCCTTCGGTACTCGCCGCCGTGACATTCGCCGGCAGTTTGCCGGGCCGCTGGAGGTCGAGCGCACGCGCTTGCTTTATCAGGGCTCGCTGTTGCCGACCCTGTGCATGTTCATCAATGGCCTGATCTGCGCCTGGCTGCTCTGGAGCCCCGCGCAGGACTGGCGCGTGGGTGTATGGCTGGTGTGGCTGACCGCGCTGGTCGGCCTGCGCCTGGTGCAGGTCAAGGCCTTTGCCGCGGCGTCTGCCGAGCGCCAGGCACTGCCGGTATGGCGCCGGCGCTTTCTGCTGGGCGCCTGCGTCAGCGGCCTGACCCTGGCTTGTGCAGCCATGCTGCTGGTGCCGGTGGCCAATTTCGAGCAGCAGGCCTGGGTGTTCGGCATGATCGGCGTGGCCACCCTGTCGGCCAGCGTGGCTTATGCGGTGAGCCTTCCGGCGTTTCTGACCTTCAGCCTGTCGTGCCTGGTGCCGCCGATTGTCTATCTGTTCTTCGGGCCGGACGTGCCGCTGCGTGGCTGGGGCTGGCTGGGCCTGCTGGCATGGCTGGCGCTGTTGATCGTCGCCTTGCAGATCAATCGTCTGTTGCGCCGCAATCTGATCCAGCGCTTTCAGAACCAGGCGCTGATCGAGCACCTGCAGCGGGTGCAGGCGCGCAGCGAACAGCTCAACGAGACCCTGGGTAAAGAGGTCGAGCAGCGTCGCCGCGCCGAGCGCTACCTGCGCAAGGCCCAGGCCGGCCTGCAGAGCCGTGTCGATGAGCGTACCCGGGAGCTGGAGCAGGCGCGCCAGGCGCTGAGCAAAAGCCCGGCGCCGCTGGCAGCCACGGTGCTGGCGTCGGCCAGCGAGGGCATTGTCATCTTCGACCCCGACTACCGGATCCTGACCATCAACCAGGCGTTCAGCCGGGTCTCGGGCTACAGCCAGGAAGAGCTGGTCGGCCGTCAGGTCATGGAGATCGCCAGCAGCCGCGATGCCCAGCGGCACTTCCAGGCCATTCACCAGGCGCTGGAGCAGACCGGCCAGTGGCAGGGCGAACTGGTCGAGACCCGCAAGAACGGCGAGTTGTACCCGCAGTGGCTGCAACTGAGCCTGGTGCGCGATGCGGCGGGCAAAGCCAGTCATATCGTCGGCTTCTTCACCGACCTGTCGGCGCGGCGCGAGTCCGAAGAGCGCTTGCGCTACCTGGCGCATTTCGATGAGCTGACCGGCCTGGCCAACCGTTCGCTGTTCCGGGAGCGCCTGAACCTGGCCCAGCAACGTGTGCGCCAGGGGGCGCGCAGCCTGGCCCTGCTGCATATCGATGTCGACCGCTTCAAGCTGCTCAACGAAAGCCTGGGCCATGAAGTGGCCGACCAGTTGTTGCAGCATATCGCCCGGCGTCTCTCCGGTGCCTTGCCTGAAGCCGACACCATCGCCCGGTTGTCCGGCGACGAGTTCGCCGTGCTGTTCGACAACTACGCCAGCCTGTCGAGCCTGGCGCGGGTGGCCAGCCGCATGCTGACCAAGCTGCGCACGCCGGTGATGGTGGCCGGACACGAGCTGGTGGTCAGTGCCTCGGTGGGCATCAGCCTGTTGCCGGACTCGGCGCGTGACATTCCCACGCTGATCAACCAGGCCAACATGGCCATGAAGCACGCCAAGCACTTGGGCGGAAACAATTTCCAGTTCTTCACCGACAGCTTGCAGGCCAGCACCCTGGAGCGCCTGCAACTGGAGATCCAGCTGCGCAAGGCCATCGACGACAAGCAATTGCGGGTCTACTACCAGCCGCGTCTTTGCCTGGCCAGCGGCCGCCTGGACGCCGCCGAGGCGTTGGTGCGCTGGATGCACCCGGAGCGTGGCCTGGTGCCGCCCGGTGAGTTCATCGGCCTGGCCGAGGAGACCGGGCTGATCGGGGCGATTGGCGAGTTCGTGTTGCGCCAGGCCTGTTGGCAAGCCTGTGAATGGCAGCGTCAGGGGCGCGAGCCGATCCGGGTGTCGGTCAACCTGTCGGTGTACCAGTTGCGCCAGGGCAAGCTGGTCAGCCTGGTGCGCCAGGTGCTTGAAGAAACCGGCCTGGACCCGCATCGCCTGGAGCTGGAGCTGACCGAAAGCCAGTTGCTCGACAGCGTCGAGTACATCATCGCCACCTTCCAGCAGTTGCGCGGGCTGGGCGTGAAACTGGCCATCGATGATTTCGGCACCGGGTATTCGTCGTTGAGTTACCTCAAGCGCTTTCCGGTGGATTACGTGAAGATCGACCAGACGTTCATTCGCGGCCTGGATGAGGGTTCAGGGGATGCGGCGATCATCCAGGCGATCATCGCCATGGCCCACAGCCTGGGTTTGAAAGTGGTAGCCGAGGGGGTCGAGCAGCAGACCCAGCTGGAGTTTCTCAAGTTGCAGGGGTGTGACGAGATCCAGGGTTATCTGATCAGCCGTCCGGTCGAGGCGCATGTGATGGAAGAATTGTTGACGGCTGTTGCCTTGAATTGACACTCGAACAGCATGCGGGACATTTCCTACAGGTCTTTATGAAATGTCCTGGTGTGCGCGTGCGCGACCTTTTCCAGTGCGTTGAACTGGGCGACTGGCGGGTCATGTAGTATAACTACAAGCCAGCTACATACCCGCCCACGCTTCCTTGATCGAGTCCAGCCCGTGAATCTGCTGCAACACATCACCCAGTCCCGTAATCTGCTGCGCAAGTCGGAGCTGAAGGTCGCCGACCATGTGCTGCTCGATCCGGCGGCTGTGATGCACAGTTCCATGGCCGACCTGGCGCACAGCGTCGGGATCAGCGAGCCGACCATCGTGCGCTTCTGTCGCGCCATCGGTTGCACCGGCTTTCAGGACCTCAAGCTCAAGCTGGCGCAAAGCCTGGCGGCGGGGGCCAGTTTCGGCCAGTTCGCCATCCACGAAGACGACTCGGTCGCCGACTACAGCCTGAAGATCTTCGACACCACGCTGCACACCCTGATGGAAGTGCGCGAAAACCTCGATCCGCATGCCCTGCAACTGGCGGTCACTGCCATGGCCGGCGCCAGCCGCGTGGAGTTCTATGGGTTCGGTGCCTCGGGGGCCGTGGCCGCCGATGCCCAGCACAAGTTCTTTCGCCTGTTGCTGACGGCGGCAGCCTATTCGGACCCGCACATGCAGGCCATGTCGGCGGTGACCCTCAAGCCTGCCGATGTTGCGGTGTGTATTTCCCAGTCGGGGCGCTCCAAGGACTTGCTGATTACCGCCAACATGGTGCGCGAAAGCGGTGCCACGCTGATCACCCTGTGCCCGAGCCAGACGCCACTGGCAGAGTTGTCGACCATCAACCTGGCCATTGATGTACACGAAGACACCGAGATCTACACCCCGCTGACCTCGCGCATCGCCCACCTGGTGGTCATCGATGTGCTGGCCATGGGCGTGGCGATGGCGCGCGGGCCGAGCCTGGTCAACCACCTCAAGAGCGTCAAGCGCAGCCTGCGCAGCCTTCGCCTGTCGCCCAAGTCGATCAAGAACCACGACGACTGACAGCGAACCGAAGGTTCGCTGTCAGGTTCGGTCTACGCCCTGAAGATCAGGATTTCGACTGTAAACCGGTAATGCTCAGGACCAGTTCACGCTCGTGATAGATCGCGATGCTTTGATACTGGATCAGGTCGAACCGGGAGAAGGTCACCGGCTTGTAGATCTGCGGGGTCGCGCCGAATTCCGGCTCTTCCGTCAGCTTGATATCAAGATGCAGATGGGTCTCGGAGTGATCCGGTCCCACGACCAGTTCTGCCCGGTAGGCCGAGGTCGGTACCATCACGGCGCCCGAGACCTTGATCTCGCGCTTGTTGGTGCCGACTGCATCTTCGAGCTGGATTTGCCAATGTTGGGTTGCAATGGTCATTTCAATCTTCCTTGATGGGGTGGGTCATGCCTGACCGGCTCAGGGCTTGGGCTGCATCAGAAAATCAGTCACGGTGACGACCATTTCACCTTCATGGCGAATGGATACCGTGTTGTATTTCATGGGGCCTGGCTCGAAATAGTCCAGCAGCTTGTCCGTCAGGACGGTGGCCGCCGGCTCATTGCTTGCCTGCAAGACGATATCCAGCGTCAGTGTGGCGCCCTGGCTGGAGGTCACCACCAGCGTTGCTTCGTGTGCGGGTGTAGGGACGGTCACGATGCCCGAGATCTTCAGGCCCTCGACGCCAGGTGTGTGGTCGACGCGGATATCCCAGTTTCTGCTTGGAATGCTCACTTTCTATCTTCCTTGATTGAGTGGGTTGCTTTACCGCCAGCCCAGAATCACCGATGAGCATCACGTTGATGCACTACATATCTATTTTTTTCGTGTGCATCGGCGGGTGTTTTTCATCAACTTGTCATGCTTTTGCCGCGTATTCGTCATTGGCCGGCGCCACTCTGTACATCCCGCACAACGTACTGGGAGACAGGCTATGGCTCGGCATTACGATGATTTGCAGCACAGTTCAGTCAAGACGCGCCGTCAGCAGGAAGATCAGCGGCGCATGGCGTTTCGTCGCGCGATCGAGAGTTACTCCGAAGAGCGGCGCCTGAACCAGAAGCTTTCCGACTATCTGGATGTCGACAACCTGACCGACCAGCACTGGCAGGTCAGCCCGTCTGCCGGCGACCGTCGAAGCGCTCGACCAGCCGGCTGATCTGCGCCCGCTCGGTGCGAATGAAGTTCAGGAACGCATGGGCGACTGGCGACAGGCGCTTGTCGCGAGCCTGAACCACGCACCAGCTGCGGTACAGCGGCAATTCGGCCACCGGCAGCTCGGTCAGCGTGCCGGCGGCCAGCTCGGCACTGACTGCGTGCCGGGTCAGCATGGCCAGCCCCAAGCCGGCCACCACGCATTCGCGTTGGGCTTCGCTGGACGACACCTCCAGGGTCTGGTTGAAGTGCACATGCTTTTCCTTGAAATACTCCTCGCAGGCCTTGCGCGTGCCCGAGCCGTTCTCGCGCACCAGCAGCGGCCAGGGCTCCAGGTCCTTGAGGGTCAATTGTGGCTGCCCGCATAACGCGTGATCGCTGGGTGCCACGGCCACGATCGGGTTATTGAGAAAGGGCAGAAACTCCAGGTCCATGTCCTGCGGCACCATCGACATCACCACCAGATCGTCGCGATTGTCAGCCAGGCGCCGGATGATCTGCGCACGATTGACCACCGCCAGTGCCAGGCTGACTTCCGGGTATTGCCGTTTGAAGGCGGCAAACAAGTGCGGGATGAAGTATTTGCAACTCGACTCGATGGCCAGTTTAAGCTGGCCTTGCAGCGAGCCCTGCATGTCCGACAGCTGCATGTCGAAGTTTTCCAGCCGGCCAAAGATGTCGCGGCTGGCGTGGCGCAAGGCCTCGGCGGCTTCGGTCAGGTACAGTTTCTTGCCTACGTACTCGAACAGGGGCTGACCGATCAGCTCTTCAAGCTGACGCATCTGCAGGCTGACGGCCGGTTGCGTCAGGGCCATTTCTTCGGCAGCGCGGCTGTACGAGCGCAGGTCGCAGACCTCATTGAAAGTTCTCAATTGTTTTAATGTCATTCGCATCAATGACTTACGCATGGTCTGATCCTGTGTTCCGAGCGCCTGAACTTCAACTATAAGTCTTTGCTTATGCTTCACCCAATTTTTACTGATTTTTGTTTATCGCGGATCCCGCATAGGGTGGCGGTGCGTCGACGCGTCACATGAGCTGTTACAAAAACAAAGCGACGACTGCCCCGTGCCCCGGGCAGTCCAGTGCCGACCGGCCCGTCCGGCAGGCCTGTACCAATGGTCGAGGAAAAGCCAGTGATCAAAAAAATTCTGATCGCCAACCGTGGAGAGATTGCCGTCCGGATCGTGCGCGCTTGCGCCGAGATGGGCATTCGCTCGGTGGCGATCTACTCGGATGCCGACCGCCATGCCCTGCATGTCAAGCGCGCCGACGAAGCCTATAGCATTGGCGCCGAACCCCTGGCCGGTTACCTGAACCCGCGCAAGCTGGTCAACCTGGCGGTGGAAACCGGCTGCGACGCCTTGCACCCCGGCTACGGCTTTCTTTCGGAGAACGCCGAGCTGGCCGAGATCTGCGCCGAGCGCGGAATCAAGTTCATCGGCCCGTCGGCGGAAGTCATCCGCCGCATGGGCGACAAGACCGAAGCGCGGCGCAGCATGATCAAGGCCGGCGTACCGGTGACGCCGGGCACCGAAGGCAACGTCGCCGACATCGCCGAGGCGCTGGTCGAAGGGGATCGCATCGGTTATCCGGTGATGCTCAAGGCCACCTCCGGTGGCGGCGGGCGCGGTATCCGGCGCTGCAACAGCCGCGAAGAGCTCGAACAGGCCTTCCCGCGGGTGATTTCCGAGGCGACCAAGGCGTTTGGCTCGGCGGAAGTGTTCCTGGAAAAATGCATCGTCAACCCCAAGCACATCGAGGCGCAGATCCTCGGTGACAGCTTCGGCAACGTCGTGCATCTGTTCGAGCGCGACTGCTCGATCCAGCGCCGCAACCAGAAGCTGATCGAAATCGCCCCCAGCCCGCAACTGACCCCCGAGCAGCGCGCCTACATCGGCGACCTGTCAGTGCGCGCCGCCAAGGCGGTGGGCTACGAGAATGCCGGTACCGTGGAGTTCCTGCTCGCCGAGGGCGAGGTGTACTTCATGGAGATGAACACCCGGGTGCAGGTGGAGCACACCATCACCGAGGAAATCACCGGCATCGATATCGTCCGCGAGCAGATCCGCATCGCTTCGGGCCTGGCGCTGTCGATCAAGCAGGAAGACATCATTCATCGCGGCTTTGCGCTGCAGTTCCGGATCAACGCCGAAGACCCGAAAAACGGCTTTCTGCCCAGCTTCGGCAAGATCACCCGTTACTACGCACCCGGCGGGCCCGGTGTGCGCACCGACACGGCGATCTACACCGGCTACACCATTCCGCCGTATTACGACTCGATGTGCCTGAAGCTGATCGTCTGGGCGCTGACCTGGGAAGAGGCCATGGACCGCGGCCTGCGCGCGCTGGATGACATGCGCCTGCAAGGCGTGAAGACCACCGCCGCCTACTACCAGGAAATCCTGCGCAACCCCGAGTTCCGCACCGGCCAGTTCAACACCAGCTTCGTCGAAGCGCACCCGGAACTGACCAACTACTCGATCAAGCGCAAACCCGAAGAGCTGGCCCTGGCCATCGCCGCCGCCATCGCCGCCCACGCAGGCCTGTGAGGAACCCGATAATGTCCAAGAAGATCTTTGTAACCGACACCATCCTGCGTGACGCCCACCAGTCGCTGCTGGCCACCCGCATGCGCACCGAAGACATGCTGCCGATCTGCGACAAGCTCGACAAGGTCGGCTACTGGTCACTGGAAGTCTGGGGCGGCGCCACCTTCGACGCCTGCGTGCGCTTTCTCAAGGAAGACCCGTGGGAGCGCCTGCGCCAGCTGCGTGCTGCGCTGCCCAACACCCGGCTGCAAATGCTGCTGCGTGGCCAGAACCTGCTGGGCTACCGCCATTACAGCGATGACGTGGTGCGGGCGTTCGTCGCCAAGGCGGCGGTCAACGGTATCGACGTGTTCCGCATTTTCGATGCCATGAACGACGTGCGTAACCTGCGCGTGGCCATCGAAGCGGTCAAGGCGTCGGGCAAGCATGCCCAGGGCACCATTGCCTACACCACCAGCCCCGTGCACACCATCGAAGCCTTCGTGGCCCAGGCCAGGCAGATGGAGGCGATGGGCTGCGATTCGGTGGCGATCAAGGACATGGCCGGCCTGCTGACGCCGTACGCCACCGGTGAGCTGGTCAAGGCGCTGAAGGCCGAGCAGTCGCTGCCGATCTTCATCCATTCCCATGACACCGCCGGCCTGGCTGCCATGTGCCAGCTCAAGGCGGTCGAGAACGGCGCCGAACACATCGATACCGCGATTTCCAGCTTCGCCTGGGGCACCAGCCACCCGGGCACCGAGTCGATGGTCGCCGCGCTCAAGGGCAGCGAATTCGACACCGGCCTGGACCTTGAGCTGCTGCAGGAAATCGGCCTGTACTTCTATGCGGTGCGAAAGAAGTACCACCAGTTCGAAAGCGAATTCACCGCCGTCGATACCCGTGTGCAGGTCAACCAGGTGCCGGGCGGGATGATTTCCAACCTGGCCAACCAGCTCAAGGAGCAGGGCGCCCTGAGCCGCATGAGCGAAGTGCTGGCCGAGATTCCGCGGGTGCGCAAGGACCTGGGCTACCCGCCGCTGGTGACCCCGACCTCGCAGATCGTCGGCACCCAGGCGTTCTTCAACGTGCTGGCCGGCGAGCGCTACAAGACCATCACCAACGAGGTGAAGCTGTACCTGCAAGGCGGCTACGGCAAGGCGCCGGGTGCCGTTGACGAGAAACTGCGCCGCCAGGCGATCGGCAACGAAGAGCTGATCGACGTGCGTCCCGCTGACCTGCTCAAGCCGGAAATGACCAAGCTGCGCGCCGACATCGACGGGCTGGCCAGGTCCGAAGAGGACGTGCTGACTTACGCCATGTTCCCGGACATTGGCCGCAAATTCCTTGAAGAACGTGCCGCTGGCACCTTGGTGCCCGAAGCGCTGCTGCCCATTCCTGAAGCCGGCAGCGTGGCCCGTGCCGGTGGTGAAGGCGTACCGACCGAGTTCGTCATCGACGTACACGGCGAGACCTACCGCGTCGACATCACCGGTGTCGGCGTCAAGGCTGAAGGCAAGCGTCACTTCTACCTGTCCATCGACGGCATGCCTGAAGAGGTGGTGTTCGAGCCGCTCAATGAGTTCGTCGGCGGTGGTGGCAGCAAGCGTGGCCAGGCCAGCGCGCCGGGCCATGTCAGCACCACCATGCCGGGCAATATCGTCGATGTGCTGGTCAAGGAAGGCGACACAGTCAGGGTCGGTCAGGCGGTATTGATCACCGAAGCAATGAAGATGGAAACCGAAGTCCAGGCGCCGATTGCCGGCAAGATCGCTGCCATCCATGTGGCCAAGGGCGACCGGGTCAACCCGGGCGAGATCCTGATCGAGATCGAAGGCTGACAGCGCCTTACAGATTCAACGGTTAACCTCATTGGGGGAGCGTAATAGCTCCCCTTTTTTTATGAGCGTGAAAAAACCGGTCTGCATTAAAATGCACTCTCTGGGCGGTCTAAACCCTAAAAAATGCACTATAGTGCAGAAAGTCTTGGCTCAATTGGTGGTCGGGTGCATTAAAGTGCAGATCAGGCATGTATAACCTTACGCTTCAGCTGTTTACCGACGGTGCCTGGCAGGACGCCATGAGCCTGTCCTTCAGTGATCCTGCCAAGGGCTTTGGCAGTCCATGCCGTATCGCCTACAAGTCCGCCTACGTGCATGCTCATCCGCAAGCGTTCGAAACGCCCTTTGCCAAGGCGGTCAGCGCGCGTCTGCCGTTGGATTTCGAGCCGCTGTTGTTCAGCCATGCGCCGGCATTCCTGCATGACATCGCGCCGGCCGGTGCGGCCAAGCGCTTTCTGATGAAGTTCTTTGGTGTGCAAAAACCTGAAGGCATGGGCGACGACCTGTACCTGCTGGGTCGCAGCACGCCAGCGCCCATCGGGCATCTGCGTATCAAGGAGTCGGTCGAGGCGTTGCAAGAGGATGACCCATTGGGGTTTGCCCGCCAGGATGTGATCAGCCGCGATCAGCGCTTTCTTGAATATGCCTATGAGCAGGGGGCGGCAATTGGCGGGGCGACCGGGGCCGGAGGTGAGGCGCCAAAATTGCTGATGACCCAAGACGTGAATGGACGGTTGTATCCCGATGCCGTGCTGGCCGATGAGCAGGCGCAAGCACACTGGTTTATCAAGTTCGCGCGCAATCAGGCCCTGAACAATGATCAGGTCATTTTGCACGCTGAGTTCCTGTACTACCGCGCGTTACAGGCACTGGGCATCGAGACCGTAGCCACGGCCGACATGGCGCTGGAGCAGGCCGGCAAGCCGAGCCTGTGGATGAGGCGTTTCGATCGGCGTGTCACGGCGCAAGGTGTCGAGCGCCTGGCGGTCGAGTCGATGTATTCGCTGGCCGGGGTGACCGTGCCGGGCAGCCCGATGGACCATGTGCAGGTCATCGAGCGTCTGGTCGCCCTGTGGGCGCAGGCCGGGCAACAGGTCGAGGTGCCTGAACTGGTGGCCGATTACCTGCGCCGTGACCTGATCAACAAGATTCTGGGCAATTCGGACAATCATGGCCGCAACACTGCGATCATTCGGCAGGACAATGCCTGGCGGCTGGCCCCGATCTATGACCTGGCGCCCATGGTCATGGACGCCGAAGGCGTGACCCGTACGACCAAGTGGCCCAGGCCCATCGAACGTGCCGGTGATGTTGACTGGCGTGCGGCCTGCCAGGCGCTCAGTGGCATTCTCGATCCGGAACGAGCCTTCGAGCGCTTGCGTCAGGATGCAGAGGTCTTGCGGGCGTTGCCGGATATTTTGCGTGACGATGGCTTGCCGCCTGCCGTCTTCAACCATCCGGCCATTGCCTTGGGCGGCCTGGACCAACGTCTACGCCACTGGGACCTGTCATGACCCTGTCCATCGATGCCCGTATATTGCTGATCGAAAGCGTCCGGCAAGGCATTGCCGATGGCAGCCTGCAACTGGGCCAGGCGGTGAAGCGCCTGCGCGTGGAAGGCGCGGGCATGCTCCAGAGTGACTATGCGCAGTTGTGCCGGATTTCGGTGCGCACCCTGATCCAGATCGAGCAGGGCGAGGGTAACCCGACACTCAAGTCCCTGAATGCGGTGTTCCGGCCCTTTGGCTTGCAGATGGGGGTGGTCAGGCGTCAGCGGCAGATCAGCTGACGCTTGAGTCGACGGTCAGGCGTCGGCGCGCAGGGCTTCCAGCGTTTTCAGCTGGCGTCCGTCGGCAAAGTTGTCCAGCGACAGCCAATGCTCGAAGGCCTGTTGCACGGCCGGCCATTCACGGTCGAGGATCGAGAACCAGGCTGTGTCGCGGTTAACGCCCTTGACCACCATGTGCTGGCGGAAAATCCCTTCGAAGCTGAACCCCAGGCGCTCGGCGGCCCTCAGGGAGCGGGCGTTGTTGGCGTTGCATTTCCATTCCAGGCGGCGGTTGCCCAGGGCGAAGGCTTCGCGCGCCAGCAGGTAAATGGCCTCGGTGCTCTTGGGCGTGCGCTGCATGGCGGCGCCAAAGGTGACATGGCCGATCTCGATGCGGCCATGGGCGGCCACGATCGACATCAGGCTGATCACGCCTTCGACCTTGCCGGTGGCCTGGTCGACCACACTGTAGAACCACGGGTCGCTGTCCTGCGCATGGCGTTGCAGCCAGGCGTCGAAGTCGCTGCGGGCCTGGAAGGGGCCATAAGGCAGATAGTTCCAGAGCGCGCGGTCAGAGCCCGGGCCTTCCAGCGCGTTCCACAGGTCATCGCCGTGGCGTGCCGGGTCGAGTTTTTCCAGGCGAATGAAGCGGCCTTCCAGGGGCTGGACGGTCGGCAGGGTGGCGGGTTGCCAGTTCAGCGGGGCATCGGACATGACGGCGATCCTGAAGTCAGAGCGTTTTGCGAAATTGAATGAAACCGGCACGTTCTGCAATCCGTTCGTACAACCGGATCGCCGTGGCATTGGTTTCGTGGGTCAGCCAGTGCACCTTGCGGCTGCCTTGTTCCTGGGCACGGGCATAGACGTATTCGATCAAATGTCGACCGACGCCGGTGCCGCGTTGGTGCGGGTCGACGAACAGGTCCTGCAAATAACAGGCGTCTTCGATGCTCCAGTTGGAGCGGTGAAAGATGAAATTGACCAGGCCCACGGCCTGAGCACCTTGCCAGGCCAGGGCGGCGTGGGTCGGTTCCTGTTCATCGAGCAGGCGTTGCCAGGTCGAGGCGCTGACCTCGTCGCTCAGTTCGGTCTGGTAGAAGCGCAGGTAGGCCTGCCACAGCGCCAGCCAGGCCGCGTGGTCCTGGGGGCTGACGGGGCGAATCTGTAGATCGGTCATTGGGGCGTCCTTAACTCATCAAGCGGGCAATGTGTTGGTCGTGCGGGTCCTGACTGGCCGCCAGGCCGTCGCGCACGCCCTGGATGTCGGCGGCGCTGCGGTTCTGGCTGAGCTTGCGCTTGCCCAGCAGGCGCTCAATGGGCAGGGCGAAACCGGTGATGGCGCCCAGCATCTTGTCGATGTAGTCGGCCGGCGCATCGTCGATGGACCACGGCGCGGCGCGGCCGGCCTCGTGGCGTTCGCTCAGTGCGCCCACCAGTTGGCGCAAGTCGGCCCGCTCTGTCATCAGTTGCGGTCGGCCCCACACATGGACAGCCAGGTAATTCCAGGTGGGCACCGCTTTGCCGTGTTCGGCCTTGCTGGGGTAGAGCGACGGGCTGACGTAGGCATCATGGCCTGCAAACACCAGCATCACTTCACGCTCACCGGTCAGTTCGCGGCCTTGGGGATTGGCCTTGGCCAGGTGGCCATAAAGGGTGCCATGCGGGCCTTGGTCGCGGCGCAGCAGCAAGGGCAGGTGGGTGGCTTGCAGGCCGGACTCGCCATCGGTCACCAGTAAGGCCAGGCGACACTGGTCGATCTGCTGCCATTGGCTGTGCAGGTCGTCGTCTTTGAACGCGGCTGGGATGTACATGTGGATTCTCCTTGGCGGGCAGGTAAATCCTAGGCAGGCTATTGGTTCTTGGTAAGAGCCATTAATGCATCATTTGACAGGGCCAATTGCAGTGACCAGCCAGCCTTCGGTATTCCCCTTCGACCCGACCGGCCTGCAACTCGACCGCCGTCAGGGATTGAGTCGCCAGCTCTATCAACTGCTGCGTCAGCGCATCCTTGAAGGACGCCTGATCAGCGGCACCCGCCTGCCGGCCAGTCGCGACCTGGCAGCAGCGCTTGGCATTTCCCGCAACAGCGTGATGCGCGCTTATGACCAGTTGTACGCCGAAGGCTTTACCGAAGGGCGCGTGGGCGATGGCACCTACGTCGCTCGTCTGCCTGACCCGTCCACCTTGGGCAAGCGTGGCACTAAACAGTTATCCACTCAGTTGTCCACAGGGTTACGCACAGGGTTATCGACAGGTTTATCCACAAACTCGTCAGAAATTTCCCCACTTCCAGTCGAAAAAGTTATCCACAGCGCGGCGCTGGCGCTGTTGCAGACCCACAGTCTGCCCGCGCCGAAAAGCGGCGAACCGCGTGCGTTTCGCGTCGGTGTACCGGCATTCGATCTGTTTCCCTTTGCCATCTGGGGCAAGTTGTACGGGGCTTTCTGGCGTAAACCCGACTTGCAGCAGCTTGGGTATGGTGAGCCGGCCGGAGACCGGCGCCTGCGTGAGCTGATTGCCCTGTACCTGCGCTCCTCACGCGGCCTGCCGTGTACCGTTGAACAAATTGTGATCACCAGTGGCGCCCAGCAGGCCATCAGCCTTTGTGCACAATTGCTACTCGACCCTGGCATGACCGTGGCAGTGGAAAACCCGGGGTATCGCGCTGCAGCCAATGCCTTTGCGATTGCCGGGGCGCGATTGCACGGCATGCCGGTGGACAGTGAAGGCATGTGTTGTGCGCAACTGCAGGCTAGCGACTGCTCGCTGGCCTATGTCACGCCCTCGCACCAGTACCCGACCGGGGTGGTGATGAGTCTGGCACGGCGCCTTGAATTGCTGGCCTGGGCGCACCGCACCGGTGGCTGGATCGTCGAGGACGACTATGACGGCGAGTACCGTTACAGCGGCGCGCCCCTGGCCCCGCTGGCGGCCCTCGATGGCCAGGGGCGGGTCTTGTATGTGGGCACCTTCGGCAAGATTGCCTTTCCGGCCCTGCGCCTGGGCTACCTGGTGCTGCCGCCGCCGCTGGTCGAGGCCTTCGGCCAGCGGCGGGCGCTGGACATGCGCCACTCCGAGGCGGTAACCCAGACGGTCATGGCGCAATTTATCGCCCTGGGGCACTTCCAGCGGCATATTCGGCGCATGCGACGCGCCGCCCTGAGCCGGCGCAATGCCTTGCTGGCGGGCTGGCCGCAGGAGGTGCCCGGCTGCGAACCCATGCCGCGGGTGGTGGCGGGCCTGCATGTGGCGGTCAAGGTCGACAGCCGGGCCCGCGAGCAGCAACTGGTCGCCCAGGCCGAGGCGGTGGGGGTGGAGATCAATCCCTTGAGCGATTACTGGCTGCCGGACTCGACCACGCCGGCCGATGAACGTGCCGGCCTGGTACTGGGCTTTGCCGCCGTGCCGGAACCGGCGATAGCCGACGCCCTGGCGCGGCTGCGCAAAGCGTGGCAAACGCCAGCTACACAACACACCGGATCGCAGTAGGAGCGCGCTTGCCCGCGACCGGCTGCGTTAGCAGTCGTAAATTTGTGGCGTTTCATAGATCCCGGACTGGGTAGCAGTCGTAAATTTGTGGCGTCTCCTACCCCCGGCCTGTGTGGCCAATGCGTTAATTGTGGGCCGAACGCCGGCGGGCTATTTATACTCGGTGCTCTTTTTTGGCAGGCTTGGAAAAATCCATGAGTAATTCGCTTTCGGCCACGCCCGGGCGCCGGCTTGGCGCGCCGTTGGCCGCCTTGTTTCTGTTGCTGCTGGGCACGCAGTTTCTGCTGCTCAGCGTAGGCATGCGCCAGGTCATGTTGCTGCTGGTCGGCGCGGCGCTGGGCGTCACGCTTTACCATGCGGCGTTCGGTTTCACCTCCGCCTGGCGGGTGTTCATCCTTGAACGCCGTGGCGCCGGGCTGCGGGCGCAGATGGTCATGCTGGCGGTGGCCGTGGTGCTGTTCTTCCCGACCCTGGCCGCCGGCACCCTGTTTGGCCAGCCGGTCAACGGCCTGGTGGCGCCGGCCGGAGTATCGGTAATCGTCGGCGCGTTCATTTTTGGCATCGGCATGCAACTGGGCGGCGGGTGTGCGTCGGGCACGCTCTTCACAGCCGGTGGCGGCAATGCGCGCATGCTGGTGACCCTGGTGTTCTTCATCCTGGGTTCGCTGATCGCCACCCATCATGTGCACTGGTGGTTCGCCCTGCCGTCCCTGCCGGCCATCTCGATGGTCAAGAGCCTGGGCTGGTTGCCGGCCCTGTTGCTCAACCTGACCGTGTTTGCGCTGATTGCCTGGCTGTCGGTGCACCTGGAGAAGCGCCGTCATAGCCAGCTCGAAGGCCCGGTGCAAAGCGAACTGCGCGGCTGGCAGCGTTTTCTGCGCGGGCCCTGGTTGCTGGTCTGGGGCGCGGTGGCCCTGGCGCTGTTGAACTACGCGACCCTGGCGCTGGCGGGTCGTCCCTGGGGCATCACCTCGGCGTTTGCCCTGTGGGGCGCGAAGATTGCCACCGGGGCCGGGGTGGACGTGGCCAGCTGGCCGTTCTGGCAGAGTGCCGGCAATGCCAAGGCACTGGCCGCGCCGGTGTGGCAAGACATTACCACGGTGATGGACATCGGCATCATGATCGGTGCGCTGCTGGCGGCAGGACTGGCCGGGCGCTTTGCGCCGAACCTGGACATCCCGAGGCGTTCGCTGGTGGCCGCCATCATCGGTGGCCTGTTACTCGGTTATGGCTCGCGCCTGGCCTATGGCTGCAACATCGGCGCTTACTTCAGCGGTATCGCCTCGGGCAGCCTGCATGGCTGGCTGTGGGTGGTCGCGGCCTACATGGGCAACTGCATCGGCGTTGCCCTGCGGCCGGTGTTTTTTCCGGGTGAGCGCATGAAACCGACACTTAGCGGCTGCTGAAACGAACCATCTGCCCTTTTTGCATTCAAAGTCTCTTGCAATTGTGAGGGGCTTTGACTGATGCCCCGTTCACTTGGCGAATCGACGGGGTGGCTTTTGCAGAGCTTGATCATCAAGAAATTCAGATTTATCGGCCAGACGTTTGGCTATGTGGGCTGGTCGCTGTTCTGGCTATTGATCTGGGACGTGATCGTCACGGTCGATTTCATGCTGTTCCTCGATTACAAATACTCCTTCCCGGCCATGCCGCTGACCCTGCTGGGTTCGGCGCTGGTGGTGCTGACCAGCTTTCGCAACTCCAGCGCCTATAACCGCTGGTGGGAAGCCCGGACCCTGTGGGGCGCGCTGGTCAACAGCTCGCGCAGCTTCGCCCGCCAGGTCCTGACCCTGATCGAGGACGAAGATCCAGAGCATCCCAATCCGGTCAAGGCCGTGCTGCTGCGCCGTCATGTGGCGTATGTGAAGTGCCTGTCGGCGCATTTGAAGGGCGGTATCTGTGGCGAGGAGGTCGAGCGGCTGATCTCGCTTGAAGAGTTCGAGCGCCGTCATGAAACCAATAACTTCCCTAACGATTTGCTCAGCGTCTCGGCAATGCTGATCGCTCGCGAATACCAGGCCGGGCGCCTGGACAGCATCCGCCTGGCGCGCATCGAGTCGACCCTGGTCGACATCTCCAACTGCCAGGGCGGCATGGAGCGCATTGCCAATACGCCGCTGCCGTATCCCTATGTGGCCTTTCCACGGTTGTTCATCACCCTGTTCTGCCTGATCGTACCGATCGGCCTGGTCGAAACCCTGGAATGGTTCACGCCGCTGGCGTCGACCGTGGTCGGTTTCATGCTGCTGGCCATCGAAAAGATCGGCACCGACCTGCAAAGCCCGTTCAAGGCCAGCGAACATGAAATCCAGATGAAGGCCCTGTGCGAGAACATCGAGCACAACCTGGGCACCATGCAGCGCGGTGTCGAGAGCCAGAGCCGGGTCAGCTGAGGCCGTCGATGAGACCCGGGTCACAATCCTGTGGCCCAGAGCCTTCGAGGCTGAACCAAGCGGTGGTTCTGTGCTCAATAGGAGCCCCGTCGTTGCGGGCCATGTATTGGCCATCAACGACGTCATGGGGTTCGCGCCGCGCTGCGCCGGATGCCGAACATTGCCAGGCAGGCGCGCATTTCACGTGTTTTTACAAGGAAGCAAAACCATCATGCAGTCGTCCTCGCAGCCTGCGGGCCAGTTGATCGCCACTTACAGACACGGCAAAGCGTTTCTGATCTTTACCCTGGGCTTCAGCCTTTTCATGCTGGGCCTGGCCGCTTTCGTCTTGTATCTGCAAACCATCCTGCCGGTGGCCGACACCGGCCCGGTCATCGTCGAGTCCAGTGGCCGTCGCGGCATGACGATGCAGTTTTCCAGCCAGAGCATGATGATCTACTGCACCGCCGCCTTCCTGGCGTTCGTGGCGGCGTGCATGTTCGGCATCTATCTGTCGCAGCGCAAGCTGCGCCGGCCGACCTATGAAGTGTATGAGCACGGCATTGCACAGGTCATCGGCGCGCAGAAAGACTACGTGCCGTATGTCGAGATCGAAGACCTCTACCTGTTCGGCTCGGGCCAGACCGCGACCAGCGGCCTGGTCACCAACGTGGCCTGGCGCCGCAATGCCAGCGAACCGTTCCGCCGGGTCACGGCTTCGCTCAAGGGCTTTGAAGACTTCCAGTTGCAGGTGCGCGAGCTGTATGTGCGTGAACGCTTGCCAGTGCTGCTCAATGCCTTGCAGGCAGGATCTGCAGTGACCTTCAACTGCATTGGCACCGGCCAGCTGTGGTTCAAGCGCATCGTGGGCAACTTCCTCAGCGTCACCACCCAGCCGCTACGCCTGACCCGCAACCATCTGGAGTTCCAGGGTCGCCAGGTGCCGGTTGCGCAGCTGCGCAGTGTCGACCTCAATGCCTGGACCGAGAAGGTCGTGATCAAGGATGAAGCCGGCAAGCCGGTGCTGTCGGCCGTGGCCACGGCGATCATGAGCCATGACCTGTTGCTCAATACTCTCGATGCCCTGTTGCAGGCCGAGCCGACGCCGTACGTGCCCTCGGCGCCGCTGCCGGCCTGAGCCGTTGACGATTCATGACCACAGGGCAAGGAGCCCCATCGTATGACTGACCAGCCCATTTACACGCAAGAGAACAGTGACGCCACGGCGGCGGCGGTGGCCAGCGCCCAGGCGACGTTCAAGTTCCTCTGGCGCGAATTGTCGTGGGAGCGGCGCCGGATCGTCACCGGCGTGGACCTGGCGGCGGTCAAGGTGGCCTTTGCGCTCGATGCCAACGATCCGTCCATCCCGTCGGCGGAAAACATGTGGATGAGCGATCTGGACTTCAACGGCGAGCAACTGACGGGCGTGCTCATCAATGAACCGCGCTGGGTCGCCTCGCTGCAGGCCGGCGACCGTGTCTCGGTGCCGTTTGCCGACCTGAGCGACTGGCTGTACGTCAGCTGCGGACGGGTCTACGGCGGCTTCACCATCGATGGCTTGCGCAGCGAGATGGGGCCGGCCGAGCGCGCCGAGCATGACCAGGCCTGGGGGCTGGATTTTGGCGAGGTCGGGCGCATTGAGCTGGTGAGGCAGGACCCGCCGGTGTTTTTCAGCCGCACTCTGGATACGCCGCAAGACCGCGAGGCCCTGACGAAGCTGGAACACAGCGAGCACCCGATGTGCGTTGCTACGCTGGACGCGATCAGGCAGGACCTGCGTGACAACCCAGGGCTTGTCACCGATGAGGACGAAGAGGGCTGGACGCTGCTGCACCGTGAAGTGCTGGCCGGCAATTTCGAATTTGTCCGTGCGCTGACCAAGCAGGGCGCGGACTACAAGAAGCCGAACCGCAACGGCCATACACCGCTGATGCTGGCCAGGATGGCCGGCTGGCCGCGCCTGGTCGATGCGCTGGTGCCGGGCTTCCCGCTGTGGCCGATCGGCCTGGCGCTGGTGGCAGCGGCACTGGGCTGGCTGTACTGGATGATCGTGCCGCCGCTCAATGGCGAGCGCGCGCTGGACGCAAGCCCGCTGGGCTTTGTCGGTGCCGTACTGCTGCTGGGCATGGGCCTGGTGTCGTGCACCGGCCCCTGGTATTTCAACCTGCGCGAACGCACCCCGCTATGGGGCAAGTCGCGGGCGCTGGATATAGGCGCCATGCTGCTGGGCGTGCTGCTGGCGTTCCTGCTGCACGATCAGTTGAAGAGTCACTTGCACGGATTCTAAGGCGCCAAGGCAGGTAGAGCCTTCCACCGGTTTGATGTGGCCCTGGATTTCGGGCCTGGCATCAGACTGTGGGAGGCAGCTCTGCTGGCGATGGCTGCGTGACAGGCGCAGCAGGTGTATAGGCCTTGCTGGCCTCATCGCCGGCAAGCCGCCTCCCACCAGTTGGATTTCGCCTTGGATTTCGGGCCTGACACAAGACCTGTGGGAGGCAGCTCTGCTGGCGATGACGAGGTTTCAGGCGCGTCCGGTCAGCGAAGTTCGCCGCACAGGTCGAGTTCGACCAGGCGGCGGACGTCGTCCACCGGCAAGCCGCTGCCCAGCAGGGCCTGCAACTTGCCCAGGACGGCTTCACGGGTCATGCCGCCACCGGACAGGACGCCGGCGCCACGCAGGCGGCTGCCGGCTTCGTAGATGTCCAGCTCGACACCACCTTGATGGCATTGGGTGATCGCCACCACGACAATCCCGCTGTCCTGCGCCCGCTTGAGGCTGGCGAGGAAGTCCGGGTTGTCGCTGGGGCCGGTGCCGCTGCCGAAGCATTCCAGCACCAGGCCCCGGATACCGCTGTCGATCAGGCCATCCAGCTGGGCGATGCCCAGGCCTGGAAACAGCGGCAGCACCGCAATCGAGGCCTCGGTCTTCACCTGCCGGTAGTGCAGCGCGTCAGGCAGGTTTGTCACCGGCTGGCCGCCATGCAGGCGTTGCAGGGCGGCAAACGGATGGCGACCGAAACTGCGGATCTTGGCGCAACGGGTCGGGTCGAGGGTTTCGCCATGAAAATACAGGTGTACGCCTGTCGACAGACCGCCGCCCAAGGCCTGCAAGGCGCCGTTGACGTTTTCCCAGGCATCGCTGTCGGCCACGCCGGCCGGCAGCATGGAGCCGGTGAACACCACCGGTGCTTCCAGGCCCAGCAACTGGAAGCTCAACGCCGCCGCGCTGTAGGCCAGGGTATCGGTGCCGTGCAGCACCAGTACCGCGTCGCAGCCTTCATCCACCGCCTCGATCACCGCAGCACGCAGGCGCAGCCAGTAGGCCGGGCTCATGTTGGCGCTGTCGATCAGTGGCGCCATCTCGCGAAAGCGCCACGACGGCACGACGGTCTCAGGCCGATCGGCCAGTTGCGCGGCCATGCGTGCCTCGAAACCCGACGCCGGTGCCAGGCCGTTGGCGCTGGCCTGCATGCCGATCGTGCCCCCGGTGTAAAGAACCATCACGCGCTGAGCGGGTTGATGAATGTCATGCGTCATGGTTCTTTTCCTTATGGGTTAACGGGCGCTGGGGACAGGGTCGACGGCTTCGCCAGTCTTGACCTGGGGTTTCAGCCCTGGGTTGGCTGGCCAGGCATTGCGGTCCAGGTCCAGGTCGGGGAATTTGCTGGAGTCGAACACCGGGGTCTTGATGCCGGCCTTGCGCTGGTCATCGTAGTCACGCAGCACGCGCATGGCGACCTTGAACAGCATGGCCAGGGCGATCAGGTTGACGAAGGCCAGCAGGGTCATGGTGATGTCGGCGAAGGCGAACACGGTGTTGAGGTTGACCATCGAACCCCACAGGATCAGCACCAGGACGAGCACGCGGTAGGCGACGATGGCCTTGACCTTCTCGCCGAACAGGAAGCGCAGGCTGTTTTCACCCAGGTAGTAGTTGTAGAGGATCGAGGTGAACACGAACAGCGCCAGGGCCACGCTGATGAAGATCCGGCCCCAGTCACCCACCACGGCGGCCAGCGAGTTTTGCGCCAGGACAATACCGTTGCCGCTGTAGCCGACGTCGTAGATGCCCGACAGCAGGATCAGCAAGGCGGTGCAGGTGCAGATCACGAAAGTGTCGAGGAACACGCTGAATGCCTGGACCACACCTTGTGCAACCGGGTGCTCGACCTGGGCGACGGCGGCCACGTTCGGCGCACTGCCAAGACCGGCTTCGTTGGCGAACACGCCGCGCTTGACGCCCATGACGATGGCGCTGCCGATCAGGCCGCCGAATACCGGGTCAAGGCCGAAGGCGCTCTTGACGATGGTCATCAGCATGCCCGGTACGTGTTCGATCTGCAGGGCGATGACGTAGACGGTCACGGCGATGTAGATCAGGGTCTTGACCGGGACCAGCAGGTCGGAGATGGCCGCGATGCGCTTGATGCCGCCGATGAAACCCAGGCCCAGCAGGATCGCCAGGCAGATGCCGGTGATCTTGTGGTCGATGCCGAAGGCACCATTGAGCGAGTCGGTGACGGCGTGCGATTGCAGGCCGTTGAAGGCGAAGCCGAAGGTGATCAACAGCAGCACGGCCATGACCTTGCCCAGCCAGCGCTTGCCCAGGCCGTACTGGATGTAATACGACGGGCCGCCACGGTACTGGCCTTCGGAGTCCTTGCGCTTGTACAGCTGCGCCAGGGAGCACTCGATGAAGCTGCTGGACATGCCCACCAGAGCGGTGACCCACATCCAGAACACCGCGCCAGGACCCCCGAGGGTCACGGCCAGGCCGACACCGGCGATGTTACCCGCACCGACACGACCGGCCAGGCTGAGCATCAGCGCCTGGAACGAGCTCAACTGACCCGAGCTGCTGCGCAGGCTGTCGCGAAACACGGCGAACATGTGGAGGAAATGACGGAACTGCACGAAGCGTGAGCGGATGGTGAAGTAACCGCCTAGGCCGACAATGAGTACGATCAGTACTTTTCCGGACAGGAAGTCGTTGGTGACTTCCAGCACGTGGTTCATGAATTCCAGCATCTTATTATTTCCTCGCTACTTTTTGAGGGGGCGCACTATACCGGTGCAAATAGTCAACGTCTGTAGCCGCTTTCTTGTGTATCTGAATATTCATCTGCGGCATTCGGACGAATGCTTTCGTCAAGGCAGTACGAAAGCGGTGTAACGAACCTGGATTTCCTCCTTGAGATCCGGAATCCGATATTCAAAAAAAGGGCCTGAAGCCACGGCTCCAGACCCTCAAAAGGTCGAGGGGGGTCTAGGCCCTCAGCCTGGTGATCAATGTGTATCGAGCCTGCATATCAGGCTTTCAGCGGCGCCAGGCGCGGCGCGATCATGTTTTCCGGGCGCAGGATGTCGGCGAGTACGTCGTCGTCGAGCAGGCCTTCTTCACGCACCAGTTCCAGCACGCCACGGCCTGTTTCCAGGGCGATGCGGGCGATACGGGTGGAGTTCTCGTAGCCGATGTAAGGGTTCAGCGCGGTGACCAGGCCGATCGAGTGCTCGACCAGCTCGCGGCAGCGTTGCTCGTTGGCGGTGATGCCGACGATGCAGTGTTCGCGCAGCATGTCCATGGCGCGTTGCAACAGGCGGATCGAGTCGAAGATCTTGTAGGCGATCAACGGCTCCATCACGTTCAGTTGCAGTTGGCCGCCTTCGGCCGCGATGGTCAGCGCCAGGTCGTTGCCGATGATGGCGAACGCCACCTGGTTGACCGCCTCCGGGATCACCGGGTTGACCTTGCCGGGCATGATCGAGCTGCCGGGCTGGCGCGGTGGCAGGTTGATTTCGTTGATGCCGGTACGCGGGCCGCTCGACAGCAGGCGCAGGTCGTTACAGATCTTCGACAGCTTCACCGCGGTACGCTTGAGCATGCCGGAGAACAGCACGAAGGCGCCCATGTCGGAGGTGGCTTCGATCAGGTCGGCGGCCGGCACCAGCGGCTGGCCGCTGATGGTCGCCAGGCGCTGCACGGCCAGGTTCTGGTAGCGCGGGTCGGCGTTGATGCCGGTGCCGATCGCGGTGCCGCCCAGGTTGACTTCGGTCAGCAGCTCCGGCGCCAGGCTGCGCAGGCGGTTGAGGTCTTCGGTCAGGGTGGTGGCGAAGGCGTGGAACTCCTGGCCCAGGGTCATGGGCACCGCGTCCTGCAACTGGGTGCGGCCCATTTTCAGGACGTGGCTGAATTCTTCGCTCTTGGCGCTGAAGGCATTGATCAGGCTGTCCAGGCTGGCCAGCAGGGCGTCGTGACCGAGCAGCAGGCCCAGGCGGATGGCCGTCGGGTAGGCGTCGTTGGTCGACTGCGCCATGTTCACGTCGTTGTTGGGGTGCAGGTACTTGTACTCGCCTTTTTCATGGCCCATTGCTTCCAGGGCAATGTTGGCGATGACCTCGTTGGCGTTCATGTTGGTCGAGGTGCCGGCGCCGCCCTGGATCATGTCGACCACGAACTGGTCGTGGAAATCGCCGCGTACCAGGCGGGCACAGGCTTCGCTGATGGCCGCGTGCTTGGCCTGGTCGAGATGGCCGAGCTCATGGTTGGCATCGGCGGCCGCCTGCTTGACCATGGCCAGGGCCACGACCAGTTTCGGATAATGCGAAAGAGGAACGCCGGAGAGGTGAAAGTTGTTCACCGCTCGCAGGGTCTGGATGCCGTAGTAGGCGTTGGCCGGTACTTCGAGGACACCCAGCAGGTCTTTTTCGATACGCGATGATGCAGGCGAGGACATGATAGAACTCATCTCAGGAAAGGCATGAATGATGCCGGAACAGCGCGATAGTGGGCCTCTGGGCAAATCTTGACTAATGCTGTTACACACTGCCCCATGCAACAACGGCATAATGTCGTGTGACTCGACGATGATTGTGTCTCAAACGATGTCCGGGAGGACGCAATGAACCTGGAAAGCAAATGGCTGGAGGACTTCAGCGCACTGGCCGCGACCCGCAGTTTTTCCCAGGCGGCCGAACGTCGTTTCGTTACCCAGCCGGCCTTCAGCCGGCGCATTCGCAGCCTTGAAGCGGCCCTGGGCCTGGTGCTGGTCAACCGTTCACGGACGCCGATCGAACTGACCGCCGCCGGACAGTTGTTCCTGGTCACGGCACGGACCGTGGTCGAGCAACTGGGGGAGGTGGTCCGCCATCTGCATCATCTGGAAGGCGGGCAGGGCGAGGTGATCCAGGTGGCCGCTGCCCACTCCCTGGCGCTGGGGTTCTTTCCGCGCTGGATCGCGCAATTGCGCAACGACGGGCTGAACATCGCCACCCGGCTGGTGGCCACCAATGTGGGCGAGGCGGTGCATGCGCTGCGTGAAGGCGGCTGCGACCTGATGCTGGCCTTCTATGACCCCGATGCGGCGCTGCAGATGGACGCCGAGATCTTTCCGTCGCTGCATCTGGCGCACAGCGAGATGCTGCCGGTCTGCGCCGCCGACGAACACGGCCAGCCCTTGTACGACCTGGACAACGGCCACAGCGTGCCGCTGCTGGCCTACAGCGCCGGCGCGTTCCTGGGCCGTTCGGTGAACCTGCTGCTGCGCCAGAGCAACCTGCGCTTTACCACCGTGTACGAGACTGCCATGGCCGAAAGCCTCAAGTGCATGGCCATGGAAGGCTTGGGTATTGCCTGGGTGCCGCGCCTGAGCATGCGCGCCGAGCTTGAGCGCGGCGAACTGGTGGTGTGTGGCGGGGCGCAGTGGCATGTACCGCTGGAAATCCGCCTGTACCGCTGCGCCCTGGTGCGCAAGGCCAATGTGCGCCTGCTGTGGCGCAAGCTGGAAAGCGGCACGGCCCCGCCTGGCGAGGTGCGCGGCTGACCGGTTTTTCCGCCGGCCTACGGCTTGTCGAGGTAAGCCTTTATAGCCTTGCGATTGCTGTCGCTGAAGACATAGCAACTGGGCAGGATCAGTGATTCGGTTGGGGCCATAAGGGTCTGGCAGGGGAGGCCCGGTGTGTAGCGGGTCTGCGCATTTTCATGAAGGGCCCCCAGTGTATGGCCCACTTCATGGGCAATGGTGCTCCAGGATCGCAATGACGCAATGGCCACACCCTGGGTGGAAAACGAGATCCCCAGAATGTCGGACGTCAGCCTGTGGCGGGTCACCAATACATACTTGTGATACCGGCCGGGCCTGGGCAGGTTATGGCGATCGACATAATCGAGCACACGTTCCTTCCAGGCTTGCAACGTCTGTATGCCGTCACCGAGCCGATAACCGAAGTCGGTGTAACCGGGCTGACCGGTAATGGACAGCACATTGACCCGTCGTCCGGTGATATCGGTGACCTCCTTGATGAACCAGCCAAGGTAGCCGTCATTGAGGTCGCTCACTTCCTGACGGGTGAGCTGGTCGTGAAGAAACAGGGTCAGCACGATCGGGCGCAGCGGGGCGGGGCCGTCGACCTGATCAAGCGACGTGGGTCGAGGGACGGCCTGAGCGGCGGCGTCCAGGCATAAGGCCAGGCACAACAGAAGAGCGTGGTATCTGTACAGCATTGTCTGTGAACTCCATTTCAGTGACTGCGGGCGTTTGTCCGCGTGGGTGTCACCTAATCGGGAGCGGCCCCGTGCCGCCAGAGCGCCGCGCAGTCAGTTTCGGTAGGCGATGGCAGAACGTTTTGTAGGAGCGCGCTTGCCCGCGACCGGCTGCGCAGCAGTCGTAAATTTGTGGCGTTTCGTAAATTTCGAATGTGTTCACAGCCGTAAATTTGTGGCGCTCCATCAATTTTGCGAGCGCTGCGCACCGGGGGCGGCCCCGTGCCGCCAGAGCGCCGCGCAGTCAGTTTTGGTAGGCGATGGCAGAGCGTTTTGTAGGAGCGCGCTTGCCCGCGACCGGCTGCGTTAGCAGTCGTAAATTTGTGGCGTTTCATAGATCCCGGACTGGGTAGCAGTCGTAAATTTGTGGCGTCTACGGGGGAATTTAATAGCCAATGACATCCATAATTTATTTTGTGTTTGATGAGCGCCGCCCATCCGCCTTGCAGGATTGTTCCGGCCCTTGAGTGGCGCTGTGGACAGATGGTCGTACAAGGTGCTTTTGTTTCTGCACTTTGAGGTATACTGCGCGGCCTTTGGCCGGCCTGACCGGTCATTTTTCGTACAACAAGCCACGCCGGGATTCCTGCGTGGCTTGTTGTTTTTAGACGCGCCTGCGGGCGCCCGATGGAAGAGGCACGACGATGAGTGCACTGGTTGGCGTGATCATGGGCTCCAAGTCCGATTGGTCCACCCTTAGCCACACCGCCGATATGCTGGAAAAGCTCGGCATTCCCTACGAAGTCAAAGTGGTGTCTGCGCACCGCACGCCTGACTTGCTGTTCCAGTACGCCGAAGAGGCCGAGGGCCGTGGCATCGAAGTGATCATCGCCGGGGCCGGTGGCGCCGCTCACCTGCCGGGCATGTGCGCCGCCAAGACGCACCTGCCGGTCCTGGGTGTGCCAGTGCAGTCGTCGATGCTGTCGGGTGTCGACTCGCTGCTGTCGATCGTGCAGATGCCCGCCGGCATTCCGGTCGCGACCCTGGCCATCGGCCGGGCCGGCGCCATCAACGCCGCGCTGCTGTCGGCCAGCATCCTGGGCGGCAGGCACCCGCAGTTCCATGCCGCGCTCAAGCAGTTCCGTACCGAGCAGACAGAAACCGTCCTGGACAATCCGGACCCGCGCATCGCTTGAGGTGTTTTCCATGAAGATCGGTGTTATCGGTGGCGGCCAGTTGGGTCGCATGTTGGCCCTGGCGGGCACTCCGCTGGGGATGAACTTCGCCTTTCTGGACCCTGCGCCGGATGCCTGTGCGGCCGCTCTGGGCGAGCACCTGCGGGCCG
Organism: Pseudomonas sp. Leaf127; assembly: GCF_001423155.1. Taxonomy (NCBI): domain Bacteria; kingdom Pseudomonadati; phylum Pseudomonadota; class Gammaproteobacteria; order Pseudomonadales; family Pseudomonadaceae; genus Pseudomonas; species Pseudomonas sp. Leaf127. The sequence continues at coordinate 40,065 of NZ_LMOA01000023.1, read as the reverse complement.
ATTACGGCGATCTGGATCACCTGCGCCAGCTGGCCGACGAAGTCGACCTGGTGACGTTCGAGTTCGAAAGCGTGCCGGCCGAAACCGTGGCGTTCCTGTCGCAGTTCGTGCCGGTCTACCCGAGCGCCGAGTCGCTGCGCATCGCGCGTGACCGCTGGTTCGAAAAGAGCATGTTCAAGGACCTGGGGATTCCGACCCCCGAGTTCGCCGACATCCAGTCGCAGGCCGACCTGGACGCCGCCGTGGCCCGCATCGGCCTGCCGGCGGTGCTCAAGACCCGTACCCTGGGCTATGACGGCAAGGGCCAGAAGGTCCTGCGCAGCCAGGCCGATGTCACCGGCACCTTCGCTGAACTGGGCAGCGTGCCCTGCCTGCTGGAAGGCTTCGTGCCGTTCAGCGGTGAAGTGTCGCTGATTGCCGTGCGCGGCCGTGATGGCCAGACCTGCTTCTATCCGCTGGTGCACAACACCCACGACAGCGGCATCCTGCGCCTGTCGATCGCCAGCACCGACCATCCGTTGCAGGCGCTGGCCCAGGACTACGCGGGCCGTGTGCTCCAGCAGCTCGACTATGTCGGGGTGCTGGCGTTCGAGTTCTTCGAGGTCGACGGTGGCCTGAAGGCCAACGAAATCGCGCCACGGGTCCATAACTCCGGGCACTGGACCACCGAAGGCGCCGAGTGCAGCCAGTTCGAGAACCATCTGCGTGCTGTGGCCGGCCTGCCGCTGGGCTCCACCGCGAAGGTGGGCGAGAGCGCGATGATCAATTTCATCGGTGAAGTGCCGGCGGCCGAGGCAGTGCTGGCGGTAGAGGATTGCCACCTGCACCACTACGGCAAGGCCTTCAAGGCCGGCCGCAAGGTCGGTCACGCTACCGTGCGCAGCGCTGACCGTGCCACCCTTGATCGCCAGGTCAGGCAGGTGCAGGCGCTGGTCAAAGGTTGACCCTCGGTAATTGCGTCCGGGATCGGCCGGAACCATCCGCGTCCCTCATCCTCAGATAGCGGTAAGCCAATGCCGTTATCTGGTGTTGGCATGGCCAACTGAGACGAGGGAAAACGCTATGGGGATTATCGGGACTATCTTTATCGGCTTGATCGTGGGCCTGCTGGCGCGCTTTCTGAAGCCGGGCGATGACAGCATGGGCTGGATCATGACCATCGTGCTGGGCATTGCCGGCTCGCTGGCGGCCACCTACGGCGGTCAGGCACTGGGCATCTACCGGGCAGGCGAGGGTGCCGGCTTCTTCGGTGCACTGGTCGGTGCGATCATCCTGCTGGTGATCTACGGCATGATTAAAAAGAAATCATGAAACCTGGCATTCCGGTCCTCTGCTTTGCAGGTGCAGGGGACTAGAATGCGCGGCTCTCCCTTGCCTTGCCGAGCTTTTCGATGCGCCGCCTCCTGTTGCTGACCCTGGTGTTGTTGTCTGCGCCGGTTTTCGCCGAACTTCCTGAAACCGACTGGCTGGAATTGATGCCGGCGTCGGATCAGCGCGCCCTGGAAGCGATGCCAGAGATCGAGCACAACTCACCGGAAACGCTGGGCACCTTTGACAGCAAGGGCGGGCTCAAGCAGAGCAAGGGCCTGCCGGCGGTGATGTATTCGGCCAAGACGGTCGCGGCCATGAACGGCAAGACGATTCGCCTGGGTGGCTACCCGGTGCCGCTGGAAACCGACGCCAAGGGCCACAGCACGCTGTTTTTCCTGGTGCCTTACCCGGGTGCGTGTATTCATGTGCCGCCACCGCCGCCCAACCAACTGGTGCTGGTGCGCTACCCCAAGGGGCTGAAGCTGGACGACATCTACACGCCGTTGTGGGTCGTAGGCACCCTCAAGGTCGAGAAGATCAGTAACGATCTGGCCGATGCCGCCTACGCGATGGAGGCCTCGAAGGTCCGGGTTGTGGTCGAATCGGACCTGTGATTCCGGGCTGCGGTACAGCGCCGACAGGTGGGTCTGGCAGCACTGGCCCCATCGTCGGATCGCCGCCCGGGGCAGAGTCCCCTCCCACAGGATTGATGTCGCCCAAGGTCTGGTGCCTGGCACCGGACTGTGGGAGGCGGCTTGCCGGCGATGGCTATGTGACAGGCGCAGCAGGTGTATTGCCTTGCTGGCCCCATCGTCGGATCGCCGCCCGGGGCAGAGCCCCCTCCCACAGGATTGATGTCGCCCAAGGTCTGGTGCCTGGCACCGGACTGTGGGAGGCGGCTTGCCGGCGATGGCGATGGGACAGACGCAGCACGTGTGCCGGCCTTGCGGATTAAAGCGGTTCACTCCACAGGCTGACGCTCAACACGTGCATGGCCTGCGGTGCCAGGGTCACCACGTCGCTCATGACATTGGCCGTTTCGACGCACAGCATTCCCTGCCAGCCATCATCGGCCATGTCGGGCAAGGCCCTGGCGCGGGTTTCCCACGGGTTCCAGACCACCGCCGAGCTCGAACCATGGGTCTGGATCAGGATGCGACGGTTCAGGCCCGGGTCATTGATGGCCAGCACGTTCGGGGTGTCGAGGTAGATGCGGTCGGTCTCGGCGGCGAAGGTCAGGTCACCCGCCTGCTGGCGTTCTTCCCAGTTTTCCAGGGTCTCGATATAGCGCAGGCCGTCGACGCCTTGCAGGCTGACCTGGCGCACGTCGCTGACCTTGAAGTAGGTGTGCAGCGCCTGGCTGAGGGTGACTTCATCGGGACCGCCGTTGTAGCTGACCAGGCTGATGTTCAAGGCATGGTCCAGGCGGATACTGAGTTTCAGGCCGACGTTGTGCGGCCAGCCCGGCAACTGGCCTTCGGCCTGGGGCAGGATGAAGTCGATCAGCAGGGCGTCGCCATCCTCGCCGATCCCCAGCAGTTGCCAGTCCAGGATGCGCGCTTCGCCGTGGGCGTTGGCCGGCTCGCTGCTCTGGCGCATGGCCTGGACGCTGTCAGGGTTGCGGGCCAGGTTGCCGAACCACGGCCAGCACACCGGCACGCCGCCGCGGATGGGCGTGCCTTGCTTGAAAATGGCGCTGTCGTTGAACCAGACCAGCGGCGCCTGGCCGTCGACCTGATAACTGAGGATGTGCGCGCCTTGCTGGGCGACCAGCAGTTCGGCAGTGCCATGGCGGATGCGCCAGCAGTTCAACTCATCGAAGGTAACGGATTCAACCTGGGGCGTCGGCATAAGGAGGGCTCACTCAAAGGTCAGGGGCAACAGGACACCTCTAAAAACGGCCTGTGTTTTCAGAGGCACCCACTACAGGCTGTGCCAAAACGATCGAGTTTAGCGCCAACGGCCGGCTTTGTGGTCCTCTCAGCGCCTGGGCACCGAGCGGGTCCGACCGGTGCGGTCTATGGCCACGAACACAAAGGCTGCCTCGGTCACCTTGCGCCACTCGCTGGTCAGCGGGTCGTCGCTCCACACCTCGACCTGCATCTTGATCGAGCTGCGGCCCACTTCCAGGGTGCGGGTATAGAAGGTCAGCTGTTCGCCCACCGCCACCGGCACCAGGAAGGCCATGCGGTCGATGGCGACCGTGGCCACCCGGCCGCCGGCAATCTTGCTGGCCATGGCCGTGCCCGCCAGGTCCATCTGCGACACCAGCCAGCCACCGTAGATATCGCCGAAACCGTTGGTTTCACGTGGCAATGCAGTAATTTGCAAGGCCAGATCGCCCTGCGGGGTTGGATCTTCTTGTTCAAGCTCGATCATGCCTGGGGTGCCTCTGACCCATGACTCTCATAAATGGCGGAAGGGATTTTCTGCCAAAACTGCTCTGTGCAAACCTGCCGGAAAGAGCCCCGCCAGACCATAGAACCGCTTTGGCACAACACCCCGAGGGTGTGGCGAGTATATCGGTCGTGGCCCTGTGCGACGACCGTCCAGGTCTCATTTGTAACAGTCATCGCCCGTTACCATGAGTTTTTTGCAACATTTTGCTATCTTGCCTGACCCGTACCGGTAACAAGACTACTCGTACAGGCAATTTTGATGCCCACCCGCACGATTGCCCCGGACATTCGCTTCTGCGCGCCACCGCATCGCAGTCAGCGTTGCCGTCGCACGCCCCTCATAGAAAGTACCCGAGAGAAGCCTTGTCATGTCCTCTGTAACTTCGAGTTCCGCGCCGCCTTCGCGCCCTTTGACCCGCAGCGACTACAAAACCCTGTCGCTGTCGGCCCTGGGTGGCGCCCTGGAATTCTACGACTTCATCATCTTCGTGTTCTTTGCCGCTGTGGTCGGCAAATTGTTCTTCCCCGCCGACATGCCTGAATGGCTGCGCCTGATGCAGACCTTCGGCATCTTTGCCGCCGGTTACCTGGCCCGGCCCCTGGGCGGCATCGTGATGGCCCACTTCGGTGACCTGCTGGGGCGCAAGAAGATGTTCACCCTGAGCATCATCATGATGGCGGTGCCGACGCTGATCATGGGCTTGCTGCCGACCTATGCGCAGATCGGCCTGTGGGCGCCGGTATTGCTGCTGCTGATGCGCGTGATCCAGGGCGCAGCCATCGGTGGCGAGGTGCCGGGCGCCTGGGTGTTCGTCTCCGAGCATGTGCCGGCCCGTTACATAGGCTATGCCTGTGGCACCCTGACCGCCGGCCTGACGGCGGGTATCCTGCTCGGCTCGCTGGTGGCCACGCTGATCAACAGCATTTACTCCGCCACCGAGGTGTCGGACTACGCCTGGCGGATTCCGTTCCTGTTGGGCGGGGTGTTCGGCCTGATGGGCGTCTATCTGCGCCGGATGCTGCACGAAACGCCGGTATTCGCCGAATTGCAGCAGCGCAAGGCGCTGGCCGCCGAAGTGCCACTCAAGACGGTGTTGCGTGACCATCGCGGTTCGGTGGTGTTGTCGATGCTGCTGACCTGGCTGCTGTCGGCCGGCATCGTGGTGGTGATCCTGATGACCCCGACCTTCCTGCAGACCGGCTTCGGTTTTCCGGCGGCGACGGCGCTCAAGGCCAACAGCCTGGCCATTGTGTTCCTGAGCATCGGTTGCGTGGTGGCCGGCCTCCTGGCTGATCGCTTCGGCGCCGGCTGGGTGTTCATCGTCGGCTGCACCGGCCTGCTGGCCAGCTCCTGGACCTTCTACCACATGCTCGGCGCCCACCCCGAGTGGCTGTTCCCGCTCTATGCGGTGACCGGCGCCTTTGTCGGCACCATCGGTGCGGTGCCTTATGTAATGGTCAAGGCCTTCCCGGCCGTGGTGCGGTTCTCGGGGCTGTCGTTCTCCTACAACCTGGCCTATGCGATCTTTGGCGGCCTGACCCCGATGGTCGTGACCCTGCTGGTCAAGCAGAGCCCGATGGGACCTTCGTGGTATGTCGCGGCGCTGAGTGTGCTGGGCATCGGCCTTGGCGTGTTCCTGTTGGCGAAGAAACGCTGATTGCAGGTATACGACGCACGCTTGCGAAAGGGCTGTCTCCTTGTCAGGTGACAGCCCTTTTTCATCTTATTGTCATAATCAGTTCATACAGTAGTCATCCGTCCTGCAGGCAGGGCGTCATGGGTAGGCATTTGCCGGGAGCGCGGGGCATGACACTCAAGCATTGGACAGTGGCCTTGTCGTTCGTGGCCACCCTGGCGGGCGCCACGCAGACCGTGGCGGCTGTCGATCCTGCGATTGCGCCGTATGCCCGTGTCGGCGGTGTCTCCGGCACGTTGTCGAGCATCGGCTCCGACACCCTGGCCAACCTGATGACCTTGTGGGCCGAGGCCTACAAGCGTGAATACCCGGGCGTGAACATCCAGATCCAGGCCGCCGGTTCTTCCACCGCGCCTCCGGCACTGACCGAGGGCACGGCGAGCCTGGGGCCGATGAGCCGCCGGATGAAAGATGGTGAGGTCGCGGCTTTCGAGCAGAAACACGGCTACAAGCCGACGGCGGTGCCCGTGGCGGTCGATGCCCTGGCGGTGTTCGTGCACAAGGACAACCCGATCCAGGGCCTGACCTTGCAGCAGCTCGATGCGATTTTCTCGGCCACCCGCCTGTGCGGCGCCAGGCACCAGGCCCTGACCTGGGGCGACGTGGGTGTCACAGGCAGCCTGGCCGGCAAGCAGATCCAGCTGTTCGGGCGCAATTCGGTGTCCGGCACTTATGGTTATTTCAAGGAAGAAGCACTGTGCAAAGGTGACTTCAAGGCCAACGTCAATGAGCAGCCGGGCTCGGCTTCGGTGGTCAGTGCCATCAGCAGCTCGCTCAATGGCATCGGTTATTCGGGGATCGGCTACAAGACCTCCAGCGTCAAGACGCTGGCCCTGGCCCGCGAGGCAGGCAGTGACTTCGTCGAAGACAACGAGGCCAATACCCTCAATGGCAGCTACCCGCTGTCACGTTTTTTGTATGTGTATGTCAACAAGGCACCCAATACAGCGCTGGCACCGCTGGAGGCGCAATTTCTGAAGCTGATACTGTCGCGCCAGGGCCAGGAAGTGGTGATCAAGGATGGTTACATTCCCCTGCCGGAGCCGGTTGTCGCAAAAGCACTGGCGGACCTGGGGCTGCAAGCGCCTGTCACCGGCGCTCGTTGAGATGCGGTTCAGAGGCGGTTGCACCTTGTCGTTGTCAAAATTCTGCAATTTTTCTGTCATGTGGCGTTCAGGCGCAAAGAACCAGTCGAACAGGATCCGATGAATCGTAGTTCAGCCCCCGAAGGCATTGACTTCAATACTCCCGCGATGCAGCGCAAGCGCCGCCTGCGGGCGCTCGGCAATCGTCTGACCGGCTGGTACGTCGCGGTCGGTGGCCTTGCCGTGCTGGCCGCCATTACCCTGATCTTCTTCTACCTGGCCTGGGTGGTTGCGCCGTTGTTCAAGGGCGCCAGCCTGCACGATGCCACGACCCTGCAAACGGCCTGGCTGCCTGAGGCCGGACAACCGCTGATGATCAGCATCGAGGAGCAGAACCAGGTCGGCATGCGCGTTTCTGCCCGGGGCCAGGCGATTTTCTTCGATGCCACCAACGGCACTGAACTCAAGCGGGTCGATCTGCCGCTGCCGCCCGGGGTGAGCGTCACCGCCATCGGCAAGGACCAGCCCGGCACGCCGCTGATTGCCATGGGCCTGTCCAACGGCCAGGTCATGGTGTTCCGCCATGCATACCAGGTCACGTACCCCGGTAACCAGAAGCTGATTACCCCGGCCATTGCCTGGCCGTATGGCCAGGCGCCGTTCGTGCTGGGTGAGCAGGGCCAGGCCATCGACCATGTCACGGTCAGCGTCAACGGCACTCACCTGCGCCTGGCCGGCGCCAGCGGTACACAGTTGCATGTCCAGGCGCTGGAAATCGGCGAGAACCCGCTGACCGGCGAGGTCACCCGCGAGCAGCGCCGCATCGAATTGCCGCAGCTGTCGGCCGAGGTCAAGGCGCTGTACATCGACCCGCGCCAGCAATGGCTGTACGTGATCAACGGTCGGGCGCAGGCCGATGTCTTCAGCCTGCTGGACCGCACCCTCAACGGCCGCTACAAGCTGCTGGAAAACGCCAACGCCGAAATCACCGCCAGCACCCAGCTGACCGGCGGGGTGTCGTTGCTGTTCGGCGATTCGCGTGGCGGGATCAGCCAGTGGTTCATGGCCCGTGACACTGACGAAGAGCCGCGTTTCATGCGCATTCGCGACTTTCACCTCGACAATGCCCCGATCGTGCAGATCCGGGCCGAGCAGCGGCGCAAGGGCTTTATCGCCCTGGACAGCGCCGGTCGGCTGGGGGTGTTCCACAGCACCGCGCATCGAACCTTGCTGGTCGAGAAAGTGGCCGACAGTGCCGGCCTGCTGACCTTGTCGCCCCGCGCCAACCGCCTGCTGATCGAAACCCCCGGCACGCTGCAGGCGCTGAGCCTGGACAACCCGCACCCGGAAATTTCCTGGAGCGCGCTGTGGGACAAGGTCTGGTACGAAGGCTATGACGAGCCCCGGCATGTCTGGCAATCGACCGCCGCCAACAGTGACTACGAGCCCAAACTGAGCCTGGCGCCGCTGACCTACGGCACGCTCAAGGCCGCCTTCTACGCGATGTTGCTGGCCGCGCCGCTGGCCATTGCCGCGGCCATCTACACCGCCTATTTCATGGCGCCGGGCATGCGCCGCAAGGTCAAGCCGGTGATCGAGCTGATGGAAGCGATGCCGACGGTGATCCTGGGCTTTTTCGCCGGGCTGTTTCTGGCGCCGTACCTGGAAGCGCACCTGCCCGGCATCTTCAGCCTGTTGCTGCTGACGCCGGTCGGCATCCTGCTGGCGGGCTACCTGTGGAGCCGGTTGCCTGACGCCGTGCGCCTGCGGGTGCCCGATGGCTGGGAAAGCGCCTTGCTGATTCCGGTGGTGCTGCTGGTGGGCTGGGGCTCGCTGGCAGTCAGTCCGCACCTGGAAGGCTGGCTGTTCGGCGGCGACATGAGCGCCTGGCTCAATGATGAGCTGGGCATCTCCTATGATCAGCGCAATGCCCTGGTGGTCGGCCTGGCCATGGGCTTTGCGGTCATCCCCAATATTTACTCGATTGCCGAGGACGCGATCTTCAGTGTGCCGCGCAGCCTGAGCCTGGGCTCGCTGGCGCTGGGCGCCACGCCCTGGCAGACCTTGACGCGTGTGGTACTGCTGACCGCCAGCCCGGGCCTGTTTTCGGCCCTGATGATCGGCATGGGGCGCGCCGTGGGCGAAACCATGATCGTGCTGATGGCCACCGGCAATACGCCGATCATGAACATGAACCTGTTCGAGGGCATGCGCACCCTGGCGGCCAACGTCGCGGTGGAAATGCCGGAGTCGGAAGTGGGCGGCAGCCATTATCGGGTGCTGTTCCTGGCCGCCCTGGTGCTGTTGATATTCACCTTTGTGATGAACACCCTTGCGGAGCTGATTCGCCAGCGCCTGCGCAAGAAATACTCGTCGCTTTGAGGACACCTGGACTTACGTGAAACAGCATTCTCTCGACAGCGGTCGCCAAGGCCCGCGCAAAAGCCCGCTCAAGCGCTGGATCAGCAGCGGTGCGCCCGGCGTATGGATGAGCGCCGGTGCCGTGTCCATCGCCGTGATCCTGACCATTGGCCTGCTGACGTTGCTGGCCGTACGAGGGCTGGGGCATTTCTGGCCGGCGGACCTGGTGCGCGCGCACTACAAAGTGCCCGGCCAGGCGCCGCAGGTGTTGATCGGTGAGCGCGTCGAGGTCGAGCAGGTGCCGCGTGCCCGCGTGCTGGGCGCCGGGTTGCCGGTGGCGGCCGAGGGGACGGAGTTCATGACCCGCGAGCTGTTCAAGATCGGCAACCGTGATCTGACCCGCAACGATTTCACCTGGGTGGTCAGTGAGTGGCTGAGCCTGCGCGACAGGCCGGCCGAGCTGATGACCCTGGAGCGCCGCGAGTGGGGCAACTTCTACGGCTATCTGGTCAACGTCAAGGAAAGTGGCCGGGTGCTGGCCAACGGTGAGGCAGCCTGGCCGGAACTGCGTGCCCGCCTGCAGCGTGTGCAGGGCTTGAGCCGCGAGCTGCACCGCCTGGAAAAGAAAGACATCGTGGCCATCAACCACGGCTTCGAGCGCCTGCGCCTGCAAACCCGCCATCTGGAAGCGAACGGCGGCCTCGATCCCATCGCCCAGGCTGACATGGCTGCCGAGCGGGCCGAGCTGCAAGCACGCTACAGCGAGGCCGAGATGCGTCTGGCCGAGCTGCGCCAGGCCATTTCACGCGACAGCCTGACGGCTCGCGATGCCGAAGGCCGCCAGGTCGAGATCGACCTGGGCAAGGTAGTACATGCCTATCAGCCCAATGCCATGAGCGTGGCGGCCAAGGCCGGTTTCTATGGCCAGAAGCTCTGGGAGTTCCTCAGCGACGAGCCGCGTGAAGCCAACACCGAGGGCGGAATCTTTCCGGCCATTTTCGGCACCGTGATGATGACCATGATCATGGCCGTGATCGTCACCCCGTTCGGCGTGCTGGCAGCGGTCTACCTGCGTGAATATGCCCGTCAGGGCCTGGTGACGCGCCTGATCCGGATCGCGGTGAATAACCTCGCCGGGGTGCCGGCCATTGTCTATGGCGTGTTCGGCCTGGGCTTTTTCGTCTATGTGCTGGGCGGCTCGCTGGACCGCCTGTTTTTCCCCGAAGCATTGCCGGCGCCGACCTTCGGCACCCCGGGCCTGCTCTGGGCATCGCTGACCCTGGCGCTGCTGGCCGTGCCGGTGGTGATCGTCTCGACCGAAGAGGGCCTGGCGCGGATTCCGCTGAGCCTGCGCGAAGGCTCGCTGGCGCTGGGCGCCACCAAGGCCGAAACCCTGTGGCGGATCGTCCTGCCCATGGCCAGCCCGGCCATCATGACCGGGTTGATCCTGGCCGTGGCCCGCGCGGCCGGCGAAGTGGCGCCGCTGATGCTGGTGGGCGTGGTCAAGATGGCACCGGCCCTGCCGGTGGACGGCAACTACCCGTACCTGCATCTGGACCAGAAGATCATGCACCTGGGCTTTCATATTTATGACGTGGGTTTCCAGAGCCCCAATGTCGAGGCGGCAAGGCCGCTGGTGTACGCCACCGCGCTGTTGCTGGTGCTGGTGATTGCCTTGCTCAACCTGTCGGCGGTCGCCATACGCAACCACCTGCGCGAGAAATACAAGGCGCTGGATAACTGATCGGCCCGTGTCGCCGCGCCATACGGCGTGCGGCCTGACCCAACGAATCGTTCCTGTAGGAGCCATGCATGCAACACCATAGCCGAAACCGTGGCGCCGCGATCAACGCTTCGGGGCGCAGCCAGGAAGGAATGGCGCTGACCAACGAGCCGGTGGCATTCGAGGTGGCGGGCCTGAACCTGTTCTATGGCGACAAGCAGGCGTTGTTCGATATCGGCCTGGATATTCCGCGGCAGAAAGTTACCTCGTTCATCGGGCCGTCCGGGTGTGGCAAGTCGACCCTGTTGCGTACCTTCAACCGCATGAACGACCTGGTCGACGACTGCCGCGTGCAGGGCGAGATCAACCTGTACGGGCACAACATCTACAGCAAGGGCGAGGACGTGGCCGAGCTGCGCCGGCGCGTGGGCATGGTGTTCCAGAAGCCCAACCCGTTTCCCAAGACCATCTATGAAAACGTGGTCTACGGGCTGCGTATCCAGGGCATCAACAAGAAGCGCATGCTCGATGAGGCCGTCGAGTGGGCCTTGAAGGGGGCCGCGCTGTGGGATGAGGTCAAGGACCGCCTGCACGAGTCGGCGCTGGGCCTGTCCGGCGGCCAGCAGCAACGCCTGGTCATCGCCCGCACCATTGCGGTCGAGCCCGAAGTGCTGCTGCTCGATGAACCCTGCTCGGCGCTGGACCCGATTTCGACCCTGAAAGTCGAAGAGCTGATCTACGAACTGAAATCCAAATACACCATTGTGATCGTCACTCACAACATGCAACAGGCGGCGCGGGTCTCTGACTACACCGCTTTCATGTACATGGGCAAACTCGTCGAATTCGGTGATACGGACACGTTGTTCACCAATCCGGCAAAAAAACAGACAGAAGATTACATCACTGGTCGCTATGGCTAGGGCCAGGGGTTGTCAGGCCTGAGCTACCGCTGCGATTTCGCATCAACCGGACGTTTCAAGGACACCGAGCATGATCCACAAAGACAGCCTCACCCATCACATCTCCCAACAGTTCAATGCCGAACTCGAAGACGTGCGCAGCCACCTGCTCGAAATGGGCGGCCTGGTCGAGAAGCAGGTCAACGACGCCGTGACGGCGCTGATCGAAGCCGATTCGGGCCTGGCCCAGCGCGTACGCGAGGTTGATGACCGTATCAACCAGATGGAGCGCAATATCGACGAAGAATGCCTGCGCATTCTTGCCCGTCGTCAGCCGGCCGCCTCCGACCTGCGCCTGATCATCAGCATTTCCAAGTCGGTGATCGACCTGGAGCGCATCGGCGACGAAGCCACCAAGATCGCCCGCCGCGCCATCCAGTTGTGCGAAGAAGGCGAAGCACCACGCGGTTACGTGGAAGTGCGCCATATCGGCGACCAGGTGCGCAACATGGTGCGCGACGCCCTGGACTCGTTTGCACGCTTCGATCCGGAGCTGGCCCTGTCGGTGGCCCAGTACGACAAGATCATTGATCGTGAGTACAAGACCGCATTGCGTGAGCTGGCGACCTACATGATGGAAGATCCGCGTTCGATCTCGCGCGTGCTCAACGTCATCTGGGTCCTGCGCTCGCTGGAGCGGATCGGCGACCATGCGCGCAACATCTCGGAACTGGTGATCTACCTGGTACGCGGCACCGATGTACGGCACATGGGCCTCAAGCGCATGCGTGAAGAAGTGCAGGGGCATGCCGATGAAAACCCTCATGTTCCGGACGCAACTGACGATAAATAGTATTGCCTGCCTCAAACGCCCGGCCTGTGTCGGGCGTTTTGCATTGTGGGCATCGCCGTTTACCGTCATGATCGGTGCTGGCTTTGTGCCCTCGTCCCGTCCCCTGGTCGACGAGTGTTGTGAAAACCCGGCAGCCGGGTTCAGTCATTCAATGTGGCAGTTGGCCATAAGCTAGGGTCTGTACGAAAAACCGGCGAGCGAGCGCAGCCATTTTACGTGCAGAGCCTAACGCTATGCTTGCCGAAACAAGGGGCGTGCGGGGCATACCGCACTTCACCCGCTAGGTGAATACGTCCGCAGGAGCGTCGATGAGTAAAGTCAGTGTATTGGTTGTGGATGACGCGACCTTCATTCGTGATCTGGTGAGAAAAGGACTGCGCAATTATTTTCCCGGTATTCATACCGATGAAGCAGTCAACGGCCGCAAGGCGCAATTGATGTTGAGTCGCGAGTCGTTCGACCTGATCCTGTGTGACTGGGAAATGCCGGAAATGTCAGGCCTTGAGCTGCTGACCTGGTGCCGCCAGCAGGAAAACCACCTCAAGACCGTACCGTTCATCATGGTCACCAGCCGGGGCGACAAGGAAAACGTCGTGCAGGCGATCCAGGCCGGTGTTTCGGACTTCATGGGCAAACCCTTCACCAACGAGCAATTGCTCGGCAAGGTGAAAAAGGCGCTGGTCAAGGCCGGCAAGATCGAGTCGGTGATGTCCACCGGCCCTGCGCGTGCCAGCTCACCGTTGAATGACTCGCTCAACGCCCTGACCGGCGGCAGGGCCGAGGTGGTGCGTCCCGTGTCTGCGGCGGCACCTTCGGCACCGCCGGTGGGCAGCCAGAGCCTGAACGGCCGTAGCCAGGCGCAGTTGCGCCTGCCCAGTGGCAACCAGACCTGCATCATCAAGAGCCTGACCCTCAAGGAAAGCCAGCTGGTGATTCGCCGCAGCGACAGCCTGCCGCAGATCCTCGAAAGCGCCGTACTGGACCTGGAGCAGGGTGAAAGCAATGAGGTGGCACGCCTGAATGGCTATGTGCACGCGATCATGGCCCATGAGCCCAAGCCTGACAGCGAGTGGCTGCAAGTGACCTTCCGCTTCGTCGACCAGGACACCCAGAAGCTCGACTACCTGTCACGCCTGATCGCTCGCGGCACCAGCCACAAGAAGTTCATCCCCGGGGCCTGATGATCTTTCCTACGGCATGCATCCGGTCGGCCTGATTGCACTGGCCGGGTAATGTCTATTGCGTTCCTCCAGTCACTTCATTAATGACTGGAAGAACTGCCAATGTCTGCCACTGTGCTGCAACCCTCTACGCTGCAAACCCTCAAGACCGCACGCTTGTTCCTCAACATCGAACTGGCGCTGGGGACTGTTCGATACCCTGTTTCCGCCGAACGCTATGCCGGCACCGCCAACGTTCCGGCCGACGAATACTTTCGGATTGCCCGGTTGGTACTGACCCATGTGCTGGGTGAGGACACAGGCTTTGCCAATGGCAACCCTGCGCTGCCCGATGCGGCCCAGGAACACCGGCTGGCGCAGCTTTACCAAGGCGAAAAGGCCTGGACGCTGTGCGCCAATGCCGTGGGCATGCCGCTGTGCGAGGTCACGCCCTGGTTGGTGCACCAGTTTTTTGCCCGTATGGCCTGGCTCGACGAAGCGTCCGTGACCACCGAGGCGGCGCGCGCGCAGTTGCAAGCGTTTGTCTATGGACTGCGGCCTTACCGGGAGGCGGACACGGTCGTGGACCTGGAGGATTATCCGCTGCTCGACAAGCTGCTCGGGCCGGTGCCTGAAGATTTGCGTCACTGGATGGTGCAGTTCAAGCGCGGTGCACGCCTGATGCCCATGGGCGAATGGATCTCGCGCAGTTCCGGGCGAGCGCTCTACAGCGGTTTGCTTGCCCAGCGCCATGAGGCCGGGCGCCCGGCCATGAGTGTCTTCAGCGAGGTCGTGGCGGCCATGGTCCCGGCGGGTGATTATCATGACCAGGCGGTATCGGACGCGCTTGAATATCAGTTGGGGACACTGCCGACCTGGTTGTCGATCGTGTTCGACCTGCAGGCGATTGCCGAGCGCGATCATCCCGACAGCCGCTTGCAGCTGGATGTCCTGACGCCGACCTCGATCAACAGCCGGGTTGAGTGCCTGCGCAAGATCGCCGCTTACGTACTGAATCCGACCGATGAGGACTGGCTGGCGCGGGCCATCGCCCGTGCGCGCCAGGCGCCGGGCATGCAGTTGTTGTCGCTGGCCGGTGAACTGCGCAGCAGGCACGCAGACCTGATGCTTGAGCCGGCCATGGCGCTGGCTGCCGTGTTGCTCAGGCCGGTGCTGCACAGGCGGCCCGTGCTCGACGAGGCACTGCCCACCGCGCGGGCTCTGAATATGCAGGTGCCCGGCCTGCAAGCCTGGCGCACCCCGCCCGGCGCCGATGAGCTGTTCCGGCAGATGGGCATCGAGTTGCTGTGCGTTGCCTGTGATGCCGCGCAGGGGCTGCGCCGGCCTGCGGCACAGACCTGGCATGCGTTGATCCAGACTGGTCAGTTCCAGACCCTGTTTGCGCCCTTGCTCAGGCACTTGCAGTGGTACGCCGGCGGGGTGCAGGGCCCGGCAGCCGTGCCGGTCACCCAGGCGCTGGCCGGCCGGACAATCATTGATCATTACCTGGGCGCCACCGCCGCCTTTGCCGAACCGCTGGCCGATACGCTGCGCAGGACGTGGGTATGCGAGTACAGCCACGTGCAACTGGCGGCCAGGGTTCGACGCGACATCCAGGCCCGCCAGCCCGAGGCTACGTCCAGCACCGTGGACATGCTGCATTACCTGTTGCTGCGCGAAACCTTGCCCGAACTGCTGGTCGATGGCGTGCCCGATCATCTTCAGTACGGCCGCGCCCTGCAAAGCGTGGCCTTGATCCACGGTGTGGCCTTGCTCGAAGCCCTGGTGCCGGGCCGGGCGTGCCATGCACGGTTCGACGAGGTGATCACCCTCAGCGCGGACCTGGCCCAGTCGAGCGATCCGGCCGTGCAGGCCATGTGGGCCAGTACCCTGCAAAGCCCGGCGCTGCGCTACGCCACGGCGCACGGTGTGATCGAGTGGGGCGGCCATGACGACATTGAGCAAGCCACGGCGGTGCAGGTTGGCCAGGCCTTGAATCACCTCAAGGACCAGCAGGCCCGGCAAGCCGAGGCGCTCAATACCCTGCTGGGCCTCAAGGCGCCGGACCGCAGGCAGCTGGCACAACAGGAGCTGACCGAGGCCGGTGTGCCCCGTCTGCTGTGGGATCAGGCCATCGAGGTCACCCACTGGCCGGTCCTGCAGGCGCACGGTTTCACGCTTGCCAGCACGTATTGGCTCGACCGTTTGCTGGCGCTGGGCCGCCCGCAGGCCACGGTCGTGGAGCTGGTGATGATGGGCGAGGCGTACAGGGCCGGTGAGCCGACGATTCCCGAGGCGTATGCCAGTGCCTTCGAGGCGTTTCGCCAGACGTTGGTGCAGGCCCAAGGCCAGGTAATCAGCCGGCTGTTATCGGAAATGAACCCGCACGACCGCGACGTGCTGCTGGGTTCGACCTGTGAGGTCAGCCGCGTCAGCTTCAAGGCCGGCCAAGGCCGTCACGGGGTGTTTATCCGCTACCAGCGTGGCGATCACCGCAGCGACTTTCATGAGCACGGGACTGCCGAAGGGTTCCTGGAGCTGATTCCGGCAGGCGGTGTGGTACGCACGGTCACGCAGCGTTTTGACTACACCGTTCCCCCAGAAACAGACCTGAGCGGCAATATCGCCGAAACCGTGGACAAACAGGAGCGCCATGCCCAGCGCATTGCCACGGCCCGGGTCACACCCCTGTTGCCGCTGGACAGCGATGCCTACCTGCACGGTCGCGCCTCGCGCTCGGCAACGCAGTACCACCAGCCGCAACACGGGGTGCTGGTGCCCGATGCCGACCTTGTCTACCGGGTCGACGGCAGCGAACAGGACCGGCTCGACACGTTGGCGCAGCAGGCGGCCCGTCATCTGTTTGCCCCGTTTCTGGAGCAGAGCAAGGCCGAGCATAGCCATGCCACCGGTTGGGAGGAGCGCTGGGCCAAAGAGCGTGCCTACGCTGATCTCGCTGCGCGCTTGATCATTCCGTTCTATGGCTGTGTCGAGGACCTGACGCAAGGCGAGCATTCCGCCGGGGTGATCATCGGCTGCGTCATGGATGTGGCCTTTGCGTTGATTCCGGTGGGCACCTTTGTCGGCGCCACCGCCCGGATCATCGTCAAGGCCGGCAAGCTGGGGGTGGTCTCGGTGCTGCGGCTGACCGGCGCGGCGCTCGGCCGGTTGATCGAGGGCCTGGCGCAACAAAGTACGGTGTTTGCCTTGCATGACCTGGGGAAAATCACCTTGCTGGCCGGCCGGCTGGGGTGGGAAACCTTGTTGCGTGAGGTCCCGGCGCTGAAAAGACTGCTGTCCCATGACGCCTTGCTCAGCCGAGGCCTCTGTCTGGACAGGGGCGTATACCGCCTGGCCGAGCATGCGCGGTCTGCCTGGCCGCTGGAGGCACAGGCCACGGTCGATGGCAGGCCCGGTGTGGCGGTGCGCAACCTCGGTACGCCTGCCGCCGCCGATTTCAGGCTGCTCGACCCGCAGGCCGATGCCGTGTTCGGCCCCTCGCTGACGGTCATTTCTGCCACCGGGCCGCTGGAGCTTTCAATGCTGTCCGCAGCCGACCGGATCGAACCCGGCCATTACCCGGCCATTTTGCCGGTGGCCCCGAGCCTGGACGGTGTGCGAAAGATCAACATTGCCGAGCGTTGCCGCGTACACGCCATCGAAAGGCAGGACGGGGTCTTCGATCTGCTGATCGACCAGCAGGCTTACCAGCTCGACACCACCGCACCCGACGTGGCCTTGCGCACGCTGGCCAGCAGCAGGCTGTCGTCTGAAACCGGGCTGTTGCGTGAGGCCGAGAACCTGTGCCGCCTGCGCCGCGACCTGGTTCCCGTGCCTTGCAACAACGGCGTGAAACTTTCGACGCCGGCACCCGAGCCGATCGCCGACGGATCGACCTCACCCAGGCGCAGCGGCAAATACCCCAGCCAGGCGATGGGCGCTCGTGAGTTCACCCTGGCCAGGGTGTCTGCCGGTGGGGATGCGGCCTCGCAGACCGCCGACGTCTTTGTCCATGAGGGCAAGTTCTGCAAATGGGCCGACTCTCCCAGGGCCAGTGGCTCGGCGTCGGTCCCTGGCAAGGCCGTCATCGCGCTGTCTGAGTCGGAGCGCGTGCTGTTCTCGCTGCCTGACGCCCCGGTTTACCGGGCGCAGATAGACGGGCTGTTGGCCAGGGACAGCCACTTTGGTCTGCCGGACAACTACGGGCTGGAGGATGCTCGCTGGATTTATGAGCATGCCCCGGTCATCGAGCTGGGACCGATCGCTGCGCGCATCGAGGATGCCCGCACCCTGCGCGGTATTCGCATGACCATGAGCGAGGTCGACTGGGTCTTTATTGAGGCTGATACCGGTGCCTTCTACAAGGCCCCGGTTCCAGCCGATGGCAGCCTGGCCCTTAGGTTTTCGCGCGTCGAGCGCGTGGACGAGATCAACGCGTTCATGCGCCTGGCCGAGCAGTACCGGCTGGTTCGCGAGCGTCCGGGCGTGTTCACGGACCGGGACAATATCGCCCGGCTGCTGTTTGATCTGCGCGATGAGGCCGAACAGGCGCAGTTGGGTTTTGCCTGGGGCACCGAGAACGTGACCTATGACGACTATGTGGCCTGGTGCAGTGCCCGCGGTCAGAAAAACGAGCTGCTGGCGTTTGCCGGCAATATTCTGGCCGGCGAAGAGGCCCAGAAAAAATTCGTCGCGCTGGCCCGGCAAAGCATTCCGGACTTCAGAAAAGTGGCCGAACGCAGCATTCCCGAGCAGCAGCATATTGTCGAGGTGCTCAATAATCTGTTGCCCATCCAGGGGACCACAGACAAATGGGACGTACTGACACTGGAAAGCATCATAAGCGCTGATGCCGGGAAAACCATTATCAAGCACATCAAGGGGGCCAACCTGTCCTTTGTGCAGGCCTACACCGAGTCGGGCGAGCGGATCGTGTATTACGCTCTTTCCGGCGGCAGAAAGGCCAAGGCTATCCAGTTGCAGCTTGATGTGGCTGAAAGTACCGAGCGCGTCATCGACGGGGTGATCTATCGCGATGCCCGGGCGCGCATGGCCGGTCGCGCGCCGGACCCCGCGTTTACCAGCCTGCCGGTGGTCAGGGACGCCAGTCGTGTGATGATCCGCGACTTTGGCCGCGAGCTTGATTCAGAGCGCTTGATTGCGACCGTGTTCAAGGAGGACCTGGCCTCGACCCGGCTGAGCCATATCAGGGTCTTTACCTTGATGGACACCTGTCGCTCGTGTGGCGGGTTTGTGCTGCCGCGCCTGAAGCTCGACTTTGCGCAGGCACAGTTTTCCGTGACGTACCTGAGGGATTACACGCGGTCCTGAGGTCATGACGCTGGGTTATTGACGCCTGGGCAGGCGATGATTGAGACCGATAAGTGCTTCTTTGCCGGCAACACTGCTAGGCTTGCAGCCCATCACCCACCCGCCCTGATGACGCCAATGCTTGAACGTTCATTGATCCTGTGCGCCCTGATGCTGGCCACCCAGACCGCTGCGGCGATCACGATCTACAAGACCACCAACGCCGACGGCGTGGTGTCGTTCAGCGACCGGGCCACGCCGGGAGCGGCGGTGGTGGTGTTCAGGGACCGGATGGTCGAGCGTATCGAGCGCCAGGTGCATCTGGAGGTGCGCAAGGCCGAGGGCAACGACAGCCTGCATGTGCGCAATGACCTGTATGCACCGGTCGAGATCGAATTGCGCCTGTCGGGGCTGAAGAACGTGCTGGGGGTCGAAGGCAGTACCAAGACCCTGCGTCGTACGATACCGGCGCGCAGTACCGAGCGGCTGCTGGTGCTCAGCCCCAGGCAGCCCGGCCAGCCGATGCGCTACAGCGCGAAGCTGGACTCGACCCTCGGCGCGCCGAACCTGGCGGTCAATGCCTACCGCTACCCGTTGCCATGGGTGGGCGGGCCGTTTCGCCTGACCCAGGGACCGGGCGGCAAGTACAGCCATACCGACCCCAAGGGCCGTTATGCGATGGACATCGCCATGCCCGAGGGCACGCCGATCATCGCCGCCCGGGCCGGGACGGTGATCAAGGTCGAAAACGACCAGAGCGGCCGTGGCTCGAACCCGTCGGGCAACTTCGTCAGGGTGCTGCATGAAGACGGCACCATGGGCGTCTACCTGCACCTGATGCGCGGCTCGGTGGTGGTCAGCGAAGGCCAGCGGGTCAGTGTCGGCAGCTCGCTGGCGCGCTCGGGCAATACCGGCAACAGCACCGGTCCCCACCTGCACTTCGTGGTGCAGCGCAACACCGGCCAGGCGCTGGTGTCGATCCCCTACGAGTTCGCCCAGCCGCTGCAGAGCCTGCCCGATTTTGCCGTGGGCGGGATGTAGGACCGGCTTCAGCCGGGAAATGGACTTTCCGGCTGAAGCTGCTCTCATCATTGAAAAATAAGTTATTGAATTTGAAATTCATTCCGGCAGGAGCGCGCTTGCCGGAATGCCGGAATGCCGGAATGCCGGAATGCCGGAATGCCGGACTACCGTGACCGGCTGCGTTAGCAGTCGTAAAATTGTGGCGTTTCGCAGATTTTGCGAGCGCTACGCACTCGGTCGCGGGCAAGCGCGCTCCTACACCGGCCCATGTTTACTGCGCGACCGCGGGCGGCCTTGGCGCTGTGTCAGTCTGCGTCAATCCAGCTTGAGCACCTTGGCCAGGACGATCTTCGGGCCTTTCATCTTCTTGATGATGATGCGCAGCCCTTCGATTTCCATCTGTTCTTCTTCCTCGGGCACGCGCTTGAGCGAGTCGTAGATCAGCCCGGCCAGGGTCTCGGCCTCGATATGGTCCAGGTCGATGCCCAGCATGCGCTCGATCTTGAACAGCGGGGTGTCGCCACGCACCAGCAGCTTGCCGGGCTGGTAGGCGAGGATGCCGCGTTCGACCTTGCGGTGTTCGTCCTGGATGTCGCCGACCAGCACTTCAAGCACGTCTTCCATGGTCAGGTAGCCGATCACCTTGCCGTCGGCTTCTTCGACCAGGGCAAAGTGGGCGCTGCCCTGGCGGAACTGCTCAAGCAGGTGCGACAGCGGCATGTGCCGCGAGACGCGTTCCAGTGGGCGGATCAGGTCGGCCAGGTTGAACGATTCGGGGATGTGCTCAAGGTCGGCCAGCTCCAGCAGCAGGTCCTTGATGTGCAGCAGGCCGACAAATTCGTTGCGCTCGGCGTCGTAGACCGGGTAGCGACTGAACTTGTGACGGCGAAACAGCGCCAGGATTTCCTTGAGCGGGGCATGGAAGTCCAGGGTCACCATGTCTTCGCGGGAGTTGGCCCAGTCGACCACTTCCAGCTCGCCCATTTCCACCGCCGAGGCCAATACGCGCATGCCTTGGTCGCTGGGGTCCTGGCCACGGCTGGAGTGCAGGATCAGCTTGAGTTCGTCACGGCTGTAGCTGTGCTCGTGGTGCGGGCCGGGCTCGCCTTGCCCTGCGATGCGCAGGATGGCGTTGGCACTGGCGTTGAGCAGGTAGATGGCCGGGTACATCAGCCAGTAGAACAGGTACAAGGGCACCGCGGTCCACAGCGACAGCAGCTCGGGCTTGCGGATGGCCCAGGACTTGGGCGCCAGCTCGCCGATCACGATGTGCAGGTAGGAAATGATGAAGAAGGCGGTGAAGAACGACACGGCCTTGATAATTTCCGGAGTGTCGACGCCAGCAGCAGCCAGCAGGGGCTCAAGCAGGTGCGCGAAGGCCGGTTCACCGACCCAGCCCAGGCCCAGCGAGGCCAGGGTAATGCCGAGCTGGCAGGCCGACAGGTAGGCGTCAAGCTGACCGTGGACCTTGCGCAGGATGCTGCCGCGCCAGCCGTGCTGGTCGGCGATGGACTCGACCCGGGTCGAGCGCAGCTTGACCATGGCGAATTCGGCCGCCACGAAGAAGCCGTTGAGCAGCACCAGTACCAGGGCAAAGAGAATCATGCCGAAATCGGCGAACAGAGAAGCCAGATCGAGAGCGGGGGAAGGGTCCATGATGGAGTTTTACAGTGTCCGTTTTGATCGAGAAGGGGGCGTTTGACCTTTCAACACGTAAGGCCATGAGCAGGGCAATGTAGCGGCTGCGTTCAAGTGTGACAACGTATATCAAAAATCGTCGAATTCATCGTCCAGGTCGGCCAGTTGGGCGGGAGCGAAGTGGCAGACGAACACACTGCCCTTGCCGGTGACGCTGTTGATCTCCAGGGTGCCGCGGTGGCGCAGCAGGACATGCTTGACGATCGCCAGTCCCAGGCCGGTGCCGCCGGTGTTGGAGGCGCGGCTGGTGTCGACCCGGTAGAAGCGCTCGGTGAGGCGCGGCAGGTGCTTGGCGTCGATGCCGATCCCGGAATCCTGCACGCTCAGGTGCGCGCCACGGGTGTCGCGCCACCAGCGGATGCGTACGGTGCCGGCGGCCGGGGTGTATTTCACGGCGTTGAAGACCAGGTTGGAGAACGCACTGCGCAACTCGCTTTCGCTGCCCTTGAGGCCGCAGTCGCTCTCGATGTCCAGGGTGATCTGGTGATTGTTGCTGCCCGACAGCGCCTGGGCATCGTGGGCGATGGTCTTGAGCAGGGCGCTGACAGGCACCGGCTGGCTGTCGGAGGGGTAGTCGGTGGCTTCCAGCTTGGCCAGCAGCAGCAGGTCGTTGAGCAGGGTCTGCATGCGGCTGCCTTGCTGGTGCATCTGCTGCAGCGCCCGGACCCAGCGCGGGTTCACTTCTTCGCTGTTGTCGAGCAGGGTTTCCAGGTAGCCGAAGATCACCGTCAGCGGCGTGCGCAGTTCGTGGGAGACGTTGGCCACGAAGTCCTTGCGCATCTGCTCCAGCTGGTGGATGCGCGTGACGTCACGCACCAGCATCAGGTGTTCGTTGTTGCCGTAGCGAGTGATCAGCAACTGGATGCGCAGGCGGTCGTTGCCGGGGGAGGGAATCTCCAGCGGCTCGGCATAGTTGCCCTGGGCGAAGTATTCCTTGAAGCGCGGATGGCGTACCAGGTTGGTGACCGGCTGGCCGCTGTCCTGCGGGGTCTTGAGGCCCAGCAGGGTCTCGGCGGCGCGGTTCCACCACTCCAGGTTGCCTTCGGCGTCGAGCATGATGACCGCGTCGCGCAGGGCGGCGGTGGACTCCTGCACGCGATCGATGACCGCTTGCAGGCGCCCGCGCACGCGCTGGTCGCGGCGCTGCAGGTGATAGATGCTGTCGAACACGTCGCCCCACAGGCCGTAGCCGTCCGGCGGTGGCTCATCGGCCTTGTGGCTGCTCAGCCAGGCGTGCAGGCGCAACAGTTGCTTGAGGGTCCAGGCCAGGTACAGGCCCAGCCCGATCGACAGGCTCCAGCCGTATTCACCGCTGATCAGGCCGACCAGCAGGCAGACGGTCACCAACAGCAGCATGTGGCGGATCAGGGTGCCGTGCCAGTTCGGGTTCAATTGGAGATGCGTCCTTGTCTGTACGGCGCGGCAG
This sequence comes from Pseudomonas sp. Leaf127, assembly GCF_001423155.1. Classification (NCBI taxonomy): domain Bacteria; kingdom Pseudomonadati; phylum Pseudomonadota; class Gammaproteobacteria; order Pseudomonadales; family Pseudomonadaceae; genus Pseudomonas; species Pseudomonas sp. Leaf127. The sequence goes on along the minus strand of NZ_LMOA01000023.1, from coordinate 17,117 downwards.
GTTCGAGGCGCAGGTCAGCTCTTGGTCGAGAACCGGTAGCCGGTGCCGCGTACGGTCTGCACCAGGTTTTCGTACGCATCGCCCAAGGCCTTGCGCAGGCGGCGGATGTGCACGTCGACGGTGCGCTCTTCGACATAGACGTTGCCGCCCCAGACCTGGTCGAGCAACTGGCCACGGGTGTAGGCGCGTTCCTGGTGAGTCATGAAGAATTGCAGCAGGCGGTATTCGGTCGGCCCCATCTCGGCTGGTTTGCCGTCGATGGTGACGCGGTGGCTGATCGGGTCGAGCAGCAGGCCACCGACTTCGATGGGCGCCTCGCCGTCGGTCGGGCCGGTGCGGCGCAGCACGGCCTTGAGACGCGCCACCAGCTCGCGCGGCGAGAACGGCTTGGTGATGTAGTCGTCGGCGCCGACTTCAAGGCCCTGGATCTTGTTGTCCTCTTCGCCCTTGGCGGTGAGCATGATGATCGGGATATCGCCGGTCAGCTCATCGCGCTTGAGGCGCCGCGCCAGCTCGATGCCCGAGGTGCCGGGCAGCATCCAGTCGAGCAGGATCAGGTCCGGCTTGCGGTCGATGATGATCGCGTGGGCCTGTTGTGAGTTTTCGGCTTCGATGCAGTCATAGCCGGCCATTTCCAACGCAACGGCGATCATTTCACGAATGGGCGCTTCGTCGTCAACGATCAGAATGCTCCTGCCAACCATGCTCGAACCTCTTGTCATTTAACTGTCTTGGGGCGCATTAGATAACGGAATTATTGCAGTCGTGTGACATCTGTCCATCATCCTCTGGCGCTCAGCGTACGGCGTAGTCGGCGACGATGCCGACAAAGATCAAAAGCCCGGCCCAGTGATTATGCAAAAACGCCTTGAAACACGCCTCCCGGTCCCGCTCGCGGGTGCTGTGCCATTGCCAGGCAAAACAGCCTGCCGCGCCCAGCAGGCCCAGATGAAACGGCAGGCCCAGGCCGAAGCGGGCGCCGGCCAGCAGCAGGCAGCCAAGGGCCAGGCCTTGCAGGGTCACGATGATGGTACGGTCGGCATCGCCGAACAGCACGGCGGTGGACTTGACGCCGATCCTGAGGTCATCGTCGCGGTCGACCATGGCGTAATAGGTGTCGTAGGCCACGGTCCACAGCAGGTTGGCGATGTACAACAGCCAGGCGATCGTCGGCAGGTTGCCCGTCTCGGCAGTGAAGGCCATCGGCATGCCCCACGAGAATGCCGCGCCCAGCACCACTTGTGGGTAATAGGTGTAGCGCTTCATGAACGGGTAGCAGGCGGCCAGTGCCAGGCCACCGAACGACAGCCATAGGGTCGCCGCATTGGTCAGCAGCACCAGTAGAAAGCTCAAGGTCACCAGCACGGCGAACAGCACCAGCGCTTCACGCGAGGTCACCTTGCCGCTGGCCAGCGGGCGCTGTTGCGTGCGCTTGACGTGGCCATCGACCTTGCGGTCGGCAAAGTCGTTGATCACGCAACCCGCTGCGCGCATCAGGAACACACCGATGACGAAGATCAGCACATTGGCCAGCGACGGGCTGCCGTTGCCGGCAATCCACAGTGCCCAGAGCGTCGGCCACAGCAGCAGGTAGATGCCGATGGGCTTGTCGATGCGCGTCAGCTGGACGAAGTCCCAGGCGCGGGGGTTGAGGCGGTTGAGTGACTTGAGCAGCGACAGGTACATCAGGAACGGTCCTCGTTGTTCAGCGCCTGCCAGAGGGCGGGCAGGAAGATCTCGGCGACCAGGATGCTCAGGCCGCCGCGTCGAAAGCATGAGCGCCGCGCCCAGAGGCCCTCGGCACGGTCGGCGTCCGGCAGCCACGGGGGCGGATAGCCGCGTACCTGTAGCGGGCCGCGCTCGAAGGCCGGGTCGCTGAACAGCAGCTCGCCCAGCGAGCGGGTGCCCAGGGCGTCCATGTGCAGGCCGCTGTCCAGGAGCGCCTCGCGCGCCGCGACGCTGCGGGCAAAGACCCAATGGCAGCCATTGCCGCGCAGGTAGACCTCACGCACCCAGCCCAGGCTGGCGTTCGGCAGGCCCAGGGCGGCGCACTCGTCGTCACGCAGGGGCTGCCAGCCTTCCAGTACCGGTGTGACACTGAAACGGTCACAGGACAGGCGGGTCAGGCGGCGGGTCAGGGAGTCCTGGTTGAACAACCAGTCGAGCGTCAAGGGGGCGGGCGCGCAGGTCAGGTGCTCGCGTTCGAGCCACTGATCGGGCAAACAGGCAGGGATAGGCTGGGTCACGGCAGGTCATGGGCGGCAATCATTGAGGCGCCGAGCTTAGCATGACCGATGTACCGGCGTGGCGGGCTTGCATCGCGGCCCCGGGGTCCGTAAAAAGCCGCTGTGAGTGAGCCTGAACCTGAGAGAGTCGAATCATGAAAAAGTGGCAATGTATTGTCTGCGGCCTGATCTATAACGAGGCCGACGGTTGGCCTGACGACGATATTGCCCCGGGCACGCGTTGGGAAGACGTTCCTCCGGACTGGCTGTGCCCCGATTGCGGGGTGGGCAAGATGGATTTCGAAATGATCGAGATCGGCTGAGCCTGCCGGTTCATGCCTGTCGGTGGAGGGCTTGCGCAAAGGCAGGATCGACCGTTGGGGGCATTGCCGGTCATTTTGTCGGCCAGGGTACGGTTTAATTTGAATATTCGGCCTACCCCCACTGGCGCGGGCCTTTGCGGCGTGCCATTCTGCGATTCGACTGCCGCTGCGAGGAGCCGCAGCGGTTACCTGATGGCTGCTCGAAGCGGGTGGCACGGGACATAAAAACAAAAAACCGTACAAGAGGCTTAGTACATGCGTAAACCAGATCTAGCAGCCGCTATCGCTGAAAAAGCGGACCTCACCAAAGACCAGTCCAATCGCGTTCTCAACGCCATCCTTGAAGAAATCACCGGCGCCCTGCACCGCAAGGACAGCGTCACCCTGGTCGGCTTCGGCACCTTCCTGCAACGCCACCGTGGCGCCCGCACCGGCAAGAACCCGCAAACGGGTGAGCCTGTGAAGATCAAGGCCAGCAACACCGTGTCGTTCAAGCCTGGCAAGGCCCTCAAGGACACCGTCAATCCCTGATCCTGTTGCCCGTCCCCGAACAGGACGAGCCGCTTGAAAGAACGGGCACCCCGGTCGCATGGGGTGCCCGTTTTTTATGTTCGCGCTCGAAACGATAAGGTAGGAAAAATCCTACAAGTTTTTGTAAAGAGACGCTTTTCTGCGCAGAAATGCCTGACTTTTTTTCACGCTTCCTCCCCTTAGAGTGCGCGTCCGTTGCACCTCTTAAACGCACTTGGGAAAACAAGATGAAAAAGTTATGGATGTCTGCTGCCGTCGCCACTCTGATCGCGACCACCAGTGGTTGTGTCAGCTACAACGTCAGCCAGCCTTCGGCGCCACTTTCAGGCCTCGTCATGGCCGACCTTAAGGCCGATGTCAAAGTGGGCGGGCCGATCTCGGGTGAGTCCTCGACCAATATCCTCTTCAACTTTCTGGCCTTCGGCGGCGACAATGAATACGCCGACGGCGTGACCTATGGTGATTCGGTCGGTGGCGGCCTGGGCCTGGGCCTGCCGGATCCGGTCTCCACCACCAAGGCGGCAGCCGCCTACAAGGCGGTCAAGACCTCCGGTGCCGACCTGATCGTGGCGCCGCGTTATGAAGTGAAAGTGGCCGACTACTTCATCTTCAAGAAGGTCGATGTCAAAGTGACCGGCAGCAAGGGCAATATCAGCAGCATCCGCTGAGTGCCCGGCGTCGGGCGCTGTTTTTCTGAAAGCAGTGCCTGGCGTCCTGATGCTATGAAATGGCGGTTATCTGCGCTGAAAACGCAGGTAGTGGTCGCTTCGAACCGCTAGACTGCCGCCGCTTGTCTTTACTTGAACATGGCGGAGGCTGTACGCGTGAAATTTCGTTTTCTTCTCTGGGCACTGGGCCTGCTGATGGCCCGGGCCAGTCGCAACAGTCCCGCCTTTCAACAGCAGTTGGGCGACAAGGACCTGACATTCCAGTTGCAGACCGCCGACGGCAAAGTGGCACGGCATTATGTGGTGCGCGACCAGCGCGTGCGCAGTGCCGGTGGCCTGGCCCCGGAGCCGGCCTTCAGCATTGTGTTCAAGGATGCCGCCTATGGCTTTGCCACCTTGCAGGCCAGCAACAAGCAACTGGCCTTTATGCAGGGCATCCAGGACAAGCACATCCAGATCAAGGGCAACACGGCCATGGTGATGTGGTTCCAGGGCCTGATGCGCTACCTCAAGCCCCGGAAAAAGACCGCCGCCTGATGAGTGTCATTCAGTCGAGGGCGACGCGGTGAATGATGGTCGGGACGGTGACCCGTCAATCAGGCTGGCATGGGGCGGTAGATATGCAGCGGCTGTAAGTCAGTCATCGCCGGCAAGCCGCCTCCCACCAGTCCGGTGCCATGCATGAAAGCCAGGGCGACTTGGCTTCAGGGCAGCTCTAAAAACGACCTGCGTTGTCATCGCTGCGTTAAAAACAGACTCGAGCGCGACTTCGACCGTTTCTCGCTTCAGCCGTTTGATTTTTACGGCAGTTGCAGACCGCCGGCGGCTTTATGCAAGGCGCGCAGGTGTTCGCTCATCTGTTTGAGGTTTTCTTCGCTGGCGGTGATTTCGGCGGCACGGGCCGGTTCCAGCAGGGCGCGCACTTCGCTGTCCAGGTCGCCGGTCAGGCGCTTGAGGGTTTTCTGCCGTTCGCTGCTCTGGGTCTCCAGGCGTTGCCATTCCTCGGTTTGCGGCAAGCCATAGCCGTCGCTGCCGAGCAATTCGGCCGGGCGACTGAGAAAGCCGCTGTTGGCAAGGATGTCCTGCAAGGTGCCGGTGGCCTTCGACACGCGCCCGTCCTGTTGCTCACGGGCCGTGAGGTAGCGCTGCTTGACCTCGTCCTGGGCCAGCAGCAACTGGCGGCGCAGGCTGGCCTGCTCCAGCAGCAGGATGGCGGCGCTGGTGCGCAGGTCGGCGCGGGCGAACCACTGGCGCCGCTCGATGGCCGGTTGTTGCAGCCAGTCCTCGACCGAGTCTTGCCGGATCGGCAGGTTCTTCTTGAGCACCGTGAACATGGCCTGGTAGCGATCGCGGTAGGAGTCGAAGCGGTAACCCAGGCGCAGCGCTTCCTTGGGGTCGTCCAGTACGCGGGTGTCGGCCAGGCCGCGGCCCTTGAGCACCTCCAGCAAACCGTTGGGCAGGATGCTGTCCAGGCCGGTGAGTTGCGAATCATCAGTGCCGCTGCGCAACAGCTTGAGGGTTTCCACGGCGCAGTTGTTGGAGATGAAATAGTAGTCGCCGTCATAGCTCCAGTGCATTTCAGCGGCGTGCTCGACCAGGGTGTCGATCTGCGGGCGTGACAGCTTCAACGGCACCGAGGCCAGGCTGCGCAGCTCGGTCTTGGTGTACTCGTCGATCACCTGGGCCAGCGGCAGGACGAACAGCCGTGACGGGTAGGCGCCGGTCAGGCCGTCCCAGCTCGATAACTGCACGTCGCCCACGAAGGCCCGGTAGGAGAGCACCAGGTGCTGGTCCAGGTCCAGGCGACAGTCCGGGCCCCGTGGCCGGCCTGGCTTGCAGATCACCAGGCGCAGCATGCTGTGGCCCCAGCGACTCATCATGTTCTGGTTGGCCTCGGCCAGCAGGTAATCGACGGCGTAGACGCGCTCGGGGTCAAGCTTGCCCAACGGCTCGCGGCCAAAATCGTTGCCGGCGTTCAGGTACGGATAGAACGACGGGCAGGCCTGTTGCGTCGGCGGCGCCCAGCCGAACTGCTCTTTGTACCAGCGGTACAGGGCCGGACGACGACAGGCGTAGGTCGGGTCGAGCAGAAAGTACTCCATGTTTACCGCGACAAATTCCAACGGGCTGCTCAGTTCATAGGCATCCGGGCTGCGCACGCTCTGGCCGTTGTGCTGCTCGCGTGCGCCACGCCGGCCGACATACTGCTGCCAGCCGGCCAGATCAAGCAGGCGCGGGTCGTCGCTCAAGGTGAAGCGCCGTTCGGTCTGGCCACGGCATTCGTCGGCCAGGCCGACCTTGCCCAGCGAACTGTGCTGGCGGGCGCAGCGCAGGATCAGCCTGCGGTCGGCGCCGGACCACAGGCGGGCGCGGTCGTAGACGTGGGTCAGCTCGTGCAGCACCGTTGCCAGCAATTCGCGGCGCACGGTGCCATGCGGCCGGCCAGTGGGTTCAGTGGCAGCAGAGCCATCGGTCAGCGGTGTCAGCAGGCGGGTATTGAGGTACAGCTGGTAAGGACCTGCGGCCTGGCCGTAGGCATTGTCCGGCATGTCGCTGGACCAGCTCACATCGATACGCCGGTCCAGGTCTTTGACAAAGCGCGGCGGCAAGGCCTGCAGGGCTTCATCGAGCAGCGCCTGGCTGGCCTGGCGCTGGGCCGGGTTCAGGGACTCGCTTTGCAGGTGCAACTGCAGGTCGGCGAGCACAGGTGTCGCCGCCAGGCTCAGCCCCCAGGCCAGCAGCCAGACGCCAAGGCGCCTCACAGTGCGAGGATGGCTTCGGCCAGGGCCTGATCGCTGGCGGTGCGCGCTTCAGGCACGCGGCTGCGCAGGGTGTCGAACGCCGCGTCGAGGCGGGCGCCATGAATGTCGCCGCCGCTGGCCACGTAACTGGCGGCGTCGTCACGGGCTTGTTGCACGACCTTGGAGTCGCGGATCGAGGTGGTAGTGTCGGAGGTGAAGTCGATGGAGCGGCCAAAAGCGCGAACGATGATGTTGCTGGTGGCCACTACGGTCTGTGCCTGGGCCAGGTCGGCCATCAGCAGCATGCCCAGGGTCGCGGCGATCAACGGGGTGCGCATGTAACGTCTCCAGTACCGAACAGAAAAAGTGATTATTGGACGAGGATTGCCTGCGCCAGTTCAAGGTCGCTGGCACGAAGTTTTGTGTGCTGCTGGCGCAGGTGCAGCAGGGCCGCTTCGAGCTGTACCCCGCGTAACTGCCCGTCGCTGGCGACAAAGGCGGCCGCTTCGTCGCGGGCGGCGAGGATCAGCTTGTCATCGAAAGGGGCCGAGGTGACCTGGCTGGTGACATAACCACTGACGACCACGCCCTGGGTGCTGGTGTCGAACGCCTGGGCCTGGCCGGTGAACGTCAGGCTGGCCAGCGGAGCCAGAAGCAACAGATACGGTAAGCGCATGAGTATTCAAAGCATTGCAGAAACGAAGCCCAAGGCTAACGCAACGCCTTGGGCAGGGCTACCCCGCTGGCCGGCGGGGTGGCTGACTTACAGGGCCAGGATGGCCTGGGCCAGTTGGGTGTCGGTGGCTTGCAAGGACGGTTGCAACTGGCGGATGTGGCTCAGGGCGCCTTCAAGGCGCACGCCACGGATTTCGCCGGCGCTGCCGACGAAGCTGGCGGCGTCGTCGCGGGCAGCACGCACGATTTTGTCGTCACGAAACGACGAACTGATATCGGAGGTGGCGTCGGTGGAGGCGGCGACGGCGCCGACCACGGTGTCGGTGGTCACGATAAAGCTGCTGGCGTGGGCACCGGCAGCGGCGGTCAACAGCACAGCGGTACCCAGAATACGCAGAAAGGACATGGTGGTGTTCCGTCTAATAGATGAAGAGGTCGTGAAGGTGTGCCCGCTAGCCTATCGCAGGTAATTGCCGCGTGCTATCGCAGCGCTTGGCCAGTCGCTTTAACTGTTATGGTCTTTATTAGGCATCTTGTAAACTGTACTTGTTTTCGGACAGCTGCGGTAGGAGCGCGCTTGCCCGCGACCGGCTGCGTTAGCAGTCGTAAATTTTCAGCGTCTACACAATTTCTGCGAGCGCTGCGCACTCGGTCGCGGGCAAGCGCGCTCCTACCGGGCCGAAACGACAAAGCCCGTCAGCAGTTGCCTGCGACGGGCTTTGGGGGGATTCGGGTGAACTGGCTGGATGGCCTTCAGGCCTGCGCCGGTTCGCGCCGTATCAACGCCAGAACGGTTTGCTCAGTTCTTCGTAGCGCTGGGATTCGCTGATACCGGCGTCAGCCAGCAGGCGAGTGTCCAGACGAGCCAGTTGACGGCGGCTCGACAGGCGACGTTGCCACAGCATCAGGGTCGCGAAGGCGCGCAGAGGCAGGGCAGACTGGTTCGAAACGGTGCTTTCGCTGAACAGCTCGGAACTGATTGTACGTTCCATGGTGTGACTTCCTTCCGCTTATGGCGGGATTAGAGATTGGCTTGACTGGTGCCTATCTTCCTCTCGTGCAGGGCCATTCCATAGACACAGTTCACCTGTATTGTGAGAGTTCAGTTAACTGTTTATGGGCACTGTTTTGTTCGAAAATGGGGCAACTGTACTGCTATGCACGTTAATGGTGCGCTATTGATCGGTCATGTCGTATTTCTGTTGTTAAAAGACGATTTTTGACCAGTACAGCAGTACAGTTTTTGTCAGTGCCCTGTTTCGGTAAGGGCGCTGTACCGGAAAAGTGTGTTGCACAGGTTGAACTGTGTATTTCACGCCGGGAGCATGCGCCCGGTTTCTTCCAGATTCATGTGCCAATTGAGTGCTTCACGCAGCAGGTGAGGGGTGTGGCCGCCCAGCACACAAGCCGCACTGAAGTAGTCGTCGAGCGCCTGGCGATAGTCCGGGTGCACGCAGTTGTCGATGATCACCCGTGCCCGCTCGCGCGGTGCCAGGCCACGCAGGTCGGCCAGGCCCTGCTCGGTGACCAGAATATCAACGTCGTGCTCGGTGTGATCGACGTGGCTGACCATCGGCACCACGCTGGAAATGGCACCGCCCTTGGCAATGGATTTGGTGACGAAGATCGCCAGGTGGGCGTTGCGCGAGAAGTCGCCCGAGCCGCCGATGCCGTTCATCATCCGCGTGCCGCACACATGGGTGGAGTTGACATTGCCGTACAGGTCGAACTCCAGGGCCGTGTTGATACCGATGATGCCCAGGCGGCGGATCACTTCAGGATGGTTGGAGATTTCCTGCGGGCGCAGCACCAGCCGTGACTTGTAGCGCTCGAAGTCGGCGAACACCTGAGCGTGCCTGGGCGCCGACAGGGTCATGGAACTGCCCGAGGCGAAATCGAGCTTGCCGGCGTCGAACAGGTCGAAGGTCGAGTCCTGCAGCACTTCGGAGTACATGGTCAGGTGTTTGAAGGGCGAGTCCAGCAGGCCGTGCATCACCGCATTGGCGATGGTGCCAATGCCGGCCTGCAATGGCATCAGGCGTTCGGTCAGGCGCTGGGCCCGCACTTCGCTCTTGAAGAACTCGACCAGGTGATTGGCGATGGCCTGGGTCTCGACATCCGGCGGCAGCACGGTCGACGGCGAGTCGGGCTGGTCGCTGATGACGATGCCGATGATCTTGGCCGGGTCGATCTTCACCGCAGGGCTGCCGATGCGTGAATCGGCTTCCAGCACCGGGATCGGCAGGCGCGTCGGCCGGTAGCTGGGGATATAGATGTCGTGCAGGCCTTCGAGCGCCAGGGGTTGCGACAGGTTGATCTCGACAATTACCTTTTCGGCGAGAATGGCGAAGCTGGCCGAGTTGCCGACCGAGGTGCTCAGCACCAGGTGGCCGTCCTCGGTGATCGCCACGCATTCGATGACTGCCAGGTCCACCGCCTTGATCTGCCGGTTGCGCAGTTGCTCGACCGTATCGGAGAGGTGCTGGTCGATGAACATGACTTCGCCGGCATTGATGGCCCGGCGCAGCGTGCTGTCGACCTGGAACGGCATGCGCCGCGACAGCACGCCGGCTTCGGTCAGTTGCTTGTCCAGATCGTTGCCCAGGCTGGCGCCGGTCATCAGGCTGATTTTCAGGGGTGACTGGCGGGCACGTTCGGCCAGGGCGTGCGGCACCGCCTTGGCTTCACCGGCGCGGGTAAAGCCGCTCATGCCGACGGTCATGCCGTCTTCAATCAGGCCGGCGGCGTCGGCTGCGCTCATCACCTTGCTCATCAGGCCGGGCATGCGAATACGATCACGGTACATGGTCATGGTCTCGGGGGTGGAAACGAGCGCCAAGTCTAGTGGCTGCCGGCAGCTTCGTCCCCCGACCAAGGTCGTACGCGAGGCCTCTAATTAGCGGCTTTCAGCGCAAAACACCGTTACGCCAGTTGTAAAAAAGCCCCGGCTTGCGAACAGGCCGGGGCTTTTCTGGAGCCGTTTTGTCAGTGCGACTCGACGGCCTTGACCATGTCTTCGATGACCTTCTTGGCGTCACCGAAGACCATCATGGTCTTGTCCAGATAGAACAGTTCGTTGTCCAGGCCGGCATAGCCGCTGGCCATCGAGCGCTTGTTGACGATGATGGTCTTGGCCTTGTAGGCCTCCAGAATCGGCATGCCGGCAATCGGCGACTTGGGATCGTTCTTGGCCGCCGGGTTGACCACGTCGTTGGCGCCCAGCACCAGCACCACGTCGGCCTGGCCGAATTCGGAGTTGATGTCCTCCATCTCGAACACCTGGTCGTAAGGCACTTCGGCCTCAGCCAGCAGCACGTTCATGTGCCCCGGCATGCGCCCGGCCACCGGGTGAATGGCGTATTTCACCGTGACGCCATGGTGCACCAGCTTCTCGGTCAGTTCCTTGAGTGCATGCTGGGCGCGGGCCACGGCCAGGCCGTAGCCGGGGACGATGATGACCGTGTCGGCATTGGTCAGCAGGAAAGTGGCGTCATCGGCCGAGCCTGACTTGACCGGACGCTGTTCCTGGCTGCCAGCACTGGCGCCGGCATCGGCCGTCGCACCGAAGCCGCCGCCGATCACGTTGAAGAACGAGCGGTTCATGGCCTTGCACATGATGTACGACAGGATGGCGCCGCTGGAGCCGACCAGCGAGCCGGCGATGATCAGCATCGAGTTGTTCAGCGAGAAACCGATGCCGGCTGCGGCCCAGCCCGAGTAGCTGTTGAGCATCGACACCACCACCGGCATGTCGGCCCCGCCGATGGGGATAATCAGCAGCACGCCAATCACAAAGGCCAGTACCAGCATGATCGCAAACGCCGTGAGGTTGCCACTGAACATGTAGGTCAGGCCGAAGAACAGCGTGGCCAGGCCCAGGACCAGGTTCAGTTTGTGCTGCCCGGCGAACTGCACCGGTGCACCCTGGAACAGACGGAATTTGTACTTGCCCGAGAGCTTGCCAAAGGCGATGACCGAACCTGAGAACGTCACGGCGCCGATGGCTGCGCCCAGGAACAGTTCCAGGCGGTTGCCGACCGGGATGGCGTCGCCCAGCTGGGCCACGATGCCCAGTGACTGGGGCTCGACCACCGCGGCGATGGCAATGAACACCGCGGCCAGGCCGATCATGCTGTGCATGAAGGCCACCAGTTCCGGCATCTTGGTCATCTCGACACGCTTGGCCATGATCGAGCCGGCGGTGCCGCCGACCAGCAGACCCACAAGGATGTAGCCGATGCCGGCGCTGGTGCCCACGGTGCTGGCCAGCTTGTAGACCAGGCCGATGGTGGTCAGGACCGCCAGGCCCATGCCCAGCATGCCGAACAGGTTGCCGCGACGCGAGGTGGTCGGGTGCGACAGGCCCTTGAGCGCCTGGATGAAGCACACCGCCGAAACCAGGTACAGCAGGGTGACAAGGTTCATGCTCATTTCTGCACCTCATCCTTGGCCTTGGCTTTCTTCTTGAACATTTCCAGCATGCGTCGGGTGACCAGGAAGCCACCGAACACATTGACCGCCGCCAGGGCCACGGCCAGGGTGCCCATGACCTTGCCCAGCGGCGTGACGGTCAGGGCGGCGGCGAGCATGGCGCCGACGATCACGATGGCGCTGATGGCGTTGGTGACCGCCATCAACGGCGTGTGCAGGGCCGGGGTGACGTTCCAGACCACGTGGTAACCCACGTAGATGGCCAGGACGAAAATGATCAGGTTGTAGATACCGGGGGAGATCAGCTCTTGCATGGTGATTGTTCTCAGCCGTTTTTGCGGATGACCTGGCCGTCGCGGCACATCAGGCACGCGGCGACGATGTCGTCTTCGAGGTTGATCGAGAGCTGGGCGTCCTTGTCGAACAGCAGCTTCATGAAGTCCAGCAGGTTGCGGGCATACAGCGCCGAGGCATCGGCGGCCACCAGTGCCGGCAGGTTGGTGTGGCCGACGAGGGTCACGCCGTGCTCGACCACGACCTGGTCGGCCACAGTCAGCGGGCAGTTGCCGCCCTGGGCGGCGGCCAGGTCGATGACCACCGAGCCGGGTTTCATCTGCGCTACGGTGTCGGCACTCAGCAGCACCGGTGCCTTGCGGCCGGGAATCAGTGCGGTGGTGATGACGATGTCCGATTGCCGGGCGCGTTCGTGCACGGCAACGGCCTGGCGCTGCATCCAGCTGGCCGGCATGGGCCGGGCATAGCCGCCGACGCCTTCGGCGCACGCGCGTTCTTCATCGGTCTCGTAGGGTACATCGATGAATTTGGCGCCCAGTGACTCGATCTGCTCGCGCACCGCCGGCCGCACGTCGGAGGCTTCCACGACGGCGCCCAGGCGCTTGGCGGTGGCAATCGCCTGCAGGCCGGCCACGCCGGCACCAAGGATCAGCACCCGGGCGGCCTTTACGGTGCCGGCGGCGGTCATCAGCATCGGCATGAAGCGCGGGTAATGGTGCGCGGCCAGCAGCACCGACTTGTAGCCGGCAATGTTGGCCTGCGACGACAGCACATCCAGGCTCTGGGCGCGGGAAGTGCGCGGGGCGGCTTCCAGGGCAAAGGCCGTGATGCCCCGTGCGTTCATGCGCGCAATGGTCTCGTTGCTGAACGGGTTGAGCATGCCGATCAACACGGTGCCAGGCTGAATCAGCGCCAGTTCCTGATCGTCGGGTGGGGTCACCTTGAGAATCAGTTGGGCACTGAACACGTCGCTGGCACCGCCGATCACGGCACCGGCGGCTTCATAGGCGCTGTCGGTGACACCGGCACACATTCCGGCGCCCTGTTGGACCGTCAGCGTATGGCCCTGGGTAATCAGTTTCTTGATGGTTTCCGGGGTGGCGGCGACCCGGGTTTCGCCCGCATGGGTTTCAAGAGGAACACCAATATGCACGGCAAGTCTCCTGCGCGATCTTTCTTGTCTTCATGAGTGGGCCAACGAACTGCGGCGGGTGCGTTGACGGCGGGTAACAATGAGCTCTGGCCCCGGCAGGCCGGGCGCGGCGCATTGTGCCGCTGAGAATAGCGGGCCTTCAACACATTCTGTAACGAGACTGGAAATTAACTACAAGTCATCCTGTGACCTATTGTCGCAACACTTTGCTGGGCGCCTTTGTTTATAAGGCTTGCAGCAAATTCCATGAAGTTATTGTGGAAAACAATAATTTTTCGTTCACGACCAAAGTGCAATGGAAAAACGGGTTGAAAGCCTTGTAAATAAAGGCCTGTGGCCGGTTTGAAGAGTGGTCTGATGACAGATTTGAAATAGCGACAATTTGTTATATCTGTAGTGCTTTATTGTGTGTTACTACCGATTTTCGTCCTGCTCTTGCGGCAATCTGTAACGCTTTGCCTGGTCGATCAGCCAGTTGCGAAAGGCCTGCAGCGATACAGTCTGGGTTTTACGCTCCGGAATCATCAGGTGATAGGCCTTTATGCTGGTCAATTCATGGGGGTTGGCGATGACCAGGCGCTGTTCTCGCAGTTCGCGCTGAATAAGGAAAGGCGGAATAAGGGCAATGCCCATCTCGTGCATGGCGGCCTGGGCCAGCATCGAGAATAGCTCGTAGCGCGGCCCCGTCATGTCCCGCGGCACCTGCAACTGACGATCGTTGAACCACTGTCGCCAGGCATAGGGACGGGTGGTCTGTTGCAACAAGGGCCGTTCGGCAATCTGCGCGGCGCTCAGGCTGGCCTGGCCGTTCAGCAGTGCAGGGCTGCAGACGGGCATGGGGTTTTCACCCATCAGGCGGTAGGCCTGCGTGCCGGGCCAGTCGGCGTCGCCAAAATAGATCGCGGCATCGAAGTCGGTGTCGGCAAACAGGAAGGGACGCGTGCAGTTGGTCAGGTTGACGGTGACTTCCGGGTGGCATCGCTGGAAGTCCTTGAGCCTGGGCAGCAGCCATTGCGTGCCGAAGGTGGGCACCACGGCCAGTTCGATGACGCTGGCGCCTTGCTGACCCATGACCGACAGCGTGTCGCGCTCGACCGCATCGAGTTGCGCCGCGACCCGGCGACTGTAGGAGAGGCCGGCGTCGGTGAGCTTGACCCCGCGCCTGGAGCGCTTGAACAGCTCGATGCCGAGAAACTGCTCCAGGCTGCCGATCTGCCGGCATATGGCGCTCTGGGTCAGCGACAGCTCCTGGGCGGCCTTGGTGAAGCTTTCATGGCGGGCGGCCGATTCGAAGCTGACCAGCGCTGCCGTACTGGGAATTTTGCGCCGCATATACAAAGTCCTCACTTGGTCAGTCAATAATCAAGAGGCTGAAGGGTTCTCGGAGTGAGAAATTAGCACAACAGCTTGCATAATCGTCGTTTGTCCGCTGCTCGATGCGCGACTACGCTTGTGCCACGACATTGAATTTCGGGCGAGGCATCAACCATGAGTGGCAAGGCAAGCTTTAACTGGATCGACCCGCTGTTGCTGGATCAGCAACTGACCGAAGAAGAGCGCATGGTACGCGACAGCGCCGAGCAGTTTGCCCAGGACAAGCTGGCGCCACGCGTGCTTGAGGCCTTTCGTCATGAGCAGACCGACCCGCGTATTTTCCGTGAGATGGGTGAGATCGGCCTGCTGGGCGCCACCATTCCCGAAGCTTACGGCGGCAGTGGCCTCAATTATGTGTGTTATGGACTGATTGCCCGTGAAGTCGAGCGTATCGACTCCGGCTACCGCTCGATGATGAGCGTGCAGTCGTCGCTGGTCATGGTGCCGATCAACGAGTTCGGCTCCGAAGCGCAGAAGCAGAAGTACCTGCCGAAGCTCGCCAATGGCGAATGGATCGGCTGTTTCGGCCTGACCGAGCCCGACCATGGCTCCGACCCGGGTGCGATGGTGACCCGGGCACGCAAGGTCGAGGGTGGCTATCGCCTGAGCGGCGCCAAGATGTGGATCACCAACAGCCCGATCGCCGATGTGTTCGTGGTCTGGGCCAAGGACGACGCCGGTGATATTCGTGGCTTTATCCTGGAGAAGGGCTGGGCCGGGCTCAGTGCGCCGGCCATTCATGGCAAGGTGGGCTTGCGCGCCTCGATCACCGGCGAGATCGTGATGGACAATGTCTTTGTGCCTGAAGAGAACATCTTTCCTGATGTGCGCGGGCTCAAGGGGCCGTTCACCTGCCTCAACTCTGCTCGTTATGGCATCGCCTGGGGAGCACTGGGGGCGGCGGAGTTCTGCTGGCACACCTCGCGACAGTACACACTGGATCGCAAGCAATTCGGACGTCCGCTGGCGGCCAACCAGTTGATCCAGAAAAAGCTGGCCGACATGCAGACCGAAATCACCCTGGCCCTGCAAGGCTGCCTGCGCCTGGGGCGGATGAAGGATGAAGGTACTGCGGCGGTGGAAATCACCTCGATCATGAAGCGTAACTCCTGCGGCAAGGCCTTGGAGGTCGCACGGCTGGCGCGTGACATGCTGGGCGGCAATGGCATCAGCGATGAGTTTGGCGTGGCGCGGCATCTGGTCAACCTGGAGGTGGTCAACACCTATGAGGGTACGCATGACGTGCACGCGCTGATTCTGGGGCGTGCGCAGACCGGTATTCAGGCTTTCTATTAATAGACGCACAAGGGGCTGGCCATGGGTGCGCTGTCGCATATTCGAGTGCTGGACCTGTCGCGGGTACTGGCCGGTCCCTGGGCGGGGCAGATCCTGGCCGACCTGGGCGCCGATGTGATCAAGGTCGAGCGCCCGGTCAGCGGCGACGACACCCGGGCGTGGGGGCCGCCTTTCCTCAGGGATGAAAACGGGCACGACACCAGTGAAGCGGCCTATTACCTGTCGGCCAATCGCAACAAGCAGTCGGTGACCATCGATTTTACCCGGCCCGAGGGGCAGGCGCTGGTGCGTGAGCTGGCGGCCCGCTCTGATGTGTTGATCGAGAATTTCAAGGTGGGCGGGCTGGCGGCCTATGGCCTGGACTATCCGACGCTCAAGGCGATCAATCCTCGACTGATCTATTGCTCTATCACCGGGTTCGGACAAAGCGGGCCTTATGCCAGGCGTGCCGGCTACGACTTCATGATTCAAGGCCTGGGCGGGCTGATGAGCCTGACCGGGCGCGCCGAGGCAGAAGAGGGGGCGGGGCCGGTCAAGGTGGGCGTGGCGTTGACGGATATCCTGACCGGGCTCTATTCGAGCACGGCCATTCTGGCGGCCCTGGCGCATCGCGATCAGAGCGGTGAGGGGCAGCACATCGATATGGCCTTGCTGGACGTGCAGGTGGCGTGCCTGGCCAATCAGGCGATGAACTACCTGAGCACCGGGGTGGCGCCTCGTCGGCTGGGCAATGCGCATCCGAACATCGTGCCTTATCAGGACTTCCCGACCGCCGATGGCGACTTCATCCTGACGGTGGGCAACGACAGTCAGTTCAGGAAATTCGCCGAAGTGGCGGGTCGGCCCGAGTGGGCTGACGATCCGCGTTTCAAGAGCAACACATTGCGCGTGGCTCATCGCGCCGAACTGATTCCGTTGATTCGCCAGGTCACGGTGTTCAAGACCACGGTGCAGTGGGTGGCCGAGCTGGAGGCGGCCGGCGTGCCCTGTGGGCCGATCAACGACCTGGCCCAGGTGTTTGCCGATCCTCAGGTGGTGGCGCGAGGGCTGGCGATCGAACTGCCTCATGCATTGGGCGGGACCGTACCGTTGGTGGCCAGCCCTATACGCTTGTCGCAGACACCGGTCGAGTATCGTCGGGCGCCGCCTTTATTGGGCGAACATACCCAGGCGGTGTTGCGCGATGTATTGGGCCTGAGCGATGAGGCGATCGCCTTGTTGCGTGAAGGGCAGGTTCTATAGAGGTGTCTATAGGGCGGTCCATCGTCTTCTATATAGAGGGAAGCGCTTTCAGGACGCGATTAACCGTTAATTTCACATTATTGAAATTAAGTGTTGACGCCCTGTCTCAGCGCTCTATAATGCGCACCATTCCCGCCGCGGAAGAAACTGAAAACTCCTTGAAT
>NZ_LMOA01000022.1:229-737721 GCF_001423155.1 Pseudomonas sp. Leaf127 | reverse complement strand
TCAAGGAGTTTTCAGTTTCTTCCGCGGCGGGAATGGTGCGCATTATAGAGCGCTGAGACAGGGCGTCAACACTTAATTTCAATAATGTGAAATTAACGCTTCAATCCCCTTTAAGCACCACTTCTTCTATATAAACAGAAGCACTTTGTATTCACCCAAAGATATTGTCAGACAAAATTACCAATAGCGCTTGTCGGATTCGCATCGGTGCGCTATCTGTGCAGCGCATAGCCCCTCGTAACCCTGATCTGCGGAAGTGCCTTATGCCCTTCGAAGTCCCTGTGCACAGCGCGTCCCCCAGCAAGCCCGCCAGTCGTATTCGTCAGAAAAACCAGCAGCTGATACTGAAGGCTGCCGAAGACGAGTTTGCCCGGCACGGATTCAAGGGTACCAGCATGAATTCCATTGCCCTCAAGGCGGGCCTGCCCAAGGCCAACCTGCATTACTACTTCAACAACAAGCAGGGGCTGTACATCGCCTTGCTCAATGACATCATCGAGCAATGGGACACCACCTTCAATCACTTGACGGTGGAGGATGACCCGGCCACGGCGCTGACCGCCTATATCCGCGCAAAAATGGAGTTCTCACGGCGCCAGCCCCAGGCGTCGCGAATCTTTGCCATGGAAATCATCAGTGGCGGCGAATGCATGAACCAGCATTTCAACCAGGATTACCGCCAATGGTTCCGCGAGCGTGCCGCCATATTCCAGGCCTGGATCGATGCCGGCAAAATGGACCCGATCGACCCGGTCAACCTGATCTTCCTTTTATGGAGCAGCACCCAGCACTACGCCGACTTTGCCGACCAGATCTGCCGCCTCACCGATCGCAGCCGCCTGACCCGACAGGACATGGACCTGGCAGGCGACAATCTGGTCCGTATCATTCTCAAGGGTTGCGGGTTGACGCCACCGGCCTTGTAATATGCAGCTCCCGTAATCCGTCGGACACCGTGCATGCCCTCGACCCTTGTCGACTTTTGTGAGTTTCGCGAGGAGATTCGCAAAAGCCGCTTCATCACCCTCGCAGGCCCCATCACCAGCGCCGCTCAGGCGCAGGCCTTCATAGAACAGCACAGCGACCTGGACGCCACCCATAACTGCTGGGCCTGGAAACTGGGCGACCAGTACCGCAGCAACGACGATGGTGAACCGGGTGGTACGGCCGGGCGGCCGATCCTGGCGGCCATCGAAGCGCAGGACTTCGATCAGGTCGTGGTGCTGGTCATTCGCTGGTACGGCGGCATCCAGCTGGGCACTGGCGGACTGGCCCGCGCCTATGGCGGCGGTGCGAACAAATGCCTGCAACAGGCGCCGCGGCGCGCCCTGATCCATCGCCAGGCTTTTCACCTTGAGTGCGGCTTCAGCGAACTGACGCTGGTCAAGCTGCGACTGGCCGAACTCGATGGCCTGGTAGAAGAAGAACACTTCACGGCCAACGGTGTGCAATTGTCGATTGCCGTGAGCCCTGAGCAGGTCGACACCCTGCGCCGGCAACTGGCCGACCTGAGCCGCGGTCGCATCCTGCTGCACGTCACCGAATAATCCAGGACCTCAATTGCCCACAACTACTGTGCACCCGGCTGTGGATAAGCTGAGCACACCGCGCTGCAGCCCTTGCAGGCCGGCCCTTACACGAAACTGATCACTTTTCGACCAAGCGCCATAGCCAAGCCATGAAGGACGGCCCAAACGACCGCCAATCTTCTGCAAGCGCCCGAATTTCGCGGCCTGCACGTTACTCACCATAACGGTGGATCAGCCTGTGGATAACCGGTGCAAGCCTTGCGCAACAGCCTTGTGCACCGCCCCTGCAGCAGCCTGTACAGTTTTTAACCAAAAGCCGAACGCACGGCGCAGCATTCGCTGCGGTCAGAAACAGTGTATCCACAGGTCCGCGCCTGCATTACGCTGCCGGACCGCACTGTCGACGCCTGGCGCGACAACTATCCACAGAAAAGGAGTTTTCCATGTCTGCCGAAAAAACTGCGCTGATCATCGGTGCCTCTCGCGGCCTGGGCCTGGGGCTGGTCCAGCGCCTGACCGAACAGAACTGGAAAGTCATCGCCACCGTGCGCGACCCGCACAAGAGCGACGCCTTGAAAGCCATTGGTGGCGTGCACATCGAAACCCTCGACATCGACGACAATGCCTCGGTGCAAGTGTTGATCCAGAAGCTCAAGGGTGAAGTGTTCGACGTGCTGTTCGTCAATGCCGGCACGCTGGGCGCGGCCCATCAGAGTGCGGCCCAATCGACCGCCGCCGAACTGGGCCAGTTGTTCCTGACCAATGCCGTAGCGCCCATCCGCCTGGCCGAATACCTGGTTGGCCAGGTACGACCCGGCACCGGCATCATCGCGTTCATGAGTTCGGTGCTGGGCGGCGTCGCTTGCCCGGACGGCGACACCATGGGCCTTTATAAAGCCAGCAAGGCTGCCCTGAACTCCATGACCAACACCTTCGTCACCCGCTTGCCGGAACCGCGGCCAACCGTACTGTCGCTGCATCCGGGCTGGGTCAAGACCGACATGGGCGGCGAGCATGCCGAGATCGACGTCCTGACCAGCACCACCGGCCTGGTGCAACAACTCAATGCCTACGCCGGCAAGGGCGGCCACCACTTCATCAACTACAAGGGCGAACCCCTGACCTGGTAAAACCGCGTCAGAGTCCCAGGCACGACAGCATGATGAAGGTTGCAAACAACACGAAATGCGTCATGCCTTCGATGGCATTGGTCTGTCCGTCATTGAGGTTGATTGCACAGACCAGCAAGGTGATGAACACCATGACCGTCTGCACCGGCGTCATGGCCATCTGGAACGGCTGATCGTTGTACAGCGCCATGGCCTCCATCACCGGCACCGTCAGGATCACCGTGGACAGCGACGCGCCCAGGGCGATGTTGACCACCGACTGCATGCGGTTGGCCAGGGCGGCGCGCAATGCAGTGAGAATCTCCGGCGACGCCGAGATGGCAGCCACCAAAATGGCGGTCATCACCGGCGGCGCGCCACTGCCCTCCAGCCCCAGGTCCAGCGTTTGCGCCATGACCTCGGCCAGCGCGCCGATCACAATGACCCCCACTACCAATGTCGCGATCGAACGCGTCAGGTTGATGGCACCGCCATGCGCCTGATCAGCGTCTTTGTGCTGTTTCTTTTCCGGGTAGCTGTAGCTGAAGAAATAGCTGTGCGGCCCGACCTGCATGCGCAGGAACAAGGCATACAGCACCACCATCGCGCCAATGGTGAAGGCTGAATACAACTTCCAGTCGCCTTCGGGAATGAACTCGGGCACCACCATCGACACGCCCATCGCGGTCAGGATCATCACGCTGTAGGTGCGCGCTGAACTGTCGTTGTAGGACTGCTCGCCATGCTTGAGCCCGCCCATCAGCGCGGCCAGGCCAAGAATTCCGTTGATGTCCAGCATCACCGCGGCATAAATCGTGTCGCGCACCAGCGTCGGCGAAGGCTCGTTGCTCATCATGATGGCCAGGATCACCACCTCTACCAGCACCGCCGACAAGGTCAGGATCATGGTGCCGTAGGGATCACCGACCTTTTCGGCCAGCACTTCGGCGTGATGGGCCACGCGCATCGACGCACAGATGATAAAGCCCACCAGCACAAGACCCGCGACCAGCGCCACGGTGCGTCCGTTGCTGAGCAGCAGATGCTCCAGCGCATAGGCCGCCACGGTGGCAATGATCGCCAGAAGAAGAAGTTTTTCCTGCTTGAAGACTGAGCCCATTGTGGTTTTCCATCTGAATGACGCAAGGTTGCTTGCAGTCTCAGAACCACCATGTGTCAAAAGGTTTCAAGCGGCAGACCTGACGCCCACCGACCGTTCGGTCAGCTTTCACCCACACCAAGGTGGCCATCTGTAAAATGCCCGGCCATTGCACCTGATGAGAGCCTTCCATGTACGACTGGTTGAACGCCCTGCCCAAGGCAGAACTGCACCTGCACCTTGAGGGCTCGCTGGAGCCTGAACTGCTGTTCGCCCTGGCCGAGCGCAACAGGATTGCCCTGCCCTGGAACGACGTCGACACCCTGCGCCAGGCTTATGCCTTCAATAACCTGCAAGAGTTTCTCGACCTTTATTACCAGGGCGCGGACGTGCTGCGTACCGAGCAGGACTTCTATGACCTGACCTGGGCCTACCTGCTGCGCTGCAAGGCGCAGAACGTGATCCACACCGAACCCTTCTTCGACCCGCAGACCCACACCGACCGCGGCATCCCGTTCGAGGTGGTGCTGGGGGGCATCACTCAGGCCCTGAAGGACGGCAAGCAGCAACTGGGCATCGGCAGCGGCCTGATCCTGAGCTTTCTGCGCCATCTCAGCGAAGAACAAGCCGAGCAGACCCTGGACCAGGCCCTGCCGTTTCGCGATGCCTTCGTGGCCGTCGGCCTGGACAGCTCGGAAATGGGTCATCCACCAAGCAAGTTCCAGCGTGTGTTCGACCGCGCCCGCAGCGAAGGTTTCCTCACCGTGGCCCATGCCGGTGAAGAAGGCCCGCCCGAGTACATCTGGCAGGCGCTGGACCTGCTCAAGATCCAGCGGATCGACCACGGCGTGCGCGCCATCGAAGACGAGCGCCTGATGCAGCGCATCATCGACGAACAGATCCCGCTGACGGTCTGCCCGCTGTCCAATACCAAACTGTGCGTGTTCGATGACATGAGCCAGCACAACATCCTCGACATGCTCGAGCGTGGCGTGAAGGTGACGGTCAATTCCGACGACCCGGCCTACTTCGGCGGCTATGTGACGGAAAACTTCCACGCCCTGCACACCCACCTGGGCATGACCGAGGACCAGGCCCGCCGCCTGGCGCAAAACAGCCTGGATGCACGCCTGATCAAGCCCTGAGGCCTGTGCGGCCAATCAGCCTGTCAGGCCGCCGACGCGATCTTGCTGATCTCACGCTGGCCGTTTGAAGAGATCTGCAGCGTGTCGGACTCCTCGGTGGGGCGCAGCCAGCCCATCTGGATGAACAACTGCAACAGCCCCGCGCCCAAGGCACCGCCCAGGTGCGGGCTGAGTTCGTTGCAGGCGGGGCAGGCGCACACGGTTTCACGCTCGCGCTGAGCCAGGGCCGGCACGTAGATGCCACGCTCGGCGAACTTGGCCATGCCCTTGCTGGTGACTTCGATGCGCTGCTCCTGCTGGGCGATCCAGCCATCACCCAGCAGGCGCTGGTACAACTCGGCCGCCAGCTCGCCACCCAGATGATCACAACACACCCGCGCCCGGCGCAGCGGCAATGGCGGCAGAGGCTGTACCTGCCGGCGGCTGACCTGCTCGGCACTGACCTGTGACGCACACGCCAGCGCCTGCACGGCGGCACCGATCTCGGGTGCGGCCAGTCGGAAGAAGCGCTTGCGCCCCCGGGTTTCCTGCTTGAGCAGGCCACCGGCCGCCAGGCGCGCCAGGTGCGCACCGGCAGACGCGGTAGACAAGCCCGCCTGCAAGGCCAGCTCATCGGCAGGGCGCGCAGCGCCATCCATCAAGGCCCAGAGCATCGCACTGCGCTTGGGATCGGCCAGCAATGCCGCGATCTGGCTGATGCTAGGTGCGTATTCCATGTATTCACTCCCTGTCGAAACATTCATCCATCGCCTGCCGCCCAGCCTTCCGTGCTGCTGGCCATACGACAGTGCGACCCCTCCCAGGTCCGCAATTATAAGTCCCGCCTCTGTGCCCCGGCACCGGGATAATGGCCATCATCGACGTGGTGCCTGCCAGCACCAGAGGTCATTGCGCTCATGTTGACACTTCACAGCTGAAAGCTGTGTTCACCCCTGCTATTTTCCGAAATGGCTGTAAGACATTTCGCCAGCCTGCGTCTCCCATTCAGCGCAGCGCTGTCGGAGCATCGCCAGCAACAGGTTGACCGGTCGGCTCAACTGCGCACGATGACTGCACAACAGATTCAAGGGTGCCCATTCGCCACGCAGCTCGGGCATCAGCACCTTGAGCCGCCCGGCGCGGACATCGGCGGCCACATCCAGCCACGACTTGTAGGCCACGCCCATGCCGGCCACCGCCCAGCGACGCACCACGTCGGCATCGTCACTGAATCGGTCACCGCGTACTGTCAGGCCGACCTCACGCTTGCCGTCCTCGAAGCGCCAATGGTCATGGATGCGCTCGCCCAGCCGGTACAACAGGCAATTGTGCAACGCCAGGTGCTCGACCTGCTGCGGCTCGCCATGCCGGGCCAGATACGCCGGGGAAGCGCACAGTACACGGCGGTTGTCCGACGCCACCGGCAAGGCCACCAGGCTGGAGTCTTCAGGTTCGCCATAGCGCAGCGCGACATCCACCGGCTGGCGGAACAGATCGGTAATGCCATCGCCCAACAGCAGGCGCACGCTCAATAAGGGATGTTGTTGCTGAAAATCATCCAGCCAGGGCAACAGCACATTGCGCCCGAAATCCGAAGGCGCCGACAGCAGCAGCACCCCGCTGCACTGGTCCTGGCGCCCGGCCAGCACGCGCTGACCTTCTTCCAAGCTGCTGAGCGCGGCGCGGGCATATTGCAAGAACCCCTCGCCCTCGGCTGTCAGCCGCAGGCTGCGCGTCGAGCGGGCCAGCAAACGGGCACCCAGCCGTTGCTCAAGACGCTTGAGCGCCGCGCTGGCCACCGCCGCCGACAAATCCATTGCCCTGGCGGCGGCCGACAGGCTGCCCAGGTCGGCCGCACGCACGAACAACTGCACATCGTCAAAACGCAGCATGGCTGCCTCGATTATCAAAAAAAAATTGAAAGAGCCTGCTGTTTTAGCCGGTTTTACCCTGCGCGCAAATAGGCAATGATCCCGCCATCGCTCAACCCCTTCAAGGACACTCCATGAAAGCCATCGCCTATTACCAGCCACTGCCCCTTGACGACGCCAAGGCCCTGCAAGACATCGAACTGCCCGAGCCGGTTGCCGGCCCGCGCGACCTGTTGGTAGAGGTCAAAGCCATTTCGGTCAATCCGGTGGACACCAAGATCCGTCGCAATGTCGCGCCGCAGGACGGCGCGGCCAAGGTGCTGGGCTGGGACGTTGCCGGCGTGGTTGTGGCGGTGGGCAGCGAAGTGACGTTGTTCCAGCCAGGCGACAAGGTGTTTTATGCCGGCGACCTGACCCGCCCGGGCGGCAACAGCGAACGCCATGTGGTGGACGAACGCATTGTCGGGCACATGCCGGCCTCGCTGGATTTTGCCCATGCCGCGGCCTTGCCATTGACAGCCATTACCGCCTGGGAACTGCTCTTCGAGCGTCTGCAGGTCGCCGAAGGGGGTGCGCCGCAAGAGCAAACGCTGTTGATCGTCGGTGCGGCCGGCGGGGTCGGTTCGATCCTGACCCAACTGGCACGGCAGCTGACGTCGATGAAAGTCATCGGCACCGCGTCACGCCCCGAAACCGCCGCCTGGGTGCGTGAACTGGGCGCCCATGAGGTGATCGACCACAGCCGGCCCTTGCAGGAAGAGTTACAGCGTATCGGCATCAAGGACGTCACGCATGTGGCGAGCCTGACCCACACTGACCAGCACCTGGCACACCTGGTCGAGGTGCTCAGGCCCCAGGGCAAACTGGCACTGATCGACGACCCCGAGCACCTGGACATCAAGCAGCTAAAGCGCAAGAGCCTGTCGCTGCACTGGGAGTTCATGTACACCCGCTCGATGTTCCAGACCGACGACATGATCGAACAGCATCACCTGCTCGATCGCGTCGCCCGGCTGATCGATGCCGGCACCCTGAAAACCACGTTCGGCGAGCACTTCGGCACCATCAATGCCGACAACCTGCGCCGCGCCCACGCCCTGCTCGAAAGCGGCAAGGCCAAGGGCAAGATCGTGCTTGAGGGGTTCTAGGGTCTGTTGCCGTTTCAGCACGGCCGTGCTGAAACGGCAACAGACCCTAGGCCGCCACTTTCTGTGCTTCCCGGCGCCGCACCTGGCGCCGGGTGTAAACCGACATCGCCACGGCCAGCGCGGCGCACAGGCTGATCACCAGGGTCATGGCGGTGGCGGTGCCGTCATGCAGCAGCCCGACCAGACTGGACGCGCCGGCCGCCACGCTGAACTGCAGGCAACCGAGCAGGGCCGAAGCGCTGCCGGCGCGACGGCCCTGGCCGTTCATGGCGCAGGCCGAGGCGTTGGGGATGATGCACCCCAGGCTGGCCAGGCATATGAACAGTGGCACCAGCAGAGGCCATAGTGCTTCAGTGCGCAGCAGGCTGATGCCCAGCACGGTCAAGGCCGCAGTGAGATAAACCAGAATGGCGCGCGACAGCAAAAAAGCAGGGCCAAAGCGGCGCAGCAGGCGGGCGTTGACCTGCGCGACCAGAATGAAGCCGGCGGCATTCATGCCGAACAGCCAGCCGTAGTGCTCGGCCGGCACACCGTACAGCTTGATGAACACGAACGGCGAACCGGCGACATAGGCAAACATCCCGGCCATGGCGATGCCGCCACTCAGGGCATAGCCGATAAAGACCCGATCACCGAGCAGATTGAGGTACTGCCTGGGCGCGCCACTCAACGGTGCACGCCGCTCAGGGCTCAGGCTTTCCGGCAGGCCACGGGTGACCGCGATCAGGCAGGCAGCGCTGAACAGGGTCAGGGCCAGGAAGATTGACTGCCAGCCATAGGCATTGACCATCACCCCGCCCAGCATCGGGGCCAGGATCGGCGCCAGGCCCATGACCAGCATCAATTGCGAAAACACCTTGGCCGAGCCAATGGCATCGCACGTGTCGCTGACCACTGCTCGGGCGATCACCATACCGGCGCAGCCACCCAGCGCCTGCACGAAGCGCGCCCCGATCAGCCATTCCAGGTTCGGTGCAAAGGCGCACGCCAGCGAAGCGACGGAAAACAACGTTACGCCCACCAGCAAGGGCTTGCGTCGGCCAAAGCGGTCAGCGGCCGGGCCATACACCAGTTGCCCGATCGACAAACCGAGAAAGTAGGCGGCCAGGGTCAGTTGTATGTGTTTTTCATCGGTGCCGAACGCCAGGGCCATGGCTGGAAAGCCTGGCAGGTAGAAGTCGATGGCCAGCGGGCCGAAGGCGCTCAAGGCGCCGAGAATAAGAATAATGCGAGGATTCATCGAATATCCGTAAGCAAGCTAAGCATTAGTGCCAGTCTACTCGGCTTGCGCACGGATAACTGCGGGGCGATGAAAAATTACCGTTTGAACGTGATCAAGGCTGAACCTGATAACCCTCCTCAGTGATCAGCTCGATGATCCGTTGCGCCGCCAGCGTACTGGCAACCTTGACCTGCTTGCCAGGCAGGTCAACCTCGACCTGTGCCGCTGGATCTTCGCCCTGAATCGCCTGGGTGACCGCACGGGCACAGTGCCCGCACGTCATGCCTTGAACGTTGAATACGTGCATATGAATGACCTCCGTGAGTGGGATGAGTGCATTCTCAACCTTGCCATCGTAGCAAGGTCAAGTTCCGCGTCTGTCTGCCGGGCTGGCATTCGGACTGGCACTGGGCCAAGCTTGGCCATCATCGGTTTTCACAGGAGCATCCGCGATGCGTCGATCAGCTTTGGGCCTCTTGGGCATTCTCGGTCTTCTGGCAGCGGCCCCCAGCGTCCAGGCCCAACAGGAATACGGCATCCTGATCATTTCCCGGGAGCGCCTGGAAATAGGCAGCGCCTGCGAAATCGGTATTTATGTCCAGGACCAACTGGCCGGCCGGGTATTCCAGGAGCAATCGGTGTCGTTCAACCTGCCGCCCGGCACTGTGAACATTCGCCTGACCCGTCTGCCCGGCACTGTGCCCGGCTGCGCCGCAGGGCTGGAAGCGCAAAGCAGCATGCGCATCAACGTGCGTGCCGGCGACATCCTCAAGTACCGCATCGCCGCCAACCTGAACGGTTACTACCTCACACCGGCTGGCCTGAATTACTGATTGCCTTGACCTTGCCCCTGGGTCAAGGTTGATCCTTGCAGGCATCGAGCCTTCAGGGAGTGAATACCATGCAAGAACCCATCGTCTTCGACCTGCCGATTGGCGGCATGACGTGCGCCAGTTGCGCCGGCAGGGTCGAACGCGCCCTGGCCAAGGTGCCGGGTGTCGACAGCGTGACGGTCAACCTGGCCAACGAACGAGCGCATGTCCAGGCCCGCCCCGGCCTTGATCCGCAGAGTTTGATCGCGGCGGTCAGCCGTGCCGGCTACGCAGCCAGCCTCGCGCCCGCCCCTGCCGAGACCCGGGTACGCCAAAGCAATCACGAACGCTGGGCGGTGCTGCTGGCCCTGGCACTGGCCTTGCCGCTGGTCCTTCCAATGCTGCTGGCGCCGCTGGGCGTGCACGCCATGCTACCGGCCTGGCTGCAGTTCGCGCTGGCCACACCGGTGCAGTTCATCCTCGGCGCCCGCTTTTATGTCGCCGCCTGGAAAGCCGTGCGGGCCGGCGCCGGCAACATGGACCTGCTGGTCGCCCTGGGCACCAGCGCCGGTTACGGCCTGAGCGTCTACGCCTGGATCAGCGCGGCACCCGGCACCACACCGCACCTGTACTTCGAAGCCTCGGCCATGGTCATTGCCCTGGTGCTGCTGGGCAAACACCTCGAAAGCCGCGCCAAGCGCCAGACCGCCAGTGCCTTGCGCGGCCTGGAAGCGCTGCGTCCGGAACGGGCCTGGCAAGTGATCGATGGCCAGGAACACGACGTGGCGATCAATGCGCTGCGCATCGACGACGTGGTGCTGGTGCGCCCTGGCGAACGCTTTCCGGTGGACGGCCAGATCATCGAGGGCCAGAGCCATGCCGATGAAGCGCTGATCAGTGGCGAAAGCCTGCCAGTGCCCAAGCACCCGGGCGACACGGTGGTCGGCGGCGCCATCAACGGCGAAGGCCGGCTGTTGGTGCGGGCCACGGCCCTGGGTGCTGAAACCGTACTGGCGCGCATCATTCGTCTGGTCGAAGACGCCCAGGCCGGTAAGGCGCCGATCCAGCGCCTGGTCGACAAGGTCAGCCAGGTGTTCGTACCGGCGGTGCTGGTCATCGCCCTGCTGACCCTGGGAGGCTGGCTGTATGTCGGCGCCGGCCTGGAGGTCGCGCTGCTCAATGCCGTTGCGGTGCTGGTGATCGCCTGCCCATGCGCCCTGGGCCTGGCCACACCGGCGGCGATCATGGCCGGCACCGGCGTGGCGGCCCGACACGGCATTCTGATCAAGGATGCCGAAGCCCTGGAGCGCGCTCATCAGATCGACGTGGTGGTCTTCGACAAGACCGGCACGCTGACCGCCGGCACCCCGCGCATTACCAACATGAGCGCCGCCCGGGTCAACGAAGAGCAACTGCTGCAATGGGCCGGCACGCTGCAGCGGGGCAGCGAGCACCCGCTGGCCAAGGCCGTGCTGGAGGTGTGCGCGCAATGGCAACTGCCGCTGGAGATGCCCGAACACAGCCAGGCCTTGCCGGGTCGCGGCATCACCGCCACCGTGCAAGGCCGGCAGCTGGCGCTGGGCAATCACCGCCTGCTGGACGAAAACAACCTGTCGATGGGCGAACTGGCCGAGTCCGCCCGCACCTGGGAAGCCGAAGGCCGCACGGTGTCCTGGCTGGTGGAGCTGGCCCCGGAGCCGGGCGTGATCGGGCTGTTCGCCTTTGGCGACACCGTCAAGCCCGGCGCCGGGCAGGCGGTGCAGCAACTGATCAAGCGCGGCATCGTGCCTCATCTGCTGACCGGCGATAACCAGGGCAGCGCCCGGACCGTCGCCAAGGCCCTGGGCATCTTTGACGTGCATGCGCAGGTGTTGCCGGCCGACAAAGCCGCGATTGTCAGCGCCCTCAAGCGTGACCGGGTGGTGGCGATGGTCGGCGACGGCCTTAACGACGCGCCGGCCCTGGCCGCCGCCGATGTCGGCATCGCCATGGGCGGCGGCACCGATGTGGCCATGCAGGCCGCCGGCATCACCCTGATGCGTGGCGACCCGCGCCTGGTGCCGGCGGCACTGGAGATCAGCCGCAAGACCTACGCCAAGATCCGCCAGAACCTGTTCTGGGCCTTTGTCTACAATCTGATCGGCCTGCCTTTGGCCGCCCTGGGCTACCTCAACCCGGTGCTGGCCGGCGCGGCCATGGCTTTGTCGAGTGTCAGCGTGGTGGGCAATGCCTTGCTGCTCAAGGCCTGGAAGCCGAAAACCCCGGTGGATCAAGCATGAATATCGGTCAAGCGGCACAACGCACCGGCCTGAGCGCCAAGATGATCCGTTACTACGAATCCATCGGCCTGCTGCAACCGGCCGAGCGCAGCGACAGCGGCTATCGCCGCTACAGCCCGCACGATCTGCACGCCCTGAGCTTTATCAAACGCTCACGGGACCTGGGGTTTTCACTGGAGGAAGCCGGCAAGCTGCTGACCCTGTGGCAGGATCGTGAACGCGCCAGCGCCGACGTCAAGGCCCTGGCCCTGCGCCATGTGGAAGAACTGGAAAGAAAGATCGTCGAGATGGCCAGCCTGCGCGACACCCTTAATGATCTGATCGACCACTGCCAGGGCAACGACCGCCCCGACTGCACGATCCTCAAGGACCTGGCGTCGGGCGGTTGCAACAGCACGTCGACATGAACACGGCCAGATGGCACTGCGCTTTAGCAGCCCCATCAAGCCATCAAGTGGTACAACGATCATGTGGCAGGGAGCTCTGCTCGCGACTGGCTGTAACAGACGCCAGAAATGCGCCAGATTCATGACCGCTTTCGCCAGCAGAGCTGCCTCCCACAGGTCTTGTGCCAGGTACAAAACCCAGGGCTACATTAATCCTGTGGGAGGCGGCTTGCCGGCGATGAGGCCAGCAAGGCYCATGCACCTGCTGCGCCTGTCCCATCGCCATCGCCAGCAAGCTGCCTCCCACMGTCTGRTGCCAGGCCCAAAACCCAGGGCTACATTAATCCTGTGGGAGGCGGCTTGCTGCGGGCGGCGATCCGACGATGAGGCCAGCAAGGCCCATGCACCTGCTGCGCCTGTCCCATCGCCATCGCCAGCAAGCTGCCTCCCACMGTCTGGTGCCAGGCCCGAAATTCAGGGTCACATCAAACCTGTGTGAGGCTGCTCTGCTGCAGACGGCGATCCGACGATGAGGCCAGGACAGCCGACAGACGGCAGCGCTTGTAAACCCGTCATTGCCAGACAGTTGCTGCCTCCCACAGGGCAGCGCTGCCTTACATGACCGGCTTTAGCGCATCCACGGTGGAATCGGCTCTTCGTTGGCCGGCTCGGCCGTCGTTTCGGCCGCCGCACGGGCGGCCTGGCGGCGGGCTTCGTCGCGCTGGGCGGCTTCGATTTCGCGCATCACACCGTACACATCGGCGCTTTCCTCGTCGTCCGGGAACTCGCCGGTCAACACCGTCTCGGGCGTCAACGTGGCCGCCTCGTAGTGCGACCACATTTCGCGGGCATAACGGGTCTGCAACAGCTCCGGCGCAAAGCGGCCAAAATAGCTGGCCATGTTGCCGACATCGCGCTCCAGCATACTGAACGCATGGTTGTTGCCCGCCGCATCCACCGCCTGGGGCAGGTCGATGATCACCGGGCCGTCAGGCGCCAGCAGCACGTTGAACTCGGACAGGTCGCCATGCACCAGGCCGGCGCACAGCATCAATACAATCTGCTTGATCAGGAAGGCGTGGTACTCGCGCGCCTGGTCGGGCTCAAGCTCGACATCGTTCAGGCGCGGCGCAGCATCGCCGTAGCCGTCGGTGATCATTTCCATCAACAGCACGCCGTCGAGGAAGTCATACGGCGTCGGCACGCGCACACCGGCACTGGCCAGCTTGAACAGCGCCGCCACTTCGGCGTTCTGCCAGGCCTCTTCAGCCTCCTTGCGCCCGTACTTGGTGCCCTTGGCCATGGCGCGTGCCTGTCGGCTGTTACGCACCTTGCGCCCTTCCTGATACTCCGCCGCCTGACGGAAACTTCGTTTGTTGGCCTCCTTATAGACTTTGGCACAGCGCAGTTCCTTGCCGCAGCGCACCACATATACAGCTGCCTCTTTACCGCTCATCAGCGGACGCAGCACCTCGTCGACCAGACCGTCTTCGATCAGGGGTTCAATGCGTTTTGGAGTTTTCATCGGCTTTCAGTGTGGGTCCTTTGCCTGATACGCGGTACCGCCGTTATACGGCAATCTTCTACACGCGAGTAGAGGGAGCAGTGACAGGGTTTGACACCCGATGATAATCCGGGCGTGTCGCGGCTGTTGGAGTAGCAGCTTTCACGCCAGTTTCATCCGTGGCGAAACAACTCGCCAGGGGTAAACCCGAACAGGCGCTTGAACGCGGCAATAAAGGCCGATGTCGAGTCGTAGCCGCTTTGCAGCGCGGCCTGGGTGACGCTGGCACCGCCGTGCAAGGCCTCCAGCGAAGACAGTAACCGCGCCCGCTGGCACCAGCCGCGAAAGCTCAGGCCTGTTTCACGCTGAAACAAACGCATCAGGGTTTTTTCCGATGTGCCCAGCCGTGCCGCCCATGCCTGCAGGCTCACAGGCACGGCCGGGTCGCCGATCAATTCGTTGCACAAGCCCAATAAACGCCCATGACGCGGCAAGGGCAGGCTGAAACCGACCTCCGGCAAGGTCGCCAGTTGATCCAGCAGCACCTGCACCAGGCGTGCCTCGGCGCTGTCGTGCTCGGGGTAGGTGGCAGGCAACTGGCAAAAATGCTTGATCAATTCGCGTGCCAGCGGCGTGACCTCCAACACCCGGCAACGCCCGGGTGCCCACTCGCAGTCGCGGCTGCGCACGTACAGGCTGCGCATCTCGGCCTGCATCGAGGTCAGCACCTGGTGTTCGAGCCCGGCCGGAATCCACACGCCCCACTGCGGCGGCGCGAAAAAGCTGCCCTCGCTGGTGTGTACCCCCAATACGCCACTGATGGCGTAGGAAAACTGCACCCAGTCATGACAGTGCGGTGCTGTCCACGACCCCGCCCCCAGGCTTTCGGCCCGGGCATACAGCGGTCGCGGCAGATCTTCCAGGTCCGGAATGCTGCGCAGCCCGACTCTTGAGGATTCGACAGATTGTCCGTTACTCGGCATCTAATGGCCTTATGTCGCAAGACGGCAGAAGTGCATCAGAGTAGCCTGCCGACATTCTCTTTTACAAAGATCCAAGGCCATGCAAGCACTCAAACACCTCAAGCGCGTCGTCACCGACTGGTTCCTGTGCGGCATGGTGCTGATGACGATACTGGCGTATTTCTTCCCGCACTTCGGCGGCACGGGTGGCACCCTGCATGCCGAATACCTGATCAAGGGCGGCGTGTTCGTGGTGTTCTTCCTGCACGGCATCCACCTGTCCAGCGAGCAGATCGTCAAGGGCCTCAAGAACTGGCGCCTGCATGTGATGATCCAGGCATTCACGTTCGTGGTGTTCCCGCTGATCTGGCTGGCCTGTGACCGGCTGCTGGGTACGCACCTGCCGGCCATGCTGATGCTGGGCTTCCTGTACCTGTGTGCGCTGCCGTCGACCATTTCATCGTCTGTGGCGCTGACCGGCAGCGCCGGCGGCAACGTGCCGGCGGCGATCCTCAATGCCAGCCTGTCCAGTGTGCTGGGGATTTTCATCACGCCGTGGCTGATGAGCCTGGAAATGGGCACCGGCGCCGGCGGCATTGACCTTGGCGACACCTTGCTGGACCTGTGCAGCATTCTGTTGCTGCCGTTGATATTGGGCCAGTTGCTGCGCCCGCTGCTGGGCAAGTTCTTTGCGCGCTACAAGAAAATCACCAACGTCATCGACAAACTGGTGATCCTGCTGCTGGTGTACGCAGCCTTCTGCAACTCGATGCTGTCGGGGTTGTGGCAGCAACAGGGCAACAGTGTGATCGTGGCGGCCATCGTCGGCAGTGCGCTGCTGCTGGCCGTGATCCTGCTGCTGACCACCTCGACCGCACGGGTGCTCAGGTTTGACCATGCCGACAAGGTCGCGGCGGTGTTCTGCGCGACCAAGAAATCCTTGGCAGCCGGCGCGCCGATGGCAGCGATCATCTTCAGCGGACACCCGGCCATGGGCCTGATCCTGCTGCCGATCATGATCTATCATCCGCTGCAACTGATCGTCTGCTCGGTGATTGCCGAAAACTACGCCAGCCGGCACAAACGCAGCCTGTCCGAGGCCGCACTG
Organism: Pseudomonas sp. Leaf127; assembly: GCF_001423155.1. Taxonomy (NCBI): domain Bacteria; kingdom Pseudomonadati; phylum Pseudomonadota; class Gammaproteobacteria; order Pseudomonadales; family Pseudomonadaceae; genus Pseudomonas; species Pseudomonas sp. Leaf127. The sequence goes on along the minus strand of NZ_LMOA01000022.1, from coordinate 721,568 downwards.
GAAGAGGCGCGTGCGGCCTGAGGGACGCCCTCGGCAGGCATGAAATGACCTGCGCCTTTCGCGCCCTCCCCAAGGTGGTTTTCATGCCGCTCATACGTTGTGCTTGATGAGCGCGCCTACATCAACCCTTCATCATCGAGCATGACCCGCGCATAGAACACGATCGCCACCGTGGGGATCAGCGCCGAATACCCCGGCCGCAGCGCGCTGCCCAGCCGCGTCACCAGGCGCTGCACCGGCACCTGGCGCACGGCCCCCAGCCAGCCCTTGAGCGCACCGCGCGTCCCGTTGGCCACCAACGCCTTGCCCGGCCCGGTCGAAGCGTCGGCCGCCCTGAACGACGCTGCCAGGGTCAGCCGCTCGGCCAAGGCATCGACGTGCCGGGCATACACCGCCCACGGCATGGCCCTGACATGGGCCTGCGGTGCCTGAATCAAGGCCTGCACAAACGGGTGATCATCGGCAAAGGCATGGCGAAAGAAGCTGCGCAGCAACAGCACCTCGACCTCCACCACCGTCGCGCACTGATGCAATGCCTCGCCCAGGCCATACTGGCGGGCAAGCATGCCCAGCACCCGGGTGTAGGACACCCCACGGCGGCGCGCGGCATTGAGCAGAAAATGCCCGCCCACCAACTGGAACTCACGCACAAAGGCATAGGCGCGGTCGGTCTCTGAGTCCTTCAAGCGGGTCCAGCGGCTGCGGCGCAACTGCCGGATGGCCTCGTCCAGCACATACGCCGGTGAACGCTGCAGCACACTGTGCAGGTACGCGTCCTGCAGCACCGGGTCCAGGTCGACATCGCGTGGCAAAACCTCATCCACGGTCGGCTCGCGAAAACCACTGAATGCGCAGGCCACCAGCACTTCACGCAAACGCATCCAGTAATGGTTATGGCCAAACCCCTGCATGTGCACGTTATCGAAAGGCTCGAGCGCCATCCTGCCCAGGCTGCGCTCGCCCAGGTTGAGCAACAGGATCTGATCGTCACGTGACCAGGCATTGATCAGGCGCCCGGTAATGCACGGGCGCAACTGCGCCGCCTCGGCAGCCTCGATGCGCACCGCCGCGCCCATCAGCAACACATCGCCGATGGTCAGTGAGGCATCGGGCGCATCGCGCTGCTGCCTGAGCACGCTGATCAACAGCCGGCCGCCCAGCGAATGACCGATCAGGTTGATCTGACGAATGTGCGGATGATGCTCGGCCAGGTAGCCCGTCAATTGCGGCAGCAGAACCTTGCCCATGGCTTCGGCTTTGGCGCGGATGCGCGCAAAGTGCAGCGCCCGGTCACCGGCCAGTGCGGCGGCAGCGGCCAGCGGGTGCACACGGGCGGCGGCCATCAACAAACCGCGAGAGCGGTTGTCCAGTTGTGCAAAATGGCTCGACGGCCAGAAAGCCAGCACATTGACGCTCTGGCGCAGCTCGCCGGGGATGCTGTTGGCCAGCAGGCGCCGGTCATCCAGGTCGTGGCCGGCCGAATAGCCATGAACGAAGATATTGGCGACGTTGCCGGTGGCCCTGGGCAGCGTCAGAAACTTGAAGTGATTGTCCACAGGCCTCACGCGTCTGGCGGCACCGCCGCGTTCAATTCCTGAAAATGAAGCGCTTGGCGATGCGCTTGATCAGGCGCAGGCACAGCATCACGCCGGCCAGGGCGATCACCGCCTTGGCCACCAGCATGAACCAGCCTTCGATTTCAGGACTGAGCAAACCCATCAGCCAGCCCATGCCGGCAATCAGCAGACCGATCAGCAACAGGCCGATATGCGGTTGCAGCCAGCGGGTTCTGGCGCCCTTGTCGAACAGGTACAGCGCAATGCCCACCAGGGTGAGAAAAACCAGTATCGCAATGATGAGTCCCATGGATGACCTGTCGAACGAGCCAATCGGTGCGCGCTGTACTGCCGCCGCGCCTCGATTATGCCCACCGCCCTGATCGATTGCTATCACGCAAGACCCGCGGTCAGCGCTCCAGGATCGCGGTCACGCCCTGCCCGCCGGCGGCGCAGATCGAAATCAGCCCGCGTCCTGAACCGGCCACGTCCAGCAGTTTGGCCAGGTTGGCGACGATGCGCCCACCGGTGGCAGCGAACGGATGCCCGGCGGCCAGCGAGCTGCCCTTCACGTTCAGCCGCGCCAGGTCAATGCTGCCCAACGCCGCGTCCAGCCCCAGGCGCGTGCGGCAATACCCGGGGTCCTCCCAGGCCTTGAGGGTGCACAGCACCTGGGCGGCGAAGGCCTCGTGAATTTCGTAGTAGTCAAAGTCCTGCAGGCTCAGGCCATTGCGCGCCAGCAGGCGCGGCACGGCATACACCGGCGCCATCAGCAGCCCCTCTTCACCGCGCACGAAATCCACCGCTGCCGCTTCACCGTCGCGCCAGTAGGCCAGGATCGGCAGGCCGCGCGTCCGGGCCCAGTCTTCACTGGCCAGCAACACCAGCGAGGCACCGTCGGTCAGCGGCGTGGAGTTACCCGCCGTCAGCGTGCCCCTGGCGCTGCGCTCGAAGGCCGGCTTGAGACTGGCCAGCTTGTCCAGGTTCAGGTCCGTGCGCAGGTTATTGTCGCGGGTCAGGCCACGAAACGGCGTGAGCAGGTCGTCGTGCCAGCCTTCGGCATAGGCTGCGGCCATCTTCAGATGGCTGTCCAGCGCCAGTCGGTCCTGCGCCTCGCGCTCGATGCCCCAGGTTTGCGCCATCAGCTCGCAGTGCTGGCCCATCGACAGGCCGGTGCGCGGCTCGCCATTGCGGGGCAGTTCAGGCTTGAGGTGCTGCGGGCGCACCTGCAACAGGGCCTTGAGCTTGTCAGCCGTCGATTTGCTGCGATTAACCTGTAGCAGGATATTACGCAGGTCTTCATTGACGCCGATGGGTGCATCGGAGGTGGTGTCGACCCCGCCGGCAATGCCGCACTCGATCTGCCCCAGGGCAATCTTGTTGGCCACCAGCAGCGCCGCCTCCAGCCCCGTGCCACAGGCCTGTTGCAGGTCATAGGCCGGGGTCTGCGCCGACAGGCGCGAGCCCAGCACGCATTCGCGGGTCAGGTTGAAATCGCGCGAATGCTTGAGCACCGCGCCGGCCACCACTTCGCCCAGGCGCTGGCCATGCAGGTTATAACGCTCGATCAGCCCTTCAAGGGCGGCGGTGAGCATGGCCTGGTTGCTGGCGGTCGCATAGGCACCGTTGGAGCGGGCAAACGGGATGCGATTGCCGCCGATAATGGCGACACGACGTGGCTGATTCATGGAAAAACTCCCTTTTCTCAAGGATCGGACAGGCTTTTGGAGCGAATCTGAAGCGAATGTGCTCTGGACGAACAGCACTGTCCAGGCACGAACAAATGTCGTCCCCCTGTGGTCCACTGCTTTGAACCCCGACTCAAGGAGAGTGTTCCATGTCGTCCGACCGTTATATCAATTTCGCCAACTCCGACATGGGGCGGCGATTGGTGAAAGCCGTGGGCCTGCCCACCCCGACGCGTCTGGAACGCTGGCAGGCAGGACGCCTACGCCCCATCGAAGGCCCCCTGCTGATCAGCGCAGGCCCGCTGGCCGATCAGGTCCGGCTGTGCGCCCAGCGCCTGACCGATGCGGTCTACAGCCTGGGCAGCGACGTGCCCGGTGCCACCGCCTGGATCGCCGAGCAGGGCCCGCGCCTCAAGGCCGTGGTGTTCGACGCCAGCACCCTGCAGCGCACCGAGCACCTAGTGCAACTGCGTGACTTCTTCAAACCATTGCTGCGTAACCTGGAGCGCAGTGCGCGCATCGTCATTCTCGGTCAGGCGCCAGACACCCTGGACGATCCGCTGGCCGCCAGCGCCCAGCAGGCCATCGAAGGCTTCAGCCGCTCCCTGGCCAAGGAAGTGCGCGACGGCGCCACTGTGCAGTTGCTTCGCGTTGAAGCCGGAGCCGAAGGCCAGCTTGAAGGCGCCCTGCGCTTTTTCCTGTCGCCCAAGAGCGCGTTCATTTCCGGCCAAGTGTTGAACTTGAGTGCCTGCGACCGCCAGGTGCAGGACTGGAGCCGCCCGCTGGCCGGACGCCGGGCGCTGGTCACCGGCAGTGCCCGGGGCATCGGGGCGGCCATTGCCGAAACCCTCGCCCGTGACGGCGCCAAAGTGGTATTGCTCGATGTACCGCAGGCACGCGCCGACCTGGAAGCCCTCGCCTCGCGCCTGGGCGGTCAGGCACTGGTGCTGGACATCACCGCCGACGATGCCGCCGCCCAACTTGCAGAGCACCTGCCCGACGGCCTGGACATCCTGGTGCACAACGCCGGCATCACCCGCGACAAGACCCTGGCCAACATGACGCCGGACCTGTGGGACGCGGTGCTGGACATCAACCTTGATGCGCCGCAAAAACTCACCCAGGCGCTGCTCGACAGCGGCACCCTGCGCGACGGCAGCCGCATTGTGCTGATGGCCTCGATCAGCGGCCTGGCCGGCAATCGCGGGCAAACCAACTACACCACCAGCAAGGCGGGGTTGATCGGCTACGCACGCGCCCTGGCGCCCACGCTGCAAGCCCGCGACATCAGCATCAATGCCGTGGCACCGGGTTTCATCGAAACGCGCATGACCGAGCACATGCCGTTTGCCCTGCGCGAAGCCGGACGGCGCATGAGCTCGCTGGGCCAGGGCGGCCTGCCCCAGGACGTGGCTGAAGCGGTGGCCTGGCTGGGCCAGCCGGGCAGCGGCGCCGTCAGCGGCCAGGTGCTGCGCGTCTGTGGACAAAGTGTCATTGGGGCCTGAGGCCGCCAATCCGTTCAAGGAGAACCTGCAAGATGACTGCTCACTGGCGCTATCTGGAAAGCCTGCAACCGCTGCCCAACCTGTTTCTCCAGGCCGCCCTGCGGCGCAAGGTCAATGGCACTCGACTGCCGGAACTGGGCCTGCGCAGCTGGCTGGACGTCGATGCCCACAAGCTGGCCGATTATCGCCGCGTGTGCGGCTTTGCCGACAGCAGCCTGCTGCCGCCGACCTACCCGCATGTGCTGGCTTTCCCGCTGCAGATGCAACTGATGACTTCGGCGGATTTTCCTTTCCCGCTGCTGGGCCTGGTGCACCTGGCCAACCGCATCAGCATCCACAGGCCGCTGGGCGGGGTCAGCAAGGTCTATGTCAGTGTGCAGGCCGTTGACCTGCAACCCCACGCCAAGGGCGCGACCTTCAGCCTGGTCACCCAGGTCGACGATGGCATGGGCCTGCTCTGGGAAGAACACAGCACCTTTCTGTGCAAAAACGTGAAAATCGACGGCCCGCTTGGCGGCGACTTCGAGCCGTCGCCTTTGCCACTGACCGAAGTCACGCGCTGGGACACCCCGGCGGCCACCGGCCGGCAGTACGCCAAGGTGTCGGGTGACTACAACCCGATCCACCTCAGCGCACCGAGCGCCAGGCTGTTCGGCTTCCCGACCGCGATTGCCCACGGTATGTGGCTCAAGGCCCGCGCCCTGGCGGCGCTGGATGACCACTTGCCGGCCTCGAACGTCGAGATCGCCGTCCAGTTCCACAAACCGGTGCGCCTGCCCGGCCACGTGACCCTGTCGGCCAGCGCCGCCGGCTCCCACGGCCAGTTCCGCGTCGACGGCCAGCAGGCCGGCATCGAGCACCTGACCGGCGAATGGAAGCCGATCGACGGCTAACCCCACCACGCAGGAGCTGCCGGGCGACTCCTGCGCACCAGCAAAGATGCTTGCCTGTCGAGCCATTGCCCCTGAAGCTATGCCGCCTCAGGAGACCATTGATGAACCTCGAAGAACTGACCACCCGCCTGCACCGCATTCGCGATACCAACGACTGGAAGCAATTTCACAGCCCCAAGAACCTGGCCATGGCCGCCAGCGTGGAAATGGCCGAGCTGGTGGAAATCTTCCAGTGGCTCAGCGAGGACCAGTCACGCCAGTTGCCACCGGAAAAGCTCGCGCATGCAGGCCAGGAAGTGGGCGATATCGTCCTGTACCTGTTGCTGCTGTGCAGTGAACTGGGCCTGGACATGAACGAAGTGGTGCGCAGCAAGCTGGCCGACAGCGAACGCAGGTTTGCCAAATGAGCGACGTTCAGGCGCCCGGCAGCGACCGGCACTTCGACCAGTTGGCCACCCGCTTTGCCGAAAAGATCTATGGCGGCGCCAAGGGCGCGATCCGTCTGGCCGTGCTGCAGGCCGACCTGACCGAAGCCTTGCCCGAGCGCCCCTTGCGCGTGCTGGACATCGGCGCAGGCCTGGGCCACATGTCGCTGTGGCTGGCCGGCCTGGGCCATCAGGTCACGTTGGCCGAGCCGGCCGGCCCCATGCTTGAAGGCGCCCGGCAACGCTTTGCCGAGGCCGGTTGCAATGCCACCTTTATCCAGGCGCCCTGGCAGGCCCTGCCCGGCCTGCTGCATGAACCTTACGACCTGGTGCTGTGCCATGCCGTGCTGGAGTGGCTGGCCGAGCCCTACACCCTCTTGCCGGTCCTGCACCGGCTGACCGCTGCGCAAGGCTGGTTGTCGCTGGCCTTTTACAACCGTGATGCGCTGGTCTACCGCAATCTGCTCAAGGGGCACTTTCGCAAGCTGCGCGGCGACAGCCTGGCCGGCGAGAAACAGAGCCTGACGCCGCAAGAGCCGCTGGACCCACGGGAAATGGCGACGCAACTTGGCGCTCACTGGCAGGTCGAAAGCCAGAGCGGCGTGCGTGTATTCCACGATTACATGCCCGTCGATTTCCAGAAGCGTGCCGATCTGGACGCCTTGCTGGAAATGGAACTGGCCCACCGCCGCCATCCGGCCTTTGCCGGCCTGGGCCGTTACCTGCACTGGATCTGCCGACCGGTGTAAACCACCACGGAGACTGTCATGAACCCTCGACTCGCCATGCTTGCCATCGCGCTGGGGATCACGGCCTGTCAGAGCGACAACCCGTACCACGCCGTTTCCAGCCCCCTGCCGCCGGCCCCGCCACAGGCCGCGCAGGCCGTGGACCTGAGCGCCTACCCGCCGGCGCCGCGTGACTATGCACGCTACCGCAGCTGGCGCTGGCAGGACAATCGCGGCCCCGATGGTTCGGCCTGGGTGGACCCTGCGCTGATCGCCGAAGCGGTCAGCAATGGCCTCGACCAGCGCGGCCTGCGCCCGGCGCGCACGGCCGCCACTGACCTGTACGTCAGCGCCGACAGTCGCCTCGAAACCCGCGTGCGCCAGGTGCGTGACGACTACCGCGACCCGTATTACGGGGGTGGCCTGGGCTATGGCGGTTATCGGCAGGGCTATGGCGGCTACGCCACGGTACCGGTGGTGCGCACCTATCAAGAGCAAGTGCTGGTGGTGAGTATCCGCCTGTTCGATGCCCGGACCGGCCAACCGGTCTGGAGCGCCAGCGCCGAAGCACCCGGCGGCAACGATCAGGCCGCCCGCAGCCAGGCGCTGCGCCAGGCTGTGCAACAGGCCCTGACGGCGTATCCTCCGTCCTGACCCCTTGGAGAAACGGCCATGTACCTTCGCCTTGCCCTGCTGTCCTTTACCTTGCTGCTGGGCGCTTGCCAAAGCAGCCAGGTCAACCGCGACTTCGACGCCCGTCGCGACTTTGGCGGCTATCGCAACTGGAGCTGGCAAGAGCCGGCGGTGCAGTACCAGCCCGCCGACCCGCGCCTCAAGAGCGACCTGACCGAGCAGCGCGTACGCGATGCGATCAACCAGCAGCTTGACCAACGTGGCCTGCGCCAGGCAGCGGCCGGCGCACCGGCCGACCTGAAGGTCCAGGCCTGGCTGATTGTCGAAGACCGTCAGCAACTGGTCAGCACAAACTACGGCAGCGCCTGGGGACCGTGGGGCGGTTACGGGTCCTGGGGCGGACCGATGGCCACTGAAACCCGCAGCGTCGACTACAAGGTCACTACCCTGCAGATCGACCTGTTCGACGGCAAGGACGGCAAGCTGGTGTGGCGCGGCAGCACCGAGCGGATTCTGGACCAGAACCCGGCCAACCCCGCCGCACGCGATACAGTTGTGCGCAACACCGTGGCAAAGATTCTGGAACAGTACCCGCCACGGTGATTTCACCCACTTGAAGCCCGGAGCCAGATCAGCAAGGCTTATAACGGCGGCGCGTCAGAGGCCAAAGCGATTGCACGCGCCAGCCCTTTCGCGACCGTTGGTCGCTCCTACGGGATGGGTGTCGTGCCTGGATCCGGGCTCGACACAAAATCCGTGGGAGCGAGCGCACGGTCGCGCAGGCGTTCTGAAGTGCTTACAACCAGACCCGCACCGTCTGTTGGGCGCCTTCGCTCATGTCCAGCACCTGGACCTGACCGGCCTCGCACAGATCCGCCCGCACCTGCGCCAGCCACGCCAATCGCCCGGCCGCGTTGACCACCTCGACGCGCGCCACCGGCGCCTTCATCGACAGCCTGGCGTCGGACTTGGTCTTGCGAATCGCGGTCAGCACCGCACTTACGCTGTCCAGCGAAGCGTCGACATCCCCTTCGGCCACCTGCCCCGACGGCCATTGGGCCCGGTGCACCGACCCCGACTGCCAGCGGCACCACACCTCTTCGCAGGCAAAGGGCAGGAACGGCGCCAGCAACCGCTGCAGGACACTCAGCGCCTGCGCCAGGGCCTGGCGAGCCGAGGTGCCTTCAGGACGATAGGCGCGGCGCTTGACCAGCTCGACATAGTCGTTGCAGAACCACCAGAAGAACCCTTCGATGCGGTTCAGCGCGCGGCTGTAGTCATAACCTTCCAGTGCCGTCGTGGCTTCCAGCGTCACCGCGCCCAAACGTTGCAGCATGGCCAGGTCCAGCGGCTGGTCAATGTCGCCTTCGAAGTCACCCGGCAGCCCCGGCACGAACGTCGACAGGTTGACCAGCTTGAGCGCCAGGCGCCGACCGATCTTCATCTGCTGTTCTTCGAACGCAGTGTCGCTGCCCGGCCGACCCAGCGCCGCCCAGTAACGCACCCCGTCGCTGCCGTATTGATCCAGCAAGGCTTGCGGGGTGACCACATTGCCCTTGGACTTGGACATCTTCTTGCGGTCCGGATCAAGGATCCAGCCCGACAGCGCCACATGCCGCCACGGCACGGCGGCGTGCTCGAAATGGCTGCGGACCAGGGTCGAGAACAGCCAGGTGCGGATGATGTCGTGGCCTTGCGGACGCAGGTCCATCGGCCAGACCTGATCGAACAGGCTGTCGGCTTCCTCCCAGCCGGCGGCAATCTGCGGGGTCAGCGAACTGGTGGCCCAGGTGTCCATGATGTCGCGTTCACCGATAAAACCACCTGCCTGCCCGCGCTGTTCAGGACAATAACCGGGCGGTGTGTCCAGAGTCGGGTCGACCGGCAGGTCAGCTTCGTCCGGCAGTATCGGTGTGTCGAAGTCCGGCTCACCCTGCGCATCCAGGCGATACCACAGCGGCAGCGGCACGCCAAAGATGCGCTGGCGGCTGATCAGCCAGTCGCCATTGAGCCCGCCGACCCAATGTTCGTAGCGGCTGCGCATGAACGGCGGCTGCCAGTCCAGCGCCCGCCCATGCGCCAGCAGGTGCTCGCGTAACGCCTCGCTGCGCCCGCCATTGCGCAGGTACCACTGGCGGGTGGCGACGATTTCCAGCGGCTGGTCGCCCTTCTCGAAGAACTTCACTGCATGGCGCATCGCCTGCGGCTCGCCGATCAACCCGCCACAGGCTTGCAACAACGCCAGCAGGCGCTTGCGCCCCTGGTTCAGGGTCAGGCCGGCCAGTTCCGCCCAGGCCTGACGGCTGCCCACCGTGCCAAGCCAGTCGGGGGTTTCGCTCAGCAAGCGACCGTCACGACCGATGATGGGCCGGGTCGGCAAATCCAGTTCCCGCCACCACAGCACATCGTTCAGGTCGCCAAAGGTGCAGACCATGACCAGCCCCGTGCCCTTTTCCGGGTCGGCCAAGGCATGGGCCAGCAGCGGGACCTCTACATCGAACAAAGGTGAGCGCAATCGCTGGCCAAAACGCGCCTGATAGCGGCTGTCGTCCGGGTGAGCGATCAAGGCCACACAGGCCGCCAGCAACTCCGGCCGGGTCGTGGCAATGCTCAGCGACGCACCGTCGGCAGCCGTAAACCGCAGGTCGTGCCAGGCGCCGGCGACCTCGCGGTCTTCCAGCTCGGCCTGGGCCACGGCAGTCTGGTAAGTGACATCCCACAGGCAAGGCGCCTGCTGGCTATACAACTCGCCGCGCCGGTAATTGCGCAGCAAGGCACGCTGGCTGATGCGCTGCGCACGCGCATCGATGGTCGCGTAGGTCAGGCTCCAGTCCACCGACAGGCCCAGTTGCATGAACAAGGCCCGGAAGGCCTGCTCATCGATGGCCGTCAACCGGTGGCACAATTCGACAAAATTACGCCGGCTGACAGGCACAAAATCCCCACGCCGGGCCGGTACGCTTTCTGGCGGCGCAAAATCCGCCTGCCAGGCCGCATCGGGGTCACAGCGCACGCCATAGAAATTCTCGACCCGGCGTTCGGTGGGCAGGCCGTTATCGTCCCAGCCCATGGGGTAGAACACGGCCTTGCCACGCATGCGTTGAAAGCGCGCAATGATATCGGTATGGGTGTAACTGAAGACGTGTCCGACATGCAGGGCGCCTGAAGCGGTGGGCGGCGGTGTGTCGATGGAATAGACGGTGTGACGCGGTGCACTGCGGTCGAAGGTGTAGGTGCCTTCTTGCAGCCAGCGCCGGTACAGACGGTGTTCGAGGGTGTCGAGCGAGGGTGTGGCGGTGGGGTCCGGCGACAAGGTCATACGTTTAACGGTGACATGGCATCCTCCTGTTATCACTTGGGGGTACAGCCAAATGCTGCGCCCGAGTACCGTTTATAACGGTCGGCGTACGATTAGTAAATCGTGCGCATCGATCAATGACCACCCATCCACTTGGCTGGCCCATAGCCAGCGCCGGCCAGCGGCCTTTACTACACTGCATGACGCATGGGTGAGTGAGTCAAAGGAGTGCCGCATGTCTCGCCTGAATCGTGATGTCGCGCAACCCGCCAGGCAGCGGGGCGCCATCGGCCTGGTGGCGGCCCTGACCCTGGCTCTGGCGATGCTGTTCATGCTGACGGTGATCGACAGCGGCCGGCTGTACCTGGAAAAACGCTCGCTGCAGCGCGTGGCCGATATGTCAGCGCTGGAGGCGGCGACCCTCAAGGGCAACTGCGCCGCCGGCAGCAGCGCCGCGCAGTTTGCCCGTCAGAGCGCAATCCGCAACGGCTTTGACCCTGAAGCCGAGGGGCAGGCCATCAGGGTTGCCTGCGGCACTCTGAGCGTCGACGCCGCTGACAGCCGGCGCACCTTCGTCGAAAACACCACCAGCACCCAGGCCGTACAGGTGATCGTGTCACGCGCCGTCCAGCGCAGCGTGGCCGCCGGTATCGCGGCCTCGTTCAGCGGCGAGCCACAGGCGGGCACCTTCACCCTCAGCGCCAGGGCCGTGGCCGCCGCCGCGCCGCCGCTGGCACAGCTGAGCCTGCGCAACATCGCAGCGGGCATCGACAGCAGCCAGTCACCACTGCTGGACCTGCTGTTCAGCAGCCTGCTCGGTGGCAATCTGCAGCTGGGTGCCGCCAGTTGGAAAGGCCTGCTCGATACTGACCTCAAGCTGCTCGACTACCTCGACCGGCTCAAGCTTGATCTGAACCTGACAGCCCTGGATTACAACCAGGTGCTGGCCACCAACGTCACGATCAGCCAGTTGATCCAGAGCATGATCAACCTCCTGCAGACCAACAGCACCGCCACGACCGCCGTTACCGTACAAGGCCTAAAGACGCTGCAGGCCGCCGTCGGCAGCGCAACTGTCACGCTGGGTGACCTGATCAAAGTGCAGGGCGGCACCGACATTGCCGGGCTGTCGACCAGCCTGCGGCTGGTCGACCTGTTGCAGACCCTGGCCCAGGTGGCGAACAAGAAGAACGGCATCACCGCGTCGGCGCAGATCAATCTGGCACCGCTGGCGATGATCACCACACGCATCCAGGTCATCGAGCCGCCCCAGTTGTCGGCCATTGGCGACCCCAGCAAGATCAACCCTGCCCTGCCGGTGGCCAGCGACCCGAACCGCATCTACGTGCGCACCGCACAGACCCGGGCACTGGTGTCGATCAACCTGCCGCTGCTGGATGTGCTGAACAAGCCACCGTTGTCGGCCGTGACCGGCCTGGTCGGCAGCCTGACGCCGATCCTCAACAGCGCCCTGAGCCTGGACATCAAGGGCTTGCTCGGAGGCGTGGGCTGCCTGCTGGGGGCCAAATGCATGTTCACCGACTTCAAATTCATGACCTCGGGCACCGCAGGGCCGCGCATCGACCTCAGCCTGGCCCTGGCTGCTGCCGAAAGTTATGTGACCGGCTACACCTGCACCAGCAACACCAACAAGTCGTTGAACGTGCGGACCACGGCCACGCTGCTCAATGCCCGCCTGGGGCTGATCGACAGCGCAGCGGCCTTTCCGGCCAGTACCGACCCATTGGCCGTGGTCGCCCAGCCGTTGCCGATCATCGACATCGGCACCCAGACCTGCACACAGTTGCTCGGCGGCCTGCTGGGCACCTGCACAGCCCGTGTGCCTTTCGGTGGCGGCGGCGTGGGGCTCAGTTTCAATCCACTGAACAATGCCATTGTCGGCACGGCTGCAAGTATCAACAGCACCTTCACTTCCCCCAATCTGCCGGAGATCGGCACGCCCCCCTATTACCTCGGTAACGTGGCTACCGTCCTGCCCAGCACCGTGCTCGACGGCCTGGTTTCCGGCGTCAAGGTGCAAGTCTATAAACCCCTGGCCAACAACGCGCTGGGCAATGTGATCACCGGCACCGGGACCCTGCTCAATACTCTGCTCGGACTGGTGAATACCGAAATCATCGACAAGACGCTCAAGCCGCTGTTGACGGCCCTGATCGACCCGTTGCTGAACGGCCTGGGCCTGACCCTGAACCCGACCGACGTCGGCGCCAACCTCAGTTGTAATATCGGCCAGGCCACGCTGGTGATATAGGCGCTATCACGCAGGAAAACAGGAGCATCTGCTGCGCCCGTACCGCCGCATTCGCCAGCAGAGCGGCTTCCCACAGTCCGGTGTCAGGCCCGGAATTCAGGGTCACATCAATCCTGTGGGAGCGACCAGCGGTCGCGAAAGGGCAGTAGATTCAACCTCTTCAGTGCCTGACAGCCTGCATTCGCGACCGGTGGTCGCTCCCACGGGGTAATGCCAGTCAGTCAAGCTGAATGTCGTCGAACGCTAACGTGCAGGAGGGGCCGGGCGGCGATCCACTTCAGCCGGGAACCAGGCGCCGCCGGTCTCTACAGCAGTGGCAAGGCAATCCTGAACTGCGCGCCCTCCCCCACATTGCTGACGCTCAACCGGCCGCTCATCTGCTCGATGATGCCATAGCTGACCGACAACCCCAGTCCGGTGCCGACACCCACCGGCTTGGTGGTAAAGAACGGCTCGAAGATGCGCTCCATCAGCCGTGGGTCGATACCGCCACCGTTGTCCTGCACAGTGATCACCACCTGATCGGCCTCTGGCCGCACCTGCACCTCGATCATCGGCGCCAGCTCAGGCCGGGTTTCCTTGCGCGAGAGCATGGCATCGCGGGCGTTGACCATCAGGTTGATCAACACCTGTTCCAGCTGGTCGCCATGCCCGCGCACCTGCAACGGCGCCCCGCGTTCACTGGCCTGCACCTGCACGCCCTTGCCCTTCATGCCCTCGCTGAGCATGGCCAGCGTGCCTTCGAGTGCATCGAAAGGATCGAACACCTGCTCCTGGACTTCCGAGCGCCGGCCGAACACGCGCATGTGGTCCACCACCCGGGCCGCACGTTGCACCTGGCTGTCGATGCGGTTGAGCTTTTCGGTGATGTATTCGACATCGATATTGCCGCGCTCCAGACGCTTGAGCACGTTGATCACCGCCATGCGCATCACGTTCAGCGGCTGGTTGATCTCATGGGCCAGGCCGGTGGCCATTTCGCCCAGCGTGGCCATTTTCGCGCTCTGGTTGAGCTGCATGCGCGAGCGACGCACATCCGTGTTGTCGCGGCCCACCGCCTGCACCTCGACCAGCGTGCCCGCCTGATCGAAGACCCCGCGATCGGCCCACACCCACCAGGCATGCTCGCGGCCCGGCAGTTCCAGGCAGACCTCGGCCGTGCTCAAGGGCGACTCGGGCGTCAGTTGCGCAATGCGCTGCATGAAATCAGTGCGTTGCTCAAGGCTGAACCAGTCGCCCAGGTTGACCCCAGGCAGTTGCTGCGGGTCGCACTCCAGATAGGTCGCCAACGGCCGGTTGCCGAAAGTCAGCACCAGGTCCGGGGTGTAGCGGCAGATCATCGCCGGCGAATCCTCCACCAGGATCCGGTAGCGCTCCTCGCTCTCGCGCACCCGTTCGGCGGCCAGGGTCGCATCGGTCACATCCAGCCACAGGCCGACCGCCTCCACCGGCATGCCCAGGTCGTCGCGTAGCAGCCGGGCCTCGTCCAGCAGCCAGTGATAACGGCCATGCTTGTCGCGCAACCGGTAACGCCGGCTGACCAGGCCCTCGCGCAGCAACTGGCGGTTGCGCTCGAACCAGATGTCATGGTCTTCGGGGTGAATGTAGTCGGCCAGTTGCCCGTCGATGCAGTCGGCCAGGGTCCAGCCCAGCAGCGGGGTCAGGCTGTCGCTGAAAAAGGTCGGTTCCAGATTGCCCTGGTCGTAGCGCTGCACGTAGATCACTGCCGGCGAACTGGCGATCAGGTTGCCCAGCCGGGCATGGGCGGCGGCAGCCTCGGTCTCCTGGTTCTTGATGTCGCTGACATCGAGCATGAAACCGAGCACCCGCTGCACCTGACCGCTGATCAAGGCCTGGCCCTGGATGCGCAGCCAGAGCGTGTCCTGTCCCGGATCGACCTGTGCCAGGCGCACGCACAGTAGCATGGGCGTGCCCTTGTCGCGCAATTGCACCAGGCGGCTCGACAGTTCCTGACGGTCGGCAGGGTGAATCAGCGCCAGCCATTCAGGACGCGACAGGCGGTCGATCCGGTCGCTCAGGCGCAGGCTGCGCACCAGCTGCGGCGCCATGAGAATCTCGTCGCTGTCAGGCAACAGCTCCCACCAACCCGTGCCCAGCAGGTCCTGCAACACCGCCAGGCGCTCGACATGATGGCGGTTGTGCTGCTCGGACAGGCGAAACAGCACAGGCCCCGCCAGCGCCGAACACAGGTTCAGCCATTCGCGCTCGCCCAGGTCCGGCGCCTGCCGGGCGGCATCGTAGAAGCCGAACATCAGCCAGGCACGGGCGATGCCATCACGGCTGTGCGCCAGCAGAAAACCGTCGGCATTGGCAAACATGCCTTGCAGCGGCGACAGCTCGGTCTGTCCGGCAAAATGCAGCGCATGGGCCACATTGACGTCCAGCCGGTCGAACTCGCTGCCCAGCCGCTGGCCGACCTGCCACAGTTCGGGCGCGGTGTGCGCGCTGTACTGGCTGTAGACGCGCCAGCCGACGCCACTGGCTTCGGGCAGCGCCAGCGCCACACAGGGCACGTGCCACATCTGCGCCAGTTCCTGCAACTGCTCGGCAACCACGCTGACCAGCCGCTCGGCACTGCACACGCGGATATTTTCAGCCATCAGCCCGGCAAAGCGCAGGCATTGCTGGCGGATGCGTGCGGCACTGGCCTCCTCCATCAGGTCACTGATATCGAGCAACTGCAATAACCAGTCCTTGCCGTGATGCTGCACCCAGCCGCGGGCATGCAGGGTGTGGCCGTCGCTGCTGCGAAAGTCCAGGTCGAGCATGTGCCCGACCCAGTCCTGCGGCACGCCTTCGATCACCAGCGCACTATTGGGCAGCAACAGGCTCATCAGGCGCTGGTTGACCACCGCCTGGCTGCTCAGCCCCAGGCGATTGAGCAACAGGGTGCTCAGGCCTTGCAGACGGCCCTCTTCGTCAAGTAACAGGTACAGGTCGGCACCGATCGCCTCGGGTTCGGCATTCGTCGCAATGACAGGCGCGCTGGCCGGCGCCTCGGAGCGCCCCAGCCAACGACCCAGACGGCTCTTTTCAAGGGACAAGTTGAAGACTCGCTTGGGCAGACAGGACGGAAGGCAGTCTCGGCACTTCGCCGATGACCGGCAGGGTCAGCAGGGGCAACACCTGGGTGAGCTTGGCCTTGGGGTAATTGATGCTGACCGTGAGCAGGCCGGCGACGAACTTCACCTCGATGTCGCTGGCCGCAAGGTTCAGCGAGGGCGGCATCCAGCTCAGCTGGCTTTGCACTGTGGCTTGCGCCTGGGTAATCACCAGGGCGTTGTAGGTGGCGGTGCCGATGTTCGGGCTCAACGCCACACTGCGACGCACCGCCTCGCTGGTGGCCGCATTGAACGACTGCATCATCAGCAACGGCAGGCTGTAGCTGACCAAGGCATAAAACAGACCGAAAAAGATCACGAACACCGCAGCAAACTCGATGGCAGCGGCGCCTTTCTGGTGGCGTGGTCCAGATAATTGATCGGCACGCATGTCGACGTCTACCCTGACGATGCTCCTGCAATGAGCATAGGTTCTTTCAGAAAAAAAGGACGTTTTTTACACCATGAAATTACTTTTCCTACTCACCTGGTTTGCCGTATGTGCCGAGCAGGATGCCCGCCATAAACAGATATCCAATGCCTTGACCCTGGGTGGTTTTGTCGCCGCCCTGGGCTGGCTGCTGTACAGCGGCCAGACCTGGCTGGGCGCCGACGCGGCTGAAGGCGGCCGGGCGCTGTTGCTGGCGCTGGCCATGACCCTGCCCGGCTACGTGCTGGGCCGGCTGGGGGCCGGTGACGTCAAGCTGCTCGCCGCCCTGGCCCTGGCCAGTAGCAGCCTGTACCTGCTGGGCACGTTTATCGGTGCCGCCGTGGCCGCGCTGATATGGCTGGCCATTCGCCGCCCGCTCTTTCGCCATGCCGGTCAACGCCTTGCCCGGCGCTATGCGGCGATGAATCCCGACGTGACAAAAAAATTTCCCTTTTCACCGTTACTGTTTGTCGGGCTGTTATCCGTGGCGTTTTTTACCCACTAGTCAGAATCACTCCCGGGGCCGGTGTACAGAGTCAGAAAGTGCGTCTAGGTTTACTGCATGCCCGCCATATTCGTCGCGCTCTGCCTCGCAGATCGCAGGCGGTCGAGCGTAATCAGGGACAAGTCGCCAGGGAGTCATGCGTGGTCAAGTATTCGGCGGTAAAGGTACTGGTGGTCGACGATCAACCGCTGATCGTCGAGGAACTCAGTGAATTTCTCGAAGCCAGTGGTTACATCTGTGTTCCCTGCACCAACAGTCGCGAAGCCATCGAGCGGTTTCGTGACACGCCCGACATCGGGTTGGTGCTCTGCGACCTGGACATGCCCGGCATGAACGGCATCGAGCTGGTCGAGGCCATGAAGCTGATCGGCGGCAAGCAACACCTGTTCGAGGCCATCATGCTCACCGGCCGGGCCGAGAAAAAAGACGTCATTCGCGCCTTGCGCGCCGGCATTGCCGACTATTACCAGAAGCCGGTCGACCTTGATGAACTGCTTGAGGGCGTGCAACGCCAGGAGATCGCGCTGCAGGAACGCCAGCGCAGCCTGAAACAACTGGGTTTGCTCAACGAAAAGCTGCAATACCTGGCCGCCTCCATCGACGACCTTTATCAGGACCTGGACAAGGCACGCGCCCATCGTGACCTGCCTTCGGGCAGCGATCAGGCGCTGGAAGAAAGCGACGCCGAAGTACCGGCGCTGTTCGCCGCCCTGTCCCCCCGGCAAATGGACGTCGCCCGGCTGGTGGGCAAGGGCCAGACCAACTACCAGATCGCCTGCGAACTGGGCATCACCGAAAACACCGTCAAGCTGTACGTCTCGCAAGTGCTGCGCCAGACCCACATGCACAACCGCACACAACTGGCCCTGGCCCTGGGCAACAGCACCGTGCGCCGGCAGACGACGGCGCATTGAGGCCGCCATAACACTGCGCCTACTTGCCCGACCCTACCTTGCCTTCCGCGCCCTGATCGTAGAACTCGGGGATCGGGTGCTTGTAGCTGTCCAGCCAGCGTTGCAGGCTTTGCTCGCGCTCGGCAGGCGTGGAGGTCTGCACCGTCTTGCTGGCGGCCTCACCGCGCACTTGCAGTTGCAACCACGCTTCGGTCTGGGCCTGGGCCGGTGAGGACGGACCGGGGTCGATGGCCCAGGCGCTGCCGCAGGTGCCGAGCAGCCAGAGCCCGGCCAGGATGACAGGCTTCATGGCGTGACTCCTTCATGACCACTGGCAACCGGACCAAGGCCGACGCTCATGGGGATTTCGCGGTTCAAGGCGGTGTTGCGCGGCACCGGGATCTTGCGCAGCACGGCAGGCTCGGGGATTGTGCCCTGCCGGATCAACTGTTCGGCACGCTGCTGGGCCTCACTGACCTGGCGCGGGGTCAGGCCAGTGCGGCTGGTCAGCTCGGCGGCGCGTTGCCAGTTGTCCTCATAAATCAGCAGGGTGACCAGGTTCTGCGCCGGCAGGGTGTCGGCCGGCTTGAGTTCCAACGCGGTCAGGAACTGAAAGCGCGCCTGGTCGACATTCATCAGGTTCAGGTAGGCCACGCCCAGGTCATTGCGGACCTTTTCATCGGTGGGCGCCAGTTTCGCGGCGCGCTGCAGGTGCTGCAGGGCCTGCAGGTAGTCGCTGCGCGCCGCCGCCAACTGGCCCAGGCCATGTTCGCCTTCGGCCGCACGGCAGGTGCCGAGCAGGCTGCTGTACAGCGGCTCGGCCTCGCGGCTGCCCAGCAGGCGCAGGATACGGGCCTTGCGCAAGCGCACCTCGCCCAGGTCAGCCGGCAGGCTTTCCAGATTGGCCAGGCTGGCGTGCAGACGGCCTTCATCGGCCATGGTCTGGGCCATGTTGAGGGTGAACTCCTGGTCGGAGGTCAGCTTGGGGCACTCGCCCTGGCTGGCACTCCCCGGCACCCAGGACGCACGATCGTCCGAGGCGCAGCCGCCCAGCAGCATGAGGACACAGGTCATGATCATGGCTTTCATCGGGTGGGTTTTCCTTGTAGACGCCGGGCGCGGGGGCCTGGCACATGTAGAGATCCATGAGGCATGAAAAATCTGCGACTGCTGGCGCAGCCGATCGCCGGCAAGCCGCCTCCCACAGGTCCCCTGTTTGATGCGCGACAGCGTGCCGCCTTGGCGCGGTGTCAGCAACACAGGGTGGGCTCCTACGGTGTCATGCCGATCAGTCAAGCCGGGGTTTACCCGATCTTGCGTCTGACACTCAATTGTGGGAGGCAGCTCTGCTGGCGATGAGGCCCGTAAAATCGACACATCTACTGCGTCTGCGCCACCGTATTGGCGAGCAGAGCGCCCTCCCACACATTCAGCATCTGACCAAATTCTTCCTGACTGCTCGGCATTACGCCTACGGTCGGGTGCCAGAAGGTCGTTCATCATTTGCTCCCCAGTGCATGGCTCAGGGCAATGAAGCCGGGGCCGGCCAGGACGATCAGCAGGGCCGGAAACAGAAACACCATCATCACCACCGACATCTTGGCCGACAGCTTGGAGATGTATTCCTGCAGGCGCGTCAGGCGTCGGTCGTCGATCAGTTGCTTGAGCGCCAGCAACGAGCGCAGCGCACCACCGCCTTGGTGGATCAGTTGATTGAGAATCACACAGGTGTCGCTGAACTCGTCCACGGCCAGCAGACGGGCGGTCTTGCGCAACTCTTCACCCAGCTCCAGCCCGGAGTCGACCCGCACCAGGATCAGGCGGATCTCTTCGGACAAGACTGGCAACAGCTGCCGCCCCTCGTGGCTCAGCACCCGCAGGGCCTGTTCCACCGCCATGCCGGACTCGAACAGGATGCGCAGCAGCGGGATAAAGGTCGAAATCTCGATCACCACCTGTTTTTGCCGGTGCCTGGCGACTGCGGCCAGGACGCGCTTGGGCAACAGGTAGCCCAGACCGACAGCAAACATCGGCGCCACAATCGGCTGCGCCACGTCCTTGTAGAACATAAACTGCACCAGCAAGGTCAGCACCAGCAGCCCGATCGGCACACCGATCTGACAGGCGGCGAACAGCGAGCGCTTGCTCGCACGGCGCCAGCCGACCCGGTTGAGCAGGTCGCGGGTTTCGCTGTCCATGCTGATCACCCGATGCCCCAGGCGGGTATCACCGAGCAGGCGCAACCAACTGCCGATATGGCTCTCGCGCACTGTCTGGCCCTTGAGCCGCTGGGCCACCAGGCGCTCGTTGCGGCGCTGGCCGGCGATATTCGATAGCAGCAGCGCCAGGGCCATCAGGAGCATCAAGCCACTCATCAGCAACAGGACCATGTCAGATACTCCGCATCATGCGCCACAGCGCCAGGCAGCCCATGGCCTGAAAGCCAAAGGCCGCCAGCAGCAGGGTCTGGCCGCCGTCGTCGTTCCACATGTGCATCAGGTAGCCGGGGTTGGTCAGCATGAAGTAGCCGACCATCGCCAGTGGCAGCGAGGCCAGGACCACGGCGGTCATGCGTGTCTCGCCGGTCATGGCGCTCAACTGGCGGGCCATCTGGTCGCGCTCGCGAATCAGCGTGATCAGGCTTTCCATCAACTCGCTGGCGTTGCCGCCATAACGGTGGTTGACCCGCAGCCCCAAGGCAAACATATGAAATTCATCGCGCTCGTAGAGCTCGGCAAAATCCTGCGCCGCATCGGGCAGGCTCACGCCCAGTTGCACATTGCGCTCGATCCGTCCCATGCCGTCACGCAGCGGCTGGTCGGCGGCCTCGATACCGTGCAGCACCGCATCGGCCAGGGTGCGGCCGGACTTGAGGCTGCGCACGCTATGGTCGAGCATCTGCGGCAACTGCTCGATCATGCGCCGTACCCGCTTGCGATAGCGCCACGACACGAACAGGCGCAAGGCCAGCGGTGCGCCGAGCAGCCCGGTGCCCAGGCCGGGCAGGCCGGCCAGCAGATACCCCAGCAGCATCGCCAGGCTCCACACCGTCAATGCCAGCCCCAGCCGGTCGGTCGGGCGTCCCAGCCCTGCCCGCAAAAAGGCACGTTCCAGGCGCTGCAGGCCGGGTCGTTCCGGCGTCGGCGCTACCCGCCCTTGATTGAGCCGCAGCATGATCCGCTCGCTGGCGCCGCGATTGAGGCTCAGGTAGAACAGATACAGGGCGATGCCCAGCAACAGGGCACACACCAGGGCCAGCACCCAGACCACGTTCATGCCCACCCTCCTTTCAGCCGTACATCGGCCGCAGCTTGTCGCCGGCGGCATGCAGGGCTTCGCGGTGAAAGCCAAAGCCGGTGCGCCGGTCCAGGCGAAACAGGGTGTTGGTCACGTAGATGTCGTCGCGCATGCCGACCACCTCCACCACCTCGCTGACGCAGCGCCGGCCATCGGGCAGGCGGGTCAGCTGGATGATCACGTCCAGCGCCGCACAGATCATCTGCCGCAGGGTCTTTTCCGGGATCTGCCGCCCGGTCAGGCCGACCAGGGTCTCCAGGCGCAGCAAGGCGTCCTGGGCATTGTTGGCGTGCACTGTGCTCATCGAGCCGTCGTGACCGGTGTTCATCGCCGTCAGTACATCGAGCACCTCCACGCCGCGAATCTCGCCCAGGATGATGCGGTCCGGGCGCATCCGCAGGGCGTTGCGAATCAGGTCGCTGGAGCGCACTTCGCCGTGGCCCTCGGCGTTGGGCGGGCGGGTTTCCAGGCGCACCACGTGCGGGTGGCTCAGTTGCAGTTCAGCGACATCCTCGATGGTCACCAGCCGCTGGTGGCTGTCGATCAACTGGCTGAGCACGTTGAGCAGCGTGGTCTTGCCGGTGCCGGTGCCGCCGCTGATCAATATATTGCAGCGCTTGCCCACCGCCTCCTGGAAAAACTCGAAGATCGCCTGGTCAATGGTCTGGATCGCCACCAGGTCGGTGCTCTTGAGCATGTCCTTGCGAAACTTGCGGATCGACAGGCACGGCCCGTCCAGCGCAATCGGCGGGATGATCGCGTTGACCCGGCTGCCATCGGGCAGGCGCGCATCGACCATCGGCGACGATTCGTCCAGGCGCCGGCCCATCGGCGCCAGGATGCGCTGCATGACCCGCTCGACATGGTGCGCATCGATAAAGCGCAGGTCGGTGTGGTGCAGCACCCCGTCGCGCTCGACGAACACCTTGGACGGTCCGTTGACCAGGATCTCGGTCACCGAGCTATCACGCAGCAGCACTTCCAGCGGACCGAACCCGGTCAGTTCATCGACCAGTTCCTCGGCCAGGCGCTCCATCTCGTAGCGCGAGATGGCCAGGCGCAGGCGGGCGACATATTCGGCCACCTTGTCGATGACGAACTGCGCCAGCGCCGGGCGTGAGCCTTCGAGCAGGTTGCGGCCATTTTCCTCGATGCCGTCGATGATATAGCGGTGCAGCACCAGCTTGAGGCCCTGGGCATCGTCGGCGGCATGCTGGGCGCGCGAGGAGGCGCCAAAGGGTCTGTCGGGCATCAGCGATTTCTCCGCAGCCGGCTGAACCAGCCTTGAGTGGGTTTTTCTACGCTGCCGCTGTGACGCACCAGGTGTTCGCCCAACTGGCGCAGCCCTGCCGACAGCGCTTCGCGTGGCGCCAGTTCGAACAGCGACACGCCCTGGTTCTTGGCATTGAGGCGCAGCTCGGGGCTGAGTGGCAGCACCGAGACCACCGGCAGGCCGAAGGTCTTGCCCACGGTCTCGGCATTGGGCGCCACGGGGCGCAGGTAGCGGTCGACCAGCAGCACTGCATGCGCAAGCTTCATGCCCTTGTCGCGCCACAGGTTGAGAATCGCCAGGTTGCGCCGGCACGCCAGCACGCTCTGGTCGGTGTACCAGATCAACTGGTCGCAATGGCTGACCAGCGTGCGCAGCGCCTCGCTGTCCGGCTGGCCGACCAGGTTGATGATCACGTGTTCGAAATGCTGGCGCAGGGCGCTGAGCAGCATGTACAGCTCGGCGGCGCTGGAGTGCTCCAGGTTATCGTCGCTTTCGGTGTAGGCCAGGATGCGCAGCCCGCTGGCGGCGGTGGTGAACGCGCTGTCGATCAGCGTGGCGTCCAGCCTGCGCAGGTGGCGCAGGGCATCCCCGAAACTGAAGGTCGACTCCAGGCCCAGCAGCGCCAGGCTGTCGCCACGCGGCAGGCCCAGGTCCAGCAGCAAGGTGCGCGGCAGGGTCTTTTGCACCACCAGCGCCAGGTGGCTGGAAATCAACGCGCCGTCGCCGTCGCACTGCACGCCATAGAGCACCGACAGCCCGCTCATGTTGGGGTTGGGTGCCACCGCCGGCAGACGCTTGCTCAGGCGCCGCACCAGCCCGGCCACTTCGCTGGAGCGCGAACCGTAGGCAACAAAATCGCGCGCGCCGGCGCGCATGGCGTTGAGCACCAACTGGTTGTCCATGCCGTCGCCCAGCGCGACGATGGCCAGCATCGGCTTGGCCTCCAGTGCGCCTTCGATCAGCGCGCTCTGGGTCATCAGGTGCTCGCGGTCCAGGCCGATGAACACCACGCTGGCGAAGGTCACATCCACCAGTGCCAACAGGTCATCGAGGCTGCCGGTGCCGGCGCTGACCACCTGGCCCAGCGAACCCAGCGCGCCTTGCAGCCACTCCAGGTCAGCACCATTGCGGGTGATGGCCAGAAAGGTCTGGCTCAGGCTCTGGCTCATTGGGATAACCCGCTGCGACGGTCGAAGTCGCCCTTCTCCAGGAAATACATGCGCAGAAAGCTCGGGTCGTAGTTGCGCAAACCTTCGCCCGGCAGCGACGGCAACTGCGCATTGCGCGCCAGCGGCTGGACCAGATGCGGCGTGACCACCATCAGCAGTTCGCGCTCTTCACGGTTGATCTGTGAGTTACGAAAGAACGCGCCCAGGATCGGGATATCGCCCAACCCCGGAAACTTGGCCACCTGCGAGCTGTTGTTGGAGCTGATCAGGCCGCTGACCACGAAGCTTTCGCCATCGGCCAGAGAAATACTGGTGTCGGTGCGCCGCACGTTCAGCGCCGGCACGGTGGTGCCGGCAATGGTAATGCCAGCGCTAAAATCCAGCTGGCTGACTTCGGGCGCCACCTTGAGCAGGATCCGGTTGTGACCGACCACCGTGGGCGTCAGGGTCAGGCGCACACCGTATTCCTTGTACTCGATGGAGATGCCACTGCCTTCGGCATTGGGCACCGGCACCGGGAATTCGCCACCGGCCAGAAAGCTTGCGCTCTGCCCGCTCAGCGCCACCAGGCTGGGGCGCGCCAGGGTGTAGGCAAAGCCGCTGTTTTCCATGGCGTTGATCATGCCCAGCACCTTGCTGCTGCCACCGCCCCAGACAATGTTGAACATGTCGTTGCTCAGCGGCACCACCGCATTGGCGCGCATGATCGGCCCCACGCCATTGGTGCCGGCATCAATGATCGACGGCACGGTGCCGGGGGTGACGCCCAGCCCGGAAACCGTGCCTGGTGAGCCGAACAGGAAGTTGTTCGAGCCCTTGCCGAAGATCGAGGTGCTGGCTTCCTTGAGCTTGCTGCGGCTGACTTCGACAAAGCGGATGTCGGTCTGCACCTGGCTGGGCAAGGGCTCGGCGTCCAGCGGCAGGCGCGCCGCCTCGGTCATCGCCGCCGTGGCCTTGCCGCGCACGAACACCATGCCTTGTTGCGGGGCCTTGGCGCAGCCGGTCCACACCATCAGGCTGGTCGCGCCGGGTGCCATGCCAGTGATCACCACGCCCTGGTTACCGGTGACCTGCACATCGGCAATCGCCGGATCACCCACCGCCACCCGGGTAATCGCCACGCCCGGACGAATGTCGCGCTGGGAGCCCTGGTCCACTTCCAGCACCGACGGCAGGCCGACCTGGGCCGAGCACCCCGCCGGCACTGCCAGGGCCGGCGGTGCCCATGCGCCAGCCAACGCCCCGGCCAGCGTCACAGTCATCGAAAGGAAACGAACATTCATCGACTGCATCCTTAGCACAGAGTCAGGGGGCCGGTTGCCCGGCCTGGTTGCCACGAATCACCTCGATGGGCCTGGCCGCAGCGGGGGCCGTGGTCCTGCCGGCGGGGCCGGCCAGGGTCAACTGGGCAAAGCGCACCAGGCTGCGATTGGCGGTGTCCAGGCGCAGGGCCACATCGCGGCTGCCCGCCTCGGCCGCCCAATAGTCATGCAGGTGTTTTTCCTCGGCGCTACGCACGGCCAGGCGCAACACACCGTTCTGGGTGGCAAGCATCAGGCGCCCCAGCAGCGGCTCCGGCACCGCCAGCACCACGGTGCGGGCGCTGGCGCGGCGCTGTTCCTGCTTGAGGCGTTCATCGGCACTCAGCGGCTGGGCCGGGCTGCCGTCCAGGGTCGGGCCCAGCAGTTCACCGATGCTCAGCACCCGCAACGCCGGCACCACCACCTGGGTCGAACGCTGGGCGTTTTCAGTGTCCGTGGGCAGGTACAGCAACACGTCGACGTAATCGCCAGGGGTGAGATGCCCGGCCGCGCCGGCCACCTCGTCTACGGCAACGGCCAGCGCGCGCTCGTCGGCACGGATCATCCGCGCCAGGCTGCCGCCGGCTTCAAAGCTGTCCTCGGTGAGCCAGGTGCCGGCTGCCAGGGTCCGCCAGGTGTTGCGGCCCACGGCTTGATCGAAGGTGGTCAGGCTGCCGGGTGGTGCAATCTTCAGGCGTTCGACCGTCAGGTCTTCAGCCTTGATGACGGTGTAGGCCGGCAAGTCGCGGGCCAGCACCAGCACGCTCTGGCGCAGGGCATCCTCGGCCTTTTCAGCGACCGGCAGCGGGGCCACAGGGGCCGATGGCGGTGCGACGACCGCCACGGGGGCAGGTTCCGGGGTGGCGGGCGTGCTGACCATCACCCCCAGGTAGCCGACCAGAATCGCGCCCAGCAGAAAAAGCGACGCCAGGATCAGGGTTGCGCGACTGCTCATGACGACCTCTCCTTCTGTCACTCATTGCACACGCCTGATCCTCGGTGAACGGGGGGTTCTACCCTCAAGACGGTGCGATAGATCCTTCCATTTCGCTCTAGCAATGTAGTTCAAGCATTCGAAAACGCCATTATCGGGCGGGCAAATAACCGTGCGGCGTCAGGCACGCCACGACCTGCCCCTGGTGGATCCGGCCGCTGAAAGCGTGTTTATAACTTTGGGATTAATGCTTTCTTGTGATTGAAGGAAGCGACACGGAGGACAATGCTGTCAGTGCAAGGAAGAAGAACGCCCCCTTTCTGTGATTGTCTGCGCCTTGAGCGGGTGCAAGGAGAAGCCCCATGTCACTGACCCGTCTGTTTATTGATACGCAAGTGCGTGTTCAGCAATTTTTCAAGGACAAGGAAGCTGCCTCCGCCATTGAATATGTGTTGATTGCCGCCATGGTGTCGGTGGTGATCGTCTTGTTCGTGACGCCGCTGGGTAACGCCGTCAAATCAACGCTCAACGAAGTGCTGGTTGCGTTGAAAGGAACGGCTATCTGATACATGCACGCGCCCGTAATGAGGTACGATTCCGGATTGCTATCAACCAACAGGTACCTCCATGGCCGTCCAGCCCATCCGCCAACAGCTGCTGCTGGTTGACGACGAAGAGGATGCCAATGAAGAACTGGCAGAGCTGCTTGAAGGTGAAGGGTTCTGCTGCTTCACGGCGTCTTCCGTTACCCAGGCCTTGCAGGAGCTGACGCTGCATCCCGACATCGCTCTGGTCATCACTGACCTGCGCATGCCCGAGGAAGGCGGCATCCAGTTAATCAAGCGCCTGCGCGAACACACCTCGCGCCAGCACCTGCCGGTGATCGTCACCTCCGGGCATGCCGACATGGACGACGTCAGCGACATGCTGCGCCTGCAGGTGCTCGACCTGTTTCGCAAGCCGATCTACCACGTGCGCCTGATCGAAACCCTCAACAACCTGTTTCCTGAACCGAAGATCTTCCAGGTCGGGCATTGATTCGTACTGACCCCATGGCGCGCAATACAGCTTCATGAACAGCCCCTCGCGTAGGAGCGCGCTTGCCCGCGACCGAGTGCGTCAGCAGTCGTAAAATTGCGGCGTTTCGCAGATTTTGAGTGTATTCACAGCTGTAAATCTGTGGCGTTGCATCAATTTTGCGACTGCTGCGCACTCGGTCGCGGGCAAGCGCGCTCCTACGGGGCAAGTTCAATATCCAGGGGCTGCGGCCCTACTCGATCACGTTGAACCGCACCTGCGCCGTCTGCCCGCTCTCGTCCAGCACGCTTAACTGGTAACGCCCGATACGCTTCAGGTCGGTATTGAAGAAGTCCTGGTTATCGGTATCAGCCGCCGGCACGCCGTCGATAAACCACCAGCGCCGGCCACTGCCGCCCAGTGCCGACAGTTTCAGGTGCAAGGCCTGGCGACTGCCTGCCGGCAGGCGCAGGTTATCGCCCTCGCGCACCCCGACAATGCTCAGCGGCGTGGCCAGGCTCAGGTTGTGCGGCGGGCACGTGGGGTCGATGGCCGGCAGGCGCGCATCGCGGCGCTCGGCACGCGCCAGCCAGGGCTCCAGCGGCGCCGGCCACAGCGCAACATCATGCGCCACCGCCCCCGGGCAAGCCGCATCGACGCGCAGGCCCGCTTCGTTGACCCAGATTTTTTCCAGCAGTCCAAGACCCAGCGGCTGATCGCCGGCCTGCAAGGTAGGCGGCGTGGTGCCGTCCAGGGTCCAGGCAAAGCGCTGGCGCCGGCAATTGGGGTCGTTCTTGCTCAGCGGCTGGCCGAGCGGCCAGCAGATCGCGGCCACGCCGACGTTCATCGGCACCGGCACCACGGGGCTGGCGATGCCGCGCTGGCTGTCGCGGTTGGCCAGCACATCGTGCACCTGCAGCATCAAAGGCGCCGCCGAAGCCAGGCCGAACTGCCCTGGCACCGGCGTACCGTCCGGACGCCCGATCCAGACCCCGACCAGAAAACGCGGCCCCACGCCGATCGCCCAGGCATCGCGAAAGCCATAGCTGGTGCCGGTCTTCCACGCCAGCTGCGGGCGTTGCACCAGTTCGGCATGCGCGTCCAGGTCCGGGCGCGACTGGCCACTGAGGATGCGCCGGATGATCCACGCCGCCCCCGGCGACAGCATCCGCCGCTCACGCAGCGCGTCTTGCGGCTGCAAGCGCACATCGGCACTGACACCGCCACGCGCCAGGGCGCTGTAGCCGGTGACCAGGTCCTGCAAGCGTGCGCCTGCCCCGCCCAGAATCAACGCCAGGTTCGGCTCGGCCAGCGGCGGCAGGGTCAGCGGCAGGCCGCCATTGCGCAGTTCGGCAGCAAAGCGCTTGGGGCCATAGACCTCCAGCAGTTGCACTGCCGGCAGGTTGAGCGACATCGACAGCGCCGAACTGGCGGCAATCGCGCCGCCAAAACCGGCGGAGAAGTTGCCGGGGCGGTAATCGCCATAGCGGCGCGGCACGTCCTGCAGCAACGATTCGGAATGGATCAGCCCGGCGTCCATCGCCATGCCGTACAGGAACGGCTTGAGCGTCGAGCCCGGCGAGCGCACCGCGCTGATCATGTCGACGTGGCCAAAGCGCTTGGCGTCATTGATGTCCACCGACCCGACATAGGCACGCACCGCCATGGTCTCGGCCTCGACGACCAGGATCGCCGCCGAGGTGCGCTCCGGTAAGCGGGCACGCCAGCCCAGCAGCAGGTCCTCCATGCGCCGTTGCAGGCTGGCGTCGAGGGTGGTGCGGATCAGCGGCGGGCTGCCGGCCCGGTTCAGGCGCCGGGCCAGCAACGGCGCCAGGCTCGGTTCCTGGCGCGGGGCCAGCAACAAGGGTTCCTGCAACGCCTCCTCGACACTGCCTTGCGGCCATACGCCGAACTCGGCCATGCGCCGTAGCACCTTGTCACGGGCCAATTGCGCCCGCTCCGGGTGACGGTCCGGGCGCAGCCGGCTGGGGGCCTGGGGCAATACCGCCAACAGCGCCGCCTCGGAGCGGGT
The DNA here is from genome assembly GCF_001423155.1 of Pseudomonas sp. Leaf127. NCBI lineage: Bacteria > Pseudomonadati > Pseudomonadota > Gammaproteobacteria > Pseudomonadales > Pseudomonadaceae > Pseudomonas > Pseudomonas sp. Leaf127. Next base: position 692,597 of record NZ_LMOA01000022.1, on the reverse strand, counting down.
CATCTGCAACGGTGACTTGCCCAGGTACGCCCAACTGGCCGCCGCCACGCCTTGCAACGTGCCGCCAAAAGGCGCGCGGTTCAGGTACAGCTCCAGGATCTGGTCCTTGGACAGGTGCCATTCCAGTTGCAGGGTGCGCCACAACTGGCGCAGCTTGCCCGGCAGGGTCCGCGCATGCGGGTCGAGCAGGCGCGCCACCTGCATCGACAGCGTGCTGCCGCCGGACACCACCCGCGCCCCACTGAGGTTCTGCCAGGTGGCCCGCGCCAGGGACAACGGATTGACCCCGGGGTGGCTGTAGAACCAGCGATCCTCATAGGTCAGCAGTGCTTGCAGGTAATACGGCGACACTTGCCCGGCACTGACCGGGTAACGCCACACGCCGTCGCTATCGGCAAAACGCCACAAGGGCGTACCATCCTCGGCCAGCACCACACGGGCCAGGTCGTCGGCCGGCAGCGGCAGTGGCCACAATCGGTCGGCCAGCCACAGCAAGGCCGGCGGCACGACAATGATCAGCAGCGCCAGGCGCAGCCATTTACGTGTACGCAGGTTCATGGCAAATACGCATCCCGGCCCGGGGAACCGCAACCACTGGCCGGTGGCCAAAGCCCACAGACATTTCTTTCAGGCAGGACAATGACATGCAGGCACAAGGTTTCTTCGAGTGGCTCGGCCAGGCGATCGGCGCGGTCATCCGCTTCTTCGTCGACGGGCTGGAATGGTTGTTCAATCTGCTGGCGCATGCCGGTGGCAACTTCGTCGATGGGTTATCTCGTGCCCTGGGCATGGACACGTCATTGATCAGCATCCTGGCCCTGATCGTCGGGCTGATGCTGCTGTACGCGGCCATCCGCGCCTTCATGCGCGCCTCGATCATCGCCGGGATCATCTGGCTGCTGCTCGGGTTATGGCTGCTGAGCTGGATTATCAGCTGATAAAGCATTCGCGACCGCTGGTCGCTCTTACCGACCTGTAGGAGCGCGCTCTGCCCGCGACCGGCTGCGTTAGCAGTCGTAAAATTGTGGCGTTTACGAGATTTTGCGAGCGCTACGCACTCGGTCGCGGGCAGAGCGCGCTCCTACTGGGCCAGCCAGTGCTTTGGGCACTGGCTGGCCAGGTCGCTTACTTGCCCCTGACCACCATCTGCGCCGGCGTCTCGCCCAGCGCCTGCCAGTTCGGACGGTACATCGACTCGACCTGCGGCGGTGGCACCCGGTAGATGCCCGGCGTCACGGCGCGGGCCAGGTACAGCAAGTGCGTGGCACGGGTGCTGCCGTTGATGTCCAGGGCCGCGACATAACGGTCACCACGGTATTCCTGGTGCTTGATGCCGGCGTTCTCCATCGACTCACGGTAGCTTTTCACCGACTCGCTGGCATCTTCCAGGCTGGCCGCGCTTTGCGCCAGGTTCTGGTTTTCCAGCTCCAGGCCCGCCGGCAACAGGTCTACGACCAAGGCATCAGGCACCCGCTGACGGGCGGCGACTTCCAAGTGCACCAGCACCAGTTGCCCGGTCTTGAGCGCCTCGACATTGAGCGGCTGGCCATTGAGGCTCAGGTACTCACGACGGATGCTCAGGTTCTCGCCTCCGGCCGCCGGGGCCTGGGTCGGGTAACCGGACACGGTCAGTTGCTGGTACAGGGTTTCGCTGCTCTGGTTGCTCAGCGACAGCGGCGAGGCCAACAGCGGGCCGTCCAGTTTCAGGCCTGGCTGACGGTTGCTGACATCACGGCTTTGCGTGCCGGCCGACAGCAGTGCCGTCCAGTCTTTCTCCGGCTTGCCCAGCAAGTGGCGGCCGGCCAGGAACAGCGAATTGCTTTCCTGGGTCGACAGGTAGCGGCTGGCCGCCAGTTGGTCGGCCAGTTCGAACAGACGCTGGCTGCGCAGCTCACCGCCCATGTCGTTCTCTTCCAGCAACGCCAGGATCAGCGCCTGGTCACGCAGCGGGCTGCCGTAGTCGGCCAGCCACTGGTTGGCCGGGCGTCCGACCGCCAGGCCCGCCTGCAGGGCCTGAGCGGCACGCGGCTTGTCGCCCATCTTCTCCAGTGCCACCGCCAGTTGCACCAGTGGCAGACCGGAACGGGCATCGCTGCGGCGTTCGAACAAGGTGCGCAAGGCCCCCAGCGGCGCCTGTTGGCTACGCGCCAACACCAGGCCGGCATAGGCCTGTACGGCAAAGCGGGTGTGCTCGGCGTCCTGGCTGTAGTTGACCTGGATCTGGCCACGCTCCTGCAAGTAACGCATCAGACGCTCGTTGGCCTTCTTCAATGCGTCGGCCGGCACCGCATAGCCCTGGTCGCGAGCCCGCAACAGGAAGTCGGTGACATAGGCGGTCAGCCAGTACTCCTCGTCGCCGTCGGCGCCCCACAGGCCGAAGCTGCCGTTGTAGCGTTGCATGCCCAGCAGGCGTTCGATGCCGATTTCGACCTTGCGCTTGCGCTCGGCGTCCGGCTCGCCGGTCAGGCCCAGGCGCTTGAGGGTGGCGGCATCGGCGTACAGCGATGGGTACAGGCCGCTGGCGGTCTGTTCCAGGCAGCCATACGGGTAGGCTTTAAGCGCACGAATCTGCTCGCCCAGGTTCAGCGGCGGACGGCTCGACAGCGACAGCATGGCCTCGCGACCGGCCGGCTCGAAGGCTTGCAGCGCACCGTCCGGCAGGCTCCAGTCCTGCCCCTGCTCCAGCACTGCCCGGTAATGGCGCAGCATGGCCGGGTACGCCGGACGCACACCGATGGTCCACTCGCGTGACAGCGGCGGCAGGCTCTCGCCCGGCAACACCAGGCCGTCGACCTGCACGCGCAGCTTGCCCTGCCCCAGACCGCCCTGGGCCTGCACCGGCACCTTGAGGGTGATGCGCTGGCCTTCTTTCAATTGCACGGTCTTGAACTGGTCGCCGCCGGGAATGCTCAACTGGCCTTCGGCAAACAGCTGTACATCGAGCTTCTGCGCCTTGCCCGACAGGTTGGACAGGTCCAGCGCCACGCTGGTCTGGTCGCCACCGGCCAGGAAGCGCGGGGTCGACAGCTCGGCGATCAGCGGCGCGGCCACCACGGTCTTGGCCTCGGCCATGCCATAGCGCTCGTCGGTCCAGGCCTGGGCCATGAGCCGCAGTTCGCCGTTGAAGTCCGGAATGTCGACGCTGACTTCGCCTTCGCCCTGTTCGTTAAGGGTCACCGGCGCGCTTTGCAGCGCCACGATGGTCACGCTGGTGTCAGGACGCTTGCCGCCCTTGGCCAGGGCGTCGCCACCGAACGCCAGGCTGGCCACACGGCCTTGCCCGGCTTCAATCAACTGACCATAGACGTCGAGCTGGTCGGCGCCGTATTCCTTGCGACCGAACAGGCTGGCATACGGATCGGGGGTGGCATAGCGGGTGATATTGAGAATACCGACGTCCACCGCCGACACCAGCACCTGGACCTGCTTGGGCACGCTGCCGTCGGCGTTTTTCGCCGTTAGCTTGAGCTTGAGCGGCTGCTTGGGACGCATCTTCTCAGGCGCGGTAACGGTCAGGGCCAGCTTGCGCTGGCCGCGTTCCAGCGGCAGGTGCAGCACGCCTACAGCACGCTTGGGCGTGACATTGGCCTTGCGCTCGCCGGGACGCACCACCAGGGCGCTGACGTACAGGTCATGACGGGCCCACTTTTTGTCCAGCGGAATGTCGTACGCCTTGCCTTCGGCCGGCACGTCGATTTCCTGCCACCACAGCGGGCCTTCACTCGACTCGACCAGCAGGTAGCCCTTGCCGGCAGCCGGTGGGGTCACGGTCACTTTGGCGGTGTCGCCATCGCCATAGGCCGGTTTGTCCAGCGCCAGCTTGACCTGGTCGGGACGCACGGCACCGCCTTCGGCGTTGTCCTGCCAGCGGTAGCCGGCCCAGAAACGCAGGCTGCTGATCAGCCCGGTGCTCGGGTCTTCGACCTCGACGCGGTACGGGCCCCACTCGACCGGGAAGCTGATCTTGGCCGTGGAATCTTTCTTGATGTTGACGATTTCCTCGTTGAGGCTGAGGAATTTCTCGTTGTAGTTGTAGCTCCAGCCGTCGTTGTCCGAGTACGTCCAGTAGTAGTCGCGGCGCTCGCGCACCAGACGCACCTTGACGTTGTTGGCAGCCAGCTTGTTGCCGGCACTGTCGGCGACCACGATTTCGAACTCGGCCGGGCCGTCGCCATCGGTCTGCGCCTCGCCACGGCTGGCGCTGTCGCCATACTCGTCTTCACCGGTGCTGGTGCCGAACAGCGCACGCACGCCCGGCAACTGCTCGGCCGGCCAGATCGGCTGCACCACACGGCGGGTGATCGGCCGGCCACCGGACTCCTGCAGGCTGACCTGCATGATCAGGTTCAACGGCGAGCGCGCCTTGGCCCACTCGGTCTCGACTTCCAGTACGGCCTCACCGTTGGCATCGAGGGTCGTGCCCTCGAGGTCGCGGTCCATCTTGAGGTCTTCCTCGGTGATCGAGCCGAACTGGTAGCCCGGCAGTTTTGCCACCGCCTCGCGCAGCGGTCGTACATACAGCTGGCCAGTCAGGTTGTTGCCCGACGCCGGGGCGCCGTACAGGTAGCGACCGGTGATTTCGAACTGCGGATTCTGCTCGGGCGAGATCGGCGTCTCGCTGCCCTTGAGTTCCAGCGCCAGGCGCTCGGGCAGGAAGTCCTCGACATTGAATTCATACAATTGCGGCTTGCCGTCACCCAGGTCGTAGACCAGCTGCCAGCGACCGGTCGGTGCTTCATCGGCCAGTTGCAGCTGGTACTGGTACAGGCCGTTGCTGCCCGGCTCCCAGACAAACTTGCGGCTGACCTGCTCGTCGGGACGACGCACTTCGACATTGATCGGCTGGGCCTTGACGCTCTTGCCGTCCTGGTCGCGCAGCAGGCCATTGAGCAGCACGGTTTCACCCGGGCGATACAGGTCGCGCGGGCCGAAGACAAACAGTTGCAGCGGATGGGCCTGAGGGCCGGAGATATCGAACTCGGCCAGGTCCAGCGCCGGGCTGTTCAGGCGCAGCAGGCTGGTCTGCTCGTCCTTGTGCGCGAGGATCAGTGCGGCCTTGGCCGGCAGCGGCAATTGCGCATGGCCCTTGCCATCGGTCTTGCCCTGGCCGACCACCTTGCCGTCGGTGTCATAGACATCGACATTCACATCGCTCAAGGCCTTGCCGCCTTCCAGGGCCTGGGTAAACACGTCCAGGCGCTGGCTGTAGCGGTGCACCGACAGGCCGATGTCACTCAGGGTGAACAGCGTGGCGGGCAGGGTGTAGCTGTACTGACCCGAGGCACGCATGACCGCCAGGTAAACACCCGGCTGTTGCAGCGGCTTGATGCCGGCGATCGGCAACAGCAGGGTTTCACGGGTGTTGCGCGCCGGCTTCAGGTCGAAGCGCCCGCCGTAGACCAGCTCGGCCATCGGCAGCAGCTCTTCGGAGTTGTAGGCCGAGATGCTCGACGAGCTTTCCCAGTTGGCCAGGAAGTTGGGCAACTGGTCGGGCTTGATGCGGAAGAATTCGACGTCGACCTTGTCGACGTTCAGGGCGATCACCGGCAGGCCTTCGGCCAGGCGGGTCGGCAACAGGCTGCCGCGGCTGGAAAAGCCGACCGTGGCTTGCAGGTCGCGGGTTTCCAGGCGGGCCACGAACTCATTGGCCAGCTTGGCCTTGTTCACACCCAGCAGGCCGGCGTCGACGGTCAGCACCAGCTTGCGCTGTGGCTCCAAATGACGCAGGCGCAGCTCCATGAGGTTGTCGGACAGCTCCCAGGCGCCGTCGACCTTGCCGTTCTTGCTGTCGACCAGATGCAGCTTTTCAGCGAACTTCTGATCCGGGTCCAAAGGCACCGAGAGGCTCACCGACAAGGTGCTGGCACCCTCGACCTGGATTTCCGAAACATCCACCACCGTCAGCGCGCGACCTTCATAGCGCTTGGCCAGCGCCGGCAGGTCGACCGCAGGCTTGGGCCTGGCCGCCTGGCTGGCCGCAGGCGCTGCTGCCTGGGCAGGCGCGGTGGCCGGTTTATCGGTGGAAGAAGAATCGCAGGCACTGAGCAGCGCAAGCGCGCAAGCCAGGAACAGTCCTTTGTTGAGCATGGGGCACTCGTCGACAGCAAGGGGAAAGGGGCGACTATATAGCAGTCGCCAGGATTCATCGGCGAGTAGACCACAAGTTTGTGACTTTGTTCTCAGCCTTATGTTCTGTAGCGGCTTTAGCCGCGAAGACCGGTGCGCCTGCTTCCCGGCTAAAGCCGGTCGTACGCGGCCAGGCATACGGCGTGCCGTAACGGTACAATGCGCGCCCCTGCACGGAGCCCGCATGCCTATCCCTTTCTCCACACTGTCTGGCGACTGGCGTCATCGCCCGACCCACAAGCGGGTCTGGGGATTGGCGATGCCGATGATCGTGTCGAATATTTCCGTGCCGCTGGTGGCGTTGGTCGACAGCATCGTCATCGGCCATTTACCGCATGCCCATCAGTTGGGCGCCGTGGCGGTCGGCTCGACGCTGTACACCTTCCTGGCCTGGGGCATGGGCTTTCTGCGCATGGGCACCACCGGCTTTGCCGCCCAGGCCGCCGGGCGAGATGACGGGGCGGCGCTGCGGCGCATTCTGCTGCAAGGGCTGTTGCTGGCGCTGGTTCTGGCCTTGGGCCTGGCGGCACTGGCCGTGCCGTTCAGTCACCTGGCGCTGGGGCTGATGCAGCCCTCGGCCGACCTTCAACAATCGGCACTGGCGTTCTTTCAGACAAGGCTCTACGGCCTGCCCGCGACCCTGGCCAGCTTTGCCTTGGTGGGTTGGTTTCTCGGCACCCAGAATGCCCGGGCGCCGCTGGCCATCCTGCTGACCACCAATCTTGCGAACATCGCGCTCAACCTGTGGTTCGTGCTGGGGCTGGACTGGGGCGTGTCGGGCGCGGCCCGTGCCTCGGTACTGGCCGAATGGCTGGGGGTCTTGCTGGGCCTGGCGCTGGCCCGCCGCAGCCTGCGCGCCTGGCCGGGGCAGATTGCCTGGCAGGCGCTGAGGCTGTGGCGCACCTGGCGGCCCCTGCTGGGGGTCAATCGCGATATTTTCCTGCGCACCCTGGCGCTGCAATCGGTGATGTTCCTGATCACCGTCCAGGGCGCGCGGCTGGGGGATGTCACCGTGGCCGCCAATGCCTTGCTGCTCAATGGCCTGATGCTGACGTCTTATGCCCTGGACGGGCTGGCGCATGCCGTCGAGGCCCTGTGCGGGCATGCCATCGGCGCCCGCGATCGCACCGCCTTGCGCCGCTACCTGCTGGTGGCCGGCGGCTGGTCGCTGCTCGCCAGCCTGCTGTTTGCGGCAGGCTTCCTGGCCGGCGGGCACTGGTTCATCATCCTGCTGACCGACATCCCGGCGGTGCGCGCCACGGCCATCGACTACTTGCCCTATCTGGCGGCCATGCCGCTGCTGGCGGTCTGGAGCTACCTGCTCGACGGGCTGTTCATCGGCGCCACCCGTGCCCGGGAAATGCGCGATGCCATGCTGCTCAGCGTGGCCCTCATCACGCCGGTCGCCGCCTGGGCCTACGGCCACGGCAACCACGCACTATGGCTGACCTTCCTGCTCTTCACCTTGCTGCGCGGCGTCAGCCTGGGCCGTATCGCCTGGCGCCTGAGCCGCCACGACGGCTGGTTTGTGCGCTGAAACATTGAGGCTCACCGCCGGGCTGCTCAGGCTCAGGCCATGGGCATCGAGGCGCACCTCGCTGGCGCCGACCTGCACCGCCAACACAGCCCCCGGGGCCAGATGCAGGCGCGGCCCCTGCTCGACCTGCACCCCGCCGCCCTCGCCCAGCAACCAGGCGCTGTCGAGCCGCGCCTGAATAATCGGCGACGCAGAGGCGACGCTGCCCGGCGCACGCGGGACCGGCTCCAGACATGCCATGACACTGGGCAACGCATGCGCCTGCGCCGGCCCTCGGACCAGCACTGCCATGCCGCCGTGCAACGGTCCACCGACACCGTCCTCGACCGGCAGCCAGCAATCGGCGAACCGTGCGCCGTGGCCTTGCAGGCCCCACTCGAACTGCACCTGCACACGCCCGCCGGCATCACGCATCGCCTCTTGCCCGGGCGGGCCGACCAGCCAGGCGCGCTGCAACGCTGGCAATGGCTCGCCCGGCGCCGGTGGTACGCTGACACCGACCTCCCAGGGCAGGGCAAAAAACCGATTGCCATAAGCGCTGGCGCCGCGATGCTCGACATGAGTAATGCGCCACAGGTGATTCCATTCGCTGCGCGCATGACCGGTCACCGGCAGCAGGTGCCCGCTGTGCACGAAGGCCAGGGTGCTATGCCCTTCTGCGCGTTCCTCGACCCGCTCGTCCGGTCCTGCGGGCGTGGCGTGATTGACCGTGAAGCGCGTCACCCCGGCCATGTCCAGACGCGTGCGCCAGGGTGCCTCGGGCGTACGCCGGGCGCCGTGCAGGCCGCTGCCGAACACCAGATCATGGTGGTGCGGCGAATGGATGAAGTGATAGTGAATACCTTCTTCGGCGCACAAGCGCTGGACGAACTGCAGGTCGTTCTCGCGGTACTGGGCACAGAAGACCCGCTCGGCGCACGGCGCCTTGAGCTCGAAGCGGTAGCTGTCTTCCAGCAGGCCATGCTCGCTCAATACCTGCGCGATGATCTGCGGGGCGCTCATGTGCTGGAACACCCGCGGGGTATAACGCTGGGACAGGCACGTCATACGCGGACCCAGGCTCAGGCGCAGGCTCATCGGCCCCGGTCGGTGATGGGTGCGTGCCACGGCCTGGATCTGCCCGTGAACGCCTGCGCCATCGGCGCCCAGCGCCAGGAACGCCGAGCGGTACATCAGTTGCGAGGGGGTGACGACAGGGTTGTCGCAGAGCACGTCGAGGGTAAACGCATAAGGCTGGCTGATCGCCTCCCGCCCCCGAAAGGACACAACGGCCAGGCGCCGCCGCAGGCCGGCGACCTCCAGGCGAAAGCGTGGCGCGCGCGGTGAATCGGGCATCGGGAGCTCTCTACATGGCAAGGCAAACGCCAATTCTGGTCGAGAAGCACGACCAGGTAGAGAGCCGGAGCAAGAACAGGAAGAACCCTACAGCGCCTGAAGGTTTTTCTTACACCAAGGGTTAACGCATCACCTTGTCGTAGGAGCGCGCTCTGCCCGCGACCGGCTGCGTTAGCAGTCGTAAATTTTCAGCGTTTCATAGATCCCTGATGGGTTAGCAGTCGTAAATTTGTGGCGTTTCGCAGATTTTGCGAGCGCTTCGCACTCGGTCGCGGGCAAGCGCGCTCCTACGGCAGCTCCATGGACTTCAGGACGACAGGTACGACGAGCGTGTCAGCCCCAGGCGCAGGGCGTCCAGGTACTGGGTGCGTTCGCGCGGGGTGATCCTGGCGCTGGCGACCTTGTCGCGGTAGTGGGTCATCAACTCCTCCGGCGACAGGTGCACGTAGCGCAGCATGTCCTCGATGGTGTCGTGGGTCTCGATACCGGCGTGGTACACGCTGCCGTCCTGGTTCTGGTAGATGTTCACCGAGTCGGTGTCACCGAACAGGTTGTGCATGTCACCGAGGATTTCCTGATACGCCCCGACCAGGAAGATGCCCAGCAGGTAGTCCTCGCCCTCTTCGATGGCGTGCACCGGCATGCTGGTCTCGATGCTCTGCTCGTCGACGTACTGGTTGATCTTGCCGTCCGAGTCACAGGTCAGGTCCTGCAGCACCGCACGGCGCACCGGCTCTTCATTGAGGCGGTGCAGCGGGATGATCGGCAGCACCTGGCCGATCGCCCAGGTGTCGGGCAGGCTCTGGAACACCGAGAAGTTGCAGATGTACTTGTCGGCCAGCTTGTCGTTGAGTTCGTCCAGCACCTGGCGGTGCGAGCGCTGGCGCGCCTTGAGCGAGTTGTGCAGGCGCCGGCAGACGGCGAAATAGCACTGCTCGCCCAGGGCCTTTTGCGCCAGGGTGATCTTGCCATCGGCATACTGGGTGGCGATGTCGCTCATGTAGTGCGTGGCGCGCCAGTAGGTCTCGGTGACCATCTCAAGATCGGTGGGCCCGAGCAGGTCGACCAGCCACTGCACGGTCTCGGGCAGGTTCTCCTTGTCGTCGATCTGCGGCACCTGGTCGTTGTGACGCTCCACGTCGGTGACCTGCACCACCAGCACGGCGTGGTGCGCGGTCAGCGAGCGGCCGCTCTCGGAGAAGATATGCGGGTGCGGCAGGCCCTGGGCGTCGCAGAACTCCTTGAGCATGCCGACCACAACACCGGCGTAGTCGTCGATGTCGTAGTTGATCGAGCTGGCGTTGCGCGAATGAGTGCCGTCGTAGTCGACCCCCAGGCCGCCGCCGACGTCGATATGGTCCACCGGCAGGCCGAGGCTGCGCAGTTCGCCGTAATAGCGGATCGCTTCCTTGAAGCCGTGCTGGTAGTCGGCCAGGTTGGCGATCTGCGAGCCCATGTGAAAGTGCAGCAGGCGGATGCCCTGGTCCAGGCCGGCCTGGCGGAAGCGCTCGACCACCGACAGCAGTTGCGCCGCCGACAGGCCGAACTTGGACTTCTCGCCACCGGTGTCGGCCCATTTGCTCGAGGCCAGCGACGACAGGCGCACGCGCAGGCCGATCTGCGGTGCCACCTTGAGTTCGGCGGCCTCCTCGATCACCAGCGCAACTTCGGACTCTTTCTCGATGACGATGAAGACGTTGTGGCCGATCTTCTGCCCCATCAGCGCCAGACGGATGAACTCACGGTCCTTGTAGCCATTGCACACAATGGTGCCGCCCTTGGGCGCCAGCGCCAGCACGGCCATCAGTTCGGGCTTGGAGCCGGCCTCCAGGCCGATCGACACGTTCTGGGTGGCGATGATGTTTTCCACCACCGCTTCTTGCTGATTGACCTTGATCGGGTACAGCGCCGTGTACTGGCTCTGGTATTCCAGACGGGCGATGTTGGCGTCGAACGCGCCGGTCAACTGGCGGACCCGGTCTTGCAGAATGTCAGGGAAGCGCACCAGCAAGGGCAGGCTCAGGCCGCTCTTGCGCAGGTTGTCGACCTGTTCATACAGGTCGATCGGGGTGCTGCCTGCGCCACTGGGACGGACTTCAACGCGACCGGCTTCGTTGATGGCGAAATAACCGGCGCCCCAATGGCGGATCCCGTAAACACTGCGGCTGTCCGCCACGGTCCATTGGCTGCCATCGTCTTTGCGTGTGCGTCGTACGGACATCGAAGTCCCCTAATAGATAAGTCGGTAACGTCGGACGAGTCCGACCGGGCGCAGTGTGAAGTGCGCAAATGACGGTTTGGCCAGTGCGGGGCGTATTGATCAGCCGCCGGACTTTCTGGCCTTGAACCCTTTCTTGACCAGTTCGGCCAGCAGCAGTTCGACATGATCGCCCTGAATCTCGATCACCCCGTCCTTGAGCGCACCGCCGGTGCCGCAACGCTGCTTGAGCGCCTTGGCCAGGTCCTTGAGGGCCTCTTCGGCCAGCGGCACGCCGGTAATGGTGGTCACGGTCTTGCCGCCACGGCCTTTACTCTCGCGGCGTACACGGGCAATGCCGTCGCCTTCGGGGATGGCCGATTGCTTGCAGATACAGGCGTCGACCGGTTTGCTGCAGTCGGGGCAGTGGCGCCCGGCGTCAGTGGAATACACCAGCCCACCAAGGGCGGCGAAGGAAGCGGCTTTCTTGGCCACGGGAAATCCTCTTGTTGAGGACCGAACGATGGGTCGGACGCGATAACGCATCGACCGCGAGGCCCCACTCTGGCAGGGGCAGCGCTTTCGGACAGCCTGTGCTGCCCGAAGGGCGCGAAGTGTAACGGCAAATTGCCCGGTTGCTAAGGGTGCGAATGCGGCAATTTACAGGGGTTTTGCGACCTCTTGCAGGTAGCGCTCAAGCGCCACCAGCGAGTCGGGGCAGCAGGGTTTTTCCAGACCCAGGCGCCGGGCCTGCTCCAGCGGCAGGAAGGCGGCCTCCAGCACCTCTTCGGGTTGCAGCCGCAACGGCCCGTCCCAGACGGCACTGAACACCGCGCACCAGAGCCGGTTACCGCGCTCGTCGAACAGAAAACGCCCATGGGCCTGCAACGGTACACCGCTCACACCCAGTTCTTCTTCCAGTTCGCGGGCGGCCGACTCGGCATAGCTTTCGTCAGGCCCCACCAGACCGCCGGCCGCCACATCCCAGTAACCGGGATAGACCGCCTTGCTCAAGGTGCGCCGATGCACGCACAACTCACCCCGTGCGTTGAACAGCAAAATGAAGGTGCCGCGCCCGATCAGGCTGCGCTCGCGCAGTTCAATGCGCGCCACTGCCCCCAGCAACCGGTCATGCTCGTCGACCCAGGCGACCTGCTCGGCGTCCGAGGCCGCCCGATGGGCGACCTCTTGTGCCGGGGTGCCTTCGGGCAGTGTGTCAGGCAGGCTCACCGATCAACCCTGGTTCAGCAGTTGGCGCAGGTCGATGACCGCCGCGTTGGCCCGCGAAATGTAGTTGGCCATGACCAGCGAGTGGTTGGCGAACACGCCAAAGCCGTTGCCATTGAGGATCATCGGGCTCCACAGCGGCTCTTGCGAGGCTTCCAGCTCACGAATGATCTGGCGCACGCTGACCGTGGCGTTCTTCTTGGCCAGGACGTCGGCAAAGTCGACCTCGATGGCACGCAGCAGGTGCGACAGCGCCCAGGCCTGGCCACGAGCCTCGTAGAACACGTTGTCGATTTCCAGCCATGGGGTCTCGACGATTTCTTCATCGACCGGCAGTACCTCGCCCGGCTTGACCGTCAGGGTCTCGGTCTTGAGCGTGCTGTTGAGCTTGACCTGGCCGACGCTGGCCGACAGGCGCTGCGACAGCGAACCCAGGCGGGTGCCGACATCGCCCAGCCAGTTGTTGAGGTTGTCGGCACGCGCATAGAACAGTGCATTGCGCTGGCCAGGGTCCGACAGGCGCGCCTGGTAGCGGCTCAGGGCGTTGATGCCTTCCTGATACTGCGACTCGCTGGACGGCAGCATCCAGCTGCGATTATTGAAGTTGAACAACGGCTCGGCACGGGCCAGATCGCCGTCTTCAGCCGATTGCGACTGGGAACGGGCAAAGTCCTTGCGCAGCGCACGGCTCAGGTCGCGCACCTGCACGAGCACGCCATATTCCCAGCTGGGGATGTTGTCCAGCCACAGGCCGGGCGGCATGCGGTCGTTGGACAGGTAGCCACCGCGCTTGCTGAGCAGGGTGCCGGTCACGGTCTTGAGGGTTTCGACGGTGGTGTAGCCGATCACCATCTGCTTGCCTTCACGCTCGGCCGCCGCCTGGGCGTTCTGCTGCACCGGAAACAGGGCCGGTTCCTTGCTCCAGTACCAGCCGACCAGCAAGGCCACCAGCAGATAGATCAGGATCAGCGCACCCAGTGCGCGACTGTAGAAAAGATTGCCCAGGTAACCGCGTCGTTTGACCGTCGCCGTGTCGGCGCTGCGCTCACCCGCGCTGCCTGCGCGGTTCTTCCAATCCAGCATGGTAAGGTCCTTTGGGTCTCGGGGAGAAACAGTACTCAGGGGTGTGACCGCAACCTTACCGCAAGGTGCGTCTGGCCGGTACGTGCGGCGCGCTTTTTATGCCTTGGCCGTCGCCACAAGGCGATTGCACGTCGCACCAAGGGTTTGTGACAGGCAGGTGACTTACGGTAGACCCCGGCCGCGGCATAAGTGATAGCATTAAGACATCAATCACCTTCCCGCACCTCGACCCAGCGCCTTGCTACCTGCGCTTCGACAGCAGCCCCGACATGAGCGAAACCGCTGACCCCAGTCGTGAACGTTTGAAGCATCATTTCGCCCAACGGGTCATCCACCAGGCCCGCCAGATCCTGGAAAGCTGGCAACGCCTGCACAAAGGCGAATGGACCGAGGGCGATCTGGCCGAACTCAAGGAGGCCGCCTTGCGCCTGCTGCGCTTTGCCGAGCGTTTCGAGCAGGCCGAGCATCGTCAGCTTGCTCATGCATTGGGCTCCACCCTGGCCGGTATCGAGGCCAACCGTGGCCGGCTCAACAGCGAGCTGATCACCGACCTCAACCGTTTGATGCAACGCCTGTCGCACACCGGCTTGCGCCAGGGCGACACCCCGGCGCAAACCGCCCTGCCGCCACTGCGCAAGCCGGTGCACATCGCCTTGCACAATCACGAGCAGGCCGAGCGCCTGGCCAGGCAACTGGAGTTCTTCGGCTGGCCGGCCCTGCCACTGGACAGTGTCGCGGCGGTGCAGGCAGCCCTGCTTGAGCGCTTGCCGGCCGCCATTGTCATGGACATCGATTTTGCAGGCCCGGGTTCTGGCCTCAAGCTGGCCGGCGAGATTCAGCAAAGCCTGGAACAGAAGCTGCCGCTGTTGTTCTTCAGTAGCAGCGAAACCGACACCCCGACCCGCCTGCAAGCCGTACGTGCCGGTGGCGAAGAGTTTCTGACCGGCACCCTGGAAACCGCCAGCCTGCTGGAAAAGCTCGAAGCCCTGACCTTTTCGGCGCAGTACGAGCCCTTCCGGGTGCTGATCATCGACGACTCCAGGGCCCAAGCGATCCATACCGAACGGGTCCTGAACAATGCCGGCATCGTCACCCGCACCCTGCTCGACCCGATCCAGGCCATGGCCGAGCTGGCGGATTTCCAGCCTGACCTGATCATCCTCGACATGTACATGCCCGGCTGCAAGGGCACCGAGATAGCCAAGGTCATCCGCCATAACGATCGCTATGTCAGCGTGCCGATCATTTACCTGTCGGCCGAAGACGACCTGGATAAACAGCTCGATGCCATGAGCGAAGGCGGCGACGACTTTCTGACCAAGCCCATCAAGCCCAGGCACCTGGTGACCACGGTGCGCAACCGGGTCGTACGGGCGCGCAGCCTCAAGGCGCACATGGTGCGCGACAGCCTGACCGGGCTGTACAACCACACGCACATCCTGCAACTGCTTGACGACTGCAGCTTCCAGGCGCGGCGCGAGCAGCAGTCGCTGTGCTTTGCCATGCTCGACATCGATCACTTCAAGAAGGTCAACGACAGCCACGGCCACCCTATGGGCGATCGGGTGATCCGCAGCCTGGCGCTGTTTCTCAAGCAGCGCCTGCGCAAGACCGACTTCATCGGCCGCTACGGCGGCGAAGAGTTCGCCATCGTGATGCCCGACACCCACATCCAGAACGCCCACAAGGTGCTCGAAGACATCCGCCAGCGCTTTTCGGAAATCCATTACCCGGCACAACCGGTGGACCTGGTCTGCACCTTCAGCGCCGGTGTCGTGGCCCTGGGCCCTGACGACGACAGCCAGACCCTGGCCGCCCAGGCCGACAAGGCGCTGTACCAGGCCAAGAAGGCGGGGCGCAACCGGGTGCAGTCGGCGGTCAATGCCGAGCCATATCATGTGGAGTTGCCGTAAGCCATCGGCCCCCTGCGCGTCTATGTCGCCAGCATAAAATGCAGGTCTTGGTTATCATGCGCGTTCTGCCGACACCCGAGACTGCCATGCGCCGCCTGTTATGCCTGATGTTGTTGATTCTCGCCCTGCCCGTCACCGTCCAGGCCGCCGGCCTGCTGGACAACCGTCCATCGGCGACCCTGGGCAGCTCGACACTGGATAACAGCCAGCAATTTCTGCCGGTGCGCCAGGCCTTTCAACTGAGTCTGCTGAGCGCCACCGGGCAATCGGTCAAACTGCGCCTGGTCGCTGCCGATGGCTATTACCTGTATCGCCACCGCTTCCAGTTTCGTACCGAGCCGGCCGACAGCGGCCTGGGCGAGGCACAACTGCCACCTGGCGAGCGCAAACACGATGAGTATTTCGGCGATGTCGAGGTTTACCACGGCATTGTCGACATCGAGCTGCCACGCAAGCCCGGCGAACAAAAGCCCTTCACCTTGGTGGTCGGCTATCAGGGCTGCGCCGACCATGGCCTGTGCTACCCGCCGGAAACCGAGCGCCTGGACATCGGCGAAGAGGTCGCCAGTGGCAGTGCTGTGGCCGCAAACAGCACCACGAGCGTGCAGCCCTGGACCTGGAAAGAACTGGCGTTGTTCCTGCTGGCCGGCATCGGCCTGACCTTTACCCCCTGCGTACTGCCCATGCTGCCGATTCTGTCCGGCGTGGTATTGCGCGGTCAGGTCGGCGGCCTTCGCGGCCTGAGCCTGTCGCTGGCTTATGTGCTGCCGATGGCGATCTGCTTTGCCGTACTGGGTGCCTTGATGGGCCTGTTCGGGGCCGGCCTGAACCTGCAGGCACGCCTGCAATCGGCCTGGGTGCTGGTGCCCTTCTCGCTGTTCTTCGTGCTGTTTGCCCTGGCCATGTTCGGCACTTTCGAACTGCGCCTGCCGCACGCCGTGAGCTCGCGCCTGGACCGCATCGCCGGCAAGGCCGAAGGCGGCTCGCTCTGGGGCGCAGCCGTGCTGGGCGTGCTGTCCAGCCTGTTGGTCTCACCCTGCGTGTCGGCGCCCCTGGCCGGTGCGCTGCTTTATATAAGCGCCAGTGGCGATGCCCTGGGCGGTGCCCTCAAGCTGTTTGCACTGGGCCTGGGCATGGGCTTGCCGCTGGTGCTGGTCGCCACCGGCGGCGCAACCTGGCTGCCGAAAAGCGGGCCCTGGCTGGTCACGGTCAAGAACGCCATCGGCGTGCTGCTGCTGGGGCTGGCCATCGGACTGCTCAGCCGGGTCTTGCCGGGGCAGGTCACCTTGCTGCTGACAGGGCTGCTGGCCGCCGGCGTAGCGCTGTTTCTGGGCACCTTGCAGTTCACGGAAAAAAACACCCGGCAAACGCTCGCGCAATTGCTCGGCCTGTTTTTGTTGGTCTACGCTCTGGCGTGCTGGTTCGGTGCATTCAAGGGTGAGACCGACCCGCTGCGCCCGCTGGGCCGCCCACAGGCAGTCATGCCCGGCGGCACTGGCGCACAGACCGATAGCGCATGGCAGACCATCCGTACCGCTGCCGAACTGGACAAGGCCTTGAGCGACGCCCGCACTGCCGGCCGGCCACTGGTGCTGGACTGGTACGCCGACTGGTGCATCAGCTGCAAGGTCATTGAACATGAAGTGCTTCCCGACCCTGCTGTCGTGGCCCGCCTGGCGGGCTTTGAGCGGGTGCGTTTCGACATGACCGAAAGCAACGCCGAACAACGTGCCCTGCTTGACCGCTACAAACTGTTTGGCCCGCCGGCCCTGCTGTTTTTCGATAAAAGCGGCGAAGAGAGGGCAAATGCCAGGGTTGTCGGAGAAATCGACGCGCCGGCCTTGATCACGCGACTTGAGGGGGCAAATGACTCATTTTGAGAACCGGGTCATAAATTTTGCGTGATCATCGCTCATCGTGTTGACTACTGTTGTTAACTGGACAGTTCACGAGGCTTGCGGCATAGTCGCGGCACAAAAACGCTCGTGAATAATAAAGGAACCGACAATGGCGACTCTGCTGGTCCTGCATGGCCCTAACCTGAACCTGCTTGGCACCCGTGAACCCGGCGTGTACGGCACGACCACCCTGGCCCAGATCAACCAGGACCTCGAACAGCGCGCCCGCGATGCCGGCCATCACCTGATGTACCTGCAAAGCAACGCCGAATACGAACTGATCGATCGCATCCACGCGGCACGCGACGAAGGCGTGGACTTTATCGTCATCAATCCGGCGGCCTTTACGCACACCAGCGTGGCAATACGTGACGCGATCATGGGAGTGAGCATCCCATTCATCGAAGTGCATTTATCGAACGTGCATAAACGCGAACCTTTCCGTCATCACTCCTACTTTTCCGATGTCGCGGTAGGAGTGATCTGCGGCCTGGGCGCCAGCGGATACCGCATGGCCCTGGAAGCTGCCCTGGAACATTTGGCCAAGAACGCCAAGCCGTGAACGACACGGCAGCCTGGACCGCACACGCTGCAGCCGGCTGCCCACTAGCCCCTTACAGACCCTTTGGGAGTTGATGATTAATGGATATCCGTAAAGTCAAGAAACTGATCGAACTGCTGGAAGAGTCCGGTATCGACGAACTGGAGATCCGTGAAGGTGAAGAGTCCGTACGGATCAGCCGTCACAGCAAGACCCCGGCCCAACCGTACTACGCCCCGGCCCCCATGGCTGCGCCAGTAGCCGCGCCTGCCGCGCCGGTAGCGGCCCCGGTTGCCGAAGCGCCTTCGGCACCGGTCCTCAACGGTCACGTGGTCAAGTCGCCCATGGTCGGCACCTTCTACCGCACCCCGGCACCGACCTCGCCTGCGTTCGTCGAAATCGGCAAGACGGTCAAGAAAGGCGACACCATCTGCATCGTCGAAGCAATGAAAATGATGAACCACATCCAGGCCGAAGCCAGTGGCGTCATCGAATCCATCCTGGTGGAAAACGGTCAGCCGGTTGAATTCGACCAGCCTCTGTTCACCATCGTTTGAACCAGGGAGACGCTGCGATGCTGGAAAAAGTCCTGATCGCCAACCGCGGTGAAATCGCCTTGCGCATCTTGCGTGCCTGCAAGGAACTGGGCATCAAGACCGTCGCTGTGCACTCCACGGCCGACCGCGAACTGATGCACCTGGGCCTGGCAGACGAGACTGTCTGCATCGGCCCACCGCTGGCCAACCAGTCGTACCTGAACATTCCGGCAATCATCTCGGCTGCCGAAGTGACCGGCGCCACGGCGATCCACCCAGGCTACGGTTTCCTGGCCGAGAACGCCGACTTTGCCGAACAGGTCGAGAAATCCGGGTTTGCCTTCATCGGCCCCAAGGCTGACACCATCCGCCTGATGGGCGACAAGGTCTCGGCCAAGGACGCCATGAAGCTGGCCGGCGTGCCGACTGTTCCGGGCTCTGACGGTCCGCTGCCGGAAGACGAAGAAACCGCCCTGCGCATCGGCCGTGAAGTCGGCTACCCGGTGATCATCAAGGCCGCCGGTGGCGGTGGTGGTCGCGGCATGCGTGTTGTGCACAAGGAAGAAGACCTGATCGAAGCCGCTGCCCAGACCCGCGCCGAAGCCGCAGCCTGGTTCAGCAACCCGATGGTCTACCTGGAAAAATACCTGACCAACCCACGCCATGTGGAAGTCCAGGTGATTTCCGACGGCCAGGGCCAGGCGATCCACCTGGGCGACCGCGACTGCTCGCTGCAGCGCCGCCACCAGAAGGTCCTGGAAGAAGCACCGGCCCCGTTCATTGATGAAGCCGCACGCAAGGACGTCTTCGAAAGCTGCGTCAAGGCGTGCATCGACATCGGCTACCGTGGCGCGGGCACTTTCGAGTTCCTGTACGAGAACGGTCGCTTCTACTTCATCGAGATGAACACTCGCGTGCAGGTCGAGCACCCGGTATCGGAAATGGTCACCGGGATCGACATCGTCAAGGAGATGCTCAGCATCGCCGCCGGCAACAAGCTGTCGTTCACCCAGGACGACGTGGTCATTCACGGCCACTCGCTGGAATGCCGGATCAACGCCGAAGACCCGAAGACCTTTATCCCCAGCCCAGGCATGGTCAAGCACTTCCATGCTCCGGGCGGCAACGGCGTGCGGGTCGACTCGCACCTGTACAGCGGCTACAAGGTTCCGTCCAACTACGACTCGCTGATCGGCAAGCTGATCACCTGGGGCGCGACCCGCGACGAGGCCATGGCCCGCATGCGCAACGCCCTGGACGAAATCGTGGTGGATGGCATCAAGACCAACATTCCGCTGCACCGCGACCTGACCCGTGATGAAGGCTTCTGCAAAGGCGGCGTCAACATCCACTACCTGGAACACAAGCTGGCCGGCGAGAAGTAATTTCCCGACCGCTCATCCGCCAGAAACGACAAGCCCCGCCCATGCGGGGCTTGTCGTTTCTGGCAGGCAACGGCCCAACCCATTGCCGTGGGAGGCGGCTTGCCGGCGATGACTGACGTATAGACACAGCCGTTGTATGGGCTGAGCCGGCCTCATCGCCGGATCGAGTCACGCGGCAACCTGCAGGACGAATGCCAATCAATCAAGCCTCGACGCGACAGCATCTGACGAAATCTCCCTGACTGATCGGCATTACCCTGCAGGACCGGCTTCAGCCGGGAAGCGGCTGATGAGGATCCCCGTCCGATCGCCCCATTACGTCACGAGCATTTAGCGCGAAGCTGAAGTAAACTTCGCGGCTTTCCTGTCATTTTCATAGGTAACCTGCCATGCCCTGGCTGCAAATCCGTCTCGCCATCAGCCCGGAACAAGCCGAAACCTACGAAGACGCCCTGCTTGAAGTCGGCGCCGTGTCGGTGACATTCATGGACGCCGAAGACCAGCCGATCTTCGAGCCCGAGCTCAACACCACGCCACTGTGGACCCACACCCACCTGCTGGCCCTGTTCGAAGCCGACACCCAGCCCGACCTGGCGCTGGCGCACCTGCGCCTGCTGACCAACGCCGAGCTGCCCGAACACAGCGCCGAGGTCATCGAGGACCAGGACTGGGAGCGCAGCTGGATGGCTGACTTCCAGCCCATGCGCTTTGGCCAGCGGTTGTGGATCGTGCCCAGCTGGCATGCCGCGCCCGAGCCCGAGGCCGTGAACCTGCTGCTCGACCCGGGCCTGGCCTTCGGCACCGGCACCCACCCGACCACGGCGCTGTGCCTGGAATGGCTCGACGGCCAGGACCTCAAGGGCTGCAAGGTGCTGGATTTTGGCTGCGGCTCGGGCATCCTGGCCATCGCCGCGCTGCTGCTGGGTGCCGACCTGGCCACCGGCACCGACATTGACGTGCAGGCGCTGGAAGCGTCGCGCGACAATGCCGGGCGCAACGGCCTCGCCGCCGAGCGCTTCCCGCTGTACCTGCCCCAGGACCTGCCGCCTCAACAGGCCGACGTGCTGGTGGCCAATATCCTGGCAGGTCCTCTGGTCGAGCTGGCCCCGCAACTGGCCAGCCTGGTCAAGGCCGGCGGTCGCCTGGCGCTATCGGGCATTCTCGCCGAACAGGGCGAAGAAGTCGCCGCAGCCTATGCTGAAGCGTTCGAACTTGATCCGATCGCCAACCGTGATGGCTGGGTCCGCATCACCGGCCGTCGTCGCTGATCGCGCCTGAACCGGAGCGCCGCATGACCGACAGTTTCGTCACCCAGTGTCCGCACTGCCAGACCAGCTTCAAGGTCGGCCACGCGCAACTGAGCGTGGCCCGCGGCGTTGTACGCTGCGGGGCCTGCCTGCAAGTGTTCAATGCCGCCCGCCAATTGCTTGAACAACGCCAGCGTGAGCGCCAGGCTGAAGCGCCTGATGCCGACCCGCAAGCACCGATCGTGCTGCCGGGCCAGTTCCAGCCAGCCCCCCCTGCGGAACAGGTCGCGCCCGCGGCCCTGGCCAAGACCGCACCGATCCTGCAACCGCACCCGGCCGCCGGCAGAGGCGCGCAGGGTGAAAATCCCTGGCTGGTCAGCGAGCTGGACCTGGACAACCTTGACCTGGACGAAGAACTGGCCCGCCTGGAGCAACGCGACAACCGGCCGCCCCATGCTTTCCGGCCGCGAACGCCACCCGCCGACACCCGCCTCAGCGCCCGGCGCGACACCGTGCAGAGCGAGCACGAGCAGGACGACTGGATTGGCAGCCTGCGCAACGACGATGTCGCGCACCTGCCTGAAGTCCAGGCCGAGGTCATCAGCACCGTCGACCCGGTGCCAGATGAACCAGAGCCAGAGCTGGAGCCGCAAGCGCAGCCGCAATCCCCCCTGGCGTCACGGACCGAGCCTTCGCTGTCGCCTGACAGCCTTGTCGTGGACGATGACCCCGATGAGCCGGACACGCCGGCACTGGGGGTGCTCAAGCCGCCACCGGAGCGCCAGGAACGCCTGTCGGCCCTGGAGGCCGATGACGACGAGCATGACGAGCACGTCGATGAGCCGCCCTACAACCCGCGCGCGCGCAATGAGCCGGCCATCCGCGAAAAGGCCCTGCTGGAACTGACCGACGATCCGCTGCAACTGGACTGGCAGCAACCCAGGCCGCGTCGCAGCGGTCGCCTGTTGTGGATCATCCTGATCCTGCTGGCCCTGCTGGGCCTGGCGGCCCAGTACATCAACTACCACTTCGACCACCTGGCCCGCCAGGACCAGTATCGGCCGCTGTTTCAGCAATGGTGCCCGCAACTGGGATGCAAAGTGCCTTCCAAGGTCGACATCAGCCAGCTCAAGAGCAGCAACCTGGTGGTACGCAGCCATCCGGACTTCCAGGGCGCGCTGGTGGTCGATGCGATCATTTATAACCGCGCGGCCTTTTCCCAGCCGTTTCCATTACTGGAACTGCGCTTTGCCGATACCGGCGGTCAACTGATTGCCAGTCGTCGGTTCAAGCCCAGCGAATACCTCAGTGGCGAAATGGCCGGCAAGGAAGAAATGCCCCCCCAGACGCCGATCCATATTGCGCTGGATATCCTTGATCCAGGCGCAAAGGCGGTGAACTACAACCTCAATTTCCGCTCACCCGAATAGACCGTGCGCCTTGCTGCCGGGGCGCCGGCAGCAGCGCCCCGACCTGCACGTTCCGGTACGTTCGCGATCTTTACCTGCAA
Organism: Pseudomonas sp. Leaf127; assembly: GCF_001423155.1. NCBI lineage: Bacteria > Pseudomonadati > Pseudomonadota > Gammaproteobacteria > Pseudomonadales > Pseudomonadaceae > Pseudomonas > Pseudomonas sp. Leaf127. The sequence goes on along the minus strand of NZ_LMOA01000022.1, from coordinate 670,062 downwards.
TCAAGCCGCAATAAAGCACCTGTTCCCGGCACTTGGCCAACTGTTCATATTTTATCCAGTTCAGTCTTTATCCAGTCACCCAGAGCGGGTATCATGCCCACCCTTTTTCAAACTCCAGGTTCGGTCTGGCCGCTGCGCAAGCAGCTGGACGAGCGAACCGTTGCAGACCGCATGCAGCGGTTTTCCATGCGGCCTTTGGATGATTCGGCCCCTTTATAGGTAAAGCTATGTCGGCGGTACGTATCGGCCCTTATACATTGCAGAACGGCTTGATTCTCGCCCCGATGGCGGGCGTCACCGACCAGCCTTTCCGCCAGTTATGCCGGCGCCTGGGCGCGGGCCTGGTGGTGTCGGAAATGGTCACCAGTGACATGAGCCTGTGGAACAGCCGCAAATCGCGGCTGCGCATGATCCATGAAGGCGATCCCGAGCCTCGCTCGGTGCAGATCGCCGGTGGCGACCCGCAGATGCTGGCCGATGCCGCACGGGCCAATGTCGAGTTCGGTGCGCAGATCATCGACATCAACATGGGCTGCCCGGCCAAGAAGGTCTGTAACAAGGCGGCAGGCTCTGCGCTGCTCAAGGACGAACAACTGGTGACCGAGATCCTGCAGGCCGTTGTCGCCGCAGTCGATGTGCCGGTCACACTGAAGATTCGCACCGGCTGGGACCGTGACAACAAGAACGGCCTGACCGTGGCACGCATTGCCGAGCAGGCCGGAATCCAGGCGCTGGCCGTGCACGGGCGCACCCGGGCCGACCTGTACACCGGCGAGGCCGAGTACGACACCATTGCCGCGATCAAGCAGGCGGTGTCGATCCCGGTGTTCGCCAACGGTGACATCGACTCGCCCGAGAAGGCCTTGCATGTCTTGCAGGCCACCGGAGCCGATGGATTGCTGATTGGCAGGGCTGCCCAGGGGCGGCCGTGGATTTTTCGCGAGATAGAGCACTACCTGCGCACCGGCGAGAAGCTGCCGGCGGTGGGTCTGGAGGAAGTGGAAGGCATCTTGCTGGAGCACCTGCATGCGCTCCATGCCTTCTACGGCGATGTGATGGGCGTGCGGATCGCACGCAAGCATGTCGGCTGGTATCTCGCAACCTTGCCGGGCGCCAGGGAGTTTCGCGCCCGCTTCAATCGTTTGGACGATACGCAAGAGCAATGCGCCAACATCCGGGAATTCCTGAGCCAGAGCGGCCAGGGCCCGGATGAAAAGAGTGAAGAAGAGGTGGCCGCATGACGATGATGACCGAGACTTTAGTGAGTGGAACGACACCCGTGAGCGACAATGTCAATTTGAAACAGCACCTCAACACGCCGAGCGAAGAGGGCCAGACCCTGCGCGGCAGTGTCGAGAAGGCGCTGCACAATTATTTCGCCCACCTCGAAGGCGCCAACGTCACGGACGTGTACAACCTGGTGCTGTCGGAAGTCGAAGCCCCACTGCTAGAAAGCGTCATGAACTACGTCAAGGGCAACCAGACCAAGGCCTCCGAGGTCCTGGGCCTGAACCGCGGCACGCTGCGCAAGAAACTCAAACAGTACGACCTGCTGTAAGCATCCCCTGACAGACAAAGGCGACCGGCCTGCACCAGCGTCGCCTTTTTTGCTGATTCCTTTTGCTTTGATGGAACTCGAGATGACCGACCAGACCACCCGCCTGCCGATCCGCCGCGCTTTGATCAGCGTGTCCGACAAGACCGGAATCCTTGAATTTGCCCGCGAGCTTGAAGCCTTGGGCGTGGAAATCCTGTCCACCGGCGGCACCTTCAAGCTGCTGCGCGACAATGGCGTTGCTGCGGTTGAAGTCGCTGACTACACGGGCTTCCCGGAAATGATGGACGGCCGGGTCAAGACCCTGCATCCGAAAATCCACGGCGGCATCCTGGGCCGTCGCGGCACTGACGACGGTGTGATGGGCGAACACGGCATCAAGCCGATCGACCTGGTGGCGGTCAACCTCTACCCGTTCGAAGCCACCGTTGCCAAGCCAGGCTGTGACCTGCCGACCGCCATCGAGAACATCGACATCGGCGGCCCGACCATGGTCCGTTCCGCCGCCAAGAACCACAAGGACGTGGCCATCGTGGTCAACGCCGGCGACTACGCCAGCGTCCTCGAAAGCCTCAAGGCCGGCGGCCTGACCTACGCCCAGCGTTTCGACCTGATGCTCAAGGCCTTCGAACACACCGCCGCCTACGACGGCATGATCGCCAATTACCTGGGCGGCATCGACCAGAGCGCCGACACCCTGAGCACCGAAGGCCGTGGCCAGTTCCCGCGCACCTTCAACACCCAGTTCGTCAAGGCCCAGGAAATGCGCTACGGCGAGAACCCGCACCAGAGCGCGGCGTTCTACGTTGAAGCCAGGCCTGCCGAAGTCGGCATCGCCACCGCCACCCAGCTGCAAGGCAAGGAACTGTCGTTCAACAACGTGGCCGACACCGATGCCGCGCTCGAATGCGTCAAGAGCTTCGTCAAGCCGGCCTGCGTGATCGTCAAGCACGCCAACCCGTGCGGCGTCTCGGTCTGCCCTGACGACGAAGGTGGCATCCGCAAGGCCTACGACCTGGCCTACGCCACCGACACCGAGTCGGCCTTCGGCGGCATCATCGCCTTCAACCGCGAGCTGGACGCCGAGACGGCCAAGGCCATCGTCGAGCGCCAGTTCGTCGAAGTCATCATTGCTCCAAGCGTCAGCGCCGAGGCCCAGGCCATCGTTGCCAGCAAGGCCAACGTACGCCTGCTGGTCAGCGGTCAGTGGGGCGAGCGCCTGCCAGCCTGGGACTACAAGCGCGTCAACGGCGGTCTGCTGGTGCAGAGCCGCGACATCGGCATGATCAGCGCCGATGACCTGAAAGTGGTCACCCGGCGCGCCCCGAGCGAGCAGGAAGTGCATGACCTGATCTTCGCCTGGAAAGTGGCCAAGTACGTCAAGTCCAACGCCATTGTCTACGCCAAGAACCGCCAGACCGTCGGCATCGGCGCCGGCCAGATGAGCCGCGTCAATTCGGCCCGTATCGCCGCCATCAAGGCCGAGCACGCCGGCCTGCAGGTGCAGGGCGCGGTCATGGCCTCCGATGCGTTCTTCCCGTTCCGCGACGGCATCGACAATGCTGCCAAGGCCGGTATCACCGCCGTGATCCAGCCGGGTGGCTCGATGCGCGATGCCGAAGTCATCGCCGCTGCCGACGAAGCCGGTATTGCAATGGTGTTCACCGGCATGCGCCATTTCCGCCACTGATTTATAAAACCGGCCGCACTGTCGCAGGCGTCTGCTGCGTTGGATAGGGCTGGCCCGATGCTCATTGCCATGAGGCAACTGCGCTCGTTCCAGCCCCATCCGCCTTGCATCCACCTACGCCATTGCGACCTCGTAATGCATGATTGCATTACCCAGAGAATTCAGCGTCATCGAGGTTTTTGAAATGAATGTATTGATCATTGGCAGCGGTGGCCGTGAACACGCCCTGGCCTGGAAAGTCGCCCAGGACCCTCGTGTCGAGAAAGTCTTCGTCGCGCCGGGCAATGCCGGTACTGCCATCGAAGCCAAGTGCGAGAACGTCGCCATCGACGTGCTGGCCCTGGAGCAACTGGCCGATTTCGCCGAGAAAAATGTAGCGCTGACCATCGTCGGTCCTGAAGTGCCGCTGGTGGCCGGTGTCGTGGACCTGTTCCGCAGCCGTGGCCTGGATTGCTTCGGCCCGACCGCCGGCGCCGCCCAACTGGAAGGCTCCAAGGCCTTCACCAAGGACTTCCTGGCCCGGCACAAGATCCCGACCGCCGACTACCAGAACTTCACCGAGGTCGAGCCGGCCCTGGCCTACCTGCGTGAAAAAGGCGCGCCGATCGTCATCAAGGCTGACGGCCTGGCCGCCGGCAAGGGCGTCATCGTCGCCATGACCCTGGGCGAAGCCGAAGACGCCGTGCGCGACATGCTGGCCGGCAATGCCTTTGGCGATGCCGGCTCGCGCGTGGTCATCGAAGAGTTCCTGGATGGCGAGGAAGCCAGCTTCATCGTCATGGTCGACGGCAAGAACGTGCTGCCAATGGCCACCAGCCAGGACCACAAGCGCGTAGGCGACGGCGACAGCGGCCCGAACACCGGTGGCATGGGCGCCTATTCGCCGGCACCGGTGGTCACGGCCGAGGTGCACCAGCGGGTCATGGACCAGGTCATCTGGCCAACGGTGCGCGGCATGGCGGAGGAAGGCAACGTCTACACAGGCTTCCTCTATGCGGGCCTGATGATCGACAAGGCCGGCAACCCGAAGGTCATCGAGTTCAACTGCCGCTTTGGCGACCCGGAGACCCAACCTGTGATGTTGCGCCTGCAATCGAGCCTGGTCTTGCTGATCGAGGCTGCAATGGCGCAAGCTCTGGACAAGGTCGAGGCCCAGTGGGACCCGCGTCCGAGCCTTGGGATCGTCCTGGCGGCCGGCGGTTACCCTGGCGACTACGCCAAGGGTGCAGCCATCAATGGCCTGGATGCGGCAGCCCGGTTGCCCGGCAAGGTGTTTCATGCCGGTACGGCGCTCAAGGATGGCAACGTGGTGACCAGCGGTGGCCGCGTACTGTGCGCGACCGCTCTGGGCGACAGCGTGAGCGAGGCCCAGCAGAACGCCTACGCCCTGGCGGGCGAAATCGAATGGCAAGGCAGCTTCTATCGCAAGGACATTGGCTATCGCGCCATTGCCCGCGAGCGTGGTGAAGGCCTGGAATAAGGCCGTCCTGCCAGCCCCCTGCGGGGCTGGCAGGCTGTACCCGCACCGCGCATGTTTTCAGGCATTCATTCACGAAGGGATTTCGCCGTGCGCTGGCTCAGGATTGCCATAGCTTCAACCGTTGGCCTGCTGTCGCTGATTGTGTTGTTGTCCGCCCAGGCAGCGACAACCGGCTGGTCAACCCTGCTCGACGACAAGGGCAACCTGCCGATCGACGAAGTCCGTGCCGCGCAGCACCAGAACCAGTTCAGCCCGCGCGAACCTGACAGCATCACCGCCGCCGGCCGCGACAGCGCCTTGTGGCTGCACTACCGGCTGCAACCTGGTAACCATGAACAATTGCTGCGCATTTTTGCCCCGGACCTGGCCAGCGCCGATCTGTACGTGTTCAAGGGCGAACACCTGATCGACCAGCAGCGCACCGGCAATACGGTGCCCAAAGACAGTCAGCGCCTGCCCTCCAACGACTTCCTCCTGCCCGTGCCGCAAAGCGATGCGCCACTGGACCTGTACCTGCGCCTGGTCTCGACCCAGAACATGCGTCCTGATATCAGCCTGCAACCGGCCATCGACAGCGCCGCCAACGAGCATGAGCCGTTTCTGGCCGGGCTGATGTTCGGGCTGCTGGGCATGCTGATCCTGCAGAACATCGCCCGCTACACCCATAGCCGCTCACGCACCAACCTGTGGCTGGCGGCGTGCGAAGCCCTGCTGGCGCTCAGCGCCCTGCTGCTGCTCAACCGGCTCAACGTATTCGACAGCTGGCACATCCCGCAGACGCCCAGCGCGCATCTGGCGCTGTTGGTCGCGGCCATCACCGGCCTGATGTACACCTTTTGCTTCTTCGCCCATCGCAAGGCCCACGCGCTTGATCGCCTGCTGTTGGTTGACGGGGTCCTGATGGCACTCGGTGCGCTGCTGGTGCTGGCGGGCAATCATCTGGCAATCAACCTGATCACCTTCCTGCTGGTCAGCCTGACCATCCTGAGCATTCTCGGGGTGTCGATCTGGCACTGGCTCACCGGCTATCGCTCCGCGCGGCTGTTCGTGTTGTCGATGGTGATCTTCACGCTGGGCTTCATGGTGCTGCTGCCCGGCATGCTGTGGCTGAGCCTGATCCCGCCGCAGTGGCTGATCCTGATTCTGCTGGGCGTGTTCTGCATCAGTGGCCTGTTGATGAACACCGCCATGAGCGAGCGCCAGCGCAGCATTGCCCAGGACAAGTTCAGCATCAGCCGCGACGAAGCCGCCAGCACGGCAGAAATCAACGCCAAGGCCGAGTTTCTGGCCAAGATCAGCCACGAGATCCGCACCCCCATGAACGGCGTGCTGGGCATGACCGAGCTGCTGCTGGACACGCCGCTGTCGGTCAAGCAGCGCGATTACGTGCAGACCATCCACACCGCTGGCAACGAACTGCTGAGCCTGATCAACGAAATCCTCGACATCACCAAGCTTGAATCCGGGCAGATCGAACTGGACGACGTGCAGTTCGATATCAGCGCCCTGATCGAAGACTGCCTGAACATCTTCCGGGCCAAGGCCGAGCAACAGAATGTCGAGCTGATCAGTCTGGTTCAGCCCCAGGTGCCACGGGTCATCAGTGGCGATCCGACGCGGCTGCGCCAGACCCTGCTGAGTCTGCTGGAAAACGCCCTGAAAAAGACCGAGGGGGGTGAAATCCTGCTGGTGGCGGCCCTCGACAGCCGCGCCGGCAAGCCGCGCCTGCGCATTGCCGTGCAGGACACCGGCGAAGCGCTGTCGAGCGAAGAACGCGAGGCGCTGCTGCACACCGAGCTGCACAGCAAGAATTTCCTGGCCTCCAGCAAGCTGGGCGGGCACATGGGACTGGTGATTGCCCGGCAACTGATCATGCTCATGGACGGCGACTTCGGCATCCAGAACAGCGCAGGCCTGGGCAATACCCTGTGGCTGAGCCTGCCGTTGCCCGCCCACCTGCTGGAACAGCCGACCCTGGACCTGGACAGCCCGCTCAAGGACGCGCGCCTGCTGGTGGTCGATGACAACGACACCTGCCGCAAGGTGCTGGTGCAACAGTGCTCGGCGTGGGGCCTGAACGTCAGCGCCGTGGCCTCCGGCAAAGAGGCCCTGGCGTTGCTGCGCACCAAGGCGCACTTGCGTGACTATTTCGACGTGGTCTTGCTCGACCAGAACATGCCCGGCATGACCGGCATGCAACTGGCGGCCAAGATCAAGGAAGACCCGAGCCTGAACCACGACATCCTGCTGATCATGCTCACCGGCATCAGCAACGCCCCGAGCAAGATCATCGCCCGCAACGCCGGGATCAAGCGCATCCTGGCCAAGCCGGTGGCCGGCTACACGCTCAAGACCACCCTGGCCGACGAACTGACGCAGTTGAACAAGGGGGGCGCCTACGCCTCGCCCGAGCAGGCGCAGGTTCTGGTCAGCCCGATCAGCGTGCCCAGCGACTTCCGCATCCTGGTGGCCGAAGACAACACCATTTCGACCAAGGTGATTCGCGGCATGCTGGGCAAGCTCAACCTCAAGCCCGACACGGCCAGCAACGGCGAGGAAGCGCTGCGGGCGATGAAGGCCCAGCGCTATGACCTGGTGCTGATGGATTGCGAAATGCCGGTGCTCGACGGTTTCTCGGCCACCGAGCAACTGCGGGCCTGGGAAGTGGGTAACCAGCGGGTACGCACCCCGATCGTGGCGCTGACCGCGCACATCCTGACCGAACACAAGGACCGCGCCCGCCAGGCCGGCATGGACGGTCACATGTCCAAGCCGGTGGAGTTGTCACAACTGCGCGAGCAGATCGAATTCTGGCTGGCCCAGCGTAACCAGGCACGCAGCCTGACCCAGCAGCAGAACTGAAGACCGACCGCTGGTAGACTGCGCGCACCCTCCCCCTCGCGAGCGCGAACCATGCTCCATGTGCTGTCCAGCGTGTACCTGAAGATGCTGGTGCTTTATAGCCCGTTCTTCGTTTTGTCCTGTTTCATCAGCCTGACCCGTGGCCATTCGCGCAAGGAGCAGAAGCGCCTGGCCTGGAAGGTCGCCCTGGCGACCCTGGTGTCCAGTGTGTTGCTGTACCTGTTCGGCCGGGTCATCTTCGATCTGTTCGGCATCACCGTCGATGCGTTCCGGATTGGCGCCGGCACCGTGCTGTTCATCTCGGCGCTGGGCATGGCACAGGGCAAGTCGGCGGTGCAGACCGATAACATTCAACAGGATGTCAGCATCGTGCCGCTGACCATTCCCATCACCGTCGGCCCCGGCACCATCGGTGCTTTGCTGGTCATGGGGGTCAGCCAGCCGCACTGGGATGACAAGATCACTGCGCTGTTGAGCATCGCCCTGGCGAGCCTGACCGTGGGCCTGGTGCTGTTCATGGCCAACCGCATCGAACGCCTGCTGGGCGACCAGGGCTTGCAGATTGTCAGCCGGCTGATGGGGCTGTTCGTCTGCGCCCTGGCAGCGCAGATCATCTTTACCGGGATCAGGGGGTATCTGGTGACAACCTGAGTCTTTTCGTCCCGACGGCACATGTAACCGGCAACGCTCAGGCGGCCTGCCCGGGTGCGAACAACGGGCAGACCAGATCATGACGATGTTCACGCAGGGCCATGGCGAATGCCATGCGTAAAGGGCCATAGATATCTTCGGACAATTGCAGTCGGTGCACGCTCATGACGATATTGCCCTTGACCGCCTTGCTGCTCCAGGCGCCAAACAGTTTGCTGGCGTCCATGGGGCAATCATGGTCGAAGTGGATCTGCAAGAGCACCAGGGTGCCGTCTTCGGCAACCAGCCCCACCTGCAGACTTAAGGTCATGGCGCCGCGCCCCAGAACCTGGTCGGCCAGCAGCGTGAAACCTGCCTGTTCGATCGAGCAGCGGCTCAAGGCCACCCTGCAATTGTCGAGCAACGCCGGGTCGACGGATGATGGGCACAATGCACTGACCCAGTCCCAGAGATTGCCCGCCTGTAGACAAGGCACTGCCTGCTCGTAACTTTCACTGGCGAGCAACTTCCAGCCAAACCGCCGCGCCGACTTCAACCAGGTCTGCTGCCAGCGCGGGTAATCGGTAAAACGCGAGTATTTTTTCGAAGCGCTCAACTGCGCATACAGCGTGGAATCCAGAATATCCCGACAACCGGGCACCCCTTGAAAAAACATCAGGCAACCGGCATTGACGATCACTTCATTCGATTGCGTGCTCATGAATCACCTCCTCCTTGATAAGCCACCTGTGAAAACAGCCTGGCAATTTTTTGTTTGAACTGTGTTGCCATAACGTGCTGGAACCTCAATACGACAGCGCAGGACGCTGAGCGAACGACGCCACAGAAGTTGCAGGCGATCTTTTGAAGCAAAAGCATGTTTCTTGTTAACACACGATTTGGAAGTACCAAGCGAGCTATTTACAACAGCAGGCTCCAAGGCACGTCGAGTCCATTCGACGCCCCCTGAAGATCATGTTCCAACACCCCTCCTTGTCGCTTCAGGGCAGACGATTGAAGTAATTCAACGACTCGTCTCGCAGTCGTTGGCGGATCTTTTCACGGTAGGGCGCATAGGCTTGAGCCGAATAGCGAAAGGCACCGCCATCGATGGTGATCGTCATGCTTGATGTCGCCCTTGCGAACCACGATCCATCGGTCGTTTGAGTCTGCATTTTCAGACCACAGATCATCACATCGACAACCTCTGCTGGCTGAAGGCCACAAGGCACTACCTGCATGCTTTCGCTTCGTCCCGCCGTGAACCAGTCGTTGAAAAACGATTGTGCATGAGCGTTGCCCAGCATGCGCTCCAGTGCCTGGCTGGCGAGCCCGGACAACGCTTCGTGCCCCGCAGCCTGGATGATGGTGCTGATTGCTGACCTCAGCTCAGCCGCATCGTTGACGGTCAGAATGTCATGGGGCAGCACCCCGCTGAGCGTAAATCCGTGCTTGAAAAGGCCGCCTTGATAAGCATTGATCCAGCGTGTCCAGGCCTCCTGTCGGTCATGTTTTTCATTGGCCCTGATTTCGCAATACCTCAGGCAATCGAGAAGATCCCTGCGCATCGACTCAGGCATGCCCGAATCGAACGACACCAGGCTGTTGCCCCCCCACAAGACCTCCGGTTGCCCTTCAGGCCTGATCGATGTCATCAGGCACCTCACAAGGGATGGGCAGTATCAATGAGGTCTGCCTGCCATTCAGGAAATCCCGGATGCTCTTACGTATCGCTTCATAATTACCGGCATTCCATGTGCGCCTGGAAACAAACGCCTCGATATCGCCCACTATGTGACGCCCGGCAAAAGCCTGACTCAATGGAGTCGAACCGACAGTTTCAGTGGTTGTGAACGTCAAGAACAAAGACACCATTTGCGTTGGGGCGTCAAAGACGCTGAATTGCAAGCTGAAGGTTGAAGCCCCCCCGTCGTCGTCAGACGTCTTCAGGCCATGCTGATACAGTTGCAGGGTGATCGGATCCGTTTCTGCCAGACCGGCCATGTGCTTGAATAGCTGCCTGAACGCATCAGCCTCGACAGCCGCCAACTGCTTCAGCAAATAGTCCTCGATCATGGCCTCAAGACTGAGTGCCGCAGTGTCCTGCGGCTGGGTCTTGTAATCCTGATCATCGATGATCGTCCACCGTGCATGAAGCAAAGCGTCTGCGTAATACTTACGCCACTCTTTTGGCGACGTGAACTTATTGGAACCGACACATTTAAAATCTGCATACAGTTGAGAGGAGAGCAGAATCTCCTGAACGTCGATAGCCCGTTTCGAATCAGAAGCGTCACTGATCAACAACAGTTCGCCCGCGACCAGCCTGGCACTTGCACATTCCATTGCATTCATCCTGTATAAGCCCATGAAACGCCCAGGCCCGTTGACACAAGGCCTGAGCGCTCAAGCATAATTACCGTGGCAGGCCGGCGAAGAAGTCCTCTGCGTTGCCTTTGATGTAATCGCGCATCAGGTGTTTGTTGTCGTTGTGCGATGCCAGGTCGAAATTGAGACCGGACACCAGCTCGCGGATACTCAGGCGCGACACCGACCACTTCCAGAACAGGGCCCCGCCCGTATACGAGGCATGGTCCACTTCCAGGGCCAGGAGATAAGTGACGGGAATACCGGTAGGCGACTCCAGGCACGGCATGATGCGGAAACTAGAGATCGTGCCTTTCTTGCTGTTTTGTTCAAACAGCTTCATCAGTGCGTCATCGCCCTGCAGCTTGTCCAGCGTCAGGCTCAGCAACTGAAGTACAGCGGCCTTGTTCGGGCCGGCGATCGCACCAATCAGGTCAATGACCAGCGAATCCATCGTCAGTGATACGTCACTGCTCGAAAACTCAGTGAGGTGCTTGCCTCCCAGGCCCAGCCAACCACCATGAAACATGGCCTTTTCATAGTTTTCCAGCCATTGGAGACGGTCCAGATTACCGTTATCCTGCGCGCGGGCGGCCGCTTCGGCAAACTTCATGCTCAGCAGTACCGCGCTACGGTTTTCCGGGCTGACGCCGTCGGCGAAAGCGATCACCACCGATTCGTCGGTACCGACTGACGCCAGGTCATTGCCGCTGTCATCGGATTGAACATCCATCATGCCTGATGCGCCCGGCACGCCTTGAGGGCGACCCTCCATCAGCCGCGCACTGCGTGCGCCAGACTCGCTGACGACCTGGGGACAAGGGGGCAATCCCTTAAAATAATTGATCGATTCTTCTTTAGTAGGGGCGGTGTTGTAATTATTCTTCATGGTGCATTCCTTGCAACGTTATTTGGGTTAACGGCTCTACTGGCCGCCCCTGAAAACTAGCCGCCCACAATTAACGTAACAACCCATAACGCGTAACAAATTATATCCACCCACCAAAAAAACAACTTAGTGCACTAACGCCATCTTGCCGCCGCAAGCCATTGATCCGTCACGCCCTCCTGCATTTCCCTCAAGGTATCCGCACCCTCAACTTCAAACAAGACGGAATAATTACCTGCACAACATCCATAAACAACAATGCATGACTACAGCGCCTGACGCACAATAGAAACAATCCGCACACTGCCTGTAAGAATCGCCCTACACACCCTCGTCCCTGTTGGCGTAACCGGCCAGGGGCGAGGGGCGCAGAAACAATTTAGTCATTCACACGTTACGGCTTGGCGCCATACCAGCGCGGCGTATACACCCATTGCCCGCCACCGGCGCGGGCAAAGGTGCAGGTGGTGGACGAGCCGATCAGCACCATGGTGCGCATGTCGACCTGTTCGGGGGTCAGTTCGCCCAGCGTGATGATGCGCAGGGTCTGGCCGGGGCGGCCGATGTCGCGGCCCAGGGTCACAGGCGTCTCTGGGGTGCGGTGCTGGCGCACGATTTCCAGCGCCCGGCCCAGTTGCCAGGGGCGCGAGCGGGAGATGGGGTTGTAGAAGGCCAGCGCCAGGTCGGCCTGGGCCGCGAGGTCCAGGCGGCGTTCGATGATGTCCCAGGGCTTGAGGTTGTCCGACAGCGACATCACACAGAAATCATGCCCCAGCGGCGCGCCGGCCTGGGCGGCGGTGGCCAGGCTGGCCGAGACACCGGGCAGCATTTGCAGCTCGACGGCATGCCAGTCGGCATGGGCGGCATCGTCCGCCACTTCATGCAGGGCTTCGAGCACGGCGGCGGCCATGGCAAACACGCCCGGGTCGCCGGATGACACCACCACCACCGAACGGCCTTGTGCCGCCAGTTCAAAAGCATGCCGGGCGCGCTGCATTTCTTCGCGGTTATCAGTGCAGTGCAGCACCTGGTCCTCACGGAAGGGGCCGGCCATGCGCACATAGGTTTCATAGCCCAGCACATCCGTGGCGCGGGCCAGCTCGGCCTTGACCGCCGGCACCATCAGTTCGGCCGCGCCCGGCCCCAGGCCGATGACCGCCAGCCGCCCCCGGCGCTGGCCGATACGCTCGACATCCAGCGGTGCGGCGCCTACACCAATGGCCAGCCCGTCATGCCGGGACATCTGCAACGGTACGTCTGCCTGGCCAAACCGCACCGGCACCTGCAAGTCGGCAGCGGCCTGGTGCAGCCGCGCATCAGCCATCGATGAAATGTCACCCAGCAGGCAGGCCAGCGACTGCGCGGCAATGCCGTCCTGATGCAAGGCTGTGCGTACACGAACCGCCAGGTCATCGGTGACCTGCCCGACCTCCACCAGTACATTGCGCGGGTAGATCAGCAGCTCATCGGCGGCCGGCGCGCGCTCGGCATGGCCAACATGGATCGAGCGGGCGGCCTGTGGATCTTCGGGCAGGCGCGCCGCGCCCAGCCAGGGGGCCTGGCCTTCGATGCGCACCGTTTCACCGGCCAGCAGGTCAGAGACAAAGCGCTTGCCCTGCTCCAGGTCGCCCAGCACGTAGCCCTCGGGCGGGTTGAGCAGGCAGGTGCCAAAACGCAGCTCGCCACTGGTGGTAATCGCCGGGGTCACCTGCAGGTGCGCGGCGATCGTGCGGGCCATGACGTTGACCCCGCCCAGCCCGCCCAGCAGCGGCACCACGGCGCTGCCGTCCTCGGCCACGGCCAGCACCGGCGGCTCGGCGCCCTTTTCCAGCAGCAACGGCGCGAGCGTACGAATCACGATACCGGCCGCACACAAGGCGATGATGGGCGTGTTCTGTTGATACAGCTGACGCAGGGTCGCGCCAAAGTCGTCGTAAGTGACGTCGGCGCCTTGCACCCGCTCGCTCAGGCCATGGACCCGCGCGCCCGGATACAACTGCTGGATACGTTGCGCCGTGGCCAGGCTGCCGTTGCCGAGGATGACCAGGGCCGGGAGGTTATGGGCCATCAGCCTTGCCACCTTTCACCGGGAACAATGATCAACGAGAAGTACGGCGACGACATCGGGTCGACCTCATCGAGTGGCACGATCTTCTGGTTACTCATGGTGGCCCGCTCGACGTACAAGGCCCGGCTCGCCAGTCCCAGCTCGGCCAGCACCTGGCGCACCTTGGGAAAGTTGCGCCCCAGTTTCATGATCACCGCGGCGTCGGCATCGGCCAGCTTGTGCTTGAGTTCGTCATGCGCCAGCACCCCCGACAGCACCGACAGGCTCTGGTTGCGGTATACCAGCGGCACACCCAGCACCGAGGCGCCGCCGAGCATCGAGCACACGCCAGGGATCACCTCGGCCAGGTACTGTTCGGCCAGGCGATCGTGCAGGTACATGTAGGAGCCATAGAAGAACGGATCGCCTTCGCAGATCACCGCCACGTCGCGTCCGGCATCCAGGTGCGCGGCCACGTCCAGACTGGCCTGGTCGTAGAAATCGCTGATCACCTGTTCATATGAAAGCGGTGCAGGCAGCGCCTCGGTGGTCACCGGGTACACCAGTGGCAGCAGGGTCTGGGCTTCCTGCAGATGCCCTTCGATGATGCCGAAGGCATTGCCCTTCTTGCCCTTGGCCACGAAATACGCCACCACCGGCGACTCGCGCAGCAGGCGCAGGGCCTTGACGGTAATCAGCTCCGGGTCGCCGGGGCCCACGCCCAGCCCGATCAGTTTGCCACGCGCCTGCATCACTCGACCTCCGTGGCCAGGGCGTTGACCGCCGCCACCGCCATGGCGCTGCCACCGCGCCGGCCTTCGACGATCACGAACGGCACGCCACGACTGTCGGCCGCCAGCATCGCCTTGGACTCGGCCGCGCCGACAAAGCCCACCGGAAAGCCGATGATCAACGCAGGCTTCGGTGCGCCGGCATCGAGCATCTCCAGCAGGTAGAACAGGGCGGTCGGCGCGTTGCCGATCACCACCACGCTGCCTTCGAGGTGCTCGCGCCAACGCTCCAGGGCCACTGCCGAACGGGTGTTGCCCAGGGCCTTGGCCAGTTCCGGCACGCCGTCGTCGTGCAGGGTGCAGATGATCGGGTTATTGGCCGGCAGCCGCGAACGGGTAATGCCCTCGGAGACCATGCGCGCATCGCACAGGATCGGCGCCCCGGCGGCCAGCGCCTGGCGGCCGGCGGCGCCAGCCCCCTCGGAAAAGCGCAGGTGTTCGATCACATCGACCATGCCGCAGGCATGAATCACTCGCACGGCGAGTTTTTCCAGGTCGGCGGGAATGGTCTCCAGCCGCGCTTCGGCGCGGATGATCGCGAAGGAATTGCGATAAATTTCCTGACCATCGCGGATGTAATCAATCATGCAGTGCAGCTCCTGAGCCGGCGTTCAAAAATGCGCCGGCTGCGTCAATTGTAAGGTGGCGGGCGCGCAGCACACCGAAGCCCGGGTGCTGCGCGTCTCGCTGGTAAAGATCATAAAGGCCGGGGGCCACTGCCAGCAGGGTCAGCGGCGCCACGTGGGCACAGGCACATGAACGCGAACAACCGCTCAGGTGCGCGCCCGTATCCGCCGGCAGGTGCCCGGCCAGGGCCAGGGCATCGGCCTTGGTGTCGGCCAGGCCCTTGGCGCAACCGGCCGAGCCCGTGCAGGCCACCAGCCGCGCCAGGGGCTGTGCGACATCGGTCAGCAGCCCGGCCGCCTGCAAGGCCGCCAGCAAGGCCGGTGCGCGGGTGGCCGGCACGTTGGGCAGCAACAGGCTTTGCCAAGGGGTCAAGTGCAGGCTGGCATCGCCATACGCCTCGGCCAGACGGGCAACCTTGCGCAGCAACTCGCTGTCCAGCCGTCCCAGTGGCGGGGCGGCACCCACGGCCACCTGCCCGGCCTGCGCCTGTGGATAAAGGCCCAGATGCCGGCCGTCTGCTGCCGCTGGACGCTGCCAGCCGCACACCGCCGCATCGCGGCGCAGCGGCGGGTCGAGACGCGGCGCCAGGTGCTGCAAGAAGGCCTCGGCCGGCACGTCCTGCAACAACTGACGCATGCGCGCCTGATCGGGCCGCGCCAGGTCCAGGAACAGCGTCAGCACGGCCATCACCAGGTCATGCCCCTGCGCCAGCGGCACCGCTGCCAGCGGCCGGTCGTGTGCCGGGCAACCGGCCAGACCGAAGCCCAGCCATGGCTGACTGTCGAGCATCAAGGCCGACAACCACAAGTCGTGATGATGTTCGAGCATCGCCAGGCCTTCGCCGCCGTCCAGCGACACGGCGAACTTGGCTGACAGTTCATGCAGGCGCGGACGGTTTTCCAGCGAGGCCAGCACTTGCGCCGCCAGCGGCCGGGTATCGCACAGCATCAATGGGTCAAGCCCGGCCGTGGGGCTGAGCATCAGGTTGCGCACATCGTCGCTGGCCGGGTTGGCCGGGCCGCAGCCGGCGGCCATCAGCTCGCCGGCCAGAACCTGGTGATCGCCGTCGATGCCGCGAATCTGCAGGTTGGCCCGATTGGTCAGCTCGATCACGCCTTGGGCATGTTGCTCGGCCGCCGTGGCCACCGCCAGCGCCTGCGCCTGGCCAAGCACGCCACCGGCCAGCTTGATGCGACAGATGCCACCGTCGCGCGCCGCGACGATACGCAGCAACCCCGGACAGGCCGAGGGGCGCGGTGTGGCGATTGCAGGGCGAACGGACTGCGGCTCGTTCAAGGGGTCACCGATGCGAACTTGCGGGATAAGACAGGGGAATGCGGCAGACACATGGGTGCCTCTAAAAACGTAGGCGAGGCAGTCAGCGCAAGGCAAAAACAGGCGAAAAAGCGGAGTTTACAGGTTGTAAATGAGCATTTTGAGCCTGTTTTTAACGCAGCGATGACAACGCAGGTAGTTTTTAGAGGTGCCCACATGTGCCTGACAGGCGCGGTATTATGCCTGCTTTGGCGGCAGGCATGAAAAACGCTCTGTCGGAAGTTCGCATCGAGGTCGTTATGACACCCTGGCTCACTGTGGTTGGAATTGGCGAAGACGGCTACAAGGGCCTGGGGCGCCAGGCCCGGCATGCCCTGCTCAAGGCTGCGCAAGTGTTCGGCAGCACACGTCAGCTCGACCTGCTGCCGCCGTGCATTGCCGCGCAGCGGCACGCCTGGCCCAGTCCGTTTTCCTTGAATGCCGTGTTGCAGCGCCGGGGTACGCCGGTGTGCGTGCTGGCCAGCGGCGACCCGATGCTGTTCGGCGTCGGCGTCAGTCTGTCGCGGGTGGTGGCGCTGGATGAAATGAGCGTGCTGTCGGCGCCCTCGTCCTATTCCCTGGCGGCGGCGCGCATGGGTTGGGCCTTGCAGGATGTGGTCATGCTGTCAGTGGTCGCCCGCCCCCTGGCCGCTGTCAGCGCGTATCTGCATCACGGCATGCGCCTGCTGGTGCTGAGCAACGACAGCACCAGCCCGGCCGCGCTGGCGGTGCTGTTGCGCGAGCGCGGCTTCGGCCCCAGCCACATGACCGTGCTGGAGCACTTGGGTGGCACGGTCGAGCGCCGGGTCGAGGGCGCCGCCTGCGACTGGGGCACACCCGAGATCGCCGCCCTGAACCTGGTGGCCATCGACTGCCGCGCCGAGCCTGGCACACTGCGCCTGAGCCCGCTGGCCGGCCTGCCGGACCATGCTTATGCGCATGACGGCCAGTTGACCAAGCGCGATGTGCGCGCCATGACCCTGGCGCGCCTGGCGCCGGTGCCGGGCGAGCTGCTGTGGGACGTCGGCGCCGGCTGCGGCTCGATCGGCATCGAATGGATGCGCGCCCACCCGACCTGCCGCGCCCTGGCCATCGAGGCCGACGAAGGCCGCCAGCAACTGATCGAACTCAACCGCGACACCCTGGGCGTACCGGGCCTGCAGCTGGTGCGCGGCGCCGCGCCCGAGGCCCTGGCCGGGCTGGAAAGCCCGGACGCCATCTTCATCGGCGGCGGCGTCACCCGCCCCGGTGTGCTGGAGGCCTGCTGGGAGCGCTTGCGCTCCGGTGGCCGGCTGGTGGCCAATGCCGTGACCCTGCAAAGCGAAGCCACGCTGATGGCCTGGCGTGAACAGCATGGCGGCGAACTGACCCGTCTGCAGGTCGCCCACGCCAAACCCCTGGGTGAATTCGACACCTGGCGCCAGGCACTGCCGATCACCTTGCTGGACCTGGTCAAACCCTGATGCGCGAAGAAACCGCCGAACAACCCGCCCCCCTGCGCAGCGGCCTGACCACCGGCAGCTGCGCCACCGCCACCAGCCTGGCGGCTGCACGCCTGCTGCTGACCGGGCAGGCCTGCGACGCGGTGCAGATCACCCTGCCCAAGGGCAAGCAGGTGCAGATGCGCCTGGAGTTCTGTCGGCCGCTGGACGGCGGCGCTGAAGCCGCCACGATCAAGGACGCCGGCGACGACCCGGACGTGACCCACGGCGCCCTGGTGTTTGCGCACGTACGGCTGACCGGCGAACCCGGCGTGCGCTTTCTGGCCGGACGCGGCGTGGGCACCGTGACCCGCCCGGGACTGGTGCTGGGCGTTGGCGAGCCGGCGATCAACCCGGTGCCACGGCGCATGATGAGCGAGCATTTGCAGGGGCTGGCCGATGAGCACGGCCATGCCGGCGGCTTCGAAGTGACCATCGGCGTGCAGGACGGCGAGGCCTTGGCGCTGAAGACCATGAACCCGCGCCTGGGCATTCTCGGCGGCCTGTCGATCCTGGGCACCAGCGGCATCGTGCGGCCGTTTTCCTGTGCGGCCTACATCGCCTCGATCCAGCAAGGCATCGACGTGGCAGCCACCAACGGCTACCGGCACATCGCCGCCTGCACCGGCAACGCCAGCGAAGACACCATGCGCCGGGTCTACGGCATCCCCGACATTGCCCTGATCGAAATGGGCGACTTCGTCGGTGCGGTGCTCAAGCATGTGCGCAAGGTGCCGGTGGACACGCTCAGCCTGTGCGGCGGCTTTGGCAAGATCAGCAAGCTGGCCGCCCGGCACATGGACCTGCACAGCCGCCACTCCAGCATCGACCTGCCGCAACTGGCGCGCTGGGCCGCCGATGTCGGCGCCGATGCCGCCTTGCAACAGCTCATCTGCGAAGCCAACACCAGCCAGCAGGCCCTGGCGTTGTGCAGCGCCGCCGGCGTGCCGCTGGGCGATGCGGTCTGCGCTCATGCCCTGGCCTTCGCCCGCAGTGTGGTGCCGGCCAGCGTGACGGTGGAAGTCTTCGCCATCGACCGCCAGGGCGGCATCGTCGGGCATGCCACCCAAGGACCCCTGAAATGAACCGTATCCTGCTGCTTGGCGGTGTTACCGAAGCCCTGGCCATTGCCCGTACCCTGGGGCCTGAGCATATCTACAGCCTGGCCGGCGTAGGCCGGGTGCCCACCGACCTGACCTGCCAGGTGCGGGTCGGCGGCTATGGCGGCGCCGAAGGGCTGGCGCGATTCATCGATGCGCAAGGCATCGACCTGCTGCTGGACGCCACCCATCCCTATGCCGCGCAGATGAGCCACAACGCAGCGACTGCCGCGCAACTGACCGGCGTACCCTGCTGGGCCTTGCGCCGCCCGGCCTGGCAACCCGGCCCCGATGACGACTGGCGCGAAGTGGCCGACTGGGCTGAACTGACCCAGGCGCTGGCACCCTTCCAACGGCCTTTCTTCACCCTGGGTCGCGAACCCCTACAATATCTGGACGACATTCCGGCCCGGCAATTCTGGACCCTGCGCGCCCTGGACAGCGTCCCTGGTAACGCACGCTGCGACATCATCGCTGCCCGCGGGCCGTTTCACCTGGATGAAGAACGGGCGCTGTTCGAGCAGCGCCGCATCGACGTGCTGATCAGCAAGAACAGCGGCAGCCCGTCCACCGAGCCCAAGCTGCAAGTGGCCCGTGAGCGCGCAATACCGGTGCTGATCCTCAAGCGCCCGCCGCTGCCGGCGGTGGACCGCGAACTGGAGAGCGTGGCAGCGGTGCTGGCGGCCCTGTCGCAGGACGGCCACCCAGGCGGGTAGGAGATTACCCGCCGCCTTGGCGCCGCGCCAAGGCGGCACGCTGTCGCGCAGCAGATCAAGTGGTGCTTTTTAAAATGGATGAAGTCAGTCAGTTATTTTGTAGTTGATGAGCGCGCTACCGACGCTCGCTTGCTGTGCTGAAACAGCAATAGACCTTGGCAGGCAAGACGCATAGCTGCCCTGTACTCACCTGCATTTTTCAAAGGATCGCTGGCACTTTTGCCCAGGCCTGGTCGGCGCCCCGGCAACAGCCGTTATCATCGTCACTGCCCTTATCACCCGACAGGACCCGCCCCGTGCCCTTACGCTTGACCGTGATCGACCAGACGCCTGTGCACGGCGACCGCCCCGCGCTGGCGGCACCCCGCACCTCCGTAGAACTGGCCATGGCCTGCGAGGGCTTTGGCTATCACCGCTACTGGCTGGCCGAGCACCACGACAGCGTGCAATTTGCAGGGACCGCCCCGGAAATCCTGCTGACCCGCGTGGCCAGCGCCACACAGACCCTGCGCGTCGGCAGCGGCGGCGTGATGCTCAGCCACTACAGCCCGTTCAAGGTGGCTGAAACCTTTGCCTTGCTGGGCAGCCTGTTTCCCGGACGCATCGACCTGGGCATCGGCCGCGCACCGGGCGGCGGCCAGCTCAGCGCCCGCGCCCTGGCCTCGGGTATGCCGGGGCACAGCCAGGATTTTGCCCGTCAGGCCGCCGAGCTGTGCGCGTTTCTGCGTGGCACCCTGCCGTCCAGCCATCCGTTTGCCAGCCTGCACTGCCCGGTCGATGATCAGACCCGGCCTTCGCTGTGGATGCTGGGCTCCAGCGGGGCCAGTGCCGCCCTGGCCGGGCAACTGGGCATGGGCCTGGCGCTGGCACGCTTCATTGCGCCGGATACCTGCGACCCGGTGATCTTCGAGCATCACGCTCAGGCGTTCAGCGCTGCCGGCCACGGTCAAACACCACCACGCCTGCTGGCCCTGGCCGTGATCTGTGCGCCCACCGACGAGCAGGCCCGCCTTATTGCCACCACCGCGGCCTATCGCAAACTGTCCAGCGGCCAGCGCCCACAACAACCCTTGCTCAGCCCCGAAGACGTCATGGACCGCTACCGGGACATGACGCCAGAGCAGAAGCAGGCGTTCGACCAGACCCTGGACGCCATGGTGGTCGGCTCGCCCGCCACCTGCCGCCGGCAGATCCTGGCGCTGGCCGAACGGTTCGGCAGCGAGGAGATCGGCATTGTCACCGTGACCCATGCGTTCGAGGCGCGGCTGGCCAGTTATCGGTTGCTGGCACAGGCCCTACAAGGCTGAACAGGGCGCATGACGGTTACTTGCACTGACGAAATCGTCTTTTTCCGGCAGCCGTTTCCCTTTTCATTGTGCGAACTTTCCGAGAAAATCCCCGGCCCTTGCGTGGGTCATTTATCGGCACTAGGCTGCATTCGTCGCTGAATATCAGCGATCGGGATTAGCAGCCTGTTGGTAAGATGAATGCGCAAGTTTGCTTATGGCGGCTTTGCGTGGGGCACCTTCGGGTGCGCCGGTCTTGCATCTTTCCACCGGTCTGCTAACCCGCGTCAAAGCCGCCACCCTTGTACGTTTAGCAGCGTTCGTAGGGGGCTCTATTCAGGAATGATGCAATGAGCATAGTAATCCCCGCCCCACCTTCTCTCGAAGACGCCCTGCTACGGGTGTCCGACCTGCTGCGCTGCGCAGCCGCCACGGCCTATGAAAGCGGCGAAAGCCTGTGCGGTTCCAGGCGCGACCTGGCCTTCTCGACCCTGTACCTGATCGACATGGCCAAATCCGTGCTGGACGATTCATTGCAGCGGCTGGAAGCGACCGAGCTACAACCGAACTGATGTTGCTGCAAGGCCCGGCCTGGTGAGCGATAGCGAACGCTGTCAGAGCCCATTGGTGTTTCGCCAGCCGGATCTTGTGCCCCATAACGCGCCGGTCAGCTTCGCCTTGATTTTGCGGGCTGGCGCTGTAGAAGTTGACACCCTTGCACTTTTACATCCCCGCCCATTCAGGCTAAATAGCGCACTCCTTCCAGGCCACGGAGCCTGCCATGCTCAACAAGACCCTGCTACTGGCCGCCCTGCTGCTGCCGGCCCTGTTTGCCCAGGCCCATGAATACAAGGCCGGCAACCTGCTGATCGAGCACCCGTGGTCCATGCAGCTGCCGCCCAATGCACCCGCGGTGGCGGCGTATTTCGTCATCGACAACAAGGGCGATGCCGACCGGCTGCTCAGTGTCGACAGCCCCGTCGCCGGCAGCGCCCAGTTGCACGAACATGTGCATGCCGATGGCCTGATGAAGATGCAGCAGGTGCCCAGCGTCGAAGTGCCGGCCGGTGGCCAGGTGCGTTTTGCCCCCATGGCCTATCATGTGATGTTGCTGGACCTCAAGGACCGCACGCAGCTGGTCGATGGCCAGCGCTTTGAACTGGTGCTGCATTTTGAAAAGGCCGGCGCCGTACCTGTGCAGGTCATGGTCCAGAAGCAGCCACCCGAACCCGGCCAGACACCGGCCCACAGCCATTGAGTAACCGTTTGCCGTGAGCGCCCCGCGCCCAGGCCGGGCAGGCACGACCCGACCCCGCCCCCGGCGAGGTACGTGGCTGAGTCTGTTCGCCATGTTGATGATCTTTATCGGTCCGCTGATTTCCCAGTCGATGCCGATGGAGCATCACGCCGGTACGCCCATGCCCGCGGCGCATCACGCGCCTGTGGCAGCGGGTGCCGATCACGCGCATCACGCCAATGCCCATGATGCCCATGCGGCACAGGCCACCACCGACGCCAGCAGCACCGCCATGGACCATGCGCTGTGGGCCAAGTGCGGCTATTGCACCTTGCTGTTCGGCTGCCCGGCCCTGCCGCAGGTCCTGGCAATGGTGGCCATTACCCCGCCCAAACCATCGGCTTTCTATGTCGCCCTGACCCGCGAAGGCCATGCGCGGCACACCGTCTTCCTGCATGCCCTGAGCCGCGCCCCGCCACTGTCGACGCTGTCCTGATCCGCTAATCCACGCAGCCCTTGCGGCTGCGCGATCCTGACCGTCAGATGGTAAGCACCATGGCTGTTATCCTTGCTACACCTGTGCGCGCCGCTCGCCTGCACCGACAAGCGCCGCCCCCTGTTGCCCATGCCATCGCTGAACACCCGCCCAGGCCGACCTTTTGCCTGCGCGACCGGAGCGTTTGCCATGAAAAAACCTGATCGTACGTTCTATAACCTGGCCTGGCGCTGGCACTTCTACGCCGGGCTGTTCGTGGCCCCTTTCATGATCCTGCTGGCCCTGACCGGGATCATCTACCTGTTCAAGCCGCAGCTCGACACCCTGATGTACCGCGACCTGCTGCAGGTCGAGGTCGCGCATCACCGCCTCGATGCCGACCAACTGCAACAGCAGGTGCAGCATGCCTGGCCCCAAGCCACGGTGAGCAAGTACATCCCGCCGCTCGATGCCCAGGGCAGCGCGCAGTTCGTGATCCGCGACCAGGGCCGCGAGCTGAACGTGTTCATCAACCCTTACACCGGCACGCTGCTGGGCAGCCAGGACGCCAAGGACAATCTGCAGGCCATCGCCCGTGCGCTGCATGGCGAGTTGATGATCGGCACCCTGGGCGACCGGCTGATCGAGCTGGCCGCCGGCTGGGGCATCATGCTGGTGGTGTCGGGGCTGTACCTGTGGTGGCCACGGGGTAATAACGGCGGTGCCGGCGTACTCTGGCCGCGCCTGTCACGTCGCGGCCGGGCGCTGTGGCGCGACCTGCATGCGGTCACCGGGTTCTGGGGGTCGCTGCTGTTGCTGTTCATGCTGCTCAGTGGCATGACCTGGACCGGTTTCTGGGGCAAGCAATACGCCGACCTGTGGAACACCTTTCCGGCGGCCATGTGGAATGACGTGCCGCGCTCAACGCAACTGGCCGGCACGCTCAACACCGCCAGCACCCAGACCGTGCCCTGGGCGCTGGAAAATACGCCGCTGCCGCAATCGTCCGGCGACCATGCCGAGCACATGCACCATCATGGTCCGTCCAGCGGGCCGGCCGCGCCCAGGGTGACCCTGCAAGAGGTGGTCGACATCGCCACGCAGCATGGCGTCGAGCCGGGCTACAGCATCACTGCACCGAAAACCGCCGAAGGCGTGTTCACCGTCTCGGTGTTCGCCGACGACCCGCGCAACGACGCTACCCTGCACATCGACCAGTACAGCGGCAAGGTGCTGGCGCATGTCGGCTGGCAGCACTACAGCCTGGTGTCCAAGGCCACCGAGGCCGGCGTGATGCTGCACGAAGGCAAGTTCTTCGGCTTGCTCAACCAACTGTTGATGCTGCTGGTGTGCCTGATGATCCTGCTCGGCTCGGTCAGCGGCCTGGTCATGTGGTGGAAGCGCAGGCCCGAAGGCGGGCTGGGCGTGCCGCCGCTGCGCCATGACCTGCCGCGCTGGAAGACCGCCACAGCCGTGATGCTGGTGCTGGGCGTGGTCTTTCCGCTGGTGGGCGTGTCGATGCTGGTGATGTGGGGGATCGACAGTATTGTGGTACGGCGGCTTACGCCACTGCAGGCCTGACACTGCAACCTCTTGTTCATCCTTCATCCAGAGTTGCCGACGCAAGTCGGCAACTCACCGCTTGACCGAAACACTGACCAAAACAGGCGTTACAGAAAGAGAGCGCCTGACCTTGAGGTTGAGCGTGCCGTTGTACCAGCCTTCAGGCAGTGTTTTGTTATCCACCGTCCGGAACGACAACCGTAGCGTTGCCTGGCCGTCCCGTCCGCACCGATTGATATTATTCATGGTCACCAGATCACGGTCTTCCGCTTCACAATAACCCCGCAGAACGACACGGTGAACCTGGCCATCGGCAGCTCTGGTCAACGGCACTTTCAGTTCGGTATACGGACCCGAGGAATAACCCTGAGGCTCGGTAGGGCCGATATCAGGATCCAACGCCATGTAAGCGGCTGATCTACTTGCATCAAGTATTAGCGTACTGTCATTGCCCACGTGAATAAGGCGATACCCGGAAAATGCCGGAGAATAATTCGACATCCTATTAAGCTGCTCACGCCAGAGTCTTTTCATGTCAGCTGTTCTGGCGTTGCCCAACACACGTCCGTTGGCAGTCACGTCAGGACCGGAATAGTAGAAAAGATTATTTCCACATAAATTACTTCTCACATTATCGCCCGCATCATAACCAAACCTGTAATTATCCGTTCCTTCACTATTGCAATGGCTACCGCCTACATTATGGCCCAACTCATGCTTGAACGCCGCAACATGCCTGATGTCATTGACACTTGTATCATCGGGCACACCGGCCCATCCGGCCGCATCACCACCTAAGGAATAACCTGCATTCATGTCATGCTGGTAGTCGCCACGCACTTCTCTCAGCAACACGCGCCATCTGTTCAAACCGTCCGGCGTGGTCGGGATGTTTTCCTCATAGATTCGTATCCCCGCCAGTATCGGATGGATATGCCCAAGTCCGGAGTTCACCAGACTGGCCTGGACAGACTCCAACTGGAGCAGGGCATACGCTTGCGGATCACCCCCATATTGATCGAGGGCGGCCTGCGTAAAGCCCATAAGGAAATCGATCTCAGTGTACCTATCGCTCATGCCTGAAGGCGAAGATTCAGACACGACTTCGTCCTCTACTACAAAGTCATGCTTAAGCCAGTCGTACTCCGGGTCGTAGGCAACCGTTGGCTCACCATTGGCGTTCGTTCTGAGCAAACCCGTCCTGCCTGCGCGTGACACCAGTCCGGTCACGTCCCCGCCGGGCGCGCGGACCATTATCAGAGCACCCTCTTCCTCACCAAGAGCGCTCACCAGCTTGCCGCTTTCAGCGGTATAGCCATTGTTCTTGAGTTCCAGACGATTGACCTTGAACTGGCTGTTACCGATTGCCTGTTGATAAAGCTCAGCCTGGGTGGCAACGGCAGCCGGGGCACTGGCTGAAAGCGGTACTGCCGCCGCTGCCGGTTGATCTGTTTGTGGAGCGGCCATGGGCGCTCGACCATAAATGCCCAAAGGGATCATCAAAGCGATGGCAATGGGCTTGATTGAACAAACGATGGGGCGGGCCATGATCTGCCTCCTTGCATACACGGTAGTTCCCACGCACAGCCTGATACACCTCAAGCCTTGGCGATACTGGTAAAAATGCGAGGCTCTCAAGCTGCTCAGGACGGACGTCGGCAGGCAATGCCAGGCATTTGATCGAATCGTGCTTTCACGCTTTGCCAAATCGGCGGCGGCAGCTTAAATTGCAACAACGGGGCCTGAAGCCGACGAGCGGTTTTGTGATGAATTCCTCACTCGATACGCTTCAGGCCCCGTTCCTCCCCGCTGAATCGCCTCATGGCAATCACCGCTGATAGCGGCCTCACTTGCTTGCGCCTTCCTCTTGCACCATTTGTGCTCATTGCACCGTCTTGCGGCTTGCAATGGTGCCGTCGTGGTGCGACCGGTCAGACCAGACCGCTCTGCCACGCACCTGCCTGCCGGTTTTCGTGATTGGGCACAGCCTTTGCTAGCAACCTCAGCAGGCAAATGACTCGCCCTCGATAATTCGAAAGAACGGAGCCGTCCCAATGAAGCGTCGCAGTCTGATCAAAGCGTTTACCCTGTCCGCCTCCATCGCCGCGATGGGCATGAGCTGGACCTTGCAGGCGGCAGAAACCATCAAGGTCGGCATCCTGCATTCGCTGTCCGGGACCATGGCCATCTCGGAAACGTCGCTCAAGGACATGGCCTTGATGACCATCGACGAGATCAACGCCAAGGGCGGTGTCAACGGCAAGCAACTGGAGGCGGTGATCGTCGACCCGGCGTCGAACTGGCCGCTGTTCGCGGAAAAAAGCCGTCAGTTGCTGACCCAGGACAAGGTCGCCGTGGTGTTCGGCTGCTGGACCTCGGTGTCGCGCAAGTCGGTGCTGCCGGTGTTCGAAGAACTCAACGGCCTGCTGTTCTACCCGGTGCAGTATGAAGGCGAAGAAATGTCGCCGAACGTGTTCTACACCGGCGCCGCGCCCAACCAGCAGGCGATTCCGGCGGTCGAGTACCTGATGAGCGAAGACGGCGGCGCCGCCAAGCGCTACTTCCTGCTGGGCACCGACTACGTCTACCCGCGCACCACCAACAAGATCCTGCGCGCTTTCCTGCACTCCAAGGGCGTGAAGGACAGCGATATCGAAGAGGTCTACACCCCGTTTGGCCATGCCGACTACCAGACCATCGTCGCCAACATCAAGAAATTCTCGGCCGGCGGCAAGACTGCGGTCATCTCCACCGTCAATGGCGACTCCAACGTGCCGTTTTACAAGGAGCTGGCCAACCAGGGCCTGAAAGCCACCGACGTGCCGGTGGTGGCCTTCTCGGTGGGTGAAGAAGAACTGCGCGGCATCGACACCAAGCCGCTGGTCGGTCACCTGGCCGCCTGGAACTACTTCCAGTCGGTGGATAACCCGGTCAACAAGAAATTCGTCGCCGACTGGAGCGCGTACGCCAAGAAGAAAAACCTGCCGGGGGCCGACAAGGCCGTGACCAACGACCCGATGGAGGCCACCTACGTCGGCATCCACATGTGGGCGCAGGCCGCTGAAAAAGCCAAGTCCACCGAGGTCGACAAGGTCCGCGAAGCCATGGCCGGCCAGACCTTTGCAGCGCCGTCGGGCTTTACCCTGACCATGGACAAGACCAACCACCACCTGCACAAGCCGGTGATGATCGGCGAGGTCGAGGACAACGGCCAGTTCAACGTCGTGTGGCAGACCAAGGAGCCGATCCGCGCCCAGCCCTGGAGCCCGTACATCCCGGGTAACGACAAGAAGCCCGACCATGCGGTGAAGAGCAACTAAGCCACGGCGTCTTGCTGCCCGATGTAGGAGCGCGCTTGCCCGCGACCGAGTGCGCTAGCGCTCGTAAATTCTCGGAAACGCTGAAAATTCATGACTGTGAACACATTCTGGATTTGCGAAACGCTGAAAATTTACGACTGCTAACGCACTCGGTCGCGGGCAAGCGCGCTCCTACACCGGGTTCATGTACCCGCCCTGAGATTGCCGCAACACAGGCCATTCGCCATGCCCGATATTGTCTACCGCTTGATCCTGATGTTCGCCCTGCTGCTGCCCCTGGCCGCGCAGGCCAGCGATGCCAGCGACTTCGCCGCCGCCAGCTCCTCCGAGCAGGCCACCTTGCTGGAAAACTGGGCCGCCACGCCGTTGCCGGAGCGTGTGCCCCTGCTCGAAGCCCTGCGTGACGGGCGCGAGATCCAGAGCGACACCGAAACACCGCGCAAACTGCGCCTGAACAACCGCCTGCGGGGCTTGGTGGAAACCGCCCTGGCCAGCCATCAATTGCTCGCGGCCGATGCCGGTGTACGCCTGGCCGCCGCGCAGCACCTGCAACGCAACGCCCGCCCGGCGCAGCTTGACCTGCTCAGCCAGCGCGTGGCCAGCGAAACCGACGACGCGGTGCACGACGCCCTGACCCTGGCGCTGGCCAACCTGCAACTGGTCGACAGCAGTCCCACCGTGCGCCTGGCCGCGGTACGCCTGCTGGGTGAAACCGGCGACCCGCTGGCCCGCACTCGCCTGGAAACCCTGCTGGAGCCGGGTGTCGAGCCCGAGGCCACGGTGCGCATCGCCGCGCAGACCAGCCTGGCACAGGTCAAGCGCAAGCTGCTGATGGGTGAAGTGCTGGGCCAGGCCTTTACCGGTCTGTCGCTGGGCTCGATCCTGCTGCTGGCCGCACTGGGCCTGGCCATCACCTTCGGCCTGCTGGGGGTGATCAACATGGCCCACGGCGAGATGCTGATGCTCGGCGCCTACACCACCTACATGGTGCAGGTCTTGATGCAGCGCCACATGCCGGACGTGCTGGCGTATTACCCGCTGGTGGCGCTGCCGGTGGCATTTTTCGTCACTGCCCTGATCGGCATGGCGCTGGAACGCACCGTCATCCGCCACCTGTATGGCCGCCCGCTGGAAACCCTGCTGGCCACCTGGGGCATCAGCCTGATGCTGATCCAGGCCGTGCGCCTGATCTTCGGTGCGCAGAACGTCGAAGTCGCCAACCCCGGCTGGCTGTCCGGCGGTATTCAGGTATTGCCCAACCTGGTGCTGCCGTACAACCGCATCGCGATCATCGTCTTCGCCCTGCTGGTGGTGGCCCTCACCTGGATGCTGCTGAACAAGACCCGCCTGGGCCTGAACGTGCGCGCCGTGACCCAGAACCGCAACATGGCCGCCTGCTGCGGCGTACCCACCGGGCGCATCGACATGATGGCCTTCGGCCTGGGCTCGGGCATCGCCGGACTCGGTGGCGTGGCGCTGAGCCAGATCGGCAACGTCGGCCCTGACCTGGGCCAGAGCTACATCATCGACTCGTTCCTGGTGGTGGTGCTCGGCGGCGTCGGCCAACTGGCCGGCAGTGTGCTGGCCGCCTTCGGCCTGGGCATCGCCAACAAGATCCTCGAACCGCAGATTGGCGCCGTGCTGGGCAAGATCCTGATCCTGGGGCTGATCATTCTGTTTATCCAGAAGCGCCCGCAAGGCCTCTTCGCACTGAAAGGACGGGTGATCGACTGATGAGCCAGCCATTGATGATGACCGCTGCACAAAAGGTCGGGCCCAAGGGCACGCTGGCCATCGGCGCCCTGGTGCTGGCCGTGCTGCTGGCCATGCCGCTGCTGTCCCTGCTGCCGGCCGACAACCCCTTGCAGGTGTCGGCCTACACCCTGACCCTGGTGGGCAAGATTCTCTGCTACGCCATCGTCGCCCTGGCCCTGGACCTGGTCTGGGGCTACGCCGGGCTGTTGTCGCTGGGCCACGGCTTGTTCTTCGCCCTGGGCGGCTATGCGATGGGCATGTACCTGATGCGCGAAGCCGCCGGTGACGGCCTGCCGGCGTTCATGACCTTCCTGTCGTGGACCGAGCTGCCGTGGTACTGGGCCGGCACCGACAACTTCCTCTGGGCCATGTGCCTGGTGGTGCTGGCGCCGGGCCTGCTGGCGCTGGTGTTCGGCTTTTTCGCCTTCCGCTCGCGGATCAAGGGCGTGTACTTCTCGATCATGACCCAGGCGCTGACCTTTGCCGCCATGCTGCTGTTTTTCCGCAACGAAACCGGCTTTGGCGGCAACAACGGCTTCACCAACTTCCGCAGCATCCTGGGCTTTTCGATCAGCAGCCAGGGCACCCGCGCGGTGCTGTTCCTGGCCACGGTGCTGTTGCTGGTGGCCAGCCTCTACGCGGGCTGGCGCCTGGCGCAGAGCAAGTTCGGCCGGGTGCTGACCGCCCTGCGCGATGCGGAAAACCGCCTGATGTTCTGCGGCTACGACCCGCGCGGCTTCAAGCTGTTCGTCTGGGTCCTGAGCGCGGTGCTGTGCGGCCTGGCCGGCGCGCTGTACGTGCCGCAGGTCGGCATCATCAACCCCAGCGAGATGTCGCCGACCAACTCCATCGAGGCCGCCGTCTGGGTCGCCCTCGGCGGGCGCGGCACGCTGATCGGCCCGCTGCTGGGCGCCGGCATGGTCAACGGCATGAAAAGCTGGTTCACCGTGGCCTTCCCCGAATACTGGCTGTTCTTCCTGGGCGCGCTGTTCATCATCGTCACCCTGTACCTGCCCAAGGGCGTGATCGGCCTGCTCAAGAAAAGGAGCGACTCATGATAGCCCCGACCCCGTCCCCGGCCTTCATGCTCGAACCGGTGCTGGACCCCAATGCCGACGCCGGCACCAGCCGCGAGGCGCTGGGCCTGGGACGCAGCGCCGGCCAGGGCCTGAACACCCGGCACGGCACCATCCTGACCCTGGAAGACATCAGCGTCAGCTTCGACGGTTTCAAGGCCCTCAATAATCTGAACCTGTACATCGGCGTCGGCGAGCTGCGCTGCATCATCGGTCCCAATGGTGCCGGCAAGACCACGCTGATGGACGTCATCACCGGCAAGACCCGGCCCACGCACGGCACGGCCTGGTTCGGCGAGACCCTGGACCTGACGCGCCTGAGCGAGGTGCAGATCGCCCAGTCCGGGATCGGCCGCAAGTTCCAGAAGCCCACGGTGTTCGAGGCGCTCAGCGTGTTCGAGAACCTGGAGCTGGCGCTCAAGACCGACAAGTCGGTGTGGGCCAGCCTGCGCGCCAGGCTCAGCGGTGAGCAGCACACGCGCATCGACGAAGTGCTGGAGACCATCCGCCTGAACGCCTCGCGTGACCGGCCGGCCGGGCTGCTGTCGCATGGCCAGAAGCAGTTCCTGGAAATCGGCATGCTGCTGGTCCAGGACCCGCAACTGCTGCTGCTCGACGAGCCGGTGGCGGGCATGACCGACGCCGAGACCGAATTCACCGCCGAACTGTTCAAAAGCCTGGCCGGCAAGCACTCGCTGATGGTGGTCGAGCACGACATGGGCTTTGTCGGCTCGATTGCCGACCATGTCACGGTGCTGCACCAAGGCAGCGTGCTGGCCGAAGGGTCGCTGAGCGACGTACAGGCCGACGAACGCGTGATCGAGGTTTACCTGGGCCGGTAGGCCCCTGTAGGACCGGCTTCAGCCGGGCACAGGCACCCCCTCTTCACAGCATTCGCGTCATTCGCGGCTGAAGCCGCTCCTACGGGGGTGAGCGAGCCGCCAGAGATAGGAACAGACGATGCTTCAAGTCGAACAGCTTCACCAATACTACGGCGGCAGCCACATTCTGCGCGGCCTGTCGTTCGAGGCAAAAGTCGGCGAGGTCACCTGCCTGCTGGGCCGTAACGGCGTGGGCAAGACCACACTGCTCAAGGTGCTGATGGGCCTGCTGCCCTCCAAAGAGGGCAAGGTGCAGTGGGAAGGCAAGCCCATCACCGCGCTCAAGCCGCACCAGCGGGTGCACGCCGGCATCGCCTACGTGCCGCAAGGGCGGGAAATCTTTGGCCGGCTGACGGTCGAGGAAAACCTGCTGATGGGCCTGTCGCGCTTTCCGGGATCAGAGGCCAAAGAAGTGCCGGCGCATATCTACGAGCTGTTCCCGGTGCTGTTGCAGATGAAGCATCGCCGTGGCGGCGACCTGTCCGGCGGCCAGCAACAGCAACTGGCGATCGGCCGGGCGCTGGCCAGCCGCCCGCGCCTGCTGATCCTCGACGAGCCCACCGAAGGCATCCAGCCCTCGGTGATCAAGGAGATCGGCGCGGTGATCAAGCGCCTGGCCGAACAGGGTGACATGGCCATTCTGCTGGTCGAGCAGTTCTACGACTTTGCCGCCGAGCTGGCCGACCAGTACCTGGTGATGTCGCGCGGCGAGATCGTGCAGCAGGGTCGCGGCGAAACCATGGAAGCCGAAGGCGTGCGCGGGCTGGTGACGATCTGATGGCCCGGTTAAGGTGTGCCTGTCTGTGTATCGAATGATGACGACCTCATGAACCTGCCTGCCAGCACCGCCCTGTTCACCCCCAGTTGGCACGCCGAGCTGGAGCTGGGCTACGCCCGCTTCGGTGACAGCACCCGCCCGGTACAACGCCGCCACCTGGGGCCGTTGCGGGTGCAGAAGCACCTGTATGCCGAGGGTCCCGAGGTGTGCCAGCACATCATTGTCCACCCCCCCGGCGGCATCGCCGGCGGCGACCGGCTGGCTATTTCGGCGCAGGTCGGGCCCCAGGCCTGGGCGCAACTGACCAGCCCCGGCGCCGCCAAGTGGTACCGCGCTGCCGGCCCTGCCTTCCAGCATCTGGACCTGCACGTCGAGCCCGGTGCCACGCTGGAGTGGCTGCCGCAGGAAACCATCGTTTTCAGCCAGGCACAGGCGCAGCTGGAGACGTGCATCAACCTGCACGGCGATGCCCGGCTGTGCTACTGGGACGTGGTGGCGCTGGGTCGCCCGGCCAGTGGCGAACGTTTCGCCCAGGGCTATTTCCAGTCGCAGCTGGAGATCCGCCGCGACGGCCGCCTGCTCTGGCACGAGCGCCAGCGCCTGGAGGGCGGCGACGGCCTGCTGGACTCGCCGATCGGCCTGGATGGCAAGACGGTGTTCGCCACCTTGCTGATGACCGGCGAAGCGGGCAGCGAGTTGCTGGAAACCTGCCGTTCGTTGAACATGCCCAACCCGGTGCGCGGCGACCTGACCCAGCTACCCGGCTTGATCGTGGCCCGCTGCCTGGCCGACGAAGCCCTGCATGCCAGGGCCTGGCTGATCGAACTCTGGCGCCACCTGCGCCCGGCCCTGCTGGGCCGCGAAGCGCGGGTGCCGAGAATCTGGAATACGTGATACATGGACCCAGGGTCTGTTGCCGTAGGAGCGGCTTCAGCCGCGAAAGCACCAAGAACCTGCCACCCAAACGGAATCCCCATGGACCTGACGCCCCGCGAAAAAGACAAACTGCTGATTTTCACCGCAGGCCTGGTGGCCGAGCGCCGGCTGGCGCGTGGCCTGAAGCTCAATTACCCCGAAGCCATGGCGCTGATCAGCGCCGCCCTGCTCGAAGGTGCACGTGACGGCCAGACGGTCGCCGAACTGATGCACTACGGCACCACCCTGCTCAGCCGCGAACAGGTGATGGAAGGCATCCCGGAAATGATCCCGGAAATCCAGGTCGAGGCCACCTTCCCCGACGGCACCAAGCTGGTGACCGTGCACCAGCCGATTGCCTGACGGAGGTTGCATGGACATTGTCATCCGCGACGCCCTGCCCGCCGACCTGCCAGGGGTGCTGGCCATCTACAACGACGCGGTGCTCAACACCACCGCAATCTGGAACGAGCAACCGGTCGACCTGGCCAACCGCCAGGCCTGGTACACCGCCCGCCAGGCCCAGGCCTACCCGATCCTGGTGGCGGTCGATGCTGCAGGCCAGGTGCTGGGCTATTCGTCGTTCGGCGACTGGCGCCCCTTCGAGGGCTTTCGCCACACCGTCGAGCACTCGGTGTACGTGCGCGCCGACCAGCGCGGCCGGGGCCTGGGACCGGCCCTGATGCGTGCATTGATCGAACGCGCCCGGGCCTGCGACAAGCACATCATGGTCGCCGCCATTGAAAGCGGCAACATCGCCTCAGTGGCCCTGCACGAGCGGCTGGGCTTCATCATCACCGGGCAAATGCCCCA
Organism: Pseudomonas sp. Leaf127; assembly: GCF_001423155.1. Classification (NCBI taxonomy): domain Bacteria; kingdom Pseudomonadati; phylum Pseudomonadota; class Gammaproteobacteria; order Pseudomonadales; family Pseudomonadaceae; genus Pseudomonas; species Pseudomonas sp. Leaf127. The sequence goes on along the minus strand of NZ_LMOA01000022.1, from coordinate 636,414 downwards.
GGTGGGCACCAAGTTCGGCCGCTGGCTGGACCTGACCTTCATGCAACTGGACCTGTCGCCGGGTGCAGCAGCACCGGCCTCCCAGGCCCCCTCACCCCCCTCTCTCTGACAGGACGTCCCCATGAACCCCGGACAATTGCGACGCGTTACCGTGGACAGTTTTGCCCATTACCGCCAGGGCCTGGCGGGGCTGTTGCTCGATGCCGTGCAGCATGGCGCGTCGGTGGGGTTCATGGCCGACCTGGACCAGGCGCAGGCGTTGGCCTGGGTCGACGGGCTGAAAGCCGATATCGCCAGCCACAGCCTGTTGCTGTGGGTGGTAGTGGAGCACGAACAGGTGCTGGCCAGTGTGCAACTGGCGCTGTGCCAGAAGCCCAACGGGCTCAACCGCGCCGAAGTGCAGAAACTCATGGTCCTGCACTCGGCCCGTCAACGCGGCCTGGGCCGGCAGTTGATGGCGGTGCTGGAGCAGGCCGCCGTGCAACAGCAACGTGGCCTGCTGCACCTCGACACCGAAGCACAGTCACCGGCCGAAGCCTTCTACCGCGCCCTGGGCTACGACCGCGTCGGCGAACTGCCGGACTACTGCGCCACCCCCGAAGGCCGCTATCGGCCGACCGCCATTTACTTCAAGACCTTGAGGCACGCGTCATGATTCCTGGCCAGTACCAGATCCAGCCCGGCGAGATCGAACTCAACGCCGGGCGCCGCACCCTGAGCCTGACGGTGGCCAACAGCGGCGACCGACCGATCCAGGTGGGTTCGCACTTTCACTTTTTCGAGACCAACGACGCCCTGACCTTCGACCGTGCCGCCAGTCGCGGCATGCGCCTGAACATCCCGGCCGGCACGGCAGTGCGTTTCGAGCCAGGCCAGGCCCGCGAGGTCGAGCTGGTGGACCTGGCCGGGCTGCGCAAGGTGTACGGCTTCGCCGGCCGGGTCATGGGCGACCTGTAACGCCCCCCGCCCTTGCCGAAGTGCCAGGCGGCGAACGACGCGAACGGTAAAAATCGGTGGTGCCTGTTTCCCGGCTGAAGCCGGTCCTACGGCCGGTCCCAGGGTCCTGCGGCGCGATAAATAAAGACATCAAGGAACCCCATGAAAATCTCCAGACAAGCCTACGCCGACATGTTCGGCCCCACCGTCGGCGACAAGGTGCGCCTGGCCGACACCGAGCTGTGGATCGAGGTCGAGAAGGATTTCACCACGTACGGTGAAGAAGTGAAGTTCGGCGGCGGCAAGGTGATCCGCGACGGCATGGGCCAGGGTCAGTTGCTGGCCGCCGAGGTGGTCGACACGCTGATCACCAACGCGCTGATCATCGACCATTGGGGCATCGTCAAGGCCGATGTGGGCCTCAAGAACGGCCGCATCGCCGCCATCGGCAAGGCCGGCAACCCGGACATCCAGCCAGACGTGACCATCGCCATTGGCGCCGCCACCGAAGTCATCGCCGGCGAAGGCATGATCCTCACCGCCGGCGGCGTCGACACCCATATTCACTTCATCTGCCCGCAGCAGATCGAAGAAGCCTTGATGAGCGGCGTCACCACCATGATCGGCGGCGGCACCGGCCCGGCCACCGGCACCAACGCCACCACAGTCACGCCCGGTCCCTGGCACATGGCGCGCATGCTTCAGGCCGCCGATTCGTTTCCGATGAACATCGGCTTCACCGGCAAGGGCAACGCCAGCCTGCCCGGCCCGTTGATCGAGCAGGTCAAGGCCGGCGCCATTGGCCTGAAGCTGCACGAAGACTGGGGCACGACGCCGGCGGCCATCGACAACTGCCTGAACGTGGCCGATGACTACGACGTGCAGGTGGCGATCCACACCGACACCCTGAACGAGTCGGGCTTCGTCGAGACCACCCTGGGCGCGTTCAAGGGCCGCACCATCCACACCTACCACACTGAAGGCGCCGGTGGCGGCCATGCGCCGGACATCATCAAGGCCTGCGGCTCACCCAACGTGCTGCCCAGCTCGACCAACCCGACCCGGCCGTTCACCCGCAATACCATCGACGAACATCTGGACATGCTGATGGTTTGCCATCACCTGGACCCGAGCATCGCCGAAGACGTGGCCTTTGCCGAAAGCCGCATCCGCCGCGAGACCATCGCCGCCGAAGACATCCTCCACGACCTGGGCGCGTTCTCGATGCTCAGCTCCGACAGCCAGGCCATGGGCCGGGTGGGCGAGGTGATCCTGCGCACCTGGCAGACCGCCGACAAGATGAAAAAGCAGCGCGGTCCGCTGCCGGAAGACGCACCGGGCAACGATAACTTCCGCGCCAAGCGCTACATCGCCAAGTACACCATCAACCCGGCGATCACCCACGGCATCAGCCATGAAGTGGGCTCGGTGGAAGTGGGCAAATGGGCCGACCTGGTGCTGTGGCGCCCGGCGTTCTTTGGCGTCAAGCCGACGCTGATCCTCAAGGGCGGCGCCATTGCCGCCAGCCTGATGGGTGACGCCAACGCCTCGATCCCGACCCCGCAACCGGTGCACTACCGCCCGATGTTCGCCAGTTACGGCAGCGCGATCCACGCCACCAGCCTGACCTTCATCAGCCAGGCCGCGTTCGAGGCCGGTGTGCCGCAGACGCTGAACCTGCAAAAGCAGATCGCCGTGGTCAAGGGCTGCCGCAGCGTGCAGAAGAAGGACCTGATCCATAACGACTACCTGCCGGTGATCGACGTCGACCCGCAGACCTACCAGGTCAAGGCCGATGGCGTGCTGCTGTGGTGTGAACCGGCCGAAGTGCTGCCGATGGCGCAGCGGTATTTTCTGTTCTGACCTGTGTCAAGCCTTGACGCAAACCTGTGGGAGACAGCGGCTGGCGATGGCTATGGGACTGGCGCAGCAGGTGTACTGGTCTTGCTGGCCTCATCGCGGGCAGAGCCCCCTCCCACAATATGATGTGATCTCGGGTCTCGTGCACGCCACAAGACCTGTGGGAGGCAGCTCTGCTGGCGAAGGCGTCGGTAAAGCCGCAGCAGAGCCCCCTCCCACAATATGATGTGATCTCGGGTCTCGTGCACGCCACAAGACCTGTGGGAGGCAGCTCTGCTGGCGAAGGCGTCGGTAAAGCCGCAGCAGGTGTATGGGCCTTGCTGGCCACATCGCCGGATCGCCGCCCGCTGCAGAGCAGCCTCCCACAGGTTGGATGTCGCCCTGAATTTCGGGCCTGACACCAGACTGTGGGAGGCGGCTTGCCGGCGATGGCTATGTGTCAGGCGCAGCAGGTGTACTGGTCTTGCTGGCCTCATCGCGGGCAGAGCCCCCTCCCACAATATGATGTGATCTCGGGTCTCGTGCACGCCACAAGACCTGTGGGAGGCAGCTCTGCTGGCGAAGGCGTCGGTAAAGCCGCNGCAGAGCCCCCTCCCACAATATGATGTGATCTCGGGTCTCGTGCACGCCACAAGACCTGTGGGAGGCAGCTCTGCTGGCGAAGGCGTCGGTAAAGCCGCTGCCCATGTGTCGGCCTCACTGTCCTCCCACAGGCCCTGTTGAGCCGTGGGTAAACAGTACTGGTCCTTAGGTTGCAGCCGGCGCTTCATCGTCAGCGGCATCCAGGTAACTCAGAAAGGAGCGCTCGGTACTGATCACGCCCAGCGCCTGCAATGCATCGTTTACCGCCCCCGGCAAGCCGATATCCTGAGGCTTGCCCTGGTTCAGGAGTGTGCGTCGCAAGACGAGGTAAAAGGTCGGCTTTCCAAACGCAACATCATCGGAAGGCCAGGAAATCCGGTGTGTTCATGATGGGCTCCAGTCATGCAGTGACCAGCCTACCGTAAGACTCGCCAGCACCGGCGTCTACTGACAGAAATGACAGTAAACGCCCTGCAAGCCTGCACGTGCCTCAAGCGATCAACGACCCCAGCCACTGCGCGGATCGAACGCGGCCTTGTCGGCCAGTTTCTGCCACAGGGCGCGGGTGGCTTCGTCGGCCTGGGGCGGCATGACGATCTTCACTTGCGCATACAGGTCGCCGCGCTGGCCCTGCTTGTCCTGCAAGCCATTGCCCTTGACTCGCAGGCGCAGGCCGTTCTGGCTGTCGGGGCGGATGGTCAGGTTGATCCGGCCGGTCAGGGTCGGCACCGCGACCTTGGTGCCCAGCGCCGCTTCCCAGGGGGCCAGCGGTACATTGATCACCAGGTCATGGCCTTCGACCTCGAACAGCGGGTGCGGCGCCAGGCGGATGGTCAGGTACAGATCGCCGTTCTCACCGCCACCGGCCCCCGGTGCGCCCTGGTTCTTCAGGCGGATGCGCTCGCCATCGGTAACCCCGGCCGGAATCTTCACGTTCAGGGTCTTGGTGATATCGGCCATGCGCTGGCCGCTGGCGTTGTGCTGCGGCACCTTGTAGCTGATCTTCTTCGACTCGCCGGAAAGGCTTTCTTCAAGAAAGATCGCCAGTTCCATGTCCACGTCCTGGCCCTTGCGCCCGCGCGGGCGCGCACCCGGCTGGGCACGGCCGCCGCCGAAGATGGAGCTGAAGAATTCGGAAAAATCCGTGGTGTCGTTGCCAAAGCCACCGGCGCCGGCACGGCTCTGCCAGCCGGGCGGCGCCTGGAAAGGCCGGCCCTGGTGGCCATACTTGCGCAACTCTTCGTACTCGGCGCGCTTGTCCGGGCTGCCAAGCACCTCGTAGGCCTCGGTGGCCTCCTTGAACTTCTCTTCGGCGCCGGCTTCCTTGCTGACATCGGGGTGATACTTGCGTGCCAGCTTGCGATACGCCGCCTTGATCGCCTTGTCATCGGCGCCAGGCTCTACCCCGAGTATCTTGTAATAGTCTTTGAAATCCATCGCACACTCACCCGTACCTGTTATCGGTCGCTGCGCAGAGACTCGCAGGTTGTCTCAGACAATGACATCTGCGACCGCGCAAAGTCGCAGAGTGTATCGGCAAACGGCCACGATGGCCGAGTGCATGATGATCGTTTACACATTTCATCAGTCGTCAGACTCATACGGAGTGTAAAGCTGGTCGTCGGTCTGCAGGTTGCGATAACGCGGCGCGACCACGCGGGCCTTGCCCTGGCGGATCTGTTCGGCCAGCCCTTGCGTGTTGTAATTGCCCTGCAGGTAGCCGGCCAGCACCCAGCGCCCCTCATCCGTGCGCCGGAAGAATTCGACCTGGGTGTTGGTGGCAAAACGGATCACCTCGTTGCGCCCATCGCCGCTCAAGTCCACCGCCCACAACGTACATTGCAGGCGGTTGCAGTCCAGGCCGCCCAGTTTGGGGTTGGCGAACTGCTCATGGCCTTCGACCGGCTCGCCGATCCAGACCCGGTTCGCCTCGGTGACCGGGCGCTGGCGCAGGCGACCATCGCGACCCTCGTCCAGGCGCTCGCGGATCACCGCGCGCGTGGCAGCATCCCATTGCGTCTGTTGGTCGAGATGACTCTCCAGCCATTCGAACGCCCGACGTCCGGGCGTACCCAGCTTGTAGTACAGGTAATCGGCGTCGAACTGCTGCGCCGGGGTACGGCCATCCAGCAGGCGCTGGACCTGGTTGCGCGCGCTCAGCTCCACCGGGCTGAGCCACGGGCTGTGGATCGCCAGCAACGCACTGCAGACCAGCAACGCCAGCCACGGGTTGCTCCGGCGCAGGCTGCCCAGCCAGGCCGTGCGGCTACGCAGCACCGCGTACAATCCCGCCACGCTGTACAGCGTGGCGATGCCCACCAGCAACAGGCCGATGACCCGCGAAGGCGACAGTCCATACTGGCTGACGCGCAACCAGGTCGAGTAACCGGCCAGCGCCACCAGCACCGGCAGGCAGATCAGGCCGGCATCGATCACCCAGCGCAGCCAGCGCGGATAAGGGCACGGCTGCCGACCGTCCTGGAACACGCCGTTGATCAGGAACACGGTGATGGCCACCAGTGACAACAGAATTGCTGTGGCATAGCCGGTCTTCCAGATCGACTCAAGCCCGGTGAAGGGCAGGCTCAGGCTGAACAGCAGGACGATCAGGGCCGCCAGCGGCGCCAGGAAATGACACAGGCTCAGCAGGATGCCACGCAGCAGGCCGATGACCCGCTCGTTGTCGCGGCCCATGCGCATCCCCAGCGAAAACACCAGTGCCAGGCAAACGATGATGACGCTCTGTTGATTGATCGCCTGCTGCAGAAACGTGATGCCAATCATCTCGAACAGACTCGCGCACAACTGCAACAGGCTCCAGAACAGGCCCATGAGCAGCAGCGCCAGCAACACGATAAAGGCGGTGTTCCAGGCGTGGCGGAACAGAGCCTCGTACGGCAGCCGCCAGCCCTGCCCCGACGGCCAACTGAGGATGAACGCCGTGGCAATGTAGGTGATCAGAGTGCCGGCCATGACCCAGCTGACGATCGACCACTCCGGATCGTAGGCGCCTGGCAGCGCAGGCGTCCAGGCCCAGGTCGTCACCAGCGTGATCAGCCCCGTCAACAGCACACTCCACACCCAGGCCCGGCGCTGCAGTGCCTCACGACCCAGCAATTGCAGGTTGAGGCCCAGCACCAGCACGATGGCGGCCAGCCAGGCGGCCTCCCATTTTACGGCGACCACCAGCACCAGCGCCTGGAGCAGGCCAATGCCCAGGTACAGCGGCAACGATTGCTTATCGGGTGAAGACATTGCATTTCCTTATGGCACGGCCAAGTGAAGGCGAGAGTGTATCGATGCACAGCAATCGGACAACAGCACTACGCAATCGCGCCCTGCTGACATAAACTGCGCGGCCGTTTTTTTCACTGGAACGCACCGCTCATGAATGACCAATCCCCGGCCCGTGCCTGTGGCATCGATTTTGGCACGTCCAACTCCACTGTCGGCTGGCTGCGCCCGGGCATGGAGTCGCTGATTGCGCTGGAGGACGACAAGATAACCCTGCCGTCGGTGGTGTTCTTCAACCTCGAAGAGCGACGCCCGGCTTATGGCCGCATGGCCCTGCACGAATACCTCGAAGGCTATGAAGGCCGGCTGATGCGCTCGCTCAAGAGCCTGCTGGGCTCCAAGCTGATCAAGCACGACACCAGCGTGCTGGGCACGGCCATGCCGTTCACCGACCTGCTCGGGCTGTTCATCGGCGAGCTGAAAAAGCGCGCCGAGCGCACTGCCGGGCGTGAGTTCGAGCAAGTGGTGCTGGGCCGCCCGGTGCATTTCGTCGATGACGACGCCCAGGCCGACCAGGAAGCCGAAGACACTCTGGCCGCCGTGGCGCGCAAGATCGGTTTCAAGGACGTGTCGTTCCAGTTCGAGCCCATCGCTGCGGCGTTCGACTACGAGTCGACCATCGAGCAGGAAGAACTGGTGCTGATCGTCGACATCGGCGGCGGTACGTCGGACTTCTCGCTGGTGCGCCTGTCGCCCGAGCGCCGCCTGCTGGACGACCGTCAGCAGGACATCCTGGCCACAGGCGGCGTGCACGTCGGCGGCACCGACTTCGACAAGCAGTTGAGCCTGCAAGGCGTGATGCCGCTGTTCGGCCATGGCAGCCGGATGAAAAGCGGGGCGTTCATGCCCACCAGCCATCACATCAACCTGGCGACCTGGCACACCATCAACAGCGTCTACTCGCAAAAATCCACCCTGGCGCTGGGCAACATGCGCTACGACATCGAAGACGCCAGCGGCATCGACCGCCTGTTCAAGCTGATCGAGCAGCGCGCCGGGCACTGGCTGGCCATGGAAGTGGAAGCCAGCAAGATCGAGCTGACCCAGGCCGAACAGCGCCTGGTGGCCATGGACCGCATCGAGGCCGGGCTGAGTGTGGAACTGACCCGCCCACTGTTCGAGAGCGCCATCGACACGCAATTGCAGCAAGTGCGCAACAGCGTGACCGAACTGCTGAACAAGGCCGGCGTCAGCGTCGAGCAGGTCAACACCGTATTCTTCACCGGCGGTTCCAGCGGCATTCCGGCGCTGCGCAACAGCGTCTCGCAGATGCTGCCCAACGCCCGGCATGTAGAAGGCAATATCTTCGGCAGCATCGGCAGCGGCCTGGCCATCGAAGCCAAGAAGCGCTACGGGTAAAGGCGGCACGCTGTCGCGCATCAAACAGGGGACCCGGTAGGAGCGCGTTTACCCGCGACCGAGTGCGCAGCGCTCGCAGAAATCTGTGAAACGCTGAGAATTTACGACTGCTGCGCAGCCGGTCGCCGGCAAGCGGGCTCCTACGGGGGGGCGCGTAAGCCGGCGGGGCGTGGTGGTGTCAGCGGTTGAGGCGGTTGTCGATCCGGTCGTCCAACACGGCCGAGGCATCGCCACTTGTGGGAGGCGGCTCTGCCGGCGACCGAGTGCGCAGCGCTCGCAGAAATCTGTGAAACGCTGCAATTTTACGACTGCTGCGCAGCCGGTCGTCCGAGTGCGGCCCACGCCAAGCGGGCTCCTACGCGACTGTGCGGGTTTTACACCAGCCCTTCCTTGCGCAGCTCGCTCTTGAAGTAGGCGTAGTACACCGGTCCTGCCACCACGCCGGGCAGACCGAAGGCGGCTTCGAACAGCAGCATGGCCAGCAGCAGCTCCCAGGACTTGGCGCTGATCTGGCCGCCGACGATGCGGGCGTTGAGGAAATACTCGACCTTGTGGATCACGATCAGGTAGCTGAGCGCGGCCACCCCGACCCATAGCGACACCGACAGGCCGACGATGAAGATCAGCGTGTTGGACATCAGGTTGCCGACCACCGGCAACAGGCCCAGCAGGAAGGTCATGAAGATCAGGGTCTTGGTCAGCGGCAGGTGAATGCCGCACAACGGCAGCACCACCGCCAGGAAGATCGAGGTCAGCGCGGTGTTGAGCAGCGAAATCTTGATCTGCGCGAACACGATGTTGCGAAACGCCTGGCTGAGCAGGTACAAGCGGTCGAACAACGCGGCGGCCAATGGCTTGCGGCTGCTGACGTCACTGATGCGCTGCAAGGCAATGATCGCCCCCAGCACCATGCCGATCAGCATGGTCACGAACATGTGCGCCGCGCCCTTGCCGATCAGTTGCAGTTCGCCGATGTGCTTTTGCAGCCACACCACCAGCGACACCCGGAACTCTGCCGCACTGGCCGGCAGGTAGCCTTCGATGAACGGCGGCAACTGGCCGCGCGCCCGGTCGATCAGGGTCATGAATTTATCCAGCGAGGCGCCCGGGTTTTCTGCCTCGTGCACGATAAAGCTGAAAGCACCGGCGAACAGCAAGGCCAGCAGGCTGACCACCAGCGTGCCGAGCAGGGCCACCGCCAGCCAGCGGGCGCGCTCGCCGGCAATCAGCCGTTGCAGCTTGGGAGTCAGCATGTTGACCAGCTCGAACACCAGCAAACCGGCCAGCAGGCTGGGCAATAACCTGAATGGCAGAATCAGCAGCAAACCGCCGAACATGATGATCCAGCTGGCCAGGAACACCTGGCGTGAAGAAAACGTTGGCATACAGCCTCATACCGGCAGCCTGAACAGGCAGGCAGTCTGCCAGCCTTCCACACCGAGAACCAGTGATCGGACAACCAAGGGCGCGTGCAATGTCATAAAGATCGATGCCAGGCGTGTCAGAGGCCTGCGGCCTTCAGCCGCGCGGCATGGTCGAGAAACAGTTGCACAGGCCGGGCGCCCTTGCCCACCAGGCCCATCATCTGGTTGACGATGTCGAAATGATCCAGCGGAAAGTCGTCGCCGATGACCTGGCCCAGATGCGAACTGTAGCGCCCGACCATGCCGTCGCACTGGCCACGCTCCTTGACGAAGGTGCGGGCAAACAGCCGGCAGGTGAGGTTGGAACCATCGATCAGGTTGCCCCCGCGATTGGTCACACCGGGCTTGAGAACCCCCGACCAGGAGTAGTAACGCACACCGTTGACCTCCTCAGCCCCCTGCCCGCCCCAAGTGGCCGGCAAGCCTTGCGGGTACTGGCGATTGAACAACGCCACCCCGGTGGTGGTCAGCGACTGGTGCGAAGCGCTGATGTCGGTCGGCAGCTTCGGGCCGCGATAGCCGGTCTCGAACACGGTAATCAGCCAGGCCAGCAGGCCGATGATGGCATTGACCACTCGCCCGCCCGGCGTACCGACCGCAAAGCGCCGCTCCAGGTAGTCAGCCAGTTCCGAACCGTGGTTGGGACCGGCGACCGAGGTGACCGAGGCCACAAGATCCGGGCGCCGGGCGGCGACATAGCGCACGGTCAACGCTCCCTGGCTATGGCCGATCAGGTTGACCCTGGTCGCCCCGGTGTCGCGCAGGACCTGCTCGATCACCAGCAGCAGTTGTTCGCCGCGGATCTCGGAGGAGTTGACCCCGGACACCATCACCGGAAATACACGGGCACCGCCGCGTTCCAGGGGTTTGATGATGCCGAACCAGTAGGGGTAGACCACAAACCGCACAAACCCCAGCAGGCCGGGCACCAGTAACAACGGATAGCGGGTCGCATATTCATCGCTCATGGAGGCGCTCCTGATGGCAAACCTTTGACGCGATTGAGCCTAGGCGCTGTCGAGCGGCCGGGCCGTGCGACGCGACGAAGAGGCACAGCGCGTGCCGGCTCAGGCCATGTGGATATATTGCATCGAACTCCCGGACCGGCTCGTTGCTCAAAACCGTATCGAGCCGGCTTGCGGCTTTCTAGAGGAGAGGCAGTAATGTACAAGAGCATGTTCGCGGCGACCTGCGTGCTGGCAGCATTGGCCGGGTGCACCAACAGCACCGCGCAGAACCCGGTGGATTTCGTGACCTACCGCGACCAGCCACTGGTCAAGCAGGTCGAGGATGGCATGACCCGCGAGCAAGTATTGAAGCTGGGTGGCACGCCGTCGTCGGTGGTCGAGCGCAAGGTCAACCCTGGCACATGCAACAACTATGTCCTGACCCGTGATGGCCACCAGCAGGTGTATCACGTCAGCTTCAATAGCGACGGTCGTGTGGTGAACAAAGGCTTCATGACGTGCGAGCAGCGCGAGCAGAACGAACGCGCCCTTTAAGCCCGCCCGGCTAACAGAAAGGCCCGGTGCAGTGACTGCAACCGGGCCTTTTTTATTCAGGGTGCGAAGGTCAGAACACCAGCTTGAACAGGGCAATGACCACAATCAAACCGATCAGGAAAATGATACCGACGGTGCCGCCAAGGAACTTCAGCATGGTGCTTCTCCAGAAATGGGTCTCACGGCTGTGACCCCTGGCTGGCGCAGTCGTTTCGTGAAATTGACAGCGGCCATGCAAACGGTCGGGCCCTGAAAATCCGATAAAACTTTCTGGCCGTGGCTTACTCACACCTTGTAACGACTTTGCCGGCACAGACCGTAAAACAGCGAAGCGTCAAACCCTGATGAGTGAGGAGATCCACCATGAACAGCCTGAACCAGGCCCCGCAACTGTCCGACGTCAACACGCTGCGCGAACGCGCACGGCAAAATGTGGAAAACGGCGCGGTCACCGAAGGCTACAGCGCGGATCGCGACACCATCCTGCGCCTGCTCAACGAGTCCCTGGCCACTGAGCTGGTGTGCGTGCTGCGCTACAAGCGTCACTACTACATGGCGACCGGCCTGAAGGCCAGTGTGGCCGCCTCCGAGTTTCTCGAGCATGCCCAGCAGGAAGCCGAGCATGCCGACAAGCTGGCCGAACGCATCGTGCAACTGGGCGGCGAGCCGGAATTCAACCCCGACACCCTGTCGAAGAATTCCCATGCCCAGTACGTGGCCGGTACCACCCTCAAGGAAATGGTCTACGAAGACCTGGTCGCCGAGCGCATCGCGGTGGACAGCTATCGCGAGATCATCCAGTACATCGGCGAATCCGACCCCACCACCCGCCGTATCTTCGAAGACATCCTGGCCCAGGAAGAAGAACACGCCGACGACATGGCCGATATCCTGGGCGACCTGTAACACCCCTGCCCCCGGCAGCAGACGCCGATCTGTAGGAGCGACCAACGGTCGCGAAAAGGCCCGAATGATGCGCTGCGGCCTTCGCGACCGTTGGTCGCTCCTACAATGCGCTGTCTAAGCATGCGCCGGCCTGGGCCGAATTATCGGTCCCCCAGACTCATTTAACCGTCTTGTTCAATTTCCCCGCCTTGATCTGCTCCAGCAACGGTGTGCACTGATCCGGCTCGCTGTCGCCGGTGGCCACCAGTGCCAGCAGTCCGGCGGCGGGGCCGGCGGCAATGCCCAGAGCGATCATGCCAGCGCCGCGCAGCAGCAATGGACCCGTCTTGACCCCGGCATTGGGGTTGGCGAACGAGCCGTTGACATACAGCGGCGAGCGCAGCGAGAAGACCCGGAAGCCCTTGGACTCGGGATTGATGTCCAGGTCCAGTTGCTCGGTCTTGAGGTTGGCGGTGCCGGTGATATGGATGATCGCGTTCTCGGTGTCGAAGACGAACAAGCGGCTGGTGGCCAGGCCGTCCTTGATGCCGAAGTCGGTGACCGCACAGTTGATCTTCACTTCGTTATCGCCAAACAGCTCGCTGACGATGTAGTTGCCCACATTGAGTCCGGCAATTTCCATCAGGCCACGGCTGACCGCGCCATCGTTGATCAGCATGCGCAGCTCGCCATTGGCGCTGCCGAGCAAGGCGGCCACCGAGTTGCCGCGACCACTGATATCGGCATCGCCATTGAGTGCACCAAAGCTGGTTTTCATCGGCTCGAAGGTCGGGAACAGCTGCTTGAGCTTGAAGCCACGCGCCGTCAGTTTCGCCCGCCCCTGCATCGGCTGGGCGCGCCCGTCCAGGCGGATGTCGGCGTCGAGCTTGCCACCGGCCACGCCGAAGCGCAGTGGTTGCAGGCTGAGCTGGCCGTCGTCGAGCAGCAGGTGCGTATAGAGATCGCTGAAGGGCAGTTCCGGGCTTTGCACAATGCGCTTGCCGGTGAATTCGACATCGGCATCCATGGCCCGCCAGCGTGCGGTGTCAAAGGTTTCGACCGGCAACACCTTGGCCGAAGGCTGTTTGCCCTGCCCGCCGCGCTTTTTCTGCTCGGTATTGGAGTCGGCACCGATCAGCGGCGCCAGGTCGCTGAACAGCAGTTGATCAGAGACCAGCTTGCCGGTCAGCCTGGGCCGGGGCTGGCTGGCGACAAAGCCCAGGTCGCCGTGGATGTCGCTGTTGCCGATCCGGCCGTTGAAGCCTTCATAGCGAAAGCTGGCCCCTTGCGGATCCTTGAGCCGGGCGATCAAACGCCCGTCGGTGGAATAGGCCCCCGAGTCGGGCAGGGTCACGCCGGTCAGCGGGTATAGATTGCTCAGGCTGGCGCCTTCGAGCTTCAGGCGCAGGTCCAGGGCACCAAAATTCTGTGGGTCGGTCAGGGTGCCGGCGATCACCGCATGGGTGTCGCCGACCCGCACATCGGCCTGCACCGGAAACGGCTGCGCGGCATCCTTGAGCGCCAGCAGGCCACCGACCTTGCCACTGCCGGCCACCGCCTGACCGCGATACTGGCCCTTGCTGGTGAAGGCAAAGGCGTAGTCCTGCGGCGTGGCCCCCTTGTCAGCAACCTTCTTCGCCTCCTTGCCGCCCACGATGTCGCTGAACGGAATCGGCTTGCCCAGCGGGGTGATGACCACGTCCATCCGGGCATTGAGGGTCTGGTCGCTGTAATTGACCAGGCCCTTGTCGAACTTGATCGCGCCGATGTCCAGCACCCAGGCCGACGGCTTGGCGTCGGGGTCGGACGCCGGCAGGTCGAACACCCAGTTGGCACGCCCGTCGGCCAGCCGCTCCAGCTTCGCATCGGGCCCGGTCAGTTCAATGCGCGGGATGACGACCTGCTGCACCAGCAAGGGCAAGGGCGACAAGGTAAAAGTGACCTGCTTGAGGGTGACCATCTGCGGCTGCTTCGACCAGTCGGGGTTGCCCAGGGTCAGGTCCTGCGCCACGAACCTTGGCCACGGCACCCAGGCGCGCCAGCCGCCTTCCTGGGTCTCGCGCTGCCAGTGCACACTCAGGTCGCCATTGATCGCGAACGGCCGGTTCAGCGCCTGGCTGACCTTGTCGTTGAGCATCGGCTTGATACGGTTCCAGTCGAAGGTGGCGATGACCACGATCACAATGGCCAGCAGGGCGATCAGGGTGATGCCCGTCCAGGCGAAAATCTTGCGGCTGCGCGTCATTGCACTCTCCAAAACCAGCCCGCCATCCAGGACGCGCCGAAAACGACATATCGCTTAGGACTTCAAAAAGCCATCAGCGTTTGCCCCAATCGTGAATCAAATTAGGGCGTGGTAAAGTGCCGCGCAGTTTATCGCCACAATGGCCCTGAGATGTCAGCCCGCGCCGAACAAAAGCAACAGACCCGCAAAGCCCTGCTTGAAGCCGCACACAAGCTGATGGAGAGCGGGCGCGGGTTCGCCAGCCTGAGCCTGCGCGAAGTGGCACGCACCGCCGGCATCGTACCGACCGGTTTCTACCGGCACTTCGACGACATGGACCAGTTGGGCCTGGCGCTGGTGACCGAAGTGGGCCAGACCTTCCGGCAGACCATCCGCCTGGTACGGCACAACGAAATGGTCATGGGTGGGCTGATCGAGGCGTCGGTGCGCATCTTCCTTGAGGACGTGGCGGCCAACCGGCCACAGTTTCTGTTTCTGGCCCGCGAGCAATACGGCGGTTCGCTCAAGGTGCGCCAGGCCCTGGGCGCCTTGCGCGAAGGAATCGTCGCCGACCTTGCCACCGACCTGGGCAAGATGCCCAAGTGGCAGCACCTGAGCCATGTGTCGCTGGCGCTCATCGCCGACCTGGTGGTCAAGAGCGTGTTCGCCATGCTGCCGGAACTGATCGACCCACCCGCCATCCCGCTACCCGCCCATCAAACCCCACAGGCCAAGATCACCGAGCAACTGCGCTTTATCTTCATGGGCGCCCGGCACTGGCGCGGGCTGCATCGATAACGACAGATTCAGCACCATTTCGATACAGGCATCGCTTTGCGCACCATTAGTGCGCACGAATGCCCTCTGTGCATCCGCTTGATGTAGCCAATCAGTGGCTTTTTGCTCGCTGAAGGCACGTTGGCAAGGCCCTTGCTCTGTGATGAGGCATTGCTCATTGCGGGAAGCCTGCCGATGCTGGTCATTCACACACGAATCGAACCCCGGGACCACTGGGACGCCGAACTGCTGCTCACCTTCGAGGCACGCAGCAAGAGCCGCCTGCGGTGCTTCAGCACCGAACAGGAAGACGTCGGTCTGTTCCTGCCGCGTGGCCAGTCGCCGCTGTACGACGGCGAATGCCTGCAAGCCGAGGACGGGCGCATCGTGCGGGTGCGGGCGCGTCCCGAGCAGTTGCTGCACGTCACTTGCACCAGCGCCTTCGAGCTGACCCGCGCCGCCTATCACTTGGGCAACCGTCATGTGGCCTTGCAAGTAGGAGATGGCTGGTTGCGCCTGCTCGACGATTATGTGCTCAAGGCCATGCTCGACCAGCTCGGGGCCCGCTGTGAAACCCTTGAAGCACCGTTCCAGCCGGAACATGGCGCCTACGGCGGCGGCCATCATCATTCAAGGGCCGGCGAAGAAGACTTCAACTATGCGCCGCGCCTGCATCAGTTTGGCGTGCGCACATGAACAACGCCTGGGCGCTGTTGCGCCTGGCCAGCCCGCAGTTGCCGATCGGCGGCTACAGCTATTCGCAGGGTCTGGAACTGGCGGTCGAGAATGGCCTGGTGCATGACCCGGCCAGTGCCCGGCGCTGGATCGCGGATCAGCTGTTGCTCAACCTGGCGCGTTTCGAGGCACCGCTGCTGCTGGCCCATTGCACTGCCGCCGCCGATGAGGACTGGGGGCAGTTGTTGCAGTTAAGCGAGGAGCACCGTGCCAGCCGCGAAACCCGCGAGCTGCACCAGGAAAGCCGGCAGATGGGCTATTCATTGCAGCAACTGCTCAATGGCCTGGCCGAGCTGGACCGTCCGGCACGCGGTTTTCTGCAACAGATCGAGGAACCGCACCTGGCGCTGGGCTGGGCGCTGGCCGCACGCGCCTGGCACATCGCGCCACCAGAGGCGCTGGCCGCCTGGCTGTGGAGCTGGCTGGAAAACCAGCTGGCGGTGCTGATGAAAACCCTGCCGCTGGGCCAGCAGGCCGCGCAGCGCCTGACCAGCGAACTGCTGCCGGCGCTGCAAGAGGCCCGCCACCGGGCCGCCGTGCTGGACAGCCCGCAGTGGGGCGGCGCGCCTTTCGGCCTGGCGCTGGCCAGCATGGCCCACGAACGTCAATACAGCCGGTTGTTCCGGTCCTGAACCCTTGGAGAACACAATGAACAGCCAACCCCTGCGCGTCGGCATCGGCGGCCCTGTCGGCTCTGGCAAGACTGCCCTGACCCTGGCACTGTGCCTGGCCCTGCGCGAACGCTACAACCTGGCGGTGGTGACCAACGATATCTACACCCGCGAAGACGCCGACTTTCTGGTGCGCAACGAGGCGCTGGCACCGGAGCGCATCATTGGTGTGGAAACCGGCGGCTGCCCGCACACCGCCATTCGCGAAGATGCCTCGATCAATCTGGAGGCGGTGGACCAGCTCAACCGGCGCTTTCCGGGCCTGGACCTGATTCTGGTCGAGTCCGGCGGCGACAACCTGTCGGCCACCTTCAGCCCGGAACTGTCAGACCTGACGATCTATGTGATCGACGTGTCGGCCGGCGACAAGCTGCCGCGCAAGGGCGGCCCGGGCATCTGCAAGTCCGACATGCTGGTGATCAACAAGATCGACCTGGCAGACCTGGTCGGCGCTTCGCTGGAGATGATGGACCGCGACACGCGCAAGATGCGTGGCGAGCGGCCCTTCGTGTTCAGCAACCAGAAAACCGGCCAGGGCCTTGAACAGATCATCGCCTTCATTGAACGCCAGGGCCTGTTGAACACGGCCGCCTGAACCCGATTACCCGCTTGAACAAGGAACGCACCTCATGACCGCTTCGAAATCCCTTGGCCTGCTGGCCTTGCTGCTGGCACCGAGCCTGGCCTTCGCCCACCCCGGCCACGGCGATCACGGCCTGATGGCCGGCTTGGGTCACCCCCTGGGCGGCCTGGATCACCTGCTGGCGATGCTGGCCGTCGGCCTGTGGGCGGCACAACAGAGCGGCGCGGCGCGCTGGGCGCTGCCAGTGACGTTCGTCGCCACCTTGCTGGTCGGCGGGCTGCTGGGCTTTGCCGGGCTGCAACTGCCAGCGCTGGAAAGCGGTATCGCCGCCTCGGTGCTGGCACTGGGCCTGGCCGTGGCCCTGGCCGTACGTCCACCCTTGCCGCTGGCAATGCTCGCCACAGCGGTCTTCGCCCTGTTTCACGGCGTGGCGCACGGTCTTGAGCTGCCGGAGATGAGCAGTGCCTGGACCTATGCGATCGGCTTCGTCGCGGCCACCGCCGCGCTGCATGCCGCCGGTTATGCCGCCGTGCGCTATCTGCCGCGTGCTGCCGCACCGCTGGTGCGCGTCGCCGGCGCCGGCTCGGCGATGGCCGGGGCCTGGCTGCTGATGGGCTGAGTATTTTTCCCGGCCACGGCAGGATCGACGCCTGTTAACATGGCGCGCACCCGATCCTGCCTTGACGCCCGCCGATGACCCACGCCACCAGCTCCGCCCCACAGCCTGAACTGACTGCGATCTTCGCCGACCTGCAGGCGCATTTTCTGCAGGTCATCGTACCCTTGTGGCAAGGCCCTGGCTGGAATGCCGCCCTCGCACTGCCCTATGAGGCTGTGGATAACACTCAGCAGCCGCTGCCGGCGCAGCGCTACAGGGCAATGGCGTGTGCCCGGCAACTGTTCGTGTTTGCCAGCCTGATCGACCACCCTCAGGTCAAGGACGCCGCCACGCGCGCCCATGCCTTGTTCCGTTCGTTGCAACGGCACTTTCACGATGCCGAACACGGCGGCTGGTTCTACAGCGTCGACGCCCAAGGCGCACCGCTGGACCGGCGCAAGGACCTGTATACCCACGCGTTTATCATTTTCGCCTGCGCCCATTATTGGCACCGCACCCGCGAGCCACTGGCCGAATCGGTGCTCAATGCCGCCTTGAGCGTGGTGCGCGAGCGTTTCGCCGACGGCCAGGGCCTGTATGAAGCCTGCCTGGCCGAGGACTGGTCGACCCAAGGCACAGGCCCTTTGCAGAATCCGTTGATGCACCTGGCCGAGGCCTTCCTGGCCACCCTCCAGGTGCGTCCGGACCCGGCGACCACCGAGGCGCTGGACGGGTTGCTCAAGCATCTGCATGACCGCTTCATCGACCCGGCCACCGGGGTAATGCTGGAGAAACCACGCGGGGCTGTGGATAACTGGTATGAACCGGGACACCAGTTCGAGTGGTTCTTCCTGCTGCAATCGGCCCGTGAACTGCACGGCAAGCCGCTGCACCGCGCACTGACCCAGGCGTTTGTCCAGGCCCAGGCGCAAGGCGTCGATAACCGTGGCGGTGTCAGCGGCATGCTCAGGCTGGATGGCCAGGTGCTCGACGGCACCCGGCGCATCTGGGCGCAAGCCGAATACCTGCGCGCCCTGGCCCTGCGCGACGATGCGCAGGCCGACCTGCAGCGCCAGGCGCAGGCACTGCGCCAGGACTTCCTGCATGCCAGCGGCTGGAATGAGTGCCTGGATGAGCAAGGACAAGTCAGCCGCAGCGACATGCCTTCGACCACGCCTTATCACCTGGCGACCTGTTATATCGGCCTGGCCGAATACCTGCTCAACCGCACGGCCGGCGTTCCATAGGACCGGCAGAGCGGCGATCCGCTTTAGCCGGTTTTCACCAGATTTTGCGTCTGACACTCAATTGTGGGAGGCAGCAACTGGCGATGACTGGCGCAGCAGATGTACTGGTCTTGCCGGCGATGGCGATGGGACAGGCGCAGCAGGTGTGTGGGCCTTGCTGGCCTCATCGCCGGCAAGCCGCCTCCCACCGGATTGATGTGACCCTGAATCTCGSGCCTGACACCRGACTGTGGGAGGCGGCTTGCCGGCGATGGCTATGGGACAGGCGCAGCAGGTGTATGGGCCTTGCTGGCCTCATCGCCGGCAAGCCGCCTCCCACCGGATTGATGTYGCCCWGRATYTCGGGCCTGACACCAGACTGTGGGAGGCGGCTTGCCGGCGATGGCTATGGGACAGGCGCAGCAGATGTACTGGTCTTGCTGGTCTCATCGCCTGCAGAGCAGCCTCCCACAGGTTTGATGTGACGCTGAATCTCGGGTCTGGCACCAGACTGTGGGAGGCAGCTCTGCTGGCGATGGCTATGGGACAGGCGCGGCAGGTGTGTTGGCCTTGCTGGCCTCATCGCGGGCAGAGCCCCCTCCCACCGGATTGATGTGACCCTGAATCTCGCGCCTGACACCGGACTGTGGGAGGCGGCTTGCCGGCGATGGCGATGGGACAGGCGCAGCAGATGTACTGGTCTTGCTGGCCTCATCGCCTGCAGAGCAGCCTCCCACAGGTTTGATGTGACCCTGAATTTCGGGCCTGACACCGGACTGTGGGAGGCGGCTTGCCGGCGATGGCCATGGGATTTTGCCTAGCCGCGATTGCGGTCGATGGCAAAGCCTGCCCAGGTCTGGCTCACCGGCATCAGCTCCAGGCTGTTGATGTTGACGTGAGCCGGGGTGTTCATGATCCAGAAGATGGTGTCGGCAATGTCTTGCGGCTGGATCGGCTCGGCACCGGCGTAAGTGGCGTCGTACTTGGCCTGGTCGCCGTTGAAGCGCACCAGCGAGAACTCGCTTTCACACAGGCCAGGCTCCAGGTTGGTCACGCGCACGCCGGTGCCGACCAGGTCGTTGCGCAGGTTCAGCGAAAACTGGCCGACAAACGCCTTGGTGCCGCCATACACGTTACCGCCCGGGTACGGGTAGTTGCCGGCCACCGAGCCGAGGTTGACGATGCTGGCGCCACGGCCATGGCCGATCAGGCGCGGCAACAGCAGGCGCGTGGTGTAGACCAGGCCCTTGATGTTGGTGTCGATCATGGTGTCCCAGTCATCCAGGTCGCACTTGGGCGCAGGATCGATACCCAGGGCGAGACCGGCGTTGTTGATCAGGCCGCGAATAGTGGCGAACTCTTCCGGCAGGGTCGCAATGGCGCTCTCGACGGCGGCACGGTCGCGCACATCCAGCACCAGCGTATGCACACGGGTCTTGCCCGACAATTCGGCCTGCAGGACCTCCAGGCGCTCCTGGCGGCGGCCGGTCAGCACCAGCGACCAGCCAGCCTCGGCAAAACGACGGGCGCAGGCTTCGCCGAACCCGGAAGTGGCACCTGTGATGAAGACGGTGGAAGTCATCTTGTTCTCCTGAAAGGGCGCACGGTCGCGCAAGCTGTTGATAAGTACACAAGAGCGGCAGAATGCCCGTGCCTGGGCCTGTGGATCAAGTCCAAGGGGCACGATGACTTGTAGCATGAAGCACATTGAGCAAAAAACGATCAACTTTGTGTACGCCATGCCCCGTGGGCGTTACAGAAGGTTTTGCTCATCTTATCCACAGCCAGGCCCACAGTCTCTGGGGGCAAGTCAGCCGCGTTACATCCCGCGTATGGCGAGGGCTGCAGCACTGCAAAGTGGCGTTTTCACTTGACGCAAGTACGTTTCATGTCATGCCACGTTCACACAAAACCGCTGTCGATTGCCTGCAGGCCAGTGGCGGCGCTGGATTGCGAGGTCTTTCCAAGGCTTTCCCACAGACTTATCCACAGCTTTCGCGTACAGCTTGGCTGTATGAATAAACAGCCTTAAATCTGTTGACAAACCCTTGCCCACAAGCAAACAAAGGCACTGGTCATTTTTTGATCAAACTCCTGCAGCCTTTGATTTCATTGGCCTGCAGCCAGCTGCTACCAACTTATCAACAGCCCGTTCCACAGTAATCCTGAACAAGTCAAAAGCATGACAAAACAGGCCATTTCGGGGTATTTGCAAGCCTTTTGCGCGGACACCGAAAAAGGTTTTCCACAATTGCAAAAGCAACGCCCCGGACGGAAACCGGCCGGGGCGTGTTGTGGACAACTGACAGCGATGATTAATGCCCGCCCAGATAAGCGTTACGCACCTCCTCGTTGCTCAGCAGCTCCTGGCCGGTGCCTGACAGGCGAATCTCGCCATTGACCATCACATACGCCCGGTCGGAGAGCTTGAGGGCATGGTTGGCGTTCTGCTCGACCAGAAAGATGGTCATGCCGCCGGCGGCCAGCTCACGCAGGGTCGAGAAGATCTGTTTGACGATGATCGGCGCCAGCCCGAGGCTGGGTTCGTCGAGCAGCAACAGTTTGGGTCGGCTCATCAGCGCACGGGCGATGGCCAGCATCTGCTGCTCGCCGCCAGACATGGTCATGGCGCGCTGGTTGCGGCGCTCCTTGAGCCTGGGGAACAGCTCGAACATGCGCTGCATGTCTTCGGCGCAGTGCTTGTCGCCAATCGGGATGGTGCCCATCAACAGGTTTTCTTCCACCGACATGTCGGGGAACACCCGGCGCCCTTCCGGCGACTGGGCAATGCCGTTGGAGGCGATGTAGTGCGACGACTTCTGGGTGATGTCGGTGCCCTGATAAATGATCTGCCCGGCCGCGGCACGTGGCTGGCCGAAGATCGACATCAGCAGGGTCGACTTGCCGGCGCCGTTGGAGCCGATCAGGCTGACCGTCTCGCCTTCATTGATGTGCAGCGAGACTTTCTTGAGGGCCTGGATCGGCCCGTAGTACACGTCGATCTCTTTCATTTCGAGGATCGGATTGCTCATACCAACTCCTCTTCATCCGCGCCCAGATAGGCGGCGATTACTTTCGGATCGTTGCGTATCTGCTCCGGACCGCCCTTGGCAATCACGTTGCCATGGTCGAGCACCACGATGTCATCGGAAATGCCCATGACCATGCCCATGTCGTGCTCGATCAGCACGATGGTCATGTCGTGCTCGTCGCGCAGCTTGCGGATCATGCCGCTCAGGGCTTCGGTTTCCTGCGGGTTGAGGCCGGCGGCCGGCTCGTCCAGGCAGATCACCTGTGGCCGGGTGCACATGGCACGGGCGATTTCCAGACGGCGTTGCTGGCCGTAGGACAGTTCGCCGGCCAGGCGGTTGGCGCAATCGACCAGGTCGACCACTTCAAGCCAGTAGAACGCCGTGCTCAGCGCGTCCTCCTCGGCCTTGCGGTAGCCACGGGTGTTGAGAATGCCGCTGATCAGGCTGCGATTGACCCACATGTGCTGGGCCACCAGCAGGTTTTCCACCACCGACATTTCCTTGAACAGGCGAATGTTCTGGAAGGTGCGCGCCAGGCCGGCGCGGTTGACCAGGTGGGTGCCGCCGAACATCTTGTAGTACACCCGGCTGAGAAAGCTGGCCGGCGACACGAAGTCGGTGGGCTGGAACGACTCGCCCAGCAGCTTGATCACATTGGTGGTCTTGCCCCGGGTGTGCAGCTCGATACGCCCGCCGGTGGCCTTGTAGAAACCGGTCAGGCAGTTGAAGACTGTGGTCTTGCCGGCGCCGTTAGGGCCGATCAGGGCGAAGATCGAGTTGCGACGCACTTGCAGGCTGACGTCACTGAGCGCCTTGATGCCACCGAAATGCATCATCAGGTGCTCGACCGAAAGAACGATCGGGTTGTTCATCGGGCAGCTCCTTCCTGAACCAGGGCGCCTTTACGCGGCTTGACGCCGGTACGGCTGATACGAATCAGGCCACGTGGCCGCCAGATCATCATCACCACCATCAGGATGCCGAACAGCAGCACACGGTATTCGGCAAAGTTGCGCAGCAGCTCGGGGGTAATGGTCAGCACGAACGCGGCGATCACTACGCCCACGGTCGAGCCCATGCCGCCCAGCACCACGATGGCCAGGATCAGCGCCGACTCGAAGAAGGTAAACGAGGTCGGGTTGACGAAACCCTGGTACGAGGCAAAGAACACCCCGGCCAGACCTGCGGTCGAGGCGCCGATGGTGAAGGCCGAGAGCTTGACCAGTACATGGTTCAGGCCCATGGAGCGGCAGGCGATTTCGTCTTCGCGCAGCGCTTCCCAGGCACGGCCGATGGGCATGCGGGTCAGGCGATGCTTGATGAACAGCACCCCCAGCACCACCAGGAACAGCACGGTGTAGATGAACAAAAATTTCAGGTCGCCGTTGTATTCGAAGCCGAAATACTCGTGGATCGGAATCCCGCCCTCTTTCGCCCGCCGGCCGAATTCCAGGCCGAAGAAGGTCGGCGACGGCACCGGCACGCCGTTGGGGCCGCCGGTGAACGACAGCCAGTTGTTGAGCACCAGGCGAATGATTTCACCGAAGCCCAGGGTCACGATGGCCAGGTAGTCACCGTGCATGCGCAACACCGGAAAGCCCAGGATGCACCCGGCCAGCGCGGCGGCGATGGCTGCCAGCGGCAAGGCCGACCAGAAGCCCAGGCCCAGGTACTGGTAGCCCAGCGCCAGGCCGTAGGCGCCGATGGCATAGAACGCCACGTAGCCCAGGTCGAGCAGGCCGGCCAGGCCCACCACGATGTTCAGGCCCAGGCCCAGCAGCACGTAGATCAGCCCGAGGATGACCACGGTCAGCAGGTACTTGTTGGCAAAGATCGGGAAGACAATCGCGATCACGATCAGCGCCGGGATGATCCAGTACAGGCTCGACTTGTGGTCAGGCTTGAGCACATGCACGCCCGACCCGCCTGACTCGATGCCCTCGGCGATGCGCCGGCCCCTGGAGGTCTGCAGGAACAGGCTGAGCAGCAGGCGGCCAACCATGACCACCCCGACCAGCACCGCGACCCGGGCCGGTTGCAGGTTGAAGCTGTAGCCGTCGAGCACCACGCCGACGACCGGACCGAACACGATGAGCGCCAGCAGACCGGCCAGCACCGCATCGATCAGGCTTTTCTTGTAATCGATTGCTTTGATAGGAGCGCTCATGCTTACACCTTAGCCACGAGTGGGCGACCCAACAGGCCTTGGGGACGGAAGATCAGGATCAATACCAGCAGGCCGAAGCTGAACACGTCCTTGTAGTCGGAGTTGATCAGGCCGGAGAACTGCGCCTCGGCAATGCCCAGGATCAGCCCGCCCAGCATGGCGCCCGGCAACGAGCCGATGCCGCCCAGCACCGCCGCGGTGAAGGCCTTGATGCCGATGACGAAGCCGGCATAGAAGTCGAAGGTGCCGTAGTTCATGGTGATCAGCACACCGGCCAGCGCGGCCATGGCAGCACCGATGATGAACACGTAGGAAATCACCCGGTCGGTGTTGATGCCCAGGATCGACGCCATCTTGCGATCCTGCTGCGTGGCGCGGCACATCCGGCCCAGCTTGGTGCACTTGATGATGTAGGTCAGGATTGCCATGCCGGCAAAAGCGGCGATCAGGATGAAGATCTTGGTGTAGGTGATCTGCACGAAGCCGGTGCCGATCTCGAAGCGCCAGGCGCCTTCGAGCAGCGTGGGCACGCCTTGCTGGCGAGCACCCTGGCTGATCTGCGCGTAGTTCTGCAGTATCAGGGAAATACCGATGGCGCTGATCAGCGGCGCCAGGCGGGTCGAGTTGCGCAGGGGTTTATAGGCCACCCGCTCGATGACGAAACCGTAGACCCCGGTGACCACGATGGTGAACACCAGCGTGCCCAGAATCAGGAAAGGGAACGACTCCATGCCGAAGAACGACAGGACTGCCAGACCGATGGCGGTCAGGTAGGCGGAGATCATGTACACGTCGCCGTGGGCGAAGTTGATCATGCCGATGATGCCGTAGACCATCGTGTAGCCGATGGCGATCAGGCCGTAGACCGACCCGAGGGTCAGGCCGTTGACCATTTGTTGCAGGAAAATACCGTCCATCACGCACGCTCACACACTTGAAGGCCGCTCAGGGTCCTGCCTGCCGCACCTCTTCAAAGGACAGCGGCCAGCAGGTAGTCAGGCTCGGAAGAAGCCGGGGCCACGCCTGTGGCGCCCGTATCCGGCCCCCGCGTTTCAGGCGCAGGGGCTTATTGCAGACGGATTACTTCTGTTTTTCGAGTTGTTTGTACTTGCCTGTCGCGTCCCACTGGTAGACCACGTAGTCGGAGATTTTCAGGTCGCCCTTGGCATCCCAGGTCTTCTCGCCCATGACGGTCTTGACCGGGTTGGCCTTGAGCCATGCAGCGGCGGCGTCGCCCTTGTTGGACTTGGCGCCGTTGAAGCCGGCGGCCAGCGCCTGCAGCGAGGCATAGGCGTAGAGGGTATAGCCTTCAGGCTCGTAGCCGGACTTGCGGAACTCGTCGACCACCGCCTTGCTGTCAGGCAGCAGGCGCGGGTCGGCGCCGAAGGTCATGTACACGCCATCGACGTATTGCGCGCCGCCAGCGGTGGTGACCAGTTCGTCGGTGACAATGCCGTCGTCGGACATGAACTTGATGTCCTTGAGGCCCTGCTCGCGCAGTTGGCGCACCAGTGGGCCGGCCTCGGGGTGCAGGCCGCCGAAGTACACGACATCGGCGCCGGTGGAGCGGATCTTGGTGACCAGGGCGCTGAAGTCTTTCTCGCCACGGGTCAGGCCTTCATACAACACCGGTTTCACGCCCCGTGCGATCAGTTGTTTCTGCGTCGCATCGGCCAGGCCCTGGCCATAGGTGTCCTTGTCGTGGATCACCGCCACTTTCTTGCCCTTGAGCACATCGACGATGTAGTCGCCGGCGACAATGCCCTGCTGGTCGTCGCGGCCACACATGCGGAACACTTCCTTGAGCCCGCGCTCGGTGACGGTCGGGTTGGTGGAGCCGGGAGTGATAGCGATCACACCGGCATCGCTGTACACCTCAGAAGCCGGAATGGTCGAAGAGGAGCAGAAGTGCCCGACCACGCCCACGACCTTGTCCTGGTCAACCAGGCGGTTGGCCACAGCCACGGCCTGCTTGGGCTCGCACGCATCGTCACCGGCCACCAGCACGATCTTCTCGCCATTGACGCCGCCGGCCTTGTTGATGGCATCGGCTGCGGCCTGTGCACCCTTCATATACTGCTCGCCAAACGACGCATTGGCGCCGGTCATGGGACCGGCGACACCGATCTTCACGTCCGCCTGCGCAAAAGACGACACGCCCAATGCCGTTGCCACGGCCATTGCAAGAAAGCCTTTCCGGTAGAACGTCTGCGACATGAGTGGTGCTCCTGGGTTTTTTTAGTTAGCACTGCGACTACGAAATTGCTTTCAGCAAGCGCCGTGCCATCATTTTTTTATTTTTCCAAAACACAACGCCGGAGCAACATTTGCACGGCGGCGGGCCAGCAACACAAGGAGGTGCAACCGTCTGTTTCAATTGGTTGCAACCAACACACAAAAAAGCGCAACCACGGGAGACAAAAAGCAGCAACCCACCCATCCAGAGATGGGCAACCTGACGGTAACCGGATCTGTCACCGAAGTGCACACTGGCGGTGCGGAAACGCTACGGGACGCACCATTTTGAGATTAGTGGATTGTGGGCGTAACGCCGGAAAAGCTGTCGGCGGGTACGATTGATCGCAAGGGTATTGATAACCGGGCGGACGAGGAAGGGCAAACGAGCAATGCGCTGGATGTCATTCCATTTGGGCATGAACTCGCGCCCTGCGCGCGGCCCCTGCCAGTGGTGCAGACGCAAGCCTGCATATCCAGCCCTGGCTTTGCAAACCAGAGCGTGATCCGTATAAAGAGCCCGGCGCATGACGCGCCACCGAAGTCAGCCACACCCCGCAAGGACGCCCATGAAGTTCTCCACCTGCCTGATCCTGTTACTGAGCACGCTGCTGGTCGGTTGCAAGGAAAAACTGGCCACCCTGATCTTTTCAGCCGATGGGCTGCACAACAGTGAAGTGGTCAGCGCGGCATCGCCTTACTCCAACGAATCGAAGCTGGCGCGCGCCTTCGAAAAAATGGGCATCGCCCCCGGCGCCCTGCAGATCGAGCGTGACAGCGACGACCCCTGGGTGATGCACCTGCTGGCGCGCAAGGATGCGCTCGATGACCGGCAGAAGGAAATGATCAAGTGGTACCTCAAGGGCATCATCGAGGCACGCCAGCAGCCGGCCTTCAAGATGTCGCTGACCACCGCGAAAGTCGATTCCGCCGACACCCTTCCCGCCGGTGACGTTGAGGCGGCCCTGAAGCCGGTCATCTTTGAACCGTACACCTACATGGAAATCCGTGCCCTGCTACCGAAGACCTACATGCCCTACCTGCCCGGGCGGCCGCGCCAGGGGCTGCTGTGTGCAGTGCAGGTAGGGCTGCGGCCGGCGTGGTTGGCGTATACCAGGCTCGAACCCATCGAAGGGGTCATGTTCGACAATCTCGGGACGCCGAATATGCGAGGAGAACTGCGCACGACCTTGCCATCCGCAGCGCAGCGCAAGGTGCAGGTTCCGGTGTCCCTGAACATCGAGAATGCCGACCTCAGAGGGTTATTGAACGAGGGCAAGGTGCGGCTGCACCTGGCTATCAGGCCCCGTCCACTCAGCATGCCCAAGGTGCCGTACGGCGAAGTGTCGGCCATCGTGATGCTGAACTTCATTCTGGGCACCGTTGACGCGCCTGCGGATCAGTCAGCCGAGAATACCCTCGAGCAGCTCAAGCGCACCTGCACCGACCAGCTCCGGGCTTTGGGCCGGCCCTTTTCATTCAAGGCCAGCGTCGGCCTCGACAGCCTGGTCTATGTGACCTTCTGGGATGAAGAATGAGCCGCGCTGACACTGGCGTCCTTCGCGCCCCGACTGGCACCCAGACCAAAAGCAATCCGGGTCGAGCGTGAAATCAGCAGATTGATAAGCACCTGCAGGGACGGTGAGGCGAAGTGGGCGTGCATCGAGCGGGTGTCACGCCATGAGCATTCGATGATCCAGCCATTGGCATGTCCGGATGGGCGCATCTCGCAGCCTTTACAGTGCTCCGATTGCTCATCGATCAAGGCCAGCATGCTGTTGATCGCCTGGCCAAGCGCGGGGTCCATTGTGGTTTCGAACTCCATCAGATTGCTGACAAGGCGTGGCATGACATCGGACTCCCTGCGCGAAGAAATAAATGGGCACGCTTATTCAGGCCTGCAGCGCGGCCCTGAACGCGTCTGGAAGATGCCCCCCAGACGCAAGGGCACACTACGTGAGCAGCCCGGCCGGAAAATGACAAAGCATTGATCATTCCCGCCAAAGCGGTCACGCTCACCCGCGCTGTCGGTCGTGGAGCCCTTTGCCGTGCTTGCCAAGTTGATACAGTTTGTCACCTACCCCGGCGTCAGCCTGCTGGACCTGGGCGGGCCACTGGATGTCTTCATCGCCGCCAATCACTACGCCACGCCCCCCTGGCAGCCCTACTCGCTTTCGATCATTGCGCTGCAGGCCGACACGCCCGTGCTGTCGGGCTTTTCCCTCAAGGCCGAGCCACTGGAGGCTGAAACAGCGCCAGCGCATACCCTTATTGTTCCCGGCGGGCCAGGCATCCAGGCGTTCTGCCAGGACCCCGGTTTCTCCCGTTTTGTCGAACAGACCCATACCGCACAGCGCCTGGTTTCAGTCTGCACCGGCGTCTTTGCCCTGGCGGCAGCCGGCAAACTGGAAGGTCGCAACGTCACCACCCACTGGTCGGCCTACGATGAACTGGAACAGCGTTTCCCGAGCGTGTCGGTCAAGCGCGGGCCCATCTTCATCAACGATGGCAATGTGTGGACCTCTGCTGGCGTCACCTCCGGGATCGATCTGGCCCTGGCCATCGTCGAGCAGGACCTTGGGCACGCAGCGGCCCTGGAAGTGGCACGGCACCTGGTGGTGTTTCTCAAGCGCCCGGGCGATCAGGACCAGTTCAGCCCAACCCTTGCCCTGCAAGCCCAAAGCCCGCAGTTCTCGGACCTGCATGCCTGGATGACGGCTCATCTGGACAAGGATTTATCCGTGGCGGCGCTGGCGGCGTACATGAACATGAGCGAGCGCACATTCGTGCGCAAATACCAGGCGCATACCGGCCACACACCAAGCAAGCGGGTTGAGGCGCTGCGCCTTGAAGAGGTGCGCCGCCTGCTCGTGACCTCCAGCAGCCCGCTCAAGACCCTGGCGCACCGCTGCGGGCTGGGCAATGAGTCGACGCTGATCCGGCGCTTCGTCAAGGCCTTCGGCATCACGCCGGCCGAGCACCGGGCCCGCTTCGGGCCCCGGTAATGTCATGCTTCGCGTCTACGGTAGCCAGGCTTTCAAATTCCCAAGGCAACGCTCTGGTCGTCAAATTGAATGGCGGACCTGTCCGGATGGAGCAGGCCCGCTTGTTCAAGCCAGTCAACCTGTCACGTTGATCGGCCCCCCTTGAATGTCACACGGGACAGTCGATCCAGCCCTTCGCCCATATGAAATGAAAACGGCCTGCCCAAATCCCTTGCCAACTCGTCGCATTGGCGCTGACGCGCATAATAGGCACCTGAGGAAAGAGCGCCATTCTGGTGACTGCCATGACCCAGCCCGTCAATAATGAAGTTAAGGTCCTCGATCCCCTTGAATGGCCTGGATTTCATCCTGACATCGACCTTGCCTTCATCAACAAGCCTGGCCAGTTTCGGATCATGAAACCTGAGGTCGGCTTCAATAACGCCAGCATAGGCACCCTGGGACACGCGTCCAGTGACCTCGGCATTATGATCAGTCTTTTGCGCCTGCCCCGGCTCATCCGAAACCAGCCTCACGGTATAAAAAGGCAAGCCCTTTTCCAGGGAATATGAAATCTCACACTGCATGAGCGATGACGTTGTATTCAACACCAGCTCTATATAATTTCCGACCCTGAGGATGTTTATCGTCGGCTGGCCTTGGGGCTCAAGACTGAACGTCCTGGCCCTCTCGGAAAGATCAGGCGTGCCTCTGCCCTCTGGAAGTTTCACCCGCTCGGGATAAGTGTCCAGCGTGGCGGCATAGCTGGCCGCCTTGCGATCATCCAGCTGCTGTGCAAGATAATGCTGAATGCGCGCCCTTTGCAGTGGGTCCAGTGAGCGACTGACACGAAGGTGAAGTGCGTGGGCATCTTTTTTATCCGGCAGGACTTCCAGCTGCTCGACATTGACGTCCCGTTTTGATAACTCATCAAGCAACGCCTCACGATAGTTCATCTTTTCTTCGCGCCCTGGCACCTGGAATCTCCTGTCCACGGCATTATCGAAATGCAAGGTTGCAAACTCTTGCGAGCAGCCTGCCAAAAACAAAAGACTGGCCAGCACGGTGCCTTTAACCGGCAAACAACTGGGTTTCATTAAAATACCTTCAACACTCCATTGAGATGAAAACCCTACACTGCGACCAGAAAAAGTCTACCGACCGCCTTAATTCAAAGACACCACTTACATAACTTCAGGATAAATCCTACACACCATACGAACTTATCCCTTATCAAGTAAGCGATGTTGAAATAACCCGCTCACGCCCCTGTCCTGATGAAAGAAATCCCCCCTCGCCCTCCACCGCTGGCATCATGTCGCTCTCGGTACGCACATCGATCAGGCGGCCTGACCCTTGAGCCTCGTGCTGCCAAACCTACTTTTGTCCAGGTCGCGCCGTGCGCGCGGCCATGCCGGAGTCACCCGATGAGCGAGAGCGCTTTCTCCGAACGCATCGTGCAGAACCTGATCGACACCGATTTCTACAAGCTGACCATGATGCAGGCCGTGCTGCACAACTACCCGAACGTGGATGTGGAATGGGAGTTTCGCTGCCGCAATGGCGAGGACCTGCGCCCTTACCTGCCGGAAATTCGCCAGCAGATCGAGCGGTTGTGCGAGCTGTCGCTGGGTGACGAGCAACTGGGCTTCCTGGAAAACATCACCTTTCTGAAGCCGGATTTCCTGCGCTTTCTCGGCCTGTTCCGCTTCAATACACGTTATGTAAAGGCCAGTGTCGAGAACGATGAATTGTGCATTCGCCTGCACGGGCCGTGGCTGCATGTGATTCTCTTTGAAGTACCGCTGCTGGCCATTGTCAGCGAGGTGCGCAATCGTCACCGGCATCCGGAAATCATCCTCGATCAGGCCCGCGACCAGTTGCACGCCAAGTTCGACTGGTTGAGCGCCAATGCTGCTGCCGATGAACTGGCGGAACTGAAAGTCGCCGACTTCGGTACGCGCCGACGCTTTTCCTATGCCGTGCAGGAAACCGTGGTCGAAGTGCTCAAGCGCGATTTCCCCGGCCAGTTCGTCGGCACCAGCAATGTGCACCTGGCGCAGAAAATGGACATCAAACCACTGGGCACCATGGCCCATGAGTGGATCATGGCGCACCAGCAACTGGGGCCACGGCTGATCGACAGCCAGAGCGCCGCCCTCGACTGCTGGGTGCGCGAATACCGCGGCCTGCTGGGTATTGCCCTGACCGACTGCATCACCACCGATGCCTTCCTGAGCGATTTCGATCTGTATTTTGCCAAGCTGTTCGACGGTTTGCGGCATGACTCGGGTGACCCGGTGAAGTGGGCCGAAAAATGCATTGCCCACTACCATAAGCTGGGCATCGAGCCGATGAGCAAGACCCTGGTGTTTTCCGATGGCCTGAGCCTGCCACGCGCCCTGGAGATTTTTCGGGCACTGCGCGGGCGCATCAATGTCAGTTTTGGTATCGGCACCAACCTGACGGCCGACATTCCGGGTGTCAAACCGATGAACATGGTGCTGAAAATGACGGCCTGCGCCGGCCAGCCGGTGGCGAAGATTTCCGATGAGCCGGGCAAGGCCCAGTGCAAGGATCCCAACTTTGTCGCCTACCTGCGCCATGTGTTCAAGGTGCCCGCAGAGCCCGGCAAATAAGTCTCCAATCCTCATTTCACAAGGAGCGTTTCATGCAAGCCCTACAACGCCAGATTGCCGAACACCTCAAGGTCCAGCCGCCGTTTGCCGATGACGCTGCGCTGCAGGCCGAAGTGACCCGACGTGTCGAGTTCATCAAGCAATGCCTGCGCAATGCCCGCCTCAAGGCCCTGGTACTGGGCATCAGTGGCGGCGTCGATTCCCTGGCTGCAGGCTTGCTGGCCCAGCGTGCGGTGCGTGAGCTGCGCGAAAGCACCGGCGACACTGCCTATCGCTTTGTGGCGGTACGCCTGCCTTATCACGTCCAGCATGATGAGCACGAAGCCACCGCCGCCGTGGACTTCATTGCCCCGGATGAGCGCCATACCGTGAATATCGGCCCCAGTGTCAAGGCTCTGGTGGCCGAGGTCAGGGCGTTCGACGACCAGACACCGGCAGCCGTGGATTTCGTGGTCGGCAATACCAAGGCCCGTGCACGCATGGTGGCGCAGTACACCATCGCGGGTGCCTGCCAGGGCCTGGTGATCGGCACGGACCATGCGGCTGAGGCGGTGATGGGCTTTTTCACCAAGTTTGGTGATGGCGCCTGCGACCTGGCACCGCTGAGCGGCCTGGTGAAGAACCAGGTGCGTGCTATCGCCCGCAGTTTTGGTGCGCCGGAGTTTCTGGTAGAGAAAGTGCCCACTGCCGATCTGGAAGACCTGGCCCCCGGCAAGCCGGACGAGGCGGCGCATGGCGTGACCTATACCGAGATCGATGCCTTTCTGCATGGCGAGCCGGTGCGTGAAGAGGCGTTCAGGATCATCAGCGAGACCTATGCCAAGACCCAGCACAAGCGGGAATTGCCTTACGCGCCTTGATGGCTGGCGGGAAGGGCCTGAGGGGTGTCATGGCCTTTCCCGATACCGTG
This sequence comes from Pseudomonas sp. Leaf127, assembly GCF_001423155.1. Lineage (NCBI taxonomy): Bacteria > Pseudomonadati > Pseudomonadota > Gammaproteobacteria > Pseudomonadales > Pseudomonadaceae > Pseudomonas > Pseudomonas sp. Leaf127. Next base: position 603,791 of record NZ_LMOA01000022.1, on the reverse strand, counting down.
GTGCGCCGTTCCCGGCTGAAGCGGATCGCCGCCCAGTCGGTACTACGGGATTCTGCAGGGTTCTGAACGGAATTACTTCAGGATTACATCGCCTTGCATCACGGCGACGTGGCCAGGGAACGAGCAGAAGAATTTGTATTTTTCTGCCGGATCGAGCTTCGAGACATCGAAGGTCACCGAATCGCTTTCACCGCCACCGATCAGTTTGGTATGGGCGATGACGCGGGTGTCGCCTTCCTTGATATGACCGTTATCGATACTGGCGCTCATGCCATCGGTGGCGACGCCTTGCATGTCGCTCTCTTTGGTCAGCACCCAGTTGTGGCCCATGACATTCCTGGGCAGGTTGCCGATGTGCTTGAGCTCGACGGTGAAAGTCTTGCAGCTCTTGTCGATTTCAACGGCCGGGGTGGTGAATTGCATCATGTCGTTGGACTCGACCGTGGCCTTGCATTCGGCGGCCAGCACCTGGCCGCTGGCCAGGGTCAACAGGGACAGCATCACAAGCTTGGCGCTCATGTAAAACTCCTGAGAATAATAGGGTGTGCCGAGAAGACTGCCTGATCCGGGCCAGGGTTCCAATCATCTGCGGCAACGTGACGCCGCCTGCGGTCAGCCTTCGACCGGCATCACCGTCACGCTGACTTCCGGGTCATGGCTGCCGCCACCCAGGATCACACCGCGCAGGGGCGATACATCGGAAAAATCCCGGCCCCAGGCCAGGGTGATGTGCTCCAGCGCCGGCTGGATATTGTTGGTCGGGTCGAAATCGACCCAACCCAGGGCCGGACAGAACACCGACACCCAGGCGTGCGAGGCATCGGCGCCGATCAGCCGGGGCTGGCCGGGAGGTGGCTGGGTCAGCAGGTAGCCGCTGATATAGCGCGCCGCCAGGCCACGCGAGCGCAGGCAGGCAAGCATCAGGTGGGCGAAGTCCTGGCAAACCCCGCGCCGGCGCTCCAGCACTTCCACCAGCGGCGTGGCAACCTGGGTGGCCTCGGCGTCGAAGGTGAACTCCTTGAAGATCTTTTCCATCAAGGCCTGGGCGCCCAGCAGTACCGGGCGACCCGGCACGAAGCAGTCGTCGGAGAAGTCCGTGAACGCACGCTTGAGGTGAATGTAGGGCGATTCGAAGCGATAGCGACAGGCATCCAGAATGTTGGCATTCAAGGGCTGGGCGCTGTAGGTCAGGGCATTGCGGGTCAGCTCCCAGGCGCTGGACTGTTCGAAGTCCAGCACCGGACGCTCGAGCACCTCGACGCGCAATTGGGCATTGATCTGCAACTCGTCGTGCGGGCGCTCGAAGGCCAGGCGGGTCACCGGGTTGCCGAACACATCCAGCTCGTCGCGGCGCATGGTCGGCACCGGGCTGATTTCCAGTTGCTGCTCCAGGCAGCGCTGCCACGGACTGTTGCGTGGCCACAGGTGCGCCAGTTGCTGAGCCAGCGAGACCGGGCTGTCGTAGTGGTAGTGAGTATCGTGAAAGATCTGGTAGTGAGCACTCATCAGACGGACACCGTACGCTGGCTGACATCATCGACATGGGCAAAATGGCGCAGTGCCAGGCGATCGGAGACCTGGCCACTGGCATCGCCCACGGCTTGCAACAGGTCGGCCAGCGCTTCCAGCGCCGAGGCCACGCCGCTGTCACCGAACAACGGGTTTTCCAGGTTGCCCAGGTCAACACGCGCCAACTGCCGGGACAGGTCAGCCAGGCTGTTGTCACGCGGCGAGTCGAAGGTTTCGTTCAGGCGCCGCAACGAGCGCGACACCTGCTTGAGCTGGAACAGCACGGCATGCGGGTTCTGCTCGTCGAGCAGCAGCAGGTCCAGCACCGGGATCAGCTGCGGCACGGCCATGTAGCGCGAGCGGTAGGTGATGCTGCTGTTGCCCAGCTCCAGCAGCCACTCCAGCGCCGGCTGGTCCTTGACCGCCGCCCCGCGCAGAAAGGCCGCCAGGGTGTTGCTGAGAAAGCGCAGGCGTTCGATGCGCCGGCCGATCATCAGAAAGCTCCAGCCTTCGTCACGGGTCATGTCGTCCAGGGCAAACCCGGACAGCGCCGCCAGCGACATCACCAGGCGGTTAAGAAAGTCCAGCAACTCGCCAAAGTCCGGCGTCTCGGTTTCCAGGCTCTGGGCTTCGCGCTGCAACTCGATCAGCGCCTGCCAGTTTTCCCGGGACAGCTTGCCGCGCACCTGCGAGGCGGCCCACTGCAAGCGCTGCAGGCTGGCGCGCAGGCTGAACACCCAGTCTTCCCCTACAACAGCGGTCAGCAGGCGCTGCTCCAGGGTCTCGTCTTCTTCGACCTCGGGCAGCAGTCCCAGGCGCTCGGCCAGTTCGACCGCCGCCTGCAAGGCCAACGGGTCGTCGCCGTCGATGTAGCGCGCCAGCATGATGCGCAGCAGCCGCGCACTGTCGTCGCAGCGTTCGCTGTAACGGCCGAACCAGAACAGGTTTTCCACCACCCGCGACGGCAGGTAGGGGTCGCGGCGAATCAGGTCATGCACGCCGATGCTGCGCCGCCCCTTCCAGGGTTCGCTGGCATGGGCACGCTCGCCCAGCACCCAGGTGTCCTTGCTGGCCCCGCCACGCTGCATCGACACCACGTCGGCATTGGCTTGCGCCGCGACACGGGTCAGGCCGCCAGGCAATACCCGGTAGCCTTCTTCGCTGGCCACCGCGTACAGGCGCATGCCAATCGCACGCGGCTCCAGGGCGGTACCGTCGTCCTGTAACACCGGTGCCTGGGACAACTGCGCCAGTTCCTGGGCCACATAGGCGTAGGGACGCGCCTGAATGCGCCGAGCCAAAGCCTCGCGCTGCGTGTCATCCAGGTCACGACCGAACACCGGCGCAAAACGTTGCGACGGAAAGGTCGGCTTGAACAGCAGGTCGGGCAGTTTCTCCAGCGCCTGCTCCAGCACTGGCGGCTCACCGCACCACCAGGTCGCGATCGACGGCAACAGCAGCGTTTCGCCGAACAGGTGCTCGCAGATCTTGGGCAGGAACCCCAGCAGGCCGGGCGATTCCAGCACGCCGCTGCCCAGTGCGTTGGCTACCAGTACCTGGCCCTGGCGTACCGCTTCAAGCAGCCCCGGCACGCCCAGGGCCGAATCGGTGCGCAGCTCCAGCGGGTCGCAGAAGTCGTCGTCGAGCCGGCGCATGATGGCGTGAACCCGGCGCAGGCCGCTCAGGGTCTTGAGGTAGACCTTGGCATCACGCACCGTGAGGTCGCCGCCTTCGACCAGCGGGTAACCCAGGTGGCGCGCCAGGTACAGGTGTTCAAAGTAGCTTTCGTTGAAACGTCCCGGCGTCAGCAGCACCACCAGCGGCGCCTCCTGGTCGGCCGGCGCCTGGCGGGCCAGGGTCTGCTGCAAGGTGTCGAAAAAACCCGCCAGGTGACGGACCTTGAGGTCGCGGTAGATTTCCGGCAGGGCGCGGGCAACGCTCTGGCGGTTTTCCAGGGCATAACCGGCGCCCGAGGGTGCCTGGGTACGGTCGGCAGTCACCCACCAGCGTCCGTCAGGGGTGCGTGCCAGGTCCACTGCATACATGTGCAGAAAGGTGCCTTCGGGCGGTTTCATGCCTTGGCATGGCCACAGGAAGTTGTCGTGTCCGAACACCAGTTCGGCCGGCAGCAAGCCTTCGGCGATCAGGGTCTGCGGCCCGTAAAGGTCGGCCAGCACGGCATTGAGCAGGCGTGCACGCTGGGCGATGCCGGCTTCGATCTGTTGCCATTCATCGGCCGCAATCACATGCGGCAACAGGTCCAGCTCCCAGGGCCGGTCGGCGCCCTTGGGGTCGGCATAGACGTTGTAGGTCACGCCGTTTTCCTGGATCTGCCGGGTCAGCAAGGCCTGACGCTGCACCAGTTGCGTCGGACTGCTGCGTTGCAGATGCGCATGCAGGCGCCGCCAGTGCGCACGCAACGTGCCTGGGGCGTCGAGCATCTCGTGGTAGGTCCCCGGCGAAAAGGGGTAACAGTCAAGCAGATCAGGCATGCAAGGCTCGGCAGATGGCGATGGGTACGACAGGTTGACTCACACGGATGTCACTACGGTGCTGCCGAGTGCGGTCGTATGAAACGATTGTGCTCGCTACGTTTTTACGCCGCCTTGCAGGTCATGCAAGGCGGCGGGCCGTCAATCACGATCGGTCAGTCCCGGGGCGCCGGTCGGTGGCGGCGCATATCCAGCGTCATCGGCAGCTCGGCGTTAATATTGAGCGCCGGCACACTGAGTTTGCCCGGTGTATGACCGAAACGGAAAAAGCGCGCCAGGCGCCGGCTTTCCGCTTCGTTGCCGTTGACCGGCAGGGTCTCGTAGTTGCGCCCGCCCGGATGGGCGACATGATACTCGCAGCCACCCAGTGAGCGCTGCATCCAGGTGTCTACCAGGTCGAAAACCAGCGGCGCATGCACCGGGATGGTCGGTTGCAGGCAATTGGAAGGCTGCCAGGCACGGTAACGCACCCCGGCCACGAACTCACCCACCGTACCGGTCGGTTGCAGCGGCACCGGAATGCCGTTGCAGGTCAGCACGTAGCGCTGCGGCGCAAGGCCCTTGAGGCGCACCTGGAGCCGTTCCAGCGAGGAGTCGACGTAGCGCACCGCCCCGCCGCCGGAACCCTCCTCACCCAGCACATGCCAGGGCTCCAGCGCCTGGCGCAGTTCCAGCTCGATGCCATTGACCTCGTAGTCGCCCACCTTGGGAAAACGAAATTCCAGGTGCGCGGCGAACCACTCGGCTTTCAGCGGATACCCTGCCTCGTTGAGTTCGGTGATGACATCGGCAAAATCCTGCTCGATGAAATGCGCAAGCATGAAGCGATCATGCAGTTCGGTGCCCCAGCGCGCCAGCCGCTCGGGCTGGTAAGGCTCGCGCCAGAAACGCGCCACCAGGGCCCGCAGCAACAGTTGCTGGGCCAGGCTCATGCGCGCATGCGGCGGCATCTCGAAGGCGCGCAGCTCCAGCAGGCCCAGGCGGCCGCTGGCGCTGTCGGGCGAATACAGTTTGTCGATGCAGAACTCGGCGCGGTGCGTGTTGCCGGTGACATCGATCAACAGGTTGCGCAGCAAACGGTCGACCAGCCAGGGCGCGACCTCCTCGCCGGGGGCCGGCATTTGCGCAAAGGCAATTTCCAGCTCGTACAACGAGTCGTTGCGCGCCTCGTCGATGCGCGGCGCCTGGGAGGTCGGGCCGATGAACAGCCCGGAAAACAGGTACGACAGCGAGGGGTGGTTATGCCAGTAGCTGATCAGGCTGCGCAGCAGGTCAGGACGGCGCAGGAACGGCGAATCGCCGGGCGTCGCGCCACCGAGCACGAAATGGTTGCCACCGCCGGTGCCGGTGTGGCGCCCGTCGATCATGAATTTCTCGGTGGTCAGGCGGGTCAGGCGCGCCTGCTCGTAAAGAAACTCGGTGCGCTCGACCAGCTCATCCCAACTGGCGGACGGCTGCACGTTGACCTCGATCACACCCGGGTCCGGGGTGATGCGGAAGTTGGCCAGGCGCGGATCGCTCGGCGGCTCGTAGCCTTCGAGCAGGACCGGGCACTGCAGCTCTTCGGCGGTGGCCTCGATCACGGCCACCAGCTCCAGGAATTCCTCAAGTTTCTGCAACGGTGGCAGGAACAGGTACAGGCGCCCTTCGCGCACTTCGGCACACAGTGCGGTGCGGGTCAGCCAGTCGGCAGACTCGTCGATTTCCGGTGTGCGCTCGGTGTCGTCTGCGCTAGCAGGCGCCGCCGTGGCCAGACTGGCGGCATCCGCCAGCGCCGGGAAATCCTGATTGGGATCATTGGGGTGAATGAACGGGTATTCAGCCGCCTTGACCCAGGGCTGCGAGGCCAACGGCAGGCGATAGCCCAGCGCCGAATCGCCCGGCACCAGGCGGCAATGTTCATCACGCAGGTACCAGCGCCCACTCTGCCACTGCTCGCCGGCAGCGGTACGGGCCAGCGGCAGCACCTGGCCGATGACCTTGTCCAGGCCCTGATGGAACACCTTGCGCAAGCGCGCACGCTCCATCTCGTCGCTCAGCCGCGCGTCGATGGCACTGACGTTGACCGGCAACTGGCCTTCGCGCCACAGGTAGTAGAAATTGTCTTCATACGCCGGGAACACGAAGCGCGAGGCCACGCCCAGGCGTTCGGCGACACTGGCCAGGAAGCGGGCGGCCAGTTCGCTGGTGGCGCCATGATCACGCTGCTCATCGGCGACCAGCTCGGGATTGCGCCACACTGGCTGGCCGTCCTTGCGCCAGAAGCAGTTCAGCGACCAGCGCGGCAGTTGCTCGCCGGGATACCACTTGCCCTGGCCGAAATGCACCAGGCTGCCGGGCGCGTAATGCTCGCGCAGGCGCTGGAACAATTGCGCCGACAGGCGTCGCTTGTTAGGGCCCAGGGCGGCGGTGTTCCATTCGGCGCCGTCGCGGTCGTCGATGGACACGAAGGTGGGCTCGCCGCCCATGGTCAGGCGCACATCGCCCTGCTCCAGGTCACGGTCAATCTGTTGCCCGAGCGCAAGAATCTCGTCCCACTGCGTGTCGGTGTACGGCTGGGTCACGCGCGGTGCTTCCCAGATGCGGGTTACCGACATCTCGTGGCTGAATTCGCTTTCGCACGGCTCGACCAGCCCGCTGATCGGCGCCGCCGACGACGGCTCCGGGCTGCAGGCCAGCGGAATATGCCCTTCACCGGCCAGCAGGCCGGAGGTGGCGTCCAGGCCGACCCAACCGGCGCCCGGCAGATACACCTCGCACCAGGCGTGCAGGTCGGTGAAGTCCACGTCGGTGCCGGACGGGCCGTCCAGCGCCTGGACATCGGCCTTGAGCTGGATCAGGTAACCGGACACGAAGCGTGCCGCCAACCCTAGGTGACGCAGCAACTGCACCAGCAGCCAGGCCGAGTCCCGGCATGAGCCGGAGGCATTGCTCAATGTATGCTCAGGGGTTTGCACCCCGGGCTCCATGCGGATCAGGTAGCCGATGTCGCTGTTGACCCGCTGGTTGAGCGCTACCAGAAAATCGATGCTCGGCAACGGCTCGCGCGCAATGCCTTGCAAGTAGGCCTCGAACTTCGGCGTCAGCGGCAGCTTTTCCAGGTACGGCGCCAGTTCACGCAGCTCTTCGCTGGCGTAGGTGAACGGAATCTTTTCGGCATAGGGCTCGAGGAAAAAGTCGAACGGGTTGAACACCGCCATTTCCGCGACCAGGTCGACCTCGATACGCAACTCGTTGGTCTTCTCGGGGAAGACCAGGCGTGCCAGGTAGTTGCCCTGCGGGTCCTGCTGCCAGTTGATGAAGTGGTTGTCCGGCAGCACCTTGAGCGAGTAGGACAGCACCCGCGTGCGGCTATGGGCAGCCGGCCGCAGGCGTACCACTTGAGGCCCGAGTTCGACTGCGCGTTCGTAGCGGTAATGCGTGACGTGATGCAAGGCGATATGAATCGACACGGCGTGCCTCCTGCGAGCCTGAACAAGTGCCTGGGCCGCGCAAGACTTATGCCATCGGCGACAGGCCCGGCGCCCAAGGCCTGAATAATGCGCCTAAAGGCAGGCCGAGCACCACCTTGGCGCCAGAGTTCATTGTGCGTGCGCAGATGCGCACACAAAAAGGGCGCAATGGCCGGCGCAGGCGATGGGCGCCAACCGTCAGCCAGTGGGGCTGGTCAGCCCTGCAGGCTGCACGCCCAAACGCAAGACGCCAACCCGAAGGTTGGCGTCTTGCCGTCAGGCAAACGGTCTCAGCGTGGCAAGACGGGCTGTCGCGTCGGCTTGTTGCCGCCCTTCTTGGCCTGGGCGCGGTCGCGCGCGGCCTGTTTGTTGCGGGCTTCGGCGGCGGCCTTGGCCTGTTCGCGCTTGTCCCACGGCTTGCTGCCGTCACTGGCACGCGGTGGCAGGCCGGTGTGCTGGGTCAGGATCTTGCCGCTGCCTTTGGTGACATCGCTCTTGCCGACCTTGTGGCTGCCCGACGGCGTCGAGTTCTTGCGACGGGCGCTCTGGTAGCTGTCGGTCGCCGGCTGGTGCAACGGGATCAACTGATCCTTGCCCGGCCCGATCAGGTCGCTACGGCCCATGCGTTCCAGCGCTTCGCGCAGCATCGGCCAGCCCTTCGGATCGTGGTAGCGCAGGAAGGCCTTGTGCAGGCGGCGCTGCTCATCGCTCTTGACGATGGTCAGGTTGTCGCTCTTGTAGGTGACCTTGCGCAGCGGGTTCTTGCCGGAGTGGTACATGGCGGTCGCCGAGGCCATCGGCGAGGGGTAGAACGCCTGCACCTGGTCGGCACGGAAGCCGTTGCCCTTGAGCCACAGCGCCAGGTTCATCATGTCTTCGTCGGTGGTGCCCGGGTGGGCGGCGATGAAGTACGGGATCAGGTACTGCTCCTTGCCCGCCTCTTTCGAGTACTTCTCGAACATGCGCTTGAAGCGGTCGTAGCTGCCGATGCCCGGCTTCATCATCTGGTTGAGCGGGCCTTCCTCGGTGTGTTCCGGGGCAATCTTCAGGTAGCCGCCCACGTGATGGGTCACCAGTTCCTTGACGTATTCCGGCGACTCGACGGCCAGGTCGTAGCGCAGGCCCGAGGCAATCAGGATTTTCTTCACGCCTGGCAAGGCACGGGCACTGCGGTACAGCTTGATCAGCGCCGAGTGGTCGGTGTTCAGGTTCGGGCAGATGCCAGGGAACACGCACGAGGGCTTGCGGCAGGCCGATTCGATTTCCGGGCTCTTGCAGGCGATGCGGTACATGTTGGCAGTCGGCCCGCCGAGGTCGGAGATCACCCCGGTGAAGCCCGGCACCTTGTCGCGGATCTCTTCGATCTCGCGAATGATCGACTCGTGGGAGCGGTTCTGGATGATGCGGCCTTCGTGCTCGGTGATCGAGCAGAAGGTGCAGCCGCCGAAGCAGCCACGCATGATATTGACCGAGAAACGGATCATGTCGTAGGCCGGAATCTTTTCCTTGCCGTACGCCGGGTGTGGCACGCGCGCATAAGGCATGCCGAACACGTAGTCCATTTCTTCGGTGGTCATCGGAATCGGTGGCGGGTTGAGCCAGATGTCGGTGTCACCATGCTTCTGCACCAGCGCACGGGCGTTGCCCGGGTTGGTTTCCAGGTGCAGCACGCGGTTGGCGTGGGCATAAAGCACCGGGTCGTTGCGCACTTTCTCGAACGACGGCAGGCGGATTACGGTCTTGTCGCGGGTCATGCGCGGGCTTTCGAGAATCTGCACGACCTTGGCTTCGTTGGGGTCTTCGACCTCGCCCTTGGACTGCTCGATGGCGCAGGCCTCGGTGTCCTGGGTGTTCACATACGGGTTGATGATCTTGTCGACCTTGCCCGGCCGGTCGATGCGGGTCGAGTCGACCTCGTACCAGCCCTTGGGCGTGTCGCGGCGCACGAACACGGTGCCACGCACATCGGTGATGTCTTCGATCTTCTGCCCGTAGGACAGGCGCTGGGCAACCTCGACCACGGCGCGCTCGGCGTTGCCGTACAGCAGGATGTCGGCGCAGGCGTCGACCAGGATCGAGTGGCGGACCTTGTCCTGCCAGTAATCGTAGTGGGCGATGCGGCGCAGCGAAGCCTCGATGCCGCCGAGCACGATTGGCACATGCTTGTAGGCTTCCTTGCAGCGCTGGCTGTACACCAGGCTGGCGCGATCAGGACGCTTGCCGGCCATGCCGCCCGGCGTGTAGGCGTCGTCGGAGCGGATCTTCTTGTCGGCGGTGTAGCGGTTGATCATCGAGTCCATGTTGCCGGCCGCGACCCCGAAGAACAGGTTCGGCTCGCCGAGCTTCATGAAGTCATCCTTGGAAGTCCAGTCCGGCTGGGCAATGATCCCGACGCGGAAGCCCTGGGACTCCAGCAGCCGGCCGATGATCGCCATGCCAAAGGATGGATGATCGACGTAGGCATCACCGGAGATGATGATGATGTCGCACGAATCCCATCCCAACTGATCCATCTCTTCCCGGCTCATCGGCAGGAAAGGCGCAGGCCCGAAACATTCGGCCCAGTACTTGGGATAGTCAAATAACGGCTTGGCTGCTTGCATGACGGTGACCGGTGTTGGTGTCAGGGGAGGCGGATCGCGTCTGGGAATTCGCGGCGCGCAATATAGCACAAAAAATGATCAAGTCCGACCGGGATGGTCGGATTATCAGGTAGAGGTCGGTGCAGGGACGCGGCTACAAGACTCGCGTATCAGTCATCGTCAAACTGATAACTGCCCGGCGCCAGGTTTTCAAAGCGGGTGTACTTGCCGATGAACGCCAGGCGCGAGGTGCCGATCGGGCCGTTACGCTGCTTGCCGATGATGATTTCGGCGATGCCCTTGTACTCGGTTTCCGGGTGGTAAACCTCGTCACGGTAGACGAACATGATCACGTCGGCGTCCTGCTCGATTGCACCGGACTCACGCAGGTCGGAGTTGATCGGGCGCTTGTTCGGACGTTGCTCCAGCGAGCGGTTGAGCTGCGACAGGGCGATGACCGGGCAGTTGAATTCCTTGGCCAGTGCCTTGAGCGAGCGCGAGATCTCAGAGATCTCGTTGGTGCGGTTGTCGCCGGCGGCACCGGGGACTTTCATCAACTGCAGGTAGTCGATCATGATCATGCCGATCTCGCCATGTTCACGGGCGACACGGCGCGTCCGGGCGCGCATTTCCGACGGGCTGATACCGGCGGTGTCATCGATGAACAGCTTGCGGTCGTTGAGCAGGTTGACCGCCGAGGTCAGGCGCGGCCAGTCGTCGTCATCCAGCTGACCGGAGCGGATCTTGGTCTGGTCGATGCGCCCCAGCGAGGACAGCATCCGCATCATCAGCGATTCGCCCGGCATCTCCAGCGAGTAGACCAGCACGGCCTTCTCGCTGCGCAAGACGGCGTTCTCCACCAGGTTCATGGCGAAAGTGGTCTTGCCCATCGACGGACGACCGGCCACGATGATCAGGTCGGACGGCTGCATGCCACTGGTCATTTCGTCCAGGTCGGTGTAGCCGGTGGACAGGCCGGTGATGGCGTTGTTGCTGTTGAACAGCGTGTCGATGCGGTCGATGGCCCGGGTCAGCAGGTCATTGACGCCCACCGGACCGCCCGTCTTGGGACGGGCCTCGGCAATCTGGAAGATCTGGCGCTCGGCTTCGTCGAGGATTTCCTCGGCGGTGCGGCCTTCGGGGTTGAAGGCGCTGTCGGCGATTTCGCTGCTGATGCCGATCAGTTGGCGCAAGGTGGCCCGCTGACGAACGATCTGCGCGTAGGCCTTGATGTTGGCCACCGACGGGGTGTTCTTGGCCAGTTCGCTGAGGTAGCCCAGGCCACCGACCTGCGAGGCCTGGCCTTCCTTGTCCAGTTGCTCGGACAGGGTCACGACGTCGATCGGCAGGTTCTGATCGGCCAGGCGCGCAATGGCCCGGAAGATCAGACGGTGATCATGACGATAAAAGTCGCCATCCGAGACTTGATCGAGCACGCGCTCCCAGGCGTTGTTGTCCAGCATCAGGCCACCGAGCACAGCCTGTTCGGCTTCGATGGAGTGAGGCGGCACCTTGAGGGCGGCGGTTTGCAGATCGTACTGCTCGGGGGCGGAGATATCGTTCATGGCCACTGGAATTCGAGTTACTCATCAGGCTTGCAGAAAGACAAAGGGCACGACCTGTGAACAGGATCGTGCCCGATGTTAATCCTCTGGCGGTCAACCCGCCAGACGACCATGTGCTGCTTAAGCAGCCACCACGACAACGCGAACGGTTGCGTCAACGTCGCTGTGCAGGTGCACGGCCACGTCGAATTCACCGACGTTACGGATGGTGCCGTTCGGCAGACGAATTTCGCTTTTCGACACTTCAACGCCCGAGGCGGTCAGTGCGTCAGCGATATCGTGAGTACCGATCGAACCGAACAGCTTGCCTTCGTCGCCAGCGGTGGCAGTGATGGTCACTTCCAGCTCGGCCAGTTGGGCGGCGCGGGTTTCGGCCGAAGTTTTCTTGTCGGCAGCCAGTTGCTCCAGCTCGGCACGACGCTCTTCGAACGCAGCCAGGTTGGCAGCGGTCGCAGGGGTGGCCTTGCCGTAAGGCAGCAGGTAGTTACGACCGTAGCCGGCCTTGACGTTTACTTTGTCGCCCAGGTTGCCCAGGTTGGCGACTTTTTCCAGAAGGATCAGTTGCATGTGGAAATCCTCTAACTTTTAACCTTCACCGTTCGCAGAACCATTACCGGCGTCTTTCGACCCCCGGCGGCCGCGAAAATCAATCAGGCTGTCGACAATGGCCAAGACCACGAGCAACGGATAGATCAGCTGCATGAATAACAGCAGCGTGATGTACAACCCCACCAGCCAGAACCTGGCCAGGCGCTTTTCAGCCACCAGGCCATGAATCAGGGCCACACCCGCAAACACCAGTGGCACGCTGCACAACGGTGTCAACATGGCCATGTGTGGACCGAAGTTCGGTCCCACCAGCATGCACACCAACAGCACGAACATCGGTATCCGCGGCAGTCTCACGGCGCGAAATTCGCGCCCGAAACCGCCAGGGTTGTACAACAACGCTTGCCAGTAACGCCCCAGCATCAGGGTCAGCACACTGACGATCTGCAACAATGCCGCTATAAGGCCGTTAAGGACCGGTGCAATCAATGACCCCAGGCGGGCCCGCTCTTCTACGCTCATCTGATCGTAGATACCGGGGAGCATTGCCGGCAGGTGTTTCTGAATCTCCTGCGACAACATCTCGATGGGTTCGCGAAACGCCGAACCCAGGATCACTGCATACAACAATCCCCACGCCACGCTGGCGAGCAGCACACGGACCCAGGACTCGCTGGCACGCAAAACCATTGCCAGGCCTAGCGAACCGACCAGCACCATAGCGGTACGCGGTTCACCGAAATACCACCAGGCCAAGGCCGGCAGTAGAGCCCAGGCCAGGATGCCGGCGGCATCACTGAACCCGCGTCGCAGGAGCACAAGGCTTCCTGCGGCAGCACTCAACCAGAACAGCAGCGGCAATGCCGCACATCCGGCCACAATCAGAGTGGCCTGCATACGACCGCGCATGATCAATTCAGCTAAGGCGCGCATGCGATCTATCCCTTGTTACGTCTTGTCGACGACCCGGTCTCAGCGGCCGTGGCTGTCGGTGTAAGCCAGCAAGGCCAGGAAGCGGGCGCGCTTGATAGCGGTGGCCAGCTGACGCTGATAACGAGCTTTGGTACCGGTGATGCGGCTTGGAACGATTTTGCCGGTTTCCGATACGTAGGCTTTCAGAGTGTTGAGATCCTTGTAATCGATCTCTTTCACGTCTTCAGCGGTGAAGCGGCAGAATTTACGACGACGGAAGAAACGTGCCATGTAATAGGCTCCTCAAAAGGTCCGTGGATTACTCGTCAGCGTTATCGCTAACGTCACTGTTGTCGCTGTCATCGCCATCGGCGCTGTCAGAGTGCTCAGGACGGTCACGACGCTCACGGCGCTCGCTGCGGTTCTCTTCAGCCTTGAGCATCTCGGACTGGCCGGTAACGGCTTCGTCGCGACGGATGACCAGGTTACGGATCACGGCATCGTTGTAGCGGAAGTTGTCTTCCAGCTCGGCCAGGGCCTTGCCGGTGCACTCAACGTTCAGCATCACGTAGTGAGCCTTGTGAACATTGTTGATTGCATAGGCCAGTTGACGACGGCCCCAGTCTTCCAGACGATGAACCTTGCCACCGTCTTCTTCGATCAGCTTGGTGTAACGCTCAACCATGCCGCCGACTTGTTCGCTCTGATCCGGGTGGACCAGAAAGATGATTTCGTAATGACGCATGAATGCTCCTTACGGGTTGTAGCCTGCCACGAAATGTGGTCAGACAAGGAGTGAATGACTCGTGTGTGCCTTGCGCATGGACAGGCACATGATGGCCTGCCGCGACAGCAAGGGGCGCAATTGTAGAGAAGGGGCAGGTGCGGCGCAAGGCAATTGGTGATTATTTGAACAGCCCATTCCAGACCCGCCTGTTCGCGTCCCATTCTGCCTGTCATTGCCCGACACGGCCGTTGCGCGCCTGCCAGAACGGCTCACGCGGCCAGCGTTGTTCGCGTCGGTAGTGGTAGTCGATCTGGCGCACATAAGCCTGGCGGATGCTTTGCAACACAAGACGATAAGGCGCCAGCGCCTGGGGCTGGCCCTGCAAGGCCTGGTGCACCGCCTGGGCACCGCGCAAGCCGGTGTAGAGCGCATTGAACAGCCCCTGGGATGACAAGGGGTCGAAGGCCAGGGCCGCATCGCCCACCGCCAGCCATCCATCGCTCAGCCCGTGTTGCAACTGGCTGCCGCTGGCATCGCAGGCACGCGGCAGGCTCCACTGATCAGCCTGGCAGAACGATCGAAGATGCTGCGTGCGCGCCAGCTGTTCGAGCCAGGATGGCCGGCACCCTTGTAACATGGCGGCCTCGGCAGGACAGGTATGCAACGCGACCACGCAACGGCCGCCGGGCAGCTGTGCCTGATACCACCAGCCCTTGTCCACGGCCTCGATCAAGGTGCGCTGATCACGACTGTCGCACAGCGACCAGGCATAGACCGCAATCAAGGCCTGGTCCCGGGCCCGCCCTGCCCCCAGGCGCCTGGCCACAACCGACGCCCTGCCGCTGGCATCGATGACCCAGCGCGCCTGAACGCTTTTGTGCGCACACTGCAACTGCCAGCCGTTTGCCAGGCGACTGAAAGGCCCCAGGCGCTCGCGCCACCACATCACCCCAGACGACAGGGCCGCCTGGCGCAAGGCGTCATCGAAGCGAGCGCGATCGAGATGCCAGCCGGCACCGTGGGGGTCAAGCATGAAGTCATGCGTGCGCAACTGCGCCCCTCCCCAGGCGAACTGATTGCCAATGCACACCTGCGGCAAACTGTGCTGCAGGTGATTGAGCAGCCCGAGATCGCGCAACAGGGGCCGGGCGGCGCCCGGCAGGCTCTCACCGATTCGCGGCACGTCGGGCGCCGGGTCGATCAACAGCACCCGGCAACCTTGCTGCGCCAGGTACCGGGCGGCGATCGCACCGGCAGGCCCGGCACCGACCACCGCTACATCGAGCGCGGTCAACGCCGAAGTACCCGGCAGAACTCTTCATACTGCCCGGCGCTGTCCCAGCCAGCCTGAGCCAGACGTCGCGCCTCATCAGTGGCGTACGCGTCCTGCTCCGGCACGGGCAGATCGCGGGCAGACAGGACGTCAGGCGCGCTACCGCCACCGGGACTGCGCTCGATCTCGACATGCATGACGGCCGGAAAATCAGTGTCATCGGCAATGCCGGGGCGCACCTCCAGCACGCCCAGCACGCTGGCATCCTCGACCACCTGCATGGCTTTCTCAATAAAGTTGCCTTTGACCTGTCGCCCCCAATGCTCCCTGCTGTGGAATGACGCCAGGCGCTGTTCACGTGACCGCGAGCCGTCGATCACCACCGCGTAATCGGCCTCGCTCAGCACCTGATTGGGCACCTGCGCCGGCCAGAATGTCGGCAGATAGGGATCGTAGTCCTTGTCGTACCCTGAACGGCACCCCACCGCATCGATCTGCCAGGGCAGCGCCATCCAGCGACTCAGGCCACCGGGCGGCTGGTCATGCAAGGGACCACTGGCCCCCAGGGCGGTCGGCTGGTCCAGGTGTGATCCGTAATCGGGCAAGGGCTGGTCACCTGCCCTCTCCCGGATGCGAAACGGCGCGCGATACAGCGATGCATGGCGCATGGGCCAGCTCAACTCGATACCGGGATGGAAAGCATCGGCCACACAGAAATGCAGCGCCGCCCGGTCAAGCATTGCCGGCTGTTCTGCGAGAGGCAGTTTGTCGAGTGAGTCGACAGGGCCGGATGCGGCCTGCCAGTCATCGATGAAGTCCCCGTCCACCCAGCGCCGCAGCAAGTCGCTACGCACAGAGGAAGGCGCCAGATGGTTGGCCGGCAAGTCATCATCACCACCGTAGGTATCGCCGTACAGCCAGGGCCAGGTACGTGGCTCATGAACGTCGTTGTCGGCGGCGCGAAAGGCATTGAACACCGCACGACGCAGATGACGATAGGTTTCGTCGGCGCATGACAGCCTTGCCAGCAGGTGCGGATTGTTGAAGTCCATTGGCGCACCATGACCGAACAGGCCGGCAAACCCCTTGTTGACCCACTGCAGGCCGCTCAGGCGCTGCAGCACCGGCAGCACATCATGCAGGAAGGAAACCTGCTCGGCAGGCTTGATCCAGCCACAGCCGATATAGGTGTCGACCAGCAGATCGTAAAGTGTTCGCCAACCCACTGCATGCGGCGCAAAACTGGGTTGCGCGGCCACGACCCAGGCTGACTCGACCGGCAGGTGCC
This sequence comes from Pseudomonas sp. Leaf127, assembly GCF_001423155.1. NCBI lineage: Bacteria > Pseudomonadati > Pseudomonadota > Gammaproteobacteria > Pseudomonadales > Pseudomonadaceae > Pseudomonas > Pseudomonas sp. Leaf127. The sequence goes on along the minus strand of NZ_LMOA01000022.1, from coordinate 587,442 downwards.
GACCGTCGAGGATCACACTGGCGCGCACCGGGCCGTCCGAGGTGTCGTCGAACCACTCGCTGGCATTGGGAAAGCTGCCGGGCTCATCGGGGTCATAGATCGGCCGGCCCGACGGCGAACCCGACTGCGCAAAGCCGCCCAGCACCAGCAGGCGCCCGGCCGAATCGGTACGTAACTCGCCAAGCGGAACCTTGATCCCCATGAACTCGCCACTGTCGAAACAAGCCTTTTCGCCAGCATTGTTCTTGCCCGCAATAGAACGGACGCCCGGGTCGATGACCAACGCCTCGCGTGCCGCGCCCGTCAGATGTTCGTTGCGCAGCGCTACTTCGATGTGCGCCGCCTGCTCAAGATCCATTGCCATGTCGAACTTGAACCACTGCGCCTTGCGATTGACCAGATGCACCTGCCAGTCGATCTGCGCCTGGTCGGCGGTCAGCTCCGCAACCACTTGCCCTTCGGCGTCGTAGCCATAAAGGCGAAACCGGGCCGCCTGGCGCTTGAGCGCGCCGGTTGCGTCACGCACATCGCCCAGCGCATCGGCAGCCAGGTCGACGGTTTCAGGCCCGATGAAAAAGCCATCGGGTTCACGGCTGTTGCCGAGCCGCGCAATGCCGATGCCGGGGTGAATGGCGGCGCGCACAATCCTGCTCAGGTCAGGGTTCGACGGGTTTTGCTGGGGAGCCTGCATGTTCATGCTGTTCATCCTTGAACGAAGTGAATCGGAGAGATTGGATGCCGCCGGTCATTCAAGCCGTGTCGGGCGCGGCATATGCGGTTCGCCAAGTGTCTGGCCGTTGTAGTTGCGGCGCACATTGGCCGAAACCTGATAGACCACCTTCCTGGCCTGGGCGATGCTGCCGACCGGCTCATGCTCGCGCAACGTGCGCCACGGGTTATAGGAAAGCGCCTCGCCATATTCGGTCTGGCTGCGGGCATCAATGTCTTGCGCCGGCAGCGTCAGTGTCGCTACGCGCTCGGCCGGCATGAGGCTTTCGTCCCACAGCGCCATGGCATCGTCCACCGGCGCAGGCGTGTCTGCGGTCCATCGCTGCACCATGAAGTGAAAGCGCGCCTCGCCTGCCGCCAGCCTTTTGCGCAGGTCCTTGCGCAGATAACCAGGATCACTGTAGTCAGACTCTTCTGCCGCCGGCACAGATTCGGGCACGATCTTGTACTTGCAGTAACCCGATGCGCCGAACCGATAAGGCACCACGCTCCAGAGCTCGCTTTGCAGCACGCTGGGCACGATTTTCTCCATGTCATCCAGCACCTGCCGGGTTTGCGGGTGATCACGAACCCAGGCATTGAAGTCGCGGAAGGCTTCGCACATGTCTTGCGCGGTGCGGACGAAAAAAACCGGGTGATTCTGCAGCAGAAAGTCCAGGGTCGGTGCGTGCTCATCCGGTGCAAGCCCCTTGAGTCCAGGGACATCGAACAGCTTGATGCCCAGCCCTACCGTTGCCTTGAAATCAGGCTGATCATCGGGAACGTCGCAGGAATACCGGACCCAGGCCGGATAACTGCCCGGCTTGGCAAACAGCCCGACACGCAGGGCCTGGGGCAAACCCTCCAGCACCTCGAAACGGCCGTGCGCCACCCCGTTGAGGCGCAGGAAAACGGGGCGCCGCACAGGGCATTGCCCTTCACGGATACGGCGCATCTGGGTCTTTTCGATAAAGAGGTCTTCAAGACAGGCAATCGCGTCGTGATCAGGGTCTTGCCGATCGGCCGAAGCGAGCGGTGGTGCGAGTTCTTTCATACTGAGCGTCCTTCTCCAGAGGCATGCCACTTCATGTGGGCATACTTAATGGATAGGCGCTCACTCGCCCGCAGGCCAGTATTCAAGAAAATACAGACATGCCCTACAGCGGATGAAGAAATGCCTACACGTCGCGGTAACTATCGACTGGCGATGTTTCTCCCGGATAAAAAAATACCCCGAACAGGTCGGGGTATTTTTCAAGCAGGCAAGCCGCTTACTTCTTGCTCACCGACTTGGCGCTGCGCTGCCTCAAGGCTTCGAACAGGCACACACCGGAAGCCACCGAGACGTTGAGGCTGCTGACGCTGCCCGCCATCGGCAGGCGCACCAGGAAATCACAATGCTCGCGGGTCAGGCGGCGCATGCCCTTGCCTTCAGCTCCCATGACCAGCACGATCGGCCCGGTCAGGTCCTGCTCGTACAGCTCCTGCTCGGCCTCGCCGGCCGTGCCGACGATCCACAAGCCGCGATTCTGAAGTTTTTCCAGGGTGCGCGCCAGGTTGGTCACGGCCACCAGCGGAATCACTTCGGCCGCGCCGCAGGCCACCTTGCGCACGGTCGCATTGAGCGTCGCCGACTTGTCCTTGGGCACCAGCACCGCCAGGGCACCGGCCGCATCGGCGGTGCGCAGGCAGGCGCCGAGGTTGTGCGGGTCGGTCACACCGTCGAGCACCAGCAGCAACGGCGGGCCTTCATGGCGCTCAAGCAGCTCGTCGAGCATGGCCTCGCCCCAGACCTGGCTGGGGCTGACTTCGGCCACCACGCCCTGGTGTACGCCTTCGACCCAGGCGTCCATCTCGCGCCGTTCGGCCTGGCCGATCTGTACGCGATTCTGCCCGGCCAGCTCGACCAGAGTCTGGACCCGCGGCTCGCTGCGCCCTTCGGCCAGCCAGATCTGCTTGACCCGCTTGGGATGATGACGCAACAGCGCCTCTACGGCATGCACACCGTAGATTTTTTCCAGGTCACTCATGTCTTGCCCTTGGTTTTGGACCGCGACGGCCCCTTGCGGTGCTTGCTGGGCTTGCCGGACGAGTCCTCAGTGCGCGCAGGCTTGCTCGACGACTTGCCGGCGCCCTTGGCTTCGTTCAGCAGTGCCTGCTTCAGTTCGCGGCTCTTGCGCACCTCGGCATTCTTGGCCACCGCATCGCTGGGGTAGTAGGCATCGCTGACGGCACGCTTGCCCGAAGCCTTGTCCGAGGATTTGTCGCTCGACTTGCGACGCTCGCCACGCGCCGGTGCGGGCGCTGCGGCCTTCTTTGACTCGGCCGGCGGCGCGGTCTCGTGCAGGCGCTGCTTGCGCTTGCCCGGTGCGACCGTGTCGGCGGCCTTGGCCTTGGCCGACACTTCGAAATCGATCTTGCGCTCGTCCAGGTCGACACGCATGACCTTGACCTCGACGGTGTCGCCCAGGCGATAGCTGCGGCCACTGCGCTCACCGGCCAGGCGATGGTGCACCGGGTCGAAGTGGTAGTAGTCGTCCGGCAGCGCGGTAACGTGCACCAGGCCTTCGACATAGATGTCGATCAGTTCGACGAACAGGCCGAAACCGGTCACGGCCGTGATCACGCCCGGGAAGGACTCACCGACGCGGTCCTTCATGAACTCGCACTTGAGCCAGTTGACCACGTCACGCGTGGCTTCGTCGGCACGGCGCTCGCTCATCGAGCATTGCTCACCCAATTGCTCGAGCTGCGGCTCGTCGTACGGGTAGATGCGCGCCTTGGGAATGGTGGCGGCATCGGCGCGACGCACATGGGTCGTTTCGCGCTTGGAGCGGATTACGCTGCGGATCGCCCGGTGCGTAAGCAGGTCGGGGTAGCGACGGATCGGCGAGGTGAAGTGGGTGTAGGCCTCGTAGTTCAGACCAAAGTGACCGTTGTTGTCGGCGGTGTACACCGCCTGGCTCAACGAGCGCAGCATGACGGTCTGGATCAGGTGATGGTCCGGGCGCTCGCGCACGGTTTCCAGCAGGGCCTGGTAATCCTTGGGCGATGGACCGTCCTTGCCCTTGTGCAACGACAGTCCCAGCTCGCCGAGGAAAGCGCTGAGCTTTTCCAGGCGCTCTGGCGGCGGACCGTCGTGGACGCGGTACAAAGCCGGGATTTCATGTTTTTTGAGAAACTCTGCGGTGGCCACGTTGGCTGCCAGCATGCATTCCTCGATCAGCTTGTGGGCGTCGTTGCGCGTGGTCGGCCGGATTTCGGCGATCTTGCGCTCGGAGCCGAAGATGATCCGGGTTTCCTGCGTCTCGAAATCGATGGCCCCACGCGCATGACGTGCGCCCAGCAGCACCTTGTACAGCGCATACAGTTGCTTGAGGTCCGGCACCACCTCGTTGTATTCGTCACGCAGCTTGCGCGCTTCGGAGGTACGGCCATGCTCGAGGAGGGTGCTGACCTTGTTATAGGTCAGGCGTGCATGCGAGTGGATGACGGCCTCGTAGAACACGTAGTCGACCATCTCGCCGGTCTTGGAGAAATCCATCTCGCAGACCATCGCCAGGCGATCGACATGCGGGTTCAGCGAGCACAGGCCGTTAGACAGCTCTTCGGGCAGCATTGGAATGACGCGCTCGGGGAAGTACACCGAGTTGCCACGCACCTGGGCTTCGTCGTCGAGCGCCGAGCCGATCTTGACGTAACTGGAAACGTCGGCGATCGCCACGTACAGCTTCCAGCCGCCGGAGAACAGGCGCAGCTTGCCGGGACGGGCTTCGCAATAGACCGCATCGTCGAAGTCGCGGGCGTCTTCGCCGTCGATGGTCACGAACGGCAGGTGACGCAGGTCGATGCGGTTGGCCTTGTCTTTCTCTTCGACCTCAGGCTTGAGCCGCGCGGCTTCCTTCAGAACGCCTTGTGGCCAGACATGGGGAATGTCGTAGCTGCGCAGCGCCACGTCGATTTCCATGCCGGGGGCCATGTAGTTGCCCACGACCTCGACCACATCGCCCTGCGGCTGGAAGCGCGGTGTCGGCCAGTGGGTGATCTTCACCTCGACGAACTGGCCCACCTTGGCGCCACCGTTACGACCGGTGGTGACCAGCACTTCCTGCTGGATCTTGGGATTGTCCGGGGTCACGAAACCAATGCCGCTTTCTTCGAAATAGCGACCCACGATGGATTCGTGCGCACGGGAGATGACTTCGACGATCACGCCTTCACGGCGCCCGCGGCGGTCCAGGCCGGAAACGCGGGCCAGGGCACGGTCACCGTCGAACACCAGGCGCATCTGGCCCGGACTCATGAACAGGTCGTCGGAACCATCGTCGGGGATCAGGAAGCCGAAACCGTCGCGGTGACCGCTGATGCGGCCCAGGATCAGGTCCAGCTTGTCGACCGGCGCATAGGTGCCACGCCGCGTATAGATCAGTTGACCATCGCGCTCCATCGCGCGCAGGCGGCGGCGCAGGGCCTCGAACTGGTCTTCGGTGGTCAGGCCGAACTCGTCGACCAGTTGCTCGCGACTGGCCGGCGAACCACGCTCGGCAAGATGCTGCAGGATCAGCTCGCGGCTGGGAATGGGGTTTTCGTATTTTTCCGCTTCTCGAGCGGCCTCGGGATCGAGGGACTGCCAATCGGCCATTAGTATTCATTCACCTTTTCGGAAGGGCGCAGTTTCGCATATACAGGATTGAAACGCTAAGCAGCCGTTTCAGCCCCCTGATCACTTTTTTTCAAAAAACATGAAAAAGAGCTTTACAGGCCATTGGGCCATCCCTAAGATGCGCACCACAACGACAGCCAAGGCTGTGTTGAGTTGAATCAGACAGCATTCTCGAACGAAAATGCGGTTGAAAGCAACGAATTGCCCAGATGGTGAAATTGGTAGACACGCCAGCTTCAGGTGCTGGTGACCGCAAGGTCGTGGAAGTTCGAGTCTTCTTCTGGGCACCAATTCAAAAACAAGGTACTGCCTTGTTTTAAAGTAGACCAGGATTTCGATTCCGGTCGAACGCTTCAAATGCAATATCCGCCCAGGTGGTGAAATTGGTAGACACGCCAGCTTCAGGTGCTGGTGACCTTACGGTCGTGGAAGTTCGAGTCTTCTCCTGGGCACCAATTCAGACAAAACCGAGCCAAGTGCTCGGTTTTGTGCTTTCTGGCGTATGGCTTTCGAACAACCTGCGTGCCGTAGGAGCGCGCTTGCCCGCGACCGAGTGCATAGCGCTCGCAAAATCGTGTAAACGCCACAATTTTGCGACTGCTAACGCCGCTGGTCGCGGTGGTCCGGCATTCCGGCAAGCCCCCCCTGCTTGCCGCGCGCCAGCGCCCCGCCCGATCACGCCTTGAACTGTCCCAGACTGGCCTTCAGTTGTGCAGCCAGCCCATTGAGCACCTTGCCGCTGGCCGTGGTTGCCGACACCGCCTTGGCCGCACGCTCGGCCTGGGCATGGATCACCTCGACGCGTCCGCGAACAGCCTGTGCGCCTTGCGCCTGATGCACAGCGGCCTGGGTTGCCAGGCCGATCGCGGCATGCACCTGCTCGACCGACTCCTGCACCGACTGCTGCAAGCGGGTGCTGTCACGCAACACTGCCAGCCCCTCCTTGGCCTGTCGGCCAGCCTGATCGATGGCGGCCACTGCCTCCCTGGCGCCACGCTGCAGCGCGCCGATGTGGGCCTGGATGTCGCCCGTCGAACTCTGGGTCTTGCTGGCCAGCGCCCGCACCTCGTCGGCCACCACCGCAAAGCCGCGCCCGGTCTCGCCGGCACGCGCAGCCTCAATGGCGGCGTTCAAGGCCAACAGGTTGGTCTGCTCGGCAATTCCGTGAATCACCTCCAGCACCACTTCGATCTGCTGGCTCTGCTGGGCCAGGCGCTCGATCACCTGCGCACCGGTCTCGACCTGCCCGGCCAGGGCCTCGATCAGGCCACCGACCTGATTGGAAGTCCGTGTGTTTTCGTCGGTCGCACGCTTGATGCCCACCACCTGCTGCAAGGCGGCCTGCATGGCCTGGCTTTCGTTCTGCGCCTCGTCGGCCATGCGTTCCAGCGCCTGCAGGCTGGCCGCCACCTCATCGCGCTGCAACTCGGCGGCAGCATCGGCACCGGCATTGCGCTCGCTCATCACCCCGATCTCGACGCCGGTACGCTGCGCCACGTCACCCGCCTCACGGACAATAGGCTGGAGCTTGTCTACGAAGCGGTTGACCGCCGCCGACATGTCACCAATCTCATCGTTGCTGTCGAGCCTGACGCGCTTGGTCAGGTCACCCTCGCCCGCTGCCAGGTCGTTGAGCGCGGCAATCAGCAGGCGCAGCTTGTTGACCACCCGATGCCCCAGCACGACAGCCACCAGCAGCAGCACGCCCAACCCCACCAGCGCCAGGCTCAGACCAATCCTCCAACGCAGCGATTCAGCCGCTTCCTTGACCGCCATCCGGGTGTTGTCGGCCATGGTGCCGGCAGTGCTGTGCGCCGCCTGCAAACGACTGCGCAAGGCCGCCGCACTGCCGGCCGAAGCATCGGTCAGGCTGGCAGACACCAGCTGCTCGCCACTGGTGATCAGGGCGGAGAAGCGCTTGTCCAGCGCGGCCAGGCTTTCTTCGACAGAGGTGGTCGAGACGCCCATGCGCAACTTGCCGATCTCGACGCCATTGGGGCTGATCGACGCTTCGACGTAATACACACCAGGGTCAGTCCTGGCCGCATTGAGCACCTTGTCCATGGCCCGCTCGCCCTGCCCGTTGGCCAGCAGCAGCTTGACCTTGGGGTTGTCGCGATCCAGGTAACGGGTCAAGTGCTCGCCGGCGGCATCGTCGTACACCACGAACAGCACATTGGGGTTGCGCTGCGCCCGCCGGGCGAACTCGGACAGGGTGGGTGTGTCGTTGTCCCACATCGCACGCGGCGCTACGGCCGCCAGTAGCTCGGCCATGTCATTGGCCGATTCGCGCAGGCTCTTTTCCAGCGTGGCCCGCAACTGCACCTGCTCATCCTTCAGACGAGTGGACAGCGCCTGGCTCAGGCGCTGCTGGGTATTGACCGACAAGGCATTGAGGCTGGATGCCACTTCGTTACTGGCCTGCTCCAGCTGCGAGGACAGTTGTTGCGAATCTACCCCCAGGCTTTGTGCCAGATCCGCCTCCAGTGCGGTGACAGTGCTTCGCGTCAGCGCAACCGCGATCAGGACCTGCACCAAAAGAGCAATGCCGAGTGCAATGAACACTGGCCGCAGCAAGCGACTACGCAGAAGAGACAGGACAGCTGACACAGGAGACACCCCCGACACTAATGCCATTAAAATGATGGCACCTTTTCTGACGTTTCTACAGCAATTGCCGTGCCGGCAGCAAGACGCAGGTCAAGCAGAAATGACAAAGGGCCGCAAACGCGGCCCTTTGTCTGTACAGCAGGTTTTATGCAACAGCGATCAATCAGGCAAACGGGTGACGCAACACGATGGTTTCGTTGCGGTCCGGACCGGTGGAGATGATGTCGATCGGGGCATTGACCAGCTCTTCGATGCGCTTGATGTAGGCACGCGCATTGGCCGGCAGGTCTTCCAGGGTCTTGGCACCCAGGGTCGACTCGCTCCAGCCCGGCATTTGCTCGTACACCGGACGCAGGCCGATGTAGCTGTCCGAATCGGTTGGCGCATCGATAACGGCACCGGCTTCATTTTCGTAGCCGACACAGATATTGATGGTCTCCAGGCCGTCGAGCACGTCCAGCTTGGTCAGGCAGATGCCCGAGATGCTGTTGATTTCGATGGCGCGACGCAGGATCACGGCATCGAACCAGCCACAGCGGCGGGCGCGACCGGTGGTCGAGCCGAACTCGTGGCCACGCTTGGCCAGGAAGGCGCCGATATCGTCGAACAGCTCGGTCGGGAACGGACCGGAACCGACACGCGTGGTGTAGGCCTTGGTAATGCCCAGGATGTAGTCCAGGTACAGCGGGCCAAAACCGGAGCCGGTGGCAATGCCGCCAGCGGTGGTGTTGGAGCTGGTGACGTACGGGTAGGTACCGTGGTCGATGTCCAGCAGTGAACCCTGGGCACCTTCGAACATGATGTCCTTGCCGTCACGACGGAACTCGTGCAGCGTCGCGGTCACGTCCAGCATCAGCGGCTTGAGCAGCTCGGCGTATTCCATGCACTCGTCGAGTGTCTTCTGGAAATCGATGGCCGGCTCTTTGTAGTAATGAACCAGCTGGAAGTTGTGGTAGTCCAGCAACTCGCCCAGCTTGGCGGCAAAACGCTCGCGATGGAACAGGTCGCCGATGCGCAGGCCGCGACGCGCAACCTTGTCTTCATAGGCCGGGCCGATGCCGCGACCGGTGGTGCCGATCTTCAGCTCGCCACGGGCCTTCTCGCGCGCCTGGTCCAGCGCGACGTGGTAGGACAGGATCAGCGGGCAGGACGGGCTGATGCGCAGGCGCTCGCGCACCGGAATGCCTTTTTCCTCAAGCTTGACGATTTCACGCATGAGCGCATCGGGCGCCACAACCACGCCATTGCCGATCAGGCACTGCACGCCTTCGCGCAGCACACCGGACGGGATCAGGTGCAGCACGGTCTTTTCACCGTCGATCACCAGGGTGTGGCCCGCATTGTGGCCACCTTGGTAACGCACGACGGCGGTAGCATGTTCGGTCAGCAGATCAACGATCTTGCCTTTGCCCTCATCACCCCACTGAGTGCCCAGGACTACGACATTCTTACCCATAACACTTGTCCTCATTCACGCAAACTTGGTACCGGCGACGCCGGCAGGAATAACTCAGGCCAGCGGCAGTACTTGCCAGTGCTCGCCCTGCTGGATCAACTGCCGGTCACAGCCAGCTTCTCGCGCGGCGCTTACCTGCTGCCCAGGCAGGGCCTGGACGACACGCTGCCCGTCTTTGCGCAACTGGCAGACCTGCTGCCAGAGCGTCGAATCCGTGCTGTCCGGCACCCAGATACCGCCGGACGGAAGTTCGATTTCGGCCTGCCCCAGGGTCACCAGGGTTTTCAGGTCGGTGGAAAAACCGGTGGCCGGACGCGCGCGGCCGAAGTCGGCGCCGATGTCGTCGTAACGACCGCCCTGCGCAATCGACTCGCCCACACCCGGCACGAATGCGGCAAACACCACACCGGTGTGGTAGTGGTAGCCACGCAACTCGCCCAGGTCGAAATACAGCGGCAGCTCCGGGAAGCGTGCGGTCAGGCGCTGCGCGACCACCATCAGGTCATCGAGCGCGGCCAGCACCGGCGCCGGTGCACCGGCCAGGCGCTCACGCGCAGCCGTCAGCACGTCACGATCACCGCACAAATCGACCAGCGCCTGCAACATGGCCGCCAGGTCGGCCGGCAGGCCAGCCGTGAGGGTCACCACTTCATCGATGGCCTTGCGCTGCAGGGCGTCGAACAGCAACTGCTCGACTTCGCCGGACAGGCCCGCCGCGCGCGCCAGGCCACGGTAGATTCCCACGTGCCCCAGGTCCATGTGCACATCCGGCACCTCGGCCAGTTGCAGCATGCCCAGCATCAGGCTGATGACTTCGACGTCACTGCTGGTGCTGGCATCGCCATACAATTCGGCGCCCAGCTGGATCGGGCTGCGCGAGTTGGACAGCGCGCGCGGCTTGGCATGCAGTACGCTGCCGGCATAACACAGGCGGGTCGGCCCTTCGCGTTTGAGGGTATGTGCGTCGATGCGCGCCACCTGTGGCGTGATGTCGGCGCGAAAGCCCATCTGCCGACCCGATTGCGGGTCGATCACCTTGAAGGTGCGCAAGTCCAGATCGGACCCGGCGCCAATCAGCAGCGATTCCAGGTATTCGATATGCGGGGTGACGACGAACTCATAGCCCCAGCTCTGGAACAGATCCAACACCCGACGCCGCGCGACTTCGATACGCGCAGCTTCCGGTGGCAGTACTTCTTCGATGCCATCTGGTAGCAGCCAGCGGTCAACCGTTGCCATTAAGCCATTCCCCTTTATGCGGGCGGCAAGCCGTGCGGCAAGCCTTGAGTGAAGCAGAGAGCGGAGCCATACGACGGGCACGACAAATACCCGAGAACAGGCCTCGGACCACTCTCCTCGAAAAATCCTGCCACATACCCGAAACGGGATGCGACCAATCAATCGTGCAGACGCAAAAAAGCCGGGATTTCCCCGGCTGCCGCATCATACACACGTTTTTGCATCCGATCACCCTACCGGACGGTTTTGCCGCCCGGCGGGGTGATTCAGATCAAGGCTTGACCTTCTCCAGATAGCGGAAGAACTCGCTTTTCGGGTCCAGTACCAGCACGTCGCTCTTGCTCGAGAAGCTTTCGCGGTACGCCATCAGGCTGCGGTAGAACGAGTAGAACTCCTGGTCCTGACCGTAGGCCTTGGAGTAGATCGCAGCGGCCTGTGCATCACCCTCACCGCGCGATTCTTCGGACTCGCGATAGGCTTCGGCCAGCAGCACACGGCGCTGACGATCGGCGTCGGCACGAATGCCTTCGGCCAGCTCGTTACCCTTGGCACGGTGTTCGCGCGCCTCACGCTCACGCTCGGTGCTCATGCGCTCGAACACGCTGCGGTTGACTTCCTTGGGCAGGTCGATGGCCTTGACGCGGACGTCGACCACCTCGATGCCCAGCTCTTTCTCCGCCATGCGGTTGAGCGAGCCGGTGATGTCCGACATCAGTGCGTCACGCTCACCCGACACGACTTCGTGCAGGGTGCGCTTGCCGAACTGGTCACGCAGGCCCGACTCCAGACGACGCGACAGGCGCTCGTCGGCAATCTGCTTGAGGCCGGAGGTCGCTGTGTAGAAGCGCTCGGCATCCTTGACCCGCCACTTGGCATAGGCATCGACCATCACGGCTTTCTTTTCCAGGGTCAGGAACCGCTGGGTCGGCGCATCCAGTGTCAGCAGGCGGGCATCGAAACGACGCACCTGGTTGACGTAGGGGACCTTCACATGCAGGCCTGGCTGGACATCGGCCTGAACCACGCGACCGAATTGCAGCAGTACGGCACGCTCGGTCTGCGACACGATGTAGAAGCTGTTCCAGGCGACGATCGCCAGCACCACGCCCACGATGAGTGCGAACAGTGATTTATTGCTCATCAGCGGCTCTCCCTGGTACGCGTCTCACGCTGCTGGATCTCGGTCGCCCGGGTGCCGGCATCGGAGTTCGCGGAAGACGAACTACCGGTCGCAGGCGACGCGGTGCTGTTGCCGCTGCGGGTGTTGTCGATCATCTTGTCCAGCGGCAGGTACAGCAGGTTGTTCTGCCCCTTGTCGCCGGTCACCAGCACCTTGCTGGTATTGCTGAAGACTTGCTGCATGGTTTCCAGGTACAGGCGCTCGCGGGTGATTTCCGGTGCCTTGCGGTACTCGGTCACCAGCTTGGTAAAGCGGTCAGCCTCACCCTTGGCGCGGGAAATCACTTCGTCGCGATAACCGTTGGCGTCCTCGATGATGCGCTGGGCCTGACCACGGGCTTCAGGGATCACGCCATTGGCGTAGCCTTCGGCCTGGTTGCGGGCACGCTGCTCGTCTTCACGGGCGCGGATCACGTCGTCGAAGGCTTCCTGCACTTCACGCGGGGCTGCCGCGCTCTGTACGTTGACCTGGGTGATGGTGATACCGGTGCGATAGGTATCGAGGAAACGCTGCAGGCGCTCCTTGATCTCGCTGGCCATCAGCTCGCGGCCTTCGGTCAGCACCTGGTCCATCGCCGTGGAGCCCACGACGTGGCGCAGGGCGCTTTCGGTGGCGTGCTGCAGGCTGATTTCAGGCTGGTCGACGTTGAGGACGAAATCCTGGAGGTTGGAAATGCGGTACTGCACGGTCAGCGGCACTTCGACGATGTTCTCGTCTTCGGTCAGCATCTGGCCCTGCTTGCTGTAGGCGCGCTCGCGGGTGACGTTTTCCATGTACTTGCGGTCGAACGGCGGGAAGTAGATGTTCAGGCCCGGCCCTACGGTTTCGTAGTACTTGCCGAACCGCAGGACGACAGCCTGCTCCTGCTCGTCGACGACATAGATGGCGTTGTACAGCCAGAAGGCCAGAACCACGAACAGGCCGATGCCCAGCAGGCCATAGCCGCCGCCTCTGTTCGAGCCGCCGCCATTGCCACTGCCATTGCCGTCGCCACCACGTTTCTTACCACCGCCGAGCAACCCCTTCAGGCTGTCCTGCAGCTTGCGGAAGGCTTCGTCGAGATCCGGTGGCCCCTTGCGGTCGCCACCACGACGGTTGCCACCCCAGGGATCCTGATTGTTCGAGTTGCCACCCGGCTCATTCCAAGCCATAGCGCTCTCCATCTGATAAAGCAAAGACGCGCCCTCGGCGCGCCGCCCCATGCTACAGAATGCCCGGGAAAGCCGTGCAAGCGCTTTCCCGTGCTTTTATTGCAAAGTGTGTTGCTCAATGAATTCCAGCGGCTGCAATCCTTCGCGACTCACCAGCCGATTGAGTTCGACACGCGGCAATCGCACAGCCAGCAGGCTGGAGCCTTCATCATCATGCGTTTCGCTCTGCACCGCGCCCAGCTCGAAAAACCGTGCGCGCAAACGCGCCAGATCCTGCGGCAGGCGCAAGGTCGCGACGAACAGGTCTTCGCCCAGCAGCTCGGCAACCGCCTGCTTGAGCAGCTCAAGACCACGGCCATCGCGCGCCGACACCCAGACCCGCTCGGGCTTGCCCTCGGCATTGCGCTGGATATGCGGCTCGACGCCCTCGACCAGATCGAGTTTGTTATACACCTCGAGGATCGGCAAGCCCTCGGCGCCGATCTCGCCCAGCACCGCCATGACCTGCTCGATCTGCGCCATGCGCTCGGGCTCGTGGGCGTCAATCACATGCAGCAGCAGGTCGGAGTTGCTCGACTCTTCGAGGGTTGCCCGAAAGGCCTCGACCAGCTTGTGCGGCAGATGACGAATGAACCCCACGGTGTCAGCCAGCACGATCGGCCCCAGGTCGTCGAGTTGCAGACGGCGCAGGGTCGGGTCGAGGGTGGCGAACAGTTGGTCGGCCGCGTAGACCTCGGAGTCGGTGACGGCGTTGAACAGCGTCGACTTGCCGGCGTTGGTGTAGCCCACCAGCGAAACCGACGGGATATCGGCACGCTTGCGGCCACGCCGGGCCTGGTCGCGCTGGCTGCGCACCTTTTCCAGCCGCCCCTTGATCTGGCGCAGGCGGACCCGCAACAGGCGACGGTCGGTTTCAAGCTGGGTTTCACCCGGACCGCGCAGGCCGATACCGCCTTTCTGGCGTTCGAGGTGAGTCCAGCCACGAACCAGGCGGGTGCTCATGTGCTCAAGCTGGGCCAGTTCGACCTGCAGCTTGCCTTCATGGGTACGGGCGCGTTGGGCGAAGATGTCGAGGATCAGCCCGGTACGATCAAGTACCCGGCATTCGAAGACACGTTCGAGGTTACGCTCCTGACTGGGCGTAAGGGTGTGATTGAAGATCACGAGATCGACATGATCGGATTTGATCTGGTCGCGAAGTTCCTCGACCTTGCCACTTCCGATCAGGTATTTGGCCGATGGCCGATGACGCGGCACGTTGATAAACGCGACGGTATCGGCACCTGCCGAGAGAGCCAGTTCCTGAAACTCCTGCGGATCTTCGCGCGCCTCAGGGTCTTGACCTTCCAGATGAACGAGTATCGCCCGCTCACCACCGCTGTGGCGCTCAAAGAACAAGGCAGGCTCCTATCAGGCGTTACCGGGCTCGGAATCACCGGCTTCGGTTTCCGAAGCGCTTGGCAGACGGATCGGACGAACCGGGACCACGGTGGAAATAGCGTGTTTGTAGACCATCTGGCTGACGGTGTTTTTCAGCAGAATGACGAACTGATCGAACGACTCGATCGTACCTTGCAGCTTGATACCGTTGACCAGATAGATCGAGACGCCGACCTTCTCCTTGCGCAAGGTATTCAAGTAAGGGTCTTGTAGCGAATGCCCTTTTGACATGTGCCGCACTCCTTTAAGGATCAATAATAAATAAACAAGAATTCGATAGGCTTGGCCGCTACCCCCCAAGGATAGACGGCAATTGCAAGGACTCAGCTCAATATGGAGACCGATCCCAGGTATTTCAAGGCGCGTGGCAGATTGTCGCGATCCAGACTGTCAAGCCACTGCAGATTTTCCCAGCTGCGTAGCCAGGTAAACTGCCGCTTGGCCAGTTGGCGCGTGGCAATGATGCCCCTCTCCTGCATTTCTTCACGTGTCAGCTTTCCATCCAGATGATCCCAGACCTGGCGATAACCGACGGCTCTGATGGCGGGCAATCCTGCGTGCAGGTCTGTCCTTGAGCGCAACGCCAGTACTTCATCCAGAAATCCCTGTTCCAGCATTTGCCCAAAACGTAATGCAATTCGGTCATGCAAGACCTTGCGATCAGCCGGTGCTATCGCGAGGTTGGCGACAGTATAGGGCAATTGCCCCTGTCCCGATGCTGATCCATCGGCACTTTGCGCAATTTGTTGCTCGTGATGCGCCGTCATGCTTTTTCCACTGACCCGATACACTTCAAGCGCCCGGACCAGACGCTGCGGGTCATTGGGATGGATGCGTGCAGCCGAGACCGGATCCACCGCTGCCAACTGGTCATGCAAGGCCTGCCAGCCATGTACCTTTGCCTCGGCCTCGAGCTGCGCCCGAACCTCGGCATCGGCGGACGGCATGCTGGCCAGCCCCTCCAATAGAGCCTTGAAATACAACATAGTGCCGCCGACCAGCAAAGGAATCTTGCCGCGTGCGGTGATGTCGGCCATGGCCTCGAGCGCATCACGCCGGAAATCGGCGGCCGAATAGCTCTGCGCCGGGTCAAGGATGTCGATCAGACGATGCGGGAATTCAGCCAGTTGCTGCCTGGAAGGCTTGGCGGTGCCGATGTCCATGCCGCGATAGACCAGTGCCGAATCGACACTGATCAGTTCGCACGGCAGTACCCTGGTGAGTTCGATGGCCAGGTCGGTCTTGCCGGCCGCAGTGGGCCCCATGAGAAAGATGGCCGGGGGTAAAGCGTTCATTCAGCGACCGCGCAGGAAGAGTTTGTCCAGATCATCCAGGCCCATCTGGGTCCAGGTGGGCCGTCCGTGATTGCATTGACCGCTGCGCTCGGTGTGCTCCATGTCGCGCAGCAGGGCGTTCATTTCCGGGATGGCCAGGCGCCGGTTGGCGCGCACCGCGCCGTGGCAGGCCATGGTGCCGAGCAGTTCGTTCAGGTGCGCCTGGACCCGGTCGCTGGTGCCGTACTCCATCAGGTCACCCAGCACGTCGCTGACCAGCCGATTGGCCTCGGCCTGCTTGAGCAGCGCCGGGATCTGCCGGATCACCAGGGTTTCAGGCCCCAGGCGATGCAGCTCGAAGCCCAGTTGGCGGAAGGTGTCGAGATGCTCCTCGGCGCAATCGGCTTCGCGCTGGCTCACCGCCAGCGATTCGGGCACCAGCAGCGGCTGGCCACTGAGGCCCTCCTGGGCCATGGCCACCTTCAGGCGCTCGTACATGATCCGCTCATGGGCGGCGTGCATGTCGACCACCACCAGGCCATGGGCATTTTCCGCCAGGATGTAGATGCCCTTGAGCTGCGCCAGGGCGTAGCCCAGCGGCGGCACATCACCGCCGGACTCCGGCAAGCTGGCCGACAGGGGCGTGGCACCGGGTGCGCCACCTGTGGCAGCCCCCGGCAACGGCGCAAAGAATTCGCGATAGACCTGCTGCGCTTCACCCGTCGGCAGGCCGGAAGCCGGGCGTGGCGAGTACTGGTAACCGGCACCGGGTCCTGCGCCCGCAGCGCCGCCATAAGCCGGGCCTTGCGGGCGCTCCAGCGTGTGCGCGGCCAGCGTCATTTCGCCCTGCGGGCCGAACTCACCGGCAGCCACCCCGGTCGGACGCGGCGCTTCGGGCTCGACCTGTGTATCGGCCAGATGGTCCTGTGGCCGCACATCGCCCAGGGCACGGTGCAGGGTGCCATAGAGAAAATCGTGGACCATGCGCCCGTCACGAAAGCGCACCTCGTGCTTGGTCGGGTGAACGTTGACGTCCACGGCCGCCGGATCGACTTCCAGAAACAGCACGAAGGTCGGATGCCGACCATTGAACAGCACGTCACGATAGGCCTGGCGCACCGCATGGGCGACCAGTTTGTCACGCACAGCGCGGCCGTTGACGAAGAAATACTGCAGATCGGCCTGGCTGCGCGAAAAGGTCGGCAACCCGACCCAGCCCCACAGGTGCAGACCGTTGCGCTCGATCTCGATCGGCAGCGCCTGCTCCAGAAAGCCGGGGCCGCAGATCACGCCAACGCGCCTGGCACGGGCGTTCTCGTCATGAGCCTCGTGCAGACTCAGGACGCTCTTGCCGTTGTGGCGCAGATGAAAGCCGACGTCGAAGCGCGCCAGCGCCATGCGCTTGATGACTTCCTGCAGGTGATCGAATTCGGTTTTCTCGGCCTTGAGAAACTTGCGCCGTGCCGGGGTATTGAAGAACAGGTCGCGCACTTCCACGGACGTGCCGACCGGGTGCGCCGAGGGCTGCACGCGGGAGTTCATTTCACGGCCTTCGGTCTCGACCTGCCAGGCCTGGTCGGCGCCTTGCGTGCGCGAGGTCAGGGTCAGGCGCGAGACCGAACTGATCGAGGCCAGCGCCTCACCCCGGAACCCCAGGCTCATGACCCGCTCGAGGTCTTCAAGCTCGCGGATCTTGCTGGTGGCGTGGCGGGCCAGCGCCAGCGGCAAGTCGTCAGCGGCAATGCCGCGCCCGTCATCGCGCACCTTGAGCAGCTTGATACCGGCCTGTTCGACATCGACATCGATGCGCCGCGCCCCGGAATCAAGGCTGTTCTCCAGTAGTTCCTTGATGACCGAAGCCGGGCGCTCGACCACCTCGCCGGCGGCGATCTGGTTGGCCAGCCGCGGGCTGAGCAATTCGATGCGCGCAGCCTCGACCCCATTGTCGGGCCCCTCGACAGGCACGCTGTCGGCAAGCAGATCGGTCATGGTTGTGAAGCAACCTCGGCACTGGGGATTCGCAAGTCCTGGCCAACACGCAACTCATCGGTTTTCAACGAGTTGGCACTGCGCAGCGTGGCGACATTCATGTCGTAGCGGGCCGCCACCATGGCCAGGGTTTCGCCGGAGCGTACGACATGATTGCGTGGGCCCTGGGCCAGCTTTCCGTTGTCACGCAGCCAGGCGATGTACGTACCCTGGGGCGGGTTCTGCTGGAAGAACTGCTTGACGCCGGCATTGATCGAGCGCGCCAGAGCCTGCTGGTGCGAGGCCGTGGTCAGTTTATTGGCTTCGTTGGCGTTGGAAATGAAGCCGGTCTCGACCAGGATCGACGGGATGTCCGGCGACTTGAGCACCATGAAGCCGGCCTGCTCGACCCGCGACTTGTGCAGCGAGGTGATCCGCCCGATGTTGCTCAACACCTTCTGCCCCACGTTCAGGCTCGACGACAGCGAAGCGGTCATCGACAGGTCCAGCAGCACGCCGGCCAGCATCCGGTCCTTGTCGTCCAGGCTGACCGCACCGGCACCGCCGATCAGGTCGGAGCGGTTTTCGCTGTCAGCCAGCCAGCGCGCGGTTTCCGAAGTGGCGCCACGGTCGGACAAGGCGAACACCGAGGCACCGAACGCGGCCTTGGACGGCGCAGCGTCGGCGTGGATCGACACGAACAGGTCGGCGCCCTTGGCCCGGGCGATTTCCGTACGCTTGCGCAGCGGGATGAAGTAGTCGCCGGTACGGGTCAGTTCGGCACGGTAGCCTTTTTCGGCGTTGACCTGGCGTTGCAGCTCCTTGGCGATGGACAGCACCACGTGCTTTTCCACCTGGCCCTTGCCGCCCGAGGCGCCAGGGTCTTCGCCACCGTGACCGGCGTCGATCACCACCACGATGTCACGCTTGCCGCTGGGCACCGGGGTCAGCTTGATCTCGGGCTTGGCCGGGCTGATCGGCACCGCCGGAGCGGTGGCCACGGTGGTTTCAGGCAGGCTTGGAGGCGGATTGGCATCGGCGGCGTCATCGAACAGGTCGACCACCAGACGGTTGCCATATTGCTGGTTGGGCGCCAGGGTAAAGCTCTTGGGGGTGACCGCCTTTTTCAGGTCGATCACCACGCGCAGGTCGGTTGGCGTACGCTGCGCCGAGCGCATGCTGGTGATCGGCGTATTGGCCGTAGCGATGTTCAACGGCCCGCCCAGGGTGGCGCCATTGATATCGATGACCAGGCGATCGGGCGAAGTCAGCGTAAAGACACTGTGCTGCACGGGCCCGGTGAGGTCGAACACCAGCCGGGTGTTATCCGGTGCACGCCACAGACGGACACTGCGTACCTGGGTAGCCGCCGCCCATACATCCACGGCCAGGGCCATCAACAGCAAACCAAGCACCGCCATCGGCGCGCGCATGCGCATACACTTCCCCATATCTATTGGCATTTACGATTGAATTGCATGGCCAGTGCCGAACACCAGCGTTCGCCACGCGAACCTTGCGGGCTCAGGGTCACGGCGCGACCCTGACCCTGGTGCCTAATGGTAATGGTCAGGTCGGGCTTTGGCAAAAAGCCTGCACCCAGTGAAGGCCACTCGATCAGGCACAGGGCATCGCTTTCGAAGTAGTCGCGGATGCCCATGAACTCAAGCTCTTCCGGATCGACCAAGCGGTACAGATCGAAGTGAAAGACCCGCAGCGCGCCGATTTCGTAGGGTTCGACCAGGGTAAAGGTCGGGCTTTTCACCGCGCCCTCATGCCCCAGGCTGCGAATCATACCGCGTGACAGGGTGGTCTTGCCCGCCCCCAGATCACCCTCGAGAAAGATCACACCCTTGCCGCCGGCCTCTTGGGCCAGGCGCGCACCCAGGGCCGTCATGGCCTCGTCGCCGTCCACTTGCAGGGTTATTTCAGACACGGTTGATGCTCCTCCAACAAGCGACGAATGACAGGAACAAGATCACTGGCCAACAGGCCCCGGCCTGCCGCACCGGCCTGCTCGCCCGCCCTGGCGTGCAGCCAGACGCCCAGGCAGGCGGCCTCATAGGCCCCCATGTGCTGGGCCAGCAGCGCGCCGATCAGGCCGGCCAGGACATCACCCAGGCCGGCGCTGGCCATGGCCGGATGACCCCGGTCGCACAGTGCCAGACGCCCCTGGGCATCGGCAATCAGGCTGCCGCTGCCTTTCAATACGCACACACCTTGATACTTTTTCGCCAACGCCCGCGCAGCGGCAGGCCGGTCGGCCTGGACCTCATGGAGGTCGACACCCAGCAGGCGCGCCGCTTCACCGGGGTGGGGGGTGATCACGCAAGCGCCCGGGATACTCACGTGTCCGGCGGCCAGCAGGTTGAGCGCATCGGCATCCCAGACCTGCAGCTTGTCGGCACAGGCAACGGCCGACAACAGGCTGCGGCCCCAACGGCCCTGCCCCAGTCCCGGCCCGACCACCAGCACGCTGGCAGTCGCGATCAGGTCCATCAGCTGATTGGCCGAACTCACCCCGGCACTCATGACTTCAGGCATGCGCACCAGCGCTGCCGGGATGTGTTCGGGGCGGGTGGCCAGGCTCAGCATGCCGGCACCACTGCGCAGGGCGCTTTCGGCACTGAGCAGCGCCGCGCCGCCCATGCCATGATCGCCACCGACCACCAGCACCCGGCCATATTGGCCTTTATGCGCCGTACGCGGTCGGGGCGCCAGTGGTGGCAGGTTGAAGCTGTCCAGGCGCTGCGCACTGACCGGTGTCGTGCCGAGTACATGCGGGTCGGCCTGCAGGTCGTCGAACACCAGATGCCCGACGCAATCGGGCGCCTGGGCCGTGAACAGGCCCAGCTTCAGGCCAATGAAGGTCACCGTGAGGTCGGCGCGCACTGCGCCCCCCAGCATTCGTCCGGTATCGGCACACAGCCCCGAAGGCAGGTCGACCGCAGCCACCGGCAAACCCGAGGCATTGATGGCCTCGATAGCCGACTTATAAGGTTCACGCACCTCACCGGCAAGCCCGGTGCCCAGCAGCGCATCGAGCACCACGCCAGACAGCGGCTGGCCAAGCCATTGCACAATATCGACACCCGCCGCCCGGGCCTCGGCGCACGCCGTGGCCGCATCGCCGCGCAAGGCGCCGGGGTCGCCCACCGCCAGCACCCGCACCGACCAGCCGGCCTTGTGCGCCAGGGCTGCCACCAGGTAACCGTCACCGGCATTGTTGCCGTGCCCGGCCAGCACGCTCAGCACCCCGGCGTCGGACCAGCGCCGGCGCATGGCCCGCCAGGTGGCGTGGGCGGCACGCTGCATCAGCTCCAGCCCTGGCGTGCCGCTGCTGATCAGCCGCGCATCGAGGTCGCGGACCTGGGCGGCGCTGTACAGCGCGTCGGGTAAATGGGCTTGAGTGTCTGGCATGCGTTCATGAGCTCCAATGTCTGGCAGAATTATACGCACCTTGTCTCTGGTTTCTCCTTTCGCATGTCCGCCACTACCGCACAACTGACCGACGACGACCTTGCCACCCTTGCCCGGTCGATCAAGACCTGGGGCCTTGAGCTGGGTTTCCAGCAAGTCGGCATCAGCGGGCTGGACCTCAAGGAGCACGAACTGCACCTGCAACGCTGGCTCGACGCGGGCTACCACGGCGAGATGGACTATATGGCCGCGCACGGCAGCAAACGTTCCCATCCCGGGCAACTGGTGCCCGGCACCTTGCGCGTGGTGTCGCTGCGCATGGATTACCTGCCGGGCGACAGCGAGATGAACCAGCGTCTTGGTGAGCCGGAAAAAGCCTACGTCTCGCGCTATGCCCTGGGCCGTGATTACCACAAGCTGGTACGCAAGCGCCTGCAACAACTGGCCGAGCGCATTCAGCAGGCCATCGGCCCGTTCGGCTTTCGCGCCTTCGTCGACAGCGCGCCGGTGCTGGAAAAGGCCATTGCCGAGCAGGCCGGCCTGGGCTGGATCGGCAAGAACACCCTGGTGCTCAACCGCAAGGCCGGCAGCTTCTTCTTTCTGGGCGAGCTGTTTGTCGACCTGCCCTTGCCGGTTGATGCGCCTCATGCCAGCGAACACTGCGGACGTTGTACCGCCTGCCTGGACATCTGCCCGACCGCCGCCTTCGTCGGCCCTTATGTGCTTGATGCGCGGCGCTGCATTTCCTACCTGACCATCGAGCTCAAGACCGCCATCCCCGTCGAGCTGCGGCCCCTGATCGGCAACCGCGTGTTCGGCTGCGACGATTGCCAGATCGTCTGCCCCTGGAACCGCTTCGCCAGGCCGACGACGCAAGGCGACTTCCAGCCGCGCCATAACCTGGACAACGCCGGCCTGGCCGAACTGTTCATGTGGGACGAAGAGCGCTTTCTGGCCTGCACCGAAGGCTCCCCGCTGCGCCGCGCCGGCTACGAGCGCTGGCTGCGCAACCTGGCAGTCGGCCTGGGCAACGCGCCCTCGACCATCAGCGTGCTGCAGGCCCTCGAAGCACGCCGCGACTATCCGTCAGAGCTGGTGCGCGAACATGTGGAATGGGCGATCGAGCAACACACCAGCAGGAGCGACCAGCGGTCGCGAATGCCACAGTGAATCATGCAGACCTTTTCGCGGCCGCTGGTCGCTCCTCCAGATCTGACGCCAAGGTGGCAGATGACGTCCTGTACTTAATGATCATCCTTGTAGACAAACTTGGGCATTTCCCATTTGAAGCGGATGGCCAGCAGGCGCAGCAGGAGACCGCCTGACAGGGTGATCAGGATCGCCTGCTCCTCGGGCAGGTTGAAATAGCCGCACAACAGGAAACACCAGGCCGCCAGGAACGACACGCTGGCGTACAGTTCGCGGCGGAAGATCAGCGGGATGTCGTTACAGAAGATGTCGCGCAGGATGCCGCCGAATACCCCCGTGATGACCCCGCACACCGAGGCGATCAACATGCCGTGGCCGGCTTCCAGGGCGGTCATGCAGCCGATCAGGGTAAAGGCCACCAGCCCCAGGGCGTCGAGCACCAGAAACAGCGAGCGCAGGTGACGCATCAACGGCGCGATGAAAATGGTCACCAAGGCTGCCACGCTGGTCAGCACCAGGTATTCGGGGTGTTTGACCCAGGTCAGCGGGTAGTGGCCGATCAGCACATCACGCACCGAACCGCCGCCCAGGGCCGTGACGCAGGCGATCAGCACCACGCCGAACCAGTCCATGCCACGACGTCCGGCCGACAGGGCACCGGTCATGGCCTCGGCCGTGATGGCAATCAGGTAAAGCATCAACAACATGGCGGCAGCCCCGGTGACAAAGGCGCGCAGTCTACCCAGCCGCCCTGCGCACTGAAAGGGTGCGGCGAAGTTTATTCACCGCACGCAGGCAGTGGTGCTTACTTGATGAAATGCTGGCGGTAGTAACGCAGCTCGGCAATGGACTCGCGAATGTCGTCCAGCGCCAGGTGGGTGCTGCCCTTCTTGAACTTCAGCTCCGGCGACCAGCGGGCGGCCAGCTCCTTGAGCGTCGAGACGTCCAGGTTGCGGTAGTGGAAGTAGTTTTCCAGGCTTTTCATGTGCCGGTACAGGAAGCGGCGGTCCTGGCAGATGCTGTTGCCGCAGATCGGCGAACTGCGCTCCGGCACCCACTGCTTGATGAAGTCCAAGGTCAGGGCCTCGGCCTGCGCCATGTCGACCTGGCTTTCGCGCACCCGCTGGGTCAGGCCCGAGCCGCCGTGCTGGCGGGTGTTCCATTCGTCCATGCCGGCGAGGATTTCATCGCTCTGATGAATGGCGATCACCGGGCCTTCAGCCAGGGTATTGAGTTCGCTGTCGGTAATGATGGTGGCCATCTCGATGATGACGTCATGATCAGGATCGAGACCGGTCATTTCCAGGTCGATCCAGATCAGGTTGTGCTTGCTCTGCATGTTCGGGCTCCTCGGCGTAGGGGCGCAGTTTAGCCTAGCGCGGCGTGCTAGTATCGGCCCCTTGCACCCTTGCTGTTCATTTTTGCGGGCCGGTCGCTGCCAGATGGCGGGGCTCGGGCCTCACACATCGGAAGTCCCCATGGCCAAACGCCAACTCAATCGCCGCCAGAACTGGCGCATCGAAAAGATCCAGGGCGAGCGCGCCGCCCGCGCTGCCAAACGCGAGTCCCAGGCGGTCGAAATCCTCGAGGGCGGTGATCTGGGCCCCGAGCAGGTCGGCCTGGTGATTGCCCACTTCGGCGTCCAGGTCGAAGTCGAGGCCCAGGAAGGCGAGCTGCAGGGCCAGACCTACCGCTGCCACCTGCGTGCCAACCTGCCGGCGCTGGTCACCGGCGACCGGGTCGTCTGGCGGGCCGGCAACCAGGGCATCGGCGTGATTGTTGCGCAACTGCCGCGCAGCACCGAGCTGTGTCGTCCGGACTCGCGCGGCCAGCTCAAGCCGGTGGCGGCCAACGTCGACCTGATCGTGATCGTGTTTGCGCCGATGCCCGAGCCCCATGCCAACCTGATCGACCGCTACCTGGTGGCCGCCGAACATGCCGGCATTCACCCGTTGCTGCTGCTCAACAAGGCCGACCTGATCGACGAGCAGAACGCGATCGTGCTCAACGAGATGCTGTCGGTGTACCGCGGCCTGGGCTACCCGGTGCTGGAAGTGTCGGCGCATCACGGCGATGGCATGCAGCAACTGCAGGAACGCCTGAACGGCCAGGTCAGCGTATTCGTGGGTCAGTCGGGGGTGGGCAAGTCATCGCTGGTCAACAGCCTGTTGCCGGACGTGGGCACACGGGTCGGGCCGCTGTCGGAATTTTCCGGGCAAGGCACGCACACCACGACGACCGCACGGCTGTTCCACTTCCCGAACGGCGGCGAACTGATCGACTCACCGGGCATTCGAGAGTTCGGCCTGGTGCACGTCAGCCGCCATGACGTGGAAGCCGGCTTCATCGAGTTCAACAACCTGATCGGTACCTGTCGCTTCCGTGACTGCAATCATGACCGCGAGCCGGGTTGCGCACTGCTCAAGGGGCTGGAAGAAGGCCGGATTTCACCGCAGCGAATGCACAGCTACCGCTCGATCCTGGCCAGCCTGCCGCAAGACGAATACTAAGCGCCCTGCTGCCGGAGCGGCAGCAGCGGCATTCGCGACCGTGGGTCGCGCCTGCGGGTTTTGCGCCTGGCCCCTATTCAAGATCTGACATAGATCCTGTGGGAGCGATCACCGGTCGCGAAAGGGCCAGTACATTCAATATCTCCGGCGGCTGGCAGGATGCAATCGCGACCGTTGGCCGCGCCTACGGACTGATGCCAATCAGCCAAGTAGCGGCGCAAACATCCGAGCGTAGACCGGTCGGGCGACAAACCGCTTCAGCCGGGAACAACGCCCGGACCAAAACCTGCCGCCGACCGGGCTTACTGCCTCGGCGCCTGCACACCGCCCTGCTCGAACAGGTTCAGGCGCTGGCGCACATCACGCGGCAGCACACCCGCCTGTGGATCAACCGCAGGGGCCGTGCCGGAAGCGCCTGGCGCGGCCGGCGTGGCAGGTGCGGCCGGCGTGCCTGCCGGGGCCGTACCGGTGCCCTGGTCGCCATCGATCAACTGCTGGGCCTTCTTGGTCAGGACCACGATGTCGATGCGCCGGTTGATCGGATTGAGCGGCTGGTTGCGGTCATACAGCGCCGAGGAGGCATAGCCCACCACCCGCGCCACTTGCGACTCCGGATAAGTGCCGGCCACCAGGGCACGACGTGCCGCGTTGGCACGACTGGCCGACAGCTCCCAGTTACCGAACTCGCCCGCGCCGGCAAACGGCTTGGCATCGGTGTGGCCGCTGACGCTGATCTTGTTCGGCACATCCTTGATGGTGTCGGCCAGGGCCAGGAGGATGTCTTCGAAGTACGGTTTGAGCCGCGCACTGCCGGAGTCGAACATCGGCCGGTTATCAGCATCCACAATCTGGATGCGCAAGCCGTCCTGGGTGATTTCCAGCAGGATCTGGTCTTTGAATTTCTGCAGTTGCGGGCTTTCTTCAACCTTGTTCTGCAGCTCTTGCAGGAGCATTTCCAGGCGTTCTTTCTCGACCTGATCGGCCTTGGCCTCGGCGTCGTCAGACTCGATCGGCACGGTATCCGGGCTTGGCGTGCTCTTGATCTCGGGGTTCAGGGAGCGGTCCGGCGCCATTTCCGGCGAGCCACCCAGGTCGATCACATACGGCGAGCCGCTGTCGCTGAAACCGACCGGGTCCTTGAAGTAGCCGGCAATCGCCACCAGTTCTTCGGGCGTGGCGGCCGACATCAGCCAGAGCACCAGGAAGAACGCCATCATCGCCGTCGCAAAGTCGGCGAAGGCGATTTTCCAGGCACCACCGTGGTGTCCGCCACCGAAGCGCTTGACCCGCTTGATGATTATCGGCTGATTGTTTTCCATGGCTTAGCGACCGCGTACGGCTTGTTCCAGCTCGCTGAAGCTGGGGCGATGAGCCGGGTAAAGAACCTTGCGGCCGAACTCGACGGCCAGTGACGGCGGCATGCCGGAGGCGGACGCGACCAGCGAGGCCTTGATGCACTCGTAGACGTTCATCTCTTCCTTGGCATCGTGCGCCAGGGAAGTGGCCAGCGGGCCGAAGAAGCCGTAGGCCGCCAGAATACCGAAGAAGGTACCCACCAGGGCCGCACCCACGTGCTGACCGATGGCGGCCTTGTCGCCGGAACCCAGCGAGGCCATGGTCACCACGATCCCCAGTACCGCCGCAACGATACCGAAGCCGGGCATGCCGTCGGCGATGCCGGTCACCGCATGGGAAGGATGCTCGAGCTCTTCCTTCATGCTCAGCAGCTCCATGTCGAACAGGCCTTCAAGCTCGTGGGGCGCCATGTTGCCCGAGGACATGATGCGCAGGTAGTCGCAGATGTACGCCGTCATGCGGTCATCCTTGAGTACGCCGGGGTACTTGGCAAAGATCGGGCTGGAGGCCGGCTCTTCGATGTCGCCTTCGATGGCCATCATGCCTTCGCGACGGCTCTTGTTGAGAATCTCGTAGATCAGCCCCAGCACTTCGAGGTAATAGGCATGGGTAAAGCGGGTGCCGAACATCTTCAGCGACTTTTTGAACACATGCATGGTCATATGACCCGGGTTGGCCTGCAAGAAGGCACCCAGGGCCGCACCACCGATGATCAGGACCTCGAAGGGCTGGAACAGGGCCATGATCTGGCCGTGGGACAGCACGTATCCGCTGAGGACGCTTGCGAAAACGACAATAATGCCGATGATTTTAGCCATAGGTAAAAACTACTTGTTCAGTCGGATTCAGGGATAGGTGCGATGCAACGATGGAGCTGCTGTTCTGCTTATCGGCTTCACTGAGCCAGACTGTAGGCTGATCCTGTGAAAAAACCTGTTTCGTCCATGAGGCAGGGTGTAACAATACATGACATCGCAAGGTCTGAATAAGCGTAAACCACAACTGACAGACTCCTAGCCGTACAGGCCGCCCCGTATGCCGACAACGCCACATTTTCCACGCCCACGAACACTTGATGCCTGGGTCAGGCAACTGGATGGCCTTGCGCTGCCGATTCCGCAGCACAATCACGCCCATGTACGCTCGGCGCTCAATGACAGCCGCCGCTCGTTGCGTGACATTGCCGACATGATGCAGGAAAGCCCGGCCCTGGTCCTGAGCGTGCTGCGCGAAGCCAATCAGCATGCCCACGGCCTGGCCGAACAGGCCGAGAGCCTGGAAGTGGCGCTCAACCGCCTGGGCCTGGCACGCACCGAGGTGCTGCTCAATCGCCTGCCGGCCAAGCCGGCAGACGAGATCCCCAAGGCCTATCGGCAACTGATCCTGATCAGCCAGCACGCGACCCAACAGGCCAGCGGCCTGTTCGCCAGCCGCCTGGCACGCCTGTGGCAGGACATTCATCTGGGCAGCCTGTTATTTCTCTCACCGCTGTGGCCGATGGCACTGGCACACCCCACGCTGCTTGAAGAGTGGGAGCTGCGGGTCATCCACAAGGGCGAGTCGAGCCGGCGCGTCGAGCAGGAACTGTTCGGTATCAACCTGCTGGACCTGTGCCTGGCGCTGGCCGAAACCTGGCGCCTGCCGCTGTGGGTCACCCGCGGCTATACCGTGCTGATCAAGGAACGTCGCGAGTGGGTCAAGACCCTGCGCATCGCCCGCGAGAACCATGACCCCCTGCAGCAGCAGCGCGACATGGACGCCGATAACCCTCTGCAGCGCTGGTTCAACCAGCCGGCCAACACCGTGCTGCTGGGCAATGGTCTGGCGCTGTCAGCCCAGCAGGCCTGGAACAGCCCGCACTGCCTGCGCTGGGAACTGCTCAGCAGCCTGTACCTGCAACAGCCACTGGAGGATGTCCAGCAGCAGGTGCACCAGAACGCGGCCAGCAGTGGTCGCCAGCATGCGAGCCCAGACCTGTGGCACCCGGTCGAATCCCTGCTCTGGCCGTGGGACTTCAGGCGTATTGCCAACAACCACGAGCCCGCCCCGCCGCCCTCGGCCGATGCCCTGCAACGCTGGCGCAAGCTGTGCGCGGAGCTGCTGGTCGAACCCAGTCCGTTCAACAACGCCATGCACCTGACCACCCTGGCCCGCGATGCGCTGGTGGCCTGCGGCATGCAACGGGTCATGCTGCTGATGCCCGACAAGACCGCCAGCCTGCTGCGCGTGCACCAACTGGCCGGCATGAGCACCGATAACGCCGCCTTGCAGTTCCCGCTCAAGGACAGCAAGGTGCTGGAGCGCCTGCTCGGCCAGCCGACCCAGTTGCGCCTGACACCGGCCAACCACGCGCAGTTCGCCGCCTTGCTGCCGCCGGTGTTCAAGACTCTGTTCAAGGGCCAGCACTTGCTGATTCGCTCATTGAGCCGCAACGGCAAGGTATTGATGCTGGCCATCGCCGACCAGGGCGGCAGCCCGCTGTCGGACATCGCCGTGCAGGCCTTCGGCAAAACCGCGCAATGCATCGAGCGGGCGCTGGCCAATTTCGTCCAGCTCAAGTCCTGACCGGGCAGCGCTGATCGACGCCCAGGCCCTTTTCCAGCTCGGCCTGGGCTACAATTTGTGCCTTTGCTCATCAAGGGAGGCTGGAAATGTCCGTGTTCAACGACTTGCCGCTGGTCATCGAGCCCCGCGACCTGCAGGCTCGCCTGGCCGCGCCGGAACTGATTCTGGTAGACCTGACCACCCAGGCCCGCTACGACGCCGGGCACATCCCCGGCGCACGCTTCATAGAGCCCAAACGCACCCAACTGGGCCAACTGCCGGCGCCGGGCCTGACACCTGCCCTGAGCGACCTGCAACGCCTGTTCGGTGAGCTGGGCCATAATCCCGATGCGGTCTATGTGGTCTACGACGACGAAGGCGGCGGCTGGTCCGGGCGCTTTATCTGGTTGCTGGATGTGATCGGCCACACGCACTACCACTACCTTAATGGCGGCGTCCTGGCGTGGACCGCCGAGGGCCTGCCCTTGTCCACCGACGTACCGGCACCGGGCACCGCTGCGGTGACCCTGGAACTGCACGATCAGCCCACCGCGACCCGTGAGTACCTGCAAAGCCGCCTGGGCGCCGAGGATCTGGCGATCTGGGATGCCCGTGCCCCGGAAGAGTTTTCCGGTGCAAAACGCCTCTCGGCCAAAGGCGGGCATATTCCTGGCGCCGTGAATTTCGAGTGGACGCGTGGCATGGACCCGTCACGCCAGTTGCGCATTCGCCAGGATCTCGCCCAAACGCTGCAGGCCCTGGGCATTACCCCCGACAAGGAAGTGATCACCCATTGCCAGAGCCATCGCCGCTCGGGCTTTACCTACCTGGCCGCCAAGGCGCTGGGCTACCCGCAGGTCAAGGCCTATGCCGGTTCCTGGAGCGAATGGGGCAACCACCCCGACACGCCGGTCGAACAATGACTCTGCAGCTTGCCGCCCGATCAGGCAGGCTCCCAATCACTACTTAGGAAGATTCATGAAAGAGCGTCTGTTTATTCTCAGTCAGTACCTGCTGCCCCATCACTTGTTGTCGCGCCTGGCCGGCTGCGTGGCCGAATGCCGCGTGCGCTGGTTCAAGAATGCCTTCACGGCGTGGTTCGCACGTCGCTACCAGATCGACATGTCCCAGGCCCAGGTCGAAGACCTCACCGCCTATGAGCACTTCAATGCCTTTTTCACCCGTGCGCTGAAACCCGACGCGCGCCCGCTGGATGCCACGCCCGGCGCGGTACTGAGCCCGGCCGACGGTGCCATCAGCCAGCTGGGCCCGATCGAACAGGGCCGGATTTTCCAGGCCAAGGGCCACAGCTACAGCGTGCTTGAACTGCTGGGCGGCGACCCGGCCGTATCGGCGCCGTTCATGGGCGGCGAGTTCGCCACCGTGTACCTGTCGCCCAAGGACTACCATCGCGTGCACATGCCATTGGCCGGCACCCTGCGCGAAATGATCTATGTGCCGGGGCGCATCTTCTCGGTCAACCAGACCACGGCTGAAAACGTGCCGGAGCTGTTCGCACGCAACGAGCGCGTGGTCTGCATCTTCGATACCGAGCGCGGCCCGATGGCCATGGTGCTGGTCGGGGCGATGATCGTCGCCTCGGTCGAAACGGTCTGGGCCGGGCTGGTCACGCCGCCCAAGCGCACGCTGAAGACCGTGCGCTACGACGAAGCGGCACGGGCACCGATCCATCTGGAAAAAGGCGCCGAGATGGGCCGCTTCAAGCTGGGCTCCACTGTCATCGTCCTGTTCGGGCCCGAACAGGTCAAATGGGCCGAGCACCTGGCAGCTGAATCCAAGGTCAATATGGGCCAGGCCCTGGCTCACGCCACCTCGGCCTGAGCCATTCGGCCGGCTGCGGCGGTGTTGTCAGACAGACCGTTGCAACCGGCCAGCCCCGTCTGTATCGCGCTGTCCGGCCCGGCTCGCGCCATGGCCATAAGCCAGATTAAGCTGCGGGATCAGGTCGATACTGTTACAGTCGGCCCATCGGTGTTGTAGGACACTTTGTATTCAACCGGCACATCCAGCGACCTGACTCAGTCAGACGCCAGCGTGCCGATCGAAGACCACCGTTCGGGCCAGTAATACGCAGGAGTCTGCCTGTCACATGAGTAAATTGAGCTTTCCTTTGTTGTTGCGTGTTCCAGCACCGACACAGTCGAGCCTGACCTTCTGTGATGCCAATCCGCGCGATCTCAAGCGCTGGATCTCGACACTGCCCAAGGCCAATCTCGGCGAAATGGCCCGGCAATTGTATCAAGGTCTTACAGAACTCAACCTGCTGCTCACCCCTACCGAAAATCGCCTGCAACTGCTGGAGCTGCTGCGCCCGGAAGTGTACTTCGTGTGCAAACACCTGGAGCGCCACTTTCTCAACCAGTCCATCGTACTGGACGAACGTCCGCGCAAGGTTGCCAACCTGTGCCAGGCCCTGCAGAACCACTTGGCCACTGGCTACAAACTGATCATTCATCAGGTTGCGCCCCACTACAGCCGTGATCAGGCCACCGTGTTCACCACCGCACTGCAGCGTGCCCTGCATTGCCTGAACGGCCCCCTGGTACGCGCCAGTCAGTTGTACTGCCCGGTGCAGGACGGTCTGTGGCTTGAGCTGCACCAGATCTACCAGATCGCGCGTCAACAGCAGCTGCACACCGTGCAGGTTATCGAACCCCAGGCGCTGCATGTGCGCAGCCTGAGCGTCGAACAGACCTATGTCATTGCCTTGATGATGGGCAATGCGCGCTGCAACCAGATGCGCCAGCTCAACATCGGCAGGCTGGCCGAGGCGCTCGAAGCCTGGAGCAGCCTGGTCCGGTTGCAGGATGCGCATGAGGACGGCAGCCTGTTCGCGCTGGATCCAGGCGTCGACAAACCACCGCGTTACCGCAATCTGTATGGTGAAGAGATCCTGCCGCGCCTGCTCGGCATCAACCCCCTGAACCTGGCCAGTGCCATTCATCAGTACCTGGAACTGCCAGCCGAGCAGCGTGCACAGGCACGCCTGACTGTGCCACCGGGGGTCAGTGCCGACCTGCTGCAACACCTGGCAGTGGCCTGGGGTGATGTGGCAGAGCGGACCTTTCAGCGCATCCCGGGCCAGGGTTCCCTGAAGCTGTGCCTGGGCATGAGCGCCCTGCACTACTACCTGGGCGGGCGCAAATCGTTCAGCGAACAGCTGCAACTCCCGGCGGTGATCCAGGCGGCGGACTTCAGCCTCAAGCTCGTCAATGACCATGACGACCCCTGGTCGCAGGCATTCGACACCCAGCGCGGCAACACCTCTTCGACCTTGCTGCCGTTCGAGGAAATCCAGTACCCGCAAGCCGAAAGCGATGCCGATGGCAACAACGCCCAGCAGGACTTTCCGGTCTATGAACTCAACATCGTCAATCACAGCCCGGGCGGTTATTGCCTGGCCTGGCACAAGGAGGTGCCCAGCCAGCTCCAGGCCGGCGAAGTCATCGGCTTGCAGGATGAAAGCGGGTTGGGCTGGAGCGTTGCCATCGTGCGCTGGATACGCCAGGTACGCAGCGGCGGCACGCAGATGGGCATCGAGCTGATCGCGCCCTTCGCCCAGCCCTGCGGCATGCAGTTGATTGGTGAAGAACTGAACAGCCAGTACCTGCGCAGCCTGATGCTGCCCGAAGTGCGGCCGCTGGACAAACCACCGATGGTGCTGGCACCGCGATTGCCCTTCAAGGAGGGCAGCAAGGTGATGATGAACATCAACGGCGACGAAACACGCGCCGCCCTCAAGACACGCCACATCGCCAGCGCCAGCTACAACCAGTTCGAGTACCAGTTGTTCGAGGCACCGAAGGTCGCCGGCCAGGACAAGGCCCGGGGCGGCGAAGAGTTCGACTCGCTTTGGGGAACGCTTTGACGGCGGCCATGGCCGCCAGCGTTTAACGCTTAATGACGGCCTTCGCGGTCGCGAAAGCCCAGCAGGTACAGCACGCCGTCCAGGCCCAGGGTCGAGATTGCCTGTTTGGCGGACTGCTTGACCAGCGGCTTGGCACGGAAAGCCACGCCCAGACCCGCGATGGCCAGCATCGGCAAGTCGTTGGCGCCGTCGCCCACGGCAATGGTCTGCTCCAGGCTCAGGCCTTCCCTGTGCGCCAGCTCGCGCAGCAGGTCGGCCTTGCGCTGGGCATCGACGATCGGCTCCACGGCCACACCGGTCACCCGGCCGTCGACCACCTCCAGTTCATTGGCAAATACATAGTCAATGCCCAGCTTCTGCTGCAACTGTTTGGCAAAGTAGGTAAAGCCACCGGACAGGATCGCGGTCTTGTAGCCCAGGCGCTTGAGTTCGGCGAACAGGTTTTCGGCGCCCTCGGTCAGGCGCAGCGAGGCGCCGATGTCGTCGAGCACACTGACGTCCAGCCCCTTGAGCAACGCCAGGCGCTCCTTGAAGCTGGCGCGAAAATCCAGCTCGCCGGCCATGGCACGCTCGGTGATGGCCGAGACTTGCTCGCCCACCCCGGCCGCCTTGGCCAATTCGTCGATGACCTCGGCCTCGATCAGGGTCGAGTCCATGTCGAACACCGCCAGGCGGCGGTTGCGACGGAACAGCGAATCCTGCTGGAACGCAATGTCGACGTTCAGCTCTTGCGCGACACTGAGGAACTCGGCCTGCATGGCCTTGAGATCACCCGCTTCACCGCGCACGGAAAACTCGATGCAGCCCTTGCTCTGGTCTGCCGGCGTATCCAGTGGCGTGCGCCCGGACAATCGATCGATCTGGTCGATGTTCAGGCCATAGCGGGCAATGATCGAGCTGACGCATTGCAGTTGCTCGGCGGTGACCTTGCGGGTCAGGAGGGTCACGATATGCCGGGCTTTGCCCTGACCGTCGACCCAATGCTGGTAGTCCTCTTCGGACACGGGCGTGAAACGCACTTGCTGGTCGAGCTTGTAGGCGGTGAACAAAACCTCTTTGAGCACCGAGGAACCCTGCACCGTATCCGGAATCTCAACCAGGATGCCAAACGACAGCGTGTCGTGGATCACCGCCTGACCAATATCGAGAATGTTCACGCCACCTTGGGCAAGAGCGCCGGTAATGGCTGCGGTGAGACCGGGACGATCCTCACCAGTGATGTTAATCAGGACGATTTCGCGCAAGGCGCACCCCCGCTATGGAAAAAAATCGCATTCTACCTGCTTTCAAGGCCCACCGGGCACAGCCAGCGCTTTGCCGTCTCAGGGGCGCTCGCTATACTGCGCGGCAACTTCTTCGAAAGAGCCGCGCTCTGTGAACCGGCCCACGCCTGTCAAATCCGATAACTTCTTCCTGCTGATCTTTCGTGCCGTGCGTCACCGCCGCGTGCCGATCGCGCTGCGTATCGCCAGTCATAACGTGATTCTGGTGGCGCTGGCCCTGGTGATCTATGCCGGCGTCATGGGCCTGCAGTTCAAGCAGGCCATGCACGAGCAGGCCGACGCCCTGGGCCAGGCCCTGACCACCCAGACGGCGACCTCGGCCACCGAGTTGCTGGTGGCCAACGACATCCTCAGCCTCAATGTGCTGCTGGGTAACCTGGTCAAGAATCCGCTGGTGGCCCATGCGGCAATCTACAGCGTCGACAACCGCATTCTCGCCGAGGCCGGGCAGCGCCCGAAAAGCGGGTTGCTGGGTGAAAGCCAGGGCCTGTACGAAATCAAGATCACGTTCCAGGACGTGATGGCCGGGCATCTGCGCATCAGCCTGGACATGTCGCAATTCCAGCAGCCGCTGACCATCAGCCTGCAAAGCATGGGCATCCTGGCCGGTATCCTGCTGGCCCTGGCCCTGGCCCTGAGCCTGCGCCTGGGCCGGCACATTTCCACGCCGCTGCTGCAGTTGCGCCTGTGGCTGCGCAACATCGACCCCTACACACCGGGCACCGAGCGCCAGGACGAAGTGGGTGACCTGGCCCGCCAGTTGCGCGCTTCGTTCGCGCCACCGGTTCCGGAGCCCGCACCGGAGCCGGAGTTCGACCCGGACCTGCACGACGACCTGGGCGACGAGTCGTTCTCGGCCCATGACGAGATCATCGAAAAACCTGTCAGGCCACGCCTGGCGCCGGCCCCGGTGCCGCGACGCATCATGGCCGAGGAGGACCTGGACGACGATGACGCCTTCGCCGACCTGCACGAACCCGTCGTGCGCCCGGCGGCCATGCCGGTACCGGTCGTCCCTGTCTATAACGAACCACAGCACACCGCCATCCTCGCCGCCCAACTGGGTGCACAGGACCAGTTGCGCCGCCTGCCGCGCGCACGCCTGACCGACCTGCAGCAACGTTATCGCGATTGCCTGGAGCAGGCCGCCTCACTGTATGACGGCGAGATGCACACCCTCAATGACGGCAGCACCTTGTTGCTGTTCCACAGCCAGGTCATCGGCGAGGACTACCTCACCAACGCCATCTGCTGCGGAGAATTGCTGCGCGCCCTGAGTCACGCCTTGCAGGTCGAAGTCGCCGACAGCGGCATTACCTTGCAATTGCAACTGGGCCTGACGCTGGACGAGGGTCTCAAGGGCCTGAGCCAGATCGACCTGCTGCTGACCAAAAAGGCCCAGGACGCCCTGGCCCTGTCGCAGCACAGCCGCAACCTGCTGCTGGTGGAGCGCTCGATCAACGACGACGAACTGATCCGCCAGCGTGCCCGCATCCGCCCCATCGCCAGCCCCGAAGGCGCATGCTGTGTAGAACGCCTGATGGAGCCCTACCCCTCGATGCTCGAGCGCCAGCTGGCACGGATGCACGACGTATAAAACACGCTGCAGGAGCGCGGGGGCGGCCATCCGTCTCTGCCCGCGGTGGTTCAGGAAAGCGCGCAGTCCCTGACGGGGCTGCGCGCAGAGGCGCAATCAGAAGCGGAACACTTCCAGATCGGTACGGATGGGCGCGGCCATGGGGATTTTCGGCTTGTCGGCCTGAGGCTTGGCACGCACGATGGGCGCGGCTTTCTTTGGCTCTTCGATCACCCAGGAGATCGGCTTGATCGCCGTGCTGATCTGATCGGCCAGCCGCTGCAGGAGCAGGCCCTGGGCCTTGACCTGGGCGGCCGTACTGCCGCTGTGAACCTCTTGCAGATGCACCAGGCGGCTGTCGCGCACCTTGCCCTT
Source organism: Pseudomonas sp. Leaf127 (assembly GCF_001423155.1). Classification (NCBI taxonomy): domain Bacteria; kingdom Pseudomonadati; phylum Pseudomonadota; class Gammaproteobacteria; order Pseudomonadales; family Pseudomonadaceae; genus Pseudomonas; species Pseudomonas sp. Leaf127. The sequence continues at coordinate 551,651 of NZ_LMOA01000022.1, read as the reverse complement.
GCGGTCCAGCAGGCGCCATTGGGCGTCAAGGATGGCCGGCTGTTTGCTGCCGGAGTCCAGGCGGGTGATCGACAGGATCACTTGCACGTCGGGCACGAAGTTGGCGCCTTGGGCAGGCGCCAGGACCACGCGCTGGCTGTCGAGTTTCCAGGCCACCTGGCGCAGCAACAACTGGTCGATATCGGACGACAGGTTACCGGCCCAGCGACCGTCGGGGGATGCGGTCAGGGTGCCGTCAGGCTGGCGTTGCAGAAGGGTTTCGCGTTGCAGGTAGTCCGCGACCGAAACCGGCCCCAGCAATACCGCCAGACCGGTGCCCTGCCTGGGCTGGCCTGGCTGGCCGCTGTCGAGCTGATACAGCGCGGCCGGTTGATGCACGCTGCAACCGGCCAGGCCAAGTACGCCGGTCATCAGCAAAATAATGGGAAGGCGTAGAAAATTCATCGTCCCGTCCAGGAACCTGTGAGCGGCAGGTTAAAAATTGAAAGCTCGCCAGCGTCATACAGGCATAGAGCCACGCCGGCTTGAAGACCCCATATCATCCGTTAATATCGTTCATGACTCCAGCGATTCTGCGGCGATCTTCGGCGCAAACCGAAGATCGCTGGCAGTAAACGGGTGTTTTCAGCCGTTTTCGACCAATAACGCATCCACGCGCTGAAACCCGCGGGGCAGCTTGTTGCCCCGCCGCCCACGCTCACCCTTGTAGTGCTCAAGGTCGTCGGCCTTGAGCGACAGGGTGCGCTTGCCGGCCTGCAGCACCAGGGTGGCGCCTTGCGGGATGACCGCCAGGTCGCTGACGTACTCTTCGCGGCTGGCCACCCGATCACCCGGCACGCCGATGATCTTGTTGCCCTTGCCCTTGCCCAGTTGTGGCAGGTCGCTGATACGGAACACCAGCAGCCGGCCTTCGGTGGTCACCGCCGCCAGCCAGTTGCTCTCGCGGTCGCCCACCGGACGCGGCGCAATGACTTTCGAGCCAGCCGGCAGGGTCAGCAGCGCCTTGCCCGCCTTGTTCTTGGCTTGCAGGTCCTCACCCTTGACCACGAACCCGTAGCCGGCATCGGAGGCAATCACATACAGCGCCTCGTCATCAGGCAGCAGCACGCATTCGAAGCTGGCGCCGGGCGGTGGCTGCAGCTTGCCGGTCAACGGCTCACCCTGCCCCCTGGCCGATGGCAAGGTGTGCGCGGCCACCGAATAGCTGCGCCCGGTGGAGTCGATGAACACGGCAAATTGATTGGAACGCCCGATGGCCGAGGTCTTGAAGCCATCGCCAGCCTTGTAAGAGAGCCCGGTGGCGTCGATGTCATGGCCCTTGCCGCACCGCACCCAGCCCTTTTCGGACAATACAACGGTGACCGGCTCGGTCGGCATCAGCTCGTTTTCCGACAACGCACGGGCCTCGGCTCGCTCGACGATCGGTGAGCGGCGGTCGTCGCCATAGGTTTCGGCGTCGGCAATCAGTTCGGTACGCACCAGCTTGCGCAGCTTGGCGTCGCTGCCCAGCAGGGCCTTGAGCTTGGCCTGCTCCTTGAGCAAGGCGTCCTGCTCGCTGCGCAGCTTCATTTCTTCGAGGCGCGCCAGTTGCCGCAGGCGGGTGTCGAGAATGTAGTCGGCCTGGATCTCCGACAACCCGAAGCGCGCGATCAGCTCGGCCTTGGGGTGTTCGGCGGTGCGGATGATGTGGATCACTTCATCCAGGTTCAGGTAGGCGGTCAGCAAGCCTTCCAACAGGTGCAGGCGATGCTCGACCTTGTCCAGGCGGAACTGCAGGCGGCGGCGCACGGTGCTGATGCGGAACGCCAGCCACTCGTTGAGCAGCATGCGCAGGTTCTTGAGCTGCGGCTTGCCGTCCAGGCCGATGATATTGACGTTGACCCGGTAGCTGGACTCCAGGTCGGTGGTGGCGAACAGATGCTGCATCAGCTCGCCGGCATCGATACGGCTGGAACGCGGGATGATCACGATGCGGCACGGGTTTTCGTGGTCCGACTCGTCACGCAGGTCGGCGACCATCGGCAGCTTCTTGGCCTGCATCTGGGCGGCGATCTGCTCCAGCACCTTGGCCCCGGAGACCTGGTGCGGCAAGGCCGTCACCACGATGTCGCCGTCTTCGACCCGGTACACGGCGCGCATGCGCACCGAGCCCTTGCCGGTCTCGTACATTTTCAGCAGGTCGGCACGCGGGGTGATGATCTCGGCTTCGGTCGGGTAGTCAGGGCCCTGGATGTGCTCACACAGTTGCTCGACCGTGGCCTTGGGCTCATCGAGCAGGCGCACGCAGGCGCTGGCCACTTCCCGCAGGTTGTGCGGCGGCACGTCGGTGGCCATGCCGACCGCGATGCCGGTGGTGCCGTTGAGCAGGATATTGGGCAACCGCGCCGGCAACACCGCCGGCTCATCGAGGGTGCCGTCGAAGTTCGGCACCCAGTCGGCCGTGCCCTGGCCCAGTTCGCTGAGCAGCACTTCGGAATAGCGCGACAGGCGCGCCTCGGTGTAGCGCATGGCCGCGAACGACTTGGGATCATCCGGTGCACCCCAGTTGCCCTGGCCATCGACCAGGGTGTAGCGGTAGCTGAACGGCTGGGCCATCAGCACCATGGCCTCGTAGCAGGCCGAGTCGCCGTGCGGGTGGAACTTGCCGAGCACGTCGCCCACGGTGCGGGCCGACTTCTTGTGCTTGGCGTCGGCGCCCAGGCCCAGCTCGCTCATGGCGTACACGATACGACGCTGCACCGGCTTGAGGCCGTCGCCGATGTGCGGCAAGGCGCGGTCCATGATCACGTACATGGAATAGTTGAGGTAGGCCTGTTCGGTGAAGTCGGCCAGGGAGCGGCGTTCGACGCCGTCCAGGCTGAGGTCAAGGGAGTCGCTCATGCGGGCCTCGTCATTAAGGGGTCGTCTGGCGCAGCAGCAAGGTGCCGCCACGCTGGGTAAATTCGAGTTGTTTCATCGCGCTCATGCCCAGCAGGATTTCATCGCCATCCAGGCTGGGGGTTACCAGCGCCCGCACATCGCGCAGCACGATCTCGCCCAACTGGACCCGGTCCAGGCGGGTGCGAAAGCCCTGCACCCGGCCGTTGGCGGTGCTGACCGTGACCGGTACGCCGCGCTCCAGGCCCAGTTCGTCGGCCAGGTCACCAGGGATGGCGACATCGGTGGCGCCGGTGTCGATCATGAACGGTACGTCGCGACCGTTGAGGCGTGCGGTGCCGACAAAATGCCCCTGTCGGTTGCCCACTAGGCGCACTTCTATCGCCCCCTGGGTGTGCACCGACTCCATGGCGGTATTGGGGTTGTGCTGCTTGTCTTCCCACTCGCCAAAAAAGCGCGTGGCCAGAAACAGCCCGGCCGCCCAGGCCATGAGCATCAGGATCTTGCCGGCACGCCGGCCAGGCTGCGGTGGGGTCATGGCGCGCTCCAGCCGCCGGCAGGCGCTGCAAAACGCCAGACGACGGGTCGTTTTTCACCATCGGCGCGGGCGCCGAAGTTGTTGTCCGTGCCGATCCAGGCCCCGGTGTCGTCGATCACCAGCGCTTCGGTCAGGCCATAGGGCTGATCATAGCGTCGCTCTGGCTGCCGGGCCTCATGGCCGAACGACCAGCAGCGCTCGGCCACGCCGTCTTCGGGGTCACGCCGGCAGATCCGGTACACCGAGCGCTCCAGGGTAAACAGCTTGCCCTGGTACAGCGACAAGTCGGCAAAGTCCCATGACGTGATGGCCTTGTCGGCCCGGCCGGTGGGTGGGTGGTCGACCTGGGCATACAGCACGCAGTCCGGCGCACAGCGCCATTGCTCGCCCTCGCGCTGCACCACCAGCAGGCCGCGCTCCTGACGTTCCGCTGCCAGCCAGAGTCGCTCGCCCTGCGGATCGATGGCGATGCCTTCGAAGATGGCATTGAAGTGCTGCAACATGCCCTTGGCCTGAGCCTGGGCCACCAGCGCCGGCGGCAGGACCAGCCAGGTAGCCGGCCCTGTCGCCGGCACCTTGAGCACCGCGGCGGTGGCTTCGCTGACCACATAGCGGTTGCCCGCCGCGTCGCAACTGATGCCTTCATAATCCAGGCTGCCGCCGCGGACCACGGTTGACAGGGTGGCCAGCGAACGCAGGCGGGCCGGCAGGTCGCTGTGCGGCTCAGGCACGTCGAATTCGTGCGCCTCGGCCTGCCACACGGCCTGCGTGCGGTCCAGTCGATAGAGCACGCGGTCATCGCGGTCCGACACCGTCCACAATTGACCGTCGCACAGGGCCAGGCCCGACAGGTTACCACCGGTCATGCCCTCTACCGGGTGTTCCGAGAGCAGCTTGAGTTGCTGCAGCGGTACCTGCGCGTGAGCCGGAACCGCCAGCAAGGCCAGCGCGGCGAGCCAGGCTCGCCTCAACTCAGGACCTCGGCCAGGTTGCCCTTGGCTTCAAGCCAGGCCTTGCGATCGGAAGCGCGCTTCTTGGCCAGCAGCATGTCCATGATTTCCGTGGTCGCGGCATAGTCGTCCAGGGTGAGCTGGACCAGACGCCGGGTGTTGGGGTCCATGGTGGTTTCACGCAACTGCGGCGGGTTCATTTCACCCAGGCCCTTGAAGCGCGTGACCTGCGGCTTGCCGCGTTTCTTCTCGGCCACCAGGCGGTCGAGGATGCCATCGCGCTCGGCTTCGTCCAGGGCGTAGAAAATCTCCTTGCCCAGGTCGATGCGGTACAGCGGTGGCATGGCCACATACACATGGCCCGCATCCACCAACGGGCGGAAATGCTGGACGAACAGCGCGCACAGCAAGGTGGCGATGTGCAAGCCGTCCGAGTCGGCGTCGGCCAGGATGCAGATCTTGCCGTAGCGCAGCTGGCCGATGTCGGCCGAGCCCGGATCGACACCAATGGCCACGGCAATGTTATGCACTTCCTGGCTGGCCAGCACTTCGCCGCCGTCGACTTCCCAGGTGTTGAGGATCTTGCCGCGCAGCGGCAGGATGGCCTGGAACTCCTTGTCACGGGCCTGCTTGGCGGAACCGCCGGCCGAGTCGCCCTCGACCAGGAACAGCTCGGAGCGCGCCGGGTCCTGCCCGGCACAATCGGCCAGCTTGCCCGGCAGGGCCGGACCCTGGGTGATGCGCTTGCGCTCGACCTTCTTGCTGGCCTTCAGCCGGCGGCCGGCGTTGTTGATCGCCAGTTCTGCCAGTTGCATGCCCAGGTCCGAGTGCGTGTTGAGCCACAGGCTGAACGCGTCCTTGACCACCCCGGAGACGAAGGCCGCCGCTTCACGTGACGACAGGCGCTCCTTGGTCTGGCCGGAGAACTGCGGCTCCTGCATCTTGGTCGACAGCACAAAGGCAATGCGCTCCCAGACGTCTTCCGGCGCCAGCTTCACACCGCGCGGCAGCAGACTGCGGAACTCGCAGAACTCGCGCATCGCATCGAGCAGGCCCTGGCGCAGGCCGTTGACGTGGGTGCCGCCCTGGGCGGTGGGGATCAGGTTGACGTAGCTTTCCTGCACGCTGTCACCGCCTTCGGGCAACCACAGCAAGGCCCAGTCCACCGCTTCTTTATTGCCGGCAAAACTGCCGCAGAACGGCTCGTCGGGCAGGCGCAGGAAGTCGGTGACCGAATCCTGCAGGTAAGAGCGCAGGCCGTCCTCGTAATGCCACTCGACCTTCTCGCCGGTGGATTTGTCCTCGAAGCTGACCAGCAGCCCCGGGCACAGCACGGCCTTGGCCTTGAGCACATGCTTGAGGCGGCTGACGGAGAACTTCGGGCTGTCGAAATACTTGGGGTCCGGGCTGAAATACACGCTGGTGCCGGTGTTGCGCTTGCCCACCGTACCGACCACCTGCAGGTCCGAGGCCTTGAAGCCGTCGGCGAAGGTCATCTGGTATTCGTTGCCATCGCGCTTGACCTTGACCCGCACCTGGGTCGAGAGCGCGTTGACCACCGAAATCCCCACGCCGTGCAGGCCGCCGGAGAACTGGTAGTTCTTGTTGGAGAACTTGCCGCCGGCGTGCAGCTTGGTCAGGATCAGCTCGACCCCGGACACGCCTTCTTCAGGGTGAATGTCCACCGGCATGCCGCGACCGTCATCGCTGACTTCCAGAGAGTGGTCGGCGTGAAGGATCACCTGCACCGAGCGGGCGTGACCGGCCAGGGCTTCGTCGACACTGTTGTCGATGACCTCCTGGGCCAGGTGGTTGGGCCGCGAGGTGTCGGTGTACATGCCCGGACGCTTGCGAACCGGATCGAGGCCCGAGAGGACTTCGATGGCATCGGCGTTATAGGAACTAGCGCTGGGAGTGGCCATGGGTTCTCGTTATCAAGGATTCATGAAAGATCGCACAGGGTGCCGCATCGTCGCACGCTTGCCTTTCACAATCGTGAAAGGTCAATCGCCTGCAACACCGACGGGGCAAAGCCGGCGATGGCCAGCAGTTCCGGCAGGCGCGCGGCAAAGCCCTGGTAGCTGTGGTCGCCGCCGTCCTGGATATCCAGGCTGCAACGGGCGTAGAACGCCTCGGCACGGCGGTAGTCGAGGGTTTCGTCGCCGGTCTGCAGCCACACCCGGACCTGTTGCGGATCGCTCGGGGCCGGGACTTCCAGCTCGGCCAGCGCCTGCACATGGTCGAGGGTCAGCTCCCAGCGCTCGCCGGTGTAGAGGTTCTGCTGGGTGCCCAGGAAGCCGTCGAACAACCGGTGCGGATTGACCGCCGGGTTGATCAGCACGGCCTTGAGTCCATGGCGCTGCGCAAGATGGGTCGCATAGTAGCCGCCGAGCGAGCTGCCGACCAGCAATGGCCGACCCAGCGACTCGATGGCCTCATCCAGCTGGCCGATGGCCTGGCGGGGATGGTGATGCAACTCCGGCACCCGCACCTGCGCCTGCAGGCCCAGCGAGTGCATCAGGGTCGTCAACTGGGTGGCCTTCTTCGACAGGGCCGAACTGTTCAGGCCGTGGATGTACAGCAGAGTGGGGTTATCGCCGGTCACGCCAGGCCTCCGAAAACTCGCAACGTCACAAAGCCGCATAGTTTACAGGAGTCCGGGGGCAGAAATGCACCTTCAAACTGTATCAATAACCAGTACCGGAGAAATCCACCCCGAAATCCGTCCCGGCCAGCCGGCTGATGCCGGTGTCCAGCCGTCCGTCGTCGTGCAGCCTCAGCCAGCGATAGCCGGGGGCGGCGGTGTCGAGGCCGAATGCCTCGCTGCCGGGCGCAAACTGGATGCAGGTGGACGGCGTGGCCAGCAGGCGCACGCCCTCGCGCACCTCATCGAAGGCCTGGTGCACATGCCCCCACAGCACCGCCCGCACCTGCGGGTAGCGATCAAGCACGGCAAACAGCGCCACGGCGTTGTGCAGGCCGATGGGCACCATCCAGGCGCAACCGATGGGTACAGGGTGATGATGCAGGCACACCAGATGATGGCGATCGGGTGCGTCGATGAGCGATTGCTCGAGCAATTGCAGCTGCAGCTCGTCCAGATGACCGAACACCGCCCCCTCGACCTCGGAGTTGAGCATGGTGACCCGCCAGCCACCGATGTCCGTCACCGGCACCAGGACTTCGCTGCCTTGCGCCGCCTCGTTCATCTGCGCCCATTCGTCATGGTTGCCCGGCAACCAGCGCACCGGCACGCCCAGCGGCTCGCTGAGCTCACGAAACGCCCGGTACGACTGCACGGTACCGTCCTGGGAAATATCCCCGGTCATCAGCAGCAGGTCGATATGCGGCTGCTCGGCCTTTACCAGCTCGAGCACATTTTCCAGCCCCTCACGGGTATTCATGCCCATCAGCGTGCCGTCCGCCTCGGCGAACAGGTGACTGTCGGACAACTGGACCAGCAGGACTGAAGAATCCTTGATAGATGAACTCGGCAACGGCCGTCTCCCGGGGGCGATACGTGGCGAATTATGGTAGCTGTTGCCGGGTACGGCAAACCGGGAATTGAGTGGTCGATCACAGCAATGATGATCGAAAGGCCATTATCGCTGTGCCGGCAGCTGACACCCGCCGGCTGTCGTAGGAGCGCGCTCTGCCCGCGACCGAGTGCGCAGCGCTCGCAAAAATTCGGGAAACGCTACAAGTTTATGATTGGAAATCTGCGAAACGCTGAAAATTCATGGCTGGAGATTTGCGAAACGCTAGCAATTTACGGTTTTAGATCTGCGAAACACTGCAAATTTACGGCTGGAGATCTGCGAAACGCTGCAAATTTACGGCTTTAGATCTGTGAAACGCTACAAATTTACGACTGCTGCGCAGCCGGTCGCGGGCAAGCGCGCTCCTACCTTACGGCTTCGTATTCATGGCCGCAGGCCAGGCAGTGACTCAGCCACTCGCCCAGGAACAGGTTGAGCTGGGCTTTTTCGTCGGGCTGGTGCATGTGGGTGTTCGGGTAGGGATAGATGCCGCGAAAGCGCCGCGCATGTTCGGCGCCGATCACTTCGGCCATGCGCGCGTCATGATAGACCTGCACTTCCAGGCGCGGCACCGGCAGCCAGGGCAGGCTGTGCTCCTGGCTGACCTGCAAGGTAGTGGTGTACGGGCAGTCCAGCAGCACTTCGACCGCCAGTACGCCGAGCATCTGCTCGCCCTGGGTCACGGCCACCCGGCGCGAGCTTTTTTGCGTGCGCATGTCGGGCAGCAGGCGCATCAGGCGGGCGTAGTTGGCCTCGCATGCTGCCTGCAGGCCGGCAAGATCGACACGATAGCGCTCGCGCAAGAGATTCACGACCATAGCCCCCTTATTTCAGCGCGGTTCAAGGCCAGCCATTGCAAGGCAATGATGGTTGCCGCGTTCATGATCCGGCCATCGGCCACGGCTTGCAGGGCGTCGTCGAACGACCAGACCGTGACGCGGATGTCCTCCCCCTCCGACTCCAGCCCGTGCACGCCACCGGCGCCCTGGCTGTCGCATTGTCCCAGGAAAAGATGAACGTATTCATCACTGCCGCCCGGCGAAGGAAAGTACCGGGTAATCGGCCACAGGGCCTGGAATGCAAGATCAGCTTCCTCTTCTGCCTCACGATGAGCAACCTCTTCCGGTTGCTCATCCTTGTCGATCAGCCCGGCGACCAGTTCGATCAGCCACGGGTTGCCGACTTTCTCCAGGGCACCGACCCGGAACTGCTCGATCAACACCACTTCATCGCGTTTGGCATCGTAGGGCAGCACGCAGACCGCATCATGGCGCACGAACAGTTCACGGCCGATTTCGCGACCGGTGCCACCATTGAACAGTTCATGGCGCAGGTACAGCTTGTCGAGTTTGTAAAACCCCTGGAAACAGGTTTCGCGTCGGGTGATTTCAAACGCGGAGGGGTTTGAACGGGGGGTGGTCTGGGTCATGAATGTCTCGCTGCAGGACGCTTTGGCTTCGGGCCATCCTAACGCGCATCGACCACCAGATGCAGCCCCCCCCTCTCAACAAGCAGGGTAGACGCGCAGGCGCCAAAACATTTCTAATCCGCCCAGTGGCGAACCGAAATCGCGGTTTGCAGTCCAAGCAGCCTGCATGCGTACGCCGCACGCGTTTTTTCCGACACCGCCAAGGATCATCAATGTCGTTATCGAAGATCGCCGCACTGGCCTGCCTGGCCGTTACGCTGGGTGCCTGCCAAAGCCTGTTCCAGCCCAACATGCGTGCCCCGCTGCAGGTCGAACGCGAAACCTCAGAGCAGATCAAGCCGGGTTGCAACAGTGACGATTGCCCGCTGGTGAACATCGATACCGTGCACTTTCCCGCCGAGCCGCGGCTGGACGCCATCGTGCAGAAAAACCTGCTGCAGATGGCCCACAGCGAACCGGGCGCGACGCCGCCGGCCACGCTCAAGGCGTACGAACAGCAGTTTCTGAGCCGTGCCCAGGGCCGCAACGCCAGCTACCTGCAGGCCAAGGTCCGCGAGCAGCATGACGGCATCGTGGTGATGGAGCTGTCCAGCTACCTGGACACCGGCGGCGCCCACGGCGACCCGGGTCGCTCGCTGTTCAGCTATTCGCGCCAGCAACAGAAGGTCCTGACCCTGGCGGACATGGTCGTGCCCGGCAAGGAAGCCGAGTTCTGGGAAAAGGCCCAGATGGCCCACCAGGCCTGGCAGGTGTCGACCAAGGTCAATGAGGACCCTGAGTTTCTCAAGACCTGGCCGTTCAAGCGCACCACCAACGTGGCGCTGACCTATGGCGCGGTGATCCTCAAGTACCCGGTGACCACCATTGCGCCCTACGCCATGGGCCATGTCGAGCTGAAGATTCCCTATCCGCAGCTCAATGGCGTGATCAGGCCTGAGCTGTTCCCCGGTCGTAGCTGACACCGCGCCCCAGCAACAACTGCAATACGCCGGCCATGACCAGTGCTGGCAGGGTGGCACCCACTTCGGGGTACAGATTGGCCAGCAGATGATAGGTGCTGACGCCGCCCAGCCAGGCCAGCAGGCTCAAGCCCCGCAGCCCCGGCACCTGAGCCGGCGAACGCCGCCGGCGCAGCACGAAGTGATCGACCAGCACCACGCCGAACAACGGCGCGAACAGCGAGCCGATCAGCAGCAGGAAGCTTTCGTACTGCGCCAGTGGTGCAAAGCAGGCGATCAAGGTACAGAGCACGCCAATGGCCAACGCCAGGTGCTCAACCTTCAACCCCGACAGCATGGCACCGGACACTGCCGCCGAGTGGATGTCGGCAAAAGCCTTCTCCGACTCGTCGAGCAGCACCAGCAACAGCGGAATGCCCATCCCGGCCCCGGCCAGGGCCAGCAGCAGGGCATTGGCCTCGCCATCGGCGGCGAATGCCAGGGTGTAGCCCACGCCCAGGCTCATCAACCAGCAGTTACCGATGAAATACCCCAGTACCGTACCGAAAAACACCGGCTTCGCCCGTCGGCCGAAGCGCGAGTAGTCGGCAATCAGCGGCAGCCAGGACAGTGGCATGGCAATAGCAATGTCCAGACCGGTGGCAAACGGCATCGAACCGTCACCGCCACGCGCCCACAATGCCGCCAGGTCGGCCTTGGCCAGCAGGTTCCAGGTCAGCCACAGGCATGCGCCAAGCAACAGCCAGATACCCCACTGGCGCAGGATCTTGCGCACGAACGTCAAGGGCCCGCTGACCGCCAGCAAGGTCGCCAGGCCGCCGAAGAACAACGCCCAGAGCAACGGGCTGGTCCACAGCCCGCCTTCGCCAAAGGCGCGCGCCCCCAGCAAGCTGGCCGCATCGCGCATGACGATGATCTCGAACGAGCCCCAGCCCACCAGTTGCAGCAGGTTGAGGACCGCCGGCAGCATCGCGCCGCGTCGTCCCAGGCTGAGCGTGAGCGAAGCCATGGACGACAGGCCGGTATCGGTGCCGATCACCCCGGCGCCGGCCAGCAGCAGGACGCCGACCAGCGTGCCCAGGGCAATGGCCAGCAACGCACCGCTCATGCCCAGGCCCGGTGCCAGCAAGGCACCGGTTTGCAGGACCATCAGGCCGATGCCCAGGGAAAACCACAGGGAAAACAGATCGCGTCCGCCCAATACCCGCCGCTCGGCAGAGACAGGCAGGTCGGGGGAGTAAGTGCCGGGTGTGTTCACATCAGAATCTCAATGGTTAGTAGGAGCGCGCTTGCCCGCGACCGAGTGCGCAGCGCTCGCAAAATCTGCGAAACGCCATAGATGTACGGCTGGTAAATCGGCGAAACGCCACAATTTTACGACTGCTAGCGCAGCCGGTCGCGGGCAAGCGCGCTCCTACCAGGGGTCGTATGATCAGACTTTCTGGTAAAGCTGGCTGCCTTCCTGCTTGAAGCGCTCGGCCTGTTCGCGCATGCCCGCCTCCACTGACACATCGATACTGTCGATGCGCTGGTTGGCGGCGTACTCGCGCACTTCCTGGGTGATCTTCATCGAGCAGAACTTCGGTCCGCACATCGAGCAGAAGTGCGCGACCTTGGCCGAGTCCTTGGGCAGGGTTTCGTCGTGGTAGGCGCGGGCGGTGTCCGGGTCCAGGCCCAGGTTGAACTGATCTTCCCAGCGAAACTCGAAGCGCGCCTTGCTCAGGGCGTTGTCGCGGATCTGCGCGCCGGGATGCCCTTTGGCAAGGTCGGCAGCATGGGCGGCGATCTTGTAAGTGATGATCCCGGTCTTGACGTCATCCTTGTTCGGCAGGCCCAGGTGTTCCTTGGGCGTGACGTAGCAGAGCATGGCGCAGCCGAACCAGCCGATCATCGCCGCGCCGATACCGGAGGTGATGTGGTCGTAGCCCGGTGCAATGTCAGTGGTCAAAGGGCCCAGGGTGTAGAACGGCGCCTCGTCGCAGCACTCGAGCTGCTTGTCCATGTTTTCCTTGATCAACTGCATCGGCACATGGCCCGGGCCTTCGATCATGCACTGCACGTCATGCTTCCAGGCGATCTTGGTCAACTCGCCCAGGGTTTCCAGTTCGCCGAACTGCGCCGCGTCGTTGGCGTCGGCAATCGAGCCCGGGCGCAGGCCGTCGCCCAGCGAGAAGCTGACGTCGTAGGCCTTCATGATTTCGCAGATGTCGTCGAAATGGGTGTAGAGGAAGTTTTCCTTGTGGTGCGCCAGGCACCACTTGGCCATGATCGAGCCGCCGCGGCTGACGATCCCGGTGACGCGCTTGGCGGTCAGCGGCACATAGCGCAGCAGCACGCCGGCATGGATGGTGAAATAGTCGACGCCCTGCTCGGCCTGTTCGATCAGCGTGTCGCGAAACAGCTCCCAGGTCAGGTCCTCGGCCACGCCGCCGACCTTTTCCAGTGCCTGGTAGATCGGCACGGTGCCGATCGGCACCGGCGAGTTGCGGATGATCCACTCGCGGGTTTCATGAATATGCTTGCCGGTGGACAGGTCCATGACCGTGTCCGAGCCCCAGCGGATGCCCCAGGTCAGCTTGGCCACCTCTTCCTCGATGGAAGAGCCCAGTGCGCTGTTGCCGATATTGCCGTTGATCTTCACCAGAAAGTTACGGCCGATGATCATCGGCTCAAGTTCGGTGTGGTTGATGTTGGCCGGGATGATCGCGCGGCCACGGGCGATTTCCTCGCGCACAAACTCAGCGGTGATTTCCCTGGGGATGCTGGCGCCAAAGCTGTGGCCGGCGTGTTGTTGCTGCAGCAGGCCGGCGGCACGGGCCTCTTGCAGCTTCATGTTTTCGCGGATGGCGACGTATTCCATCTCGGCGGTGATGATGCCCTGGCGGGCATAGTGCATCTGGCTGACGTTGGCGCCGGCCCTGGCGCGGCGTGGCTTGTGCACATGGGCAAAGCGCAGGGCGGTCAGTTCGGCATCGTTGAGGCGCTGCTGGCCGAAGTTCGAGCTCAGGCCGTCGAGCAGTTCGGTGTCGTTGCGCGACTCGATCCACGGCGTGCGCACATCGGCCAGGCCCTTGCGCACATCGATGATCACATTGGGGTCGGTGTAGGGGCCCGAGGTGTCGTAGACGGTGACCGGTGCGTTGATCTCGCCGCCAAAATCGGTCGGCGTCACGTCCAGGCTGATTTCGCGCATCGGCACGCGGATGTCCGGCCGAGAGCCTTGAACGTAGATTTTCTGCGAGCGGGTGAACGGCTTCACGGAGCCTGAGTCGACCTGGGCCGATTCACTCAGATGGGGGGCGTTTTTTGCTTTTGTGCTCATCACGGTCTCTCCTGACATCCTGGGGCGGATTGATTGTCGGAGTGACCTGAACAGACGGGGGGCGCGCCATGAAACACAGACGCAGAGCATCGCAGGAAGGCGGGTGTTCGAATAAATTGAACGCACGACCCCGGACGACACTCAAGAGGACTCGCCGGGAGCGAGCAATCTTGTTCCCTACGCAGGCGTTAACCTGATCAGGTTCAACGGGATCCGGCTTAACCGATCTCAGCCTCATAGCAAGGCACCCCGACAAGAACGGTGCCAGTCTATGCCGGCCAGGGGCCCCAACGCCAGCCCCGCATACAACCCCGGCGATAAATGACCGATATGACCGATTGTTGCGCCCAACGTCAGGCTCTACACTCGCTGACCGGTCCAGGCCGCGATCATTTTCAGGAAGGAACACCTCATGCTGCGCAAACTGTCGTGGGTCATCGCTGTGTCATATGCCTGCAGCCCGCACGCCTGGGCCTACGACGCCCCGCTCACGGCCAGCACCGGGCTGGTGAATGTCTACCAGCAGGCGGTGGACAACAATGCCGACCTGGCCGCGGCCCGCGCCGACTACCAGGCACGCAGCGAAGGCGTGCCACAGGCCCGCGCCGGGCTGTTGCCGAACCTGTCGGCCAGCGCCCAGAGCAACAACACCCGCACCAGCATCGATCAACCCAGAATAACGGCCAGCCGCAGCGGCACGGTCTACCAGGCCACGCTCAGCCAGCCGCTGTTCCGCGCCGACCGCTGGTTCCAGCTGCAGGCCGCCGAGGCGGTGAACGAGCAGGCGGCGCTGGAATTGTCGGCCACCGAGCAGAACCTGATCCTGCAATCAGCGCAGTTGTACTTCACGGTGCTGCGCGCCCAGGACAACCTGGCGACCACCAAGGCCGAAGAGGCGGCGCTCAAGCGCCAGCTGGACCAGGCCAACGAGCGCTTCAATGTCGGCCTGTCGGACAAGACCGACGTGCTCCAGGCCCAGGCCAGCCACGACACTTCCCGCGCCAACCGGCTGATCGCCCAACGCCAGGTCGACGATGCGTTCCAGGCACTGGTGACCCTGACCAATCGCCAGTACAGCGCCATCGAAGGCATGGTCCACAGCCTGCCGGTGCTGCCGCCCTCGCCCAACGACGCCAAGACCTGGGTCGACACTGCGGCCCAGCAGAACCTTGACCTGCAAGCCAGCAACCATGCGGTCGAAGCCGCGCAGCAGACCGTGCGTCAGCGCAAGGCCGGCCATGCGCCGACGGTCGACGCCGTGGCCACCTACCAGCGTGGCGACAACGACGCCCTGGGCTTTTCCAACCCCAACTACACCGGGCAAAGCTACAGCGGCGACGTCGAGCAGCGCACCGTGGGCGTGCAACTGAACATCCCGCTGTACAGCGGCGGGCTGACCAGCTCGCAGGTGCGTGAGGCATACGCACGCCTGAACCAGAGCGAGCAGCGCCGCGAAAGCCTGCGCCGCCAGGTGGTCGAGAACACACGTAACCTGCACCGCGCGGTCAACACCGACGTGGAGCAGGTGCAGGCGCGCAAGCAGTCGATCATCTCCAACCAAAGCGCGCTGGAAGCCACGGAAATCGGCTATCAGGTCGGCACCCGCAATATCGTCGACGTGCTCGACGCCCAGCGCCAGCTGTATGCCTCGGTGCGTGACTACAACAACACCCGCTACGACTACATCCTCGACAGCCTGCGCCTGAAACAGGCCGCCGGCACCCTGAGCCCCGACGACCTGCAAGACCTGGCGCGCTACCTCAAGCCCGACTACAACCCGGACAAGGACTTCCTGCCCCCGGACCTGGCCGAGGCCGCCCGCAAGAACTTCGAACGCCCGGCCAAGCGCTGACCGGCAGCCCCGCGCTGGATCCGGGGTAGGAGCGCGCTCTGCCCGCGACCGGCTGCGTCAGCAGTCGTAAATTTGCAGCGTTTCGTAGATTTTGGACGTGTTCACACTCAGAAATTTGTGGCGTTTCCGAGATTTCTGCGAGCGCTACGCACTCGGTCGCGGGCAGAGCGCGCTCCTACCACGGTGATGTGACACTGAATTTCGGGTCTGGCACCAGACGGTGGGAGGCAGCTTGCTGGCCTCATCGCCGGCAAGCCGCCTCCCACAGGGATTTCAGGTCTTGGTGTTACATCAGCCGGGCAATCAGCCCCAGCAATCGCTGCAGGGCGCCCTGGTTGGCCTCCATGACCTGCAGCCCCGCCCCGGCCATTGCGCGGGCCTGTTCGGGCTCGTCGAACAGGCGTTGCACCGCTGTCGCCAACGCCTGCGCGTCGTTGACTTCGAGCAAGGCGCCAGCGCTGCGCAGCATGGCGGCGATTTCCAGAAAGTTGAACAGGTGCGGCCCGCTGAGTACCGGCCTGGCCAGGGCCGCCGGTTCCAGCAGGTTATGCCCGCCATTGGCCACCAGGCTGCCGCCGACAAAGGCGCAGTCGGCCAGGGCATAGAGAAACAGCAGCTCGCCCATGGTGTCGCCCAGCAGCACCGAGGTGGCCGGCATGACCGCCGCGCCCGTCGAGCGGCGCACCGTGTCGAAGCCTTGCTGCACACACAGCTCATGCACGCTGGCAAAGCGCTCCGGGTGGCGCGGCACCAGGATCAGCAAGGCTTCGGGATGGCTGGCCAGCACCTGGCGATGCGCCGCCAGAATAGGCTCATCCTCACCGGCATGGGTGCTGGCCGCGATCCACACGGGCCGGCCAACGGCCTGCCATTGCGCGCGCACGCTGGCCGCCTGCACCAACAGCTGCGGGTCAATGGTCAGGTCGAACTTGATGGAGCCGGTCACCGTCACACATTCAGGCCGGGCCCCCAATACCCGGAAGCGCTCGGCCTCGGTTTCGGTCTGCACGGCAAAGCCGTTCATTGCGGCCAGCATCGGACGGGTCAGGCCGGTAAAACGCCCATAACCGCGGGCCGAACGCTCGGACAGCCGGGCATTGGCCAACACCACCGGGATACCGCGACGGGCACACTGGTGGAGATGGTTGGGCCACAGCTCGGTCTCCATGATGATGCCCAGCCGCGGCTGCACATGATCGAGAAACCGCCGCGCCGCCCAAGGCAGGTCGTACGGCAGGTAGCAATGCTGGATGCGCGGCTCGTCGGCAAACAGCGCGCGGATCCGCTCGGAGCCGGTCGGGGTCATGCAGGTGAGGGTGATGGGCAGGTCCGGGTAGGCCTTGAGCAGGGCGCGCACCATGGGCGCGGCGGCAATGCTCTCGCCCACCGAGACCGCATGCACCCACAGCCCCCCACGCCGCATGGCCGGCAGGCCGAAGCCAAAGCGCTCCTTGATGCGTTGACGATAAGCCGGCGCCTTGCGCGCACGCAGCCACAGGCGCAGCGCGACCAGCGGCAGGCCCAGATGAAAAAGCAGGGTATAGAGCGTTCTGTTCATGGGGGCGAAGTCTACAAGGATCTGCGCGCGGCCGCGCCTACCCGATCGCTTGCAAGTGCACGGCAAAGCGTTCGGCCAGCCATTGCGCGGCCGGCCCCAGGGGTTCGTCGCGACGCCAGGCCAGTTCGGTCACCAGCGCCGGGGGTCGCCATTCACTGGCCAGTTCGACCATCTGCGCCTGATAGGTCGGGTACTGCACCACATGGCGCGGCAACCAGGCCCAGCCCAAGCCGCGCATCAGCAGCTCGGCCATGGCGTAGAAACTGTCGGCACGCCAGACCAGCGGGCTGATCGCCTCACCGCCGGGGTAATCGCTTTGCTGTGGCGTGATCAACAACTGGCGATGACAGGCCAGTTGCTGGCGGGTCACCTGCCGCTCGCGGGCCAGCGGATGATCGACCGCACACACGGTGACCATCTCGACGCTGCCCAGGGTGCGGCGCTCCAGCGAGGCCGGAATGTGCTCATGGTGGAAGAACAGGCCCAGGTCGGCACGACGCTCCACCAGCTTGCGCGCCACGTCGCCCTGGGCGTTGCTGGCCAGTTGCACTTGCAGGTACGGAAAGCGGCTGGCCAGCTCCTTGAGGCTGTCGATCACCGGTTGATAAGGCATGGCTTCGTCCTGAGCAATGCGCAACAGCGCCTCCTGCCCGCGCATCAGTGCCAGTGCCCGGCCATCCAGGCGCTCGCACTGGCGCAGCAGTTCGCGGGCATCGGCCAGCAGCGCCTCGCCGTTGTCGGTCAGGCGCGGCTGGCGCCCGCTGCTGCGTTCGAACAAGGTTACCCCCAGGTCGGCCTCCAGCAGGGCGATGGCATTGCTGATGGCCGACTGCGCCTTGCGCTGCTCACGGGCCACGGCCGAGAACGAGCGCAGTTCGGCCACGCGCACAAAGATACGCAGTTGTTCAAGATTCCACTGTTCGGCCATCAACCTATCTCCCCAATAGATGGCTAATGACTTTACCGCATCTGTGCCTGGCCTAGAATGGCGCCATTGAAGAAGGAGTCTGTCCATGAATGCCTATTACCTGCTGGCCATCGCCATCTGCGCCGAAGTCATCGCCACCACCTCGATGAAAGCCGTCAAGGGCCTGAGCACACCGTTGCCGTTGCTGCTGGTGATCGGCGGCTACGCCATTGCGTTCTGGATGCTGATCATCGTGGTGCGCACCATTCCGGTGGGCGTGACCTATGCCGTGTGGTCCGGCATGGGCATCGTGCTGGTGAGCATCGCCGCGCTGTTCATCTACGGGCAGAAGCTCGACCTGCCGGCCATCCTCGGCATGGGCCTGATCGTGCTGGGCGTGGTGGTCATCCAGTTGTTCTCGAAAACCGCAGGGCACTGATTACCCCCTATAATGGCCGGCATCGTTCAGCCCAAGAGGTGCCCATGCCATCTGTTCTTTCCACCGACGTCCTGATCGTGGGCGGTGGTGTTGCCGGTCTCTGGCTCAATGCCCGCCTGCGTCGCCAGGGCTTTTCCACCGTACTGGTGGAAAGCGGTCATCTGGGTGGCGGGCAAAGCCTCAAATCGCAGGGCATCATCCATGGCGGCGCCAAGTACGCATTGCATGGCGCACTCAGCGGCGCCTCCGAAGCCATTGCCGACATGCCGCGCCGCTGGCGCGAAGCGCTGGACGGCCAGGGTGAGATCGACCTGGCCGGCGTACGCTTGCTGTCCGAGGCCCACTACCTGTGGTCGCCCGGCACCCTGGCCGGCAACCTCACCAGCTTTTTCGCCAGCAAGGCCGTGCGTGGCCGGGTCGACCAGGTCAAGGGCGACGACCTGCCACCGGCCTTGCAGCACCCGAGGTTCAAGGGCAAGGTCTATCGCCTGGCCGAACTGGTCGTGGACGTTCCGAGCCTGATCGAGCGCCTGGCACACCTGGCCGGCGACAGCCTGCTGGCCGGCCAGCACATCGAACCGCTGCATGCCGATGACCAGTTGATCGGCCTGCGCGTCGACGGCCGCGACATTCATGCGCGACGCATCGTGCTCAGTGCCGGCGCCGGCACCGCCTCCTTGCTTGAGGCATTGGGCATCCGCCAGCCAGCCATGCAGCGCCGGCCACTGCACATGGTGCTGGTCAAGGGCCCGACCCTCAAGCCGCTGTACGCCCACTGCCTGGGCGGCGGTCCCAAGCCGCGCATCACCGTCACCACCCACCCGGCCGCCGATGGCCAGCACGTCTGGTACCTGGGCGGCGACATTGCCGAAGCCGAGGGCGTGGCCCGCGAGCCGGCGGCGCAGATCGCCACGGCCCGCGACGAGTTGCACAAACTGCTGCCCTGGATTGATCTCGACCAGGCGCAATGGGCCACCCTGCGGGTCGACCGCGCCGAGCCCGAGCAGTCCGGCCTGGTCCGCCCCGACAACGCCTTCGTCGATGTCCAGGGGCGCCTGCTGGTGGGCTGGCCGACCAAGCTGGCGCTGGCCCCGGACTTTGCCGACCGTGTATTGGCAACACTGGACAAGGACGGCATCAAGCCGAGCGCTCAACCGCCGCTGGGCGAGCTGCCAAGGCCGCCACTGGCCACACCGGTCTGGGACCAGTTGCTGCCATGAGCCTGCCGACCCTGCACGACCTGCACCGCCCGCTGGGCAACACCGGCCTGAGCGTATCGCCGCTGGGCCTGGGCACCGTCAAGCTCGGCCGCGACCAGGGGGTCAAGTACCCCAACGGCTTTCGCATTCCCGACGACCAGCAAGCAGCCAGCCTGCTGCGCCAGGCCCGCGAACTGGGCATCAACCTGCTCGACACCGCGCCGGCCTACGGCATCAGCGAAGAGCGCCTCGGCCCGCTGCTGCGCGGTCAGCGCCAGGACTGGGTGATCGTCAGCAAGGTCGGTGAAGAATTCGATAATGGCCTGTCGCACCACGATTTCAGCGCCACGCACACCCGTGCCTCCATCGAACGCAGCCTGAAACGTCTGGAAACCGATTTTATCGACATGGTGCTGGTGCATTCCGACGGCAATGACCTGACAATCCTGACCGACACCGCGGTGTACCAGACCCTGGCCGAGCTCAAGCACGAAGGCAAGATCCGCAGCTACGGCTTTTCCGGCAAGACGGTCGAAGGCGGGCTGCTGGCTTTGCAGCAGGGTGATTGCGCCATGGTCACCTACAACCTCAATGAACAAGGCGAAAAACCGGTTCTGGACTACGCTGCGGCGCATGGCAAAGCGATTCTGGTGAAAAAGGCGCTGGCCAGCGGTCATATCTGTCTGGAACCGGGTGTCGACCCGGTACGGGCCAGCTTCGGCTTGCTGTTCGGGCATCCGGGCGTGGCAAGTGCCATCGTCGGCACCATCAACCCCGTGCACCTGGCGCATAACGTGGCCTGTGCCGCAGCCGTGATTCGCCGTCAAGCCTGACGTCGGCGGCCGACCCCAACGCAAGGAGGAGCCGATATGCCGCGTACCCTGATCCGCAGTAACCCCAGCAACTTCAAGACCCTTTCATTGCTGGTCGAGGCCACGCCAGAAGGTCTCGGTTATGAAAGCATCGGCATGCCGCTCAACTTTGCCCAGACCCTGCAACGCCGGCGCAAGATCGAGGTGCCGGACAACGAACGCTTCATCGTCGAACTGGCCAACCTGGGGGTGTCGATCCGCCTGACGCTGAGTTGGCAGAACCGCGACTATTGGGTGCTGGTGCGGCAACGACGCAAGGACCGTGGCGATGTGGTGCTCAAGCTGATTTCAGGCTATGTACCGGCCCATGAACTGGCCCTGCCGCTGCACACGGCCATCCAGGAAGTGGCCGAAGAATGCCTGATCGAAACCCCGCAAGGCTGGCTCAGCGGGCGCTACAAGGACACCTGGCTGCCGGCGCCCTACGCCGCCGCCCTGCATTACCGCGAGGCCATGCCGTTTCGCCTCAGCCCGCTGTCGGGCGCGGCGCTGCCGGTGCGCTGTGGCAGCCAGGCGCTGCTCGAACGCCCGCGAGCCTACGTGCACCTGCCGACCGCCTCACTGCAACTGATCTACGACATGCGCCTGGAAATCCCGCGCGAAGCCCGGCCGGTAAGCCTGTTTCATGTTGACGAGAGCCTGGAAGACCAGCACCTGGTCGCACGCCTGAACCGCAGCAAGCCCGACCTGTACCTGATGCCGCTGGAAAACGGCAACCCGCTGCCCGAGTTGTACACCCTCAAGCGCGACCGGCTGACCCCGGTGGGCACCCGTGGCCTGTATCTGGCCGAGAGTTTTGCCCGCCAGGACGGCTGGGTGGTCAGTGACGAGCGGATCCGCTGGAAAGACTGGCTGCGCCAGCAAGGCCTGACGCCACCGCCGAAGAACACCGGCCTGACGCGCCTGACCGGCAAGGCCCGTGAGCTGCTGCAACGGGCACGTTCCAGGCTGGCGAAGTGACCTTCGCGCTGGTCGCTCTCATCAAACACAAAATAACTTATTGATTTTATTGGCTATTAAATTCACCGTTTGTAGGAGCGCGCTCTGCCCGCGACCGGCTGAGTTAGCAGTCGTAAATTTGTGGGGTTTCATAGATCCCTGATGGGTTCGCAGTCGTAAATTTGTGGCGTTTCGCAGATTTTGCGAGCGCTACGCACTCGGTCGCGGGCAAGCGCGCTCCTACACCAGGTCCATGTTTGCTGCGCGACAGCGTTGTGTCAGTGACACAAGGTGATCTCTCATCAAACACAAAAATAACTTATTGATTTTATTGGCTATTAAATTCACACCTGTAGGAGCGCGCTTGCCGGAATGCCGGACCACCGCGACCGGCTGCGTTAGCAGTCGTAAATTTGTGGGGTTTCATAGATCCCTGATAGGTTCGCAGTCGTAAATTTGTGGCGTTTCGCAGATTTTGCGAGCGCTACGCACTCGGTCGCGGGCAAGCGCGCTCCTACACCGGGTCCATGTTTGCTGCGCGACAGCATGCCGCCTTGGCGCTGTGTCAGTGACACAGGGTGGGCTCCCAAGGAGGTGATCAAGGTCACTCACTGGCCGCGAATTTTCTCGACGATGGCGGTGGTCGAGCTGTTCTCGACCAGGCCGAGCACTTTCACTTCACCGCCATAGGCGCTGACGATGTCGGCGCCGACCACCTGATCGACGCTGTAGTCGCCGCCCTTGACCAGCACGTCGGGCTTGATGTGGCCGAGCAGGTTTTCCGGGGTGCCCTCGGCAAAGCTGATCACCCAGTCCACCGCACCCAACCCTGCCAGTACGGCCATGCGCCGGTCGACGCTGTTGATCGGCCGGCCCGGCCCCTTGAGGCGGCTGACCGAGGCATCGTCGTTGATGGCCACGATCAACCGGTCGCCCTGGGCGCGGGCCTGTTCCAGATAAGTCACGTGGCCCGCATGCAGGATATCGAAGCAGCCGTTGGTGAATACGATCTTCTCGTTGTGCGCCCGGGCATCGTCGACGGCCAGCAGCAGCTGCTCCAGCCCCAGCACCCCACGCTCGGAGCCCTCTTCGCGCTGGATCGCCCGGCGCAGTTCAGGGGCGCTGATGGCCGCCGTACCGAGCTTGCCGACCACGATGCTGGCGGCCAGGTTGGCCAGGCCCACGGCGTTGGGCAGGTCTTCACCGGCAGCCAGCGCAGCGGCCAGGGTGGAAATGACCGTATCGCCGGCACCGGTCACGTCGAACACTTCGCGGGCCCGGGCCGGCAGGTGCAGCGCGGCGTGATCCGGGCGCAGCAAGGTCATGCCGTGCTCGCCACGGGTCACCAGCAAGGCGCCCAGCTCCAGTTCATGCATCAGCTGTGCGCCCTTGGCGACCAGTTCGGCCTCGTCGCTGCAATGGCCGACGATGGCTTCGAATTCACTGAGGTTCGGCGTGATTACACTGGCGCCGCGATAGATCGAAAAATCCTTGCCCTTGGGATCGGCCAGCACCGGTATATTGCGCGCACGCGCGGCGCTGATCAGCACCTGGTGGTTTTTCAGTGCGCCTTTGCCGTAATCCGAGAGCACCAGCACGCGCACGCCTTCAAGCAAGGCGTCGACCTCGGCACTCAAGGCCTGGCCATCGGTAGCAAAAGGCTCTTCGAAATCGATGCGCAATAACTGCTGGTGACGGCTCATGACCCGCAGCTTGACGATGGTCGGCTGGTGCGCGATGCGCTGGAAACGCGCGACCACACCTGCCGCCTTGAGACTGTTGGCCAGGCTGTCGGCGGCCTCGTCGGTGCCGGTGACGCCGACCAGCGAGGCCGGGGCGCCGAGGGCGGCGATGTTAAGCGCCACGTTGGCGGCGCCACCGGGACGGTCCTCGATCTGGTCGACCTTGACCACCGGCACCGGCGCCTCGGGGGAAATACGCGAGGTGCCACCATGCCAGTAACGGTCGAGCATGACATCGCCCACCACCAGGACAGGCGCTTGATCGAAACGCGGCATGGACAACTTCATAGAGCAACTCGTACCAGAACTGAACAGGGGCGGAATCTTAGCACAGGGTTTTTACCCATGGACCGAGCGGACAGCGATCCGCCCAGACCCTGTAAAAACCACTGCGCCCGGCCCGGCCTCAGATCGCCCCGCCTGGCGCCGGCTCGTCCAGGCCCATGGCATGCAGGCGGGCGTAATAGCCGTTCTGGGCCAGCAACTGGGTGTGCGTGCCACGCTCTACGATACGACCACCGTCCATGACCAGAATCAGGTCGGCTTTTTCGATCGTCGACAGGCGGTGAGCGATTACCAGTGTGGTGCGACCTTGCATGACCTGGTCCAGCGCCCCCTGGATGTGCCGCTCGGACTCGGTGTCGAGCGCCGAGGTGGCTTCGTCGAGGATCAGCAGCGGTGCGTTTTTCAACAGGGCCCGGGCAATCGCCAGGCGCTGGCGCTGGCCACCGGACAGCAGCACGCCGTTTTCGCCGACCTGGGTGTCCAGGCCCTCGGGCAGGCGGTCGATGAACTCCTTGGCATAAGCGGCGGCGGCGGCCTGCTCGATGTCAGGACGCGGCGCGCCGGCCAGGTCGCCATAGGCGATGTTGTTGGCCACGCTGTCGTTGAATAGAGTGACGTTCTGGTTGACCTGGGCGATGTGCCGACGCAGGTTGCGCAGGCGATAATCGTTGATGTCGACACCATCAAGCAGGATCTGCCCGGTTTCATGGACATAAAAGCGCGGAATCAGGTTGGCGAGGGTCGACTTGCCACTGCCCGAACGCCCGACCAAGGCCACCATCTGACCGGGCTCGGCGGTAAAGCTGATGTCATCGAGCACTTGTCGCCCGGTCTCCGGGTAGGCAAAGCTCAGGTTCCTGACTTCAAGACGGCCCTGGACGCGCTCGCGCTCGAAGGTGCCGGTGTCGACTTCCGGGACCACATCGAGTTGTTCGAAGATGCTTTCGGCACCGGCCACACCTTTCTGGATGGTCGAGCTGACTTCCGACAACTGGCGAATCGGCTTGGGCAACAGGCCGGCAGCCGTGATGTAGGCCACCAGATCGCCCGCCGTGGCATCACCGCGCAGCAACAGCACCAGGAACATCAGGGTGGCCATGGCGGTGTAGATCACCAGTTGCAGCATGGGTGTATAAACCGCGCCGGTCTTGGTCATGCGCAGCTGTTTCTCGGTATTGCTGTCGCTGGCCCTGGCGAAGCGCGCCTGCTCGTACTCCTCGCCACCGAAGCTGCGCACCACGCGGTAGCCCTGGATGGTTTCGGAGGCCACATGGGTCACATCGCCCATGGCCACCTGGATTTTCTTGCTCTGCTTGCGAAATTTCTTGCTCGCGCTGCCGACCATGACGGCAATCAGCGGCAGGATGGCCAGCATTACCAGGGTCAGCTTCCAGTTCATCCACAGCAGGTAGATGAACAGGAACACCACGGTCAGGCCCTCGCGAATCACCACCTTGATGGCATCGGTGGCGGCACCGGTGACCATGGTCACGTTGAAAGTGATGCGCGAGATCAGGTGACCGGAGTTGTGCGTGTCGAAATAGCGGTTGGGCAGCACCAGCAGCTTGTTGAACAGCTCGACGCGCAGGTCGTGCACCAGTCCCAGCGAAACCTTGGCCAGAAAGTAGTTGCCCAGGAACGACCCCAGTCCCTGCCAGGCGGCGATCAGTACGATCAGCAGCGGCACGGCCTGCAGCAATTGCAGCTGGTTGAGGTACGGCACGTTGGGAAACAACACCACGGCGGGGTTGGTCAGGCCGTCGACAAAGTACTTGAGAATGCCCGCCAGCATGGGCTGGGTGGAGGCAAAGATCACAAAGCCGACGATACTGAGCAGGAAAATGCCCACATACGGCCGCACATACGTCAACAGGCGCAGGTAGATCTTCACGCTGGACGGCGCGGACGATTCGGAAGTTGCCATGGGAATCCGTCGAGTCAAAAAGAGGCGCAATTGTATCACAAGCGCTTTTCGTGGCTGCCGGCTGGGGTAACATGGCGGACCTTGAAAGCCTGATGGCACAGATTTCGGAGTATCGATGCAAGCACTTGACCATGCCCGCTACCTTGACCTGGTCCAGGGTGCAGAAGTACTCGAAGCCGACGGCACAGGCGACAAGGTGTTGCGCCTGGTCGACGGTTCGATGCTCAAACTGTTTCGCCGCAAGCGCCTGATCAGTTCGGCCGCCTGGTACCCCTACGCCACCCGCTTTGCCGACAATTGCCAGACCCTGGCACAACGTGCGGTGCCGTGCCCGCAGGTACGCTGTGTGTTCCGCATTGCCGCGATCGAGCGTGACGCGGTGCATTACACGCCACTGCCTGGGCAGACCCTGCGCCAGTTGCTGCATGAGGTCGGCCGCGACGATGAACTGCGCCGCCAGTTGGGGGGCTTCATCGCCTATCTGCATGAAAAAGGCATTTACTTTCGCTCGGCGCACCTGGGCAACGTGGTGCTCACCCCGGAAGGCACGCTGGGCCTGATCGACATTGCCGACATGAAGACCTACCGGCAACCCCTGCGCAAGGCCCTGCGCCTGCGCAACTTCAAGCACATGCTGCGCTACACCGAGGATCGCCAATGGCTGCTGGGCGAAGGCAACCCCACCTTTGTCCAGGCTTACCTGGCGGCGCAGGGCATTTGCAGTGAGACAGAGCTGAAACACGCGCTGGGTTGAATACCGTTACGGGTTACGGGTTACGGGTTACGGGTAGGAGCCCGCTTGCCGGCGACCGAGTGCGAAGCAGTCGTAAAATTGTGGCGTTTCACAAATTTCGAATGCGTTCACAATCAGAGATTTGTAGTGCTCAGTCAATTTTGCGAGCGCTTCGCACTCGGTCGCGGGCAAGCGCGCTCCTACTGGCGTTCCAGGATCGGGACGGGGCCGCGCTGTACGCGGCGGCCCAGGATCATCGCTGCCGGCAGCAGCACCAGCAGCCACAGCTCGTCAGGGTTGCCCACCAGTTTGCTGCCGTCGAAATTGAGCATCATCAGCGCACAGGCCAGGTAGCAGCCCCAGGCGTCACGCAGCCGCCAGGCCTGCCACAGGCTCATGATCATGACTACCAGGAACAGCAGCAGCGACACCGCACCGGTGTACAGGCCCATGGCGACGAACACATTGTGCGGATGCTGGATCGGGATACCACCGGTCAGGGTCCGGGTGGTCTGGAAATCGACCCCGCAGCCCAGTATCCAGCCGCAATGACCCCACTCGGCGGTCATGATCTCGAACAGCTCGATGCGAAACGAATCGCCGCGCACGAACAATAGCCTTACCCACTGTTCTTCCCAGCACAGCCACAGCGTCAGGCCGATCGCCGCCGCCACGCCCAGCAAGGCCAGGCTGGTCACCCGCGGGAAACGGTACAGCATGTGCAGCCCCCACAACCCCAGTAATACGCCCAGGCCGACCAGAGCCGTGCGGGTCTGCACCACATAGGCGGCGGCCAGCAAGGTCAGGGCGACAGCGCAGGCGGCTTCGATCCAGCGTCGCTGCCGGACCCACAGCGGCATGGCCAGGGCCAGCGCACAGACCAGCCAGGCGCTGCTGTAGATAACGTTGTCGACCCGACCGGGCAGGATCGCCACGCGCTGGCCCAGCACGAACTGGCCGGTGGTCCAGCTGTGCAGGCTGCCGACAAAGATGTACAGGCAGATGGTCCAGAACAGCCCGCGTACGAACACACCGCCGTTGAACATCACCGTCGGCGTCAATCCGGCAATGATGAACACGAACAGGCTGACGTAGACAATGTGCTTGTAGAACTGGAAGTCGGCCGAGAACAGCGCCGGCACCAGGAACCACAGCATGAAGGCCGCCCACACCCGCCCCAGGGGCTGGCTGAACACCTTGGCGCCGCGTGCCTTGACCAGGAAGAACAGGCCCGGCAGCGCCATGGTGGCGTAGAACAGGTTATTGGTGAACTTGGCCGAGTCGTGCAGGATGAAACTCAGCAGAAAAGCGCACAACGCGGTGCCAAAGTAGAGCTGACTCTTGCTGAAGGGGGCGCGAACACCATCAACCGACATTATTGAGTAACCAACCTATTATCAGACCCGCAACCAGCGTGGCGAACAGCTTGGCGCGTTCGCGGCGTTTGCGGCGTTGTTTGTCCACACGCTCCTGGGACACCACCACATGATTGCCAAAGCCGGTGTGCAGGACTGCATCGTTCTCCAGGATCAGGGCATAGCGGTTCTGCGAAGCATAGACCTGGGACAGCTTCTTTTCGCCGCCGTGATCAGCATAGGGCGCATGCTCCTTATAGTCTGTAAGACGACGCAGACCCGGGTTGAAGGAAAAGCCCTGCCATTCGGCCTTGTGCGAACCCAGCCTGTAGAACGGGATGCCCTGCACCACTTCACGCTCGTTGAGAAACATATACGGGCTGTGCACCATCAGGTCATGGTTGAAACTGCGCAGCCAGACCTGCAGGGCCTGCGGGTCGTTGATCAGCAGGGTCATGGACTCTTCGATAAAGCCTGGGCGATAGAAGTCCCAGTCGTCCTCGCAATGGAACACCCACTGGGTCTCGATCAGCGCATAGGCGGCATCGACCGAGCGCATCTGGCCCAGCTTGGGGTTGTTGACGATGAACCGGGTGTGCGCCTGCCAATGCTCGGGAATGCAGGTGCGGACCTGCTCGTCACCGGAGTCCTCGGTAATCAGGACATGGCGGATGGGCGCGGTATTGAAACGATCGAACGTTTCCAGGGTGCGCTTCAACAGGTCGAAACGGCCACAGCTGGTGACAACCAGTGTGATCTCGCTGTTTTCGCTGAATACCATCATGGGCTCCCAATCATTGAATGTTCAAACGGTCTGTGCCAGTCATGCGCCGATCCAGGAGCGCACGCGATCCAGCAGGCCGGGGGCGGCCCGCGCCCGCAACGGCGCCTGCAGGGCATCGACGATGGCCTTGCCAAGGGCATGGAATGTATAGCGTTGCTCCACCAGCGTCTGCCCGTTACGGGAGATTTCATCCGCCAGAGCCGAATCTTCACGTAATTGATGCAGTTTCCTGCGCAACTCGTCGATACCGCGATACAGCACAATATTGTTCATGTCTTCGAAGCCCAGCGCCCGGTTTTCCTCGGCGCCCTGATCAAACGCCAGCAGCACGCAGCCGCAGGCCATGGCCTCGAAGTTCTTGATCATGTACTCGCCCATGCCGACATCGGCACTGACGAAAAAACGAATGCGGTTCAGGGTGGCGCAGTACTCTTCGCCGGATTTGGTCCGGGTCACCAGCAATGGCTCGACCTTGGCCAGCTCATCGAGCAGGGCCTTGCGCCCGCTGTAGGCCACGCTCTTGGTGCTGCCGACGAACGCCAGCTCGATGTCACGCTCGCGGCCCAGGCCTTGTACCAGGCCCTGGTCATAGCCCTTGGGCACGAACACCGCATCGAAGCCCTCGGCGCGCAAACGCTCGGTGACCATGAAGCCCGAGGTGATCACCCGCGCCCAGGGCAGCTTGCGGTAGTGGGCGCTGAACTTGCCGGTGTACTTGCACGGGATGTAGTTCTGGTAGGCATCGTGCTCGAGGATCACCAGGTTGGGCAGGCTGCGGATAAACCCCACCTGCCGCACCTCCTGCTTGAAGCGCAGGAAGAACACGATGCGGTCATAGCGGGTGACATCCACTTCGCGGCGAAAATACCCGCGCAGGTCGCGCTGCTCTTCAGAGGTGAGCCAGCGCAGGTCGCATTCACAGTGCGCTGCAATGCCTTCATACAGACGGTCCAGAATGGCGCGCTGTTCTTTCTGCACCAGAAATAGAACTCTCATGGGTTTCCTTGCAGCCGGGCTGCCTGCTGAAGCGGAATCAGATATCGCTGCGCCAGAACAGTTCATGGCGCCGCACAGCCTTACGGAAAAATTCGTTCTCGCCTTCGGCAGGCACGCGCCGCCCGGCCAGCACACGTTGCAGGCCCCGACGCAGCTTGCGCTTGAAGGGCATGGGCGGTTGCAGGTCGTGCATCATGCCCAGTGCCATGGCCTTGTCACGGCGGACCTCGGCCGGCAGCACCAAGCTGCAGGGCACCAGCGTCTGCCGGTCATCGAAGACAGGCGGCAGGCTGACACCTTCATGGGCATTGCCCATGGGCCAGCGGTCGTTGTCATGCAGGTGGTTGGCATAGGCCAGGATCATTTCCGGCTGCCAGGCCAGGCCCTGCAAGGCTTCGCGCACCGCCGCCTGGGCACAGATGTGGTCCGGGTGCGGGTCGATGGTCGGGTGCGGCATGACCAGCACCTGCGGTCGGGCCTGCACGATCAAGGCGCGCAGGTCGGCCAGCAGGTTGTTCCAGCTCGGCACGCCGTCGTCGCCGGGCAGCGCCAGCGAATTGAACTGGCGAAACAACCGGGTATCGGCCAGGTCGGCTTCGCGCGAGGCGATCGGCTGGTCGGGCGCGGCCTGCATGGCCGGCAGTTGCAGGCAGAAATAACCCAGCTGCACGCAACGTGCCTCGGGCACCCCGGCCCAGCGCGGTACGACAATACTGTCCCAGGCACGCAGGCGACCCTTGAGCCGCGCCGCCTCGCTGTTGCCCAGCCCCATGCGCCGGTAATGCCCGGCCTCGATTTCACCGGCGGTCAGGGTCACGATCCAGGCTTCATCGGCCTGGCTGTACAGACCGTAGGCCGCCAACTCGGCGTCGTCGGCATGCGGGGCGATGACCATGACCCGCTGGCGACGGGCATCGGCCTGACGCCACAGCCACAGGCGCGGCGTGCCGGCAATGCGGCAAAAGCGTCCGGCCAGTTGCAGCCGGCCTTCGCTCAGCGAACGGCCAAGGCCAGTGAGGTTCAGGTAGCGCACGCCATCAACGCCGCGCTCGAAGGTCTGCACATCACCCTCGTCATTGCCGAGCAATTGTACGGCCGGGTCGAGAAACCGCCCCAGCCAGCCACTGCGCACCGTCACCGCCAGGATCAGGGTTTCGTCGCCCTGCAAGGGGCCTGGCAGGTCGACGCTGAGGCGGCCGTTGTCCAGGCGCACCCCCGGCACTTCGTCGTGGTCAGCGAAGCGGTACTGGTAATCATCGCCCGGCGCATAGAACAGATGATCGGCAAACCAGGCCTCGTGGGCCATCCACGCCGCCACCGCCAGCAGCGGCACCAGCCACCAGGCCAGCAGCAGGCCGGCAGCGATCAAGGTCAGCAGGACGACCAGCAAAGCCATGCGTTTATTGCGCCGGTGGCGCTTGAGTAACTGCTGTTTGCGGCTCACACCTGAAATACCGGGACAGGGTTGCACCAACGGTCCTTGTATTCGCGGTCGGCGCGGCCGAACGAGAAGCGCAACGGCTTGTTGAGGGCCCGGGCGCTTTCCCACGCGCTCTGGGTATTGATGAAACTCAGCACGCTGCCAGGGCTGAACCCGCGATTCTCGGGGTCGACACCACCATTGACGTACTCGACGCTGACCCACTGTGGCGCTTCGACGCGGTACACCAGTTGCGTGGCAATCGGTGCACCGTCCAGAAACAGCACCGCGCCGATCAGCCATTCGCGCAGCAGCTCGATGACCTCGGCCATGCGCGCAGCCCCGGTGGCGGCAAAGCCCCAGCGGCGCTGAAACAGGTCGCAGTAGATCTGTGCCAGGGTGGCGCTGTCGAACTCGCTGACCGCATGCACCGTGCCCCCGGCTTCTTCGAGCAGGCGCAATTCGCGGCGCTGGTTGTAGCGAAACTTTTTCGACAGTTCCTCGGGCGTGCGGGCCATGGCCAGCGACTCGGCCTGCGCCTTGTAAGTGCTGATCCGGCCTTCATTGAGCGCCGACAGGTAGCGCCCTTGATGACGCAGCGCCACGCTGGCGTCCTCGGCCACCGGCAGGATCAGCTCGGCATTGCCCAGGTCGAACAGGCCCTTCTTGCCATGCCGCTTGAGTTCACCCTTGTCCAGCGCCAGGGCGCGGCCCCAGGTGGCAATCGCCGCCTTGAGTTCGCCGCCCTGCTCCCAGGCCAGGTAACGCACGGGAATGCCGGCCAGGGCGGAAAGCCGTGCCACCACCTCGGGGTGCGTGGCCACGCTGCCGCCGTAGCGCTGCCAGGCCTGCTCGTAGGTGGCGGCGTCGATCGCGGTCCAGCCGCGCTCGCGAAAGCCCTGCAGAAAATTGAGCATCAGGCCCCCACAGCCAGCCGGTTGACCTGCGGCAACTGCCAGAACACCTGGCGCACCGCATGATCGGAAAAACGCTTTTGCAGCCGCTGCAGCATCTGTTCAGCACAGGCCTGGCGCTGCTGTTCATCAAGGCGCGACACATGCACCAACCCTTGGGCCATGTGTTCGGCATCGCCCAGCGGAAACAGCACACCGACGCCTTCGACCACCTCCTTGGCGCCGCCGCACGCGGTGGCCAGCAGCGGCACGCCGGCGACCATGGCTTCGAGCAGCACCATGCCGAACGGCTCGTGGTCCGAGCTCAGGGCAAAGACATCGAACGCCTTGAAATAGCGCCGCGCTTCGGGCACCTGGCCCAGAAACAGCACCTGCGGCCCGATGCCCAGCGCCAGCGCCAGGTCCTTGAGCGATTGCTCCAGGCGGCCCTTGCCAAGGATCACCAGCCGGCTGTCGGCCGGCAGGTCCGGCAGGGCCTGGGCAAAGCCACGCAACAGCGTGGCCTGGTCCTTGTCCGGGTGCAGGCGGCCGACATTGCCGACCACCCAGGCGTCGGGAGGCAGCTGCAGTTCAAGGCGGGCCTCTTCGCGGCTGCACTGGCGGCCTTGCAGTTGCTCGACATCGATACGGTTGTACAGCGTTTCGATACGCTCGGCCGGCCACTTGGGCAGGCTTTTACGCATGTCGTCGCGCACCGCGTCCGAGACACCGAGCAGGCTCAGGCGCTGGCGAAACAGGTGCGCAAACAGCCGGCGGCTGCCGCGCTGGTAGTCGCCGAAGGCATGGTGCACGCCGATCACCGGCAGCTTTGTCGCCAGCAAGGCGATGTACACCGGCTTGAAGCGGTGTGCGATGCAGAAGTCGAAACGCCGGGTGGCGGCGATCTTGCGCAGGGCGGCAATGGCACCCAGCTTCAGGCCACGAATGGCGCTGGAGCTGAACTGCATGAACAGCACCTCGTCCGAGCCGCAGTCGGCGATCACGTCCGGGTTGTACTCGCCGGTCAGGAACACCGTGGTCACCCGGTAGCCCTTGCCGGCGAACAGGCTGGCGTATTGCCGTGCGCAATCCAGGAACGGCCCGTCATAGCCGTGGCAGAACTGCAGCACATGGCGCTCAGCCGACGCTGTCATAAGCCTTCACGCCCTCTTTGACGACCAGGATGTCTTCCATGACCAGGTATTCCAGGTCCGAGCCGAAGAACATGTTCAGCGCATCGGTGGGCGAGCAGATCATCGGTTCGCCACGGCGGTTGAGCGAGGTGTTGAGCGACACGCCGTTGCCGGTGAGGTTTTCCAGCGCCTTCATCATGTCGTAGTAGCGCGGGTTGTACTCGCGCTTGAGCACCTGGGCCCGCGAGGTGCCGTCTTCATGGACGACTTCCGGCACGCGGGTCTTCCACTCTTCGGCGACTTCGAAGGTGAAGGTCATGAACGGCGCCGGATGGTCGATGGTGATCATCTGCGGGGCCACGGTGTCGAGCATCGACGGGCAGAAGGGTCTCCAGCGCTCGCGGAACTTGATCTGTTCGTTGATGCGGTTGGCCACGCCCGGCACGCTCGGGCAGCCGATGATCGAACGACCGCCCAGGGCACGCGGGCCGAACTCCATGCGGCCCTGGAACCAGGCCACCGGGTTGCCGTCGACCATGATCTGCGCAATGCGCTCGGGCATGTTGTCGATCTGGCGCCACTTGGGCTGGCTGGGGTGACGGGCGCAGGCGGCAATCACGTCTTCGTTGCTGTACGAAGGGCCGAGGTAGACGTGTTCCATCTTCTCGACCGGCACGCCACGGGCATGCGACACATAGGCGGCAGCGCCCACGGCGGTGCCGGCGTCACCGGAGGCCGGCTGCACGAACAGCTCCTTGACCTCGGGACGGGCGATGATTTTCTGGTTGAGCTTGACGTTCAGCGCACAGCCGCCGGCAAAGGCGATCTTGCCGGTCTGCTTGAGAATGTCACCCAGGTAATGGTCCATCATCTGCAGGGCGAGCTTCTCAAACAGCGCCTGCATGCTGGCGGCATAGTGGATGTATGGCTCGTCGGCCACGTCGCCCACGCGCTTGGGCCCCAGCCATTCGATCAGCTTGGGCGAGAAGTAGAAGCCCTTGCCCTTCTCTTTATAGCGGCGCAGGCCGATGACGTTGGCCAGCTCGGTATTGATCACCAGCTCGCCGTTCTCGAAGGTCGCCAGGCGCGAGAAATCATACTTGCTGGCATCGCCATACGGCGCCATGCCCATGACCTTGAACTCGCCGTCGAGCATCTCGAAGCCGAGGAACTCGGTGATCGCGCCATACAAGCCGCCCAGCGAGTCCGGGTCGTAGAATTCCTTGATCTTGTGGATCTTGCCGTTCTCGCCATAGCCGAAGAAGGTCGTGGCGTACTCGCCCTTGCCGTCGATGCCCAGGATCGCGGTCTTTTCCTTGAATCCGGAGCAGTGATAGGCGCTGGCAGCGTGGGCCAGGTGGTGCTCGACCGGCTCGATCTTGATCTTTTTCGGGTCAAAACCCAGTTGTTCAAGGCACCAGACGATCTTGTTGCGGTAGCGCTTGTAGCGACGGTTGCCCATCAGCAGCGCATCCAGGGCGCGGTCCGGGGCATACCAGTAACGCTTGGCGTAATGCCAGCGGGCCTTGCCGAACAGGCTGATCGGGGCGAAAGGAATCGCCACCACGTCAACGTCCGAAGGCTTGATGCCGGCCTGTTCCAGGCAGAACTTCGCCGACTCGTAAGGCATGCGGTTCTTTGCGTGCTTGTCGCGCACGAAGCGTTCTTCTTCGGCCGCGGCGATCAACTTGCCGTCGATGTACAGGGCGGCGGAAGGATCATGGCTAAGGGCGCCGGACAGGCCAAGGATCGTCAATGCCACTAGGGTCTAGCCTCTTTTGTCTGCATGCAGGCGTCGTGCGCCCGAGAAAAATTGTGGGCCCTGCACGGAAGGCGAGGGTCAGCCAAAGCGCGGGATTATAGCCTATAGACTATCAATTTGGCGTGAAGCTTGATCAGCCCCAGGGGGCTGGCCGGATGCACGCAATAACTATGTAGCGCGCACAAGACGGCAAAGCGGGATTGATTGACCTGATGTTTTACCGGGCATTGCGCCCGAACGCATGTGCGCCACCAAGCCTGCATGCCCTTACATACAGGAACCGCTTGTCTTATGTCTTTACCCGACTATTCAACCGCCACCCTCGACCGCCTGCTGGCCCGCCTGAACGCACGCGCCACCCACCTGGCGGCAGAACTGACCCACCTGCCCGGCCTGCCGGAGTCCGGGCAATCCGTTGATGAACAGGCCCAGGCGTTGCAACACGCCCTGACCCAATACTGGAACGCCCCGGATGCCAGTGGCCTGCCGCGTCGCCAGGCCCTGGCCACGGCGTTGCGTGACGATCTGCACGATGAAGTGCTGCTGCGCATCATCGACGGCAGCCTGCACCCGGACTACCTGGACTGCCTGCCCCCGGACAGCACCGGCACCGCCGCCCGCAACGCGGCCTGGCCCGAAAGCCATGCCCTGTACCTGGCCCACGAACACCAACAGGGCCAGCCGGTCTACGGCGCCCTGATGTTCGCCCGCGAGGACGGGGCGTGCCTGTTGTACCTGCCGGGCTGGGGCGTGGAAGGCTTTGCGTCACTGCAGCAGTTGCGTGCCGACCTGGTCACGCGCCTCAACGACCAGGCCCTGCGCGGGCCGTTGCTGCGCAACATGAGCCAGGCGTATCAGGACCTGGGCTGGCAACTGGCAGCCGACCCCGACCTGAGCGCCGAACCCTACACCGACGACCACCTCATTCTGGCACCGTTTGTCGCTCCACCCTTCGAACATGCGATTGCCCAGCAGCTCGACAAGCAGCACCAGGATGTCGCCTACGCCTGTAACGACACCCGTCTGCGCCAGCATGACCTGGCCAGTTGGCAACTGGGCATCCAGACGGCCCTGGCCATGCCCGGGTTGCTGGGCCCGGCGGCCATGCTGCACCGCCGCGAAAGCGAGTTGCAGCAACGTCGCCAGGCCCTGGAAGTGCCTGAATGGCTGCGCTACGCCAGCGCCGAAGAGCGCCAGCGCTACCTGGACAACCTGCTGGCCTACGAGCAGGTGCGCCTGACCCTGGGCAGCCGGATGCAAGGGTGCAGTTCAGCCCAGGCCTTTGCGCGCCTGCGCATGACCGAACGCTTGCACAATGACCTGGGCTACCCGCTGGATCCCGATCAGGTGATCGTCACGACCCGCCGCCGCAGCCTGCTTGGCCAGGCGCCTTTCGAGACCCGTCGCACCCTGAGCGAGGTCGGGCTGTACGGCCTGCACAGCCATGACCTCGATCCGTCATCGGACTGGCTGACCGGCACGCACTTCAGCCTGGACGGCCAGTCGCTGAGCATCACTTGCCCCTTGCTGACCGCGCAATGGCTGGGCGCCACGGTCACCGAGCTGGACTTGCGTATCCAGTTCAGCGAGCGGCAACGCCAGGTGTACGGCACCGCCAGCGTCAAGGACATGATCGGCGAAGTGCTGCGCCGCCAATTGCTGGTCCACGCCTACAGCGCCTTGTACCAGGGCCATATACAGCCCGGCGACTTTGCCTTCACCGACCGCTTGCTCGGCCACCCCGAGGCGCCCCGCGTAAGTGTGCGACAGGTGCGCCTGAACAACCGGCAGCTCATGAGCGACATGCTCTTGCTGACGCTGGAAAAACCTGACGGCAGCCCCGGACGCCTGCTGCTGTGGACCCCGAACAATCCCGGCGGGCAGGCCCTGTACAGTTTCAATAACGAGCGCCAGGTGCGCCAGGAACTGGTCGCCTGGACCGCCGTGGTGCAGCAGAGCCAGTACCTGCTCGATCAGGTCACGCCGCTACAGCGTCCGGACCTTGCCAGGCAACTGCTGGCGCTGCGCGACAAACCCCTGGCACCTGAAGACTTCCTGGGGTTTATCGAGCATCCCGGGTTCAACGATGCCCTGCATGCCATGGCCACCGCCCATGTCCAGCTCAAGCTTGCCGAGCACCGGCAGCACACCCCGGACTGGTACGTGCGCGCCAGCGCCAGCCAGCGATGCGAACTGCTGGCACTTGAAGACGCGGTCGAAGGCGTGTCCCGCCAGTACCGCGCCCAATGGCACACTCGCACGCCCGAATACGAGGCGTTCGTGCACCAGTACGCCAGCGACAGGATCAACGCCCTGCTGGGTGTGCCCGACGGCACGGTCGATCCGGACCGGATCATCGTCACCTCCCCCCGGGAAACCCTCAGCTACACGCGCATGCTGCGCGACGGCTATGACGACAGCCTGGGGCTGCTGACGGCCACGGCCGACACCCAGGCCACGTTCAGCGGCCCGGCCGGCGTCGACCTGTCACCCCTGACCCCGGAAAAAGTCGCAGCCTCCGTGCGTGGCGCCTGGAGCAGCGATGCCTGGATTGCCCATCTCCGACAGACGCAACTCGACCCACAGAGCGAGGGCTATGCCTACCGGCGCCGGGTGAGCCTGCTGATCACGCAACTGCAGATGCGTGCCGCCGCCTTGCGCAGCCACCTCAAGCGCCAGTTGTCCGAAAGCCAGTACCTCTGGCTGAAGCAGTCGATCAATCAGATGCACAACAGCGACGCCGCAAGCCGTCAGCGCTACCCGGTCTACCCGTTGCAGTTTGTGATCGACAACCCGTTCATCGCCTCGGATGTGCCGGCACTGGGGGATGCACTGAAAACCCTCGACCAGCTCTTGCCGATCGACATTCCGCTGGCCCGGCGAGAAACCGCGCAAGGCTGCTACATCCTGTGCCCGCAGGGCAAAACCGCCCCGGACCAGGCACTGCTTTACACCCCCAATGCACCCGACGGCCTCGAATGGCGCGTGCATGGGCAATTCATGCACAGCCTGCATGCCCCAGGCATGAGCGACTACTACAAGGACCGCTGCCGCCGGGTGATGAACAGGACGCTGGCCTTCTGGTTCATCGACCTGAAAAAAACCAACAACGGCCCACCGCCTGCGCTGGCCGACAAACCTTTTGCAGACCTGCAGGCGGTTTGTTTCAATCACATTCTCGAGCGCCGTATCCGGGATGTGCAGGACACTGTCAGCGGGCGCAGCGACCTGATCGCCCGGATCACCTGGAACACCCTTGAACTGATTGCCTTGACGGTGACCTTGCCGTTTCCGCCCGCCAGCTTTGCCGTCGGCGCCGTCCTGACCCTGCGCGACAGCGCGCGGGCCCTGCAAGCCTTGAGCGAAGGTGATCGCGAAGCGGCCAGCCTGCATGTGCTCAGCGCCTGGCTCAATGCCTTTGGCGCCGCCGGCGACGCCAGCACCGGCCTGAAAGGCTTCGGCGGGCTGCTGCAACAACTGACCGACCAGGGTGGGCACAATCCGCTGCTGGCATCGGTCAAGCAGGCACAAGTCAGCACCGTCAGCCGCCTGCACGCCGGCACCCACGCGCCGCTGCGACGTGCGGCCGGGCATGATCCCTACGCCCTGCTTGCCAGCGGTCATTTCACTCAGCAGGAAATCGCCGCGTTCCTGCGCCCTCGGACGCCCGAAGCCCCGCGCCCGGTGATCCGCACGACGCCGCAGCCCAACCCGGCCTACGTGACCCGGCAATCGCTGGACGGCACCGAACCTGTGAGCAACGGCCATGCCAAGGGTGTGACCCGCCTTGACGGTCACTATTACATTTCGCTGGAGGGCAATGTCTATGAGGTGCAGTTCGACGCACACCGACGCCTGTGGCAGATCATCGACCCGGCCAATCCTTATGCCTTCTATGGCAAGCAACCGGTCTACCTGACCGACAGCGGTCAGTGGCGGCTGCTCGACAGCCGGGGCCTGCGTGGCGGTGGTGGCACCCGGTTCGAGCCGCTGGAAAACGAGCCGGCCACCGCCGGCCCCTCAAGCGCGCCCCTGCCTTCTTCGAGCAGTGCCTATGAACTGAGCGAGCAGTGGCTGCAGCAACTGCCAGGCATCGTCAACCGCAACTGGACATTGTCAGTCGATGTCGGCATGGCATTGCCACCGGAATTCTTCGCCCCGCTGCTGCGCGAAGGGCGTGAGGTGTATGCACGATTGCGTGAAGCCCTGCGCAAGGATGCTGCGGCCTTCTTCGAACAGCCCGCGCTGGCGGCCAAGGCCGACCTGCCGGAACTGCACGAGGCCATGACCGCCGACGACCTGATCAAGGCCGCCTTCAGCCGCAGCCAGGGCCTGGTGATCAGCGAGACGCCGGCCTCGCAAGCCAGCAAGCAGTTGCTGATCGAGCACATGCCGCGCCTGGCCGAGCAGAACGTCAGCGTGCTCTACCTCGAGCACCTGTTTACCGACCAGCACCTGGCCAAGCTTCGCAAGTACTACGCGCTGGGCAAGAAAAGCCGCACAGGCTCGGCCGAGCTCAGGGAGCATCTTTATACGCTGAACAAGGGCGCCCTGTTCAATGGCAGCGACAGCCATGACTACTATCACCTGATCAAGGCAGCGCATCGTCATGGCATCGAGGTCAGGCCGTTCAGCTCCTCGGTGAGCTACGA
The DNA here is from genome assembly GCF_001423155.1 of Pseudomonas sp. Leaf127. Classification (NCBI taxonomy): domain Bacteria; kingdom Pseudomonadati; phylum Pseudomonadota; class Gammaproteobacteria; order Pseudomonadales; family Pseudomonadaceae; genus Pseudomonas; species Pseudomonas sp. Leaf127. Next base: position 512,592 of record NZ_LMOA01000022.1, on the reverse strand, counting down.
CTTCATTGACAGCACGGCACCGATGGACCCGACAGACCTGCAAAGGATGTCAGTGTTCTTCGGCTCGCGCCTCATTGCCGCCGACACCGCGCAAGTGCCGGGACGACGCTGGGTGGCGCTGCTCGACCACAAGCATGCCAACCTCCACCACCAGGTGCCCGGCATTGCCGAGCTGCACGGTGCCCTCAGCATTCGTGTCCAGGACGTCGCCAGCGGCCAGCCGCTGCGCATCGTGCGTGATCTGCCCGGCACCGGTATCGACGACAGCGTCAGCCGGGGCGACTTCCGGCTCGACATGGCCAATCCCGACATCAAGCCTGCGATCCCGGTCGCCACGCCAGACATCGAGGCCGCCAGGCCACAGGCGCTGGATCTGGCCCTGGCGCAGTTGTTCAAAAGGCAAGCCCTGCGGGCGCAGCCGGAAAGCCCAAGCACCTTGCTCAGCCAGCAACTCCTGGAAAACCCCGGTGCCCATGGCTTCAGGCTTGATGACAACGGCCAGTGGCAGCGCGTTGCGGCCGCCGACTGGCCGGCGAACCTGGAGCCGACCGCCCTGCAGCGTTCATTGGCCGATCCTTTGTACGAGGTGCCCACGTCGTACCTGGATACCGCCCACGAACTGGCCCTGTTCGAGCACCGCGGGCTGCACCCGCTGTACGGGCCCCACAAAAAGCATCAGGAACCAGCACGCCGGGTATTCTTCCGGCTGCGCAACCGCTTGCAGGCCGATGCCAGAACACTGCCCCAACAGCCTCTGCGGCCACGCCCCACCTTGCCTGACGTGTCCGGGCTGAACTCGCAAGCCGACCTGATCGACAGCCTCTATGCCCAGACCCCGGCCTTGATCATCGGCGAATACCACAGCTCGATCGCCAGCAAGCAGTTCATCATCGACAACCTGCCGCACTTGTCCCGGCGCCAGGTCAAGACGTTGTACCTTGAGCACCTGCAAGCCGACATGCACCAGCTGGACCTGGACCTGTTCGCCGAAAAAGGCCTGATGAGCAAGCGCCTGCTGCACTACCTCAAGCAGATGGACCGCGGCTTCTACACCGACCCGAACGGCATCTACACGTTTGAGCAGCTGGTCATCAAGGCGCGCGAACACGGCATCGAAGTGCGCGCCCTGGACTGCATGCCCAGCTATTACCTGCGCAACATGCAGGTGGGCAATCGCCATGACCGGCTGTTCATGATGAATTTCTTCGCTTCGCGCACGATTCGTCGCCATCAGGAGCTGGCAGGGCCGCACAACTGGATCGCGCTGGTAGGCGAAACCCATGCCAGCACCTTCGAGGCGACCGTGCCGGGCCTGGCCGAGCTGGAACAGGGCATCAGCCTGCGCGTTTACGACCTGCCGCCAGGGGAACACTTCGGCCCGGCCGGCGACCCGGGACGCATGGCCGGCGATGAGCTGGGCGGACAACGGGCATTCATTCGCAACGACTATGCACTGGGCCTGCCCACCCCGCATGGTCCGGTCGACCTGGCCGATGACTTGCTGACCGCCGCCCAAGCCGCGCCGGTCGAGCGCAAGCTGTACCGTCCGGGCCTGTTCATGATCGAAGGCCGCGACACCGCCCAGCCGGTTATTGTCCATCGTTCACGGCAGAACCTGATCGAGCGCACGCCCGTGCTGCGCAATGCCGAGGGCCGCTGGTACATCGACCGGCAGCACTGGCAACGCCTGCACCTGCGTCCTTTCGAGGATTTGCCAGCACTCGTCCAGGCCCTGCGCGACCTGCAACTGGTTCAGGTGAGCTGAGCCGCTAACGGCACTGGCTGAGTGCCGGCCCACAGAGACGCCGGGTGTACAGGCCACTTCGCGAGCTCTACGCTCGCTCAAGATGCCTGTCACCCGGTTCCAGCCGGCGATCCAATGATGAGGCCAGCAAGGCCCATACACCTGCTGCGCCTGTCACACAGCCATCGCCAGCAGAGCTGCCTCCCACAGCCCGGTGTCAGGCGCAAGATCCTGGGCGACATCAATCCTGTGGGAGGCGGCTTGCTGCGGGCGGCGATCCGGCGATGAGGCCAGCAAGGCCAATACACCTGCTGCGCCTGTCACACAGCCATCGCCAGCAGAGCGGCCTCCCACAGTCCGGTGTCAGGCGCAAGATCCTGGGCGACATCAATCCTGTGGGAGGCGGCTTGCTGCGGGCGGCGATCCGACGATGAGGCCAGCAAGGCCAATACACCTGCTGCGCCTGTCACACAGCTATCGCCAGCAGAGCTGCCTCCCACAGTCCGGTGCCAGGCACAAGATTTTGGGCGACATCAATCCTATGGGAGGCGGCTTGCTGCGGGCGGCGATCCGACGATGAGGCCAGCAAGGCCAATACACCTGCTGCGCCTGTCACACAGCCATCGCCAGCAGAGCTGCCTCCCACAGTCCGGTGTCAGACGCAAGATCCTGGACGACATCAATCCTGTGGGAGGCGGCTTGCTGCGGGCGGCGATCCGACGATGAGGCCAGCAAGGCCCATACACCTGCTGCGCCTGTCCCACAGCCATCGCCNCTGCTGCGCCTGTCACACAGCCATCGCCAGCAGAGCTGCCTCCCACAGTCCGGTGTCAGACGCAAGATCCTGGACGACATCAATCCTGTGGGAGGCGGCTCTGCCGGCGATGACGCCAGCAAGGCCAACCCATCTGCTGCGCCTGTCACACAGCCATCGCCAGCAGAGCTGCCTCCCACAGTCCGGTGTCAGACGCAAGATCCTGGACGACATCAATCCTGTGGGAGGCGGNCACAGCCATCGCCAGCAGAGCTGCCTCCCACAGTCCGGTGTCAGACGCAAGATCCTGGACGACATCAATCCTGTGGGAGGCGGCTCTGCCGGCGATGAGGCCAGCAAGGCCAACCCATCTGCTGCGCCTGACACATCGCCATCGCCGGCAAGCCGCCTCCCACAATCCGGTGCCAGGCACGAGATCCTGGGCAACATCAATCCTGTGGGAGGCGGCTCTGCCGGCGATGAGGCCAGCAAGGCCCATACACCTGCTGCGCCTGTCACACAGTCATCGCCAGACGGTTGCTGCCTGCCACAGGTCGCGTCGTGGCTTGACTGATCGGCATGAGTCCTACAGCCACAGGCTGACCAGCACCCCGCCTTCGACGTTCTCGATCTTCAGCTCACCGCCATGCAACTGCACCACCTCGGCCACGAAGTTAAGCCCAAGGCCTGTGCTTTTACGCCCGGTGTGCGGGCGTGGCAGGGAGTAGAAACGCTCGCACAAGCGGCTCAGGGCGTAATCGGGGATGGCCGCAGCGCTGTTGAACAGGGTCAGCTGGATGCCCGCGCCCTTGCGCTCGGCTGCCAGGCGCAGGGTGCCGCCTGATGGGGTGAAGTCCAGGGCGTTGTCGAGCAGGTTGGCCAAGGCCTGCTGCAACAGAAAACGCTCGCCGTACAGGCTCAACGCCGGCTCGATGTGCTGCTCGACCGAAAGCGTCAGGCGCTCGATGGCCAGGCTGCGGGCGGCGAGCAGTTCATCGATCAACGCCGCCAGCGGCACGGCGACACGTTCTTCCAGCTCTTGGCGCTGTTCGACCATGGCCAGGTTCAGCAACCGCTCGATCAGTTGCTGCATGCGCTGGCTTTCGTTCTGGATATTGCTCGCAAACCGCTGGCGCTGAACCTCGGGCATGTCGTCCTGCAACAGCTCGGCAGCACCACGGATGGCCGCCAGCGGGCTTTTAAGCTCATGGGTCAGGGTATGCACGTAGCGCTCGACATAAGCCTTGCCTTCCAATTGGGTCCGCATGTGCTCCACCGCCGTGGCCAGTTGCTCCAGCTCGCCGCCGCGATAGTGCGGCACCTCGACGCGCTGACCTTCGCTGACCACCTGGGCGTAGCGGGTCAGGCGGCGCAGGGCCGAGCTCAGCCACCAGGAAAACAACGCGCCCATCAGCAGCCCCAGCACCATCAGGCCGCCGCCGTACCACAGCAGGCGGCGCTCGGCGCGGTCCACATACGGTTGCAGCGAGCTGTTGGGCTTGGCCACGGTCACCACGCCGATGATCACCCCCTGGTCAAGGATCGGCGCGCCGACGTGCATCACCGACGAATGTTCGTCTTCCGGATCGCTACGGGTCGAACGCGCACCGTACTGGCCACGCAGGGTCAGGAAAACATCGTTCCAGCGTGAATAATCCTGTCCCACCGCCAGGCCGGCCGAGTCGAGCAGCACAATGCCGCGGGCGTCAGTCACGTAGATGCGGTTGTTGACCTGTTTCTTGCGCAGCTCCCAGATGGTGGCGTCGGGCTTGCGCAGACCATAATCCTTGAGCACTTCGTTGAAGCGGCTCTGGCCCAGGGTGCCCTTGCGCACATCGTCCTTGAAGATCTCGGCCAGCAGGTTGGCGGTGTCGACCAGCGTCTCCTCGGTGGACTGACGCACGCCGGGGCGCACCTCTTTCATCACCGTGCTGAGCACGAAATAGCCGGTCAGGGCGATGAACACCGCATAGACCAGGAAGATGCGGATACTGAGCGACATTCAGCTGTGGACCGGGCTGAAACTGTAGCCGATGCCGCGGTGGGTCTGGATCGGCTCGGACTCGGCCGCCACCGCCCGCAGCTTGGCACGCACGCTCTTGATATGACTGTCGATGCTGCGTTCGTAGCCGGCATCGGCGGCCACGCCCAGCGCATCGAGCAACTGCTCGCGGCTGAACACCCGCTCCGGCTGCTCCAGCAGGCACTGCAACAGGCGAAACTCATGGCGGGTCAGGCTCAGCGGCTGGCCACGATAGCTGATCTGCACGCGCTCCAGGTCCAGCTGGAACAGGCCGTTGGCCGGCGCCGGCACCGGTGCAATCGCCTCGCGCGGCAGCATGCGCTTGAGGATGGCCTTGACCCGGGCGGCCACCTCACGCGGGCTGAATGGCTTGACCACGTAGTCGTCGGCGCCGATCTCCAGGCCCACCACCCGGTCGATTTCGGCATTGCGCGCGGTCAGGAACATCACCGGCACATCGCTGAAACGGCGCAACTGTTTGCACGCCTCGAAGCCTGTGATGTCCGGCAGGCCGACATCCAGAATGATCAGGTCGGCCGGCGTCTGGCGCTGGTGCTCGACGGCGGCCTGGCCCAGTTCCAGCCAGGCGGTGGTGAAGCCCTCGCTGTGCAGGGCGTAGATCAGGGTGTCGGCAATCGCGACTTCATCTTCGACAATCAGAATGTGCGGCATGGCATCCAGGCCCGTGAGCGATGGCGCAAGGTGCGCGATTGGCCATCATTCGTCAATCAGCAATCGGGTTTGTCGGCGGTGTAGCGCCGCGCCGGATTCACGGCCGCGTTGAACTCACGCAGGGCCTTGGCACCGATCAGCAGCGGGTAGTTGAAGTGGCTGCGATCGACCAGGTTCACTTCCACCATGCGCTGTTCCTTGCCCAGGCACAGCTGCAGCTCGATGACCGGACGTGTGGCGGCCTCGACACCGCCCTCGTCCTCATCGTCTTCGTCGGCGCGGCCCTTGATCTTGCTGATTCGCGCCAGCTTGTGCTCGAACACCTTGTCGCTGGAACCCTCGGCCGCCAGGCGAAAGCGTACCCATTGCTCACCGTCGCGCTTGAACAGCTCAATGTCCCTGGCCGACAACGAGGCCGTCACCGCCCCGGTGTCCATCTTGGCCTTGAAGGTCTCGCCCACTTCGGGGACCTTGATGTTTTCATAACGACCGTACAGGGTCGGTTCGGCAGCCAGGGCCGGCAATGCCAACAGGGACAGCAACATCAGGGCAGTCTTCACGCGATGGACTCCTTACACGACTCGGCGCCCGATTGGCGCCCGGTTTTAGACAGCGTAACGGCACTTGGTTCGCGAACAGGGCCTTGCGAAACATCTGTAAGCACCTGTGTCGTTGGCGTGTCCAGCCAGGCTATCTATCATGTGCCCACCACTGACTGACAGAGATTGTTATGCGCCGCGTGCTCACCGGGTGTTTCGTTACCCTGTTGTTGCTGACCAACACCCTGGTGCTGATCGGCCCGTTGCTGGTCTTTGCCCTGCTCAAGCTGATCTTTCAGGGCGAGATGCGTGATCACTGCTCGGCCGCGGTGATGTGGATCGCCGAAACCTGGGCCGAGATCAATAAATGGATCTTTGCGGCCACCTTGCCCACCCGCTGGGAAATCCTCGGCGATGCCCACCTGCGCCGCGACACCTCGTACCTTGTGATCGGCAATCATCAGTCGTGGGTGGACATCCCGGCGCTGATCCAGACCTTCAACCGGCGCACGCCGTTCTTCAAGTTCTTCCTGAAAAAGGAACTGATCTGGGTGCCATTCCTGGGCCTGGCCTGGTGGGCGCTGGATTATCCGTTCATGAAGCGCTACACCAAGGCCTTCCTGGCCAAAAACCCCCAGCTCAAGGGCCAGGACCTGGAAATCACCAAGGCGGCGTGCGAGCTGTTCAAGCGCCAGCCGGTGACCATCGTCAATTACCTCGAAGGCACGCGCTTCACCCAGGCCAAGCAGAAAGCCCAGCAGTCGCCTTATGATCACCTGCTCAAGCCCAAGGCCGGCGGCGTGGCCTTTGTGCTGGCGGCGATGGGCGAGCAACTCGATGCGATCCTGGATGTGACGGTGGTATACCCCGATTCACGGATTCCGGGGTTCTGGGATTTATTGTGCGGGCGGGTGCCGAAGGTGATCGTCGATATCCGCACGCGCGAGCTGGACCCTGCGTTGTGGCAAGGCGATTACGAGAATGACCCGGTATTCCGGGCCAGGGTGCAGGACTGGGTGAACCAGCTATGGATCGAAAAGGATGCGCGCATTCACGAACTGCGCAGGGTTCGCGGCTGAGCCGCTCCTACCAGAGGGCGAATTTCAAGTCCAATAAATCAGTGAGTGGTTTTATGTTTGAAAATCGCGGCTTGCGCCGCGAAGATCGCTGTTACGCCGCGCTGAACAGCTTGTGCGGGTCGATCACGAATTTCTTCGGCACGCCGGCGTCGAACTCGCCGTAACCGGCCGGGGCCTGGTCCAGGCTGATCACCTGCACGCCCACCACGTCAGCGATGTTGATGCGGTCCCACATGATCGCCTGCATCAACTGGCGGTTGTACTTCATCACCGGGGTCTGGCCGGTGTGGAAGCTGTGCGACTTGGCCCAGCCCAGACCAAAGCGGATGCTCAGGGCGCCCTGCTTGGCCGCAGCGTCTACCGCACCTGGATCGTCGGTCACGTACAGGCCGGGAATACCGATCTTGCCGGCCACGCGCACCACGCCCATCAGCGAGTTGAGCACGGTAGCAGGCGCTTCGGCCTTGGCACCGGCATGACCGTGGCCACGGGCTTCGAAGCCCACGGCATCGACCGCGCAGTCGACTTCCGGCTCGCCCAGCAACGCGGCGATCTGTTCGTGCAGCGGGGTGTCGGTGGACAGGTCGGCGATCTCGAAACCCTGGGCCTTGGCGTGGGCCAGGCGCACCGGGTTGACGTCACCGACGATGACCACGGCCGCGCCCAGCAGGCGGGCCGAGGCAGCGGCGGCCAGGCCGACAGGACCGGCACCGGCCACGTACACGGTGCTGCCTGGGCCGACACCGGCGGTGACAGCACCGTGGTAACCGGTCGGCAGGATGTCGGACAGGCAGGTCAGGTCGCGGATCTTCTCCATCGCGCGGTCGCGGTCCGGCAGTTTCAGCAGGTTGAAATCGGCGTACGGCACCAGCACGTACTCGGCCTGGCCACCGACCCAGTCACCCATGTCGACATAACCATAGGCACCCCCCGGACGGGCCGGGTTGACGGTCAGGCACACGCCGGTGTGCTGTTCCTTGCACGAACGGCACAGGCCGCAGGCCACGTTGAACGGCACCGACACCAGGTCGCCGATCTGCAGGTTCTCGACGCCGGTGCCCTTCTCGATCACTTCACCGGTGATCTCATGGCCCAGCACCAGGCCGACCTGGGCGGTGGTACGGCCACGGACCATGTGCTGGTCGGAGCCACAGATGTTGGTCGAGACCACGCGCAGGATCACGCCGTGCTCGATCTTGCGGCCACGGGGGTCCTGCATTTTCGGGTAGTCGATTTTCTGTACTTCGACCTTGCCAGCGCCGAGATACACCACACCGCGATTTCCAGACATGCATGTCACCTCTATTCGTTGTTTTTAACGAGGGAGCACGACGCATTGCAGACTCGATGGCGAATACAGCCAGGCATTGGCCCGTCGTCGAGCAGGTCACACGTCGCGTGTCGCTTGCTGCCAAGGATGCGCTGAATCGAGCCGGGAATTTTCAGCCACACCGCCCTCAGCTATTCCAAAAACGACAACGGTGCAGATTTGTCGTGTTTTCCGTGCAGCAGGCAGCGGAAATTGAGAATAGTGGCTGATGGAGAAAATGCGCGGCGAATGCGCGAGAAAGCAACATCGACGCTTCAACCGGGCGGCAGCGCGGCGAAACGTCGACGTGAATCAGAGCACGACAGTGCGGTTGGCGTTGAGGAACACACGCCGCTCGATGTGATAGCCGATGGCACGCGCCAGGGTCAGGCACTCGATGTCACGGCCCTTGGCAATCAGGTCTTCGGGGTAATGCGCGTGGTCGACTACCTCGACGCCCTGGGCGATGATCGGGCCTTCGTCCAGGTCGTTATTGATGTAGTGCGCGGTGGCACCGACCATCTTCACGCCCTTGTTGTAGGCCTGGTGATACGGCTTGGCGCCCTTGAAGCCGGGCAGCAGCGAGTGGTGGATGTTGATGGCCTTGCCGTCGAGCTTGCGGCACAGGTCCGGTGACAGCACCTGCATGTAGCGGGCAAGGATCACCAGTTCGGCGCCAGAGTCTTCGATCACCTGCCAGACTTTCGCTTCCTGGCCCGGCTTGTCGTTGGGGTCGAGCGGGAAACAGTGGTAGGGAATCGAATGCCAGGCGGCCAGCGGCTCAAGGTCAGGATGGTTGGACACCACCGCGACCACGTCCATCGACAGCTGGTTGATGCGCTGGCGGTACAACAGGTCGTTGAGGCAGTGATCGGCCTTGGAGACCATGATCACCACCTTGGGCCGATAGGCCGGCGCGGTCAGCTCGAAGACCATGCCAAAGCCGGCCCCGCGCTCGGCCAGACCCGCCCGAAAGCCGGCCTCGTCGAAGTCTTTGGGCTGGCGAAACTCGACCCGGATGAAAAAGCGGCCGGACAAGCGGTCATCGAACGAATGGTGCTCGGTGACATAGCAGCCCTGCTCGAACAGATAGCGGGTCACCGCATCCACCGTGCCCAGCACGCTGGGGCAATCGGCGGTCAGAATCCATGTATCGGGGGCGCGGCTCATAAATCATTTCCCTGGTTCAGAGCGGTACAACCGCTGTAGGAGCGCGGGGGCGGCCATCCGTCTTGCCCGCGACCGAGTGCGAAGCGCTCGCAAAATCTGCGAAACGCCACAAATTTACGGCTGTGAACGTCTTCAAAATCTGCGAAACGCCGCAAATTTACGGCTGTGAACGTCTTCAAAATCTGCGAAACGCCACAAATTTACGGCTGTGAACGCCTTCAAAATCTGCGAAACGCCGCAAATTTACGGCTGCTGACGCAGCCGGTCGCGGGCAAGCGCGCTCCTACCCCCCCGGTCGGGTTCAAGGCCGGATCAGGCTTTTACGCCCAGACCATATTCAGCCGTTGCATCCTGCAGCCACAGCCACCAATAGTCGGAGAAGCTGCGGCGTACCAGCAGTTCCCAGGTGTCTTCGCCGGTGCGGCGGATCACCAGTTGCGACTTGGCGAACACCGTGCCCACGGCCTTGCCGACCGGGAAGTTGTTGGGGTGCACGTCGTAGCTGGTGGATTTCTGCAGCACGTCGCGCACGTGTGGACCGCTCAGCTCCAGCACCGACCAGCCACCGCTGACGTTGACGATGGCGATGTGCAACCCGTCCAGCGCTTCGCGCAGTTTCAGCTCGGCGTCGAGTTCTTCGCCGGTCGGCACAATCAGTACCCACTCATCCGGGCCCAGCCATTGCAGCGAACGCTCGCCGTCGATCACCAGCCCCAGGGCGCCTGGCAGTTCAAGGCCCAGGGCCTTGTGCACGCCGGCAGCAAAGGCCGGGTCATGGCCGTCGCCACGCAGGGTCAGGTGACCCAGGAGTTTCTTCTCGCGCAGCACCACGCCCGGGTTGGTGTGGCCTTTGCCCACCAGCTTGTCGAAGCCGGCATGGAACAGCGGCGACTCGGCCTTGGCGCCGGTGGCGGGACGTTGCTGGTATACGTTGACTGTAGTCATGACGCACCTGTAATCAATTCTGTTGTAGTGCCCGCAGCAACAGGCCGGGCGACGATCCGATGCAGTAGCGAGGTGCATGAAAGGGGGGTGTCTGCTTCCCGGCTCAAGCCGGTCCCACACCCACCCTCCACGCCCCGCGGCCATCGGGTCATTCCACGTTCTGGCGCTCGTTCTTCGGATCGAAGAACACCGAAGACACGATCTCGGCCTCGATCACGCTGCCATCGGCCAGCGGTGCATAGACCTTCTCGCCCATGCGGTTCAGACCGCCCTTGACCACGGCCAGGGCAAATGAATAACCCAGCGAGTTATGCGCATAGCTGGAGGTCACGTGACCGACCATTTTCATCGGGATGGTCTGGTTCGGATTGAACACCAGTTGCGCGCCTTCCGGCAGCCAGCGCTTGGGGTCGACCGGCTTGAGGCCGACCAGTTGCTTGCGCTGCTCGCGCACGCAGTCTTCACGGTTCATGCCGCGCCAGCCGATCCACGAGAATGGCTTGGTCCGGCCGACGCACCAGCCCATGTTCAGGTCGTCCGGGGTCATCGAGGCGTCGGTGTCCTGGCCGACGATGATGAAGCCCTTCTCGGCGCGCAGCACGTGCATGGTCTCGGTGCCATACGGGGTCAGGTTGTACTTCTTGCCAGCCTCGGCAATCTTCTCCAGCACACCCATGGCGTAGTCAGCCTGGACGTTGACCTCGTAGGACAGCTCGCCGGTGAACGAGATGCGGAACACCCGCGCCGGCACGCCGCCGACCTGGCCTTCTTTCCAGGTCATGAACGGAAAGGCTTCACGGTCCAGGTCGATGTCGCTGACCTCGGCCAGCAGCTTGCGGCTGTTGGGGCCCGACAGGGTCATGGTCGCCCAGTGGTCGGTGACCGAGGTGAAGTACACCTTCAGTTCCGGCCATTCGGTCTGGTGGTACAGCTCCAGCCATTGCAGCACACGGGCCGCGCCGCCGGTGGTGGTGGTCATTACGAAGTGGTTGTCGGCGACGCAGGCGGTCACGCCGTCGTCGAAGACCATGCCGTCTTCCTTGCACATCAGGCCGTAGCGCGCCTTGCCTACGTCCAGCTTGGTCCAGGCGTTGGTGTAGATGCGGTTGAGGAACTCGCGCGAATCCGGGCCCTGGATGTCGATCTTGCCCAGGGTCGAGGCGTCGAGCAGGCCGACGCTGTCGCGCACGGCCTTGCATTCGCGGGCCACGGCGGCGTGCATGTCTTCACCGTTCTTCGGGAAGTACCACGGACGCTTCCACTGGCCGACGTCTTCGAACTCGGCGCCGTTGCGCACATGCCAGGCATGCAGCGCGGTGAAGCGGACCGGCTCGAAGATGTGCCCACAGTGCCGGCCGGCCACCGCGCCGAAGGTCACCGGCGTGTAGTTGGGGCGGAACATGGTGGTGCCCATCTCGGGGATGGTCACGTTCAGCGAACGGGCCGCGATGGCCAGGCCGTTGACGTTGCCCAGCTTGCCCTGGTCGGTGCCGAAGCCCAGCGCGGTGTAGCGCTTGACGTGCTCGACCGACTCGAAGCCTTCGCGGGTTGCCAGTTCGATGGCAGCAGCGGTCACGTCGTTCTGCAGGTCGACGAACTGCTTGGGCGCCCGTGCCGTGCCCTTCTCGTGCGGCACCTGGAACAGCGCCACGGTCGGTTCTTCCGTGCGATTGACGGCCTTGGGCAGTACGCCTTCGACCGCCTTGAAGCCGGTTTCACTGGCCGCGCGCACGCCGCCTTCGAAGCCGTCGGCCAGGGCATCGCCCAGGCTGTAGACGCCGTTGATGCCACCGACGCACACGCGTTTCTGCGGGGCTTCGCCGGGCACGAAGCCCAGGATGTCTTCACGCCAGACCGGCTTGCCGCCCAGGTGCGAGGCCAGGTGGACCACCGGGCTGTAGCCGCCGGAGCTGGCGATCAGGTCGGCATCGAGCCACTCGCCGGGGCTGGTGACTTTCATGGATTTCAGGTCGATGGCCGCGACGCGGGCACCGGTCACGCGCTTGGTACCACGGGCTTCGATCACCGCACTGGAGGTCAGGATGCGCAGGCCCTTGGCCCGGGCTTCCTCGACCAGCGAACCACGCGGGTTGTGCCGCGCATCGGCAATGGCCACCACTTGCAGGCCGGCGTCGAGCCAGTCCAGGGCCACGCGGTAGGCGTGGTCGTTGTTGGTGCTCAGGACCAGTTTCTTGCCGGGCGAAACGCCATAGCGGCGCACGTAGGTCGACACCGCGCCGGCCAGCATGTTGCCGGGCACGTCATTGTTGGCGTAGACCAGCGGACGCTCGTGGGTACCGGTGGCCAGGACTACACGGCCGGCGCGCACACGGTGCACGCGATGACGCACCTGGCCGATCGGCGCACGGTCACCGAGGTGATCGGTCAGGCGCTCGTGAATGGTCAGGAAGTTGTGGTCGTGGTAGCCATTGACGGTGGCGCGTGGCAACAGGATCACGTTGTCCAGGCCCGCCAGTTCGGCGACGACACTGGCAACCCACTCAGTGGCCGGCTTGCCGTCCAGGCTTTCACGGGTGTCGAGCAGGCTGCCGCCGAACTCTTCCTGCTCATCGGCCAGGATCACCCGGGCACCGCTGCGCCCGGCGGCCAGGGCAGCCGCCAGACCGGCGGGACCTGCACCGACCACCAGCACGTCGCAGTGCTGGTTGTAGTTGTCGTAGCGGTCCGGGTCGTTTTCCAGCGGCGACCGGCCAAGGCCGGCGGCTTTACGGATGTACTTCTCGTACGTCATCCAGAACGACTGGGGGTACATGAACGTCTTGTAGTAGAAGCCCGGTGGCATCAGTTTGCCGCCGACCTTGCCCAGGATGCCCATCATGTCGTTGTTGACGTTCGGCCAGCCGTTGGTGCTGGCGGCGACAAGACCTGCGTACAGCGCCTGTTGCGTGGCCCGCACGTTGGGGATCTGGGTGGCTTCGGTGGCGCCCAGCTGCAGCACGGCATTGGGCTCTTCGGCACCGGCGGCGAAGATGCCGCGGGGACGCGAGTACTTGAAGCTGCGGCCGATCACGTCCACGCCGTTGGCCAGCAGGGCCGATGCCAGCGAGTCACCGGCAAAGCCCTGGTAGGTCTGACCGTTGAAGGTGAAGTGCAGCACCTTGCTCCGGTCGATACGGCCACCGTTGGGCAGTCGATTGCTCTGGCTCATACCTTGTCTCCCTCGGCCGTGAACTGCGGCTTGGCGCCAATCGGATAGGTTTCGAGAATTTCGTAGGTCACGGTGTTGCGGGTGACGTTGAAATACTGCCGGCAGCCGGCGGCGTGGTCCCACAGTTCGTGGTGGATGCCACGCGGGTTGTCACGGAAAAACATGTACTCGCCCCACTCCTTGTCGGAGCAGGCGCCGGGGTCCAGCGGGCGCGGAATGTGCGCTTGTCCGGCGGCGTGGAATTCCTCTTCGCTGCGCAGTTCGCCACAGTGAGGACAGAAGATATAAAGCATGTTCGAAATCCCCGTATCAGTGAGCGACAGCCGCAGCGCCGTGTTCGTCGATCAGCGCGCCGTTATGGAAGCGATCGATGGAGAACGGTGCCGCCAGTGGATGCATTTCGCCTTTGGCGAGACTTGCGGCAAACACGTTGCCCGAGCCCGGCGTGGCCTTGAAGCCGCCGGTGCCCCAGCCGCAGTTGAAGAACATGTTCGGCACCGGGGTCTTGGAAATGATCGGGCAGGCGTCCGGCGTGGTGTCGACGATGCCGCCCCACTGGCGGTTCATGCGCACCCGCGACAGGACCGGGAACATCTCGACGATGGCCTGGATGGTGTGCTCGATGACCGGGTACGAACCGCGCTGGCCATAGCCGACCCAGCTGTCGATACCGGCACCGATCACCAGGTCGCCCTTGTCGGACTGGCTGATGTAGCCGTGCACGGCGTTGGACATGATCACGCTGTCGATGATCGGCTTGATCGGCTCGGACACCAGCGCCTGCAACGGGTGCGATTCGACCGGCAGGCGGAAACCGGCCAGCTTGGCCATGTGCCCGGAGTTACCGGCAGTAACCACGCCGACACGCTTGGCGCCGATGAAGCCCTTGGTGGTCTCGACCCCGATGCACACGCCGTTCTGCTTGCGAAAGCCGATGACTTCGGTCTGCTGGATCAGGTCGACGCCCAGGGCGTCGGCGGCGCGGGCAAAGCCCCAGGCCACGGCGTCGTGGCGGGCCACGCCGCCACGGCGTTGTACGGTGGCGCCCAGGATCGGGTAGCGGGTGTTCTTCGAGCAGTCCAGGTACGGGATCTCGTCGGCCACCTGCTGGGTGTTGAGCAGCTCGCCATCCACGCCGTTGAGGCGGTTGGCGCTGACGCGGCGCTCCGAGTCACGGATGTCCTGCAGGGTGTGGCACAGGTTGTACACGCCGCGCTGGGAAAACATCACGTTGTAGTTCAGGTCCTGGGACAGGCCTTCCCACAGTTTCATGGCGTGCTCGTACAGGTGGGCCGATTCGTCCCACAGGTAGTTGGAGCGCACGATGGTGGTGTTGCGGGCGGTGTTGCCGCCGCCCAGGTAACCCTTTTCGATCACGGCCACGTTGGTGATGCCGTGTTCCTTGGCCAGGTAGTAGGCCGTGGCCAGGCCGTGGCCGCCACCGCCGACGATGACCACGTCGTAGACCTGCTTGGGCGTGGGCGTGCGCCACATGCGCTGCCAGTTTTCGTGGTGGCTGAAGGAGTGCTTGAGAAGGCCGAAGCCTGAGTAACGATTCATTGAGGCGACTCCTGAATCAGCGGTAAACCGGGAAATCGGCGCACAGGGCGGCCACATGGCTGGCGACATTGGCCTCGACATCGGCATCGCCGAGGTTGTCGAGGATGTCGCAGATCCAGCCGGCCAGTTCGATGCACTGGGCCTGCTTGAAGCCACGGGTGGTGACGGCCGGGGTGCCGATACGCAGGCCCGAGGTCACGAACGGCGACTGCGGGTCGTTCGGTACGGCGTTCTTGTTGACGGTGATGTGCGCACGGCCCAGGGCCGCGTCGGCGTCCTTGCCGGTCAGGCCCTGACGGATCAGGCTGACCAGGAACAGGTGGTTGTCGGTACCGCCGGACACCACGTCGAAACCGCGCTCGATGAACACGCCGGCCATGGCCTGGGCGTTATCGATCACTTGTTGCTGGTAGGCCTTGAAGCCTGGCTCCAGCGCTTCCTTGAAGCACACCGCCTTGCCGGCGATGACGTGCATCAGCGGGCCGCCCTGGGCGCCGGGGAATACGGCGGCGTTGAGCTTTTTCTCGATCTCGGGGTTGGCACGCGCCAGGATCAGGCCGCCACGCGGACCGCGCAGGGTCTTGTGGGTGGTGGTGGTGACCACGTCGGCGTACGGCAGCGGGTTGGGGTACAGGCCGGCGGCGACCAGACCGGCCACGTGGGCCATGTCGACGAACAGCAGGGCCCCGACCTTGTCGGCGATCTCGCGAAAGCGCGGGAAGTCCAGGGTCTTGGAGTAGGCCGAGAAGCCGGCGACGATCATCTTCGGCTTGTGCTCGACGGCCAGGCGCTCGACTTCGTCGTAGTTGATCAGCCCGGTGTCGTTGTCGATGCCGTACTGCACGGCGTTGTACAGCTTGCCCGAAGACGACACCTTGGCGCCGTGGGTCAGGTGACCGCCGTGGGCCAGGCTCATGCCCAGCAGGGTGTCGCCGGCTTGCAGCAGCGCCAGGTAGACCGCCGAGTTGGCCGAAGAGCCGGAATGCGGCTGGACGTTGACGTAGTCGGCCCCGAACAGCTGCTTGGCGCGGTCGATGGCCAGTTGCTCGACCTTGTCGACGTGCTCGCAGCCGCCGTAGTAGCGCTTGCCCGGGTAGCCTTCGGCGTATTTGTTGGTCAGGCCGCTGCCTTGGGCCTGCATGACGCGCTGGCTGGTGTAGTTTTCAGAAGCGATGAGTTCGATGTGATCTTCCTGACGCTGGTCTTCGGCATTCATCGCCGCCAACAGCTCGTCATCGTAACCCTGGATCTGATCTTGTTTGCTGAACATCGCGTTCTCTCCAGCGGCGTCGCGGCGCCTTTCATTATGGTCAGGGCATTGATCAACCCTCTGGCTGCGATGGTAGGGCCGACAGGGTCCGATCAAATGCCTGCGCACGCCACGCAAAGGCGCATTTACGACATGGATTGAACGCCATCAAACCCGGCGAATCGCGAAGGCTTCGCGTTTGCCGGGCAAAGACGACAAAACGCCCGGTCTGCCAAGGCTTTCGGCGCTTGTAGGGGCGGATCGAACGCAGATCGAAAAGGCGCTGTTCTGGCGGCGCGGACACGCGGCCGGAGAACGGCAATGGCGTATTCAGACAAGTACAAGGCGACGCTGTCGTCGCCCTGCGAGGGGTTGTAGGAGCGCGCTCTGCCCGCGACCGGCTGCGTTAGCAGTCGTAAAATTGTGGCGTTTCGTAGATTCCAGATCGGAAATTTGTGGGGCCTCACCAATTTTGCGAGCGCTGCGCASYCGGTCGCGGGCAAGCGCGCTCCTACAGTGCCCCATGCTTGCCGGGCAGCGACACAGGATAATCGCCCGCCAACGCTTTAAGCCCCCGATTTGCCTACCAGGCCATCGGCACGGAACATGGTGCGGATGCCGCGCACCGCCTGGCGGATCCGGTCCTGGTTCTCGATCAGGGCAAAGCGCACATGGTCGTCGCCGTATTCACCAAAGCCGACACCCGGCGACACGCAGACCTTGGCTTCGGCCAGCAGCTTCTTGGCGAACTCCAGCGACCCCAGGTGCGCATAGGCCTCGGGAATTTTCGCCCAGACGTACATCGAGGCCTTGGGGTTCTCGACCATCCAGCCCAGCTCGTGCAGGCCCTTGACCAGCACGTTGCGGCGCTGGCGGTACTGCTCGGCGATGTCCAGCACGCATTGCTGGTCGCCTTCCAGGGCGGCAATGGCCGCGACCTGCAAGGGCGTGAAGGTGCCGTAGTCGTGGTAGCTCTTGATCCGCGCCAGGGCGCCCACCAGCTCGTGGTTGCCGACCATGAAGCCGATCCGCCAGCCGGCCATGTTGTAGCTCTTGGACAAGGTGAAAAACTCCACCGCAATGTCCTTGGCACCCGGCACCTGCATGATCGACGGCGCTTTCCAGCCGTCATAGACGATGTCGGCGTAGGCCAGGTCGTGGATCACCAGCACGTCGTACTGCTTGGCCAGGGCCACCACGCGCTCGAAGAAGTCCAGCTCCACGCACTGTGCGGTGGGGTTGGAGGGAAAGCCCAGGATCATCATCTTCGGCTTGGGGATCGAGCCGCGAATGGCCTTTTCCAGCTCGGCGAAGAAATCCACGCCCGGCACCAGCGGCACCGAACGCACCTGGGCGCCGGCAATCACGGCACCGTAGATGTGGATCGGGTAGCTGGGGTTGGGCACCAGCACCGTGTCACCCTGGTCCAGAGTGGCCAGCATCAGGTGCGCCAGGCCCTCCTTGGAGCCGATGGTGACGATGGCTTCGCTTTCCGGGTCGATGTCGACCTCGTAGCGCTTCTTGTACCAGTTGGAAATCGCCCGGCGCAGGCGTGGAATGCCGCGCGACGTGGAATAGCCATGGGTGTCTTCGCGCTGGGCGACGGTGACCAGTTTCTCGACGATGTGCGGCGGCGTGGCCCCGTCGGGGTTGCCCATGCTCAGGTCGATGATGTCCTCACCACGACGACGAGCGGCCATCTTCAGCTCGGCAGTGATGTTGAACACATAAGGGGGGAGTCGATCGATGCGCGCAAAGCGGCGCGGCAAACCTTGGTCAGCCATGAGAATCTCGCAGACGTAAGCGCCCGGAACCGTCCGAGCGACGTTGGCCACATGAGGCGGCCTGCGCGAACGATAAGGGCGTTGATGGCGTTTTGTCTACAGCGATCTTAAGCGTGGATGACCGGCCTGTGTACCGGGCTCACTCTGTGGGAGGCGGCTTGCCGGCGATGGCTGCGGTACAAACATAGCCTGTGTGCAAGTTGTCGCCCGCAGCGCGAAGCGACCGTCAGGTGATGTGCCGTACACCCGACAGCAGCAAAAAGTGCAGCGGATAGATCGCGTAGGCCCAGCGCCGCATCGGCCAGACCTGCCAGCGCACCTTGCGCTGCAGCAGCGCCACGCCGGCCAGCGGCGCCAGCAGGCAGGCCACAAACGCGCCAGTCGCCACCGGATCGCCCCGCCCCATTCCCGCGAACAGCTCCTGCCAGGCGTTGGCAAAGACGCACACCACGCCGGCCAGCAAGGCCCAGCCAAGCGCGCGCTGCATCACCTGCAACAGCACCAGAGGCAGCAGCACACCGGGCAGGCCGAACATCAGGTGCTGTTGCAGCACCGCCGCCAGCAACAAGGCCACCAGCGCCATGATCCGCGTTTCGACCCGGCGCTGGCGCCAACCCTGGGCAATCAGCAGCCCCAGCAGCAGGGTTGGCATGACGTTGAGCACCGTCGCGTCGGCCATGAACAACCGGTACGGCACCTCGGACACCAGCGCAAAGCCCAGCATCCAGCCCAGGTAGCGCCATTTCACCTGTGGCCCCACCTCGGCGGCGCTGCGCCGGGCCAGGTTGGCGGCGATCGCCAGGCAGAACCACGGAAACGCCAGGCGTCCCGGCACGTACAGCTCATCGATCGATGCGCCCACATAGCGCAGGTGATCGAGCACCATGCTCAGCATCGCCAGCCACTTGAGCAGGTCCAGCGCCCGGTTGCGCACCGGCAGAAAGGGTGGATTGGAAAGGTCCATGACAAATCCCTGGCAAGCAAATACTTAATGTATAGACATGTACAACGACAGATGCCCGAATGCGCTTCGTTCGTTTACAGTGATGCAATAATCGACCACAAGGATTCGGCCATGACAGATCAAAGCCAACAGTTTGCCAGCGACAACTATTCCGGCATCTGCCCTGAGGCCTGGGCCGCGATGGAGCAGGCGAACCACGGGCATCAACGGGCCTACGGCGATGATCAATGGACGGCCCGCGCCGCCGATGAATTCCGTCGTCTGTTCGAAACCGACTGCGAAGTGTTCTTCGCGTTCAATGGCACCGCCGCCAACTCCCTGGCGCTGTCGGCGCTGTGCCAGAGTTACCACAGCGTCATCTGCTCGGAAACCGCCCACGTCGAGACCGACGAATGCGGCGCGCCGGAATTCTTTTCCAACGGTTCGAAACTGCTGGTCGCGCCCAGTGTTGGCGGCAAGCTGAGCCCTGAATCGATCCGCGAGATCGCCCTCAAGCGCCAGGACATCCACTACCCCAAGCCCCGGGTCGTGACCCTGACCCAGGCCACCGAGGTGGGGACGATCTACCAGCCCGAAGAGCTCAAGGCCATCAGCGCCACCTGCCAGGAGCTGAACCTGCACCTGCACATGGATGGCGCACGCTTTTCCAACGCCTGCGCGTACCTGGACTGCTCGCCAGCCGAACTGACCTGGAAGTCGGGGGTGGATGTGTTGTGTTTCGGCGGGACCAAGAACGGCATGGCGGTCGGCGAGGCGATCCTGTTCTTCAACCGCGACCTGGCCGAGGACTTTGATTACCGTTGCAAGCAGGCCGGCCAACTGGCCTCCAAGATGCGCTTTCTGTCCGCGCCCTGGGTCGGCCTGCTGGAAAACGACGCCTGGCTCAAGCACGCCCGCCACGCCAACCACTGCGCTCAGCTGTTGGCCGAACTGGTCAAGGATGTACAGGGCGTCGAACTGATGTTCCCGGTGCAGGCCAACGGCGTGTTCCTGCAACTGTCGGAACCGGCCATCGCGGCACTGACCGGCCTGGGCTGGCGCTTCTACACCTTCATTGGCAAGGGCGGCGCACGCTTCATGTGCTCCTGGGACACCGAAGAGGCACGCGTGCGGCAACTGGCGGCGGATATTCGCCGGGGAATGCAGGCCGGCTGATGACCTGGCAGGCGCAAGACCGACGGCGCCCGCGAGGCCGCCGTCAGTTCTGGGAAATGGTGCGGGAGATCGCCTCGACGGTTGCCTCGACCTGCTCCTGATACCGCGCCAGCTCGACCTTGTGCTGCTCCTTGAGCTCAAGGTGCCTCGAGCACAGGTTCAGGGCCGCCAGCACCAGTAACCGGTCACCGATCAGGGCCGGGTACTGGCGCTTGGTGTCGGCCAGCGAAGCCTGGAGCATGGCGGCGGCCTGCAGCAGGGCGTGCTCCTCGCCAGGCGGGGCCTTGACCGAGTAGTCCTGCCCCAGGATCGAGAAGACCGTCACATCACTCGTTGAACTCATGCGCTCACATGACTGGCGCTGGTAGCACGGTCAACCAGTGCCTGGATGCGGGCGGCGGCGCTGCCCTGTTTTTCTTCCTGCTCCAGCAGGCTCAGCTGCAGGGTGTCGTTCTCTTCACGGGCCTGGGCCAGGTCGGCACGCAGTTGATCGGCGGTGGCCTGCAGTTGCTGATTCTGCTGTACCAGATCGCTGACGAGTTGTTCCAACTGACTGAGGGATGTTTCCAACATTTTGATTACTCGAACACGTTCCAGAGGGGCACACACCATAAAGAAAAGTGGAGGTGCATGCCAGCGCTTGGGCCTTGGAAACCGGCCTTTAGCCATAAGTGGAGGCGAGACAAGCCACCTTCAAGGGCCCATCTGACTTCGTCTGGTCATTTCGGTTCCCGTCGCAGGCCGGATCAGGCATCGGCACGACGACCGGACGCTGAAACAAGGTGATAACTTTTTGCCATCACTTGATGCAACCGATTGCCAGGGACCCCGGTCAGAGGCTTTATCGCCTGCAAGCCACACCGGGTTGCGCCTCTTGCCCTGGAAGTTTTTATCATGCCCTTACGCACCCTGAATATCGCACCCCGCGCCTCCCTCGGTTTCGCCTTTATCGGCGCCCTCATGCTGATGCTCGGCGTGTTCGCCTTGTCACAAATGAGCCAGATCCGCAGCGACACAGAGGCGTTGGCCAATAACAGCGTGCCGACCATCAAGGCGCTGGACCGCATCAACGAACTCACCCAGCGCATGCGCGTGCTGTCCTACCGGTTGATGGTCAACCGCGAGCCGGACATCCAGCAGAAAACCAAGGAAACCATGACGCTGCGCAACCAGCAGATCGAAGAGGCCCGAGGGATATACGAGGCATTGATCGATGACCCGCAGGAGCAGACGATCTACAACCAGTACCTGCGCCTGCGTGACACCCGCCTGCAGCTGGAAACGCGTCTTCGCGAGCTGTCGCTGGCCAACAACCTCGACGGCCTGCAAACCTTGCTCAACACCGAGATGATGGAAAACTCCGATCAGATCAACGAGGTGATCGCCCGCCTGGTCGAGTTCAACACCACGCAACTGAACCAGACCAATGCGCACGCCGCCGAGCGTTACCAGCAAGCCTTTGTCCTGGTGGTCGGCCTGTTGATCGTCGCCACCCTGCTGACCGTGCTGTTTGCCTGGCTGCTGACCCGCAGCATCACCCAGCCGATCGCCGCTGCCTTGCAAGCCGCCGAAACCATTGCCGAGGGCGACCTGACCCAGCCCATCGAGGTGGATGGCCGTGACGAGGCCGGGCGCCTGCTGCAGGCCATGCACACCATGCAGCACAAGCTGCGTGACACCTTGCAGCGCATTTCCGGTTCGGCCTCGCAACTGGCTTCGGCCGCCGAAGAACTCAACGCCGTGACCGACGAAAGCGCCCGCGGCCTGGGCCGGCAGAACGGTGAGATCGAACAGGCCGCCACGGCGGTCAACGAGATGACCTGTGCGGTCGAGGAAGTGGCGCGCAACGCCAACGACACTTCCCAGGCCTCGCAGAGCGCCACCGCCTCGGCCCGCGACGGCCGCGACCTGGTGCAGGAAACGGTCACCGCCATCGAGCGCATGAGCCGCGACGTGCAGGGCAGTGCCGAGCAGATCAGTCACCTGGCCGAGCAATCGAAGGACATCGGCAAGGTGCTGGATGTGATTCGTGGCCTGGCCGACCAGACCAACCTGCTGGCCCTGAACGCGGCCATCGAGGCGGCGCGTGCCGGGGAAGCCGGGCGCGGATTTGCGGTGGTGGCCGACGAGGTGCGGGCGCTGGCGCATCGCACCCAGCAATCGACCAGTGAAATCGAACGCATGATCGAGACCATCCAGAGCGGCACCGAGCAGGCTGTAGGGGCCATGCGCAGCAGCACAGAGCGCGCCGAGTCGACCCTGAGCATCGCCCAAGGCGCGGGCCTGGCGCTGGACACCATTAATACGGCGGTGGAGCAGATCAACCAGCGCAACCTGGTGATCGCCAGCGCCGCCGAAGAACAGGCCCAGGTGGCCCGCGAGGTGGATCGCAACCTGGTCAACATCCGCGACCTGTCGACCCAGACCGCCACCGGCGCCCACCAGACCTCGGCGGCCAGCACCGAACTGTCGCGCCTGGCGGTGGACCTCAACGGCATGGTGCTGCGCTTCAGGCTCTAGACGCACTGCTTGCGCAGGGGCGGTGTAGGACTAATGCCGATCAGTTAAGCCTGTTTTCACCCGTTTTTGAGTCTGACACCCGATTGTGGGAGGCAGCAACTGTCTGGCAATGACGGGCTTACAAGCGCTGCCTGTCTGTCGGCTGTCCTGGCTTCATCGTCGGATCGCCGCCCGCTGCAGAGCAGCCTCCCACAGGWTTGATGTTGTTCTGGATCTCGTGCCTGGCACCAGWCTGTGGGGGAGGCGGCTTGCCGGCGATGGCTATGTGTCAGGCGCAACAGGTGTATGGGCCTTGCTGACGTCATCGCCGGCAGAGCCGCCTCCCACAGGATTGATGTCGCCCTGGATTTCGGGTCTGGCACCAGACTGTGGGAGGCGGCTTGCTGGCGATGGCTATGGGACAGGCGCAGCAGGTGTGTTGGTCTTGCTGGCCTCATCGCCGGCAGAGCCGCCTCCTACAGGATTGATGTTGTTCTGGATCTCGTGCTTGGCACCAGTCTGTGGGAGGCGGCTTGCTGGCGATGGCTATGGGACAGGCGCAGCAGGTGTATGGGCCTTGCTGGCCTCATCGTCGGATCGCCGCCCGGGGCAGATCGGGGCGCCGACCGGCCCCTCCCACAAGGGACCGCGCCAGCCTTGACCGTTATTCCGGCCGGTCCTACCGTAATCAATATTCGATGCGTACGTCGCTCTTGGGCACGCTGCAGCACGACAGGATGTAACCCTCGGCTTCGTCTTCCTCGGTGATACCGCCGTTGTGCTCCATCTCCACCTCGCCGCTGAGCTTCATCACCTTGCAGGTGCCGCAGATGCCCATGCCGCAGGCCTTGGGGATCATCAGGCCCAGCTTGGCAGCCGCCGCATGCACGGTTTCGCCCGGGGTGATGCGGATGCTCTTGCCGGTGTCGGTGAACGCCACTTCGTGCAGGTCGCTGGCGTCGATATCCGGCGCGTCGGCGGCCTGTTCGGCGTGCTCGACCGCATCGGCCTTGGCCTCGGGCGGCGTGGCACCGAACGACTCTTCATGGTACTGGGCCATGTTGAAGCCGTTGTCCTGCAGCATGCGCTTGACCGCTGCCATGTAGGGCGTCGGGCCGCAGCAGAACACTTCACGGTCACGGAAGTCCGGGGACATCATTTCCAGCATGCGGATATTCAGGTAACCGCGATAGCCGGCCCACGGCTCGCCCAGGCCGTGCTTCTCGCAGATCAGGTGCAGGCTGAAGTTATCGATCCGCGACGCCATGTGCTCCATTTCGCGGTGGTAGATGATGTCCTTGGGCGAGCGGGCGCTGTGCACGAATACCATGTCGACGTTGGCGTTGGTGTCGTAGTACCAGCGCGCCATGGACATCACCGGGGTGATGCCCACCCCGCCGCTGAGGTAGAGAATCTTCGGGTTCGGAAAGTCGATGGCGTTGAACAGCCCCACCGGGCCGTGCACGGCCAGCTCCTGGCCCTCATGCAGGGTGTCGTGCAGGAAGTTCGAGACCTTGCCGCCCGGCACGCGCTTGACCGTGATCGAAAAGCTGTACGGCACCGAGGGCGAGCTGGAAATGGTGTACGAACGCATCACCGGCTGGCCGTCGATTTCCAGCTCCAGGGTGACGAACTGCCCTGGCTTGAAAAAGAACAGGATCGGTTGGTCGGCCATGAAGCAAAACGTGCGGACGTCCCAGGTTTCCTGAATGACTTTGACCACCCGCACGGCGTGGCGACCATTGGCCCACGTCTGGGTATTGACCGGGTTGAGGAAGGTTTGGGACATGCTCGATCTCCACGGCCGACAGCCGGCCTTTCATGAGCGAATTCTGCGTAACGCCCTCTGCTGCCATTTATCTATCTGCGACATTGACGTACTTACGGCGACCAGCCCCCAACGACATGGGCTTGCCCGTCGGGAACGGATTCGGCCATGTCGTGCATGGATAAGGTTGTCGGCGCGCGCATCTCCACACTCGCGGCTAAATCGTTACGCAATAATACCCGGCAAGAGCGACCGCCAAAGATCGCCTTGCGTGCTGCGCAAAACCCACCGTATTAGCCACAATCGCGACCGCCCGAGGCGGTCTTGAGGAATCCGAAGATGGACGTCACTGCAAACCTGAGCCTGGGCGACCCACTTGAAGCAGCACGCAAGGCGACAGCCGAGATGCTGCAGAACCGCGAACGCACCTATTCGCTGCCACAACCGTTCTATAACGACGAACGCCTGTTCCAGATCGACATGCAGGAGATCTTCCACAAGGAGTGGCTGATCGCCGGCATGACGTGCGAGATCCCCAAGAAAGGCAACTACCTGACCTTGCAGATCGGCAACAACCCGGTGCTGGTGGTGCGCGGCGCGGACGGCACCATCAATGCCTTCCACAACGTCTGCCGCCATCGCGGCTCGCGCCTGTGCACGGCCGAGAAAGGCAAGGTCGCCAAGCTGGTGTGCCATTACCACCAGTGGACCTACGAGCTGGACGGCCGCCTGCTGTACGCCGGCACCGAGATGGGCGATGACTTCGACATGAAGAAATTCAGCCTCAAGCCGATCAACGTCAAGACGGCCGGTGGCTACATCTTCATCAGCCTGGCAGAGAATCCGCCGGCCATCGACGAGTTCCTGGCCACGTTGAGCCACTACATGGAACCCTACGACATGGAGAACACCAAGGTGGCGGTGCAGACCACCTTGATGGAAAAGGCCAACTGGAAGCTGGTACTGGAAAACAACCGCGAGTGCTACCACTGCAGCGGCTCGCACCCTGAATTGCTCAACACCCTGCTGGAATGGGACGACACCCACGATCCGCGTGCCAGCCAGTCATTCAAGGACCATGTGGCCGAGTCGGCCACCAAGTGGGAAGCCGAGAAGATCCCTTACCTGCATGCCGGCTTCGGCCTGCGCAACCGTATCGTGCGCATGCCGCTGCTCAAGGGCACCGTGTCGATGACCATGGACGGCAAGCAGGGCTGCAACAAGCTGATGGGCCGCATCCAGAATCCGGACCTGGGCTCGATGCGCATCCTGCACCTGCCGCACTCCTGGAACCACTGCATGGGCGATCACCTGATCGTCTTCACCGTCTGGCCGATCAGCGCCCAGGAAACCATGGTCAGCACCAAGTGGCTGGTGCACAAGGACGCCGTCGAAGGCGTCGACTACGACGTGGCGCGCCTGCGCGAGGTGTGGGACGCCACCAACGACCAGGACCGTCGCCTGGCCGAAGAAAACCAGCGCGGCATCAACTCCACGGCTTACCAGCCAGGCCCGTATTCCAAGACCTACGAGTTCGGCGTGGTCAACTTCATCGACTGGTACAGCGCGCGCGTGCTGGAAAACCTGGGCGCGGAACCTGCGCCTTACCTCAAGGGTGTAGCGGTCAACCACGAATAAGGCCTGATTGATCAAAAAACAGCCAGGCACTTGCAATCCCCCGCCCGTAGTGCCTGGCGCAGTTCGCAAACAACTTATCCACAAGGCAGCCCACAGCAATTGTGGGCAATCCTGTCAAAAGCATGGATCCATGACGCTGCGCGCCCATGCCGATATCCGGTTGTGCACACGCCAGCGCCTGGTCATTTATTGATCAACTCTATCAAGCCTTTGTATATAAAGACTTTTATAGGACAGCGAACACCTTATCCACAGAAGCGCCAACAGACTTTGGGGGCAACTTGACCGTTTGGTACTCCGGGCTGTGGAAAACAGTGCAAAGACCCGGCTTTCCACCTCGCCTGCGCTATTTGGCTATTTTTTATACAAACCTCTACATGCCACGCCGTTCAAGGCTTCCAGCACATAGCAAACACCTTGTCCACAGAGCAGCCAACAGAGATTGTGGGCAACCGTCACCCGTACTAGAGCGCTTATCCACAGCCCATGCAGCGAAAAAACGCTCATACCCACTGATCATTTTTTAACCACACCCCTGCAAGCCCCGATTTACGTGGCCTCCAGACACAAGCGAACACCTTATCCACAGGCAGGCGCACAGGGAATGTGCGTAAGTAAACAGCATTCACTGGATAAGTCGCCCTGATCGGCCCTAACCCTGTCAGTTCTACCAGTACAAAAGCCTTGGCCCCTGGCTGACACTCATGCTTATGCAGCGTCTATCCAGCGGAAGGAGACATCACCATGCTCAAGCCAAGCGTTCTGGCCCAGTACAAGAACTCGGCCCTTGATGCGGCCTCGGCCATGCCGGACCTTACAGGCAAGAACATTCTCATGGGCTTCTGGCACAACTGGCCGACCTCGCCCGGCCAGGGTTATCAACAGGGCGTGTTTGCCGAGATGCCCCTGACCGATATTCCCAAGGCGTATAACGTCGTGGCCGTGGCTTTCATGAAAGGCAGCGGCATCCCGACCTTCAAGCCCTATAACGTCAGCGATGCCGAGTTTCGCGCCCAGGTGGCACAGCTCAATGCCGAAGGACGTGCGGTACTGATTTCGCTGGGCGGTGCCGATGCCCATATCGAGCTGCATGAAGATCAAGGGCATGCAGAGGCACTGGCCTATGAAATCATCCGTCTGGTCGAGGTGTATGGGTTTGACGGCCTGGACATCGATCTGGAGCAAAGCGCAATCACCTTCGCCGATAACCGTACCGTGCTGCCCGAGGCCCTGCGCCGGGTGCGCGAGCATTACGAAGGCGAAGGCAAGCACTTCATCATCAGCATGGCGCCGGAGTTTCCTTACCTGAGAACGGACGGCGCCTATCTTGCCTACATCGAGGCGCTGGAGGACCTCTACGACTTCATTGCGCCGCAGTACTACAACCAGGGCGGTGACGGCGTCTGGGTCGATGAGGAAAGCCTGTGGATCACTCAGAACAGTGACGAGCACAAGGAACTGTTCCTGTATTACCTGACCGACAGCCTGATCCACGGCACGCGAGGTTTCTCGCGGATTCCGGCCGATCGACTGGTGATCGGCCTGCCGACCAATAACGATGCGGCCGCCACCGGCTATGTGATCGATCCTGAAGATGTGAAATGGGCACTGGACAGCCTGACCAGAGACAACAACCCGATTCGCGGCCTTATGACCTGGTCGGTCAACTGGGATGACGGCAAGGACAAGACCGGCAAGGCCTATGACTGGGCGTTCGTCAAACGCTACGGCTACCTGACCGAAGGCGAGACGCCGGCGCCCGGCAAACCGTCCGTACCGGCCAGTTTCGTTGCGGCCGAACCGATGCAGGACTCGGTGAAATTGAGCTGGCACCTCTCCACCGGTCCCAATCCGGTGTTCCAGTACAACCTGCGTCGCGACGGCGTCGAGATCGGCACCACCAACGCGCCACCCTTCGAAGACACCGGACTTGCGCCTGACAAGGCTTATGGCTATCAGATCAGGGCCACGGATACACAAGGTGTCAGCTCGGACTGGTCAGCCGTGCTCACGATCCGTACCCAACCCGGGGAAGGTGGCGAGACACCCGACTGGAAAGAAGACGTGGCCTATGAAGCAGGCGATACCGTGGTCCACAACACCGTGAAGTACACCTGCGAGCAGGCCCACACCTCGACCGCCATCACCGCCCCGGACGTGGTGCTGTGGAAGCGCGCGGTCAGCCTCAAGAAATGAATGATCCACAACCGCCAGCGCGCCGCCTCTTGCGTAGGAGCGCGCTTGCCCGCGACCGAGTGCGCAGCAGTCGTAAAATTGTGGCGTTTCGTAGATTTCGAATGTGTTCACAACTGTAAATTTGCGGCGTTTCGTCGATTTCGAACGTGTTCACAACTATAAATTTGCGGCGTTTCGCAGATTTTGCGAGCGCTTCGCACTCGGTCGCGGTGGTCCGGCATTCCGGCAAGCGCGCTCCTACCGGGTCCCAGACGACTGCGCGGCAGCGGGCCGCCTTGGTGCTGTTTCAGCGAATCACCCCCTCCTCCACCAGCAGCTTGAGGATCGCCTCGGCGCCTTCCTGGGCGCTGACGCCCTTGAGCACCTTGCCGCCACCGCCGCTGGCCTTGGCGGTCGCGGCCTTCATGCGGTCGGCACCGCTCTTGGCCTTGATCACCTTGAGGCGCTTGGGCCGTGGCCTGGCCGGTTGCAGGCTGTCGCCGGTGAGCAGCTCATCGCTGATCACTTCGGTCTGCTCCGCTCCAAGTACCCCGCGCCGGGACGGGCCATAGGCACTTTGCCGTGGCGTGGGACCGGCGTTATCCACAGTGGCCAAGAACGGCAGGCGCACCTTGAGGCGCCGGCGCTGGCCGCGTGGCAGGGCCTGCAACACCAGGGCCGTGCCGTTTTCCAGCGACTCCACTTCGGCCAGGCCGATCACCAAAGGCCAGCCAAGACGCTCGGCCAGCAGGAAGGGCAACATGCCGGAGCCCTCGCCGGTTTCGGCCTGGCTGCCCGTCAGCACCATCTGCACGTTGCAGTCGCGAATGTATTCGGCCAGGGCGGGCAAGGCATCACTGCCCGCCGGCTGTTCAAGGATGTGCATCTCATCCAGGCCCATGCCCAGGTAAGCGCGCAGTGCCGGTTCCTGTGGGTCGCCGGCATGCAGCATCTGCAGGTTGTTGCCCACCAGGCGCAGGCCCAGCTCGACGGCACGGGCGTCCTGTTCGGCACGGCGGGCGCGCCCGGAGGTCGGGTGGGCGCCGACCGACACCAGGCTGATGACCTGCAGGGCCGGAGTGTTCTTTGTGACAGATTCAGGCTGCATCACGTTTGTCTCCATTGCGCCAGGCATCGACCGCCGCGATCAGGGCGTGGAACAGCTCGCTGCTGTCGCCGATGACCGACAGATCAGCCCGTTTGATCATGTCGCAACCAGGGTCCATGTTGATCGCAATCACCTTGTCGCAGGCACCGATTCCCTGCAGGTGCTGGATCGCCCCGGAAATCCCCACGGCCATGTACACCCGCGCCGTGACCCACGTGCCGGTGGCACCGACCTGCCGGTCGCGGGCCATGAAGCCGTTGTCCACCGCCACCCGCGAGGCGCCTTCGGTGGCCCCCAGGGCGGCGGCGGTGCGGTGGAACAGGTCCCAGTCCTGGACGCCGTTGCCACCCGAGACAATGAACTCCGACTCGGCCATCGGGATGGCCGCCGGGTCGACGGCCACGGCACCGAGGTCTTCGATACGCGACAGGCTGCGCACCACGCTTGTGGATAACTCGACCGGCACGGCTTCATGACGGGTTTCGCTGACAGGCTCTGCGCATTCGGCGGCCGCCAGGATCAGCCGCGCCAATGGCCGCACCAGGTCTTCGCGACCGGCCCCGGCACGGGCGCTGCACTGCCCGTCCTTGACCTGCCAGACCCGCGTGGCCGGGCGCTCGCCCAGGCTGGCGGCAAAGCGCCGGCCCAGTTCACCGCCACCGGTGCGGCTGTCGGGCAGCAACCAGTGGCGCGGGTCGAACTGGTTATCCACCGCCCGCAGGCCCTGGACACGCTGTTCCGGTGAATAGCCGTCGAAGGCGTCGTCGTCGAGCACCAGCAGGCGATCCACGCCGGCGGTGTCGAATGCGCTTTCCTTGTGTTCACCGAAGACCACCGCCAGCACCGCGCCGTCGGCACCGGCCATCTGCCGCGCCAGGCCGAGCAGGTCGCGGTCGTGGCTGCCCAGGCGGCCGCCGACCATGTCGGGCACTACACAGATGTGAAACGCCGGTTGCGCCACCACATGCAGCGGCAGTTGCACCGCCACTGCCGCACTGCGCTTGACCGCGCCGCCCTGCTGGGCGCCGCTGCGGTCGATACGCTTGAGGCCGTTGGGACCGATGAAGCCGATACCGTGGACGTTCTTGCGCAGGACCCCGTTGGGGCCCATCCAGCGCTCCTGCAACGGTTGCATGGCCGCATGCAGCGGGTGCAGGCGGTTACGGGCGATCCACGCGGCGCGTGGGTCGCGGCGGATAATGTCGCTCATCAGTGCACCTCCGCAGGTTCACGTTTGGCCTGGGCCGGCTGGCGTGCAGGCTCGGCATCCTGTTCGATCAAGGCGTCGGCCACCAGCTCGGCCAGGTCCTTGATCAACGGACGCGGCTCGACCACACCTTCGAGCATGGCGGTGCATTGCGGGCACCCGACCGCCACCAGCTCGGCCTGGGTTTCGCGGATGTCCTCCATGCGCATGTCGGGAATCCGCTGCTTGCCGGGGATGTCGGTAATCGGCGCCCCGCCGCCACCGCCACAGCACCGCGAACGGAAGCCGGAACGCTGCATTTCCTTGACCTCGATGCCCAGCGCCTTCAATACATCGCGCGGCGCCTCGTATTCACCGTTGTAGCGGCCCAGGTAGCAAGGATCGTGGTAGGTCACGCTGCCGCCCTTGTGCTGGCCCAGGTTCAGCGCGCCGGCCTGGATCAGCTCGGCGATGAACGTACTGTGGTGCTGCACCTGGTACTCGCCGCCAAAGGCGCCATATTCGTTCTTGAGCACATGGAAGCTGTGCGGGTCGCACGTCACGATGCGGGCAAACCGGTAGCGCGCCAGGGTCTGGATATTGCGCTTGGCCAGGCTCTGGAAGGTCGCCTCGTCACCCAGGCGCCGCGCCACGTCGCCACTGTCGCGCTCTTCGAGGCCCAGTACGGCAAAGTCGACGCCCGCCGCCTTGAGCACCTTGACGAAGGCGCGCAGGGTGCGCTGGTTGCGCATGTCGAACGCACCGTCACCGACCCAGAACAGCACATCGGCGCTTTTCTTGTCGCTGAACAGGTTCAGGTTCAGGTCCGCCGCCCAGTTCAGCCGGCCACCGGGGTTGAAGCCGCCGGGGTTGTCGGTGGCGATCAGGTTGTCCAGCACCTCGGCGCCCTTGTTCGGCGTGGCGCCGCGCTCCAGGGTCAGGTGGCGACGCATGTCGACGATGGCGTCGACGTGCTCGATCATCATCGGGCACTCCTCGACGCAGGCGCGGCAGGTGGTGCACGACCACAGGGTCTCGGCGTCCACCAGGCCGTTGACGATCGGCTGGTGCGGGTGACCGCCGTGCTCGCCGATGGCCTTGCCGGGGTACGGGCTGCCGGCGAAATTGGCATCGGTGCCACCGGCCAGGCCCACGACCATGTCCTGGATCAGCTTCTTGGGGTTCAGCGGCTGGCCGGCGGCAAACGCCGGGCAGGCGGCTTCGCATTTACCGCACTGCACGCAGGCGTCGAAGCCCAGCAACTGGTTCCAGGTGAAGTCCCTGGGTTTTTCCACGCCCAAAGGCGCTTGCGGATCGTCCAGGTCCAGCGGCTTGAGGCCCGTGGAGCGGCCGCCGCCGAAGCGCTCGGCGCGGCGGTGCCAGGCCAGGTGCAGGGCACCGGCGAAGGCGTGCTTCATCGGCCCGCCCCAGGTCATGCCGAAAAACAGCTCGCTGACGCCCCACAGCACGCCCAGCGCCAGGACGGCCGCCACTGCCCAGCCGCCGAAATCCTGCGGCAGGATACCGGCGACCGGCAGGGTCAGCAGGAAGAAACTGGCCGAAAACGCCAACAGGCTTTTCGGCAGGCGCATCCACGGCCCTTTGGACAGGCGCGATGGCGGGTTGAGGCGACGGCGGAACACGAAGATCGCGCCGACGAACATCACCGCTGTCATCAGCAGCAAGGCGTAGCCGAGGATCTTGTTGTGCAGGCCAAAACCATGCACCAGGATCGCCAGCACGATCGATGCCACCGCACCACCGGCCGTGGCCACGTGGGTGTTGGCGATGTATTTGTCACGGGCGACCACATGGTGCAGGTCGACCATGTAGCGCTTGGGCATAGCCAGCAGGCCGCCCAGCAGGTCGACCTTCGAGGCCCGACCGTTGCGCCACAGCTTGACCCGCCGCAAGGCGCCCAGGAGCCCAAGGCCCAGGGCGGCGAACAGCAGGATGGGGAGAATGGTGTTGAGCATGATGGCTCCTGGGTGTACCCCGTAGGAGCGCGCTTGCCCGCGACCGAGTGCGTAGCGCTCGCAAAATCTGCGAAACGCTACGAATTCACGACTGCTGACGCAGCCGGTCGCGGGCAAGCGCGCTCCTACAGAAGGTGGTGGCCGTCAGAAATCCTTGCAGAGCCGCAGCCCGTCGTAGATCGCCGCATGGACGTTGCGTTGCGCCACGCAGTCGCCGATCCGGTACAGCAGGTAGCCGTCACCCGGTTGGCTGAGCATCGGCTGTGGCTGGATGGCGTACAGGGCTTCGATGTCGATCTGGCCCTTGTTGCGCGAACCTTCCTTGAGCGCGTAGTAGATCGCCTCGTCGGGACGCACACCGTTCTCCACCACCACCTGGTCGACTACCCGCTCCTCCTTGGCCCCGGTGTATTCGTTTTCCAGCACGGCAATCAGCTTGTCGCCTTCGCGGTAGACCTTCTCCAGCATCATGTCCCCGGTCATGATCACTTCCTTGGGGTACATGCTGCGGTAGTAGGTCGGGAAGGTCGTGCCGCCCATCGCCACGCCCGGTTTGATGTCGTCGGTGACAATCTCGACCTGGCAACCCTTGTCGGCGAGGAAATCCGCAGCCGACATGCCGGTGAATTCGCAGATGGTGTCGTAGACCAGCACGTTCTTGCCCGGCGCCACCTTGCCGTCGAGGATGTCCCAGCTGCTGACGATCAGCCCTTCGGCTGCGCCCCAGTGCTCGTTCTGCTCGACGAACGGATGACCGCCCACCGCCAGCACCACGATGTCCGGGCGCAGGTCGAGGATGGTCGCGGCATCGGCAGCGGTGCCCAGGCGCAGGTCGACTTTCAGGCGCGCCAGCTCCAGTTGGTACCAGCGGGTGATACCGGCGATCTGGTCGCGCTGCGGTGCCTTGGAGGCCGTGGTGATCTGCCCGCCGATGGCGTCTTTCTTTTCGAACAGGGTCACGTCATGGCCACGCTCGGCCGCCACCCGTGCCGCTTCCATGCCGGCAGGACCGGCCCCGACCACCACCACCTTGCGTCTGGGGCCGGTGGATTTCTCGATGATGTGCGGCACGCCCATGTATTCGCGGGACGTGGCGGCGTTCTGGATGCACAGCACGTCCAGGCCCTGGTACTGGCGGTCGATGCAATAGTTGGCACCGACGCACTGCTTGATCTGGTCGATCTGGCCCATCTTGATCTTGGCGATCAGGTGCGGGTCGGCCATGTGCGCACGGGTCATGCCGACCATGTCGACATAGCCGCCTTCCAGGATCCGCGTAGCCTGGTTCGGATCCTTGATGTTCTGTGCGTGCAGCACAGGGATCTTGACCACTTCCTTGATACCGGCGGCCAGGTGCAGGAACGGCTCCGGTGGATAACTCATGTTCGGGATGACGTTGGCCAGGGTGTTGTGCGTATCGCACCCCGAGCCGATCACGCCGAAGAAGTCCAGCAGGCCGGTGTCGTCGTAGTACTTGGCAATCTGCTTCATGTCGTCGTGGGACAGGCCATCGGGGTGGAACTCGTCACCACAGATGCGCATGCCCACGCAGAAGTCGCGACCGACTTCGGCGCGCACGGCCTTGAGCACTTCCATGCCGAACTTCATGCGGCCTTCGAAGCTGCCGCCCCATTCGTCGGTGCGCTTGTTGACCCGCGGGCTCCAGAACTGGTCGATCATGTGCTGGTGCACGGCCGACAGCTCGATGCCGTCCAGCCCGCCTTCCATCGCCCGGCGCGCGGCCTGGGCGTAGTTGCCGATGATGCGCCAGATTTCCTCGGGCTCGATGGTCTTGCAGGTGGCACGGTGCACCGGCTCGCGAATGCCCGACGGCGACATCAGGGTCGGCCAGTGATCACCGTCCCAGCGCGAGCGACGGCCCATGTGGGTAATCTGGATCATGATCTTGGCACCATGCTTGTGCATGGCGTCGGCCAGGTTCTGGAAATGCGGGATGATCCGGTCGGTGGCCAGGTTGACCGACTTCCACCAGCTTTGCGGGCTGTCGATGGCGACCACGGACGAGCCGCCACAGATGGCCAGGCCAATGCCGCCCTTGGCCTTCTCTTCGTAGTACTTCACGTAACGGTCGGTGGTCATGCCGCCGTCGGTGGCATACACCTCGGCGTGGGCAGTACTGAGTACACGGTTACGGATGGTCAGTTTGCCGATCTGGATCGGCTGGAACATCGCTTCAAAAGCCATTTCCAAAACTCCTCAAGGCGAAAGCGGGTGGCGTACGCTCGGTCTAATGGTGCGCAGCCGGCCCAGGCCGGCTGCGCGTTGCCAGAGCGTTACGCGCGGTGCTTTCCAACGGCGCGGTTAAAGTGGTTTGACGACGAACAGACCATCGTCATGGCCCTCTTCAGAGCCTCCGTAAACCTGCTCGGCCACGGTACGGATCGCGCTGCCGCGTGCGGCCAGGATCTGGTCCATGGCACCGGCGAACCAGCCGGTGAACATGTAGTCGACCTTGCGCCCGACCTTGCCGTACACGTACACGAACGCCGAATGCTCGAGCGTGACGCTGGCGGTGCCCTTGTCCAGGTCGATGTCCTGGATCTTGAACAGGCCCCAGCCGCGCTGCGACAGGCGCTTCATGTAGTGCTCGAACACCGCGACACCTTCCAGGCCATGACACTCGGCCTCTTTCTCGCACCAGTGCCAGGCTGACTTGTAGCCGGCCTTGTAGAGGATCTCGGCATAGGCGTCAGCGCCCAGCACTTCCTCGATACCGATGTGGTTGTTGACGAAGAAGTGACGCGGGACGTACAGCATCGGCAGGGCGTCGGACGTCCAGATACCGGTTTCGCTGTCGACTTCGATAGGCAGTTGCGGGGCGATCTTGGCCATGAAACGTGACTCCGGAAAAATTCTTGTGATGAGGCAGACCGTTGCCTGCCTTGAAATAGAAGGTGTCAGCGACGCGGGTGGGTTATTCCCCCCAGACATCACCCAGAACACGAACCCAGTTCTCGCCCATGATCTTGCGCACCACGCTTTCGGAGTGGCCGCGCTTGAGCAGGGTCTCGGTCAGGTTCGGGAATTCGCCCACGGTGCGGATGCCCAGCGGGTTGATGATCTTGCCGAAGCTGGTCAGGCGCCGGGCGTAGCCCTTGTCGTGCGTCAGGTATTCGAAGAATTCCTGGCCATGGCCTTGGGTGAAGTCGGTGCCGATGCCGATGGCGTCTTCGCCGACGATGTTCATGGTGTACTCGATGGCCTCGGCGTAGTCGTCGATGGTCGAGTCGATGCCCTTGGCCAGGAAAGGCGCAAACATGGTGACGCCGACGAAACCGCCGTGGTCGGCGATGAACTTGAGTTCTTCATCGGACTTGTTGCGCGGGTGTTCCTTGAGCCCCGACGGCAGGCAGTGGGAGTAGCAGACCGGCTTTTTCGATTCGAGGATGACTTCCTCGCTGGTTTTGGAGCCGACGTGGGACAGGTCGCACATGACGCCGACGCGGTTCATCTCGGCGACGATCTCGCGGCCGAAGCCCGACAGGCCGCCGTCGCGCTCGTAGCAGCCGGTACCGACCAGGTTCTGGGTGTTGTAGCACATCTGCACGATGCCCACGCCGAGCTTCTTGAAGATCTCGACATAGCCGATCTGGTCTTCGAAGGCATGGGCATTCTGGAAGCCGAACAGGATGCCGGTCTTGCCCAGTTCCTTGGCCTTGCGGATGTCGGCAGTGGTCTGCACCGGCATCACCAGGTCGCTGTTTTCGCGCATCAGCTTCATGCTGGCGCTGATGCTGTTGACGGTGGCCTGGAAACCTTCCCACACCGACACCGTGCAGTTGGCCATGGTCAGGCCGCCCTTGCGCATGTCTTCAAACAGCTCGCGATTCCACTTGGCGATGATCAGCCCGTCAATAACGATGCTGTCGGCGTGAAGTTCGGCTGGGCTCATCAGGCGTCCCCTTTATAGGTGCTGGTGCGCCAAATCGACTGTCGGCGCTATTGGGGCCAGCATATGCCGCAGGCTCGGGAAAGCCGGATGCAAAAACGACAGGGGAATTGCCGAAAGCGTCAATCCGCGACAAAGGGTAGGGCACAACCCTCCAGCGGCATGTCAAACCTGTTCATTGTCATGCGCTTGAGCCAGAATTCAGCGCATCAACGGATCGGAGCGAGTAGATGAAAACCTTTTTCCTGGGACTGGCGCTGACAAGTGCCCTGGCAAGCAATGCCTGGGCTGCACAGGATCCTGAAACATCCCCTTGCGATGGCGTCGACAGCGATAACCAGACCCTGGAGTGCTCCATCTACAGCCGTGAGACCGCCGAGGCGCTGCTCAAGGAAAACTTCCAGAACCTGCTCAACCGGGTGCAGTCGCAATTCGTCGCCAACAAGACCCAGTTCAACGACTTCACCAGCAAGCTCAAGACCGCCCACCAGGCCTGGGAAAAGCTGCGTGACGCCGATTGCGCCGTGGAGGTCTTCCCGTCGGCCGCCGGCAGCAAGGCGTTCAGGATCAGCGAAAACGACTGCATCGCGCGCATGAGTGACGAGCGCTCGGAGTACCTGGAGTCGATCGCTCAGGAATAATCCGCCTCTCAATGCGCTACCCTGTGACTTTTCGACTCAAGACACAGGGCATTACATGATTATTTGCGGCGTGGAAATCAAAGGCAGCGAAGCCATCTTTGCCTTGGCGACACGGCAGAACGACAGCATCGGCCACCTGCCCCTGGCAACCCGCAAACTGGCGCTGGCCGACGATGACGAGGCGGCCAACGTCAAGGCCTTTGCCACACAGATCGCCGCCTTCGTGCGCGAAAACGGCATCAGCCATATCGTCATCAAGAAGCGCAGCAAGAAAGGCGAATTCGCCGGCGGCCCGACCACGTTCAAGATCGAGACCGTGTTTCAGTTGTTGCCTGATTGCGAGGTGACCCTGTTGTCGCCCCAGACGATTAACGCTGCAAACAAAAAACACACTTTCGACCTGCCTGAATCGCTGAATAAATATCAGCACGAAGCCTACAAGGCCGCCTGCGCAGCGCTGGTCAAAATCCAGTAGAACGCCTCTGGCACGCCGCATTGATGGCGCTGCCCGTTGCCGGGCAGCGCGGCAGGCCACCTACATGCGAATCATCAAGTAACGCGCTTGAAAGTCTTGCAATACAGGCGGCTTTGCAATCGGCCGATTAACGCCCTACTAATTGCCCTGCACTTTCGCCTGCCTTCGTAACTTGATAACGCATGAACATTCCCCTTCGTCTCTGTCACAGGCCACTGTTATTAGTGGCCTGCACACTCATGGCAATGTCCACGTCTGCACAGGCCACCACGGCCGATGAACTATCCAACCGCAGCCCGGAACTTGAAACATTCAATTACCATTACAAGGTTTATTACCACGCGCTCAGCTCACAGCGCCAGAACATGCACATGGCCTACGTCGATGTGCCACCCAACCCGAACAGCCAGCCGAAAAACCGCACTGTCGTGTTGATGCACGGCAAGTTGTTCTGTGCCGACACCTGGACCGACACGATCAAGACCCTGAGCGATGACGGCTACCGGGTCATTGCCCCGGACCAGATCGGGTTCTGCAAGTCCAGCAAGCCCGAACGCTACCAGTACAGCTTCCAGCAACTGGCCAGTAATACCCATGAACTGCTGCAAGCTCTGGGCATCAGCCGCAGCACAATCATCGGTCACTCCATGGGCGGCATGCTGGCTGCCCGCTATGCACTGATGTACCCCGAGGCCACCGAACAACTGGCGCTGATCAATCCGCTTGGCCTTGAGGACTGGAAGGCGCTTGGCGTTCCTTACAAAGGCATCGACAGTTACTTCGAGGATGAACTGGGCTTCAGTGCCACGGCACTCAAGGACTATCAACGCCGCGTGCATTACAACGGCGAATGGCGCCCCGAGTTTGATCGCTGGATCGAGATGCAGGAAAAACTGTTCAGTGGCCCGCACCGGACAATGATGGCTTACCACGCCGCCCTGACCTACGACATGATTTATAACGAACCGGTCGTTCACGAGTTCGAGTATCTGAAAGTGCCCACCACGCTGTTTATCGGCCTGACCGATAAAACCGCCATTGGTCATGGCGCATCGCCTGCCGTAATGGCCACGCTGGCCAACTATGCCGAACTGGGCAAGTCGGCTGCCAGGCGTATTCCCGAGGCGACCCTGATCGAGTTCGAAACGCTCGGACATTCGCCGCACTTGCAGGCCCCGCAGCAGTTTTATCCGGCCTTGCTTAAAGCCCTCAAACCCTGAATATCACCCTCTGACAAGGAGTTCATCCCCATGAAAAAAAGCACCTGGGTGCTTTCGCTTTGCGCTTCATTGACCGCCTTTGCCGCCGTCGCCGACAGTCATCAACCGGTTGAGATCCTCAACTTCAGCCAGAACGACACCTACCCCTTTTCCAGCGCCGCCCGGGTCGGCAACCTGCTGTTCATGTCTGGCCAACTGGGCGTCGTCCCCGGCCAGAATGGCCTGGTGCCGGGGGGCATCGAGGCCGAGACCCGGCAAGTCATGGCCAATATCAAGCGCACGACCGAAGCCAGCGGCTTTCAGATGAACAACATCGTCAAGTGCACGGCCTTTCTGGCGGACATGGCCGAGTTTGCGGCCTTCAACGCACAGTACCGTACCGCGTTCAGCAAGCCCTTCCCGGCCCGCAGCACCGTGGCCGTCAAGGGCCTGGCCCTTGATGCACGGGTGGAAGTGGAGTGCATTGCGGCCAGATAGCGCAGTGAGCGCCCAAGGCTGCCTGGCCAGCCGCTGCACAGTCTGGCCCAATGCACCCTGCCCCATGAAAAAACCCGCGCAAGCGCGGGTTTTTTCATTCAGCCGAGCAACATTCAGTTGATCTTGGCATCCAGCTCGCCACGGGCGTAGCGCTCGAACATACGGTCCAGGGAGACCGGCTTGATCTTCGAGGCATTGCCGGCCGTGCCGAACGCTTCGTAACGGGCGATGCACACGTCACGCATGGCCACGACGGTCTTGGCCAGGTATTTACGCGGGTCGAACTCGGCCGGGTGCTTGGCCAGGAACTCACGGATGGCGCCGGTGGAAGCCAGGCGCAGGTCGGTGTCGATGTTGACCTTGCGTACGCCGTGCTTGATGCCCTCGACGATTTCTTCGACCGGCACGCCGTAGGTCTCTTTGATGTCGCCGCCGTATTCGTTGATGATTTTCAGCCACTCTTGCGGCACCGACGAGGAGCCGTGCATCACCAGGTGGGTGTTGGGGATGCGCTTGTGGATGGCCTTGATCTGCTCGATGGCCAGGATGTCACCGGTCGGCGGCTTGGTGAACTTGTAGGCACCGTGGCTGGTGCCGATGGCGATGGCCAGGGCATCGACCTGGGTGCGCTTGACGAAGTCAGCGGCTTCTTCCGGGTCGGTCAGCATCTGGCTGTGATCCAGCACGCCTTCGGCGCCTACGCCGTCTTCTTCACCGGCCAGGCCGGTTTCCAGCGAACCCAGCACGCCCAGCTCACCTTCTACCGACACGCCGCAGGCGTGGGCGAAGGCGACGACGCGACGGGTTACATCGACGTTGTAGTCGTAGCTGGCGGGGGTCTTGCCGTCTTCACCCAGCGAGCCGTCCATCATCACCGAGCTGAAGCCCAGCTGGATCGAGCGCTGGCAGATGTCCGGGCTGGTGCCGTGGTCCTGGTGCATGACCACCGGGATGTGCGGGAATTCTTCGATCGCCGCCAGGATCAGGTGGCGCAGGAACGGGGCACCGGCGTATTTACGGGCGCCGGCCGAGGCCTGAACGATCACCGGAGAGTCGGTCTTGTCGGCCGCTTCCATAATGGCGCGCATCTGTTCCAGGTTGTTTACGTTGAAAGCTGGAACGCCATAGCCAAATTCGGCGGCGTGGTCCAACATCTGGCGCATGCTGATAAGTGCCATTGTCTGTTTCTCTCCCGATCGGGTCGTTAATCGTGCGAGCCTGCCCCAGTGGCGGCTGCTATTCAAGTCATGGGCGCAGGCATTGCGAAATCACCTGCGCCTGGCCGTGCTGCAGTTTATCTGACCTTGCAGCCGCGACCGATCAAATCATTGGTGACGGTCCAGTAGACCAGCCCGTCGTCGCCGTTACGGGCGAACGAGAGTACGCCATTACCATACAGCTCACCGGTCGCGCCGGGCTCGGCTTGCAGGCGGTACACCTGGTCGCTCTGGTTCAGGCGCACATCAACGGCCTTGTGGGCCGCATCGGCGTAGCGCCAGTTGACCTCGGCCTTGCTGTCGCAGACCCAGCGGGTCCACGGGTCGACCTGTTGCGCCGCCGGCTTGAAGACGGAGCAACCGCCCAGCAAGACCAGTGCGCCAAGAGCCATAACGCCTTTCA
The DNA here is from genome assembly GCF_001423155.1 of Pseudomonas sp. Leaf127. Taxonomy (NCBI): domain Bacteria; kingdom Pseudomonadati; phylum Pseudomonadota; class Gammaproteobacteria; order Pseudomonadales; family Pseudomonadaceae; genus Pseudomonas; species Pseudomonas sp. Leaf127. Next base: position 471,783 of record NZ_LMOA01000022.1, on the reverse strand, counting down.
TTCACTCTCCTGGCCTGCCCCGCCTGATGGCATCAAGGGCAGTGCTGTTCGTTTTTACCATCGTCAGACGGCTCGCCCGTGGCCTGGGCTTCGACGCGCTGACTGTTCTCGGTGGTCGGCACGGTGACCGCTGCCGGGCTGAACACTTCGCAGGCCCGGTTGGTCCCCGAACCGCTGCAACCGGCCAGCACAGCGCAACTCAACAGCATCACGGCGGCGATTTTCATGGCAACACTCCTTTGCATTAAAAGATATTCACCTTTAATGACCGCCATGACGCCTGGATGTTGCCTGTACCGTATCAGCGACAGCCGACATTGCCGATCCGTGGCATGAAGTCGTAGCGGTCCCAGAACGCCTGGCCGCTGCGCTTGTCCACCACCTGAATCGTTTCGGCTTGCCAGCGCGCCTGATAGCAGCTCAGTTGCACGGGCGCGGCCTGATCCTGGTCCTGCACTTCATCGGCTGCAGGCGTGCCGGCGCAACCGCACAGCACCCCCGCCATCAGCAACACCGGCAAGACCCTGACCATACCTGACACCTCGAACACAGCGGTTTACTGCGCCTTGGCGCGTTGCTCAAGCATTTCGACCGCCGGCAGGACCTTGCCTTCGACGAACTCGAGGAACGCACCGCCGCCAGTGGAAATGTAAGAAATCTGCGCACCGACGCCATACTTGTCGATGGCCGCCAACGTGTCACCGCCACCGGCGATGGAGAACGCATCGCTCTCGGCAATCGCCTTGGCCAGTACCTGGGTGCCGTTACCGAACTGGTCGAATTCAAACACGCCGACCGGGCCGTTCCACAGGATAGTCTTCGAAGATTTCAGCAATTGGGCGAACTGCTCGGCGGTCTGCGGGCCGATATCGAGGATCATGTCGTCCTCGGCCACATCGGCAATCAGCTTGACGGTCGCTTCGGCGTCTTCGGCAAAGGCCTTGGCCACCACCACGTCGACCGGCAGCGGCACACTGACCTTGGCAGCGATGGCGCGGGCGGTGTCGAGCAGATCCGGCTCGTACAGCGACTTGCCGACCGGGTGACCGGCAGCGGCCAGGAAGGTGTTGGCAATGCCGCCGCCGACGATCAACTGATCGCAGATCGTGCTCAGGCTATTGAGCACGTCGAGCTTGGTCGACACCTTGGAACCGGCCACGATGGCCGCCATCGGCTTGGCCGGTGCACCCAGCGCCTTGCCCAGCGCGTCCAGCTCGGCGGCCAGCAGCGGGCCGGCCGCAGCGACCTTGGCAAATTTGGCCACGCCGTGGGTCGAACCCTCGGCACGGTGAGCGGTGCCGAAGGCGTCCATCACGAACACGTCGCACAAGGCGGCGTATTTCTGTGCCAGCTCGTCGGTGTTCTTTTTCTCGCCCTTGTTGAAGCGCACGTTTTCGAACAGGACCACGTCGCCGGCCTTGACCTCGACGCCGTCCAGGTAATCGGCGACCAGCGCCACGTCACGGCCCAGCGCCTTGCTCAGGTAGTCGGCGACCGGCTTGAGGCTGTTCTCGGCCGAGAATTCGCCTTCCACCGGACGACCCAGGTGCGAGCAGACCATGACCGCCGCGCCCTTCTCCAGCGCCAGCTTGATGGTCGGCAGGGAGGCGAGAATCCGCGCATCGCTGCTGACAGCGCCATCCTTGATCGGCACGTTAAGGTCTTCGCGGATCAGTACACGCTTTCCTTGCAGATCAAGGTCGGTCATTTTCAACACGGTCATGAGGCGTTCCTGTCTTTACTGTTGTGGGTGTGCAACGTGCAGGAAATGGCCTGCAACGTCGAGCATACGGTTGGCAAAACCCCATTCGTTATCGAACCAGGCCAGCACGTTCACCAGCCTGGGGCCGGACACGCGGGTCTGACTCGCATCGACGATCGCCGAATGAGGGTCATGGTTGAAATCGCAACTGGCATGCGGCAATTCGGTGTAGGCCAGCAAGCCCTTGAGCGGCCCGACACTGGCCGCCTCGCGCAGGATCCGGTTGATCTCGACGGCGTCGGTATCACGCGCCGTCTGCACGATGATGTCCAGGCACGAGACATTGACCGTCGGCACCCGCACCGCTTTGGCCTGAATCCGGCCGGCAAGTTCCGGCAGCAGGCGTTCGATGCCGCGTGCCAGCCCTGTAGACACCGGGATGATCGACTGGAAGGCCGAGCGCGTGCGGCGCAGGTCTTCATGGTGATAGGCGTCGATCACCGGCTGGTCGTTCATCGCCGAGTGAATCGTGGTGATGGTGACATAGTCCAGGCCCAGCGCCTGATCCAGCAGGCGCAGCAACGGCACACTGCAGTTGGTGGTGCACGAGGCCGCCGAGACCAGCAGCTCGCGACCGCTCAGGTCCTGCTGGTTGATGCCGTACACGATGGTCGCGTCGACGTCCGCCTCGCTGGCCATCGGCTGGGAAAACAGCACCCGCGGCGCACCCGCATCAAGAAAGCGCTGGCCGTCGGCACGGGTGTTGTAGACGCCGGAGCACTCCAGCACCAGGTCGACTTCCAGGGCAGCCCAGTCGATGCCTTCGGGCGTCGCGCTGCGCAGCACACGGATGCGGTGGTCATTGATGTGCAGGTAATCGCCTTCGACCCGCACATGGCCAGGAAAGCGGCCATGGGTGGAATCGAAGCGCGTCAGGTATTCGAGACTGGCCATGTCGGCCAGGTCGTTGATGGCCACGACCTCGAACCCCGCCGTTGCACCGCGTTCGCACAAGGCGCGAACGACACAGCGGCCAATGCGGCCGTAGCCGTTCAGTGCAACTTTATAAGGGCGGGGCTGGGGCATGGATTTCTCGCAGGTGGATACTGCAGGAACGCGCCTGGCCTGGGCCAGGCGCATTCCTGCAGCGGAGCACGCGGTTGTGGCTTAGTCTTCGAGCAGTTCTTCGGCGGTGCCCAGGATGTTTTCCAGGGTAAAACCGAACTCTTCGAACAGGGCGGCGGCCGGCGCCGACTCACCGAAGGTGGTCATGCCGATCACGCGGCCTTCCAGGCCCACGTACTTGTACCAGTAGTCGGCATGCGCCGCCTCGATGGCGATGCGTGCGCTGACTTGCAGCGGCAGCACGGACTGCTTGTAGCCGGCGTCCTGGGACTCGAACACGCTGGTGCACGGCATCGACACCACACGCACCTGACGACCCTGCGCGGTCAGTGCGTCGTAGGCCTGAACGGCCAGGCCGACTTCGGAGCCGGTGGCGATCAGGATCAGTTCCGGCTCGCCGACGCTGTCGCGCAGCACGTAGCCGCCACGGGCGATATTGGCCAGTTGCGCCGCATCGCGCGCCTGGTGCGTCAGGTTCTGGCGCGAGAACACCAAAGCCGACGGGCCGTCGTTGCGCTCCAGGGCATATTTCCACGACACGGCCGATTCCACGGCATCGGCCGGGCGCCAGGTGTCCAGGTTCGGTGTGGTGCGCAGGCTGGCGAGTTGCTCGATCGGCTGGTGGGTCGGACCGTCTTCGCCCAGACCGATGGAGTCGTGGGTGAACACGTGGATCACGCGCTGCTTCATCAGCGCGCCCATGCGCACGGCGTTGCGGGCGTATTCCATGAAGATCAGGAAGGTCGCGCCGTACGGCACGAAGCCACCATGCAGGGCGATACCGTTCATGATTGCGCCCTGGCCGAACTCACGCACACCGTAGTGCAGGTAGTTGCCGTTGGCGTCTTCGCCGGTGATGCTCTTGCAGCCTTTCCAGATGGTCAGGTTGGAACCAGCCAGGTCGGCCGAGCCGCCCAGCAGCTCAGGCAGCAGCGGGCCGAAGGCGCCCAGCGCGTTCTGGCTGGCCTTGCGGCTGGCGATGGTCTCGCCCTTGGTGTTGACTTCGGCCACGTAGGCGGCGGACTTTTCGGCGAAATCGGCCGGCAGCTCGCCGCTCATGCGACGGATGAAATCGTTGGCCAGTTCAGGGAAGGCAGCGGAGTACGCAGCGAAGCGCTGGTCCCACTCGGCTTCGGCGGCCAGGCCTTTTTCCTTGGCGTTCCATTGCTCGTAGAGGTCGGCCGGGATCTCGAACGGGCCGTGGGTCCACTTCAGCGCGGCACGGGTCAAGGCGATCTCGTCGGCGCCCAGTGGCGCGCCGTGGGACTCTTCCTTGCCGGACTTGTTCGGTGAGCCGAAGCCGATGGTGGTCTTGCAGCAGATCAGGGTCGGCTGGGCGCTTTTGCGCGCTGTCTCGATGGCGGTCTTGATCTCGTCGGCGTCGTGGCCGTCGACATTGCGGATCACCTGCCAGTTGTACGACTCGAAACGCTTGGGGGTGTCGTCGGTGAACCAGCCCTCGACTTCGCCGTCGATGGAGATGCCGTTGTCATCGTAGAAAGCGATCAGCTTGCCCAGGCCCAGGGTGCCAGCCAGGGAAGCGACTTCGTGGGAAATGCCTTCCATCATGCAGCCGTCGCCCATGAACACATAGGTGTTGTGGTCGACGATGTCATGGCCTGGACGGTTGAACTGCGCCGCCAGGGTCTTTTCGGCAATGGCGAAGCCCACGGCGTTGGCAAATCCCTGGCCCAGCGGGCCGGTGGTGGTTTCGACGCCCGGGGTGTAGCCGAACTCCGGGTGGCCCGGGGTGCGGCTGTGCAGCTGGCGGAAGTTCTTCAGGTCGTCGATGGACAGGTCGTAGCCGGTCAGGTGCAGCAACGAGTAGATGAGCATCGAACCGTGGCCGTTTGACAGCACGAAGCGGTCGCGGTCGGCGAACGACGGGTTGGCCGGGTTATGCTTGAGAAAATCGTGCCACAGGACTTCGGCGATATCCGCCATCCCCATGGGGGCCCCTGGGTGGCCGCTGTTGGCTTTTTGCACGGCATCCATGCTCAGGGCACGAATGGCGTTGGCACGCTCACGACGGCTAGGCATCGCTGATCTCCTGGAGGGTAAGAAATGGGATCGGAAAAAGGCGGTCATTTTCCCTCAGCGACTGGCTGGGGGCAATGAAAGATAGTCGCCCAGGTGCTTTTTTCCTGTCATCCAGGCGTCATTTGCTGTCAGCACCCGATATGCCAGTAACGGCCAGCCCTCTGGACACGCGGCTTCGGCAGCGCACACAGGCAATATCAAAACTTTTTGATATTGATCTTGCGACTTGTCCGGTCGCTGTCTAGACTGCCGCCTCATGAACCTTCGCGTACCTGCAATCAGCCATGACGGCTGCGACGAGTTGTCTGCCCTGTGCAAAGCCGCCGGCGATCCGCTGCGGCTGAACGTTCTGCGCGCCCTGGCCAACGATTCGTTCGGGGTGCTGGAGCTGGCGCAGATCTTCGCCATCGGCCAGTCGGGCATGAGTCATCACCTCAAGGTCCTGGCCCAGGCCGGACTGGTGGCGACGCGTCGCGAAGGCAATGCGATTTTCTATCGTCGCGCCCTGCCCCATGCCCAGGCTGTCGGTGGGCGCCTGCATGCGGCCCTGCTTGAAGAAGTCGACGCATTGCAGTTGCCCGGCGATGCCCAGGCGCGGGTCGATGCGGTGCATCGCCAGCGAGCGGCGGCCAGCCAGGATTTCTTTGCCCGGGTGGCCGACAAGTTCCATGCCCAGCAGGACCTGATCGCCGGCCTTGGCCAGTACCGCGACAGCCTGCTGGCGTTGCTCGACAAGCTGCCGTTCGGCCCTGCGGCCACGGCGCTGGAAGTCGGCCCCGGCGACGGCGGCTTCCTGCCCGACCTGGCGCTGCGCTTTGCCCGGGTCACGGCGATGGACAACAGCCCGGCCATGCTCGAGCTGGCGCGCAAGCGCTGCGAGCACCAGGCGCTGAACAATGTCGAATTGCGCCTGGCCGATGCCTTGAGCGACGCTAAAGTGCAGGTCGATTGCGTCGTATTGAACATGGTGCTTCATCATTTTGCCGCGCCGGCCGATGCCATAAAACAGTTGGCCCTGCACCTGCGTCCAGGCGCCAGCCTGTTGATCACGGACTTGTGCAGCCACGATCAGAGCTGGGCCAGGGAGGCCTGTGGCGATCTCTGGTTGGGCTTTGAACAGGAAGACCTGGCCCATTGGGCCATCGCTGCGGGGCTGGTCCCCGAACAGAGCCTCTACGTGGGCTTACGCAATGGTTTCCAGATCCAGGTTCGCCATTTTCAGCGACCGTCTGGCGACACTTACCCTCGGTTACATTCAGGAAACCCGTAGACATGAGCGAATACTCAATTTTCACCTCCGAGTCCGTGTCCGAAGGACATCCGGACAAGATTGCCGACCAGATCTCCGACGCGGTCCTGGACGCCATCATCGCTGAAGACAAATTCGCCCGTGTCGCGGTCGAAACCCTGGTCAAGACCGGTGTGGCAATCATTGCCGGCGAAGTCACCACCTCGGCCTGGGTCGACCTGGAAGATATCGTCCGCAACGTCATTCTCGACATCGGCTACAACAGCTCCGACGTCGGCTTCGACGGCGCCACCTGCGGCGTGATGAACATCATCGGCAAGCAGTCGGTGGACATCGCCCAGGGCGTTGACCGCAGCAAGCCTGAAGACCAGGGCGCCGGCGACCAGGGCCTGATGTTCGGCTTTGCCAGCAACGAGACCGACGTACTGATGCCGGCCCCGATCACCTTCTCGCACCACCTGGTGCAGCGCCAGTCCGAGGCCCGCAAGTCCGGCCTGCTGCCGTGGCTGCGCCCGGATGCCAAGTCGCAGGTCACCTGCCGCTACGAGAACGGCAAGGTCGTGGGCGTCGACGCCATCGTGCTGTCGACCCAGCACAACCCGGACGTGTCCTACAAGGACCTGCGTGAAGGCGTGATGGAGCTGATCGTCAAGCACGTGATCCCGGCCGAACTGCTGCACAAGGACACCCAGTTCCACATCAACCCGACCGGCAACTTCATCATCGGCGGCCCGGTGGGCGACTGCGGCCTGACCGGTCGCAAGATCATCGTCGACACCTACGGCGGCATGGCCCGTCACGGCGGTGGCGCGTTCTCCGGCAAGGACCCGTCGAAGGTCGACCGTTCGGCCGCCTACGCCGGTCGCTACGTGGCCAAGAACATCGTCGCCGCCGGCCTGGCCGAGCGTTGCGAGATTCAGGTTTCCTATGCCATCGGCGTGGCCCAGCCGACGTCGATCTCGCTGAACACCTTCGGCACCGGCAAGCTGTCGGACGACAAGATCATCCAGCTGGTGCGCGAGCATTTCGACCTGCGTCCATACGCGATCACCACCATGCTCGACCTGCTGCACCCGATGTACAAGCAGACCGCCGCCTACGGCCACTTCGGTCGCAAGCCGTTCGAGATGACCGTGGGGGACGACACCTTCACCGCGTTCACCTGGGAAAAAACCGACCGCGCCGACGCCCTGCGCGCCGCCGCCGGCCTGTAATACCCAAGCGGTACTAAAAAGCCCCGCACGAGCAATCGTGCGGGGCTTTTTAGTTGAATGCGTTAAAGACGAGACGGCGAGCTGCTTTTCCAGAGGCACTTCTGTCTATTAAATAGCTGGCGGCACACGCCCTATCAATTAAAAAATCAATTGAACGCTCGCCCGAAACAATGGTGAACCCTCAGGATTAAATCTTGAAAACCACACGACAGCAGACAGGTTTTCCCGGTAAACCCTTTTGAGGTCAGCTCATCGAACTACTGAATCCTCCCGGTCGGGGCAACCGGTCACTGATCATACTTTGGATCGGCGTATTTTCGTTCAGCCACCCGCCTAACGCGTAACCGGCAGTGAATGCTGCGCCGAGCCCGGCCCCTGCAGCCGCTCCATAACCTGCCAAGCCCACCACGGCACTTGCGGTCCCCCCGATTGAAGTGGCATATGAAATGCCCAACGCCCCACCCACAGCACCGCCTATGGTTGCGCCGTCGGAAACCGTGTTGGCGCCGTAGATGAGTTCAGTCTCTTGATCTGTAAGGTCACGCATTATTACTTATCCTTTTTGGTTCGAGGAGGAAATAACAGACGAAACGCATTTGCCCATGTGGGTCTGGCGATGAAACGGAAGACATGTTTTTCTGCACGCCGGCAATAAAGAAATAAAAAAGGTGCCATCATTAACGTCACCATAGCGGCTGCAGTCAAACTAACACTCACGTCACGACCGCTGTCTTCGCGAATGAAAAACAGGAAACAGAGTGCATAAATGAGACATAACATCAGCGCTGCTTTCACTTTCATCATTATCCTCATTGACAGTTTTCAATCAGGATGATCAGGGCATGTGCAGCGTGATTCAATCCGACAGATGTAGGGGGTAAGAGGCTTTTAGCCGGACCATAAGTAACGGTATGTTTCACCAGAATGGGCGCGACTAAAAATCCTACAAAGTTAGCGGCTTATTGCCTGATAAACCCCACCGGCACTGCCTCGGTCAGCCACACGCCATTGTCGGCCTGGAAAAACCGGAACCCGGCCTGCTGCATGCGCGCCGCCTCGATGTGCAGCACCACCGGCTTGCCATAGCGTTGCCCTACCGACACCGCCGTTGCCTCGTCTTCTGACAGATGCACATGATGACGGCTGCCGGCAATCAGCCCCTGTTGCAGGATCGACGCCAGAAACCGCGTGGCGGTGCCGTGGTACAGCAGCGCCGGCGGGGTTTTCTCCACATGTTGAAGCTCGACCGTTCTGGTCGAGTGCCCCTGCACGGCGCGGATGCGCAGGCCGTCTTCGGAAAACGCAAAGCGCTTCTTGTCGTTGCCGGCGACCACCGCCTCGATGAGCGCCCGGTCCAGCACCCGACCGTCCGTGGCGGCGCCGGCAATCAGCGCGTCAAGATCCGCCCAGCCCTCACTGTCGAGTTGCAGGCCGATCGCTTGCGGTTCGTGACGCAGCACATAACTCAGAAACTTGCTGGTTTCAGACAACTGCTTGCTATTCATGAATGTCCCTATAGGTAATGTTCGCTCCTTGAGACAGGGCAGCGCCCGACCGGTTCAGATCAGGCCCGACGCGCCACCAGCAAGGCCGACGCCGCACTGGCCAGCAGACCGGCGCACACACGGTTGAACAGTTGCCTGCTGGACGGACGCGCAAAGAGCTTGCGGGCGTGCACACCCATCACGGCATACAGCGCGATGGCCACGCATTCCATCAGCAGAAACAGCCCGCCCAGCACGGCAAACTGAGCCGTGACGTCTTGCGCCGGGTCGACGAATTGCGGCAGGAACGCCGTGAACAGCAGGATGGCCTTGGGATTGCCGATGGCCACCAGAAACTCCTGGCGCGCCAGCCGCAACACACTGGCCGTGCGCATGCCGATGTGCTCATCGGCTTGCGGCGTCGCGCGCCAGAGCTGCCAGGCCAGGTAGAACAGGTAAGCCGCGCCCACCACCTTGATCACATGGAACAGCCACTCGCTGGTGTGCAGCACCGCCGCCAGCCCCACCGCCGCCAGGGCAATCATGATCGCAAACGCCAGCAGGCGACCGACGCCGCCGGTGCAGGCACGGGCAAAGCCGTAACGGCTGGCATTGCTGACCGACAGCAGGTTGTTCGGGCCGGGCGCCATGTTCAGTGCAAAGCAGGCGGGGATGAATACGGCGAGGGTCGACAGGTCCATTGCAGGTTCTCCAGAGCAAGACAGCGACCTGCAATCTGACACGCGCCCCGTGCCACCTCAAGGCACAGCCACGGACGTTTACACCCCCTGACTGTACTGCTGCGACACATCTGCTCACGCCTTGTAAAAGCCGGTGACCACGCCGACAGCCAGGCCTGCACAAAGCTGACTAGCCTGTCGGGCATCGTTCTCGGCAAGGATGCTTTCGATGTCATTGACCATTCGCTTTATCACCGCCCTGGGCTTGAGCCTGGGGTTGCTGTCGACCGCTACACCCACCTATGCCCAGGCCTGCCCGGATTGGGACGCGTCCAGGGCGGGGCAGGAAGTTCGCTCACTGCAGGACCGGATCAGCCGGTGGGACGACAGCTACCACCGCCAGGGCGTTGCACAGGTGGCCGACGAAATCTACGACCAGGCCCGCGAGCGACTGGCCCACTGGCGACAGTGCTTTGACCTGCCGGCCAACAGCACGGACAGCCCACTCAACACGGCCAAGGGCCCAGTGCCTCATCTGGTGGTCCATACGGGCCTTGGCAAGCTGGCCGACGACCAGGCCGTGGCGCAATGGCTCAACGGCCGCGAGGACCTGTGGATCCAGCCCAAGGTCGACGGCGTGGCGGTCACGCTGGTGTATGAGCAGGGCCGGTTGAGCCGGGCCATCAGTCGCGGCGATGGTGTGCACGGCCAGGACTGGACCGCGCACGCCCTGCGCATGGCCGCCATTCCCGGTCAATTGCCAGGCCCCCACAACGCCGTGCTGCAAGGCGAGCTGTACTGGCGCTTGAGCGATCATGTGCAGGCCAGCGCCGGCAGCGCCAATGCCCGCAGCAAAGTCGCCGGCACCCTGGCCCGTCATGATCCCCTTGATGCGGAGCTGGCCCAGGTCGGCCTGTTCGTCTGGGACTGGCCCGACGGGCCGGCGACCCTGCCCGAGCGCCTGACGGGCCTGAAGGCCATGGGCTTTGCCGACAGCCTGGCCTACACCCATCCACTGCAAACGTTCGAAAATGCCCGCCACTGGCGTGAGTTCTGGTATCGCCAGCCGCTGCCGTTCGCCAGCGACGGCGTGGTCTTGCGCCAGGGCCGGCGCCCGGCGGCCGAGCGCTGGCAAGCCAAGGCGCCCTACTGGGCGGTGGCCTGGAAATACCCCTATGCCACTGCCCTGGCCGAAGTGCGCAAGGTGAACTTCAACATTGGCCGTAGCGGTCGCATCACCCCGGTGCTGGATGTACACCCGGTACGCCTGGACGACCGCACCATCCGCTCGCTCAGTGCCGGCTCGCTGCAACGCTGGCGGGAAATGGACATCCGTCCCGGCGACCAGATCGCCCTGAGCCTGGCCGGGCTGACCATCCCGCGCCTGGACAGCGTGGTGCTGCGCAGCACCGAGCGCGTCGAACTGGCAGTGCCAGACCCGCAAGCCTTTCATGCGCTCAGTTGCTGGCAGCCCACGCCCGGCTGTGAAAGCCAGTTCAAGGCCCGCCTGGTCTGGCTGTCCGGCAAGCAGGCACTGAACCTGCCAGGCGTGGGGCCCGGCACCTGGGACAAATTGCTGGCTGCCGGACGACTCGACAATCTGCTCGACTGGATGACCCTCGAAGCCGCCGAGCTTGTTAAGATGCCGGGCCTTGGCGAGCGCAGTGCCGCCAAACTGTTCGCCAGCCTGCAAAGCGCACGCGACAAGCCTTTTCAGCTCTGGCTCAAGGCCCTGGGCCTGCCGCCGACCGGCGACGCCCGGCTGGCTGACCACTGGCAGCCACTGGCCGAACGCAGCCTTGAGCAGTGGCAGGCTGAACCCGGCATCGGCCCTGGGCGGGCGGCGCAATTGCAGGCCTTTTTTCTCGACCCGCAGGTGCTGGCGCTGCGCGATCGACTGCACGCCTTGAACATTGCGGGTTTTTAATGCCGGGTTGTCGACCCCGCCCGGCCTTCACAAGGAGTACACATGAAGCGCGTTCCCCCCCTGGTCCTGTTGCTGGCCTGCACCCTGGCGCCCTCTGCCCTGCTGGCCGCCGAGATGCCCGCGCCGGTCCCGGAGTGCCTGCTCAAGAGCCAGGACATCAGCAGCAAGCTTCAGCAGGCCAAGGCCGACGGTGACAAACGCCAACAGGCCGGCCTGGAAAAGGCCCTGAGCGAAGCCAACGCCAATTGCAGCGAAACCTCGCTGCTTAAACAGCGCGAGCAGAAAGTGCTGGAGGCCAAGCGCGAAGTGAGCCGCCGCCAGACGGACCTCAACCAGGCCATGGCCAAGGGCGACCCGGAGAAAATCAACAAGCGCAAAGACAAGCTGGCCGAGTCGCGCAAGGAACTGCTCGAAGCCCAGGCCGAGCTTGAAAAAGTCCAGGACTGAGCCGGCGCTTCCTGTTTATCCCCGTCAGGCCGCCGGAAATGCCGAGACGCCGAACAGCGCGATGATCAGGCCCATGCCGACCAGCCAGATCAGTGAGCGCAGCATGGCCAGGTCGGCCAGGTAGAAGATGATGTACAGCAGGCGCGTGGTGATGAACAACACCGCCAGCACATCGATGGTCACCAACTGCGCATTGCCGGCGATATGGGCAATGATCACGGCCGCCGCGAACGCCGGGAGGGCCTCGTAGCCATTGAGTTGCGCGGCATGGGCACGCCGTGGCAGCCCTTCGAGGTCCTCGAGGTAGTCGCGCGGGTCGTGGTTGTCGCGCATCTTGAAGCCGCTGCTGAACTTGGCGATGCCTGCGCACAGGATCGGCAGGATGATCGCGATCAATACGCACCAGAAGGCTACTGTCATTTTTTCGTTCCTTTCAATTAAGCTTCATGACCAACAGGCCGAGCAATACCAGGGCACAAGCTAAGAGCCGGGGACGCCCGAAAGGTTCTTGCAGGTAGCGCATGCCCATGAGCACCACCAGCACCACGCTGATTTCGCGCAGGGCCGCCGCTTCGGCCACCGACCCCAGTTGCATGGCCCACAGCACCAGCGCATAGCTCACCAGCACGCACAGCCCGACGCTCATTCCCAGTCGCCACTGCTGGCGCCAGAACAACACAAAGGCCGGGCGCCGACAGACGACGGCCGCTGCCGGAAACGGCCAGGCACTGATCAGCGTCAGCCACACCAGGTAATCCAGCGGCGGCGCGCCGAGCGTGAGGGCCTGCCCGTCAATCCAGGTATAACTGCCGATGCACAGGCCGATCAGCCCCACCACCGGCAGCATCGACCAGGGTAATCGCACGCCGCCTCCGCCCTGCCAGAGCAGGCAGGCCAACCCGGCCGGAATCAAGAGAATGCCCAGGATTTGCCCGCTGCTCAGGACCTCGCCGCCAGACAGCAAAGTCAAGCCCAGCACCACCAGGGGCGACAAGCCGCGCATCAAGGGATAGACCAGCCCCAGGTCACCGACCTGATAGGCCTTGATCAACAGCCCTCGATAGAGCAATTCGAACAGCGCCGAGGCGATCAGCCAGGGCCAGATAGTCGCGGCAGGCGGTGTGACGAAACCCAGCGCCAGCAAGGCAAACACCAGGGCCACGAAATCCATGCTGGCGATCACCAGCAGACGCTCGCCACTGAATTTGACCAGGGTATTCCAGGTGGCGTGCAGCACCGCCGCCATCAACACCAATGCGGTTGCCAGCACACCTTTGCTCCTCCAGGAAGGCAGGCCGCGAGGATAGTCGATGCCGGGGCTGGCTGACAGGCCAGGCTCGTCGTCAAGCCATCCTGTGTGGCAAAAAATTTCCCCGGTGGTGCACTATGAGCGGTTCCCGGGGGTCAATGCGTGCGCCTGACCCACTGAAATGCACCCTGATACTTGATGGATACGGACTTTACGGATGCTTGAACTTGCTGCTGCCTTCATATGCCTGACCACCCTGCTCACTTATGTGAACTACCGCTTTATCGGCCTGCCGCCGACCATCGGCGTGATGGTCACCGCCCTGCTGTTTTCCCTGATCCTGCAAGGCTTGAGCGTGGCGGGTTTTCCAGGGCTTGAAGAACGCGTCCAGCAACTGATCGGCCAGATCGACTTCGGCGACCTGCTGATGAACTGGATGCTGTCCTTCCTGCTGTTCGCCGGCGCCCTGCACGTCAACCTCGCCGACCTCAAGAGTTACCGCTGGCCGATCGGCCTGCTGGCCACCTTTGGCGTGCTGATCGCCACCGTGGTCATCGGCACCCTGGCCTGGTGGATCTTTGCCCTGTTCGGCTGGCACGTCAGCTTCCTGTACTGCCTGTTGTTCGGCGCGCTGATTTCCCCCACCGACCCGATCGCCGTGCTCGGTGTATTGCGCACCGCCAATGCCTCCAAACCGCTGAAGACCACGATTGTCGGCGAGAGCCTGTTCAACGACGGCACCGCCGTGGTGGTCTTCACCGTGCTGCTGGGCATCGCACAACTGGGCGAGACCCCGAGCGTTGGCGAAACCGCCTGGCTGTTTGCCCATGAAGCCATCGGTGGCGCGCTGTTCGGTGGCCTGATCGGCTACGCGGTGTACCTGATGATCAAGAGCATCGAGCAGCACCAGATCGAAGTCATGCTGACCCTGGCGCTGGTCATCGGCGGCTCGGCGATGGCCTCCGAACTGCATGTCTCGGCGCCCATCGCAATGGTGGTGGCCGGCCTGATCATCGGCAACCTGGGGCGCAACCTGGCGATGAACGACATGACCCGACGCTACATGGACGGCTTCTGGGAACTGCTCGACGACATCCTCAATGCCCTGCTGTTCGCGCTGATCGGCATGGAGCTGTTGCTGCTGCCCTTCTCGTGGCTGCACCTGCTGGCCGCCGGGCTGCTGGCCGTGGCCATCCTGCTGGCGCGCCTGGTCACCGTGGCCCCGGCCATCCTGCTGTTGCGCCGCTGGCGCAGCGTGCCACAAGGCACCATTCGCATCCTGACCTGGGGCGGCCTGCGCGGCGGTGTCTCGGTAGCCCTGGCCCTGGCATTGCCGCCGGGCCCGGAACGCGACGTGGTGCTGAGCATCACCTACATCGTGGTGCTGCTGTCGATCCTGTTGCAGGGCCTGACCATCGGCAAGCTGGTGCGCTCGGTAACCGGCCACAAGCCGGCGCCTGAAGAGACGCACTGACCGACCGGCGAAATGAGCGGCCCAGGCCGCTCAGCCCTACAGCAGGATCGCCAGGCCGAACAAGGCCGTGATCAGGGTAAAGCCGCCCAGCCAGGCCAGCGAGCGCAACACGGCCAGGTCGGCCAGATAGAACAGGATGAACAGCAGGCGCGAAAGGACAAAGCCGACCGCCAGCGCTTCGATGGCGACCCAGGGAACATTGCCGCTGAGCTGCGCGATGATGACGCCGGCGGCAAACCCTGGCGTGGTTTCGAAACCATTGAGTTGCGCGGCATGGGCACGCCCTGCCAACCCGTCAAGCCGACCCAGAAAGGCTCTGGGGTCATGGTTGAGGCGCAGACCGTAGTCACGGCTGCCGACCCTGGCGATCACCGCACACAGGTTCGGCAACACCAGTGCGATCCATACGCACCCATAAGCGACGATCACGTGCACTCCTTGCATCCCGATCGGGATTCGACGCCTGTCCCCAGTACAGTCTAGTCATCGCACCTGACCAGGCCCGCGACCGTTCGGCGCCTGCGCCGTGTCACGGTAAGCCATGAACGGTTCGTGTTAAAAACGCCTCGGCACACTGGCGGGCTGCACGTACACTCAAGGCCGAGCCCGGTTACCGCTATGCAGGAGCATGCATGTCCACCCATGACGAAATCGCCCCGACCGGCGGTGCGCCAATGATCCCCGATCAACGCCGTGAATTGATGCTGCGCCAACTGCGCAAGCACCAGGTGCTGAGCGTGCACCAGCTGATGGAAATGTTCGACTGCTCGCACATGACCATCCGCCGTGACATCGCCCTGCTGGAGCAGGAAGGCCGGGCCTATTCGGTCAGCGGCGGCGTGCGCATCGCCAGCCAGTTGCACAGCGAGCCCAGCCATCAGTCCAAGGCCGTGGTCGAGCTGCCGCACAAACAGGCCATGGCGCGCCTGGCCGCGCAGTTGCTGCACCCGGACATGACCGTGTACCTGGATGCCGGCACCAGCACCCTGGAAATCGTGCCGTACATCATTGCCCTGTCGGGCATGACCGTGGTCACCAACGACTTCGGCATCGTGCATGCCCTGGCCGATGCCGGGCACGTCGACGTGATCCACACCGGCGGCCTGCTCGACCACCCCAACCTGTCCAGCGTCGGCGCCCTGGCCGCCGCCACCCTGCGCCAGCTGGCCACCGACATCGCCTTCATGTCGACCAGCTCCTGGGACCTGCAGCGTGGCATTACCACCCCTTCGGCGCTGAAAGTGGATGTCAAGCAGGCTGCCATGCAATCGGCCTCGCGCAACGTACTGGTTGCCACCAGCTCCAAGTACGGCACCTTCGGCATGTACAAGGTCGCGCCGCTGGAACAGTTCGATGCCCTCATTACCGACAGCGACCTGGCCACGGCCGCCGCCGACAGCATCCGCAAACAAGGCATCGAGTTGCAGCTGGCCAAGGTGTAAGCCAGGCCAGGCGGCTTGAATAGACATTCGACACGCCGTAGGAGCGCGCTCTGCCGGAATGCCGGACCACCGCGACCGGCTGCGCAGCAGTCGTAAAATTGCAGCGTTTCACAGATTTCTGCGAGCGCTCCGCATTCGGTCGCCGGCAAAGCCGCTCCTACACCCTCCCCATTCAAAGCCCCGTTCCAGGGGCTTTTTGCTATGTGAATATTTGTTAATCGCAAATAGTGCTTCACATTAATAGCTCACTGATCCACTATCAGATTCACATTTCAGAACAATGTAAGCCGTCTGTTGGTATGACGAGCAGCGGCGAAGACCGAGGATGACTGCAATGACCCAATCCAATGTTGGTGTGATCGGCCTGGGCGCCATGGGCCTGGGCATTGCCCGCTCGCTGCTGCGCAACGGTTTCAAGGTGCACGCCTGTGACGTGCGCAGCGACGTGGTCCAGGCATTTGCCGCCGAAGGCGGTGTAGCCGCCACCTCGCCGGCTGACCTGGCCGCTGCGTGCGACATCATCATCACCGTGGTGGTCAACGCCGAGCAGACCGAAACCGTCCTGTTCGGCGACAACGGTGCGGTCGCCGCCCTGCGTCCCGGCAGCCTGGTGATCGGCTGCGCCACGGTCGCCCCGACCTTTGCCGTCGAACTGGGCCAGCGCCTGGCCGACCTGGGTCTGCTGTACCTCGATGCGCCGATCTCCGGCGGTGCGGCCAAGGCCGCCGCCGGGCAGATGACCATGATGACCTCGGCCCCGGCCGATGCCTACGCCAAGGCCGAAGCCGTACTGGCCGGCATGGCCGGCAAGGTCTATCGCCTGGGCGACGTCCATGGCCTGGGCTCGAAGGTCAAGATCATCAACCAGCTGCTGGCCGGCGTGCACATCGCCGCCAGCGCCGAAGCCATGGCCCTGGGCCTGCGTGAAGGCGTCGACGCCGATGCCCTGTACGAGGTGATCACCAACAGCGCCGGCAACTCGTGGATGTTCGAAAACCGCGTGCCGCACATCCTCAAGGCCGACTACACGCCGCTGTCGGCGGTGGACATCTTCGTCAAGGACCTGGGCCTGGTGCTTGATACCGCCCGCGCCAGCAAATTCCCGCTGCCGCTGTCGGCCACCGCCCACCAGATGTTCATGCAGGCTTCCAGCGCCGGTTTCGGCCGCGAAGACGACTCGGCGGTGATCAAGATTTTCCCGGGCATCAATCTGCCGACCGCCAAGGTCGAGGAATAAACGATGACCGTCACTTCCCGCCCGCTGCTGGGCTGCATCGCCGATGACTTCACCGGCGCCACCGACCTGGCCAACATGCTGGTGCGCGGCGGCATGCGCACCGTGCAGAGCATCGGCATCCCGTCGGCTGAACGGGCCGCCGGCCTGGACGCCGACGCCATCGTCATCGCCCTGAAATCACGCACCACGCCGAGCGCCGAGGCCGTGGACGAGTCCCTGGCCGCCCTGCAATGGCTGCGGGATCGCGGCTGCGAGCAGATTTTCTTCAAGTACTGCTCGACCTTCGATTCGACCGCGGCCGGCAACATCGGCCAGGTCAGCGATGCGCTGCTCGACGCCCTGGGCAGCGATTTCACCGTGGCCTGCCCGGCCTTCCCGGAAAACGGCCGCACGATCTTCCGTGGCCATTTGTTCGTGCAGGACCAGTTGCTGAGCGAATCGGGCATGCAGAACCATCCGTTGACGCCGATGACCGATGCCAACCTGGTGCGCGTGCTGCAGGCGCAAACCCCACGCAAGGTCGGCCTGCTGCGCTACGACACCGTGGCCCGGGGCGCCGACGCCGTGCGGGCGCGCATCGATGAGCTGCGCGCCGAAGGCGTGAGCATGGCCATTGCCGACGCGGTGTCCGATGCCGACCTGTATGTGCTGGGCGAAGCCTGCGCCGACCTGGCGTTGCTGACCGGCGGTTCGGGCCTGGCGCTGGGCCTGCCGGAAAACTTCCGCAAGGCCGGCAAACTGCGCGCGATGGATGCTGCCCAGAATATCGACATCGCCGGTGGCGACGTGGTCCTGGCCGGCAGTGCCTCGGTGGCCACCAATGGCCAGGTCGCCGCTTGGCTGGAGGCCGGTCGCCCGGCCCTGCGCATCAACCCGCTGGAACTGGCCGACGGCAAGCCGGTGGTCGAGCAGGCCATCGCCTTTGCCCAACAGGCCGGCCAGACAGTGCTGATCTATGCCACCAGCACCCCGGATGAAGTCAGGCTCGTGCAGCAGAAGCTGGGCGTCGAGCGCTCCGGCGCCATGGTCGAAGACGCGCTGGGGCAGATCGCCAAGGGCCTGCTGGCCGCTGGCGTACACCGCTTCGTGGTCGCCGGTGGCGAAACCTCCGGTGCCGTGGTCCAGGCGCTGGGCGTGCAGTTGCTCAAGATCGGCGCACAGATCGACCCGGGCGTGCCGGCCACCGTCAGTGACGGTGACCAGCCCCTGGCACTGGCGCTCAAGTCCGGCAACTTCGGGGCCCGCGACTTCTTCGCCAAGGCCCTCAAGCAGTTGGCAGGAGCCGCCTGATGATCGATGAACAAGCCCTGCGCGAAGAAATCTGCGACGTCGGCCGCCTGCTGTATGGCCGCGGCTACACCGTGGGCA
This sequence comes from Pseudomonas sp. Leaf127, assembly GCF_001423155.1. Classification (NCBI taxonomy): domain Bacteria; kingdom Pseudomonadati; phylum Pseudomonadota; class Gammaproteobacteria; order Pseudomonadales; family Pseudomonadaceae; genus Pseudomonas; species Pseudomonas sp. Leaf127. The sequence goes on along the minus strand of NZ_LMOA01000022.1, from coordinate 453,145 downwards.
GCGCCGGTAACATCAGCGCACGCCTGGACGACGGCTGGCTGATCACCCCCACCGACGCCTGCCTGGGTCGCCTGTCGCCGGGTGAAATCGCCAAGGTCAACCTGGCCGGCGAGTGGGTCTCGGGCAGCAAGCCGTCCAAGACCCTGGCCCTGCACCGCGAGGTCTACGACCGCAATCCCGAGGTCGGTGGCGTGGTGCACACCCACTCCACCCACCTGGTGGCGCTGACCCTGGCCGGTGTCTGGCGCGAAGACGACATCCTGCCACCGTTGACGCCCTACCAGGTGATGAAGGTCGGGCACATTCCGCTGATCGGCTACCAGCGCCCCGGCTCGCCCCTGGTGGCCAAGCAGGTGGCGCAACTGGCCAACAGCGTGCGCGGCGTCATGCTTGAGCGCCTGGGCCCGGTGGTCTGGGAAAGTTCGGTGGCCAAGGCCTGCTACGCCCTGGAAGAGCTCGAAGAAACCGCCCGCCTGTGGCTGATGACCGACCCCAAGCCTGCGCCGCTGTCGCAGCAGGCGCTGGACGAACTGCAGCAGACGTTCGGAGCCAAGTGGTAACCGACCTTCAATGAATCCTCCCAGGCCGCACCCGCGGCCTGTGCCAACGCCGGTCATGCCGGAACACAATAAGAACAGGAAGCGAATATGACTCCACTAATGTTGATGCTGATTGCCGGCGCCGGCATCGCACTGCTGCTGTTTCTGGTCCTCAAATACAAATTCCAGCCCTTTGTCGCCCTGATGCTGGTCAGCATCATCGTCGCGCTGGTCGCCGGTGTGAAGCCGGCCGACCTGGTGGCGACCATCGAAGGCGGCATGGGCAAGACCTTGGGTCATATCGCGATCATCATTGCCCTGGGTGCGATGATCGGGCGCATCATCGAATTGTCTGGCGGCGCCGAAGCCCTGGCCAAGACGCTGATCCAGCGCTTTGGCAACACGCGCACGCCGCTGGCACTGACCGTGGCCGGCTTCATGGTCGGCATTCCGGTGTTCTTCGAGGTCGGGGTGATCATCCTGATGCCGCTGGCCTATGGCGTGGCCCGTGCGGCGCGCAAGCCGCTGATGATCTTTGCCTTGCCGATGTGCGCCGCCCTGCTGGCCGTGCACGCCTTCCTGCCGCCGCACCCGGGTGCCGTGGCCGCCGCCAGCCAGTTGGGCGCCGACCTGGGCCGGGTCTTGCTGCTGGGCATCCCGATGGTCGCGGTGCTGTGCATGATCGGCTACTTCGTGGCCGGGCGCATGACCCGCAAGACCTACCCGATGACCGACGACATCCGTGCCGAAGTCTATGGCCCGCACGTCACCAACGCCGATCTGGAAGCCTGGGCACGCAACGACTACTCCACCGTGCGTGAAACCTGCGACGCCAAGGAATTCGGCGCCGAAGCCAGCGCCAGCAGCCTGGCCAAGAGCCTGCCGCCGGCGCCGGCACCGGGCTTTGGCCTGATCATCGCACTGATCCTGCTGCCGATCGTGCTGATCCTGCTCGGCACCCTGGCCACCACCCTGCTGCCGGCCGGCACCTTGCTGCGCGATGTGCTGACCGTACTGGGCGCACCGCTGGTGGCGCTGCTGATCGACACCCTGCTGTGCGCCTGGCTGCTCGGCTCGCGCCGTGGCTGGAGCCGCTCGCAAGTGTCCGACGTGATCGGCTCGGCGCTGCCGGGCGTGGCCATGGTGATCCTGATTGCCGGCGCCGGTGGCGTATTCGGCAAGGTACTGGTCGACACCGGTATCGGTGCCGTGGTCTCCGAAGCGCTGCGCAACACCGGCCTGCCGGTCCTGGCACTGGGCTTTATCCTGACGCTGCTGCTGCGTGCGGTACAAGGTTCGACCACCGTGGCGCTGGTGACCACCGCCGGTATTCTCAGCCCGCTGATTGCCACCCTGGACCTGTCGGCCAACCACCTGGCGTTGCTGTGCCTGGCCATGGGCGGTGGCGGTCTGGCGATGTCGCACATCAACGACGCCGGCTACTGGATGTTCACCAAGCTGGCCGGCCTGAACGTAGGCGATGGCTTGCGCACCTGGACCGTGCTGGTCACCCTGCTGGGCACTCTGGGGTTCCTGATGACCCTGGTGCTGTGGCCATTTGTCTGACCCTTTGAAGACTGGAGTTAACATGCCTCGTTTCGCCGCCAACCTCAGCATGCTGTACCCGCAGCATGACTTTCTGGACCGCTTCGCCGCCGCCGCTGCTGACGGCTTTGCGGCGGTCGAGTACCTGTTCCCCTATGACTACAGTCCCCAGGAGCTGAAACAGCGCCTGGACGACAACGGCCTGGTGCAGGCGCTGTTCAACGCCCCACCGGGCGACTGGGCAGCCGGCGAGCGCGGCATTGCCAGCCTGCCGGGGCGTGAACAAGAATTTCGCGAAGGCGTGGCCAGGGCGCTGGAATACGCCCAGGTGCTGGGCAATGACCGTATCCATGTGATGGCCGGCCTGCTGCCCGACGAGAGCCTGCGTGCGGCGCATCAGGCGGTGTACCTGGAAAACCTGGCCTATGCCGCCGCCCAGGCCAAGGCATTCGGCATTACCGTGCTGATCGAGCCGATCAACACCCGTGACATGCCGGGCTTTTTCCTCAACCGCCAGGATCAGGCCCAGGCCATCGTCAGACAGGTGGGCGCCGACAACCTCAAGGTGCAGTTCGACCTGTACCACTGCCAGATCGTCGAAGGCGATGTGACCCGCACCCTGCAACGCGACTTTGCCGGCGTGGGCCACATTCAGATCGCCGGCGTGCCGGACCGTCACGAACCGGACATGGGCGAGCTGAACTATGCGCACCTGTTCGAGGTGATCGACCAGTTGGGCTACACCGGCTGGGTCGGTTGCGAGTACCGGCCAAAGGGCGACACCAGCGAAGGCCTGGAATGGCTGCGCCGCCTGCGCGGTTGAGTCAGCCTTCGCGATCAAGTGAGTCTTCGCGACCGTTGGTCGCTCCCACAGGTTTTGCGTCTGGCCCCTATTCAAGGCCTGACAGGGATCCTGTGGGAGCGACCAGCAGTCGCGAAAGGGTCGGTACATTCACCCTCTTAAGTGCCTGCCACGCGACATTCGCGACCGTGGGTCGCTCCCACAGGTTTTGCGTCTGGCCCCTATTCAAGGCCTGACAGGGATCCTGTGGGAGCGACCAGCGGTCGCGAAAGGGTCGGTACATTCACCCTCTTAAGTGCCTGCGACGCTGCCTTGGCGACCGTGGGTCGCTCCCACGGGTTCAGTCATTCGTCGCCCGGCAGGTCGAACTGGTCCTTGATGTAGCGGATTTCGGTTCGACCATGCGCCGCCGGCTGGCCGTCTTCGCCCAGGTTGACGAAGACCATTTTCTCCACCGTCAGGATGCTCTTGCGGGTGATCTTGTTGCGCACCTGGCAACGCAGGGTGATCGAGGTGCGGCCGAACTCGGTGGCGGTGATGCCCAGCTCGATGATGTCGCCCTGGCGCGAGGCGCTGACGAAGTTGATCTCCGAGATGTACTTGGTCACCACCCGCTGGTTGCCCAACTGCACGATGGCGTAGATCGCCGCTTCCTCGTCGATCCAGCGCAGCAGGCTGCCACCGAACAGCGTGCCGTTGGGGTTGAGGTCCTCGGGCTTCACCCATTTGCGGGTATGAAAATTCATGCTTGCTCCTGACATCCGACCTAAAGATGCCAGCCATCATGGCAGAGCACGGCGGTCCTGTGAAAAGCCTTTGTCAAACACCCCCCTCGATTCGCCAGGCCCTGGCCTGCGCGACGGTCGTGGAAGTCCAGAGCGTTACCGGCAAGCGGTTGCGCGATTGATACCCGCTGATGATGGCCTCCAGCGCCTCATTGACCTCGCTTGCCGTGCTCGCCTGCAACAGCTGTTGATCGGCACGCAGCAGCAGTTCGGTATTGGCCTGGGTCTGCCAGAGCAGGTGCAGCGATGGAAAGATCAGCGCCTTTCTGATGTTGCCGGCAATCACCCGGATCTCGCGCTGGCGCCGCTCGACCTGCGCCGCCACCAGCACCGACGACTGCACCGGCACCTCACGCAAGCCCTCGAGCAGCCGCTTGAAGGCCTGCCGTTCATGACGGTTCAGTTGCAGCGCCAGCCACTGCGTGTCCGCCGGGCTACGAACCTGGGCATCAAGATTTGCAAGGGCTGCCGCGATGGCGTCCGTCAGCGTCACGCCGGCCTGGCTGTCGAGTGCGGCGATGGCCGCCTCAAGCAGTGCCAGCCGTTCGTGCGCGGTGCGGCGCCAGGCCAGCGTCTGCGTGACCCCGGGCACTTCGGTGCTGCGCGCAACACTGGCGAGCATGTCGTCGTCCAGGCTTTGCAGCGCGGCCTCCAGTGAGTCGAAATCGTAACCTTCGCGCTGCACAGCGCGCTCGGCCAGGTGCGTCCTGACCGCCTGTTCCAACTGTTCTTGCAGGTGATTGCGAAGCTCCGGGCTCATGGTGAAATTCAGCGTGCCGTTCAAGGCACCGGTGAAATCACCACGCTCGGTGCGCAACGGCACCACCACGGTCTGCGCCGCCAGGCGCTTGAGGCCCAGGTTCTGCCACTCGCGCTGCGCCGACACCGGTGCCCCGGCCAGCCAGTCGGCAAGGAAGGTGGTCAGGCCACCGCGCTTGTTGCCTGCCTGGCCCTGCTCGAACGTCAGGATCAGCATGTCGGCGCTCGACAACAGGTCGGTGCCCAGCTCCGGGTCGAGCAGTTGCGGCACCGGGGTGTTGAGCAGCACGCCACCGTCCTGGAAGAAGGTCAGCTCGTCGAACACCTGGAAATCCAGCCCTTCCTGCCCCGGCTGGCGAAACACCACGGGCAGGGCAGCCGAGACGTGCGCGGCCACCGCGATGTCCAGGTCGGGGGTCAGGGCCGCACCGAACACCACCAGTTGCGGTGCGCCGGCAAACATCGCCGTGCCGGTAATGGTGAGCTGCTTGATCTGCGCAATATACCGGTTGAGCAACGCAAGGTCGGCGAAGGTCACCGCGCCCTCGGCTTGCAGGCGCTTGCGCACGGCCTGCACCTCGGACGGGTGCGTGTCGGTAATCAGCGCCAGCACCGCCGTACGGGCCTGCTCGCGGATCAGCGCTTCCAGTGGCAGCGCTGCCGACTGCAGGCGTGGCAACACGCCCAGCAGCAGGTGGGTAAAGCTGCCGGCCGTGCCGGGCAGGATAGCGTCTGCGCGCTCCCCCAGTCGCGCCAGGCCGTGTTGCAGCCAGCCGATACTCTGGTCGCTGCTGTCGAGCAGGGCCAGCAGGTCGGTGTTGTCGCTCAGTTCATCGAAGGGCGCGGCCGGCATGCCCGAGGCAATCAGCGCCGCCATGATCGCGCCGGCCGAAGAGCCGTGCACCGACTCGATCCCGGGCAATACCCCAAGGCTCTCCAGCGCGGTCAGCGCACCCGAATAGGCAAAGCCCTTGGCGCCGCCGCCGCTGAGAATCAGCTTGCGGATCGGCGGGCTGTCCAGTTCAAGGCGGGCGATGCCATTTTCATGGGTTGCCAGTGTGATCCGGCGACGGCCCGCCTGTTCGACGATCAGGGTGGGTGACGACTCAAGTCCTTTCGGGGTGCTGTTCACGGTGCGGTTCCTTGCACGCTGGATGAACCACGACGATAAAGCCCCGACCGGCACCGGATGCGGTACAAGAATATTTTCCCATCCGTCATCCGGCGCACTGCCCTGTGCAGAAAAACTTTGGAACAATCGCCCGCACGGCTATACTGCACACCGTTTTCAAACGGTCATCAATTCTCGATACCGTTCCCGCCACCTGTCCGAGGGGCGCTGCAGCAGGTTTACCCTGTCAGGCTCGGATGGGGCGTTGTCTGGCAGGCTGATCCCTCAGCCGGCAGGCCTTTAACGCACAACGGCGCCCATTCGCATTTACTTGGAATGGAGACTCTTCAATGAGCGCTGTAAACACGCCTGCCGATTTCAACGACTTCAAGGTCGCCGACATCTCCCTGGCTGCCTGGGGCCGCCGCGAAACCATCATCGCCGAATCGGAAATGCCGGCCCTGATGGGTCTGCGCCGCAAGTACGCCGGTGAGCAGCCGCTCAAGGGCGCCAAGATCATCGGCTGCATCCACATGACCATCCAGACCGCCGTGCTGATCGAGACCCTGGTTGCCCTGGGTGCCGAAGTACGCTGGTCGTCGTGCAACATCTTCTCCACCCAGGACCAGGCCGCTGCCGCCATCGCTGCTGCCGGTGTGCCTGTGTTCGCCTGGAAAGGCGAAACCGAAGAAGAATACGAGTGGTGCATCGAGCAGACCATCCTCAAGGATGGCCAGCCATGGGACGCCAACATGATCCTTGACGACGGCGGCGACCTGACCGAGATCATCCACAAGAAATACCCGGCGATGCTGGACAGGATCCACGGCGTCACCGAAGAGACCACCACGGGCGTGCACCGCCTGCTGGACATGCTGGCCAAGGGCGAACTGAAGATCCCGGCCATCAACGTCAACGACTCGGTGACCAAGAGCAAGAACGACAACAAGTACGGCTGCCGTCACAGCCTCAACGACGCCATCAAGCGCGGCACCGACCACCTGTTGTCGGGCAAGCAGGCGCTGGTGATCGGCTACGGTGACGTGGGCAAGGGCTCGGCCCAGTCGCTGCGTCAGGAAGGCATGATCGTCAAGGTCACTGAAGTCGACCCGATCTGCGCCATGCAGGCCTGCATGGACGGTTTCGAACTGGTTTCGCCGTTCATCGACGGTGAGAACGACGGCACCGAAGCGAGCATCGACAAGGCCCTGCTGGGCAAGATCGACCTGATCGTGACCACCACCGGCAACGTCAACGTGTGCGATGCCAACATGCTCAAGGCCCTGAAAAAGCGCGCCGTAGTGTGCAACATCGGTCACTTCGACAACGAAATCGACACCGCTTTCATGCGCAAGAACTGGGCATGGGAAGAAGTGAAGCCACAGGTGCACAAGATCCACCGCACCGGCACTGGCGCGTTCGACCCACAGAACGACGATTACCTGATCCTGCTGGCCGAAGGTCGCCTGGTGAACCTGGGCAACGCCACCGGCCACCCAAGCCGCATCATGGACGGCTCGTTTGCCAACCAGGTGCTGGCGCAGATCTTCCTGTTCGGGCAGAAGTACGCCGACCTGTCGCCGGCCCAGAAAGCCGAGCGTTTGACTGTCGAAGTGCTGCCCAAGAAGCTGGACGAAGAAGTCGCCCTGGAAATGGTGCGTGGCTTCGGTGGCGTCGTGACCAAGCTGACCAAGACCCAGGCCGACTACATCGGCGTGACCGTCGAAGGTCCGTTCAAGCCACACGCTTACCGCTACTGATCATTTAGCAGCTGCCCGCGCAGGGGCGGATTCATCCGTGATGCGTTTCGCGGATGAATCCGCTCCTGCAGGTGTGCGTCAGGCTTTGAAGGTTATCGCTCATGTCCCAGAAACACGTCTACAGCTTCGAGTTCTTCCCCACCAAGACCGATGCCGGCCAGGAAAAACTGTTGAGCGTTGCTCGGCAGTTCCGCGCCTGCTCGCCGGAATTCTTTTCGTGCACCTACGGTGCCGGCGGCTCGACCCGTGACCGGACCCTCAACACCGTGCTGCAACTGCAGAACGAGGTCAAGGTTCCCGCCGCCCCGCACCTGTCGTGCGTCGGCGACAGCAAGGATGACCTGCGCGGTCTGCTGGCCGAGTACAAGGCCGCCGGCATCAAGCGCATCGTGGCCCTGCGCGGCGACCTGCCTTCGGGCATGGGCCTGGTCAGCGGCGACTTGCGTCACGCCAACGACCTGGTGAGCTTCATCCGCGAAGAAAGCGGTGATCATTTCTACATCGAAGTCGCCGCCTACCCCGAGATGCACCCCCAGGCGCGCAACCTCGAAGACGACATCGCCAACTTCGTGCGCAAGGTCAAGGCCGGCGCCAGCAGCGCGATCACCCAGTACTTCTTCAACGCCGACAGCTATTTCTACTTCGTCGAGCGCGTGCGCAAGGCGGGCGTGGAGATTCCGATCGTGCCCGGCATCATGCCGATCACCAACTACAGTAAGCTGGCGCGTTTTTCGGACGCCTGCGGAGCGGAAATCCCGCGCTGGATCCGCAAGCAGCTGGAAGCCTACAACGACGACAGCGCCAGCATCCAGGCGTTCGGCGAGCAGGTCATCACCGAGATGTGCGAGAAGCTGCTGCAAGGCGGCGCGCCGAGCCTGCACTTCTACACGTTGAACCAGGCCGAACCGAGCCTGGCGATCTGGAAGAACCTCGAGTCGTCACGCTGAGGTTGTGTCTGATGGCCCCGAAGCATTGCTTCGGGGCCACACTCCTGATAAAACCGTTGGGCAGCCGGAAACAAGCACAGCGTAGTGGCTCTGTTATACTCCGGCCTTCCCGCCAGGCTTACGCCCGGACGCTGGGTCTTGCAAAAGGCATCTCGATCACGCCGATGCAGTCACGAGATGGATTTCCGACCCCGCTGCACCGGACGCGATCGCGTTCCTCATATGCTCCTGAAAACCGCGACCCCACATGTCGTCGCAGGTCAAAGCAGCCCGAACGTCATTGCGCCAGGCACGATTTCCCTGAGCACAAGCTCCAACCAGAACAGGATTTCTCATGTCCTTTGCCTCCCTCGGTCTCTCCGAGGCTCTAGTCCGCGCTGTCGAAGCGGCGGGCTATACCCAGCCTACTCCCGTGCAACAGCGGGCCATTCCCGCCGTGTTGCAAGGTCGCGACCTGATGGTGGCGGCGCAGACAGGTACTGGTAAAACCGGTGGTTTCGCCCTCCCGATTCTGGAGCGCCTGTTTCCCAACGGTCACCCGGACAAATCCCAGCGTCATGGCCCGCGCCAGCCGCGCGTACTGGTCCTGACCCCGACCCGTGAACTGGCCGCACAAGTGCACGACAGCTTCAAGCTGTATGCCCGCGACCTCAAGTTCGTCAGCACCTGCGTGTTCGGCGGTGTCGGCATGAATCCCCAGATCCAGGCCCTGTCCAAGGGCGTCGACGTCCTGGTCGCCTGCCCGGGTCGCCTGCTCGACCTGGCCGGCCAGGGCAATGTCGACCTGTCCCACGTTGAAATCCTGGTGCTGGACGAAGCCGACCGGATGCTCGACATGGGCTTTGTGCACGACGTCAAGAAGGTCCTGGCACGCCTGCCGGCCAAGCGCCAGAACCTGTTGTTCTCGGCGACCTTCTCCAACGACATCACGGCCCTGGCCGGCAAGCTGCTGCATGACCCCGAGCGTATCGAAGTCACGCCGCCCAACACCACGGTCGAGCGCATCGAACAGCGTGTGTTCCGCCTGGCAGCCAGCCACAAGCGTGCCCTGCTCGCCCACCTGATCACCCAGGGCGCATGGGAGCAGGTGCTGGTGTTCACCCGCACCAAGCACGGCGCCAACCGCCTGGCCGAGTACCTCGACAAGCATGGCCTGAGCGCCGTGGCGATCCACGGCAACAAGAGCCAGAACGCCCGCACCAAGGCCCTGGCCGACTTCAAGGCCGGCGAAGTACGGATCATGGTCGCCACCGACATCGCCGCCCGCGGCCTGGACATCGATCAGTTGCCGCATGTGGTCAACTTCGAACTGCCCAATGTCGATGAAGACTATGTGCACCGTATCGGCCGTACCGGCCGGGCCGGTCGCAGCGGCGAGGCGATCTCGCTGGTTGCACCGGACGAAGAAAAACTGCTCAAGAGCATCGAGCGCATGACCCGCCAGAAGATCGCCGACGGCGACCTGGCCGGTTTCGATGCTTCCAAGGTCGAGGCCGAAAAGCCTGAAACCCGCGAGCCACGCCCACAGCGCAACACCCGTAGCGGCCGTGCCGAAGGCGCCGACAAAGGCGAAAAGGGAAGCGGCGGCCGTCGCGATAAAGGCAAAGACAAAGGGCGTGACAGCAAGAGCAAGGACAAGCCGGCCGTAGCCGCCGCTCCCGGTGAGCGTCCGGCCCGTCCGCCACGCGAAAAAAAACCGCGTGAAGGCACTGCTCGCACCCAGCCACAGCCGCAACAGCAGGCGGCGGCCGCACCCCGTGCGCCGGCCAATCGCGACCCGGAAGTGTTCCTGGATGACGAGGTCGACAACTTCGGCAACCGCGCCGACTACGTCAGCCCTTACCAGGGCAAGTCCCAGGGCCGTGGCCGTCGTCCGGGCGCCGCACCTGCCGCTGGCACCGGAGCTGCCCGTCCGCAGGGCCAGGCCCCGCGCAGCAACACGCCACGTCCGGCAGGTGCCGGTGCAGGTGCCGGCAAGCGCACCAGCAATGGCCCGCGCACCGGTGCACCGCGCAACAACGCCCCGCGTGACCGTCAGGCCCGTGAAGAGCCCGCCGTTCGCCCGCCGGAGCGTCAGTCGCAACAGCCGAAGATCGTGCACAAGGAATCGAAGATTGATCGTTTCCCGTCCGCCGAACTGCTCGACGAAGTGCCAAACCGCCCACGCGGTGAAAAACCGGCCCTGCTGACCCGCAACCGCGACAGCTGAAACCGGAGCGCCCGATCTGTAGGAGCGCGCTTGCCCGCGACCGAGTGCGTTAGCAGTCGTAAATTTTCAGCGTTTCATAGATCCCTGATGGGTTAGCAGTCGTAAATTTGTGGCGTTTTCGAGATTTTACGACTGCTGCGCAGCCGGTCGCGGGCAAGCGCGCTCCTACAAGCGGTGAATTGAATATTGAGTAGCGCGGCCGGGCGGCGAGCGGCTTTTGCGGTGATGCGCTCCTCGCCGTACGCCACACACAAAAACGCCGACCCAAGGGTCGGCGTTTTTGCATCTATCGAAAAGCGCTTACTTCTTCTGCACGCCTTCCAGCGAGATGTCCAGGTCCAGTGTCTGCGACGTCGGGCCTGGGCCCTTGATGCCGAAGTCGTTCAGGTTGAGGGTGGTCGAACCGTTGAAGCCGGCACGGTAGCCGCCCCACGGATCCTTGCCTTCACCATTGAACGTGGCCTTGATGGTCACCGGCTTGGTCACGCCATGCAGGGTCAGGTCGCCGGTCACATCGGCAGTTTTCTCGCCGGTGGATTTCACGCTGGTGGAGACGAACTTGGCCTCTGGGAATTTGGCGGTGTCCAGGAAATCCTTGCTCTGGATGTGCTTGTCACGCTCGGCATGGTTGGTGAACAGGCTGGCGGTTTTCAGCTCGACCGCGATCTTGCTCGCTTCAGGCTTGGCCGCGTCGAAACTGAACGTGCCGTCCCAGTCCTTGAACGTGCCGTGGATGAAGCTGTAGCCCAGGTGGCTGATCTTGAAGTCGATGAAGGCGTGCTGGCCTTCCTTGTCGATCACGTAGTCGGCGGCCATGGCCTGGCCGGCGGTGAACAGAGCAGTACCCAGGGCCAGAGCGGCGAGAGACTTCTTCAACATGCTGTATTCCCTTTATGGTTGGACTATCAATTACGACCCAGCATGCGCTTGAGGGTCACATCACGATCAATAAAGTGGTGTTTCAGTGCAGCCAGCCCATGCAGCCCCGCGAAAATCACGATGGCCCAGGCCAGGTAAAAATGAATCTGCCCGGCGGTATCGGCCTGCTGCGGCAGTCCGCTGATCAGCGCCGGCACCTCGAACAGGCCGAAGACCGGAATGCCCACGCCATCGGCGGTGGAAATCAGGTAACCGGCCGTCATGACCGCAAACAGCGCGACATACAGGAAGGCATGGCCAAAGGCAGCGCCAAGGCGGGTCATTCGGCTGTAGCTGGCCAGCGGCGGTGGCGGCGGGCTGACAAAGCGCCAGATCACGCGCAGCAGCATCGCAGCGAACAGCACCAGGCCGATGCTCTTGTGCAGGTCCGGCCCTTGCTTGCGCCAGCTGTCGTAGTAATCCAGCCCCATCATCCACAACCCCAGGCCAAACAGACCGAACACGGTCAGGGCCACACCCCAGTGCAGCACGCGACTGACCAGACCGTAACGAGAGGAGGAATTGCGTAGCTGCATTGCTTGATACCTTGTAAGACGTGCGATCAGACTAGCGATTTATCTATCGAAAGAAAGCGCAAAAAATGGCTTTTAACTATCGATAAATACGATGGATTAACCGTTTGTGCTGTCGCGGATTTCAGACCATGACGCGCGCTGGCGGTTCGTTGCGCACCTGCAAATCAGGCGCAGCGCAGCATCGCCAGAAATCGAAGCGGGGAATACGGGCGCAAGACCGCCGGTTTTTTGCTACCGACGAACGGTATCCATAGGCAAACGAATTGGGCATGGCACCTTGCTTGTGAGCGTCGGGAATCTGAGCCAGATACATTGAATGTACCGGCCCTTTCGCAAGGTCTATGGCCTTGAAAGGGAACAGACGCAAACCCGTAGGAGCGCGTTTACCCGCGACTGGCTGCGCAGCAGTCGTAAAAATAGCGGCGTTTAATCAATTTCTGCGAGCGCTCCGCACTCGGTCGCCGGCAAGCGGGCTCCTACCGGTCGATGCCTGCCCGAATAGCCTGTTCTGTAGGAGCAACCAACGGTCGCGAATGCAGCCTGCCAGCCGCCGGCGATCTTGAATGTGCCGGCCCTTTCGCGACCGGTGGCTCCAACACTGTCGCGCGTTTTTACACCGGACCCTGCCGCCACTGGCGGGGGCTGACGCCGAACCAGCGGCGGAAGGCGCGGGAGAAGGCGCTGGATTCCGAATAGCCCAGCAAGGGCGCCAGGCTGGAAATCGGCAGCTGCGCCTGGCCCAGGTAGTGGGTGGCCAGCTCGCGGCGCAGGGTGTCGACCACTGCCGAGAAGCTCAGGTTGTGCTCGCGCAAGCGGCGTTGCAGCGCCCAACTGGACAGGCCCAGTTGCTCGGCGATGGTTTCCAGCACCGGCTCGCCTTCCAGCAGGCGCTGGCGCACCTGCTCGCGCACCGCATCGACGATGTCCAGCTCGCCTTGGCCGCCCAGGCGGCTGAGCTGGCTCAGCGAATCCTGCATCACCAGCAACAGCAACGGATCGCTCTGCGGCATGCTGCGTTGCAGGCCGCGCTTGGGGATCAACAGCGAATTGCACGGCTGCTCGAAATACACCGGTGCATCGAAGACTTTGCAGTGCTCATGCCAGTGCTCCGGGCGTGGATGCTCGAAATGCACCGCCCGCGGCGCCCACTGGTTGCCCAGCACATGACGGACCAGGTTGAGCGCCATGCCCAGGGTCAACTCGGCGTCCTGGCGCCGGCACAGAATGGCGCCGTGACGCACCTGGTAATCGAAGCGGTAGCACTCCCCGGCATCGACCAGGCGAATCAGGCTGTTGCGCTGGTGCAGTGGAAAGGCCCGGGCAAAATTGATCAGTGCCTGCTCGACCGTGGCCGAACACAGGCCGATATAGCCCAGCAACCCCAACGCCTGCGGCTTGAATTGCTGGCCGTAGTACAGGCCGAAATTGTCGCAGCCCGACTGGCGCGAGGCCTCTTCAAGCACCTGGCAGTAGTTGGGCAAGGCCAGGCTCAGGGTCGGGTGACGCAGTGATTCCGGGTCGATACCCGACACCCCCAGCACCCGGTCGGGGTCGCCGCCCTGCTTTTCGATGAAGTCGCACAGGCCGCTGGCGGCAGCAGCCAGCACGCCGGCATTGGCCTGGGCCCCGGCCAGCAGCGAAGCGCGCCCCGAGAGTTCCGGCTGGGCGAGAAGAATGCTCATCGAGGCCTCCTTTGTGACAAGTCATGTCAACAAGCAAGAAATACGCCGCCCATCCTCAACCGCCCGGCCCCCGCTGCCAGGCAGGTCAGAACAATACCCATAACGTTGTAGGACGCCCCAAAATGGGTCGTCAGGAAACACCCGCACCGCCGCAGAGCGGCGGATTTGACTCAACACGACAGCGCGATATGTCGTCGGCAAAAGTTGACCTCAGGTGACAAAAAGCCATTCTCAAGGTCAAGTCGGCGTCATGAAATCCGCTCAAGATGAAGACCAGCCTTATTCCTCAGGCCTTCTCGAATAACAAGAAACGTCGTCCGGAGAATACTCATGATCTATGCCAAACCAGGTACCGCAGGCGCTGTCATCACCCTCAAGCCACGCTATGGCAACTACATCGGTGGTGAGTTCACAGCCCCCGCGGGCGGTCAGTACTTCACCAACACCAGCCCGGTGGACGCCTCGGTGATCGGTGAGTTCCCGCGCTCGACGGCGGCGGACATCGACCAGGCGCTGGACGCCGCCCATGCCGCCGCCGAGGCCTGGGGCAAGACCTCGGTGCAGAACCGCTCGCGGATCCTGCTCAAGATCGCCGACCGCATCGAAGCCAACCTCGAATTGCTGGCCGTGGCCGAAAGCTGGGACAACGGCAAGGCCGTGCGCGAGACTTTGAACGCCGACGTGCCGCTGGCCGCTGACCATTTCCGCTACTTCGCCGGCTGCATCCGCGCCCAGGAAGGCAGCAGCGCCGAGATCGACGAACACACCGCGGCCTACCACTTCCACGAGCCGCTGGGCGTGGTCGGGCAGATCATCCCGTGGAACTTCCCGCTGCTGATGGCCGCCTGGAAGCTGGCCCCGGCCCTGGCCGCCGGCAACTGCGTGGTGCTCAAGCCGGCCGAGCAGACGCCCCTGTCGATCACTGTCTTCGCCGAGCTGGTGGGCGACCTGCTGCCGCCGGGTGTGCTCAACATTGTCCAGGGCTTTGGCCGCGAAGCCGGTGAAGCCCTGGCCACCAGCACGCGCATCGCCAAGATCGCCTTTACCGGCTCCACGCCGGTGGGCTCGCACATCATGAAATGCGCCGCCGCCAATATCATCCCGAGCACCGTCGAGCTGGGCGGCAAGTCGCCCAACGTATTCTTCGAAGACATCATGCAGGCAGAACCGGCCTTCATCGAGAAGGCCGCCGAAGGCCTGGTGCTGGCGTTCTTCAACCAGGGCGAGGTCTGTACCTGCCCGTCGCGGGCCCTGGTCCAGGAGTCGATCTTCGAGCCGTTCATGGTCGAGGTCATGAAGAAGATCAAATCGATCAAGCGCGGCAACCCGCTGGACACCGAGACCATGGTCGGCGCCCAGGCCTCGCAGCAGCAATATGAAAAGATCCTCGGTTACCTGGACATTGCCCAGCAGGAAGGCGCACAACTACTGACCGGCGGCGCCTCGGAGCAACTCGAAGGCGACCTGGCCGGCGGCTATTACATCCAGCCGACCCTGCTCAAGGGCACCAACGACATGCGCGTGTTCCAGGAAGAAATCTTCGGCCCGGTGGTCGGGGTGACCACCTTCAAGGACGAGGCCGAAGCCCTGGCAATCGCCAACGACACCGAGTTCGGCCTGGGCGCCGGCGTCTGGACCCGCGACATCAACCGCGCCTACCGCATGGGCCGGGCGATCAAGGCCGGACGTGTATGGACCAACTGTTACCACCTGTACCCGGCGCACGCTGCCTTCGGCGGCTACAAAAAGTCCGGGGTCGGGCGTGAAACCCACAAGATGATGCTCGACCACTACCAGCAGACCAAGAACCTGCTGATCAGCTACGACATCAACCCGCTGGGCTTCTTCTGATCTGCCGCCAAGACAGCCAATCCAACACAGCTGCGGCCCGCTGTTACCCGGCGGGCCACGAAGGAGTCCAGACATGTCCAAAGAGACACTTACCCCATCCGCCTCTCAGGGCGGCGTGGAAACCGAAGCGGTCGGCGCCGAGTATTTCGCCAGCCGCCAACTCAAACAAGGCGCTGCCGGCTGGGTATTGCTGATCGGCCTGGGCGTGGCCTATGTGATTTCCGGTGACTACGCCGGCTGGAACTTCGGCCTGGCCCAAGGCGGCTGGGGCGGCATGTTCATCGCCACCTTGCTGATGGCGACCATGTACCTGTGCATGTGCTTCTCGCTGGCCGAGCTGTCATCGATGATCCCCACCGCCGGCGGCGGCTATGGTTTCACCCGTACCGCGTTCGGCCCCTGGGGCGGCTTTCTGACCGGCACGGCAATCCTGATCGAATACGCCATCGCCCCCGCGGCGATTGCCTGCTTCATCGGCGCCTATTGCGAATCGCTGTTCGGCATCGGCGGCTGGATCATCTACCTGGTGTTCTACGTGGTGTTCATCGGCATTCACATTCTGGGTGCCGGTGAGGCCCTGAAACTGATGTTCGTAATCACCGCCGTAGCAGCCATCGCCCTGGGCGTGTACATCGTCGCGATGGTGCCGCACTTCCAGGTCGCCAACCTGTTCGACATTCCGGCCACCACCGCCGCCGGCGCCAGCAGCTTCCTGCCGTTCGGCTACATGGGCATCTGGGCCGCGCTGCCTTACGCCATCTGGTTTTTCCTGGCGGTCGAAGGCGTGCCACTGGCCGCCGAAGAAACCAAGGACCCCAAGCGCGACCTGCCCCGCGGCCTGATCGGCGCGATGCTGGTGCTGCTGGCCTTTGCCGGCCTGATCCTGCTGGTCGGTCCGGGTGCCGCCGGTGCGCAGGCGCTGGTCGCCTCCGGTAACCCGCTGGTCGAGTCGCTGGTCAAGGTCTATGGCGGTTCGACCTGGATGAGCCAGTTCGTCAACCTGGTCGGCCTGGCCGGTCTGATTGCCAGCTTTTTCTCGATTATCTACGCCTATTCGCGGCAGATCTTCGCCTTGTCGCGGGCCGGCTACCTGCCGCGCGGCCTGTCGCTGACCAACCGCAACAAGGCACCCGTAATGGCGCTGATCGTACCGGGCATCATCGGTTTCGGCCTGTCGCTGAGCGGTCAGGGCGATCTGTTGATTCTGGTGGCGGTTTTCGGTGCCACGCTGTCGTATGTACTGATGATGGCCGCGCACATCACCCTGCGCGTGCGGCGTCCGGACATGCCACGCCCGTATCGCACACCGGGTGGCGTAGTGACCTCGGCGGTGGCGCTGGTGCTGGCGGCCATTGCCCTGGTCGCAGGCTTTCTGGTCGACACGCGGGTGGTGATCGGCGCGGCGGTCATCTACGCACTGTTCATTGCCTACTTCGCCCTGTACAGCCGTCACCACCTGGTGTCGGGCACTCCCGAGGAAGAGTTCGCCGCCATCCAGGCTGCCGAACAATCCCTGCGCTGACCGGTACAAGGTGGCCACCCCCTGCGGGTGGCTACCACAGGAGACAGACCATGGCTCGTTTTACCCACACCATCGCCCACATGACCTGGTCCTTCGAGGACCTGCGCGAGCTGATGGCCAAGGCCAGCCCGGCGCGCTCCGGCGACTACCTGGCCGAGGTCGCCGCCGGCAGCGATGCCGAGCGCGCAGCGGCGCAGATGGCCCTGGCCAACGTGCCGCTCAAGCATTTCTTGCAGGAGATGCTGATTCCATATGAAAGCGATGAAGTCACCCGCCTGATCATCGACACCCACGACAGCGAGGCCTTCGCGCCGGTCAGCCACCTCACCGTGGGCGGGCTGCGTGACTGGCTGCTCAGCGAGCAGGCCGACGAACAGAGCCTCAAGGCGCTGGCCCCCGGCCTGACCCCGGAAATGGCCGCGGCGGTGTCGAAGATCATGCGCATCCAGGACCTGGTGCTGGTGGCGCAGAAAACCCGCGTCGAAACCCGCTTTCGCAACACCCAGGGCCTGCGCGGGCGGATGTCGACCCGCCTGCAGCCCAACCACCCCACGGACGATCCGGCCGGCATTGCCGCCAGCATCGTCGACGGCCTGCTGTACGGCAACGGCGATGCCATGATCGGCATCAACCCGGCCACCGACAGCATGAGTTCGATCTGCACACTGGTGGAGATGCTTGATGCGATCATCCAGCGTTACCAGATCCCGACCCAGTCGTGCGTGCTGACCCACGTCACCAGCTCGATTGCCGCCATCGAACGCGGCGCGCCGCTGGACCTGGTGTTCCAGTCCATTGCCGGCACCGAGGCGGCCAATGCCAGTTTTGGCGTCAGCCTGAAGATTCTGCAGGAAGGCTATGACGCCGGCCTGAGCCTCAAGCGCGGCACCCTGGGCAACAACCTGATGTACTTCGAGACCGGCCAGGGCAGCGCGCTGTCGGCCAACGCCCATCATGACGTCGACCAGCAGACCTGCGAGACCCGCGCCTACGGCGTGGCCCGGCATTTCAATCCGTTTCTGGTCAACACCGTGGTCGGCTTCATCGGCCCCGAGTACCTGTACAACGGCAAGCAGATCATCCGCGCCGGCCTGGAAGACCACTTCTGCGGCAAGCTGCTGGGGGTGCCGATGGGCTGCGACATCTGCTACACCAACCATGCCGAGGCCGACCAGGACGACATGGACGTGCTGCTGACCCTGCTGGGCGCGGCCGGCATCAACTTCATCATGGGCATTCCGGGCTCGGACGATGTGATGCTCAACTACCAGACCACCTCGTTCCACGATGCGCTGTATGCCCGCCAGGTGCTGGGCCTGCATGCCGCACCGGAATTCGAGCAGTGGCTGGCACGCATGGGCATCTTCCAGCAGCAGGGCGGTCAACTGCGCATGGGCAGCGAATTGCCACCGGCATTTCGCCAGGCCCTGGCGCAACTCAGTTAAGAGGTGCTCATGACAGACAAATCGCCCGCCACCGAAAACCCCTGGCAGCACCTGCGCCAGCTGACCCCGGCGCGCATCGCCCTGGGCCGCGCCGGCACCAGTCTGCCCACGGCGGCGCAACTGGACTTTCAGTTCGCCCACGCCCAGGCCCGCGACGCGGTGCACCTGCCGTTCGACCACGAAGGCTTGCGCGAAGAACTGCAAGGTCGCCAGCTCGACACCTTGCTGGCGCACAGTGCCGCGCCCGATCGCCACACCTACCTGCAGCGCCCTGACCTGGGCCGGCGGCTGAACGAGGAATCCGCGCAGGCGCTGGACGCCTACGCTGCGCAGCAGGGCAAAGGCTTCGACCTGGCGATCGTCATCGCCGACGGCCTGTCGTCGCTGGCCGTGCGCCGGCACAGCCTGCCGTTTCTCGACAAGCTGCTGGAGCAGGTGAATGAAGCGGGCTGGTCGCTGGCGCCCATCACCCTGGTGCAACAGGGCCGGGTCGCGGTGGCCGATGAAGTGGCGCAGCGGCTGGGGGCGAAGATGAGCGTGATCCTGATCGGCGAACGACCAGGACTCAGCTCACCGGACAGCCTGGGGCTGTATTTCACCTACGGCCCCAAAGTCGGGCTCAACGACGCCTACCGCAACTGCATCTCCAACGTGCGGCTTGAAGGGCTGAGCTACGGCATGGCGACCTTTCGCCTGATGTACCTGATGCGCGAAGCCTGCCGCCGCCAGCTCTCCGGCGTCGACCTCAAGGACGAAGCCGAAGTGCCGGTGCTGGACAACGAAGGACCGGGGAACTTCCTGCTGAACGACAAGCGCTGAGCCCCTGCCACGCCCCTTCTGATCCCGTAGGAGCGCGCTTGCCCGCGACCGGCTGCGTTAGCAGTCGTAAATTTTCAGCGTTTCGCAGATTTTGCGAGCGCTACGCACTCGGTCGCGGGCAAGCGCGCTCCTACAGCGGGTTCGCGTTGGCCTCTATGGCGCGGTTTTCCTGGCCGGTTCTTTCTTGGGGCTTTCCTTGTGGGTCGAGGCCTTGTGGTGGGGCTCTTTCTTGACGGCTTCCTTCTTCACCGGTGTTTTCGCCGGTTCGACCTTGGCTGGAACCACCACCGGGGCCGGGACGGGTGCCGGTGTCGGCGCCATCACCGGGGCGGCCGGTACGGGCTCTGGCAAGGGTGCAGGCGCCGGGGCCTTGGCGGCCGGGGCTTCGTCGGCACGGCCGAACAGCTTGTCGAAGAACCCAGGCTCGGCTTTTTTCGCCGGCACGGCCACCGGCACGGCCGGGATGACTTTAGGCTCGAACGACTTGCCCGCCGCCAGGTCCTGCACCTGGCTGGCGGCGCGCTGGCCACTGCGCAAGGCGCCTTCCAGGGTGCCGGGGTACAGGGTGTCGGTATGCTCGCCGGCAAAGGCGATACGCTGCACCGGCTTTTCCCACAGGCGCCAGAACTTGCTGATCTGCCCCGGGCCATAGGCCAGGTACGAACCACCAGTGCCGGGGTCGACGCTGTAGCGGCGGATTTCATAGCCGGTGTAGGCGCCACGCGCCTGTGGGTACAGCGTGTGCAGGCGAATCAGCACCTGGTCGACCAGTTGCTTGTCGCCAAAGGCCTGCATGATCCGTGCATTGTCGCCTGACAGGTTGATCACCACATTGGCGCCGCCCTTGAGCGCCGGCTCGATCCACAGCATGCCCAGGCCGGTGTTGCTGAAGATCTCGCCCGACAGGCGCGCCTTGCTGTCCCATACCGGGGTCTTGAACTTGAGCATGATCTGGTCGCGCCAACCGTAGTTGGTGCCCTTGAGCGCCGCCTGGTGCTTGCCGTCCAGCGCCGGGGTGAGCTGGATCTTGCCCAGCGCCCGCAGCGGCACGGCCAGCACCACATAGTCGGCGCTGTAGCCTACGGCGCCCACCTTGACGGTGACGCTGTCCTTGTCCTGAATGATCGCCGACACCGGCGACTGGGTCTTGATCGACTTGATCTGCCGGGTCAGTGCCTCGACCAGCACGGCGCTGCCACCGGGCAGGCGCGCGGCACGGCGGTCGCGCTCATCGACACCCCGGTAGACCCGGGTCTGCTGGGCAAAATACAGCAGCGACAGGCGCGAAGGCTCGTCATAGCGGGTACGGATCTGCTGGTTGACCAGTTGCCGGGCCACCGGTGGCAGGTTCTGGCGGTCCAGCCAGTTGGACACGTTGATCTGGTCCAGCGCAAACAGCGTGCTGTTGGCCGCCGGATTTTCCGGGTCGTCGATGGAGCGCGCCAGGTTATCCAGCGTGGCGTCGTAACGCTTGAGCGCTTCGGCCGTGGCCGGTTGCTTCACGGCCAGGTCAGCCGCGGTGAAGTACTCGCCATCAATCAGGTAGCCGGGCGTACGCACGTATTCCGGTGCCGCCACGCTGGTCAGCTTGAAGCGCTCCAGGTACTGGTTGAGCAGCGGCTGGGCCTTGCTGTTGCCGATCCACTCACTGCCGGCCAGCCCCGAACGGCCGCCAGTGCTGCCACGGGCTTCGAGCACCGTCACCTGCCAGCCCTTGGCTTGCAGTTCATAAGCGGCGGTCAGTCCCGCCAGCCCGCCGCCGACCACAATGGCCGTGCGCGGCTTGTCATCGGCGAGCGTATTGACGCTGACCAGCCCTATTACCACCAACACACAGGCACGCAGCCAGGCCGAACGCATTGCGCAAACTCCGATAAAAAATGTGGGAAATGTCAGCAACATGCTGCAATAAAACGCGAAGAGCGGCGCAGCATACGTCAGCCATCAAAAGGCCGCCAGCCGTGCTTGCAGCGCTGTCGCTGCCAGCAAAGGTTGTCCCATGAGCCAGCATTCACTAGGCTGGCGCCATTGTTTGCCCTCGCACCCAGCGAGTCGCTTGACGGAGATTGCCCATGGGCCTGAACGATCAATGGATGCAGCGCGACCTGGCGGTGCTGTGGCACCCCTGCACCCAGATGAAAGATCACGAACACCTGCCACTGATTCCCATCCGCCGGGGTGAAGGCGTGTGGCTGGAAGACTTCGAAGGCAAGCGCTACCTGGACGCGGTGAGTTCCTGGTGGGTCAATGTCTTCGGCCACGCCAACCCGCGCATCAACCAGCGCATCAAGGACCAGGTCGATCAGCTTGAACATGTGATTCTCGCCGGCTTCAGTCACCAGCCGGTGATCGAGTTGTCCGAACGCCTGGTCAAGCTCACCCCTGAGGGCCTGACCCGCTGTTTCTATGCCGACAACGGTTCGTCGTGCATCGAGGTGGCGCTGAAGATGAGCTTTCACTACTGGCTCAATCGCGGCCAGCCGGGCAAGCAACGCTTCGTCACCCTGACCAACAGCTACCACGGCGAGACCATGGCGGCGATGTCGGTGGGCGATGTGCCGCTGTTCACCGAAACCTATAAGCCGCTGCTGATGGACACCCTCAAAGTGCCCAGCCCCGACTGCTTCCACCGCCCGGACGGGGTGAGCTGGGAAGACCACTCGCGCACAATGTTCCAGGCCATGGAGCAGACCCTGGCCGAGCACCATGCGAGTGTGGCGGCGGTGATCGTCGAGCCGTTGATCCAGGGCGCCGGCGGCATGCGCATGTACCACCCGGTGTACCTCAAATTGCTGCGCGAGGCCTGCGACCGCTACGGCGTGCACCTGATCCATGACGAGATCGCCGTGGGCTTTGGCCGCACCGGCACGATGTTCGCCTGCGAACAGGCCGGCATCCGCCCGGATTTCCTGTGCCTGTCCAAGGCCCTGACCGGTGGCTACCTGCCGCTGGCGGCCTGCCTGACCACCGACGAGGTGTACGGCGCCTTCTACGACGACTACCCGACCCTGCGCGCCTTTCTGCATTCGCACAGCTACACCGGCAATCCGCTGGCCTGTGCCGCCGCCCTGGCGACCCTGGACATCTTCGAGCAGGACAACGTCATCGAGGCCAACAAGGCCCTGGCCCGGCGCATGGCCACCCGCACCGCGCACCTGGCCGACCACCCCAACGTGGCCGAAGTGCGCCAGACCGGCATGGCGCTGGCCATCGAGATGGTCCAGGACAAGGCCAGCAAGACGCCCTACCCCTGGCAGGAACGCCGCGGCCTGAAGGTCTTCCAGCACGCCCTGGAACGTGGCGCCCTGCTGCGCCCGCTGGGCAACGTGGTGTACCTGCTGCCGCCGTACGTGATCACTGAAGAGCAGATCGACTTTCTGGCCGAGGTGGCCAGCGAGGGCATCGACATTGCCACCCGCGAAAGCATCAGCGTGCCGGTACGCGAAGGCTTCCACCCTGATTTTCGTGATCCGGGCTAAACCCGTCAGACAACACGAAACCCAATGTGGGAGGCGGCTTGCCGGCCTGCGACTTAAGACTTTTTACCAGAGACCCCTTGCATGAGACTGTCCCGCTTCTTCATCGACGCCCCGCTGAGCCTGGGCGAACACACCTTGCCCGAGGCCCAGGCGCACTACATCGGCCGGGTGCTGCGCATGACCGAAGGCCAGGCCCTGCAAGTGTTCGACGGCTCCGGCCATGAATACCGTGGCACCTTGCTGGAAGTGGGCAAGAAACAGGTGCGCGTGCAGCTCGACGAGCAGTTTGCCGGCCAGCCCGAATCGACCCTGCGCATTCATCTGGGCCAGGGCCTGTCGCGGGGCGAGCGCATGGACTGGGCGATCCAGAAGGCCACCGAACTGGGCGTGGCCGAGATCACCCCCATCGTCAGCGAGCGCTGTGAAGTGCGCCTGAAGGACGAGCGGGCGCAAAAGCGCCAGGACCACTGGCAACAGATCGCCATCAGCGCCTGCGAACAGTGCGGCCGCTCCGTGGTGCCGGTGATTCACCCGCCGCAGCCTTTGGCCGACTGGCTCAAGCAGACCCAGGCCGACCTGAAGCTGGTACTGCACCCGGTCGCCGAGCCGCTGAGCAGCCACCCGGCGCCCGGCACCCTGGCCTTCCTGATCGGCCCCGAAGGCGGGCTCGGCGACCAGGAAGTCGAGCAGGCCAAAGCCTGCGGCTACCATGCCGCCCGCCTCGGCCCGCGCGTGCTGCGTACCGAAACCGCCCCGGTGGTGGCCCTGAGCGTGGCACAGCAACTGTGGGGCGATTTCTGACCGCGATGTCTGTAGCGACCACCGGTCGCGAAAGGGCCGGTACATTCAATATCGCCGGCGGCTGGCTCTGCATTCGCGACCGTTGGTCGCTCCTACGGGTTTTGCGTCTACACCACATACCCACAGATCGCCACAAAGTGCATCAGGCTGCCGGCGATCACGAACAGGTGCCAGATGCCGTGCCAGTGGCGGATATGGTCGAAGGCAAAGAAGAGGATGCCGACGGTGTACATCACCCCGCCGCCGGCCAGCCAGGCAAAGCCTGCCGGGCCCAGCGTGGCCAGCAGCGGCTTGACTGCCACCAGCACGATCCAGCCCATCACCGCGTAGATCACCACGGACAGCACACGCGCCTCGGAGCGCGGCTTGATCTCTTGCAGGATACCGATCAGCGCCAGCGCCCAGACCACGCCGAACAGGCTCCAGCCCCAGGGCCCGCGCAGCGACACCAGGCAAAACGGGGTGTAGCTGCCGGCGATCATCAGGTAGATCGAAAAGTGATCGACCTTGCGCATGATCGTCTTCGCCCGCCCCTGCACGCTGTGGTAAACGGTCGAGGCGCTGTACAGCGCCACCAGGCACACGCCGTACACCGCGATGCTGACAATCTTCCAGATATCGTGCTGCACGCTGGCCAGCACCAGCAGCCAGACGGCACCGATCGTCGCCAGCACGGTGCCGACCAGGTGCGACCAGGCGTTGAATTTTTCTCCGTAGTACATCGGTTGCTTGCCCTTTTGTGACCGAAGGTTCCACCGTTATAAACGGTTTTGCATGACACCCTTTAACAACCGGTGGATTTAACGCAGCCATCTGCCGGCGACTTGGGCACAATCGAGGGCACGCCCATCACCAGCGCCCGCCATGCAGATCGACGATGAATTGACCCTCAAGAAGCTCGAAACATTCCTGGCCTTCATGCGCACCGGCAACCTGAGCCGCGCCGCCGCCGAGCTGCAGACCAGCAATGTCAGCGTGCACCGCGCCATCCACTCACTGGAAAGTGCCCTGCGCTGCCCGCTGTTCAAGCATGAGGGCCGCAACCTGACGCCGCTGGAAAGCGCCTATGTGCTGGAAGAGCGCGCACAAAAGCTGATCCAGGACGTGCTGGCCGCCGTCGAGCATACCCGCCAGGCCGCCGGCTTCTCGGCCGCGCGCTTCCGGCTCGGTGCCTTGTACTCGCTGACCGTGCGCACCGTGCCGCAGTTGATCATGGGCCTGAAGCTGCGCCGCAGCGAGCTGAACATCGACCTGATCCTGGGCTCGAACATGGACCTGTTGTACAAGCTCAAGAACATGGAAGTGGACGCGATGCTGGTGTCGCTGGACGAGAACGTGCACGACCCGGACTGCGACCACCTGCCGTTGTTCAGTGATGACATCTTCCTGGCCGTGCCGGTCGACTCGCCGTTTGCCCGGCACCCCGAGGTCGACCTGAGCGACCTGCGTGAAGAAACCTTCATCACCCTGACCCAGGGCTTCGCCACCCACCGCGACGGCATCCGGGTGTTCCAGCAGGCGGGCTTCGAGCCCAAGGTGGCGATGCAGGTCAATGACATCTTCACCTTGCTGAGCATGGTCAGTTCCGGAGTGGGCTACGCCCTGCTGCCGGGGCGCATCGCCGCGGTGTATGAAAACCGCGTCAAACTGATCCCGCTGCAGGCGCGTTACCGCATGCAGCAGGCCATCGGCGTGGTGTTCCTCAAATCCCGCGAACGCGACCCGAACCTGCTGGCACTGGTGGCCGAGTGCCGGATGTACGCCAGCCGTACCTGAATGGGATACACGGTCTGTAGGAGCGCGCTTGCCGGAATGCCGGACCACCGCGACCGAGTGCGTTAGCAGTCGTAAAATTGTGGCGTTTCATAGATCCCGGATGGGTTAATAGTCATGCGTTTGTGGCGTTTCCGAGATTTTGCGAGCGCTGCGCACTCGGTCGCGGGCAAGCGCGCACCTACAAGAGTCCGTACCAGACGTGGCTGTCGGAAATATCCGGTTATCGCGCGGTTTTTCGGATGTTTCTGTCAGCCGATTGCAAGACATCTCTCTTTCTCTTGAGGGAAATTTCCGAGACAATCCCGACCGCTTGCGCCTGCCTGATCGGGTCACTAGGCTGCCTACCGTCACTGCCAATTCAGTGACACGGGGGTAGTAGCCCGTAGTCAGGCGCACAGCGCCACCTTATGCAAGGTGCTTTTTTTCGGCCTGCATTTATGGCGGTCGTGCGTGGGGCACCTTCGGGTGCACGGATACCTGATCTCCGGACTACTACCCCTGCGCACGGCTGCCACCCTTCGCGTAGTAGTGAAAGGTGTCGGCCTCTTGAAATGATCAGGAGGTTACACCCATGAAGAAAATCGTCCCCGACCCACCGCTCACCCTCGAAATCCCCGCCCTTGGCACCACCCTCGAACTTCTGGAAATCCAGCTCGCCGAAGCCTCGGACCTGCTGCGCTGTGCCGGCGCCACAGTGTACGAATGCGCCGACAGCCTGAGCGGCCAACCCCGTCACCTGGCCATGGCATCAATGCGCCTGGTCAGCCAGGCCCAGGAAGTGGTCGACCGGCTGCTTGATCAATTGCAGCCACAGGCTGTGGCGACATGCCCCAATAACTGACGCAACGCTCTCTGCAGCCGCTCCTACGGATACCACTGGCAGTAGGAGCGCGCTTGCCCGCGACCGAGTGCGTTAGCGCTCGTAAAATCTCGGAAACGCCACAATTTTACGACTGCTAACGCAGCCGGTCGCGGGCAGAGCGTGCTCCTACGCCAGCCCTATGCTTGCGGCGCGCCAAGGCGGCAGGTGATCGCCTATGACCTACCCGAAAATTGCCCGCATCGCCACATACAACAGCGAGGGCCCGAGCAGGCAGCCCAGTGCGGTGTAGAACGCCGCCGTCAGGCAACCGTAGGGCACCAGCTTCGGATCGGTGGCGGCCAGGCCGCCGGCCACGCCGCTGGAGGTGCCCATCAGGCCGCCGAAGATCACCGCGCTGCGCGGGTTGTTCAGGCCGATGAACGGGGCAATGAACGGTGTGGCGACCATCACCAGGATGGCCTTGATCAGGCCGGCGGCAATCGACAGGGCCATGACTTCGGAGCTGGCGCCAATCGCCGCACCGGTGACCGGGCCGACGATATAGGTCACCGCGCCGGCGCCGATGGTGGTCAGGCTGACCGCATCGGTGTAGCCGAAGGCCAGGGCCACGCCGACGCCGGCCACGAACGAGGTGCCGATGCCGACGAACAGCGAGAACACGCCTACATAGCCGGCGCGCTTGAGTTCGTTGACATTGACCCCGAAGGCGGTGGCCACAATGGCGAAGTCACGCAACATGGCGCCACCCAGCAGGCCGATGCCGGACAGCAGCGGCAGGTCGACCAAGCCTTTCTGGCCGCCGGTCACGGCGCCGCCGACATAGGCCAGGGCCAGGCCCAGCAGGATGGCAATCGCCGAGCCGTGCAGGCGGCCCTTGGTGAAGGTGTTGGACATCCAGTAGGACACCCAC
Organism: Pseudomonas sp. Leaf127; assembly: GCF_001423155.1. NCBI lineage: Bacteria > Pseudomonadati > Pseudomonadota > Gammaproteobacteria > Pseudomonadales > Pseudomonadaceae > Pseudomonas > Pseudomonas sp. Leaf127. The sequence goes on along the minus strand of NZ_LMOA01000022.1, from coordinate 426,126 downwards.
ATGGTGATGCCGATCACGGCGAAGCCGGCGACCAGGCCATAACCACCTACCACTTTGATTATCGATTCGTACATGGCGCTCACCCCGCCGTCTTGCTGGGGGCGACCGCTTCAGGCTCGACGCTGGCGCCGCCGCCCATCCGGGTCAGGACTGGCACCATCGCGAAGGCCACCGCCACCGCCAGCGTGCCGGCCAGGATCGCCATCGGGCCGCCCTTGAGCGCGCCGAACACGTTCTGCTGCGCCGCCATCGCCACCACGATGGGGATGTAGATCGCGCTCCAGAACTCGACGCCCTGCTCGGACTTGCCGGCCAGTACGCCGCGCTTGTTGAGGTAACTGCCCAGGCCGATCAGCAGGATCATGGCGATGCCGACGCCGCCGACATTGGCCGGCACGCCGATCAACCGGCCCAGGACCTCGCCGATGAACAGGCCTGCCAGGGTACAAAATGCTAGAAATGCCACACCGTAGATAATCATTGTTGTTATTCCTTTGTTTGCATTGCTGAAGTTGTTGTTTTTGTCCTTCGTAGCAGCTGCACTCGGTGTTCAGGAGTGGGGGCTTTCCTCCTCGCGCGACAAGGCGACCAGACTGTCGAGACGGGCGCCGTCAAAGGCGATCGCCGTGGCGTGTTGCAGGGTTTTGCGGCCCAACCCGGTCAGTACCGACCCGGGCGGCATTTCGATCTGCAGGTGCACACCGCGCTCGAAGGCGGTCTCTGCGGTGCTGCGCCAGTCGATGACCCGGCACATGTTGAAAGCCAGGTCGTCGCGCAGTTTGTCGGCGTGGTAGATCGGCCTGGCCGAGGTGCCGCTGAGGTAGCGCAGCCGGGGGGTGCGTACCTCAACCTTGGCAAAGGCCTCATTCAGCGCCCGCGCCGGACCGTCGAGCAGCGGGCAATGCGACGGCACGCTGACCGCCAGGCGTTTTGCGCCACTGGCACCCGCCGCCCTGGCCCGCCGTGCGACCTCTTGCATGGCTGCCACGCTGCCGGCAATCACCAGTTGCCGCTCGGCGTTGATATTGGCCAGAAACACCGGTGCCTGCGGGCCGTTGACCTGAGCCAGCAAACGCTCGATCTCGGACAACTCCAGACCGAGGATCACGGTCATGCCGTAGCCTTCGGGGTAGGCGTTGTGCATCAGCTCGCCGCGCAGGGCGACCAGCCGCAGGGCCTCGTCGAAGGCCAGCGCCCCGGCAACCACCGCCGCCGGGTAAGCGCCGATGGACAGGCCGGCGACAAAGTCGGTGCTGCAGCCGTTTTGCTCCAGCAGGCGCGCCGCCCCAACGCCTGCGATCAGCAGGCACAGCTGCACGGCACGGGTGCCGCGCAAGGCCTGCTCGCTGTCCAGCGCCAGCACATCTTCACCCAGCACCTCACAGGCCTGGTTCACGGTGTCCTGCACCACGGTCGCTTGCGCCAGGCGGTGCAGCATGCCCGGTTGCTGCGCGCCCTGGCCGGGGAACACCCACAGGCGGCTCATGCACAGGCCTGCAAACGCTGCCAGGGATCGCTGAGCAACTGCGCGCCCTCACAGGTCTTGAGCAGGACCTGGCGTGACGCCCCGGCCCATTCGCGCAGGGCCAGCGCCCCGTGCGGCAGTTGCAACTGCACATCGACCCGGCAGGGCGCGCTGTCCAGCACCGCGACCAGGTCGGCAGCCCAGGCGCGGGACACGCACACCGGCGTGCGCACGATCAGGTCCAGGTCGCTGCCTTCATGCAGCGCGGCCACACCACAGGCCAGTTCGAACCCGGCACTGCCCGCCACGCCCCAGGCCAGGCCCAGTGCGTGCATGAGCGGGCGGACGTGTTGCAGGGCCCGCAAGGCCGGCATGTCACGCAGTCTGTCGGCCTCGATCAATTGCTCCGGCCGTACCTGACGCACCACGGCCGAACGCGGCAGGCTGGCGGCATGCCGCTGCTCACGGCGCAGCCCGCGGATGCCCACGGCAATGCGCTCCGGCGCCAGCCTTTCACGGCGTACCACCACCGGCTGGCCTTGGCGCACCACCTCAATGGCCCAGGCCGGCGCATCGGCCGCCAGTTCGGCCACCGTCATGCCCCAGAGCAAGTCGTGGGGAAGCAGGCTGTTCATGCCCATTGCTCGCGCAGCCGCTGGCGCACCTGCGCCGAGGCCGCCCGATGGCGGGCGCCGAGCCGACCGCTGAGGTCGCGACCGCTGCGTCGTACATCGGCGATGGCCGCATTCAACACCTGGCGCACCTGGGCCAGGTCGTCGGCACCGGGTTGCTCGATGCGCCCGACGGTGAGGGTTTCCCACAGCAGGCCGAGGCTGGCGTAGCTGTCGATGTCATAGGCCATCGGCGCAATGCTGGCGGCGAGTTTTTCCAGTTCGTCGACGCTGCGCTGGGTGACGCGCGCGGCCGAGGCCTTGCCCATCGCATGCACCATGACCCCCGGATCGCGCAGGGCAATCAGACGGTTGGCCTGGTAGCCGTGAGCCAGGAATGCCCCGGACATCGCCTTGCCGACCAGCAGGCCGATCACCGGATGCCCGGCCAGCCGGGCCCGGGCGTAGCTGTCCACGGCCCCGGCCAGTGCCTGATGAATGCCCAGCGCTTCTTCGCGGCGGCCATAGGCCTGGCTGGGCACGTCGATAATGGCGATCAGCGCCCGCTTATCATCCAGTGCGCGGTCCTGCTCGATCACCTGGTCCACAGCCTTGGCCAGCCCCCAGCCTTCCAGCAGCCCGACTTCGCCTTCGCGGGCGCGGGGAAACGGATTGGCGGCATCAGCCACCACGGCGATGAAGCGTACCGGCTGTTCACCCAGCGTGGCGTCGACCGCGCGCACCGAAGGCGGCAGGCCGGCCACAGGCTGACCTTGGGCGCCCAAGGCGTCGAGCCAGTTCAGGCCCCGTTGTGAAGCGCTCATGAGCGGTCTCCTTGATAGAGGGTGCGCACCGTCTGCGCATCGATCTGCGGCGCGGTGTCGAGTTGCCCCAGGCGTTGCAGGTAGTCGGCGTACTGCCCGCTGCGATGGCGGGCCGGTACACCCTGCTCCAGCCAGGCACTGACCTGCCGTTGAATGTCGTGGGTGTCGTCGGCGGCAAAACCGTCCACCAAAGCGCTGGCAAAGCGTTGCTCACCACCGGTCAGGCTCCAGATGAACGGCCGGTCGCGTGAGTCGTATTCCTCGATGCCGGCTTCCTGCTCGATCACCTGCGGACCGTTCAGGCCCAGTCGCGCTTCGCGGGTCACCAGCACATAGCTGCACAGGCCGGCGGCGATCGACATGCCGCCAAAGCACCCCACACTGCCGGCCACCACGCCGATCACCGGCTGGTACTGGCGCAGGTCGACGATGGCGGCCTGGATCTCGGCAATCGCCGCCAGCCCCAGGTTGGCTTCCTGCAAGCGCACGCCGCCGGTTTCCAGCAGCAGGATGGCGGCAGTAGGGATGCCATTGCGGTTGTCCTCGGCGGCCAGTTCCAGTGCGCCGGCCATTTTCGCGCCGCCGACCTCGCCCATGCTGCCGCCCTGGAACGCGCCTTCGATGGCGGCGATGACCACTGGCCGGCCTTGCACGGTACCCTTGGCGATCACTACGCCGTCATCGGCCTGCGGCACCACGCCCTGCTGCACCAGCCAGGGCGAAATCAGGCGCTCGAAGGGGTCGATCAATTCACGGAAGCTGCCCGCATCGAGCAAGGCTTTGGCACGCTGGCGGGCACCCAGTTCGATGAAGCTGTGTTGCTGCAGCAAGCGGGCGGTGTCAGTCATGGCCGACCTCCTCGAAGCCTTGTTCCAGACGCAGGCGCACCACCCCTGGCGTGGCGCCGAAGTCATGGATGTCGATGTTCAGGGCCTGGGGCACCTGGCCGTCGAACATGCGCTGGAACAGATGCTCCCAGCGCGCACTGGCGCCGTTGACCGAAGTCACCACGCGGATCGACAACTTGCCCGGCAAACCCGGTTCCAGCAGCACCTCAAGGTCGCCGGAGCCGACACAGCCGACCAGCGCACGGCCGCGTGGCGGTTGCCCGGCCGGAAATTCGAATGACAGGGTTTCCATGGTCAGAGACTCCGTGATGGATGGCCGAGCGCAGGCTCCAGGCCATCGATGAACAGGCAGGCCGCCAGCAGGTCGGCGGCGCCGCCGGCCGAGGCGTTCAGTTCGGTGAGTTGCCGGTCCAGCACGTGCAGCTCGCGCCGCCCGGCCAGGCTGGCGCTGCCGCCGGCCTCCAGTACCCGTTGCGCGCCGTGCTGCATGGCGTGCAGGCCCTCAAGGCCGGCGCGGTGCAGCACGCAGGTGTCGGTCAGGGTGGTCATGATTGCCAGCAAGGCATCCAGCCGGGCATTCTGCTCGCCACAGGCGGCGGCGCGGCTGCGCTGCAACTGTGGCAAGGCGTAGCCGGTAATGGCCGGAAAGCCTTGCCGGGCCTGTTCCCGAGCACCCGCCACGCCGTAGCGCCGGGTCACTTCAAGGCCATGGCTGGCGGCCGGTGCGGCCTGGCGGTCGTCGATCCGCGCCAGGCGAGCGGCACGCTGGCACAGGCCGGCCGGGGTCGCGTCGTCGGCATCCAGCGCTGCGGCGGCGACCAGCAGGCCCAGCGCCCAGATCGCGCCGCGATGGGTGTTGACCCCGCCGGTGGTGCGCAGCATGTCGGCCTCGCCTTCACGGCCCAGGCGGCCCAGGGTTTCGCGCAACGCCTGGCCGACGTCGCCGTGTTCGAGCGCCGCGGCGGCCATCTGCTGGAAGGTCGGCCACAGCGACAGCGCAGAGGCCTGCATCAGGCCCAGGTGCATGTCGCGGTGCGCGCCACTGCTGCGACGGTCGACCAGCGCCGGCTTGGGCGACAGCTCGGCTTCGTTGATCAGGGCCTCGACGGCCAGGTCGGCCAGGCGGTCGGCCAGCGACTGTTCGGGTAGATGACGCTTGAGGGCACTCATCACCAGCTCCTGAATTTGGCGGGCGGGTTGTACAGGCCACCGGACCACTCGACCAGGTCGGCGATGCTCTTGGCGGCCAGCAGTTCGCGGCTGGCATCAAGGCGGCGGATGCCAAGGTCTTCGGGCAGGGCAATCAGCCCCTCGCGGCGCAGGCGAGCGGTTTCTTTCGGGTCATGCCGCAGGCCGATGGCGGTCACGCCGGCCACGGCAGCGATCATTGCGCGGCGCTCTTCCAGGCTGCGCGCCCGATACAGATAGGCAATGCCCTCTTCGGTGAGCAGGTGGGTGACGTCGTCGCCGTAGACCATGATCGGCGCCAGCGGCATGCCGCTCTTTTTCGCCACTTCGATGGCATCAAGGGTGTCGACGAAGGTGGGTTTGCCGCCTTCCTGGAAGGTTTCGACCATCTGCACCACCAGCTTGCGGCCGCGCTCCAGATAGGCCGCCGGGCCGTCGCCGCTGGCGGTGCGCATGTCGAGCCAGGCCGGGGTGCTGTGACGCCGACCGCCGGGGTCATGGCCCATGTTCGGCGCGCCGCCGAAGCCGGCCAGCCGGCCACGGGTCACGGTGGACGAATGGCCGTCGCCGTCGACCTGCAAGGTGGCGCCGATAAACAGGTCCACCGCGTATTGCCCGGCCAGTTGGCACAGTTGGCGGTTGGAGCGCATCGAGCCGTCGCGACCGGTAAAGAACACATCGGGGCGTGCGGCAATGTAGTTTTCCATGCCCAGCTCGGTGCCGAAGCAGTGCACGCTCTCGACCCAGCCGCTTTCGATGGCCGGAATCAGCGTCGGGTGCGGGTTGAGCGTCCAGTTGCGACAGATCTTGCCCTTGAGGCCCAGCGACTCGCCGTAGGTGGGCAGGATCAGCTCGATGGCGGCGGTGTTGAAGCCGATGCCGTGGTTGAGCGACTGCACATTGTGTTTCTCGTAGATGCCACGGATGGCCATCATCGCCATCAGCACGTGCACCGGCTTGATATGGCGCGGGTCGCGGGTGAACAGCGGCTCGATGTAGAACGGCTTGTCGGCCACCACCACAAAGTCGACCCACGAGGCCGGAATGTCGACCCGGGGCAGCTCGCTGACGTCGTCGACCAACTGGTTGACCTGGACAATGACGATACCGTCGCTGAACGCGGCCGGCTCGATCAGTGCCGGGCTGTCTTCGGTGCTGGGGCCGGTGTAGATGTTGCCGGCACGGTCGGCCATGAAACCTGCGGACAAGACCACGTTGGGGATCAGGTCCACCACCAGCCGTGCATAGAGTTCGATGTAGGTGTGGATGGCGCCGATTTCCAGCAGCCCGTCTTCGAGCAACTGGCTGATGCGCAGGCTCTGGGTGCCGGCAAAGGAGAAGTCGAGCTTGCGGGCAATGCCGCGCTCGAACAGATCAAGGTGCTCGGACCGCCCGACGCTGGGCATGATCATGTGCAGGTCGTGGACCTTGCCAGGATCGACCTGGACCAGCGAGCGTGACAGAAAGTCGGCCTGCTTCTGGTTATTGCCTTCCAGCACCACCCGGTCGCCGGCGACCAGCAGCGCCTCGAGCGCGGCGACGATCTTGTCGGTGGGAATCACCACACCGTCGGCCAGCGGCCTGACCTGGTCCAGCCGCCGCTGCTTTTCGCTGCGGCGCCGCGACCAGCGCGCGTCGGGGTTGTTTGTCATTGTCATGGTCACTCCACGAGATTCGCTGTCGTGGGTCACCTTAGAAGGTGCATGGCCTGGCATCAATCAAGCTGGGCGCAGGATCGTTACGGTCAGGGTAATGGATGGCAAGAGAGCAGGCGGCCAGCCTCACCGCCCATGGCTTTATGAGAATCAGAAGCCGCTTTCCCTGACCCCCAGTGCCGCCAGTCGGCGCCAGGCCGCCACCACCAGCGATTCGCTGCGCCCGTCCAGCACCACCACGCCGCGCAGCGGCTGCACCGGCGCCTCGACCGCCTGATCAATGCCCAGCCGCGCACCGTACTGGGCCTGCACGGGTTCAGCGCGGTTGCTTTCGTCGCGGCGCACGGCAATCGGACCATGATGGTCGGAGGCCAGGGCTTCCTGGTCCAGCCAGCTCACGCCGTTGGCGTCGATGTCCAGCAGCCGGACCTCAAGGGCCGCACGCATCGGGTCGTCGGCAATGAAGCGCCCTTGCGCACCAGGCACCACACGCCAGAGCGCGTCTTCAGCCAGGTAACCACGCAGTCGGGCGCCGGGTTCGACGATGCGCACCAGGGGCATCTGGGTGGAAACCCAGCGGCCCGGCACCAGATTGGGCAGCAGGTCGCGCACCCGGCCAGCCTGCGGGGCACGGATCAACAGGCGTTCGCGCTGGGCGCTCAAGCCCCGGTATTCGGCCAGCGCCTCGGCCAGGCGCTGTTCAAGAATCCCGACGTCACCGGCCGTCTCGCTGCGCCCGGCCTGACGGCGCATCTGCAGCTGCATGATGTCGATCTCGCGGCGCACGATGACCAGGCGCGACTCGATGTCCGGCGACTCAAGCTCCACCAGCACGGTGCCCTGCCCGACCGGCTGACCGTCCTGGACATTGACCTGCCTGACGCGGGCCGCCACCGGCGCGTGCAAGACGCTGACCCGCTCGGCTTCGAGCATCGCCGGCAGCTCGACGCTGCTGCGCCACGGCACCACCAGCACCGCGACCAGTGCCAACAGGATCAGCGCGCTGATCAGCACGCGCGGGGTGTGCGCCTGTTCGCGGTGTGCCCACCAATGCTGCATTTCTTTATAAATCGGCATGAAGATGAACCAGCCCAGCTCGACCAGCATCAGGAAGATGCCAAGCAATTTGAAAAACAGGTGATAGACCGCCAGCGCAATGCCGAAAAACAGCGCCGCCCGCCACAGCCACGACAGGTAGCCCCACCACAGCAGGCGCCGGCGCATCGGTGACGACCAGGGCTCTGGCGCCTGCAGGCCATAGCCGAACAGCGCCTCGCGCAGGCGCCAGCGGCACAAGGCAAAGGCCCGGCCTTGCAGGTTGTCGACCTGCCACAGGTCGCTGACCAAAAAGTAGCCGTCGAAGCGCATGAACGGGTTGAGGTTGACGATCACCGTGGTGATCCAGGTCGCGCTGGCCAGCATGAACGCGGCGGTGCGCGCCGGTCCGTCCGGCAGCAGCGACCAGGCCAGTAAGGCGATACAGGCCAGGACCATCTCCGCCAGCACCCCGCCGGCACCGATCAATAGTCGCGCACGCTGGTCGTTGACCCGCCAGGCATCGCTGACGTCGGTGTAGAACAGCGGAAACAGCACCATGAACGCCACGCCCATGCTCTGTACACGGCACCCGGCGCGCTTGGCCATGAACGCATGGCCAAACTCATGACAGAGCTTGGCAAAGAACAGCGCCACGGCAAACGCCAGCGCCCCGCCCAGGCTGAACAGGTACGGGAACGAGCCGACAAACCGCTGCCAGTCCCGCGACACCAGGAACACGCCCAGCATCAGCGTCAGTGGCAGGCCGACCTTCAACAAGGCCGGGCCAAAGCGTTGCACCCAGGGCCAGGCACGATTGAAAAACGCGTCCGGGCGCCACAATGGAATGCGAAAGAACAGGTATTGGTGCAGCACCTTTTTCCACAGACTCTGACGCGTGGCGGCGGTCTTGATGCCATAGCTGCCGCGCTGCTGCGGGTCGGTCGAGGTGATCAGGTCGTAGCGGCGCAGGAAGGCCAGCATCGCCTCCAGCTCTTTTTCGCCAACGCGCAAGCCCGGCTCGCGGTTGGCAGCCTGTAGCACCTGGCCAGGATCGCCCAGTGCCCAGTGACGCAACAGGCGAATGGCCTGGGCGCCGAGCTTGTAATAGCGGCCGCTGATCGGGTCAGCCAGCGTCCAGCGCGGCGAGCCGTCCAGGGCAGGACTGGCCGGCGTCAGTTGCAGGTCTTCACGCAGGCCGGGCAGGCTCATCTAAAGGCCGATGCTCTGGCGCAACCCAGCCAGTGGCCGGCGCAGCAGGTACAACGCCAGCGGTGCGCGCTCGCCATAGACCTTGGCGGTGCCGCGCAGGCCGATACGCGGCGGCGCATCGACAAACCCGGCGTCTAGGCGATAGGCCAACTGACCACCGGGGGTCGGCTGGGCTTCATAAGCGGCGCGTTGCAAGGTCGCGGTATGACGGTGCAACGGATCGCTGTCGAGAAACAGCGCCACTTCGGCGTCAGGCTTGAGCACGATGGCATCGCCCACGGCCAGTTCGATGCGCAGCTCGGCCTGGGCGGGATCGGCAATTTCCATCAGTCGCTCGCCAGTCTGCACCGGCTTGCCGATCCAGCGCTGGGCGTCGGCAAACACGGCAATGCCGTCACGCTCGGCGCGTACTTCGCTGCGCTTGAGCAGTTCGCTGGCATAGTCGCGCTCGGCACGCTTCTGCGCCACACGGGCGGCCAGCAGGTCAAGCCGGGCATTGGATTCGGCATCGGCGAACGAGCGCTGCGAGTTGGCGCGCAGTTCCGCCTCGGCCACCCCCAGCGCGCGCTCGGCGACATCGGCCTGGGCCTTGAGCGTGGTGCCTTCGAAACGCACCAGCAGCTCGCCGGTCTTGACCGGCTGGTTGGGCTTGACCAGAAACTCGGCGATCACCCCGTCCAGCGGTGCCGCCACGACCCGCCCGCCCAGCGGCACGACTTCGGCCGGTGCCAGCACCGACTGACGCACCGGAATCAGCAACGCCAGCAACAGCACGGCCGCCACGATCATCTGGCGCTTGCGGGTCAGGCGCAGGCGCCAGGGCTTGCGCGGCTGCAAGGCCAGCCAGGCATGGGCACAGGTGTCGCCCAACTGGGTAAACAGAATCTTTTCCGAGGACGTCCAGCCGCGATCACGGGCCAGCCACAGGCCGCCGAACACTTCGCCCTGGTAGTCCTGCAACGGCAGCCAGAACACGCTCGGGGCCGACAGGCTCAGCCAGTCTTCGCGCACGGCGTTGTCAAAACCTTCCATGCTCACGATGTCAGGTGTCTTGAACCGCGCCTGCGCACGCAGTTGCGCCACGGCATGCTCGACAAAGGCCACGAACGGCGCGTTGGGCTCGACCATGCTGATCCCGGTGACTGCACGCACCTTGCCGGCAATCAGCAAGGCGGCATGACGAAAGCCGAACAGGTGCTGGCCGTCGTTGACCAGGCTGTAGGCCAACTGCTCGATGCTGCGGGCCGTGCGGATTTGCCGCTCCAGCTCAAGGTATTGCGCGAAAATCCGCTCGACGACACCGGGCACGGGTGCGTTCACTTGAACTCCGGGAAACGGGCCTGGGTCGCCAACATGGCGGGCATGTGCAGTGAGGGATCAGGAGCGGCCGGCGTCTGGGCCGGACTGCTGGCAGGCAAGAATCCAGAAACAACGGTCTTCAGACAACGCATCGCACAGACTCCAGGCTGGACGCCGCCAGTCTACGGTAGCCATGGCAAGCGTCAAGCCAATTGCCATCACTTCGTCGACCATCCCGAAGGACCCGACTGGCAGCATTCTTGCCCCGCTTGAAGTGGACCGAAGCCCGGCCTGCCCTACACAGTAATGCCAGTCAGTTAAGCTGAATGCCGTCGAACGCTGAACGTGTGGCAGGGGCCGGTCGGCACTCCAATTTGCCGGCAACGAGGCCGGCAAGGACCCTACACCTGCTGCGCCTGTCCCATAGACATCGCCAGCAGAGCTGCCTCCCACAGTCCAGTGCCAGGCACGAGATCCAGGACAACATCAATCCTGTGGGAGGCGGCTTGCCGGCGATGAGGCCAGCAAGGCCAACACACCTGCTGCGCCTGTCCCATCGCCATCGCCAGCAGAGCTGCCTCCCACAGTCTGGTGTCAGACACTCCACCTTGGACAACATCAAACCTGTGGGAGGGGGCTCTGCCCGCGATGAGGCCAGCAAGCCCAACACACCTGCTGCGCCTGTCACACAGTTATTGCCAGACAGTTGCTGCCTCCCACAATTGAGTGTCAGACGCAAAATCGGGTGGAAACCGGCTTAACTGATCGGCATGGGTCCTACACAACCAGGCCGGCTTCCAGCAGCCATTGCTCCAGCGCCGGCAGGTCGGGGATGCGGGCCTGGGTGTCGCCGACCTGCACGGCAGCCAGCTCCAGTCGGGCCAGGGGCACGTCGACATAGCTGAGCTGGTTGTCGACCTTGCACGAGCGCGGGATGTTCTGGATCAACAGCGCCAGGTAGCGCAGTTGCGGGTGCCCGCCCAGGGCATTGAGCACCACGATGCGCGCCCGGCCGCCGACCTTGGTGCGCCCGCCGCAGGCCGCTTCGAAGCTCAGCAGCGGCAGGCTCAGGTCACGCCAGGCGATGTGGCCCAGGTACCAGGGCGGCGCGTCCGGGTCGGCGTGGCAATCCTGATAGTCGATCAGCTCGGCCACCGCGACATTGGGCAGCAACAGGTAGCGGTCGCTCAACGGCAGCAGCAGGCACGTCAGGCTGGTCAGCCGCGCCGACTGAAAGCTGGCATCAGACATGGCGTGCGCTCCAGCGCTGGATGCTGTCGAGCAGCACCGATTCCTGGTAAGGCTTGCTCAGGTAGTCGTTGACCCCGATGGCCATGGCCCGGTCACGGTGTTTCTGGCCCGAGCGTGAGGTGATCATGATGATGGGCAGGTCCTTGAGCTGTTCGTCCTGGCGAATTCGGGTGGCCACTTCAAAGCCGTCCATGCGCGGCATTTCGATGTCCAGCAACAGGACGTCCGGGGTGAAGTCTTCCAGCAGGCTCATGGCATCGACCCCGTCCTTGGCGGTCACCACCTGCATGCCGTGGCGCTCCAGCAGCCGGCCGGTGACCTTGCGCACGGTCACCGAATCGTCCACCACCATGACCCGCAAGGCCCGTGGCCCGGTCTCGGTGAACCAGCTGGCGGTGTCATCGGGCAAGGCGTGTGGCGTGCGGCCTTGCCGGGCGCGGACGTAGGCCAGCAGGTCGAGAATCAGCACCACCCGGCCGTCACCCAGGATCGTCGCGCCGCTCAGGCCCTGGACCTGGGCAAATTGCGCCCCGAGGCTCTTGACCACGATCTCGCGCGAGCCGGCCAGGGCATCGACCTGCACCGCCACCCACTGGTCCTGCAGGTGCACCAGCAGCACCGGCAAGGGCTGGAACTGATCGAACAGGCGCGGCTGGCCATTGCCGAGCAGCTCGCCCAGGTAGCGCAGCTCATAGGTGCGTCCGCCATAGCGGTAACGCGGTGGCTGGGTCTGATAGTGTTCGAGCAACTGGCCCGGCATGACCCGGACGATGCCTTCGATGGTGTTCAACGGCACCGCGTAGAGTTCTTCACCGCACTGCACCATCAGGGCACGGTTGACCGACACCGAGAACGGCAGGCGGATGCGAAAACGCGTGCCCAGCCCGGCCACCGAGTCGATGGTCATCGAGCCGCCCAGTTGCTTGACCTCGGCATGCACCACGTCCATGCCCACGCCACGCCCGGAAATCTGGGTGATCACCTCGGCGGTGGAGAACCCCGCTTCGAGGATGAACGGCAGCACCTCGTGGTCGGCCAGCACCGCGTCGGCACGGATCAGCCCGCGCTTGATCGCCTTGCGGCGCACAGCCGCCAGGTCGACACCGGGGCCGTCATCACTCAGTTCGATGATCAGGTCGCCGCCTTCGTGCATCAGCGCCAGCTGGATCAGGCCCTGCGCCGGCTTGCCGGCGGCCAGGCGCTTCTCGGTGCTTTCCAGGCCATGGTCCACGGCATTGCGCAGCATGTGCTCCAGCGGTGCGACCATCCGCTCCAGCACGCTGCGATCCAGTTCGCCATCGGCGTTGGCCACCTCGAACTGCACCTGTTTATCCAGCTCGCCGGCCACCTGGCGCACCACCCGGCGCAGGCGTGGCACCAGCCGTTCGAAGGGCACCATGCGTGTGCGCATCAGGCCTTCCTGCAGTTCGGTGTTGACCCGCGCCTGGCGGGTCAGCAGCGTGCCGGCATCGCGGGCGCGCAGGTCCAGGGTTTCCTTGAGGTCCAGTAGGTCCGAGGCCGATTCGCTCAAGGCCCGCGACAGTTGTTGCAGCTGTGAATGGCGGTCCATTTCCAGCGGATCGAACTCTTCGTAGCCGCGCCGTTCGGCCGGGACCTGCTCGCGGGCCAGCAAGCGGCCCTGGGTTTCGCTGTCCAGGCGGCGCAACTGGTCGCGCATGCGCGCCAGGGTAGTTTCGATTTCGGCCAGGGTCGCTTGCGTGTCGAAAATCTGCTGCTCGATGCGCCCGCGAAAAATGGAGGTTTCACCGGCCAGGTTGACCAGTTGCTCCAGGTCTTCGGCGGCGACCTTGACCATTTCCGGGCCGATACGCTCGGCATCGGGGTCCGTGACCACAGCGCTCGCTGCCGACACCGGTACGGCAGTGGCGGTTGGCTCCACCACTTCCAGTTGGCGCAGGCTGTCGATCAGGGCCTCGGCGTCCGGCAGCGGCTGGCCGGCACGCACCGCATCAAGCATGTCGGCCAGCCGGTCGTGACCGCGCTGCAGGGCCTCCAGCAACAGCGGTCCCGGCGTACGCAGGCCACCGGCAACAGACTCATACAGCGATTCGACCTCGTGGGCCAGGTCACTCAGCGGCTTGATTTCGAGCATGCGCGCACCGCCCTTGAGGGTGTGCAGGTCGCGCAGCAGGTTCTCGACTTCCAGGGTGTTGTGCGGGTCGACCTGCCAGCGGCTCAGGGCGGCACTGGCGCTGTCGAGGAGATCGAAGCCTTCTTCGAGAAAGATCTCCAGCAACTCCGGATCACGTTCGCCGGCCTCAGGGGCCTGATCCACGGCGGCAGGCAGTGGATCGCCCCAGGTCATGCCTTTTCCCTGGCGCAGCGCGTCGAGAGCGTCGATCAGCGGCGCCGGGTCGTCCAGCGGTTGCCGGGTGCCGAGCTGTCCGAGCCACTGCTGCAATTGCTCATGGCAGTCGAGCAACAGCCCGGCGAGCGCTGGTGAATAGCTGTAGCGTCGGTCGATCAGCCCTTCATACAGGGCTTCAAGCTCATGGCCCAGGTCGCTGATCGCTGTGACACCGGCCATGCGCGCACCGCCCTTGAGCGTATGCAGGTCGCGTTGCAGCGCCGACAGCGGCTGCGGGTTATCCGGTTCGCTCAGCCAGCGGTGCAGCGTCTGGCCTGCGCTGTCGAGGATATCGGCGGCCTCTTCGAGAAACACCGTGATGATTTCGTCGTCAGGCGCCGCCTCATCCTGCCGGGACGGGCCGGCCATCTGCTCGATCACCGCGCCCAGCTCGGTCACCGGGCGGCCATCGCGGGCCACCAGGCCCGTCGCGTCCGGCGCCAGGGCCTGGTCAAGCAGCGCATACAAGGCCTGGACGCAATCGGGGCGCGGCACGACGTCCTGGCCGGCGGCGATCTGGTCGAGCATGTCGATCAGCGCCTCATGGGCGTGGCCGGCCTCATCGAAGAAGCGCTCGCTGGCCGCCAGGCTGCTTTCTTCCACCGCGCCATACAGGTCCAGCAGGGCCTCGCACAGTTCATCGACCTGCGGCAGCTCGGCCAGGTGCGCGCTGTGGCCCAGGGTAGTCAGCTCATCAAGCAGCGCGGTCAGTTCCTGGCGCGCGCCAGGGTGCTGCCGCCAGCGCTGCAACAGGCCCTCGGCGTCCAGCACGATGTCCATGCCCTCGGCGAGAAAAGTCGCGATCAGCTTGGGATTGGGCCGCACCGGCAGGCCGTCGGGGGCGTCGTGCAAGGCCGCCGCCAGGCGCTGCTCAAGCAACGAGCGGGCCGCCTCGATCAGTTGCGCGGCCCCCGGAATCGGCGCCAGGGGCTGGCTGTCGAGTTGCTCCAGCCCCTGATAGAACAGCGGTTCGGCGGCGCGCAGCAGCTTGAGCTCGGGGGTTTCAATGGCGATCAGATTGGCCTTGAACTCGCGCACCAGTTCATCCAGCGGGCTGGCCAGTTCCGCCATCGGCAACACACCGGCCATGTAGGCGCTGCCCTTGAGAGTGTGCAGGGCACGCAGCAGGTCGTCGCCAATGGCCGCCGAGTCGCGGCGCGCGGCGCTGTCGAGAAAGCGGTCGATCACATGCAGATGGCCCAGCGCCTCCTGGCGAAAGATGTCCAGCAACTGAGGATCCAGGTCGTCGGCCGGCTTGACCGTCGGCACCACCGGCGCGCTGGCACCGGCCAGGCGCTGCGCCTGGGTGGCCAGGCGGTCGGCATCGTCACGCTGGCGCTGGGCGCCGGCGGCGAAGTCGGCCACCAGGGCCGGCAGCAAGGCCTGCACTTCGCCGAGCAGCTGGCGCACCGGCTGGTCGGCCGCCACGCTGCCTTCAAGCACGCGGTTGAGCAGGTTTTCCACCGACCAGGCCAGCTCGCTGAGCACCAGCGCACGGACCATGCGGCCGCTGCCCTTGAGCGAGTGAAAGGCGCGGCGCACTTCGCGCAGGGCCTGATGGGTGGCTGCCCCCGGCGTGGCCAGGGCCACCAGCCAGCGCGGCTGTGATTGCTTGAGGGCGTCGAGGATTTCCTGGGCCTCCTCGATGAACACCTCGCGCAGTTCGTCGTCCACCGCCGGTTCATCGGCCGGTGGTGGCAGCAGGCTGGCCGGCATGTCGCGGCCCGGCGGGTTGATCGTTGCCAACGGGCTGGCCAGCACTTGGGCCAGGCTGCCGGGGGCCGGCACCGGCTCTTCAAGGGCATCGTCGTCAGGCGCCTCAGGGCCTGGCGAGGCCGGTGCATAGCCGAGCCGGGCCAGGCTGGCCTGGGCCATGTCGAGAATCGGGTCGCCGGCCGCCTCGTGGTCTTCGTTCATGCGCTCCAGGTAATACTCGACCGCACTCAAGGCTTCGGCCAGGCCTTCGAGCGCGTGCTCGTCAGGCCGGGTGGCGGCCGTGAGCAGGTGCTGGCGCACATAGTCGTTGCCGGCGGCCAGCAGGCTGGCAGCCCGGCTCAGCGGAATCATTGCCAGGGCGCCGCGCACCTGCACCAGCAACTCGCCCAGCGGCGCCAGGCGTTGCGCCGACCACTCGCCCTCCAGGCCGTCGATCAGCACATCCTTGGCCTGTTGCAGCACCAGCCGCGCCTCGCGCACCACCAACTGGTGGATCTGGGTCAGGTCGGTGGTCGGCAGGCGGCTTTCTTCGCGACGGGTCTCGCCGACCGCACCGATCATGCCGGCCAGCGTCGACTCGACGTACAGCAGCGCCCCGGCCACGTCCATCAACGCCGCATCGTTGGGCTCGCGCTGCCCCTGGGCCATGCTCTGGACCACGCCGGTCTGGTCGATGATCACCTTGCGCGGCTGGCCGAACCCCAGCACCGCCAGGGTATCGGCAATCTGCCGCAGCGGCCCCAGCAAGGCATTGAGTTCGCTGACGTGCTGGCGGTCGCCGCGCACGAACACATCGAGCCGCTCCTTGGCCCGTACCAGCCCTGCGCACACCGCCAGGATCACCGAGCGCATGGCATCGCGGTCGGGGCCGGCCATGCGCGCGCGCTCCTGGTCGACCACCTCGCTGCCGGGCAAGGCATCGTCCAGCGCATAGTCGTCCTTGAGCGCCAGCAGTTTCGGCGCCCGGCCCTCGGACTTGGCGATGTAGAACAGCAGGCTCTTGAGCAGCTCTTCGGGCGCCGGCTGATTGATGCCCTCGATGCCCTGGGCCATCAAGCGCTTGAGTTCGCGATCGGCGTCGCGCAGCAGGCTGCGCAGGGCCGGGCTGTTGGTGAAGCGACTGGCCGGCAGGCTTTCGACCAGCGCCGAGGTGATGCGCCACAAGGCACCCAACGGGGCGTCGGCGCACAGGTGCTCGAGATGAGCGAACACCTCGGCCAGCTGGTGCAGATGGCCTTGCACGTCCTGTTCACGCATCAATCCGGCCAGTGCATTTTGCAGGTTCTGGCGCCATTGACGCAGTTGCCCGGGCAGTTCGGGGCTTTCGCGCAGGCGCAGGGCCTGGTCGTCGAGCGGGTCGATGTCATAGAACTGCGGGGCGAACAGGCGGGTTTCCGACAGCAGGCTCTCGCCACGGGCGCCGCGCAGGTCGTTGAGCAGCGGCAGGATCACCAGCGGCAGGTCGCGGCGCGCCGCATGGGTGCGCTCAAGGTAGAGCGGCAACTGGGTCATGGCCTGGTTGAGCAGGTGCACGGTCTCGGTCTGGCTGCCCACCCGGCCTTCGCGCAGGGCCACGCCCAGCAGTTCGATTTCTTCGGCGAGCAAGGCGGCGCCGTAGAACTCGATCATCTGCAGGCTGCCCTGCACCTGGTGCACGCCGTGGATGTATTCGTCCAGCGCGGCCAGGTTGCCGGAGGCGGCGACGAATACGTCAAGCGCCTGGCGGGCCTGCCCCAGGGTTTCGGCGATCTCGCCCTTGACCCATTCAAGGGCCACGTAATCGTGACGATCAGGCATGGCGCGGGAAGCTCCGGGAAACGTGCGTGGTCATCATCGAGGCCTCAAGCCTGATCCCGGGAAGGTGGCAAGGTAAAGCCGGATACGGAGCGGCGCATCTCGCTGGCCATTTTCGCCAGGTTGCCGATGCTCTCGGCGGTCATCGAGGTGCCCGAGGTGGTCTGCGAGGTGATCTGCTGGATCACGGTCATGGTCTGCGCGATCTGCCCGGCCGACACCGCCTGTTGCTGGGCGGCGACCGTGATGCTTTCGATCAGCTCGGCCAGCACCCTGGAGACGCCTTCGATTTCTTCCAGCGCCACCCCGGCATCTTGCGCCAGGCGTGCACCGCGCACCACTTCGCTGGTGGTCTGCTCCATGGAGATCACCGCTTCGTTGGTGTCGTTCTGGATGGCCCGCACCAGGGTTTCGATCTGCTTGGTGGCCGACGACGAGCGCTCGGCCAGGCGCTGCACTTCGTCGGCGACCACGGCAAACCCGCGCCCGGCATCACCGGCCATCGAGGCCTGGATCGCGGCATTGAGGGCCAGGATATTGGTCTGATCGGAAATGTCATCGATCAGGCTGACAATATCGCCGATTTCCTGGGACGACTCGCCCAGGCGCTTGATGCGTTTGGACGTGTCCTGGATCTGCTCGCGAATGTTGTCCATGCCGTCGATGGTGTTGTGCACCACTTCGTTGCCCTTGTTGGCAATCGCCACCGAGCGGGCCGCCACCGCCGAGGATTCCGAGGCATTGGTCGACACCTGGTCGATCGACTGCGCCATGTCGTTGATCGCCGTGGAGGCGGCGCTGATCTGCAAGGCCTGGTGCTCGGAAGCGCGCGCCAGTTGCGAGGCGGTGGCCTGGGTGTCCTGCACGGCGGCGGCGACCTGCTCGGCGGTGATGTTGATGGTCGCCACCAGTTCGCGCAACTGGTCGATGGAATAGTTGATCGAGTCGGCAATGGCGCCGGTGAAGTCCTCGGTCACCGATGCGGCCACGGTCAGGTCGCCATCGGCCAGCTCTTCGATCTCGTTGAGCAGGCGCATGATCGCCGCCTGGTTGCGCTCGCTTTTCTGCGCGGTTTCATGCAATTGGCGGTTGGTCTCGCGCACCATCACCAGGCCAATAAGAATGATCGACATCAAGGCCAGCAGGCCGATGATGTAGCCACCAATGGAATTGACCGTGCGCCGGCTGGCCAGGTGTTCCAGGCTGTTGGCCAGTGTGGAAGCCTGGTCGAGCAGGGTCTGCGAGGTGGTGAAGATCTTGCTTGAAGCCTCGCGCACCTGGAACAGCTCGGGGGAGGTTTCGAGGATCTCGTCGACCGAGCCTGAGACAAACTCGAACAGTTCGGCAATCTCGCTCAGCCGCGCCCGCGCATCGCGGTCTTCGACCTGGCTGATGTGCAGGCCCGGGTTGCCTTCGAGCATACCGCTGAGCACGCGGCCGAACTGGCTGGCGTCGCGCCCGAAGGCGTCGGCTGCCTGCACGGCCGTGTCGTCGCCGGCCAGCACCTTGTTGACCGAGCCCAGGATGCGCTCGCCCAGCAAGGCCTGGCGCTGGGCCAGGACCACCTGGCTGGCCGGGGCATTGTTCTGCAACAGGATCTCGACGACCTTTTCGTATTCGGTCTGCAATTGCGGGATGGTTTCGGCCAGCGTGGCAGCGACCTGATGCAGCGACAGCACGGTCTGTTCGTTGGCCAGGATGACATCGGTGCTCTTGCGCAGCGCTTCCCAGTCGTTCTGCACCGCCCGCAGTTCGTCGCGCACCCCCGACGGCGCGGCCGGCAGGCCGGTGGCCGGGTCGCCCTTTTTCAGGTAACCCCAGCGCAGGTCGAAATCGTTGCGCGCATCGGCCAGCAACCTGAACGCCTGGGCCTTGCCGCCGGCGGCCTCGGTGGCGTTCTTGGCGATGCGCTGGGACAACACGCGCAGCTCGCCGGCATGGCCGATGTACTGCTTTTCGTAGTTCGACTGCGTGTTGAGGTACGCGAAGTTGGCGAACAGCAGAATGATGAACACGATCAACGCGACGAACAGCGTGATGATCTGCGCCCGGCTGCGTGCACCGTCCTGCAATGTGCCTGTATCAACCATGACGTTTCCTGTACGACTCAAAGCGCGACATCCATGAATCCCCGGGACTGTGCCAGGGCCCGGGTACTGAACACCCGCCAGGGCTGCTCGCGGATGAATTGCCCGGGGATGAACGGCGCCATCCCCAGGGTCGGCGACGCCTCGGCGCCACGCACCAGGCTGGCCGGGTCGAAGTGCTGCATGCCCAGGACTTCATCGACCAGCAGGCCGGCGAACACCTCAGGCTGCTCGACCACCAGCACCTGGCGCGGCTTGCGCAAGGGCGAGCACGCATGGCCAAAGTAACCGCACAGGTCGATGACTGGCAGCAAGCGCCCGCGCAGGTTGGCAATGCCCAACACCCAAGGCTTGACCCCGGGCATCGCGGTGCAGCGCGGTTCGTTGAGAATTTCGGCGATCTCGCCCATCGGCGTGACGAACAGGTGCTCGCCCAGGCGAAAACCGATGCCGCTCCAGTCCTGCTCGCGGGTGGTCTGGGCCGGCAGGCCGGCGGCCAGCGAGCGGCAGCGCTGGTCGATGGCGAACAACAGCTCGAACGCAGTGCGCGAACCGTTCAGCGACGGTGGCGTGGGCATAAGGGTTCTCAGCCGGCCAGGACCGAATTCAGGACCTTGATCAGGGTGTCTTCGTCCACCGGCTTGGTCAGGTAGCCGCGGGCCCCCTGGCGCTCGCCCCAGACCTTGTCGGTTTCCTGATCCTTGGTGGTCACCATGATGACGGGAATGGGCCGGGTGTCGGGGTCCTTGCTCAACTGGCGCGTGGCCTGGAAGCCGTTGAGCCCGGGCATGACGATGTCCATCAGCACCGCATCGGGTTTTTCCTGGCGGGCCAGGGCCACGCCGTCGGCACCGTTCTCGGCCTTGAGGACCTGGTGGCCGTGCTTTTCCAGAATGCCGGTGAGTTTGTACATTTCGGTCGGCGAATCGTCGACGATCAGTATTCGAGCCATGGTGTTCCCCAAAAGATGGCAGGCCGGCGGCACACGCCGCAGGCCTCACGATTCATGTTGTTCAACGCTCAGGAAGCCCGGTACATGGACCTTGATGGCATTGAGCAGTTCTTCCTGACTGAAAGGCTTGGTCAAAAACTGATCAGAACCGACGATCCGGCCCTTGGCCTTGTCGAACAGGCCGTCCTTGGACGACAGCATGATCACCGGCGTGGCCTTGAAGGCCCGGTTGTTCTTGATCAGGGCGCAGGTCTGGTAGCCATCCAGACGCGGCATCATGATGTCGACGAAGATGATGCGCGGGTGATGGTCGACAATCTTGGCCAGCGCCTCGAAACCGTCAACCGCCGTGATGACTTCACAGCCGGCACTCTTGAGGATGGTTTCGGCGGTACGGCGAATGGTCCGCGAATCATCGATCACCATGACCTTCAATGCTGTGGCGTGCTGTGACATGTGGGGCTGTTCCGTCGCCGCGAGCCGGCTCTGACAGGCCGCTGCCAGGCAGGCAGTGGGTGCCGTGACTTTTTAGCACACTCTCCAGGCGCAATCCATCAAGCGCGCAGGGCGCTGGCCTCTTGACCGCGAGGCATGGTGCAAGCGACCCTGACGGTTTTTCGGCCGTCGGCCGCAACGTACAGAGGATATTGCCCATGAGTGTTCGCCTAGGGATTGTCATGGACCCGATCGAGCGCATCTCCTATAAGAAGGACAGCTCGCTGGCCATGCTCCTGGCTGCACAGGAACGCGGCTGGTCGCTGTTCTACATGGAGCAGCAGGACCTGTACCTGGACGCCGGCAAGGCCCGCGCGCGCATGAAGCCGCTGACCGTGTTCGCCGACCCGGCCAAATGGTTCGAGCTGGGCGATGAAGCCGACACGGGCCTGGCCGAGCTGGACGTGATCCTGATGCGCAAGGACCCGCCCTTCGACATGGAATTCGTCTACGCCACCTACCTGCTGGAGCAGGCCGAGCGCGACGGCGTGCTGGTGGTCAACAAGCCGCAGAGCCTGCGCGACTGCAATGAAAAGCTGTTCGCCACGCAATTTCCGCAGTGCACCCCGCCGACGCTGGTCAGCCGCCGTGCGGACATCCTGCGCGCCTTTGCCGAACAACAGGGTGACACCATCCTCAAGCCGCTGGACGGCATGGGCGGCACTTCCATCTTTCGCCACCGCGCCGGCGACCCGAACCTGTCGGTGATCCTGGAAACCCTGACCCTGAACGGCACCCAGCAGATCATGGCCCAGGGTTACCTGCCGGCCATCAAGGACGGTGACAAGCGCATTCTGGTGGTCGACGGCGAGCCGGTGCCCTATTGCCTGGCGCGCATCCCGGCTGCCGGCGAAACCCGTGGCAACCTGGCCGCCGGCGGCCGTGGTGAAGCCCGCCCGCTGACCGAGCGCGACCGCTGGATCGTGGCCCAGGTCGCCCCGACCCTGCGCGAAAAAGGCCTGCTGTTCGTCGGCCTGGACGTGATCGGCGAGCACCTGACCGAAATCAACGTCACCAGCCCGACCTGCATCCGCGAAATCGACAATGCTTTCGGCACCCGCATCGGCAGCCTGCTGATGGATGCGATCGAGAAGAAGCTCAAGGCGCGATAAGGCCTAAGCGGCAAGCCGCAAGCGATAAGCTGCAAGCAGAGCAGTCCGGCTGTGGCTTGCCGCTTGCCGCTTGCCGCTCATGGCTTGTAGCTTTCATTGCGTTATCATGTGCGACCTGCGACATGCACCTGACCTACAGGCTCCAATGATGCCCGACCGCCCATGACTGCAATGGCCTACAACCCCCTCTTGATCGAACCCCCGCGCTCCGGCGTGCGCTCGCGCGATCGCCTGGGCTTTACCCTGCTGATCGCTGCCCTGGTGCACCTGGTGGTCATCCTCGGGGTGGGCTTTACCTATGTGAAGCCCGAGCAGATTTCCCGCACCCTGGAAATCACCCTCGCCACCTTCAAGAGCGAGAAGGCGCCCGAGCAGGCCGATTTCCTGGCCCAGGACAACCAGCAGGGCAGCGGCACGCTGGATCAGGCCCAGACGCTCAAGACCACTGAGCTGGCGCCGTTCCAGGACACCGAGATCAACAAGGTGACCCCGCCGCCGGCCAGCAAGGCGGTCCAGAAGCAGGAAGCGCCGAAGGCCGCCGTGGCCACGGTGGCACCGGCGAAGGAAAAGACCGTCACGCGTCGTGAAGAGGTCAAGCCTGACCCCAAGCCGCGGGAAGCCCCGACCTTTGACAGCGCTCAACTGAGCAATGAAATTGCCAGCCTCGAAGCCGAGCTGTCGGACGAGCAGCAGCGCTATGCCAAGCGGCCCAAGATCCATCGCCTCAATGCGGCCTCGACCATGCGCGACAAGGGGGCCTGGTACAAGGACGACTGGCGCAAGAAAGTCGAGCGGGTCGGCAACCTCAATTACCCCGAGGAGGCACGTCGCCAGCAGATCTACGGCAGCCTGCGCCTGCTGGTGTCGATCAACCGCGACGGTTCGCTGTATGAAGTGCTGGTGCTGGAATCCTCCGGCCAGCCGCTGCTGGACCAGGCCGCCCAGCGCATCGTGCGCCTGGCGGCACCTTTTGCGCCGTTCAGCGGCGATCTGGCCGACATCGACCGGCTGGAAATCATCCGCACCTGGAAATTTGCCCGCGGCGACAAACTGTCCAGCAATTGAGCCCCCCGGCCGGGAATGGCAGCGCCGCAGAATTTCGGTTCAGGGGCGCGCTCTGCCATAAGTGACAGTTGTCAGCGACCGCCGGCAGCGCCACACTAGGCGTCATGAAAAACGTCACTGCAAGTTACTTCAAGCATCAGTTCCTGATCGCCATGCCGCACATGGACGATCCGCATTTTGCGCAGACCCTGACTTACATTGTCGAGCACAATGCCGATGGCGCGATGGGGCTGGTCATTAACCGTCCGCAGGACCTGACCCTGGCCGACGTACTGGAGCAACTGCGCCCCGAGCAATTGCCACCGGTGCGCTGCCAGCAGATCCGCATTCACTCCGGCGGCCCGGTGCAGACCGATCGCGGCTTCGTCCTGCACCCCAGCGGGCCGGTCTTTCAGTCCACGGTCGAGCTGGGCGGCATAGCGCTGTCGACCTCGCAGGACATCCTGTTTGCCATCGCCGACGGCGACGCCCCCGCGCACAGCCTGATCACCCTGGGCTATGCCGGCTGGGATGCCGGCCAGCTGGACGCCGAAATGGCGGCCAATGCCTGGCTGACCTGCCCGTTCGATGCCGCCATCCTGTTCGAGACCGACAGCGACCAGCGCCTCAATGCGGCCGCTGCACGCCTGGGCATCAACCTGAGCCTGCTCTCGACCCAGGCAGGGCACGCCTGATGGCGGCCTTGCGCCTGATTCTGGGCTTCGACTACGGCACGCGGCAGATCGGTGTTTCGGTGGGTCAGGCCATTACCGGCCAGGCCCGCGAGCTGTGCACCCTCAAGGCCCAGAACGGGGTGCCCAACTGGGACCAGATGCAGGCCCTGTTCAAGGAGTGGAAGCCCGACGCGGTGGTGGTCGGCCTGCCCCTGAACATGGACGGCACGCCCAGCGACATGAGTGCCCGTGCCGAGAAGTTCTCACGCCAGCTCAACGGTCGCTTCAATGTCCCCGCCTACACCCACGACGAGCGCCTGACCACCTTCGAGGCCAAGGGCGAGCGCATGGCCCGTGGCGGCCAGCGCGGCAGTTACCGTGACAACCCGGTGGATGCGATTGCGGCCGCCCTGCTGCTGCAAGGCTGGCTGGATGCCAACCCGCAGCTGCTCAATGTGTGACCTTTTGCCCCCGCAACGCTTCGAATCCCACGTTTGCGCTTGAGTGCGCCCGGCTGCGGGCGCACGACAAGCTTCTGAAGGAGCCAGCATGAGTTTGCCCAACCCCGCCGATCTGATCCGTCAGATGGCCACCGACCTCACCGCCCACCTGAGCCATCGCGGCATTCACGAACCACGCTTCATCGGCATTCGTACCGGGGGCGTGTGGGTCGCGCAGGCACTGCTCCAGACACTGGACCATCCGGGGCCGCTGGGCACGCTGGACGTGTCGTTCTACCGTGACGATTTCAGCCAGAACGGCCTGCATCCCCAGGTGCGGCCTTCAGAGCTGCCGTTCGAGATCGAAGGCCAGCACCTGGTGTTGATCGACGACGTGCTGATGAGCGGACGCACGGTGCGCGCCGCCCTTAACGAGCTGTTCGACTACGGCCGCCCGGCCAGCGTGACGCTGGTGTGCCTGCTGGACCTGAACGCCGGCGAACTGCCGATCCGCCCCAATGTGGTCGGTGCAACGCTGGCCCTGGCCGCTCATGAGCGGGTCAAGCTCAGTGGTCCCGAGCCGCTGGCGCTCGACATCCAGGATCTTTCCACTGCCTCAGCCTTTTAAGAGTCCATTGCGATGACGCCTCTCGACGCCAAGCGACCGCTGCAGCTCAATCACCAGGGCCAGCTTCGCCATTTCCTGTCCCTGGACGGCCTGCCCCGCGAACTGCTCACAGAAATCCTCGACACCGCCGACTCGTTTCTGGAAGTCGGCGCACGCGCGGTGAAAAAAGTCCCGCTGCTGCGTGGCAAGACGGTCTGCAACGTGTTTTTCGAGAACTCGACGCGCACCCGCACCACCTTCGAGCTGGCCGCACAGCGGCTGTCGGCCGACGTGATCACCCTGAACGTCTCGACCTCCTCGACCAGCAAGGGCGAGACCCTGTTCGACACCCTGCGCAACCTTGAAGCCATGGCTGCTGACATGTTCGTGGTGCGCCATGCCGACTCCGGCGCCGCGCACTTCATTGCCGAGCACGTGTGCCCCGAGGTGGCGATCATCAATGGCGGCGACGGCCGGCACGCGCACCCGACCCAGGGCATGCTCGACATGCTGACCATCCGCCGGCACAAGGGTGGCTTCGAGAACCTGTCGGTGGCCATCGTCGGCGATATCCTGCATTCGCGGGTGGCACGCTCGAACATGCTGGCACTCAAGGCGCTGGGCTGCCCGGACATCCGCGTGATCGGACCCAAGACCCTGATGCCGGTGGGCATCGAGCAATACGGCGTGAAGGTCTACACCGACCTGGCCGAGGGCCTCAAGGACGTCGATGTGGTGATCATGCTGCGCCTGCAACGCGAACGCATGCAGGGCGGCCTGCTGCCCAGCGAAGGCGAGTTCTACCGCCTGTTCGGCCTGACCACCGCCCGTCTGGCGGGCGCAAAGCCGGATGCCATTGTCATGCACCCAGGCCCCATCAACCGCGGGGTGGAGATCGAATCGGCGGTGGCCGACGGCCCCCATTCGGTGATTCTCAACCAGGTGACCTACGGCATCGCCGTGCGCATGGCCGTGTTGTCCATGGCCATGAGCGGTCAGACCGCACAACGTCAATTCGAGCAGGAGAACGCCCTGTGAAGCTCAGCATTCTCGGCGCTCGCGTCATCGACCCGCGCAGCGGGCTGGACCAGGTCACCGACCTGCACATCGAAGCCGGCAAGATCCTGGCCGTGGGCGCAGCGCCCGCAGGTTTCGAGCCTGCGCACAGCATCGACGCCACCGGGCTGGTGGCCGCACCGGGCCTGGTGGACCTGAATGTCTCGCTGCGCGAGCCCGGCTACAGCCGCAAGGGCAGCATCGCCAGCGAGACCCGTGCCGCCACCGCCGGCGGCGTGACCAGCCTGTGCTGCCCGCCCCGCACCCGGCCGGTACTGGACACCTCGGCGGTAGCCGAACTGATCCTGGACCGCGCCCGTGAGGCCGGCTTCAGCAAGGTCTATCCGATCGGTGCCCTGAGCAAGGGCCTGGAAGGCGAGCAACTGGCCGAGCTGGTAGCCCTGCGTGACGCCGGCTGCGTAGCGTTCGGCAACGGCCTCAAGACCTTCACCAACACCCGCACCCTGTGCCGGGCGCTGGAATACGCCGCCACGTTCGACCTGACGGTGATTTTCAATTCGCAGGACCATGACCTGGCCGCCGGCGGCCTGGCCCACGAAGGCCCGACCGCCAGTTTCCTGGGGCTGGTCGGCATCCCGGAGACCGCCGAGACCGTGGCCCTGGCCCGCGACCTGCTGCTGGTCGAACAGAGCGGCGTGCGCGCGCACTTCAGCCAGCTGACCAGCGCCCGTGGCGCCGCCATGATCGCCGACGCCCAGGCCCGCGGCCTGCCGGTGACCGCCGACGTGGCGCTGTACCAGTTGATCCTCACCGATGAGGCGCTGATCGACTTTTCCAGCCTCTACCATGTGCAGCCGCCCCTGCGCACCCGCGCCGACCGTGACGGTCTGCGCGAGGCCGTGAAAGCCGGGGTGATCCAGGCCATTTCCAGCCATCACCAGCCACACGAGCGCGACGCCAAGCTGGCGCCGTTCGGTGCGACCGAGCCGGGCATCAGCAGTGTGGAGTTGCTGCTGCCGCTGGCCATGACGCTGGTAGAGGACGGCCTGCTCGACCTGCCGACCCTGCTTGATCGCCTGAGCGCAGGCCCGGCGGCGGCGCTGCGCCTGCCGGCCGGGCAATTGCAGCAAGGGCTGGCGGCCGACCTGGTGCTGTTCGACCCGACCGCCAGCACCCTGGCCGGCCAGGCCTGGCTGTCCCGCGGCGAGAACTGCCCGTTCCTGGGCCATTGCCTGCCGGGGGCGGTGCGTTACACGCTGGTGGACGGGCGCATCAGCTACAGCGCCTGACCAGCGCTCCCCAAGGTCAACAGCGCTCTGCCCGGCTGCGGTTCAGCGCTGCAGCTGGGCGTTCTTGATCGAGATCTGGGTGTTCATCGTCCAGAAGTCATACAGCACGCCCACGCCAAACAGGCCGACGGTGAAAAAGTAGATGATGGCGGTGACCCATTTGCCCTGGTACAGGCGGTGGGCGCCGAAGATGCCCAGGAACGTCAGCAGAATCCACGCCAGGTTGTAGTCGGTCGGGCCAGGGGTGAAACGCAGGTCCGCCTCGCGGTCCATCGATGGGATCAGGAACAGGTCGATCAGCCAGCCGATGCCGAACAGGCCCAGGGTGAAGAACCAGATCGTGCCGGTCACCGGCTTGCCGAAGTAGAAACGGTGAGCACCCAGGAAGCCGAAAATCCACAGCAGGTAACCCAGGACTTTGCTGTGCGTGTTGGGGGTATAGCTGTTCATAAACTGCCTCGTTGCGTTGATAGAAAAATTTTCGTGTAAATTTTGTGACTTTTTATCGGTCATCCGACGTATGGCGAATGCCCTTTATCGATTCCGCAAGGCCTTGTAACACAAGGGATTGCTACACAATACAAGACAATCCGTCGCAATAATTGCAACGATTGCCGTGTAAACGTGTCGTCGGGTGGGGTCGGCTTTGGACGCAAGCTGTTATAGAGTTGCGCGCTGATCTTTAAGAGCCCTGCCGAATGCGTCCTTTTTTCAAGACATGGCTGACTGTTTGTCTCCTTATGCCATTGGCCGCCCACGCCACCAATCGTGAGCAAAACCTGCCCGCCGGCTTCTCCGGCTACACCGCCAAAAGCAATGCCTCGGCCTCGCGCGAAACCACCCGCAGCGAAACCGCCAGCGTGCCGCATGTGCGCAAGACGAGCGCTGCCCAGAGTCCGGTGACGGCCAACAATGCCCGAAAATCCGCGGTATCGTCTGCTGTGGCCGGCACCAATAAACAGGGCAGCGCCGTCGTCAAGCGCGCCCTGGAAGCGGTTGGCACTCCTTATCGCTGGGGCGGCAACACCCCCGGCAAGGGCCTCGACTGCAGCGGCCTGGTCAAGTACGCCTTCACCGACGTGGCCAATGTCGACCTGCCGCGCAGTTCGCGTGACATGGCCGAAGGTCATGGCCAGGCCGTGGACCGCAAGGACCTGAAACCTGGTGACCTGCTGTTTTTCAACATCAAGAGCCGCCGCATCAACCACGTGGCCATCTACCTGGGTAACGACCGCTTCGTCCACGCGCCCCGCCGCGGCAAGGCCGTGACCGTCGACACGTTGAAGAAACCTTACTGGAACAAGAGCTACAAGGTTGCCAAGCGCGTACTGCCCAAGCAGAAGCCGGCGCTGAATATTGCCAGAAACTGAGTCAGGCGCCTGCGCCCGATACTACTGCTGTACCAACGCGCGACTGCTGTCGGTACCAACGCGCGATGCCGCCCTGTAGGAGCGCGCTTGCCCGCGACCGGCTGCGTTAGCAGTCGTAAATTTTCAGCGTTTCATAAATTTTTCAGTTATTCGCTGCAGACTTTCAGCGTTTCCAAGAATTTGCGAGCGCTGCGCACTCGGTCGCGGTGGTCCGGCATTCCGGCAAGCGCGCTCCTACAAGACAGTCTGGGCGTCGGGGTTTAGAAGTTATCCGGCAGCTTGGCCTTTTCGCGGGCGCTTTCGCGGTTGATCAGGCCGCGCTTGAGCAGCTCGGCCAGGCACATGTCCAGGGTCTGCATGCCCATCGCCCCACCGGTCTGGATCGCCGAGTACATCTGCGCCACCTTGTCCTCGCGGATCAGGTTACGGATCGCCGGCGTCCCCATCATGATTTCATGCGCCGCCACCCTTCCCCCGCCGACCTTCTTGAGCAGCACCTGCGAGATCACAGCATGCAGGGATTCGGACAGCATCGAGCGGATCATGGACTTTTCAGCGGCCGGAAACACGTCGACCACCCGGTCGATGGTCTTGGCTGCCGACGTGGTGTGCAACGTGCCGAACACCAGATGCCCGGTTTCGGCAGCGGTCAGTGCCAGGCGAATGGTCTCCAGGTCGCGCATCTCGCCGACCAGGATCACGTCCGGGTCTTCCCGCAAGGCTGAACGCAGGGCCTCGGAAAAGCCCAGCGTGTCGCGGTGCACCTCGCGCTGGTTGACCAGGCACTTCTTGGATTCGTGGACGAATTCGATCGGGTCCTCGATGGTGAGGATGTGGTGGTGCTTATTGCTGTTGAGGTAGTCGACCATCGCCGCCAGGGTTGTCGATTTACCCGAGCCGGTAGGCCCGGTGACCAGGACCAGCCCGCGCGGCACATCGGTAATGCGGCGAAACACTTCGCCCATCCCCAGGTCTTCCATGCTCAAAATCTTCGACGGGATGGTACGAAAGACCGCACCCGCGCCGCGATTCTGGTTGAACGCATTGACCCGGAAGCGCGCCACCCCCGGCACCTCGAATGAAAAGTCGGTCTCCAGGCGCTCCTCGAAGTCCTGGCGCTGCTTGTCGTTCATGATGTCGTAGATCAGTGCCTTGACCTGCTTGGCATCCAGAGCCGGCAGGTTGATACGCCTGACATCGCCATCGACGCGGATCATCGGCGGCAGCCCGGCAGAGAGGTGCAAGTCGGAAGCGCCTTGTTTGGCACTGAAGGCCAGCAGCTCGGTAATATCCATACAGCTCCTCAATCACATAGAATGCCGCAGACCTCAGACCTGCTGGCACGAATCAATGTCCACGATAGCAGCGAATATATCAACGCTCGAACACCGAATCCGCGACGCGGCCCGGGCCGTACAGCGCGACCCGGCCAGCATCGGCCTGCTGGCGGTCAGCAAGACCAAGCCGGCCGCCGACCTGCGCGAAGCCTTCGACGCCGGCCTGCGCCACTTTGGCGAAAACTACCTGCAGGAAGCCCAGGACAAGCAGCAACAATTATCCGACCTGCCCTTGTGCTGGCATTTCATCGGCCCCATTCAGTCGAACAAGACCCGCGCCATCGCTGAGCACTTCGACTGGGTACATTCCGTGGATCGCCTGAAAATCGCCCAACGCCTGTCCGAACAACGTCCCGAACACTTGGGACCGCTGAACATCTGCATCCAGGTCAACGTCAGTGGCGAGGCCAGCAAATCGGGCTGCAATGCCCAAGACCTGCCCGCGCTGGCCGCCGCCATTGCGCAACTGCCACGCCTGCAGCTGCGCGGCCTGATGGCGATCCCGGAGCCCACGGACGACGTGGCCGCCCAGCGCGCCGCCTTTGCCCGCGTAAGGACCCTGCAAACCCAACTGCCCCAGACGCTGGACACTCTGTCGATGGGCATGAGCCACGACCTGGAGGCCGCCATCGCTGAAGGCGCCACCTGGGTGCGCGTCGGCACGGCCCTGTTTGGCGCCCGCAATTACGGCCAACCCTGATTTCTGACTCAAGGAACCTGTTCATGAGCACCACTCGCATTGCCTTCATTGGCGCCGGCAACATGGCCGCCAGCCTGATCGGTGGCCTGCGCGCCCAGGGCGTCGATGCCGCCAACATCCGCGCCAGCGACCCGGGCGCCGACACCCGGGCGCGCATCAGCGCCGAGCATGGCATCACCGTCGTGGCCGACAACGCCGTGGCCATCGAGGGCGCCGACGTGATCCTGCTGGCGGTCAAGCCGCAGATGATGAAAACCGTCTGCCAGGCCCTGAGCCCCAGCCTCAAGCCCGAACAACTGATCGTCTCGGTGGCCGCCGGCATCACCTGCGCCAGCCTCAACCAGTGGCTGGGCGAGCAACAGCCGGTGGTGCGCTGCATGCCCAACACCCCGGCGCTGCTGCGCAAGGGCGTCAGCGGCCTGTACGCCACCGACAAGGTCACCGGCACCCAGCGCCAGCAGGCCGAGCAGTTGCTGTCGGCCGTAGGCATCGTCCTGTGGCTTGAGCAGGAACACCAGCTTGATGCCGTGACCGCCGTGTCCGGCAGCGGGCCGGCGTATTTCTTTTTGCTGATCGAAGCCATGACCGCCGCCGGCGTGAAGCTGGGCCTGCCTGAACACGTGGCGCGCCAGCTTACCGAACAGACCGCCCTGGGCGCCGCGCTGATGAGCACCGGCAGCGACGTGGATGCCGCCGAACTGCGCCGCCGCGTGACCTCGCCGGCCGGCACCACGGAAGCGGCCATCAAGTCCTTCCAGGCCGGAGGCTTCGAATCGCTGGTCGAGACGGCCCTCACCGCCGCCGCCAGGCGCTCGGCCGAACTGGCCGAGCAACTGGGCCAATAATTTTCGACTACTGGAGCAGATAAATGAGCGAGTTGACCAACGCTGCAAGTTTCATCGTTACCACCCTCGGCAGCCTGTACCTGCTGATCGTCATGCTGCGCTTCGTGCTGCAACTGGTGCGGGCCGATTTCTACAACCCCCTGAGCCAGTTCATCGTCAAGGCCACCCAGCCGCTGCTGCGCCCGATGCGCCGGATCATTCCCAGTGTGTTCGGCCTGGACATGTCCTCGCTGGTGCTGGGCATCATTGTGCAGATGCTGATCATGGCCGCCATCCTGATGCTGGAGTTCGGCACCATCGTTCCGCCCGGCATCAGCGCTCTGACCATGGTCCTGCACCTGCTGGTGTGGGCCCTGATCGGCGTCACCGTGCTGTTGCTGAACATTTTCTTCTGGGCCCTGCTTATCAGCGTGATCCTGTCGTGGGTCGCCCCGACCAGCCACAACCCGGCCGCGCAACTGGTCAACCAGATCTGCGAACCGCTGCTGGCCCCGCTGCGCCAGCGCCTGCCCAACCTGGGTGGCCTGGACCTGTCGCCGATTGCCGCCTTCATGGCCATCAAGCTGATCGAAATGACCGTCATTGTCTGGCTGATCAAGATGTCCGCCATGCCGCCGGTACTGCGCCTGCTGATCTGAATGCTTGGTAGGAGCGCGCTTGCCCGCGACCGAGTGCGTAGCGCTCGCAAAAATCTATGAAACGCTGAAAATTTACGACTGCTAACGCAGCCGGTCGCGGGCAAGCGCGCTCCTACGGGATGGTCGTCAGGGCTCACGGTCCTGTTGATTGGTTGCCGCTGCCCCCTCGGGTCTTTAGACTTACGCCTCTTTCAAGCGAGAGCAGGGTCGATGCCCACGGTCTTTCCCCCCGATTGTGTTGGTCTGGTCACGCCGCAGCTGGCGCATTTCAGCGAGCCTCTGGCGCTGGCCTGTGGCCGCACGCTGCCCGCCTATGACCTGATCTACGAAACCTACGGCCAGTTGAATGCCCAGCGCAGCAACGCCGTGCTGATCTGCCACGCCTTGTCGGGTCATCACCACGCGGCCGGCTACCACAGCACCGAAGAGCGCAAGCCGGGCTGGTGGGACAGTTGCATCGGTCCCGGCAAGCCGATCGACACCCACCGTTTCTTCGTCGTCAGCCTCAATAACCTGGGTGGCTGCAACGGCTCGACCGGCCCCAGCAGTATCGACCCGCAGACCGGCGAGCCCTATGGCGCCAACTTCCCGGTGGTCACCGTCGAAGACTGGGTGCACAGCCAGGCGCGGCTGGCCGACTTGCTGGGTATCGAGCAATGGGCGGCGGTGGTTGGTGGCAGCCTGGGCGGCATGCAGGCGCTGCAATGGACCATCACCTTTCCCGACAGGGTGCGTCACTGCCTGGCCATCGCCTCGGCGCCCAAGCTGTCGGCGCAGAACATCGCCTTCAATGAGGTGGCTCGCCAGGCCATCCTGACCGACCCGGAATTCCACGAAGGCGCCTTCCAGGCCCGTGGCGTGATTCCCAAGCGTGGCCTGATGCTGGCGCGCATGGTCGGGCATATCACCTACCTGTCCGATGACTCGATGGGCGAGAAATTCGGCCGTGGCCTGAAAAACGAAAAGCTCAACTACGACTTCCATAACGTGGAATTCCAGGTCGAGAGCTACCTGCGCTACCAGGGTGAAGAGTTCTCCGGGCGCTTCGATGCCAACACCTACCTGTTGATGACCAAGGCGCTGGACTATTTCGACCCGGCGGCGGCCTTCAACGATGACCTGGCGAAAACCTTCGCCTCGGCCAGCGCGAAATTCTGCGTGATGTCCTTCACCACCGACTGGCGCTTCTCGCCGGCGCGCTCGCGCGAGCTGGTAGACGCCCTGATGGCGGCGCGCAAGGATGTCAGTTACCTGGAAATCGAAGCCCCCCAGGGCCACGACGCCTTCCTGATCCCGAACCCGCGCTATGTGCAGGCTTTCGGCAACTACATGAATCGTATTGCGCTGTGAGGACCTCATGAGAGCCGATCTGGAGATCATCCAGGAGTGGATTCCCGCCGGCAGCCGCGTGCTCGACCTGGGCTGCGGCGACGGCGAACTGCTGGCCTGGCTGCGCGACCACAAGCAGGTCACCGGCTACGGGCTGGAGAAAGACCCCGACAACATCGCCCAGTGCGTGCTCAAGGGCGTCAACGTCATCGAGCAGGACCTGGACAAGGGGCTGGGCAACTTCGCCAGCAACAGCTTCGATGTGGTGGTCATGACCCAGGCGTTGCAGGCGGTGCATTACCCCGACCGCATCCTCGACGAAATGCTGCGCGTGGGTCGTCAATGCATCATCACCTTCCCCAACTTCGGCCACTGGCGCTGCCGCTGGTACCTGGCCAGCAAGGGGCGCATGCCGGTCTCGGACTTCATGCCATACACCTGGTACAACACGCCGAACATCCACTTCTGCACCTTCGAGGACTTCGAAGCCCTGTGCCGCGAGCGCGAGGCGCGGGTGCTGGACCGCATGGCGGTCGACAATCAGCACCGGCACGGCTGGGCCAGCAAGCTGTGGCCTAACCTGTTGGGTGAGATCGGCATCTACCGGGTGCGCAGCCCGGGCCTGAGCGAGCACCAGCTCGCGGTCTGACGCGCAGCCCACCCCACAGACTTTGCGGACGTACAGATGAACATCACTCAATTGGTACTCGCCAGCCATAACGGCGGCAAGCTCAAGGAACTGCAGGCCATGCTCGGCGACCGCGTGCAGTTGCGCTCGATCGGCGAGTTCAGCACGGTGGAGCCTGAAGAAACCGGCCTGTCGTTCGTCGAGAACGCCATTCTCAAGGCCCGCAACGCGGCACGTATTTCCGGGCTGCCGGCGCTGGCCGATGATTCGGGGCTGGCCGTGGACTTCCTGGGCGGTGCACCGGGCATCTACTCGGCGCGCTATGCCGACGGCCTTGGCGATGCCGCCAACAACGCCAAACTGCTCGAAGCCCTCAAGGGCGTGCCGGACGAGCGGCGCACCGCGCAGTTCGTCTGCGTGCTGGCGCTGGTGCGGCATGCCGACGACCCGCTGCCGATCCTGTGCGAAGGCCTGTGGCAAGGGCGCATTCTGCATGCCGCCAGCGGCGAGCACGGCTTTGGCTATGACCCGCTGTTCTGGGTGCCTGAGCGCCATTGCTCCAGTGCCGAGCTGTCGCCCGCCGAGAAAAACCAGCTCAGCCACCGCGCCCGCGCCATGGCCCTGCTGCGCCAGCGCCTGGACCTGCAATGACCGCTGACGCCATCGTCCAGCCGCTGTATGCCGGCGCCGACGGGTTTTCGTCGCTGATGCCCCGGCCGGCCTTGCCTGTCCTGCCGCCGCTGTCGCTGTACATCCATATCCCGTGGTGCGTGCGCAAATGCCCGTATTGCGATTTCAATTCGCACACCGCCAGCGCCGTGCTGCCCGAGCAGGACTACGTCGACGCCCTGCTGGCCGACCTCGACCAGGACCTGCCCCATGTGCATGGCCGCGAGTTGCGCTCGATCTTCTTCGGCGGCGGCACGCCCAGCCTGTTCAGCGCCGACGCCCTGGGTCGCCTGCTGGCCGGCGTGGAACAGCGCATTCGCTTCGCGGCCGATATCGAGATCACCCTGGAAGCCAACCCCGGCACCTTCGAGCAGGCCAAGTTCAGCGCCTATCGCGGCCTGGGCATCAATCGCCTGTCGATCGGCATCCAGAGCTTCCAGGAGGCCAAGCTCAAGGCGCTGGGCCGCATCCATAACGGTGACGAAGCCATCCGTGCCGCCGACATGGCCCGCGCCGCCGGCTTCGACAACTTCAACCTGGACCTGATGCACGGCCTGCCCGACCAGAGCCAGGACGAGGCGTTGGGCGACCTGCGCCAGGCCATCGCCCTGGCGCCCACTCACCTGTCCTGGTATCAGTTGACGCTGGAGCCGAACACGGTGTTCTGGAACCAGCCGCCGGTGCTGCCCGAAGACGACATTCTCTGGGACATCCAGGAAGCCGGGCAGCAACTGCTGGCCGACCACGGCTATGCCCAGTACGAAGTCTCGGCCTATGCGCAGCCCGACAAGGCGGCGCGGCACAACCTCAATTACTGGGGCTTTGGCGATTTCATCGGCATCGGTGCCGGCGCCCACGGCAAGCTCAGCCATCCGGACGGGCGCATCGAGCGCACCTGGAAGACACGCCTGCCCAAGGATTACCTGAACCCGGCCAAGCCGTTCCAGGCCGGAGCCAAGGTGCTGACGGCCGACGAGCTGCCCTTTGAATTCCTGATGAACGCCCTGCGCCTGACAAATGGCGTGGACGCTGCATTATTTCGTGAAAGAACCGGTCTAAGCCTGGATTCACTGGCCGGGGGACGCGAACAGGCGATAAGGCGCGGTTTGCTGCACGCCGATCCGCAACGCCTGGCCGCTACGCCGCAGGGCCAGTTGTTCCTCAACGACCTGTTGCAATACTTTCTGAGCTAAGGAACCTGCATGGACGTCGTACTCGATCTGCTGGACGCGGTCTCGCGCTGGAGCCGCAGCAACCTGTCGGAAATCGCCCTGGCGCTGGTGGGGTGCCTGCTGGTGTTGTTCGGATCGGACATCAAGGCCTGGGTCGAGCAACGCGCCGGCAGCCTGTCGGGCGCGATGCGCATCCCGCTGCTGGCCCTGGCCTGCACCGTGGGCAGCGGCCTGGCGCTGATCTACGCCACGCCCTGGGTGGTCAAGGGCCTGAGCCAGTTCAACAACTACAGCCTGGCCCCGGTGCTGCTGGTGGTGCTGGTGCTGATCGGCGTGATTGCCGATCGCAAGTAGGAGCGCGCTCTGCCCGCGACCGGCTGCGTTAGCAGTCGTAAAATTGTGGCGTTTCGTAGATTTTTCTAGTGTATTAACCGTAGATTTTCAGCGTTTCCGAGAATTTGCGAGCGCTACGCACTCGGTCGCGGTGGTCCGGCATTCCGGCAAGCGCGCTCCTACCACGGGCCGGTGTTGGATTCAGGCGACTTTTTCGAACTTCAGGTCCCATACGCCATGGCCCAGGCGTTCGCCGCGGCGTTCGAACTTGGTGATCGGGCGCTCTTCAGGGCGCGGCACGTACTGGTTGTCCTCGGCCAGGTTGCGATACCCCGGCGCCACGTTCATCACTTCCAGCATGTACTCGGCATAGGGTTCCCAGTCGGTGGCCATGTGGAACACGCCGCCCGGCTTGAGCTTGCTGCGCACCAGTTCGGCGAACTCGGGCTGCACAATGCGGCGCTTGTGGTGACGGCTCTTGTGCCACGGGTCCGGGAAGAACAGCATCAGGCGATCCAGGCTGTTGTCGGCCACGCAGCGGTTGAGCACTTCGATGGCGTCGCAATCGTAGACCCGCAGGTTCTTGAGGCCCTGGGTCAGGGCACCATTGAGCAGCGCACCCACACCCGGCGAATGCACCTCGACACCGATGAAGTCGTGCCCGGGCGCGGCGGCGGCCATTTCCAGCAGCGAGTGGCCCATGCCGAAGCCAATTTCCAGGGTGCGCGGCGCCGAACGGCCAAACACCTGGTCGAAATCCACCGGCGTGTCGGTCAGTTGCAGGCCGAACAGCGGCAAGCCCTGATCCAGGCCGCGCTGCTGGCCTTCGGTCATGCGCCCGGCACGCATCACGAAACTCTTGATGCGACGGTGCGGGCGTTCCTGGCCTTCTGGCGCTTCGGGCAACTCGGGTGAAACGTGCGAATCAGTCATCAACAGGCTCTTACTTGATCAGGCCATCCAGCGGCGAAGATGCGCTGGCATAGAGTTTACGGGGCATGCGACCAGCCAGGTAGGCCAGGCGGCCGGCGATGACCGCGTGTTTCATGGCTTCGGCCATGAGCACCGGATGCCGGGCGTGGGCGATGGCCGAGTTCATCAGCACCGCTTCACAGCCCAGCTCCATGGCAATCGTGGCGTCCGAGGCCGTGCCGACACCGGCATCGACCAGCACCGGCACCTTGGTTTCTTCCAGGATGATCTGCAGGTTGTACGGGTTGCAGATGCCCAGGCCGCTGCCGATCAGGCCGGCCAGCGGCATGATGGCGATACAGCCGATCTCGGCCAGCTGGCGGGCAACGATCGGGTCGTCACTGGTGTAGACCATGACGTCGAAGCCGTCCTTGACCAGCACTTCGGCGGCCTTGAGGGTCTCGATGACATTAGGGAACAGGGTCTTCTGGTCGGCCAGTACTTCAAGCTTGACCAGGTTGCGACCGTCGAGCAGTTCACGTGCCAGGCGGCAGGTGCGCACCGCCTCCGGGGCGTCGAAGCAGCCGGCGGTGTTGGGCAGGATGGTGTAGCGGTCCGGCGGCAGGACGTCGAGCAGGTTCGGTTCGCCCGGGTTCTGGCCCAGGTTGGTGCGGCGCACGGCCACCGTGACGATCTCGGCACCCGAGGCCTCGATGGCCAGGCGGGTTTGTTCCATGTCGACATACTTGCCGGTGCCGACCAGCAGGCGCGACTCGAAGGTCCGGCCGGCCAGAACGAAGGGCTTGTCGCTGCGGGCGTTGCTCATCGTGGATCCTCTTTAGCGTGCAGAAGGGGTCATCGGTAACCGCGAAACCTAACCACCGCCAATGGCATGCACCACCTCGACCTGGTCGCCTTCGCGCAGGGAGGTGGTTTCATGCTGGCTTCGCGGAACGATGTCCAGGTTCAATTCGACCGCGACGCGGCGCCCGACCAGGTCCAGGCGGGCCAGCAAGGCGGTGACGGTCGCGCCGTCGGGCAACTCAAAGGGTTCGCCGTTCAACTGAATGTGCATGCGCAGCAGCAGCCATCATGGTTAAGGGGGCCCGCATTCTAGCCCGCCGGGCCGGCCTGACCAACCCCGCAGCGCACCATTCGTCCCGGCCGTGGCCGGCAGGTCAGGTGCCGCTGCCCAGCCGCCAGGCCATCACGCCCAGGATCGACCAGCCAAACAGAAAGCACAGGCCGCCAAAGGGGGTAACGATGCCCAGCTTGCTCATGCCGGTCAGGGTCAGCAGGTACAGGCTGCCGGAGAACAGCACGATACCGGCGACAAAGGCGAAACCGGCCCAGGTGACCAGCCGCCCGGGCATGTGCGCGGCCAGCAGGGCCACCCCGAACAGTGCCAGGGCATGGATCAGTTGATAGAGCACACCGGTCTGGAACACCGCCAGGTATTCGGGGCTCAGGCGCCCTTTCAGACCATGGGCGGCAAACGCGCCCAGGCCCACGCCGGTGAAACCGAAAAAGGCGGCCAACATTAAAAAGCTGCGAAGCATCAAGAACTCCTGGGCATTTGCGCACGGTCTGTATAATGGCCCGCTCAACGGGTTCGGCCAAGCGATGTCTAATGCTGCGTATTCTTTTCCGTCGTGTCATCCAGGCCATGCTGTGGTTCGCCGCCGGCAGCTTCATTGTTGTTCTGCTGCTGCGCTGGATCCCGCCACCGGGCACCGCGCTGATGGTCGAGCGCAAGATCGAGTCGTGGTTCGATGGCCAGCCCATCGACCTGCAACGCGACTGGCAACCCTGGGAGCAGATCGCCGCGCCGCTCAAGGTGGCTGTGGTGGCCGGTGAAGACCAGCACTTTGCCGAGCACTGGGGCTTCGATATCGGCGCTATCCAGGCGGCTATTGCGCATAACGAACGCGGCGGCTCGCTGCGTGGCGCCAGCACCCTGAGCCAGCAGGTGGCCAAGAACCTGTTCCTGTGGTCGGGGCGCAGCTACCTGCGCAAGGGGCTGGAAGCCTGGTTTACCGCGCTGATCGAGCTGCTGTGGTCCAAGGAGCGCATTCTTGAGGTGTACCTCAACAGCGTGGAATGGGACGACGGCGTATTCGGCGCAGAAGCGGCCGCCCGTCATCATTTCCACACTTCAGCCGCGAACCTGTCGACCCAGCAGGCCAGCTACCTGGCTGCCGTGCTGCCCAACCCGCGCCGGTGGAGCGCCAGCCGTCCCAGCAGTTATGTGGCACGCCGCGCCGGCTGGATCCGCCAGCAGATGCGCCAATTGGGCGGCGACGATTACCTGCAGGCGATCCGGTAGGAGCGGCTTCAGCCGCGATGGCTTCACCCTTCCCGGTTGAAGCCGGTCCTGCAGGATCGTCGTACGGTTACCAGGCACGGACAAAAACGCCCCGACAAGTCGGGGCGTTTTGCATCACGGCGTGGATCAGGCGGCGATGGAGGTCTTGAGCTTGTTCATCGCGTTCTTTTCCAGCTGGCGGATGCGCTCGGCAGAGACGTTGTACTTCTCGGCCAGCTCATGCAGGGTCGCCTTTTCCTCGGCCAGCCAGCGCTGATAGAGGATGTCGCGGCTGCGGTCGTCCAGCACGTCCAGCGCCTGGTGCAGGTTGGCGGTGGAGTTGTCGGTCCAGTCGGAATCCTCGAGCTGGCGCGCCGGGTCGTAGCGATGATCTTCGAGGTAGTTGGCCGGCGACTGGAAGGCGCTGTCGTCGTCGGCTTCACTGGCCGGGTCGAAGGCCATGTCCTGGCCGGTCAAGCGGCTTTCCATCTCGCGCACTTCACGCGGCTCGACCCCGAGGCTTTCCGCCACGCGGTGGACTTCCTCGTTGTTCAGCCAGGCCAGACGCTTTTTCTGGCTGCGCAGGTTGAAGAACAGCTTGCGCTGGGCCTTGGTCGTGGCGACCTTGACGATGCGCCAGTTGCGCAGGATGAATTCGTGAATCTCGGCCTTGATCCAGTGCACGGCAAACGACACCAGGCGCACGCCCATTTCAGGGTTGAAGCGCTTGACGGCCTTCATCAGACCAACGTTACCTTCCTGGATCAGGTCAGCCTGGGCCAAGCCATAACCGGAGTAGCTGCGGGCGATATGCACCACGAAGCGCAGATGGGCAAGGACCATCTGGCGCGCAGACTCAAGGTTCTGCTCGTAGTAGAGACTGTCTGCCAGTTCACGCTCCTGCTCGGGCGTCAGCATCGGAATGCTGTTGACCGCATGCACGTAAGCTTCCAGGTTGGCACCTGGAACCAATGCATAGGCAGGTTGCAAAGAAGTGGTCATACGAAAGAAACCTCCAACAGATGTAGCGGGTGCAGCTCAGCACTGCGAAATTGACCGGGAACCGCTAGACAAGTTCCCTCAGCTGAATAAGTCAATTGGTCCTGCATAAACGAATGAAACAGCCCGGATTTACCGGGGGGCCAGCTCGCTCAGGTGGCGGGCGACCGCAATCCAAGCACCGATATACCCTAACAGTACCGCTCCAAGCAAGAGTGACAAGCCATCGCCCATCGGAACACCGGTCAAGGCGAAGTTGCTGCCATAGAGTCCGGCCAGACCGATCACGGCGTCGTTCAGCCAGTCCAGGCCAAACGCCAGCACACCCCACGACAACA
Source organism: Pseudomonas sp. Leaf127 (assembly GCF_001423155.1). Classification (NCBI taxonomy): domain Bacteria; kingdom Pseudomonadati; phylum Pseudomonadota; class Gammaproteobacteria; order Pseudomonadales; family Pseudomonadaceae; genus Pseudomonas; species Pseudomonas sp. Leaf127. The sequence continues at coordinate 385,568 of NZ_LMOA01000022.1, read as the reverse complement.
CGCCGGCACCGATGCCGTACAGTGCGCCCATATAAAGAAACGGCCTGCGCACATAGCTGTCTGTACCGCCTACCAACTTGATGACCTCGATTTCGACACGACGGTTCTCGATGTGCAGACGAATGGTATTGCCGATTACCAGCAACAGCGCCGCCACCAGCAGGACCGTCAGGCCGAAGACGAAGCGGTCACCCAGCTTGAGAATCGCCGCCAGGCGCTCGACCCACACCAGGTCGAGTTGCGCCTGTTGCACCTTGGGCAACTCGGCCAGCCGGGCGCGCAAGGCTTCGAGCGCCGGTTTGTCGACCTCCTGCGGTGTCACCACCACCACGCCCGGCAGCGGGTTGTTCGGCAAGGCCTTGAGCGCCTCGCCCAGGCCTGAGTCCTTCTGGAACTCCTTGAGCGCCTGGTCGCTGCTGACGTACTCGGCTTCGGCCACGTCCGGCATGGCCTTGATCTGCTCGCGCAGCCGACCGCCTTCGGCTTGTCCGGCATCCATCTGCAGGTACACGGAAATCTGCGCCGCACGCTGCCAGGAACCGCCCAGGCGTTCGATGTTGCTCAACAACAGCGACAGCCCCATGGGCAGGCTCAAGGCAATGGCCATGACCAGGCAGGTGAAGAAACTGCCGATCGGTTGCTTGCCCAGCCGGCGCAGGCTGTCGACCAGGCTGCTGCGATGGCTTTCGATCCAGGCCGCCAGCAAGGTGCTGAAGTCCGGGCCGTCATCGTCATGCGCGCCGCGTTTTTTCTTCGGATCGGGGTCGGCCGGACGGGGCGCCACCCGATCAGAGACTTTTGCGTTACTGCGCGGGCTGCTCATACGCCAGCCTCCCCGTCACCGATCAGACGGCCCCGCTGCAGGGTCAGCATGCGATGGCGCATCCGGGCGATCAGGGCCAGGTCGTGGCTGGCGATCAGCACACTGGTGCCCAGCCGGTTGATGTCTTCGAATACACCCATGATTTCCGCTGCCAGCCGGGGGTCGAGGTTGCCGGTCGGTTCATCGGCCAGCAACAGGGCCGGACGGTGGACGATGGCCCGGGCGATGCCGACCCGCTGCTGCTGGCCGGTGGACAGGTCGCCCGGGTACAGTGCCGCCTTGTCGGACAGCGCGACGCGCTCAAGCGCCGAATCGACGCGCTTGAGGATCTCGGGCTTGGACAGGCCCAGGATCTGCAACGGCAGCGCGACGTTGTTGAAGACGGTACGGTCGAACAATAACTGGTGATTTTGGAACACCACGCCGATCTGCCGGCGCAGGAAAGGAATCTGTGCCGTGCTGATCTGCCCCAGGTCCTGGCCGGCCAGCAAGAGCTTGCCCGAGGTCGGGCGCTCCATGGCCAGCAACAGGCGCAACAGGGTACTTTTGCCGGCACCGGAGTGGCCGGTGACAAACAGGAACTCGCCACGACGCACTCGAAAGCTCAGCTCATGCAACCCGACGTGACCGTTCGGATAACGCTTGCCGACCTGCTCGAATCGAATCATGGGCGCTCCCGTTCCGCAAACAGGGCCTGAACAAAAGGTTCGGCCTCGAAGGTGCGCAGGTCGTCGATGCCTTCGCCCACGCCGATGTAGCGAATCGGCAGGCCGAACTGCTTGGCCAGCGCGAAGATGACACCGCCCTTGGCCGTGCCGTCGAGCTTGGTCAGCGCCAGGCCTGTAAGGGTCACGGTCTGGTTGAACTGCTTGGCCTGGTTGATCGCGTTCTGCCCGGTGCCGGCGTCCAGCACCAGCAGCACCTCGTGCGGCGCCTCGGCGTCGAGCTTGCCGATGACCCGGCGCACCTTCTTGAGTTCTTCCATCAGGTTGTCTTTGGTGTGCAGGCGACCGGCGGTGTCGGCGATCAGCACATCGACGCCACGCGCCTTGGCGGCCTGCACCGCATCGAAGATCACCGAGGCCGAGTCGGCACCGGTGTGCTGGGCGATCACCGGGATCTGGTTGCGCTCGCCCCAGACCTGCAACTGCTCTACGGCGGCGGCACGGAAGGTGTCGCCGGCGGCCAGCATGACTTTCTTGCCTTCGAGCTGCAGCTTCTTGGCCAGCTTGCCGATGGTGGTGGTCTTGCCGGCGCCGTTGACACCCACGACCAGGATCACGAACGGCTTGTGTTCGGCCTTGATCACCAGCGGTTGCTCGACCGGCTTGAGCATGGCGGCCAGCTCGGCCTGCAGCGACTTGTACAGGGCCTCGGCATCGGTCAGCTGCTTGCGCGCGACCTTCTGCGTCAGGTTCTGGATGATCACCGACGTAGCCTCGACGCCGACATCGGCGGTCAGCAGGCGGGTTTCGATTTCTTCAAGCAGGTCATCGTCGATGGCCTTTCGGCCCAGGAACAGCGAGGCCATGCCTTCGCCGATGCTGGCGCTGGTCTTGGACAGGCCTTGTTTGAGACGGGCAAAGAAGCCGACCTTGGGCTCGGCAGGTGCCGCAGGCACTGGCAGGGTTTCGACCACCAGGTCCACGACCGCAGGGGCAGCAAGCGGCTCGACGACAGGAGGCTGGGCAACAGGCATCTGCGCAACAGGCGCGATGACAAGGGTTGGTGCGACCGGTGCAGGCTCGGTCACAGGCGCCAGGATGACCGGCTCCGGGGTGATGACCGGTGCCGCTTCGACGGGCGCTGCGGGTGCAGGCGCGGGAGCCGCCAGCGGTACCAGCTCGTTGACCCGTGCCACCGACTCGTCGGCCACCGGCCGGGTCAGCCACGACGGGGTCGGCGCCTCGGCGGGGGCCGGCGCAGGGGCCGAGAGCGGGGCGACAGGCGGTGTAACCGGCTCGGGCGCCACGCTTGCAGGCGCTGCCGGGGCCACTGGCGCCGGCACGGGCGGCACGTCGGCCACCGGCGGCTGCACGACCGGCGGCGCAACGACCGGCGCTACAGGAATGATCGGCGACGCGGGCGCTACAGGCGGCTGGACGACAGGCGCTTCGGCAACCGGCGTCGGGGTCGTCGGCACCAACGGCTCGGCCGGCGTCACGACGGGCGGCTCATTGGCTACGCCAGCAGACGGCTCTTCGGGCTGGACGGGAGGCTGGGCCTCGGGGGCAGGCTCGGGCGGCTGGACCGGCTCCGGGGCCTTTTTACGAAACCACCCGAACAGGCCTTTCTTTTCGCCAGCCGCAGCTGGGGTCTTCTTGTCGTCGTTGGAACCAAACATGGAGGACGGCTATCTCAAAGTAGCGAAACGCCAACAGGCCTTTCGGAAAATGCTGACATGCCAAACAGACTGCGTTCTGGGCTGCTTGTTCATTCGGCGGTTCTGGCGCGGCACATTTCAACCGCGCAAAGGGTGGTCTGTAAAACCGTCGGCCGGTCTTTTGCACACACACCCTAAAACAAGTTTCACGCGCCGGCAGGCCGTGAGGGTTGTTCGCCGCGCAAACGGATCAGTATCCTACCACCCCCGTGCCTGCCGACGCTAAGTCCAAGCAGGTCGTCTTACAGGTTCCAATAGCCATGAATGCTTTAGCCCGCCGTGCCGCAGGCCTGTTGCTCAGCACCCTCTGCCTGCCGCTGTCTGCCCTGGCAGCCGACCCGCAACCGACCCACGAATTCACCCTCGACAATGGCCTGAAGGTTATCGTGCGTGAAGATCATCGCGCGCCGGTGGTGGTTTCCCAGGTCTGGTACAAGGTCGGCTCCAGCTACGAGACACCCGGCCAGACCGGCCTGTCGCACGCGCTGGAGCACATGATGTTCAAGGGCAGCAGCAAGACCGGGCCTGGCGAGTCCTCGCTGATCCTGCGCGACCTGGGCGCCGAAGAGAACGCCTTCACCAGCGACGACTACACCGCCTATTACCAGGTGCTGGCCCGCGACCGCCTGAGCGTGGCGCTGGAGCTGGAAGCCGACCGCATGGCGACCCTGAAGCTGCCGGCCGACGAGTTCAGCCGCGAAATCGAGGTCATCAAGGAAGAGCGCCGCCTGCGCACCGACGACAAGCCGGTCAGCAAGGCCTTCGAGCGCTTCAAGGCCATGGCCTACCCGGCCAGCGGCTATCACACCCCGACCATCGGCTGGATGGCCGACCTCAACCGCATGACGGTCGAGGACCTGCGCCACTGGTACGCATCGTGGTACGCCCCCAACAACGCCACCCTGGTGGTGGTCGGTGACGTCAAGGCCGACGAGGTCAAGGCGCTGGCCGAGCGTTTCTTCGGCTCGATCGCGCGCCGCGACCTGCCACCGTCGAAAAAACCGCTGGAGCTGGCCGAACCCGGCGAGCGGCGCATTACCCTGCATGTGCAGACCCAGTTGCCCAGCCTGATGTATGCCTTCAACGTGCCGAGCCTGGCCACCGCCGAAGACCCGCGCTCGGTGCAGGCGCTGCGCCTGATCGCCGCCCTGCTTGACGGCGGCTACAGCGCCCGCATCCCCAGCCGCCTGGAACGTGGCGAAGAACTGGTGTCGGGTGCCGGCTCCAATTACGACGCCTTTACCCGTGGCGACAGCCTGTTCATGATCAGTGCCACGCCCAACGTGCAGAAGAAGAAAACCCTGGCCGACACCGAGGCCGGTATCTGGCGCCTGCTCGACGAGCTGAAAACCAAGGCCCCGTCGGCCGAAGAACTGGAGCGCGTACGGGCCCAGGTCATTGCCGGCCTGGTCTACGAGCGCGACTCGATCACCAGCCAGGCCACCACCATCGGCCAGCTGGAAACCGTCGGCCTGTCCTGGAAGCTGATCGACGAAGAACTCGCCGCCCTGCAAAGCGTGACCCCGGCCGACATCCAGAACGCCGCCAAGACCTATTTCACTCGTGAGCGCCTCAGCGTTGCGCACGTGCTGCCCGAGAAGAAGGCTCAATGATCATGCGCACACCCTACCGCTCTACGCTGACCGGCCTGTTGCTGGCCGCTGTCATCGCCCTGCCCGTGCAGGCCAACAATGCCGCCGGCAGCGATGCGCCGCGCACCGATGCCCCGCTGGGCCAGAACCTGCAGTCACTCAAGGAACTGGACAGCAAGGCGCCGGCCCGTCGCGACCTGAACATCCAGACCTGGAACACTGCCGAAGGCGCCAAGGTGCTGTTCGTCGAGTCGCGTGAGCTGCCGATGTTCGACCTGCGGTTGATCTTCGCCGCCGGCAGCAGCCAGGACCAGAACACCCCGGGGCTGGCACTGGTCACCAACGCCATGCTCAACGAGGGCGTCAAGGGCAAGGACGTCAGCGCCATCGCCCAGGGCTTCGAAGGCCTGGGCGCCGATTTTGGCAACGGCTCGTACCGCGACATGGCCATGGTGTCGCTGCGCAGCCTGAGCGACAAGGACAAGCGCGAGTCGGCCCTGAAGCTGTTCAGCGACGTGGTGGGCAAGCCGACCTTTCCGGCCGACTCGCTGGCACGCATCAAGAACCAGCTACTGGCCAGTTTTGAGTACCAGAAGCAGAACCCTGGCGTGATCGCCAGCAACGCGCTGTATGCCAAGCTGTATGGCGATCATCCTTATGCACACCCCAGCGATGGCAATGCCAAGAGTGTCGGCGCCATGACCCAGGCACAGCTCAAGGCGTTTCATGCCAAGGCCTATGCGGCCGGCAACGCAGTCATTGCCCTGGTCGGCGACCTGTCGCGTGACGAAGCCCAGGCCATTGCCGCCCAGGTGTCCAGTGCGCTGCCCAAGGGCCCGGCCCTGGCAAAAATGCCGGAACCGGTCGAACCCAAGGCCGGCGTCACGCACATCGAATTCCCCTCAAACCAGACCCACCTGATGCTGGCGCAGCTGGGCATCAGCCGTAACGACCCGGACTACGCCGCGCTGAGCGTCGGCAACTCGGTGCTCGGCGGTGGTGGCTTCGGCAGCCGCTTGATGACCGAAGTGCGGGAAAAACGTGGCCTGACCTATGGTGTATCCTCCGGTTTTACCGGCATGCGTGTGCCAGGGCCGTTTACCATCGGCTTGCAGACCCGTGCCGAACTGAGCGAAAACACCCTCAAGCTGGTTCAGGATGAAGTCGGCAAGTTTCTTGCCGACGGTCCGACCCAGAAGGAAATCGATGATGTGAAACGCGAACTGTCGGGCAGCTTCCCGCTGTCGACGGCCAGCAATGCTTCGATCGTGGCGCAACTGGGCGCCATCGGCTTCTACGACCTGCCGCTGACCTTCCTCGAGGACTACATGACCCAGGCCCAGGCCGTGACGGTCGAGCAGGTCAAGGCGGCGATGAACAAACACCTGGCGGCCGACAAGATGGTGATCGTCACCGTCGGCCCGACCGTGGCGCAGAAACCCTTGCCGCCACCTACTGACAAACCTGCCACACCGCCTGCGGGCGTTCCGGAGCATTAATGGCCAATCCACGTCCCAAAACGCATAACGGCCAGGGCCAGTTGCGCATCATCGGCGGCGAGTGGGGCAGCCGGCGGCTGAGCTTCCCCGACGCCCCGGGCCTGCGCCCGACCCCTGACCGGGTGCGCGAGACCCTGTTCAACTGGCTGGCGCCGTCCATCGTCGGCGCGCGGGTGCTGGATGTCTTCACCGGCAGCGGCGCCCTGTATTTCGAGGCGTTGTCACGCGGGGCACAGTCGGGCCTGGCGCTGGACAACAACCCGGCCGCCATCGCCAGCCTGCGCCAGAACCTTGAGCTGCTCAAATGCGAGAATGGCCAGGTGCTGCACAGCGATGCCCTGCGCCACCTGGAAACCGCCCCGGCAGAGGCTTTCGACGTGGTGTTCCTCGACCCGCCGTTCCATCAGGGCCTGCTGAGCAACGCCTGCGCCCTGCTCGAAACCCGGGGCTGGCTGGCGGAACGTGCGTGGATCTACACCGAAAGCGAAACCCCGCCTTCCACCACCGGCCTGCCGGGCAACTGGCGCCTGCACCGCGAGAAAAAGGCCGGCCAGGTGTATTACGGGCTCTGGCAAAGGGGCTGATACCTGTTGCACGGCCGGCACTGCCGGCCGTGTTCCATTGCCGTTGAGCCAATCGTCACTTACATCGGCCCGCGCTTGATGGCAACGTAGGGAACCGACCGACACTGCACTCACGACGATCGACGCCATGCCCTTGCCCTCCTTCCATCCCCTTCATGTCAGCCCTTTCGTTCCGGCGACCGGGCTGGGCAATCCGCACCTGCAAACCCTGTGGGGCCCGTTATTGCGCCGTGGCCTGCCCATCGAGCGCACCCGCGAGCGCCTGTGGCTGGACGATGGCGACTTTCTCGACCTCGACTGGCACGGCCCGCACCAGCCTGATACCCCGCTGGTGCTGGTGCTGCACGGGCTGACCGGTTCGGCCAACTCGCCGTATGTCGTGGGCCTGCAACGGGCCATGATGGCGCAGGGCTGGGCCAGCGTGGCGCTCAACTGGCGCGGCTGCTCGGGCGAGCCCAACCTGCGTTCGCGCAGTTATCACTCCGGCGCCAGCGAAGACCTGGCCGCCGTCATCGCCCACTTGCGTGCCCTGCGCCCACTGGCGCCCTTGTATGCCGTGGGCTATTCGCTGGGCGGCAATGTACTGCTCAAGTACTTGGGCGAGTCCGGTGAACACAGCCATTTGCTCGGCGCGGTCGCGGTGTCGGTGCCGTTTCGCCTGGATGAATGCGCCAACCGTATCGGCCAGGGCTTTTCGCGCATTTATCAACGCCACTTCATGCGCGAAATGCTCGGGTATATCCGTGACAAGCAGCGGCGCTTCCAGCACGAAGGCCTCAGCGAAGGCCTGGCCGAACTGGCGGCGCTGGGCTCGCTGGAAAACATGCGCACCTTCTGGGACTTCGACGGCCGGGTCACCGCCCCGCTGCATGGCTTTACCGATGCCCACGATTACTACAAGCGCGCCTCAAGCCGCTACTTCCTGGGCCGGATCCGCACCCCGACGCTGATGATCCAGGCCCTGGACGATCCGTTCGTGTTCGCCCACAGCCTGCCCGAACCAGCGGAGTTGTCATCGTGCATCGAATTCGAGCTGCAGGCCCGGGGCGGGCATGTGGGCTTTGTCGAAGGCTCGCTGCGCCATCCCGGCTATTACCTGGAACGGCGTATCCCGCTGTGGCTGGGCATTGCCCACGAGCGCGACAACCCGTATCCGCACGCGTTGTAAGCCTGATGCCGAGCCGTACAGACGCAGCAGATGAGCGCCATTCCCGGCTGAAGCCGGTCCTACAGGGTTATGCCGAACGCTAAACGTGTGGAGGGGCCGGTATGGGCAACTCCCACCCACAGCCTGCCTCCCACAGCGACAAAAAGTATTAAGATGCGCGACCAAAGGAGTGGTCTTCGCATGTCACGCAGTCATCTTTTTTATCGCGGTCTTCGCGACAGTGTGCCGATGCAGGTCGGCATCGCCCCGTTCGGCATCATTTTCGGCACCCTGGCCGGCGTAGGTGGGCTCTCGCTGCTGCAGGCGGTGGGCATGTCGGCGCTGGTGTATGCAGGGTCTGCGCAATTTATCGTGATCAGCCTGCTGGGCTCCGGGGCCAGCGCTGCGGTGATTCTACTGACCACGCTGATCGTCAACCTGCGGCATGTGCTGTACAGCGCGACCCTGCAACCGCACGTCAGTGCCCTGCCGCAACGCTGGCGTCTGCTGCTGGCGTTCTGGCTGACCGACGAAACCTTTGCCGTGGTGCAGCGCTTCTACCGGGTGCATGGCCGCACGCCGCAGGCACACTGGTACTGGCTGGGCGTCGCCACCGCGCTGTACGCCTGTTGGGTCGGCAGCTCGCTGGTCGGCGTGCTGTTCGGTCAGGCCGTGCCGGACATGGCTAGCTGGGGGCTGGAGTTTGCCATGCTGGCGACCTTTATCGGCATTGTCGTGCCGATGCTGCGCAACCGGCCGCAGATCGCTGCCGCGCTGGTGGCCGCTGCCGTGGCCTTGCTGACTTATGACCTGCCCTACAAGCTGGGGCTGATGGCCGCCGCCTTCAGTGGCATCGTCGCCGGTGTCGTGCTTGAGCGCCGACGTCCGGTCACCACCATCGGCGAGGTGCAATCATGAGTTTCTGGTGGCTGGTGGCGGCCATGGCCGCCATGACCTTTGCGTTGCGCTACAGCCTGTTCGCCTGGCCGAACCTGAGCTTCCCGCCGCTGGTGCGCCAGGCGCTGCATTACGTGCCCACGGCCGTGCTGACCGCCATTGTGGTGCCGGGCATGTTGCTGCCGGACGGCCAGCACTGGCAGGTGTCGCTAAACAACCCCTACCTGCTGGCAGGCATCGCCTGCATCGGCATCGCCGCCCTGACCCGCAACCTGCTGGCGACCATCGGTGGCGGGCTGGCCGTATTCTTCGTGTTGCGCTGGGTGCTTTAGGGTCTGTTGCCGTTTCATCACGGCCGCGCCGGCGCCCGTTTTGCCGCCAGGCAAGGCAGGCGCCGCGAAGTCTGGTCATTCCAGATGAGTGGCGAGTAACGCAGTCTCGCGGCAAAACAGGCCCTAAGGCAAACGATCAGGCGCCGGTCGCCACTTCACGCCGGCTGTCGGTGATCCACTCGCTCCAGGACCCTGCATACAGCGCGCCCAGCGGATAACCGGCCAGGGCCATGGCAAACAGGTTATGGCAGGCCGTCACCCCCGAGCCGCAATAGGCCACCAGGTCCTTGGGCGAGCGGCCTTGCAGGGCCTGGGCAAAACGTTCATGCAGCTGCTCGGGCGGCAGAAAGCGGCCGCCCTCGCCGAGGTTGTCTGTGAACACCAGGCACTGCGCGCCCGGAATATGCCCGGCCACCGGATCGATGGGCTCGACCTCGCCCCGAAAGCGCGGCTCGGCACGGGCGTCGATCAGGGTCAGGGTCGGGCGCCCCAGGCGGTTTTGCAGGCGTTCGGCGCTCAGCACCAGCGACATGTCCGGTTCGCCGGTCAACCGGCCAGGCACCGAGCGCGGCGCATCCAGGCTCAACGGCAGCCCGGCGGCATGCCAGGCCTTGAGGCCGCCATCGAGCAGGTACACGCCTTCGCGCTTGCCCAGCCAGGCCAGCAGCCACCAGGCGCGGGCGGCATAGGCACCAGGGCCGTCGTCGTAGAGCACGACCTCGCTGTCATCGTTGATGCCCCAGGCGCGCAGGCGCTCAAGCAGCACCTTGGGGTCAGGCAGTGGATGCCGGCCCGTTCTGCCTTTGGTCACCGGCCCGCTGAGGTCGCGTTCAAGGTCGGCAAAGCGGGCACCCTCGATATGGCCCTGCGCATAGCTGCGCTGGCCGTAATCGGCATCATCCAGCGCAAAACGGCAGTCGAGGATCACCAGACCCGGCGTCTGCTGCCGGGCGGCCAGTTCACGGGGGCTGATCAGTTGCGCAAGCGGCATAACGAACTCCTGTGGACAGAACATCGAATCATCATGCCACCGAGCATAGGCTGTGCCAGGGGCCGGCGTCGACTGGCCTTTGGTCTGGCCTTGCAGTGCTCGCAAGCGGTCGATGACCGATAATCGGCACTTGTTGTGCGGGTCAAAAGGCGCACGGCTTGGCGTGCGGCAAGTGGCTGCGCTACCATCCGAATCCCTCAACGGACTCCTCACAGGACGACGCGATGAACCGAGTGTTGTATCCAGGCACCTTCGACCCTATTACCAAGGGCCACGGCGATCTGGTCGAACGCGCCTCGCGCCTGTTCGATCATGTGATCATCGCGGTGGCGGCCAGCCCCAAGAAAAACCCGTTGTTCGGCCTTGAGCAGCGTGTCGAGCTGGCCCGCGAGGTCACCCGTCACCTGCCCAATGTCGAGGTGCTGGGCTTTTCCACCCTGCTGGCGCAGTTCGCCACCGAACAGGGCGCCAATGTGTTGCTGCGCGGTCTGCGGGCGGTGTCGGACTTCGAATACGAATTCCAGCTGGCCAACATGAATCGACAACTGGCACCGGACGTCGAAAGCCTGTTCCTGACGCCCTCCGAGCGTTATTCGTTCATTTCCTCGACGCTGGTCCGGGAAATCGCGGCCCTGGGCGGCGATATCACCAAGTTCGTGCACCCGGCCGTGGCCCAGGCACTGAACGAGCGTTTCAAGCAGTCGTAATCGGCTATCAAGCGCGGGGTGCATCCGAAGACCTAATGCGGCACAATTCGCCGCATTGGTTTTCATGTGCCCGGTCTCCCCGCGGCAGGAGAGTTGCATGTCCCTTATCATCACTGACGATTGCATCAACTGCGACGTTTGCGAACCCGAGTGCCCGAACGAAGCGATTTCCCAGGGCGAAGAGATCTACGTGATCAACCCGAACCTGTGCACCGAGTGCGTGGGCCACTACGACGAGCCGCAGTGCCAGCAGGTCTGCCCGGTCGATTGCATTCCGCTGGATGAAAATCGCGTCGAAAGCAAAGACGAACTGATGACCAAATACCTGCACATCACCGGCAAGGCTTGATCACACGCACGGCAAGCGCTGGCCGTTCAGGCCGGTCACAGGGGCGGTTTCACTCCTGTTCGCCGTAGCGATCCCCCGTACAGCCCAGGCAGCGCACGAAGGCCGCCTTGGCCGGGTCGACCACCAGCGCCTTGCCGGTGCGGCCGATGCCGCCGCCGGTGGCCGTAAATGGCAGAGCCACGACAAACAGCCCGGCACCGACCACGGTCGCGGCGATCAGCAGCGGCCGGGCGATCAGCAAGTCGCCGATCATGGCAAACGCCGGCGGGTTCTGGATTTCGTAGGAAGGGTCGCCACTGGCGGTGGGGTTTTCGAAGCCGGCCATGGCCGGCGCGGCCTGCAAGCCGACCAACAGGGCCAAGGTAGCGGCGAGAATACGAAACGGGCTCATGCTGGGTCCTTCGGCTGCACGGGTTGAATGGATCAACTATAAACAGCGCCCGGGGTTAAGCAAGGCCCGTTACCGACTCACTTTGTGTCAACGCTGACACTTGGGGCAGAAGACACTGGCGCGCTGGCCCAGCTTGACCTCGCGCAACAGGCTGCCGCAGACCTTGCACGGCTGGCCGCCACGGCCATAGGCAAACAGTTCCTGCTGGAAATACCCAGGCTTGCCGTCGCCACCAGTGAAATCGCGCAAGGTGGTGCCACCGCGCTCGATGGCATGCGCCAGGATGCGCTTGATCTCGATGGCCAGCCTGAGATAACGCGCGCTGGAAATGCCCCCGGCCTCGCGGCGCGGATCGATGCCGGCGGCGAACAGCGCCTCGGTGGCGTAGATATTGCCCACCCCGACCACCACCGCGTTGTCCATGATGAACGGCTTGACCGCCATTGACTTGCCACGCGAGCGCTCGAACAGCCGTGCGCCGTCGAACAGGTCGGTCAGGGGCTCAGGGCCCAGGCGCAGCAGCAGCTCGTGATTATGCGGGTCCAGGCTCCAGAGCATGGCGCCAAAGCGGCGCGGGTCGGTGTAGCGCAGGGCCAGCCCCGACTCCAGCTCGATGTCCACATGTTCATGCTTGAGCGCCGGCGAGCCGGCCTCGACCAGGCGCAGGTTGCCGGACATGCCCAGATGGCTGATCAGCGTGCCGACCTCGGCCTGGATCAACAGGTACTTGGCCCGCCGCCCCACCTCGACGATGCGTTGCCCGGACAAGCGCACATCCAGGTCTTCAGGGATCGGCCAGCGCAAGCGGTGATCGCGCACGATCACACGCTCGACGCGCTGCCCTTGCAGATGCGGCGCGATGCCCCGGCGGGTGGTTTCGACTTCAGGCAATTCAGGCATGGTTCACTCAGATGGCGATCAGCGTCCGCTCAGCTCGCGGATGCTTTCCTTGAGGTATTCGAAATCGTATTCGGACAGGCCGACGTAATCGAGCACCAGGTGCCCGACCGCGTCCCACTCGTGGTCCTCGTCCTCCTTGCCCAGCACCCGGTGAGACTGGCAGATATGCTCGGCCATCTTCAGCGTGCCCAGCAGGTTCTTCAGCGGCGCATTGTTGCTCGAATCGTCCTGGAACATTGCCAGCGCATTGTGATGATTGGCAATGGCGGCGCACAGGTGCTCGGGCAGGCGCCAGGAACGGGCCGTGTAATAGCCCACCACGGCGTGGTTGGTATTGAAGGCTTCGTTCTCGGTGTCGACGACGCGCCACTCGCCACGGGCGCGGGCGTAGGCATTTTCCAGCATCGACATGTAGTCGGGAAAGCGCTTGAGCATCAGCGGGATGCCGCAATCGTGAAACAGACCCAGGGCGTAGGACTCGTCCACGGTCTGCGAGCCCAGGCGCTTGGCCAGGGTCAGACTGGTCATGGCCACGTCCTGGGCACTGTCCCAGAACCGGTTCAGGGTGACGATGGTTTCATCGCTCATCTCGCCCTTGATCGACTGGGCATTGATCAGGTTGATGACCGTACGACTGCCCAGCAGGTTCACAGCCCGCTCGATGGACGCGATCTTGTTCGACAGCCCGTAATGCGCTGAATTGACGATCTTGAGCAGCGCGCCGGACAGCCCGGGATCCTGTGAAATCAGCCGTGCGATCACGCCCAGATCAGGGTCTGGCATGTACTGCTCCATCTGCAGATCGACCAGGATTTGCGGCTGCGCAGGCACACTGATGCCTTGCAGGGCCTGCTGGATCTGCTCTTGGGTCAACTCCGGTGACAACTTCTGAGGCATAAAGGCTTACTCGGGATCAGGTCGGAATTCTGCCCCCTTAATCAAGAATGGTCCATCACCATTAAAGGTCAATTTCCTTGAACTTTGCCGCGTCCCGCGCTTCGGACTCTTTAAGCGCGGCACCGCAAACCGGCACGCCGCATGCCGTCCCAGACCCGATTGAGGAGAAGACCATGTCCCGTTCTTTAAGTGGCAAGCGCGTTGCGTTTTTGGTGACCGACGGTTTCGAGCAGGTTGAACTCACCGGCCCCAAGGAGGCGCTTGAACAGGCCGGTGCCAAGGTGGAAATCCTGTCCAGCCAGGCCGGCACGGTCAAAGGCTGGAACCACGACAAGCCCGCAGACGACTTCGAGGTGCACCGCACCTTCGAGCAGGCCAAGAATGAAGATTACGACGCGGTGGTGCTGCCCGGTGGCGTGCAGAACTCCGACACCATCCGCCTGGATAAAGGTGCGCAGCACATCGTCAATCTCATCAACGGCCAGAACAAACCGATTGCTGTGATTTGTCATGGCGGCTGGTTGCTGATTTCTGCAAAACTGGTGACAGGCAAGACGCTCACCAGCTACAAGACCCTCAAGGACGATCTGGTCAATGCTGGCGCCGACTGGGTTGATGAAGCCGTGGTCGTCGACGGCAACCTGATCAGCAGCCGCCAGCCCGACGACATTCCCGCCTTCAACGAGCAACTGATCAAGGCCCTCTCGGCCTGATCCATCGTCAGTTAATTCGCCTCATCCCGGCCCGCCGCCGGGATGACGCGCTATAATCCCGCTCTTTTTTCCGGAGCGACGTCATGTCCCTGCCCAGCCTGCGCCTCAAAGCCAATGCCGACCGTCGCCTGCGTAACGGCCACCTGTGGGTCTACAGCAATGAAATCGATGTCGCCGCCAGCCCGCTGAACAAATTTGCAGCAGGCGACCAGGCTGTGCTGGAAGCCGCCAACGGCAAGCCGCTGGGCATCGTGGCCATGAGCCCCAACAACCTGATCTGCGCCCGCCTGCTGTCGCGCGACATCAAGCTGCCGCTGGACAAGTCGCTGCTGGTGCATCGTCTCAATGTTGCCCTGTCGCTGCGCGAGCGCCTGTTCGACAAGCCGTTCTATCGCCTGGTGTACGGCGACTCGGACCTGCTGCCGGGCCTGGTGGTCGACCGCTTCGACCACATTCTGGTGGTGCAACTGGCCTCGGCGACCATGGAGCAGCACAAGGACGACGTGATCGCCGCCCTGGTGCAAGTGCTCAAGCCCAGCGGCATCCTGTTCAAGAACGACTCCAGCGCCCGCGACGCCGAAGGCCTGAACCGTTACGTCGAAACCGTCTACGGTGCGGTGCCCGAGTGGGTCGCGCTGGAAGAGAACGGCGTGAAGTTCGAAGCCCCGGTGCTGAGCGGGCAGAAGACCGGCTGGTTCTACGACCACCGCATGAACCGTGCGCGCCTGGCCCCCTACGTCAAGGGCAAGCGCGTCCTGGACCTGTACAGCTATATCGGTGGCTGGGGCATCCAGGCCGGTGCGTTCGGGGCCAGCGAAGTGTTCTGTGTCGACGCCTCGGCCTTCGCCCTGGACGGTGTCGAGCGCAACGCCGCCCTTAACGGCTTTGCCGAGAAAGTGACCTGCATCGAAGGCGACGTGTTCGAAGCCCTGAAAGAACTCAAGGCGTCCGAGGAGCGTTTCGACGTGATCGTGGCCGACCCGCCGGCCTTCATCAAGCGCAAGAAGGACATGAAGAACGGCGAAGGCGCCTACCGCCGCCTGAACGAACAGGCCATGCGCCTGCTCAGCAAGGACGGCATCCTGGTCAGCGCCTCGTGCTCGATGCACCTGCCCGAAGACGACCTGCAGAACATCCTGCTGCAAAGCGCCCGTCACCTGGACCGCAATATCCAGTTGCTCGAACGCGGCGGCCAGGGCCCGGACCATCCGGTGCACCCGGCAATCGTCGAAACGCGGTACATCAAGAGCATTACGTGCCGGTTGTTGCCTAACAGTTAACATCACCCAGCGGTTACCGGGACTGTAGGAGCGCGCTTGCCCGCGACCGGCTGCGTTAGCAGTCGTAAAATTGTGGCGTTTCGCAGATTTCTGCGAGCGCTGCGCACTCGGTCGCGGGCAAGCGCGCTCCTACGCCCCGGCCGGTTTACGCGGGTGAGCCTTAGTCACTCGCCATCGACGAGCCTGACCACACACTCATCCGTGGAGGGTGTAAAAACGGACTTTGCAATGAAGTTGCCGACAAGGAAGATCATCGTTGCCAGCATGAAGACGACGCTGGAAATGGCACCGATCAGCATAAGGACGCAGGACGTTACGGTAAAAAGCCCTAGCCCCATGACTGTGTATTTATAGCCTTTACCAGGGTCGGTTTTTGCCAATACGGCTTCGCGCTGGTCTTCGGGCAGCTTCTGCGGCCGCTTGCACGACGGGCATGCCAGCGACTCATTGGAATAAAGGGTCAGCAACTGCTTGTCATCGGGCAAAATCTGTTCATCACAGTAGCCGCACAGTGCCTTGATACCGGTGGTGCCGGGGCTTTTATCGCTCATGCTGCGTCCTTGAGTCAGAGCTCTTGTCGAGCCGGGCGCAGACTGTAGCGAGGCAATCACAGCCCTGACACCGCCATAAGGCACGTTCAGAAAAGCCCTACAGTAAAAACAGACTTTTCTCTTGATCCTCACAGCAAATACCCGCTTGAGCACCTCCCTGTCCGCAACACCTCCCCAAGGTGTAGAATCGCCGGTATTCATCGCCAGTCATCCCCGGCGGGTTTATGAGCTCAGGCCGATTGCCCGGTGATCCCACGGTAGTCGGTTTCTTCGCAACATCCGGTCACTGCCTGTGTCTGCGGCGCCTATAGAAGCTCACTCCCCTTACTGATTAGCCTGCTTTGCCGGAGTGCTCCAATGCCTGATTATCGTTCCAAGACTTCCACCCACGGCCGCAACATGGCCGGTGCCCGCGCCCTGTGGCGTGCCACGGGCATGAAGGATGCCGACTTCAAGAAGCCGATCATCGCCATCGCCAACTCCTTCACCCAGTTCGTCCCGGGCCATGTGCACCTCAAGGACCTGGGGCAGTTGGTGGCCCGCGAGATCGAGCGCGCCGGTGGCGTGGCCAAGGAATTCAACACCATTGCCGTGGACGACGGCATCGCCATGGGCCATGACGGCATGCTGTACTCGCTGCCGAGCCGCGAGATCATCGCCGACTCCGTGGAGTACATGGTCAACGCCCACTGCGCCGACGCCATCGTGTGCATTTCCAACTGCGACAAGATCACCCCTGGTATGTTGATGGCCGCCCTGCGCCTGAACATCCCGGTGATCTTCGTTTCCGGTGGTCCGATGGAAGCGGGCAAGACCAAGCTGGCCAGCCACGGCCTGGACCTGGTCGACGCCATGGTCATCGCCGCCGACTCCACCGCAAGCGACGAGAAAGTCGCCGAGTACGAGCGCAGCGCCTGCCCGACCTGCGGTTCGTGCTCCGGCATGTTCACCGCCAACTCGATGAACTGCCTGACCGAAGCGCTGGGCCTGGCCCTGCCGGGCAACGGCTCGACCCTGGCCACCCACAGCGACCGCGAGCAACTGTTCCTGCAGGCCGGGCGCACCATCGTCGAGTTGTGCCAGCGCTACTATGGCGACAACGACGATTCGGTGCTGCCGCGCAACATTGCCAACTTCAAGGCGTTCGAGAACGCCATGATGCTCGACATCGCCATGGGCGGTTCGACCAACACCATCCTGCACCTGCTGGCCGCGGCCCAGGAAGCCGAGATTGCCTTCGACCTGCGCGACATCGATCGCCTGTCGCGCGTGGTGCCGCAGCTGTGCAAGGTGGCGCCGAACATCCAGAAGTACCACATGGAAGACGTGCACCGCGCCGGTGGCATCTTCAGCATCCTGGGTTCGCTGGCCCGTGGCGGCCTGCTGCACACCGACCTGCCGACCGTGCACAGCCGCTCGATGGCCGAAGGCATTGCCAAGTGGGACATCACCCAGACCACCGATGAAGCGGTGCACCACTTCTTCAAGGCCGGTCCTGCCGGCATCCCGACCCAGACCGCGTTCAGTCAGTCGACCCGTTGGGAAACCCTGGACGACGACCGCGAGAACGGCTGCATCCGCAGCTTCGAGCATGCCTACTCGCAAGAAGGCGGCCTGGCCGTGCTGTACGGCAACATCGCCCTGGACGGCTGCGTAGTGAAAACCGCTGGCGTCGACGAGTCGATCCATGTCTTCGAAGGCAACGCCAAGATCTTCGAAAGCCAGGACAGTGCGGTACGCGGCATTCTGGCCGACGAAGTGCAGGCTGGTGACATCGTGATCATCCGCTACGAAGGCCCTAAAGGCGGTCCGGGCATGCAAGAGATGCTCTACCCGACCTCGTACCTGAAGTCCAAGGGCCTGGGCAAGGCCTGCGCCCTGCTGACCGACGGTCGCTTCTCGGGCGGCACCTCCGGCCTGTCCATCGGCCACGCCTCGCCTGAAGCAGCCGCCGGCGGCGCCATCGGCCTGGTGCGCGACGGCGACAAGGTGTTGATCGACATCCCGAACCGCTCGATCAACCTGCTGGTCAGTGACGAAGAACTGGCCGCCCGCCGCGTCGAACAGGACGCCAAAGGCTGGAAACCGGTTGAAGTCCGCCCACGCAAGGTGACCACGGCCCTGAAAGCCTACGCTTTGCTGGCCACCAGCGCCGACAAGGGCGCGGTGCGCAACAAGGCGCTGCTCGACGGCCTGTAAGGCGAGCTGCGGTCAATGAAAAACCGGCGCCAGGCGCCGGTTTTTTATGCACACGTGAAATACTCACCTGCAATCGATTACTGAATCTCCTCCGGCTTGACCACCACCCAGTTCTTGTCTGCCGTCACCGGCAGGCCTTCCTTGGCCTGGGCCTCGGCGTTGCTCTTGATCATGCCGTCGAGCTGCTTCATGTACTTGTCCTTGCGGTTGATCCACAGGTGCACGCCGCCCTTGCTGACGTCGACCCCGTGGAACAGCATGTAGCCGTCGCTGCTCGGGGTATCGCCTGCCACCAGCACCGGTTTCTTCCATTGGTCGATGTAGGTCAGGATCGCGGCCTGCTTGCCGGCCATCCAGGTGGCCGGGGTCCACAGGTACGGGGTGATTTCCAGGTCCATGTTGGCCTTGGCGTCGTACTTGCCGGCGGTGATCTGCTTGCGTGCGGTGGTCAGTTCGCCGGTTTTCTTGTCCTTGAGCAGCATGGTCACACCGATGACGTTTTCCGGTTTGACGTTGTAGCCGTACTTGGGATCGGAGGCGACCATGCGCACCAGTTCTTCGGAGGCGGCGGTCATCACGTAGACCTCGATGCCGTTCTCCATCAGCTTCTTGTACAGCTCGGTCTGCCCGGTGAAGACCTTCGGCGGCTCGACATTAAGGGTTTTTACCGTGTCGCCGTCGTAGTAGGTCGCCGGGATCGGCTTGCCGAGGGCCATCAGCTCATCGACGTAGCCCTTGAGCTGCTGCAGGGTAAAGCCCGAGAACACCTGGGCCACCCACGGGTAGCAGACCATGTCGTCGAGTTCACACAGGCGATAGTAGTAGCTGAACAGGCTTTCCTTGTGCTCGGCGGTGTCCTTGAAGGGAATCAGTTTCAGCGACGGGTCGAGGGTGTCGCGGGTGATCAGGCCCTTGCTTTCCATGTACGGCAGCAGCGACTCTTCGAGGTCGAAGCGGTAACTGGTGTTGTCCATGTCGAACACCGCGTAGTTACCTTTGTTGGCGTTGGCCGTGATCATCGCCTCCAGCGCCTTGGCGGCAGGCTCCGGCCAGTGCTTCAAATCGGTGGCCGACGCCTGGCCTGTAACGGCCAGACCCAGGCAGAGCGCGACCGCTAACAATCCTCGCTGAAACTTCATGGTGATGCCCCTTCATGGTAGAGGCGTTCGACCGTAACAAAATCCTGTGACCACTTATGCATGCCTGCGACCCGTTGCGGCCTCAATTGCGTCAGGTATCTGTGTGTTCACGACAGCGGGCCGCAAAAGCGACACTTTCATGACAGATGGATGTCAGCCTGCGCGTCGCTCCCACACCTCGAAGTGATACGTCGGCTTGCCGTCTTCGGCGGCATTGGCCTGGGTCGACGCGAGCGTCCACTGCGCGGTGTCGAACGCGGGAAACCAGGCATCGCCCTCGGGCTCAAGCTCGACGCGGGTCAGGTACAGGCGGTCGGCTTCGGGCAGCCCTTGCGCATACAGCTGCGCGCCGCCAATCAGCATCACCTCGCTGACACCCTGCTCGCTCGCCCATTGTTCGGCACGCTGTACGGCCGCCTCCAGGGAAGCGAAGACCTCGGCGCCTTCCAGCATCAGGCCGCTCTGACGGCTGACCACCAGGTTCAGCCGGCCCGGCAGCGGACGACCCAGCGAGTCCCAGGTCTTGCGTCCCATGATGATCGGCTTGCCCAGGGTCATGGCCTTGAAGTATTTGAAATCCCCCGGCAAATGCCAGGGCATGGAATTGTCGATGCCGATCACCCGGTTGGCGGCCAAGGCGGCGATCAGGCTGAGGGGAAGTTGTTTTTTCATGTCGGCGAGAATACCAGAGCCACGGAACTGTTACCCCTCAAGCCCGCTCACAGCGGTATGCTGCCCGTTGGTATTTCTCAAAGAGACGCTGTGTGACTGCCCTGACTCCCCTCGATACCCTCTGGCTGACTGAAGCGGTGCGCCTGCGCGAGGCGCAGGCCGGCCCGCTCGATGACCTGCAAGCCTGTCGCCAGGCGCGTACCGCCCAGGGCGATCTGGCAACCCGTATCCAGCACCGCGCCCTGCATCTGGCCGAACGTGACGGCATGAAATCGGCCTTGTATCGCTGGAAGCAAGGTGCGCGCCTGGCGCTGATGCTACTGATGCTGCTGTCGGTGGCCAGCGGCGCCGGCCTGGCCTTTGCCGCGCTGGGCGACGGGCGTGCACCGGTCAATGTGTTCTGGGCGCTGGGCAGCCTGCTGGGCGTCAACCTGCTGCTGTTGCTGGGCTGGTCGCTGGGCATGCTGTGCACCCGCCAGGGCAGCGCCAGCCTCGGGCAAGTGTGGTTGTGGCTCAGTGCCCGGCTGGCCCGCGATGCCCAGGCCGTGCAACTGGCACCCGCCCTGCTGGTGCTGCTGCAACGCCAACGCCTGGAGCGCTGGGCCCTGGGCCTGCTGAGCAATGGCTTGTGGCTGCTGGCCCTGCTCAGCGCGCTGGTGGTGATGCTGGCGCTGATGGCCACGCGGCGCTACGGGTTTGTCTGGGAAACCACGATTCTGGGCAGCGAGACGTTTGTCGGCCTGACCCAGGCCTTGGGCGCACTGCCCGCCTGGCTGGGCTTCAGTGTGCCGGACGCCGAGATGATCCGCGCCAGCGGCAACAGCCTCACCGGCCTGGAAGACGCCCGGCAGAGCTGGGCCGCCTGGCTGGTCGGTGTGCTGCTGATCTACGGCATCCTGCCGCGCCTGTTGCTGGCCGGGCTGTGCCTGTGGCGCTGGCGGCGTGGGCGCCAGGCCCTGCGGCTGGACCTCGAAGACCCCGCCTACCTGCAGTTGCGCGAGCGCCTGATGCCCAGTAGCGAGCGGTTGGGGGTCAACGATGTGGCACCGGCGCAGGTGCATCAGGTCAGAGCGCCCACGGCGGCGATGACCCGCAATGGCGCCGTGCTGGTGGCCATCGAGCTGGACGATCAACAGCCCTGGCCACCCGCACACGCCGACAGCGTGGTGAATGCCGGGGTGCTCGACAGCCG
The DNA here is from genome assembly GCF_001423155.1 of Pseudomonas sp. Leaf127. NCBI lineage: Bacteria > Pseudomonadati > Pseudomonadota > Gammaproteobacteria > Pseudomonadales > Pseudomonadaceae > Pseudomonas > Pseudomonas sp. Leaf127. The sequence continues at coordinate 364,330 of NZ_LMOA01000022.1, read as the reverse complement.
CGAGTCGCGCCATCGTCTGCTCGAACACCTGGCCCACACGCTGCCGGCCCGCCTGCTGATCGCCTGCGACCCGCGCCGCTCGCCGGATCGCGGCAGCCTGGCGCTGATCGCCGAGCTGGCGCGCAGTGCCGGCAACACCCGTCTGTGGCTGCTGCCGGCGCCGCCGGGGCAGCAGCTTGATCCCGAGCGCCTGGACGACTGGCAAGTGGCACTGCGCGACCTGCAACTGACGTGCACCGACAGCGCCCCGATGAACTGGCTGGAGACAGGTCATGACTGAAGCCTTGCCCGCGCTGAAGCTGGCGGTGGTCGGCCACACCAATGTCGGCAAGACCTCGCTGCTGCGCACCCTGACCCGTGACGTGACCTTCGGCGAGGTGTCACATCGCCCCAGCACCACCCGGCATGTCGAGGGCGCCCGCCTGTCGGTGGACGGCCAGGCACTGCTGGAGCTGTACGATACGCCGGGCCTTGAAGACGCCATCGACCTGCTCGATTACCTGGAGCGCGTGGCCGCCGAGCAGCGCCTGGACGGCCCGGCGCGGCTGGCGCTGTTTCTGCAGGGCAGCGAGGCGCGCCAGCGCTTCGAGCAGGAAGCCAAGGTGCTGCGCCAGTTGCTGGCGTGTGATGCCGGGCTGTACGTGATCGACGCCCGCGAACCGGTGCTGGCCAAGTACCGCGATGAACTGGCGGTGCTGGCCAGCTGTGGCAAGCCGTTGCTGCCGGTGCTCAATTTTGTCAGCAGCCCGCAACAGCGCGAAGCCGACTGGCGCGAGGCGCTGTCACGCCTGGGCCTGCATGCGCTGGTGCGTTTCGACAGCGTCGCGCCGCCGCAAGACGGCGAGCGCCGTCTGTATGAAAGCCTGGCCCTGCTGCTGGAAAGCGCCCGTACACGCCTGGAAATGCTGATTGCTGACATCGAAGTGCAACGCCAGGCCCGCTATCACAGCGCAACGCGACTGATTGCCGACCTGTTGATCGACTGTGCGGCCTGCCGGCGCAGTGTCGAATCGCGCGAAGCGCCCGAGCGTCAGGCCATCGAAGCGCTGCACCAGGCGGTGCGCCAGCGCGAGCAACGCTGCGTCGAAAGCCTGCTCACACTGTATGCCTTTCGAGTCCAGGATGCGGCGGCCAGCCATCTGCCGCTGCTCGACGGGCGCTGGGGCGACGACCTGTTCAACCCCGAGACCCTGCGTCTGCTCGGCATAAGGGTCGGCGGTGGCGTGGCCGCCGGCGCAGCGGCCGGTGCCGGGGTCGACCTGCTGGTCGGCGGCATCACCCTGGGCGCGGCGGCACTGGTCGGGGCGATTGCCGGTGGCGCACTGCTGACGGCACGCAGCTACGGCGGCCGCTTGCTGGGCAAGCTCAGGGGCCTGCGCGAGCTGACCGTGGACGACAGCGTGCTGCGCCTGCTGGCCCTGCGTCAGCGCCAGTTGTTGCAGGCTCTGAGCGTGCGCGGCCATGCGGCAATGACCAGCATCGAACTGGCCGACCCGCAGGATAATCACTGGCGCCAGGGCAAACTGCCCGAGCCGCTGCGCAAGGCGCGGGCGCATCCGCAATGGTCGGCGCTCAACGCCCATCCCCGGCTGAGCCAGGCCGAACGGCAGGAAACCCTGGAGGCGCTGGCGCAGGTGCTGCAGAGCTGACACTAATGCCCGCTGATTGAACGTGTGGGGGGGCAGCAACGGCTGACAAATGCTTCGGTACCGACGCAGCAGATGTGCCGGCTTTGTTGTCCTCATCGCCGGCAAGCCGCCTCCCACAGGTCCCCTGTTTGATGCGCGACAGGGTGCCGCCTTGGCGCGGTGTCAGCGACACAGGGTGGGCTCCTACCGGATTGATGTAACCCTGAATTTCGGGCCTGGCACCAGGCTATGGAAGGCAGCAACGGCTGGCGAATGCTTCAGTACCGACGCAGCAGATGTGCCGGCTTTGTTGTCCTCATCGCCGGCAAGCCGCCTCCCACAGGTCCCCTGTTTGATGCGCGACAGSGTGCCGCCTTGGCGCGGTGTCAGCGACACAGGGTGGGYTCCTACCGGATTGATGTAACCCGGAATTTCGGGCCTGGCACCAGRCTRTGGGAGGCAGCAACGGCTGGCGAATGCTTCAGTACCGACGCAGCAGATGTGCCGGCTTTGTTGTCCTCATCGCCGCCTCCCACAGGTCCGCGCAATGCCCGGCCATCATCTATCGCTACTGTAAAGCCGTGCAGCCCGGTATCATCCCGCGCCCGTGATGACCGTCTGCCAGAACCGATAATGAAACCCACCCTGATTGCCGCTGCTGAAATCGACCGCCTTGAAACCTGGGCCAAATACGCCAGCCACATGTGCGGAGGCTGCATTTCCAGCTGCTGCACCCTGCCGGTGGAAGTGAAGATCAAGGACCTGATCCGCATCGGTGTGGTCGATGAGTTCGAAAGCGGCGAGCCGCCCAAGAACATCGCCAAGCGCCTGCTCAAGGAAGGGACTATCGAGCGCTACAACCAGAAGAGCGGGATTTTCACCCTGCAGCGCATGAGCAACAACGACTGCCTGTACCTGGACCGCAAGAGCCGGCTGTGCACCATCTACGAAAAGCGCCCCGACACCTGCCGCAGCCACCCGAAGATCGGCCCGCGCCCGGGCTATTGCGCCTACAAGCCCAAGGCGGTGGAGCGCAACACCAGCGGCACGCTGAACGCCAACTCGGGCCGGGTGCCGCTCAAGTTCTGATGGGACTCTGGGCTTGTCGCGCAGTAGACATCGGGCCCGGTAGGAGCGCGCACCTACATCCGCCGGTGCCAGTAGCACACACAAAAACGCCCCCGGTCTTGCGACCGGGGGCGTTTTGTTTTCAGCCGGTTAACCGATTACTCAGTTCTTGGCTTTCTTGGCAGCGCGGGTACGCTCGCTTTCGTCCAGGATCTTCTTGCGAAGACGGATGGATTTCGGCGTCACTTCGCACAGCTCGTCTTCCTGGATGTATTCCAGGGCCTGTTCCAGGGTGAACTTCACTGGCGGAACCAGGGCGATGGTTTCGTCTTTACCCGAAGCACGCATGTTGTCGAGCTTCTTGCCCTTGGTAGGGTTGACGCCCAGGTCGTTGTCGCGGCTGTTCTGGCCGACGATCTGACCGTTGTAGATTTCCTGGCCGTGCTCGACGAACAGCTTGCCGCGCGCCTGCAGGGTTTCCAGCGAGTAGGTCAGCGCCTTGCCGGTCTCGACCGAAACCAGAACGCCGTTCTGACGGCCGGACATGTGGCCCGACTTGACGGTGTCATAGCGATCGAAGATCGAGGTCAGGATGCCGGCACCGTTGGTCAGGGTCAGGAACTGGTTACGGAAACCGATCAGACCACGTGCAGGGATGTTGTATTCCAGACGCACACGGCCCTTGCCATCCGGCACCATGTTGCTCAGGTCGCCTTTACGCAGGCCCATCTCTTCCATGACCTTGCCCTGCGCTTCTTCAGGGATGTCGATGGTGACGTTTTCGAACGGTTCCTGCTTGACGCCGTCGACTTCGCGGATGATCACTTCAGGACGGCCCAGGGCCAGCTCGAAGCCTTCGCGACGCATGGTTTCGATCAGTACCGAGAGGTGCAGCTCACCACGGCCGGAAACCTTGAACTTGTCGGCCGAGTCGCCTTCTTCAACGCGCAGGGCAACGTTGTACAGCAGCTCCTTGTCCAGACGGTCCTTGATGTTACGGCTGGTCACGAACTTGCCTTCTTTACCGCAGAATGGCGAGTCGTTGACCTGGAAGGTCATGGAAACGGTTGGCTCGTCGACGGTCAGCGGCTTCATCGCCTCGACCGTGTCCGGGTGGCACAGGGTGTCGGAGATGAACAGCGAGTCCATGCCGCTGATGCAGACGATGTCGCCGGCGGCAGCTTCTTCGACGTCGATGCGGTGCAGACCGTGGTGACCCATCAGCTTCAGGATACGACCGTTGCGACGCTTGCCGTCGGCACCGATGGCCACGACCGGCGTGTTCGGCTTGACGCGACCACGGGCGATACGGCCAACGCCGATCACACCCAGGAAGCTGTTGTAGTCCAGAGCGGAGATCTGCATCTGGAACGCGCCGTCACGGTCAACGGCCGGTGGCGGTACGTGGTCGACAACGGCCTGGTACAGCGGGGTCATGTCTTCGGCCATGTCGGTGTGATCCAGACCGGCAATGCCGTTCAGGGCCGAGGCGTAGACGACCTGGAAGTCCAGTTGTTCTTCGGTGGCGCCCAGGTTGTCGAACAGATCGAAGATCTGGTCCAGAACCCAGTCAGGACGCGCGCCCGGACGGTCGACCTTGTTGATGACCACGATCGGACGCAGGCCGGCTTCGAAAGCCTTCTTGGTCACGAAGCGGGTTTGCGGCATAGGGCCGTCCTGGGCGTCGACCAGCAGCAGTACGGAGTCGACCATCGACATCACGCGCTCTACTTCGCCGCCGAAGTCGGCGTGGCCCGGGGTGTCCACGATGTTGATGTGGTAGCCGTTCCAGTTGATGGCGGTGTTTTTCGCCAGAATGGTAATACCGCGCTCTTTCTCCTGGTCGTTGGAGTCCATCACGCGCTCGTCGTTGAGCTCGTTGCGCTCAAGAGTGCCGGACTGACGCAGCAGCTTGTCGACCAGTGTGGTTTTACCGTGGTCAACGTGCGCGATGATGGCGATGTTACGGAGATTTTCGATCACTTGTGTATCTCGATCAGAGGATTCGGTCTGCTGCCGGTTGAGGGCAGCGATTAACGTTTGAAGCTTGAGGCGTCGGCCGATGCACTAGGCGTCGGGGGGCCGGTGACGCAAGCCACAGGCAAACAGCCCCGGGCGTTTAGCTCGGTCGATATACGCGCACATTGGCATACCCCTCACTGAGCAGATGGTGAGCATGCAGGCGGCTCATGACGCCTTTGTCGCAATACAAAAGGTACTGGCGATTACCGTCCAGTTCCTTGAAACGGCTGTTCAGTGCATAGAACGGCAGCGTCTGTACTTCTATGCCCGGCACGTGCAGCGGCTGGTCTTCCTGGGCATCCGGGTGACGGATGTCGACGATGACGTGGCCGGCCAGGGCCTGTTGGACTTCTTCAACCTCGACATGCTGGCCCAGGTCGTCGATCACCTGATCAACGGTCACCAGGCGGGCGCGCTCCAGGGCGCGGTCCAGCACCGCCATGTCGAAGCGGGTTTCTTCATGCTCGACGCGGTTGCGCTTGGCATGGGTCTTGGGGTTGACCGAAATCACCCCGCAATATTCAGGCATGTGCCGGGCGAACTCAGCCGTGCCGATCTTCGTCGCCAGGTTGACGATGTCCTGCTTGTCGGTCGCGATCAGCGGCCGCAGCACCAGCTTGTCAGTCACCGAATCGATGAGGCTCAGGTTCGGCAGGGTCTGGCTCGACACCTGGGAAATCGCCTCGCCGGTGACCAGCACGTCGATCTCCAGGCGTTCGGCCATGGCCGAGGCTGCGCGTAACATCATACGCTTCAACACTACACCCATATGACTGTCATCGACGTTTTGCAGAATTTCGCCCAGAACTTCTTCGAACGGCACGCTGACGAACAGCACACGCTGGGAGCTGCCGTATTTTTTCCAGATGAAATGCGCGACTTCCATCACGCCCAGTTCGTGGGCACGGCCGCCCAGGTTGAAGAAGCAGAAATGCGTGACCAGGCCGCGGCGCATGATCTGATAGGCCGCCACGGTGGAGTCGAAACCGCCCGACATCAACACCAGGGTCTGCTCCAGCGCGCCCAGCGGGTAGCCGCCCAGGCCCTGGTGCTGGCTGTGGATCACGAACAGGCGCTGGTCACGGATCTCCATGCGCACCACCAGGTCGGGCTGCTTCAGCTCGATGCCGGCGGCGCCACATTGACGGCGCAGCTGGCTGCCCACGTAACGCTCGACCTCCATGGAGGTGAACGTGTGCCGGCCGGCACGCTTGCAGCGCACCGAAAACACCTTGCCGGGCAACAGGTCTTCGTAGTGCGCCTTGCATTTGGCGACGATGTCGTCGAAGTCGCCCAGCGGGTATTCGGCCACTTGCAGGAACTGGTTGATCCCGGGCATGCAGCTCAGGCGCTCGGTAATGCCCTGCAGGATCTTCGGATCGGTCAGCCGGGTTTCGACTTCCAGGTTGTCCCACACGCCGCCCACGACGATGTCAGCATCCAGCTCACGCAGGACGGTACGGATGTTCTTGGCCAGCTGGCGAATGAACTTCTTGCGCACCGGCGGGCTTTTGATGGTGATTTCGGGGAAAACTTTGACGATCAGTTTCATAGAAACAATGCGCGTGGGGCCAGCTAAAAAAGAGGGGCGCGGATTATAGCGGAAATTGCTCAAGGTTTAACCAGTTATCGTATGCCCGATCATCGGCGCACCAAAAACGAACACTTGCAGCAAATTCAGCCTCATGATGGTGCACATATTTTGCCGAAAATCCGCCTGCGGGCATTTAACGCTTGGATTTGGGGCGCAGAACCCAACTCAGGGCACTGGCATGCAAATTGCTCCCTTGTGAGGCAGGTTGCCATGGCAGAGTATTCTGCGCCGTGCATCACCCAAATCGTCGGGGCCAACACCAAGCAGCGGCCTCAAGTCACCCGGAGGACACCATGTCGAAGTCGGTTCAACTCATCAAAGATCATGACGTTAAATGGATTGATCTGCGCTTCACCGATACCAAGGGCAAGCAGCAGCACGTCACCATGCCGGCGCGCGATGCGCTGGACGACGACTTCTTTGAAGTCGGCAAGATGTTCGACGGTTCCTCCATCGAAGGCTGGAAAGGCATCGAAGCCTCCGACATGATCCTGCTGCCGGACGACGACTCGGCCGTACTGGACCCGTTCACCGAAGAGCCGACCCTGATCCTGGTCTGCGACATCATCGAACCGTCGACCATGCAGGGCTATGACCGCGACCCGCGCGCCATCGCTCACCGTGCCGAGGAATACCTCAAGACCACCGGCATCGGCGACACCGTGTTCGTCGGTCCAGAGCCTGAATTCTTCATCTTCGACTCGGTCAAGTACAAGTCCGACATCTCCGGCTCCATGTTCAAGATCTTCTCCGAGCAAGGCTCGTGGATGACTGACCAGGACGTCGAAGGCGGCAACAAGGGCCACCGTCCAGGCGTCAAGGGCGGCTACTTCCCGGTGCCACCGGTCGACCACGACCACGAAATCCGTACTGCCATGTGCAACGCACTGGAAGAAATGGGCCAGTTCGTCGAAGTGCACCACCACGAAGTGGCCACGGCCGGCCAGAACGAAATCGGCGTGAAATTCAACACGCTGGTCAAGAAGGCTGACGAAGTCCAGACCCTGAAGTACGTTGTCCACAACGTGGCCGACGCCTATGGCCGTACCGCCACCTTCATGCCCAAGCCCCTTTACGGCGACAACGGTTCGGGCATGCACGTGCACATGTCGATCGCCAAAGACGGCAAGAACACCTTTGCCGGCGAAGGCTATGCCGGCCTGTCCGACACTGCCCTGTACTTCATCGGCGGTATCATCAAGCACGGCAAGGCCCTGAACGGCTTCACCAACCCGGCCACCAACTCCTACAAGCGTCTGGTGCCAGGCTTCGAAGCCCCGGTCATGCTGGCCTACTCGGCCCGTAACCGCTCGGCCTCGATCCGTATTCCTTACGTCTCCAGCCCACGCGGCCGTCGTATCGAAGCCCGTTTCCCGGATCCGGCTGCCAACCCGTACCTGGCCTTCGCTGCCCTGCTGATGGCCGGCCTGGACGGTATCCAGAACAAGATCCACCCAGGCGATGCCGCCGACAAGAACCTGTATGACCTGCCGCCTGAAGAGGCCAAAGAGATTCCACAGGTTTGCGGTAGCCTGAAAGAAGCCCTGGAAGAGCTGGACAAGGGCCGTGCATTCCTGACCAAGGGCGGCGTGTTCTCCGACGACTTCATCGATGCCTACATCGAGCTGAAGAGCCACGAAGAAATCAAGGTCCGCACCTTCGTACACCCGCTGGAATACGACCTGTACTACAGCTGCTGATTGCACCGCGCGGGCTTGTCCTGCGTAACGAACAAGGTCACCTTCGGGTGGCCTTTTTCGTTTCTGGCACATACATACATCCTCCACCCCAGACGCGGTACATATCTACCGCTGGCGCTGTGCGGCTCTCTGGCAGTCTTGCAGTGCGCACTGGTGCCGGGCATGAATCGACACCTGCGCGCAGCCCTCAACCACGCTGACACGAGATAACCCATGCGCCTGCCGCTAGCGACTGCACTCCTGGCCTTGATGCACTTGCCCTTCACCTTCGCCCAGGCAACGGAACCGGGCAGCACGGCCATGGGGCCGCTCTTGCAGGCCATTCATGAGCGCCTGGCCCTGGCCGATCAGGTTGCCTTGAGCAAATGGGACAGCGGCAAGGCCGTCGAGGACCCGGCGCGTGAGCGGCAGGTCATCGCCAACGCCAGGGCCCGTGCGCCGGCATTCAACCTGGATCCCGACAGGGTCGAGCGGTTGTTCCGTGCCCAGATCGAGGCCAGCAAGCAGGTGCAGAATGCACGACTCAGCCAATGGCGCACGGCAGGCCGGGCACCGGACACCCCCAGGCAGGACCTGGCGCAGGACATCCGCCCTGAACTCGACCGCTTGCAGACACAACTGCTTCAGTCCTATGCAGACGTTCAACCTTTCCAGGCAGCCCCTGCGTGCAGGCGCTGGCTGAACGCAGGCCTCGGCCCGCTTCCCGGCGATCCGGCCCATGCCCAGGCACTGGTCCTGGCCACTGCCGAGGTGTGTGCCACCGACCCTTGATTTGTATTCGGCCGGGACTCGCCTGCGCTGGCGCGGATTATTTGACTGATCGGCATCAACCTGCGGGTGGCCTTTTTCGTTGTACAGGCGCTATCGTGGCGGCCATGACCAAAGACATGCAGCACACCCTCGACCTGACCGGTCCCGCCAGCCATACCCTGACCCGGGAGCCGGGCGTCGGCCTGCTGCGCATCGGGCCGGCTTCGCAAGGCAAGCAGGCCGACCTGCATGTCGAGGCGCACGAAACGCCGGACTGGCACGTGTTCGATGCCTTCAGCACGCCGGCCGGCTCGCCCTGGCCGCGTGTGCTGCAGTACACCGGCAGCGACAGCGGCGTGTTTGCCTGGGCCTGCCAGCGGCCGATCGAAACCCTGCGCTGGACGCCGATCCTCACGCAAGACACCCGGATCGATGCCCGCCACAGTGCGATTCAAATCCTGGCCGTGGACCTGAGCGCGCCGGGTGCTCACCTGCACCTGACGTTACCCGGACAACAGACCGGCGGCGCTCACCGGCACCTGAGCCTCAAGGGCGACCTGACACGCCTGAGCGTTGACGGCGACCTGCCCGACAGCCTGGACCTTGCGCCCACCACCCTCGCCCGCCGCACCGCCGCGCCTTTTGAGCTACCTGACCTGGGCGCCCTGCATCAGGTCGACACCCTGTCGCTGCACAACGGCCCGATGGCGCAGCCAGTTTCACTCAAGGGCCTGGAGCGCTTTAGCCATCTCAGGTCGCTGAGCCTGTACGGGCACTTCTGTGACCTTGAGCACCTGGCCAGCCATCGCGACCTGAACACCCTGAACCTGCGCTTCATGCCGACGCTGGACGGGCTGCCCGCGCTCGATCACTGGCCGCAACTGGAGCATTTCGTGGCCTTCAATGTCGAGGCCGAGGCCGGCAAGCGCCTGCGCCAGCAACTCAAGGCACGCAGCAAGGTGCGGGCCTGGGCCGGGCATGCAGCGGTCAGCCAGTTGCGCAGCGCTGCGTGGTGGCAAAGCGAGTTCGGCCGTCCCTTTTCGGCCTGGCCCAAGCGGCAGGCCACCCTGGCCAACCAGGCGTTCGACCAGGCCCTGGCGCAGTTGGCCGAGGCACAGGACCTGACACAGGCCGAAACCGCCATCAGCACCTTTGCCTGCCGATTCAATGCCTTCAAGAACATCGAAACCGGCGAACGCGAAGACCTCGGCGAAGCGGTCTGGCAACTCAGCCAGAGCGAGGATGCCCTGCGCCTGGGCGTGACCGAGGCGATGGCACGGCACTGGTTCGACCGGGCACGCCACTACTGAGGCCCACGCAATGTGCGCCGATGTGCATTATGCTGAGCGTCCATCGCGCCCCTTGATGCCGAGAAGTCCATGCGCCGTTATCTCGCCTGCCTGCTGCTGTTGATCTGCGTACCTGCCCTGGCGCAGATCTACAAGTACACCGATGCCAACGGCAATACCGCTTACAGCAGCCAGCCACCCGATGGCACCCGGGCCGAGACCGTCGAACTCAAGCCGCTCAACAGCATTGAGGCCCAGCCTCCGGTAGCGCCGCCGCCCAGCCAGAATGCGCCACAGACTCCGGCGCAACAGGCCAGCTATGACCAACTGGAACTGACCGACCTGCCAGCCGACGCCATCATTCGCGCCAACGACGGCACCTTCACGCTCAGCGTACGGGTGCAGCCGCGCCTGCAACCGGGCCATCGCCTGCAACTGCTGGTTGACGGCGAACCCTACGGCCAGCCCAGCAACCTGCCGCGCCTGCAGGTGGTCAACATCGATCGCGGCGAGCATCGCTTTGCGGTGCTGGTGCAAGACGCCCGGCGGATCATCCAGCAGAGCCCTGAGGTGACGCTGAGTATCATGCGCGCGGCCGTGGGCGGGTCCTGAGGTGAACCTGTCGCATTTCTTGTTGCTGGGCGTGCTGATGAGCGCAGGCCCGGCGCTGGCCGAGATCTATACCTACACCGACGCCCAGGGCAACCGTGTGTTCACTGACCAGCCACGCAAGAATGCCAAGCGCGTGGAGGTGGCTCCGAGCAACACCATGACCGGCACGCCGCCGACCCGCCGCGTCAAGATCAGTCCGGCAGCGGCACCTCAGCCAGGCAAGCCGGCAGTGCCTTACTCCCTGCTGCGCATTCTGGTGCCCGAGCCCGATACCACCGTGCGCAATGCCGAGGGCAACCTGATCGTGACGGTCAACAGCGACCCGGCGCTGCAGGAAGGTCATGTGTATCGCCTGCTGCTCGACGGCCAGCCGGTTGCCGAACCGGGGCGCAGCCCGGTCTTCCCGCTGAGCCACATTGACCGGGGCACGCATCAATTGTCGGTGGAAATCCTCGACCGCAACGGCCGACTGCTGGAAAAGACCCCCAGCCAGCCCTTTCACCTGCAACGCATCTCCCTGGCGCAGAAACGCCAGACCAACCCCTGCCAACTGCCCGAATACGGCGTGCGCCCGGAATGCCCGCTTAAGGACAAGCCAGAGCAGAAGAGCCGCTGGCTGCCCTTTTTCTGATAGGCCTGCCCCTGCGTTACAGCAGCAGCGCCATGCGCAAAAATATTGCAAGGCACTAAACTGGTGCATAAATAATCCGGCGCACCGGGCCCTGGCCCTGATTCGGTTCAATTTTGTCTATCCAAAGTCGCTGCCAAACAACAAGAGCACGAAAAAAGCCCGGTTTTTGTGGAAAACGCGCTTCTTTTCGGAGCCTTGGTTTGGTTCTTGCAACTTCATCCAGCACAGCATTCCGTTACGCATTGTTTCAGTGAAGGTGCACAGGCTGGCAAATCCTCCCAGCATTCACCTTTCGCGATTGCCCTGTGCCAAAAGAGGTCACCCGGATTCATGACTATCAGCGACGCGCTGCACCGATTGTTACTCGACAATCTGACCACTGCGACGATCCTGCTCAACGCCGACTTGCGCCTTGAGTACATGAATCCCGCCGCAGAAATGCTGCTTGCCATCAGTGGCCAGCGCAGCCACGGGCAGTTCATCAGTGAACTGTTCACCGAGTCCGCCGAAGCCCTCAGTTCGCTGCGCCAGGCCGTGGAGCATGCGCACCCGTTCACCAAGCGCGAAGCCATGCTCACGGCCCTGACCGGCCAGACCCTGACCGTCGACTACGCCGTCACGCCGATCCTGAACAAAGGCGAAACCCTGCTGCTGCTTGAGGTTCACCCGCGTGATCGCCTGCTGCGCATCACCAAGGAAGAGGCCCAGCTGTCCAAGCAGGAAACCACCAAGATGCTGGTGCGCGGCCTGGCCCACGAAATCAAGAACCCGCTGGGCGGCATTCGCGGAGCCGCCCAGTTGCTGGCCCGCGAGCTGCCCGAAGAAAGCCTCAAGGACTACACCAACGTCATCATCGAGGAGGCCGACCGCCTGCGTAACCTGGTCGACCGCATGCTGGGTTCCAACAAGCTGCCGTCGCTGGCCTCGACCAATATCCATGAAGTGCTCGAACGCGTCTGCAGCCTGGTCGATGCCGAAAGCCAGGGACGCATCACTCTGGTGCGCGACTATGACCCCAGCATTCCCGACGTACTGATCGACCGCGAGCAAATGATCCAGGCCGTGCTCAATATCGTGCGCAACGCCATGCAGGCCATCAACAGCCAGAACGAGCTGCGCCTGGGACGTATCACGTTGCGCAGCCGTGCCATGCGTCAGTTCACCATCGGCCATATCCGCCACCGGCTGGTCACCAAGGTCGAGATCATCGACAACGGCCCCGGCATCCCGGCCGAGCTTCAGGAAACCATCTTCTACCCGATGGTCAGCGGCCGCCCCGACGGTACCGGGCTGGGCCTGGCCATTACCCAGAACATCATCAGCCAGCACCAGGGCCTGATCGAGTGTGAAAGCCATCCTGGCCATACCAACTTCTCGATCTTCCTGCCGCTGGAACAAGGAGCCGCTTCGACATGAGCCGTAGTGAAACTGTCTGGATCGTAGATGACGATCGTTCCATCCGCTGGGTGCTGGAAAAAGCCCTGCAACAGGAAGGCATGACCACGCAGAGCTTCGACAGCGCCGATGGCGTCATGAGCCGCCTGGCCCGCCAGCAGCCGGACGTGATCATTTCCGACATCCGCATGCCCGGCGCCAGTGGCCTGGACCTGCTGGCGCGCATTCGTGAAGAGCACCCGCGCCTGCCGGTGATCATCATGACCGCGCATTCGGACCTCGACAGCGCCGTGGCGTCCTATCAGGGCGGTGCCTTCGAGTACCTGCCCAAGCCGTTCGATGTCGACGAAGCCGTCTCGCTGGTCAAGCGCGCCAACCAGCACGCCCAGGAACAACAGGGCCTGGACGTGCCGCAGGTGGTGGCCCGCACCCCGGAAATCATCGGCGAAGCGCCGGCGATGCAGGAAGTGTTTCGTGCCATCGGGCGCCTGAGCCATTCCAACATCACCGTGCTGATCAACGGCGAGTCCGGCACCGGCAAGGAACTGGTGGCCCACGCCCTGCATCGCCACAGCCCGCGTGCCGTGGCGCCGTTCATTGCCCTGAACATGGCGGCCATCCCCAAGGACCTGATGGAGTCGGAGCTGTTCGGTCACGAGAAAGGCGCCTTCACCGGCGCGGCCAACCTGCGCCGCGGCCGCTTCGAACAGGCTGATGGCGGCACGCTGTTTCTCGACGAAATCGGTGACATGCCGGCCGACACCCAGACCCGCCTGCTGCGCGTGCTGGCCGATGGCGAGTTCTACCGGGTCGGCGGTCACACGCCGGTCAAGGTCGACGTGCGCATCATCGCCGCCACCCACCAGAACCTTGAAACCCTGGTGCAGGCCGGCAAGTTCCGCGAAGACCTGTTCCACCGCCTGAACGTGATCCGCATCCACATTCCGCGCCTGTCGGACCGTCGTGAAGACATCCCGACCCTGGCCCGACACTTTCTCAGCCGCGCGGCGCTGGAACTGGCGGTGGAACCCAAGCTGCTCAAGACCGAGACCGAGGAATACCTCAAACACCTGCCGTGGCCGGGCAACGTGCGGCAGCTGGAAAACACCTGCCGCTGGATCACGGTCATGGCCTCGGGCCGCGAAGTGCACATCAGCGACCTGCCACCGGAACTGCTCAACGTCCCGCAGGACGCCGCCCCGGTCACCAACTGGGAGCAGGCCCTGCGCCAGTGGGCCGACCAGGCCCTGTCACGCGGGCAGTCCAACCTGCTCGACAGTGCCGTGCCGGCCTTCGAGCGGATCATGATAGAGACCGCGCTCAAGCACACCGCCGGTCGTCGTCGCGATGCCGCCGTGCTGCTGGGCTGGGGCCGCAACACCTTGACCCGCAAGATCAAGGAACTGGGCATGAAGGTCGATGGCAGCGACGATGACGACGGCGAAGACAGCTGACGAAGGCGGGTCGCGGCCTTCGAGGCCGGACTGATATTTTTGCCAGTTTACGCCCGCCACATTCGCTGATTAGCTCCTTGAAACAGCCTTGTCTTCCAGGGCTTCAAGGAGTTGATCGTGATGGAGTACACCCCCTTCCCCGAACTGCGGGAAATCAATGCGCGACTGCTGGCCTGCCTGCCGCCGCGCGCGTCCTTTCGATTGCGCAACCGCATCGTCGACTATGAAATCGCTGAGATGGCGGTGCTGTTTCGCACCGGCGAACTGAGCGCCGAGCAAGTGACCATTGCCTACCTGGCACGGATCTACGAGCTCAACGGACCGTTCGAGGTGTACGACGACAATGGCGGTTTCAATGCCTTTGTGCGCATCGATGCCCAAGAGGCGCTGAGCCAGGCTCGCTGGGCTGACCTATGGCTGAACAACCCTGATGATCCACGCGGACCAGCCCCGGTGCTGTGCGGGATCGCGTTGGGGTTCAAGGACGTCATGGCGATCTGCGGGCGTGAAAGCAAGAACGGCACCCACGCCTTCGACACCAATGTTGCTCACCACGATGCCACCATCGTCGCCCGCCTGCGCGAGCAGGGGGCGGTGTTGCTGGGCCACACCATCTGCTCGGAATACTCCGGCAGCGTGCATGGCGATTTCGGAGCCAATGCCTGGGACCCGACCCGGGTGCCTGGTGGCTCCAGTTCCGGCTCCGGCATTGCCCCGGTCGCACGCCTGTGTGCCGGTGCGCTGGCCGCAGAAACCGGCGGCTCGCTGATCACCCCGGCGGCGGCCAACGGTGCCAGTGGCATCAAGCCCTCTTTAGGCCTGGCCTCGACCGCCGGCCTGATGCCACTGCTCATGGGCTGGGATGTACCGGGCACCATCGCCCGCTCGATACGCGATGCCTCGCTGATCCTGTCAGCCATCAGTGGCCTGGACCCGCTCAATGACCCCCTGACCCTGTCGCAACCCATCCCGGCGCTGCAACTGCCTTGCGCACCACGTCCAGGCCCCACGCCGTTGGCGGGTATCACCATCGGCATCCCGCAGACCGACTGGATGTTCCCCGATGGGCTGGGCCAGCCGCCAGCCAGCCTCTATGACACCGATTACCGCGAAGCCTTCGAGCGCTTCAAGGCACAACTGACCGGGCTGGGTGCACGGGTGCTGGATTTTCCCGGCCTCGACATGACGCAGTCGCAGAACCGCCCGTACTATGGTGCCGGCCCTATTTTTGATACCCCGGATCCTTTTATGCGCCTGACACCGGCGGCTTTGACCAGCTATCCGGTGCAATACGAGGCGCGCTACTGGAAAGCGGTGGCCGATTTTGCCGTACGCCGCCCGTCGCCTTATCGTGAAGAGTTGCTGAAAAATTTCAATGCACAGTTTTATAAGGCGGTTATCGAGCAGGTGCCTTATTCGTTAATCGTCGAGGCTGACCAGCGTCGACGGCGGCAACAGCAAGTGTGGTATCAGGCGCTGCATGAGCACGACGTGGACTTCATGCTGGTGATGCCGCTGGGCTCGCACATTGGCTTGCGTTTCGGCCTGGAGCGGGCTGAAAACGGTTTGCAGGTACGACGCACCTACTATGATCTGCCCAACGCGCTGGGCTGGCCGATGGTGACCTTTCCGATCGGGCATGGCCGTACCGGTGTGCCTGCCTCCTTGCCGATCAACGCAGCGTTCTGGGGAACGCGCTTTGCTGAGGTACAGATTATCCAGGCCGCGCTGGATTTCCAGGCGCACTACCCGCAGTACCACGATGCGGCGCCGCCGACGCCGCGATTCGACCTGTACAGCAAACGCCCGGATAACATGCCCAGGGTCCGGGACATAGCCCCGCACGACTCCACCGATCCGCTGGTCATTGAGCGGGGCAGAACATGGACATGAGCACCTTTTACAGCATTGCCTGGAAGCCGATGCGCAACCCGGCCTTGTTGCCGGCCGATACCGGGCAGGCACCCCGGGTGTTTTTCAGCATTGCCTGGCAGGCGCCGCTGCGGCCGTTGTACTACCCGGCCGACGCCGCGCACCTGCACCTTACTCAGCCAGTGAAGGCCGGGCCCACAGGTTGATCCCTCCTTCCACGGCAAAGCGATCGATCGCGGCCAGTTCTTCGGCGCTGAACGCCAGGTTGTTCAGCGCCGCGACGTTCTCGATGATCTGCTCGGGGCGGCTGGCACCGATCAGCGCCGACGTCACCCGCGGATCGCGCAGGGTCCAGGCCAGGGCCATTTGCGCCAGGCTCTGGCCACGGCTGCGGGCGATCTCGTTGAGCGCCCGCACATGGGCCAGGTTCTGCTCCGACAGATGCTCGGCCTTGAGCGAGCCGCCACCGGGGCGATTGACCCGGGCGTCTTGCGGCACGCCATTGAGGTATTTGTCGGACAGCAGGCCCTGGGCCAGGGCAGTAAAGGCAATGACCCCGGCACCCAGCTCATCGGTGGTGTCGAGCAGGTCCTTTTCCACCCAGCGATTGAGCAGGTTGTAGGCCGGCTGGTGGATCAGCAGCGGGACGTTCCACTGCTTGAGCAAGGCGGCCATTTCCCGGGTCTTGCTGCCCGAATACGACGAGATGCCGATGTACAGCGCCTTGCCCTGTTGCACGGCGGTGGCCAGGGCACCGGCGGTTTCTTCCAGCGGCGTGTCGGGGTCAAAGCGGTGCGAGTAAAAGATATCCACATAGTCGAGCCCCAGGCGTTGCAGGCTCTGGTCGAGACTGGCCAGCACGTACTTGCGCGAGCCACCGCCCTGGCCATAAGGACCGGGCCACATATCCCAGCCGGCCTTGGTGGAGATGATCAACTCGTCGCGGTAGGCCGTGAAGTCTTCGCGCAACAGCCGGCCGAAGTTCACCTCGGCGCTGCCATAGGGTGGGCCGTAGTTATTGGCCAGGTCGAAATGGGTGATGCCCAGGTCGAATGCGGTGCGCAGCATGGCGCGCTGGGTGTTGATCGGCGTGCTGTCGCCGAAGTTGTGCCACAGGCCCAGCGACAAGGCCGGCAGCAGCAAGCCACTGCAGCCGGTGCGGCGGTAGAGCATGTCGGTGTAGCGATTATCGGCTGCGATGTAAGTCATGAAAAATCCCTGAAAAAAGTAATGGCCCCATCGCCGGCAAGCCGCCTCCCACACGACCGCGCCCTACACAAAACAGATGCCCGACGTGTTCCTGTGGGAGGGGGCTTGCCCGCGATGGCGTCAGCGCGGTTGCACCTGCCAGGCCGCGCTCTGGATATCGACACGCTTGGGCAGCAAACGGTTATCGAAGAACAGATCAGCGGTCGCCTGCTGCGCCTTGATGATTGCAGGCGTGATCGGCAGCACCGGCGACACCGGGCGATGGTCGATGTACAGGCCGATCACTTCGCCGGGCAGGCCCATGCTGCGGCTCAGTATCTGCACGCTCTGTTCGCGCTGGCTGCGGGTCAAATCATCGGCGGCCGTCAGTTCGTCCAGCACCTGCTGGACGAACTCCGGGTGCTGGCCGGCAAAATCGCGGCGGGCGGTGTACACCGGTCCCGACAGGCCAAGCCCGGTGCCGTCGGCCAGCAACCGGCTCTGGCCTTCGACCAGCGCAATGGAATAGTACGGGTCCCAGATGGCCCAGGCCTCGACGCTGCCGTTTTCGAACGCAGCGCGGGCATCGGCCGGGCTCAGGTAGACGGGCTGGATATCCTTGAAGCCCAGCCCGGCCTTGAGCAGCGCACGCAGCACCAGGTTGTGTGCGCTGGAGCCTTTTTGCAGCGCCACCTTGCGGCCCTTGAGTTCGGCCACGCTGCGCAGCGGGCTGTCCTTGCGCACCAGAATCACTTCAGCCTCAGGCTTGGCCGGTTCGGCGCCGACGTACACCAGATCGGCACCGGCCACCTGGGCGAAGATCGGCGGAATGTCACCGGTGGAGGCGATGTCCAGGCTGCCGATATTCAGCGCCTCCAGCATCTGCGGCCCGGCGGGGAATTCAATCCATTTGATCGCGGTGCCGGCAAAACGCTTTTCCAGCAGGCCGTGTTCCTTGGCCAGCACCAGCGGGATCGAGCCCTTCTGATAGCCGATGCGCAGCGTGTCGGGGTCGGCCGCTGCAGCGTTAGCCACCAGGCTGAAGACAGCCAGGGTGGCGGCGATAAAAGCGAGTGGTTTCATGAAGTCATCCTTTGCCTGTCAGTACGCCGTCGCCGGCAAGCCGCCTCCCACAAGCCATTCAGGGGCGCTGCGACAGCGTGGAAAATGGGTGGGCCAATCATTCAAACGGGTTGGCGGGCCGCTGCAGCCCGAGATTTTCGCGCAGCGTCGTGCCCTCGTATTCGGTGCGGAACAGGCCACGCCGTTGCAGTTCAGGCACCAGCAGGCGGGCCACGTCTTCCAGTCCGCCAGGCAAATGCGGCACCAGCACGTTGAAACCGTCGGCCGCGCCGTTTTCGAACCACAGCTGCATCTGGTCGGCGACCTGAGCGGGCGTGCCGATCAGGCTGTAGTGCCCGCGCCCACCGGCAATCCGGCGGCCCAGTTGCGCCAGGTTCAGCCCCTCGCGTTGAGCCAGCGCGGTGAGCAATTGCTGCCGGCTGCGCTGGCCGCTGTCGGTCAGTGGCAGCTCGGGCAGCGGGCCGTCCAGCGGGTAGCCGGACAGGTCGAAATTGCCCAGCATCCGCCCCAGCAACGCCACCCCGACTTCAGGTTCCACCAGGTTCTGGAACGACTCGAAGGTGGCCTGGGCCTGCGACTCGGTTTCAGCCACCACGACCAGCACGCCGGGCATGATCTTCAGCGATTCGGGGCTACGGCCATACGCGGCCAGCCGGCCCTTGAGATCGGCATAGAATGCCTGGGCGCAGGTTAACGATGTCTGGGCGGTAAACACCACTTCGGCGGTACGCGCCGCCAGGTCGCGGCCGACCTCGGACGAGCCGGCCTGCACCACCACCGGCTGGCCCTGGGGCGAGCGCGCCACATTGAGCGGCCCCCTGACCCGGAAGAATTCGCCATGATGGTCCAGCACCTGCACCTTGGCCGGGTCGTAGTACTGACCGCTGGCCTTGTCACGGGTAAAGGCGTCATCGGCCCAACTGTTCCACAGGCCGGTTACCACCTGGTGAAACTCCTGCGCCCGGCGGTAGCGCTCGGCATGCCCGACGTGCTCGTCCAGGCCGAAATTCTGCGCCTCGGCGGCGGCGTCGGAGGTCACCAGGTTCCAGCCCGCACGCCCACCGGACAGATGATCGAGTGAGGCAAACTTGCGCGCCACGTGATACGGCTCGTTGTAGGTGGTGGTCGCCGTGGCGATCAGGCCGATGTGCCCGGTGACCGCGCTCAGGGCCGCAAGCAGGGTCAGGGGCTCGAAGTGATCAGAGCGCGCCATGCGGCTGGCCACCTCGCCGGTTGCCGCGGCCACGCTGTCGGCCACGAACAACACATCGAAGCACGCCGCTTGCGCGACTTCGGCCAGATGCCGGTAGTGCTTGAAGTCGAGCCCGGCGCCAGCCGGGACGTCCGGGTGCCGCCAGGCCGCTACGTGGTGCCCGGTGGCCATGAGAAAGGCGCCCAGTTTCATCTGTCGTGCCGACGTGTTCATGGTCAGAAGTCCTTGCGCAGTTGCACGCCGAAATAGCGCTCGTCGTCACGCGGCACGGCGCGGTAGATGTAGTTGCCACCGGTGGCGAGCATCGGCGAGTAGGACTTATCGGCCAGATTCTTGCCCAGCAAGGCCACGCGCCAGCCGGCGTCGTAGTCAGCCAGGGCCACGCTGGCGTTCCAGATACCGTAGGCGCCCTGCCGGGTGTCGGGGTTCTGGCTGATGTCGTACTGCACCTCGCTCTGCCAGCTGTAATCGCTGCTCAGTTCGATATCCAGGCCGTTGTCCAGCGGGATGCTGTAGTCGGCACGCACATAGCTTTTCCAGTCCGGGCTGTACGGCAGGGTCTTGCCATCGACATTGCATGAAGCCGCCGCCCCGGCCGGGCAGGCGAAGCTGTCAATGCGCGCCTGGGTGTAGGCCAGCGCGCCGGAGACCTTGAACTGCGAAGTCACCTGCAAGGCGTAGTCGAGTTCGACGCCCTGGGTCTTCACGCTGCCGGCGTTGATCAGGCGCGTCACCACCTGGCCGGCGACGCTGTCGAAGAAGTTGGCCTGGTAGTTGTCGTACTCGCTGTGGAACACCGCCAGATTGGTGGTCAGGCGGTTGTTCCAGGCGCTGGCCTTGATCCCCGCTTCCCAGGTGTTGGAGGTTTCCGGCTTCAGGGCCTCGGTGTCGCGTGGCTGCATGTTGAAGAACACGTTATAGGCCGGGCCCTTGTAGCCGCGCGAATAAGTAACGTAGCTGGTCACGGTATCGCTCAGGTCGTATTGCAGCCCCAAGCGCCCGGACTTGCCGTCTTCGTCGACCGATCCTGTGCTGCGGGTGGCCGGCTGGATACCGCTGACCGTGGTGGACGAGGTCGAGACGCGGCGATGGTCATACTCCAGGTCATCGTGGCTCCAGCGCAGCCCGGCAATGGCGCGCAGGTCCGGGGTCAGGTTGAAGGTGCTCTCGCCGAACACCGCATAGTTCTCGCTGGTGGTGCTGTAGTCGGCCACGCCCTGCTCACGGGCGGTCGGGGTAATCAGGGTGCGCTGGTAGGTTTCATCGCTCTTGCCGCGCATGTAGAACAGCCCGCCGACGTACTCGACAAAGCCACCCTTGGGCGAGGCCAGGCGCAGCTCCTGGGAGTACTGGTTGTAGTCCAGCTTGCCCTTGTCTTCGGTGCCGGGAAACGCCGTGGTAATGGCAGCGAGGCGGTCGCCGTCCTGGTACTGGGTGTTGTCCCAGCCGCGCCAGGCGGTGATCGACGTCAGGGTGTGGTCGCCCAGTTGCCAGTCCAGTTGCCCGGACAATCCTTTATTCACGTCCTCGACATGGCTGCGGTAATCGCTGACCACGTCGCGGTTGTCGCTGCCGGCGCGCACCGGGGCCAGGGCACTGGCGAACGCCGGCGTCAGTGCCTGGCTGACCACGCCATTGGGCGCGTCGTCATGGCTTTGCATGTAGTCGGCAGCCAGGGTGAAGGTCACCTCGTCGCTGGGGGTGAATTGCAGTTTGCCGCGCACGCCCTTGCGGTTATAGCCGTTGACCTCGTGACCATTGGCCTGGTTGTCGACGTTGCCGTCGTAGCTGCCGAACAGGGTGGTGACCGAGCCCTTGAGCGTATCGGGGATCAGGCTGCCGCCGAGGCCGAAGCGCGTGCGGCTTTCATGGCCGCTGTACCAGGACTGGTCGATGTAGCCATGGGTGGCTTCGGTCGGGGCCTTGGTCACCACGTTGAGCACGCCGGCCGAGGCGTTCTTGCCGAACAGCGTGCCTTGCGGGCCGCGCAGCACTTCAATGCGCTCAAGGTCCAGCAGGTCGAGGGTTGCCTGCCCCGGCCGGCCGAGCACCACGCCATCGATGACCGTGGCCACGGTCGGTTCGACGCCCGGCGAAGTGGAAATGGTGCCGACACCGCGAACGAACAGCGAGGTGTCCTTGTTCGACGCACCGGTACGAAAGTTCAGGCTCGGCACTTGCTGAACCAGGCTGGCCACGCCGTTGCGGTTGTCGCGCTCCAGCTGTTCGCCCTCGACCACCGAGACCGCCACTGGCACCTTTTGCAGCGATTCTTCGCGGCGCGTGGCCGTCACCGTCACGGCATTGAGCACCGGTGCTTCGGAGGCGCTGCGCGCTGTGTCGGCGAATGCGGCCCCCGGCATCAGCGGCCAGCTTGCCAGGCCCATCAGCAGCCAGGCGCAACGACCTGCCCGCGCCTTGTTGGCCTGTTCGATGGCGGTTGCCAGAGGTGTGTGTCCAGTGCCGCTGCCCAGTGTCGTGCGCATCTGTGTGCCTGCCTGAAAAAGTAGCGAATGTCGTCAATACCCCACGTATTGACGGTTTTTATGTGGCTAAACGGGGCGTTGGCATTCGCACGAGCGAGTAGCAGACAAACCAGGACGTTAGCGCTAACATCGCCAGTATCAGAAACGGGACCATAGAGCGTCCAATACTGAAAAATTACTTTTATATTCCTTTTTATTTTATGCGGATCACGTTGGCATGGCAGAACAACCTCCGATGACACGTAAACGCCGCAGCGCCGGTCGCATCACGCTCACTGCAGTGGCCAAGGCCGTGGGTGTTTCGGCGATCACCGTTTCGCGCTACTTCAATCAGCCCGAACAGGTCTCACCCGAGCTGCGCGAACGCATCGCCACGGTCGTGGCTGATCTGGGTTATGTGCCCAACCTGGTCGCCGGCGGCCTGGCCTCGGCGCGCAGCAAGGTGGTGGCGATGGTGATCCCGAACATCTCCGGGCCGATTTTCGCCAATACGATCCAGGGCTTCAGCGACACCTTGAGCCAGCACGGTTTCCAGTTGCTGCTGGCCTCCAGTTATTTCTCGGCCGAGCAGGAAGAAAGCGCGGTGCGGGCTTTTCTCGGCTGGTCGCCGGCCGCCCTGGTGCTGACCAGCCACTTTCATACCGCCGCGACGCAGAAGATGATCGAGCAGGCCGACATGCCGGTGATCGAAACCTGGGATTACCAGCCGCAGCGCCAGCCGATCCAGATCGGCTTTTCGCATTACCAGGTCGGTGTCACGGCAGCGCGCTACCTGCATGGCAAGGGCTACCGGCGCATCGCCTTTGTGCAGAACAGCGTGGTCAGCGACTTCAGCGCCCTGGAGCGGCG
Source organism: Pseudomonas sp. Leaf127 (assembly GCF_001423155.1). Lineage (NCBI taxonomy): Bacteria > Pseudomonadati > Pseudomonadota > Gammaproteobacteria > Pseudomonadales > Pseudomonadaceae > Pseudomonas > Pseudomonas sp. Leaf127. Next base: position 341,496 of record NZ_LMOA01000022.1, on the reverse strand, counting down.
TGACGGTTATGCCGATACGTTGAGGACGCTGGGGCTTGAGCCGTGGGTCTTCGCCCCGGACCCGGGACTGGCGCCGTTCGAGGCCGGCAAGCAAGCCATGCAGCACTTGATGAGCGGGGTGCAGCGCCCGGATGCGATTTTCTTTGCCAACGACAACCTGGCCGCCGGCGGCCTGCTGGCCGGTCAGCGCGCCGGCCTGTCGATCCCGCAGGACTGTGCGGTGATGGGCTTTGGCGACTACGCCTTTGCCGAAATGCTGTTGCCCAGCCTGAGCACCATCAAGCCGCCGGCACTGGAGATCGGCGTGCTGGCGGCGCAGCGACTGCTGCAAAGCCTGGGCGTGTTGCCGCTGGAGGGTGAGCTGCAGCGCTTGAACCTGCTGGAGTGTCAGTTGATGGAACGGGAAAGCACATAGCGCTCTAAGATGAGGTAGCCCCTCATTTCTGACAGGAGAAACGCCATGACCCGACCTCGCAAAGTCGCCATCGTCACGGGCGCATCACGCGGCATCGGTGCGCAGATCGCCCGGCGCCTGGCCGCCGACGGCTTTGCCGTGGTGATCAACTACGCCCACAGCGCCGACGAAGCCGACACCCTGGTGGCTGAACTGATGGGCCAGGGTCACGATGCGATTGCGATCAAGGCCGACGTCGCCAGCACCGCCGATGTACGCCGATTGTTCGACGCCACCGAGCACCACCTGGGCCAGGTCGATGTGCTGGTCAACAACGCCGGGATCCTCAAGACCACGCCACTGGTCGACACCAGCGACGAGTTGTTCGAGCAGACCTTTGCGGTCAATACCCGGGGTGTGTTCAACACCCTGCGCGAAGCCGGCCGGCGCTTGAACGACGGTGGGCGGATCATCAATTTCTCGACCACCGCCCTGGCCCTGAGCCTGCCGGGCTACGCCATCTACAACGCCAGCAAGGCCGCCGTGGAAGCCATGACCCCGGTATTCGCCAAGGAACTGCGCGGGCGCAGCATCACGGTCAATGCCGTGGCCCCGGGGCCGGTGGCCACCGAACTGTTCCTCAACGGCAAGACCGAAGAACAGATCCAGCATTTCGCCAGCCTGCCGCCGCTGCAACGCCTCGGCCAGCCCGACGACATCGCCAGCGTCGTGGCCTTCCTGGCCGGTCCCGATGCAGGCTGGGTCAACGGCCAGGTCCTGCGCGCCAATGGCGGCCTGGCGTGACTATCTGCGCCTACCGTCCTACCGCACCAGATGCAGGAACTGCATGTGGCGTTCGTACTGGTCGAGCACGTCGTTGATCACCTGCTCCTTGGTGTAGCCGACCAGGTCATAGTCCTGACTGCCTTCGCTCAGGTGCACCTCGGCGCGGTAGTAGCGGCGGTTGTTCAATTGCTTGGAGCCCATGCCGCCACGGGCGAAGGACGGGGTGAAGAAGCCTTTCATCTGTACCTGGTAGATGAAAGGACGCTCTTCGCCGTGGCCGATTTCCAGGGTCACCGAGTCGTTGGCCGGGTCCGGCACGTTGTTCACGACCAGGCCCTTTTCGACGAACACGGCCGTCACTTCGTCGATGGCCGGGCGTACGGTCTGGTCGAGGAAGCGGTACACCTCGTCGCGCGACGGGTAATGCACCGCCTGGCTCAGACGCTGGCGCCAGCCGCCACGCCGGGCACCCGAGGCCGGGGCCAGGGAATACAACTGCGCCAGTTGCCGCTGCGACTCCAGATAGAACGCCTTGTGCAGCCCCCACATCATCAGCAGCAGGATCAGCGAGAACGGCAGCGAGGTCAGCACCACCGCCGACTTGAGCGCATCGATGCTGCCGGAGAACAGCAGGCCGCTGGTCACCAGTGCCGTGGCCGCACCCCAGAAGACGCGCAGCCATTTCGGGCCGTCTTCATCGGCATTGCCGCCTTTGGCCGACAGGGTCGAAAGCACCACGGTGCCGGAGTCGGCCGAGGTGACGAAGAACACAAAACTGATGAACACGGTCACGGCAATGACCGTCTTGCTCCAGGGGTAGGTTTCCAGCAGCAGGTACAGGGTCATGGACGGGTCGTCGATGGCCGACTGGCCCAGCGCGGTCATGCCGTTTTCCAGCACTTGGTGAATGGCGCTGTTGCCGAAGATCGACATCCACGCCAGGGTGAAACCCAGCGGAATCAGCAGCACGCCAAAAACGAACTCGCGGATGGTGCGACCTCGCGAAATGCGTGCGATGAACAGGCCCACGAACGGCGCCCAGGCAATCCACCAGGCCCAGTAGAACACGGTCCAGCCGCCCAGCCAGCCGTCGACACTCTTGTAGGCGTAGACGTCGAAGCTCTTGGACGGCAGCGCGCCCAGGTAGTCGCCGATGTTCTGCACCAGGGTGTTGAGCAGGTGCTGGGTGGGACCGGCGAACAGCACGAACAGCAGCAGTGCACAGGCCAGCAGCATGTTGATGTCGGACATGACCCGCACGCCCTTGTCGACGCCAGACACGGCCACCACGATGGCCGCGCCCATCATCAGGGTGATCAGCCCGACCTGCACCCACTGGGTGTGGGCCACGCCGAACAGGTAGTCCAGGCCGGAATTGAGATGCAGCACGCCAAAGCCCATGTCGGCACCCAGGCCGAAGATGGTGGCGATGATACCGAAGCCGTCGACGGCATAACCGATCGGGCCATTGATGCGCTTGCCGATCAGCGGGTACAGCGCCGAGCGCAAGGCCAGCGGCAGGTTATGCCGGTAGGCGAAATAGGCCAGCGCCATGCCGACAAAAGCGAACACGCCCCAGCCATGCAGGCCCCAGTGCAGGAACAGCAACTGCATGGCCTGGCGCGCCGAATCCACCGTACCGGCCTCGCCTTGCGGCGGTTGCAGCATGTGGGTCAGGGGTTCGGATACGCAGAAGAAAAACAACGTGATGCTGATACCGGCGGCGAACAGCATGCCGGCCCAGGACAGGTAGCTGAATTCGGGCTCGTCGTGGTCGGCACCGAGCTTGATCTTGCCGTAGCCAGACAAGGCGGTGACCACCACGAAGACCAGATACAGCGTCATGACCAGCATGTAGTACCAGCCGACGGTTTCGGCCGCCCAGGTCTGCGCCGCCAGCAACCATTGGCCACTGGCCTCGGGAAAGCTGATGACGATGATGCCGAAAATGAGGATGAAACTGGCCGCAAAATAGAACACCGGCGCATTCATGCGCACCGGGCCATTACCGGCAGGGGTGAGGGTATTCATGCGCGATACGCCTCCAGCGTCCGTAAAACACGGGTCAGACATGGGCAGGACAAGGGCATTGCCTCCTTTTGAGAGCGGGCAGCGGACCACCGTTCAAGATTGATTGAACGTTCAATTTAAACATGAAAGCGCCCGTAATGACGAATTGCAGGCGGTGTGTCGGGGGTTGGAACAGGCGTAAGACGTGCACGACGAACGGATCGTTCCCTGATGGCACGGTGATTACAGAGCCGCTGTAGGAGCGCGCTTGCCCGCGACCGAGTGCGTAGCGCTCGCAGAAATCTCGAAAACGCTGAAATTTTACGACTGCTGCGCAGCCGGTCGCGGGCAGAGCGCGCTCCTACAGAATTTGTGAAACGCCACAACTTTACGACTGCTGCGCAGCCGGTCGCGGTGGTCCGGCATTCCGGCAAGCGCGCTCCTACAGCCGGAGGGGTCTGAGCGCGGGCGGAGTGCGCTTTACTTCTGGGTGCCGTCGTCGGTCTGCAGCAGATTGGCCTGGGTCAGGTTGCTGCCGGCCGGCACGCTGCGGGTCAGCCAGACGTTGCCGCCGATGGTCGAGCCCTTGCCGATGGTGATGCGCCCCAGGATGGTCGCACCGGCGTAGATCACCACATCGTCCTCGACGATCGGGTGACGGGCCTGGCCCTTGTGCAGGTTGCCGTTCTCATCGGCCGGAAAGCGCTTGGCGCCCAGGGTCACGGCCTGATAGATGCGTACCCGCTCGCCAATGATCGCGGTTTCGCCGATCACCACGCCGGTGCCATGGTCGATAAAGAAGCTCGGGCCGATCTGCGCGCCGGGGTGCAGGTCGATGCCGGTGTCGGAGTGGGCGATTTCCGCGCTGATACGCGCCAGCAGCGGCAGGCCGGCACGGTACAGGTGGTGCGCCAGGCGATGGTGGATGATCGCCAGGATGCCCGGATAGCACAGCAGCACCTCGTCGACACTGCGCGCCGCCGGGTCACCCTGGTAGGCGGCCAGCACATCGGTGTCGAGCAGCCGGCGAATACCCGGCAGGGCAATGGCAAAGTCCTGGATGATCTGCAGCGCTCGCTGGTCGATGCCTCCGACCGGCGTACCCTGCTGCTGGGCCACGTATCGCAGTTCCAGTCGCGCCTGGGCCAGCAGGGCGTTGAGGGCGACATCCAGGGTATGGCCGACGTAGAAGTCCTCGCTCTCCTCACGCAGGTCCACCGGCCCCAGGCGCATGGGAAACAGCGCCCCGGTCAGCGCCTCGATGATGTCGCTCATCGCCGCGCGCGACGGCAGTTCGCGCCCGCCATGTTCGCCGCTGACCCGCCGGTTACGGGTGCGCCAGTCGTCACGCGCCTCGCGCAACTGGCCGACGATACGCTGCAATTGCCAGTGGCTGGAGCGGCCGTCGCCAGTGCCTTGTGGGATATCGCTCACGCTGAACTCTCCTGGGTCGTCAAGGGAACGCGATCGCGTTGATGCGGCCGCCTGCCTTCTACTCTACGGCAAACAAATGCGTTGAAAAAATACCCGTTTGCGCAAGACCCGGACGACAACGGCATAAGCCTGCACCGGTTGCCGTGTACCAAACCTGTGCCTATAGTCGAGTGATTCTCCACAGGAACGCCTTTATCCACATGCTCAATAAACAGCTTGCCCGTTTTCCGCGCCTGGACCTGATCGGCGCCCCTACCCCACTGGAAAAGCTCGAACGCCTGTCGGCCTGGGTCGGGCGCGACATCTATGTCAAGCGTGACGACACCACCACCCTGGCGCTGGGCGGCAACAAGGTGCGCAAGCTCGAATACCTGGCCGCCGATGCGCAGGCACAAGGCGCCGACACGCTGATCACCGCCGGTGCCATCCAGTCCAACCATGTGCGCCAGACCGCCGCCCTGGCCGCCCGCCTGGGCCTGGGCTGCGTGGCCCTGCTGGAAAACCCCATCGCCAGCGAAGACCCCGGCTACCTGCACAACGGCAACCGCCTGTTGCTGGAACTGTTCGATGCCAAAGTGGAGCTGGTCGAAAACCTCGACAACGCCGACGAACAATTGCAGGCGTTGGCCGCGCGCCTGCAGAGCAACGGCAAAAAGCCCTATACCGTGCCCATCGGCGGCTCCAGCCCGGTCGGCGCCCTGGGGTATGTTCGCGCAGGCCTGGAGCTGGCCGATCAGATCGAACAGATCGGCGTGCCCTTTGCGGCCGTGGTGGTCGCCTCCGGCAGCGCCGGCACCCACAGCGGTCTGGCGCTGGCCCTGGCCGAGCGGCAACCGGCACTGCCCTTGATCGGGGTGACCGTGTCGCGCAGTGAGGAAGACCAGTTACCCAAGGTCCGGCGCCTGGCCGAAAGCACCGCCGCCCTGCTGGACATCGCCGTGCCGGAACCCTTGAAGATCAATCTGTGGGACGAGTACTACGCGCCCCGTTACGGCGAGCCCAATGCCGGCACCCTGGCAGCGATCCGGCTGGTGGCCGGCCAGGAAGGCCTGTTACTGGACCCGGTCTATACCGGCAAGGCCATGGCCGGCCTGCTCGACGGCATCGGTCGGCAGCGCTTCGACGAAGGCCCGATTGTCTTTGTCCATACGGGCGGCGCGCCGGCACTGTTTGCTTATCCACAGCTGTTTTCCGGCTGAGGGCGCAGGCCAGAGCACTGCACGACACTTATGCAATAACGAAATAAAAAAACACTTTTAGTTATTTTTATTTATAAAAAACACCTTCTATAGTGCGCGCCACACGAAGGGGTGCCGAACAAATCTTTACAGGTTCGGCACTTCGTCCGTTTCCAAGAAGTCTCAATTCTGATCGACACGTGCATTCATCAAGGGGCTCGCATGAACATTTCCGCTATCCGCCGTACCGTCCTGTTTTCCGCCCTGAGCCTGGCGCTCGGCACCGGCCTTGCCGGCCAGGCTATGGCCGGTGAGCAACTGCAGAAAATCAAGGACAGCGGCACGTTGAACGTGGGCCTGGAAGGCACCTATCCACCCTTCAGCTTCGTCGATGAAAACGGCAAGCTCACAGGCTTCGAGGTCGAGCTGGCCGAAGCGCTGGCCAAGGAACTGGGGGTCAAGGCCAAGGTGCAGCCGAGCAAGTGGGACGGCATTCTTGCCGCCCTGGAATCGAAGCGCCTGGACGTCGTGGTCAACCAGGTGACCATTTCCGAAGAGCGCAAGAAGAAGTACGACTTCTCCACGCCCTACACCGTGTCCGGCATCCAGGCCATGACCAGAAAAGACACCGCCGCCTCGATCAAGACCGCCCAGGACCTGGCCGGCAAGAAAGTGGGCCTGGGCCTGGGCACCAACTATGAGCAATGGCTCAAGGAGAACGTGCCAGGCGCCATTATCAAAACCTATGACGACGATCCGACCAAGATCCAGGATCTGAGCGTAGGCCGTATCGACGTCATTCTGGTTGACCGTCTCGCGGCCCTGGAAATGCAGCAAAAGACCAAAGACAAGCTGGTCGCAGCCGGTGAGGCCTTCTCGCGCCAGGCATCCGGTATCGCCCTGCGCAAGGGTGAGCCCGAGCTGCTGGCGGCCATCGACGAGGCACTGGCCAAGCTGCGCGCCGACGGCACGCTGAAAAAGCTGTCAGAGAAATACTTCGGCGCTGACGTGACCCAATGATTCAGGAGAGTCTCAATCTCGTCATCGAGTCGGCGCCCTTTCTGCTCAAGGGCGCTTACTACACCGTCGTACTCAGCCTGGGCGGCATGTTCTTTGGCCTGCTGCTGGGCTTTGCCCTCGCGCTGATGCGCCTGTCGCGGTCGAAGCTGGTGAACTGGACGGCGCGGCTCTACGTGTCATTCTTTCGCGGCACGCCCTTGCTGGTGCAGTTGTTCCTGATCTACTACGGTCTGCCGCAGCTGGGCCTGGAGCTGGACCCGTTGCCGGCGGCGCTGATCGGTTTCTCGCTGAACATGGCCGCCTACGCCTGTGAAATCCTGCGCGCCGCCATCGGCTCGGTGGACCGCGGGCAATGGGAGGCGGCCGCCAGCATCGGCATGACCCGCTGGCAGGCCATGCGCCGGGCGATCCTGCCGCAGGCAGCACGCACCGCCCTGCCACCGCTGGGCAACAGCTTCATTTCGCTGGTCAAGGACACCGCGCTGGCCGCCACCATCCAGGTGCCGGAGCTGTTCCGCCAGGCGCAGCTGATCACCGCGCGCACCTTCGAGATCTTCACCATGTACCTGGCCGCGGCGCTGATCTACTGGGTGCTGGCCACCCTGCTCTCGCATTTTCAGAACCGTCTCGAAGCCCGGGTCAACCGTCATGAACAGGAGTCCTGAGGCATGATCGAAATCAAGGGCCTGACCAAGGACTTCAAGGGCAACCCGGTGCTCAAGGGCATCGACCTGCGTGTCGAAGCCGGCGAGGTGGTGGCCATTATCGGCCCCAGTGGCTCGGGCAAGACCACCTTGCTGCGCTGCCTGAACCTGCTCGAAGAACCGTCCGGCGGCACCCTGCAGGTCGGTGATATCCGCATCGACGGCAACCGTCCCCTGGGCAAGCAACAGGATCTGATCCGCCAGTTGCGCCAGCAGGTGGGGTTCGTGTTCCAGAACTTCAACCTGTTCCCGCACCGCACCGCCCTGGAAAACGTCATCGAAGGGCCGCTGGTGGTCAAGAAGGTTGCCCGCGAAAAGGCCATCGCCCTGGGCCGGCAATTGCTGGCCAAGGTGGGCCTGGCCGGCAAGGAAGACGCCTACCCCAGGCGTCTGTCCGGCGGCCAGCAGCAGCGGGTGGCGATTGCCAGGGCCCTGGCCATGGAGCCGCAGGTGATTCTGTTCGATGAGCCGACTTCGGCGCTGGACCCTGAACGGGTCGGCGAAGTGCTCAACACCATCCGCGACCTGGCCGCCGAACAGCGCACCATGGTCATCGTCACCCACGAGATGAGCTTTGCCCGTGATGTGGCCAATCGTGTGGTGTTTATCGACAAGGGAGTCATTGTCGAGCAGGGCGAAGCCAAGGCCCTGTTCGCCAATCCCACCCAGGCACGCACGCGCCAGTTTCTGGAGCGCAGTCGTTCCTGATCCCGCATCCGGTAGGAGGGCTGCTTACTGTCAGGTAAACAGCCTCTATCAATAAGTGTAGGAATTTTCTGATTCGCTCATTTCATGCTTTACCCGCCCGTCGACTTATTGACAGCCCCAACTAAAACTCATTAGTTCAGAAAGAAAAAAGTTCGACGCCCAAACGAGTTCATTGAGTTTTGTGCCACGTTTGCACGCCCTGTTATTTATCGACCGGCGACTACGCTCGTGACTGGGGCTGGTCCGCCTGTGCCTTTTTAGTTGCATGACTTGAAACGAGCGAGTATCCGGACATGAGTCACACTTCCTGCACCACCCCCCAGGCAAAACTGCCTGCCCCCGTTATTCCCATGGCCTGCCGACATGGCGTCGGCCTGCTTGCCGCACCGCAGCTGACCGTGCAGATTCCGGCCTATGAAGCGATGGATGAAGGCGACCTGATCGAGTTGTTCTGGGACGGCTGCTATGTCGCCTCCGCCGTCCTGAGCCGCGACGACCTGCAGCACTCGGTGGCCTTGCGGGTGCCTGAAAGCTTCCTGCAAAACGGCAAGGCCCGAACCTACTACCGGGTGATGAAGATCGGCGGCACGCCCCTCACCTCGCTGTGTCACAAGCTCTGGGTCAAGCTGGATGCACCTGGCGGGCAACTGCCGGGCTCCAGCGAGGAGGAAAACCAGGGCCTGGCGCCGCTGTCGCTATCGCCCTGTGTGGCCCGGCGCGGCCTGACGCCCAGGCATCTGGAGAGCGGCCTGCCACTGACCATCGAGCCGTACCTGAACATGGCCGCCCACGACGAAATCACCCTGCGCTGGGGCGACTTGCGGCTGGACCTGCCACCGCTGCGCGAAGAGGATATCGACAACCCCATCGACCTGGTGATTCCCCCTGCCCTGATTCGCGAAGCCATCGAAACCCAGCCACCGGAAATCACTTACTGCATTATTGACCGGGTCGGCAATCACTCGTACTGGGCACCTTCGCGCGCACTGAATATTCAACTTCTGGAATCTGAAGTGTGAGCGGCGGGCCGTTGTTAAATGTAGCGATTCGCCAGTTTTCAACAATAAACATGGCCTATCGACACACACGCACACAGGGGCCTTATTACTTATAACCCTGAATACCGTTATTACCCGGCCTGACGGAATGGCGCCTAAAGTTTCATGCCCACCGCCAGCCGGTTGAATGCATTCATCAATGACACTGCCAGGGTCAGGTCACTGATCTGGGCAGCGGAAAAGTGCGCCTGCAAGGGCTCGTACAGCTCATCGGGCGCCCCTTGTTCACTGATGTGCGTGAGCGACTCGGCCCAGGCCAGTGCCGCCCGCTCACGCGCATCGAACAGTTCGCTGATCCGCCAGCCGGCCAGGCAGTCGAGCTTTGCCTGCGGCACGTCGCACTCGCGCAGGGTTTGCGCATGCTTGCCCAGGCAAAACGCGCAGCCGTTGATTTGCGACACCCGCAGGAACACCAGCTCCAGCAGCGGCAATTCCAGCGCGCCTTCGACCAGCGCCTTGTTGGTGGCCAGCAGGCCTTGATAGGCGGCCGGCGACAGGGAGGGAAACGGCAGTCTGAGTTGGCTCATGGTGAATCTCCTATGAAAAATAAAGGTTCAGGAACAGGCGAGCGCGCCAAACAACGGCTCCAGGGCCAGCCGGGTACGCGCCTCGGCCAGCGCGCTGTTGACGGCTTCATCACCGAACACCAGGCCCTGCAAATAGCTGAAGTGCAGGTCGAACACGCCCAGGGTGTTGAGCACATGGCGCAGGTAGGACGTGAGGAAATCAGGCTGCCGCGCCCGCACGCCCTGATGAACGCCACCGGACCCCGCCAGCACGTAGGTCGGCCGGTCGCGCAGCAGACCGGTCTTGCCCTCGGGACCTGCGCTGAAGGTGCGGTGAATGCGCAGCACATAATCGATCCACAGCTTGAGCGCGGCTGGCACGGTGAAGTTATGCATCGGCGTGGCGATCAGCAGCACATCGCAGCTTTGCAGCTCGTTGATCAGCGCCTCGGACACCTCGAACACCGGCGCGTCGAACGGGGTGACCGTGGTCAGGGCGCGGGCATACTCACTCGTCAACGGCGGCAATGGCCGGGCACCCAGATCACGCTCGACCAGCGCCAGCGCCGGTTGCCGCTGGCGCAAGGCGCCTATCAGCTCCAAGGCCAGTTGGTAAGCATGGGAAGCCTCGCCCTGGGGGCTGGCATTGATCAGCAGGACGTTTTTCATGCTGCGCTCCCGTCGTTCAGGCCCTGGGTGAAGTGCATGCCACGGGCCAGCAGGCCCTGGCGAAAATAGAAACGCTGGGCCAGCGGCATGTGCAGGCCGGTGTCCAGCACCAGGTGCTGGCAACCCCGACGACACGCCTCGCTGCGCACGGCCTCCAGCAACTGCGCACCCAGGCCGCTGCGCTGCAGGTCGGGACTGATGACCAGGTCGTCGACATAGATGAAGCGGCCATACAACAGGTTTTCCAACTCACGGTAGCCGGCCAGGCCAACGGTGGTTTCACCGTCGCGCACGGCCAACAGGCGATACCCCTGGCCGGTCTGGCGCAGCAGTTGCGCGGTATAGGCCTCGGTGCAGGCCAGATGCGGGCGCAGGACGCGCATCAGCTCGAAACTGGCCGCCAGGCCGGATCGGTCGTCGAGGTGCAGAAAGGTATAGGCCATGGGGTGAGCCGCCGTGAAGAGAGGGATCACTTTAGGCGGCCGATGACCTAAGCTACAGGGCCAAAAAACACATAAATGACCAGGCCATGTTGACGCCCTTCATTCCGGATCGCAGCCAGACCTCACCGATCTACCGTCAGCTGTACCAACGTTTTCGCGAGTCCATCGCCGACGGCCGCCTGCGTCCCGGCGACCGGGTGCCGGCCGTGCGTGCGCTGGCGGCGGAACTGAACCTGGCGCGCGGCACCGTGGAGGCGGCTTACCAGTTGTTGATAGCTGAAGGCTACCTGATTGCCCGAGGGGCGGCCGGTACGGTGGTCACACCACATTTGCCGGCCCTTGCTACAGGCGCCGTGCCGTTGCCGGAGCCGGCAGCGCCCTTCGCGTCCAGCCATCGCGGTGCGCTGCCGCAGGCCTTGCAGATGGGCCTGCCGGCGCTGGATGCCTTTCCGCGCAAGCTGTGGACCCGCCTGGCCGGGCGTCAACTGCGCCAGGCCGGGCTTGAAGGGCTGGTCTATCCCGACCCGCAAGGCCATGCACCGCTGCGGGCGGCCATCGCCACTTATCTGGGGATTTCACGCGGTATCACCTGCCGGGCCGAACAGGTGTTCGTCTGCGCCGGCTACCGCGCCTGCCTGGACCTGATCGTCCACACGCTGATGCAACCCGATGACCGCTGCTGGTTCGAGGAGCCGGGCTATTTCATGGCCCGCAATGCCTTGCAGCACGCCGGCATGCACCTGGTGCCGGTGCCGGTGGACGACCAGGGCCTGGACGTGGCCCAAGGCATTCAGCGCGCACCGGATGCCCGCTTTGCCGTGGTCACCCCGACCCACCAGAGCCCGCTGGGTGTGTCGCTGTCGTTGCCGCGCCGCCTGGCCCTGCTGGACTGGGCCGGCCGCAACCAGCGCTGGATCATCGAGGATGACTACGACAGCGAATACCGCTACCAGGGCAGGCCGTTGCCTGCACTCAAGAGCCTCGACCAGCAGGGCCGTGTGCTGTACACCGGCACCTTCAGCAAGGTGCTGTTTCCCGGCCTGCGCCTGGCCTACCTGGTGGTGCCGGCCGAACAGAGCCAGGCCTTCGCCTGCCAGGCCGACCGGCTGCACAACCATTGCCCGCAGCTGCTGCAAGCCACGGTCACGGCGTTTCTCAACGAGGGACATTTTGCCCGGCACCTGAACAGGATGCGCCAGCTTTACGCACACCGCCGTCACTGGCTGGTCGAGGCCTTGCAACAGGCCTTTGGCGAGCGCTTGCACCTCAATCCGCAGGCCGGCGGCATGCATGTGCTGGCCGGCCTGCCAGAAGGTGACGACGTCGAAATGGCCCGGCGTGCCAGAGCCCAGGGCCTCTCGATAGAGCCGCTGTCGCAATGGTATCTGCAAGAGACGCCCCGGCAGGGGCTGGTGATGGGCTTTACCAATGTCACCCGTGCCGAACAGGCGTCGGCACTGGCGCAGCGGTTGGCAGGCTGTCTTTAAACAGCCATGGGCGCCGTCAGTGGCGCATGATGCTGATAGCCTTCCAGGCTGAAGTCCGAAGGTTCGATCAGCTCCAGCCACTCGGGCTGATAGACACCGGTCTTGGCAAAGTCCGGCACACGCTCGGAAATGACCAGCTTCGGCGCCGGGAACGGCTCACGGGTCATCTGCTCGTTGAGCATATCCAGGTGGTTTTCATACACATGGGCATCGCCGATGAAGTAGGTGAACCAGCGCGGTGTGTAGCCGGTCAGGCGCCCGATCAGGCTCAGCAGCGCTGCACCCTCGGTGAGGTTGAACGGCGTGCCCAGACCCAGGTCGTTGGAGCGGATGTACAGGGTCAGGGAGATTTCCCGGGTCTGCGGATTGGGGTGCAGCTGGTACAGCAAATGACACGGCGGCAAGGCCATTTCATCGAGCTGCGCACAGTTCCAGCCGTGGAACAGAATGCGCCGGCTGCCGGGGTCGTTGATGATGGTGTCGACGCACTGGCGGATCTGGTCGATGGCCTTGTACAGCACCACGAACGCCTGGCCGTCTTCTTCGGCCTCGGCGATCTGCCGGTAGCCCTGGGCCAGGGTCTGCTCGATAGCCGCCTGGTTGCTGGCCGGAATGCGCTTGTAGGCCGGCCACTTGCGCCATTGCACGCCGTAGATTTCGCCCAGGTCGTCTTCACCCTGGCGGAACGGGTTGTTCAGCCAGTGGGTGTTTTCGTTGGCATTCTGGTCCCAGACCTTGCAGCCCAGGGCACGGAATTCAGCGGCGTTGTTGACGCCGCGCAAGAAGCCGACCATCTCGCCAATGGCTGATTTGAACGCCAGGCGCCGGGTGGTGATGGCCGGAAAGCCTTCCTGCAGGTCATAGCGCAACATGGCGCCGGGGAAACTGATGGTGTTCACCCCGGTGCGGTTGGCCTGCAAGGTCCCGTGCTTGATCACATGGGCGACCAGTTCCAGATATTGCTTCATTTCATTACCTGTATCGTTGAACCCGCCAGGCTCGCACCCGGCGTTTCAGAATTAAACCGCTGCCTTGTGGGCATTCGGGGCGCGCTTGTAGGCCAGCCAGATGAGCAGCAGGCCGGCGATGATCATCGGCAGGCTGAGGATCTGGCCCATGGTGACCCAGCCCCAGGCCAGGTAGCCCAGTTGTGCGTCGGGCACGCGCACGAACTCGACGACAAAGCGGAAGATCCCGTAGAACAGCGCGAACATGCCAGACACGGCCATGGTCGGGCGCGGCTTGCGCGCGAACAGGTTGAGGATGATGAACAGTGCCACGCCTTCCAGAGCAAACTGGTACAGCTGCGAAGGATGGCGCGCCAACTGGGCCGGGTCGCTGAACGGCGGAAAGATCATCGCCCACGGCACGTCGGTCGGCTTGCCCCACAGTTCGGCATTGATAAAGTTACCGATGCGGCCCGCACCCAGGCCGATCGGCACCAGCGGGGCGACGAAATCCATGATCTGGAAGAAGCTCTTGCCGTTGCGCCGCCCGAACCACCAGGCAGCGATCATCACGCCGACAAAACCGCCGTGGAAGGCCATGCCGCCTTTCCAGACCTCGAAAATCAATAACGGGTTGGCCAGGTAATTGGACAGGTCGTAGAACAGCACATAGCCCAGCCGCCCACCGACGATGACGCCCATGGCCAGCCAGAAGATCAGGTCGGAGAGTTTTTCCTTGGTCCAGGTCGGATCAAAGCTGTTCAGCCGGCGCGAGGCCAGCCACCAGGCGCCTCCGATGCCGACCAGGTACATCAGCCCGTACCAGTGGATCTGCAGCGGGCCGAGGGAAACCGCTACCGGGTCAATCTGCGGGTAAGGCAGCATTGCGACTCCTTAATGGGATGCCTTTGCGGCAACGTGATCAGCGGCGCATGTTACCGGAGCGGGGCGTGGGGCTCTAGCCGAGACCGACCGAAGATCGTTACAGTTTCATCTTCCAAAGGAGCACCGCATGTGTCTGATCGTATTCGCCTGGCGCCCCGGCCACTCACAACCGTTGATCGTAGCGGCCAATCGTGACGAGTTTTACGCCCGCCCCACGCAAGCGCTGGCGCCATGGCCAGAGGCGCCGCAGGTGTATGCCGGGCGCGACCTGGAGGCCGGTGGCACCTGGCTGGGCGTCACCACGAACGGACGCTTTGCGGCGCTGACCAATATTCGCCAGCCTGGACAAACGCCGGGGCTGCGTTCACGGGGTGAGCTGGTGGCGGGGTTTCTGACCGGCGAGCAGTCGCCCGAGGCCTATATGGCCGAGGTGGCGGATCGAGCACATGAGTACACCGGCTTCAATCTGCTGGTGGGTGTGCCGGGTGAGCTCTATTACCTGAGTTCGCGGCAACCCGCACCACAGCGCCTGGAAGAAGGTGTATATGGACTGTCCAATGCCGGACTCGACACGCCCTGGCCCAAGCTGCGCAAGGCCAGGGCCGGGCTGGCCGCCCACCTGTCTGACCCGCACCCCCCGGCCTTGCTGGCGTTGTTGAGCGATGGAGAACCGGTCGCCATGGGCGATCTGCCCGATACCGGGGTGGGCCTGGCGACCGAGACCTTGCTGTCGAGCGTGTTCATTGCCAGCGCGCATTACGGCACACGGGCCAGCACCGTCCTGATCGTCGAGGCCGACGGACGCCAGCGCYTGGTCGAGCGCAGTTTCGGGGTGCAGGGGGTGCAATCGGGCGAGGTCGCGCTGGATATACGTATCGGGTAGGAGCGCGCTTGCCGGAATGCCGGACCACCGCGACCGGCTGCGTTAGCAGTCGTAAATTTTCAGCGTCTACACAATTTCTGCGAGCGCTGCGCACTCGRTCGCGGGCAAGCGCGCTCCTACMGAGCCCYACAAGGGCGTGTCAGTGCCCTTTCACGGACCCCGGGTTGAGCAATTACGGCACACGGGCCAGCACCGTCCTGATCGTCGAGGCCGACGGACGCCAGCGCYTGGTCGARCGCAGTTTCGGGGTGCAGGGGGTGCAATCGGGCGAGGTCGCGCTGRATATACGTATCGGGTAGGAGCGCGCTTGCCCGCGACCGGCTGCGTTAGCAGTCGTAAATTTTCAGCGTCTACACAATTTCTGCGAGCGCTGCGCACTCGATCGCGGGCAAGCGCGCTCCTACCGAGCCCTACAAGGGCGTGTCAGTGCCCTTTCACGGACCCCGGGTTGAGCATCCGCGCCAGTCCCAGGTTGCGCAGGGCCAGTTGCAGCGAGCTGCTGATGACTTGCGGGTTGTCGTTGGTCATCAACTGGGCCAGCAGGTCCTTGGCCATGCTCAACTTGACCTGGCGCAGCATCCACTTCACTTTCGGCAGGTTGGTGGCGTTCATCGACAGGCTGTCAAAGCCCATCGCCATCAGCAGCACGGCCGCCGCCGGATCGCCGGCCATTTCGCCGCAGATGCTGACCGGCTTGCCTTCGGCATGGGCGTCATGCACCACGCTTTGCAGGGCTTGCAGCACCGCCGGGTGCAGGTAGTCGTAGAGGTCGGCCACCCGTGGGTTGTTACGGTCCACGGCCAGCAGGTACTGGGTCAGGTCGTTGGAGCCCACCGAAAGGAAGTCCACCTGGCGCGCCAGGTCGCGGGCCTGGTAGACCGCCGCCGGGACTTCGATCATGACCCCGACCGGCGGCATCGGCACATCGGCGCCTTCGTCGCGCACCTCGCCCCAGGCCCGGTGGATCAGGTGCAAGGCCTCTTCGACCTCATGGGTGCTGGAGATCATCGGCAGCAGAATGCGCAGGTTGTTCAGGCCCTCGCTGGCCTTGAGCATGGCGCGGGTCTGCACCAGGAAGATTTCCGGGTGGTCGAGGGTCACGCGGATACCGCGCCAGCCCAGGAACGGGTTTTCTTCCTTGATCGGGAAGTACGACAGCGACTTGTCGCCGCCAATGTCCAGGCTGCGCATGGTCACCGGCAGCGGATGGAAGGCCGACAGTTGCTCGCGGTAGATGGCCAGCTGTTCCTTTTCGCTGGGGAAACGCTGGTTGATCATGAACGGCACTTCGGTGCGGTACAGCCCTACACCCTCGGCGCCGCGCTGCTGGGCGCGGGCGACGTCGGCCAGCAGGCCGGTGTTGACCCACATCGGCATGCGATGGCCATCCAGGGTCACGCAGGGCAGCTCGCGCAGGGCGTCGAGGTCCTGGGACAGCTGGCGTTCTTCTTCGACCACCACGCCAAACTGCTTGCGCAGGATCTCGCTGGGGTTGGTGTAGACCTCGCCGTGATGGCCATCGACGATCAGCTCGATGCCATCGACCTTCGAATACGGGAAATCGACCAGGCCCATGACCGTGGGAATGCCCATGGCCCGGGCCAGGATGGCGACGTGCGAGTTGCCCGAGCCCATCACCGAGACCAGGCCGACCAGCTTGCCTTCGGGGACTTCGCCGAGCATGGCCGGCGACAGTTCCTCACTGACCAGAATCGTGTTGTCGGGGTACACCAGGGTCTGCTGCCGCGCCTCTTGCAGGTAGGCCAGCAGGCGCCGGCCCAGGTCCTTGACGTCGGAGGCACGCTCGCGCAGATAGGCGTCGTCCATCAGCTCGAAGCGGTTGACGTGCTCGGTGACCACCGAACGCAAGGCACCCTGGGCCCACTGGCCGGTCTTGATGACGTTGGTGACCTCGCTGCCCAGCGCCGCATCGTCGAGCATCATCAGGTAGACGTCGAACAGCGCGCGCTCTTCGGGGCGCAGCTGGGTGGCCAGCTTCTTGGACAGGTTGCGCATGTCGTTGCGCACGCCTTCGAGCGCGTTCTGGAACAGCGCCAGCTCGGCGTCGATGTCGGTGACGGTCTTGTCCGGCACCACTTCAAGGTCGGCCGGCGGCAGCATGACCACCGCCACGCCCACGGCGGCGCCGGGCGAGCCGGCCACACCGACGAACTTGGCTTCCTGGATGCCCTTGCCCTGACGACCCAGGCCACGGATGGAACCGGTGGCTTCAGCGTGGGCAATAACCCCCGCCAGCTGGGCGCTCATGGTCACCAGGAAGGCTTCTTCACCCTCGTCGAACTGGCGGCGCTCTTTCTGCTGGATGACCAGCACGCCCACCACGCGGCGGTGGTGGATGATCGGCGTACCCAGGAACGAGGCGTAGCGCTCCTCGCCGGTTTCGGCGAAATAGCGATAGCGCGGGTGCGTGGCGGCGTCTTCGAGGTTCAGCGGTTCTTCGCGGGTGCCGACCAAGCCGACCAGGCCCTCGTTGGGGGCCATGCTGACCTTGCCGATGGAACGCTTGTTCAGGCCTTCGGAGGCCATCAGCACAAAGCGGTTGGTCTCGGGGTCCAGCAGATAGACCGAGCAGACCTGGCTGCCCATGGCCTCCTTTACACGCAGCACAATAATGCCCAACGCCGCCTTGAGATCCTTGGCGGAGTTAACTTCCTGGACGATCTTGCGCAGCGTATTGAGCATGGCTCGGGGTCGAACTCCGTGTCAGTCACGCGCCATCAGGCGCGGGGCAAGCTCTTTGAGGGCGCGCCGATAGACCTCGCGCTTGAATGTCACTACCTGACCCAACGGATACCAATAACTGACCCATCGCCAGCCATCGAACTCCGGTTTGCCGGTCAAATCCATCCGCACCCGTTGCTCGTTGGAGATCAGGCGCAGAAGAAACCATTTCTGCTTTTGGCCGATGCACAAAGGCTGGCTGTGCGTGCGTACCAGCCGCTGTGGCAGACGATAACGCAACCAGCCCCGGGTACAGGCAAGAATCTGCACGTCCTGGCGCTCAAGACCGACTTCTTCATTCAATTCGCGGTACAACGCGTCTTCCGGCGTCTCCTGAGGGTTGATGCCCCCTTGTGGAAACTGCCAGGCGTCTTGGTTGATACGCCGAGCCCATAGGACCTGACCAGAATCGTTTGTCAGAATAATCCCGACATTAGGACGGAAACCATCGGGGTCGATCACGGCAACAACCTCGCAAACGCATGTTGGCGCATTGTTCCACAAAGCCGCTCAAGGCAGCAACGAGGCTTGACACCTTATATGAAGTCTTGTGAAAACCTCATGGTCCCGGACGCTTTTCCTGTCTTTTCAGTGGGTAACTGCTGATGCCCGACGGCTGGTGTCATCCCGGCCGGACCACCAGCAAGACCGCCAGGGCGATAAAGCACAGCCCGGCCACGCCTGCCAGCACCTGGCTGAACCGCACCGGCCCCGCCGGGGCGAACAGCCGCATCAGCAGCCAGGCCCAGGCAAACAGCCCCACGGTGTACAGCACACTGCTCGACAGAATCCAGGTCTGCCCCAGCGACAGGCCCAGTTCATGCACCAGCCGCCCGCCACTGAACGGCAGGATCGCCAGGCACACGGCCATGGCCACCCATGCCCACACCTGTGGACGCCGCACCCGCCCGCCCGGGGCTGGCGCGGTGCCCGCACGCTGGCGCTTGACCCACCCGCCCGCCAGGCCGAGGCCGGCCAGCAACAAGGCTACCAGCGCGGTGATATGCAAGGTCTTGAGGGCAATGACAAGGTTCATGGTGCGGCCTCCTTATAGACTCGACCCAGACGGATTCAACCCAGAAACAGACGATACGCCGGATTGTGTGTCTCGTCCCAGTACCGGTAGCCGATCTGCTCCAGCGCCTGACCGACCAGGTGCCGCTCTTCTTCGGGCACCACCAGCCCGGCCACCACCCGCCCATCGGCCGCGCCGTGGTTGCGGTAGTGGAACATCGAGATGGTCCAGCGCCCGCCCAGCTTGTTGAGAAAGTTGAACAGTGCCCCCGGCCGTTCCGGAAACTCGAAGCGCAGCACCAGCTCGTCGCTGACCCGCTCCGAATGCCCGCCCACCATGTGGCGGATGTGCAGCTTGGCCAGNATTACCAGTATTATGACCAACAAGATTGTACAGTTCCTTTGTACCAATGCTTGCAGAAGCAGGAATCGCCCTCAACGGGGATAGATGTACCCCTCGATTGGCTTACGCTCCCCCAGCTTGTTGAGAAAGTTGAACAGCGCCCCCGGCCGTTCCGGAAACTCGAAGCGCAGCACCAGCTCGTCGCTGACCCGCTCCGAATGCCCGCCCACCATGTGGCGGATGTGCAGCTTGGCCAGTTCGTTGTCGGTCAGGTCGACCACCGGAAAGCCCTGTGCGGTCAGGCTGTCGATCAGCGCGTGGCGCGGGTCGCGGTCCGGGTGGGTCTGCACGCCGACGAAGATGTGCGCCTCGCGGTCGGTGTGGTAGCGGTAGTTGAATTCGGTGATCTGGCGCTTGCCGAYCGCCTCGCAGAAGGCCTTGAAGCTGCCCGGGCGCTCGGGGATGGTCACYGCGATGATGGCCTCGCGGCCYTCGCCSAGTTCGGCGCGCTCGGCGACATGGCGCAGGCGGTCGAAGTTGACGTTGGCGCCCGAGTCGATGGCCACCAGGGTCTGGCCCTGGACACCGCGCTGCTCGACGTATTTCTTGATGCCCGCCACGCCCAGGGCGCCGGCCGGTTCGGTGATCGAGCGGGTGTCGTCGTAGATGTCCTTGATGGCGGCGCAGATTTCGTCGCTGCTGACGGTGATGACCTCGTCGACGTAATGACGGCAGACCTCGAAGGTGTGCTGGCCGATCTGCGCCACCGCCACGCCATCGGCGAACAGCCCGACCTGGCTGAGCACCACGCGCTCRCYGGCGGCCATCGCSGCCTGCAGGCAGTTGGAGTCGTCCGGCTCGACGCCGATGACCTTGATCTCCGGGCGCAGGTACTTCACATAGGCGGCGATGCCGGCGATCAGCCCGCCGCCGCCGACCGGCACGAAGATGGCGTCCAGCGGGCCGGGGTGCTGGCGCAGGATTTCCATGGCCACCGTGCCCTGGCCGGCGATGGTGTCGGGGTCGTCGTAGGGGTGGATGTAGACCAGGCCCTGTTCGTCGACCAGCTTGAGCGAATGCGCCAGCGCCTCGGGAAACGAGTCGCCATGCAGCACCACCTGCGCGCCGCGCGAGCGCACGCCCTCGACCTTGATTTCCGGGGTGGTCTTGGGCATCACGATAACGGCCTTGATGCCCAGCTCGCGGGCGGCCAGGGCCAGGCCCTGGGCATGGTTGCCGGCGGAGGCGGTGACCACGCCGCAGGCCAGTTGCGCGGGGCTCAGCTGCGCCAGCTTGTTGTAGGCGCCACGGATCTTGAAGGAAAACACCGGCTGCAGGTCTTCGCGCTTGAGCAGCACCTGGTTGCCCAGGCGCTCGGACAGTTGCCGGGCACCGTGCANTGCTGGCGCAGGATTTCCATGGCCACCGTGCCCTGGCCGGCGATGGTGTCGGGGTCGTCGTAGGGGTGGATGTAGACCAGGCCCTGTTCGTCGACCAGTTTCAGCGAATGCGCCAGCGCCTCGGGAAACGAGTCGCCATGCAGCACCACCTGCGCGCCGCGCGAGCGCACGCCCTCGACCTTGATTTCCGGGGTGGTCTTGGGCATCACGATAACGGCCTTGATGCCCAGCTCGCGGGCCGCCAGGGCCAGGCCCTGGGCATGGTTGCCGGCGGAGGCGGTGACCACGCCGCAGGCCAGTTGCGCAGGGCTCAGCTGCGCCAGCTTGTTGTAGGCGCCACGGATCTTGAAGGAAAACACCGGCTGCAGGTCTTCGCGCTTGAGCAGCACCTGGTTGCCCAGGCGCTCGGACAGTTGCCGGGCACCGTGCARCGGGGTTTCGATGGCGACGTCGTAGACGCGCGAGGTGAGGATCTTGCGCATGTAATGGTTCAGCAGGTCATGGCTCATCGCGGCGTTTCCTTGTCCAAAGTGAACGAGCGAAGGGCGACGGCTGAAAAGCGCACAGGGCTGGCAGGCGAGGCGATAGAGCGAAGGATGGCGATCATGGCTGACTCCTGGTTCACGTATCGAGACCCGGGAGGCAGAAAAAACCCGCCTCCAGGGCGGGTTTTTTGCAAACGTCGGCTAACCCGCCATGACTGGAATGACGGTAATAATAATCTGGCCGAGGTTTTGCTTGAATGTAGGCATGACCGCGAGGGTAGGGTGTGAAGGGGCCGCACGTCAAGCCGGTCAAGCAGCAATGTGCCTTCATCGTGTTCCATGGCAGACGCCATGCACCTCGACAGTGCAGGGCAACGCTAAATTGCCCGCCTGTGGACACGTATATTTACCTGAACTGACATTTTTTCTTCATCGGCGAACCTTACTGTCAAGCCAGCGGTCAGTACACCCAACGCCCAAGACAACGAGGGCAGATCAAAAGAACTTCAGCCAAGAGGGCTAGCCACATGGACGAATACCAGGAAGAACTGCTTGAATCGCGCGCCTTTGAACTCGACCCGGTAGAGCCGGCCGACGACGCGACCGAACTGTGATTATCGAGCGCTTTGGCGCTGGTGGCGGCGAAACTCTCCCGGCGTCTGCCCGCTCCAGCGTTTGAAGGCGCGCTGAAAGGCCTCTGCCGAGGCAAACCCCAGCAAATAAGCGATCTCGCCGAACGCCAGTTCCGTGTCGCGGATATACGCCATCGCCAGGTCGCGGCGGGTGTCGTTGAGAATGTCCCGAAAGCGCGTGCCCTCATCACTCAGCTTGCGCCGCAAGGTCCAGGTCGGCAGCTTGAGCAGGGCCGCCACCGCTTCCAGATCCGGTTCCCTTCCACCATTGAGCAGCGGCCCCAACAGGCCGATGATGCGCTCGCGCAGGCTGCGTGTGCGGGTCAGGCGCTCCAGTTCCTGTTCACACAATTGCTGCAAGTGATCGAACGTACCGGGGCAGTGCGCCGGGTTGGGCAACTGCAGGCAGGCACGTTCCAGCCGCAGCCGATTGGCGCTCGCATCGAAAACGATGGATTGCTCGCTGAGCGGGGCATAGTCGCCTGCATAGTCCGGCGCTGCGCATTCGATTTCGATGCGTTGGGCTTTGAGCGCTTGCCCGGCCACGGCCGACAATTGCGCCAGCCAGCCGCTGAACACCGAGTCGACGACAAAACGGTTATAGGCGTTGTACGGGCTGATGGAATAAAAATTCAGCCACGCGCCCTCGGCGTCTTCCTCGAACACTGACTGGCCCCGGTAGTTGGAGGCGTACAACGGCTCGAAGCGCAGCAGGGTGCGCGCCGCCTCGCGCACCGTGGGGGCCTGGGCGGCGGTGACACCGGCCAGCCCGAGCTGCGGCAGGCGGCTGAGCCGGCCCATGCGCAAGCCCAGCCCGGGCTGGCCGGTGAGCGCGATGGCCGCATGCCCCAGGTGCATGTAGCGCGGGATCGACAACCGTGCACCGGCCTGGCCCAGCCGGGCTGCCGTCAGGCCGTATTGTTCGAGCATCAAGGCCGGGTCATGGCCATAACTGCGCACGGCATCGCTCAGGCTGTGGATAAACCCCACCGACAGGTCACCCAGGCGCAGTGTCGGTCTGGGCGTGTTCACAGCCACACATTGATCATGCGGGCACCGTCGCTGCGCTGTTCAAGCGGTTGTCCGGCCGGCACGGCCCCGGGCGCGTGGGTAAAGCTTTCGCCGGCACTGTTCTGGTCCCAGAACTGGCCCTGCATGAACACGCTGATCCCGGCCTTTGCCGTGCTGCGCGGGGCCTGGCCGGTCAGGGTCAGGTGTCGCCAGGCCTGGGCCTCGGTAAGGCTGCCGGCTGGCAGGTCGACACCGCGGCGGTCGCGCCAGGGCTGGTTCCAGCGCTCGCGATTGGGCAAGAAGGCCGGCACGGCAATCAATTGCACCGCCTGGTCGTTGAGCCGCGCATAGTAGTCGGCATGCAGGCTGTCACTGCCGATCAGCACGCCCAGGCGTCCGGCCGGGGTGTCGAAGACTTGCAGCGCGGCGGGGTCTGCGGCCTTGATGTAGCGTCGCTGGTGGTTGTCCGGGGCCATCTGGCGTTGCGGCTGGCCCAGCGGCTGGCCGTCGGCGCCAAAGACCAGGCTGACGTTGTACAAGGGGCCGGAGCCGATGTGCAATTGGCCGTCTTCGAGCCGCGGGTCAGGCAGCACCACGGAGCCGGCCACCAGCGTCACGCCAAACTCGCGCGCCAGGCCGCCGAACACCTGTTGATAGTCGTGGGCCATGCCGCTGGCCTTCATGCGCAGGTAGGCATCCGCCAGCCGGGGCTGGCCTTCTGCCTGTGCCATGGCGCGCAAAAACTGCACAGGATTGCTCCAGGCCAGCCAGTGCATGGCTTGCCCGACCGTGTCGGCCTGGTAGAACTGATTCTTCTCGCCGGCCGCGTACAGCCAGGTGCCGATGTGCTCAGGCAATACCACCAGGGTCTTGTCATTGAGCAAACCCTGATCCCGGGCCTGTTGCAGCCAGGCGGCCAGCTTGCGGTGCAGGCGGTTCAGGTCCTGATAGTCGGTGGGGTACAGCCGGGCCTCGATGCCCAGCAGGTTGCCGCGCCCGGCGGGCATGCCTTCGTTGGCCACCAGTTGAATGCGCAGGTCCGACAGGTAGTGACCCATGGGCCGTTGGGTGGTCCATACGCCATAGCTGACCAGCAGGGCCGCGACCAGCACTGTCAGGCAGAGACCGAGAATTTTACGCATGAAGCCCTGCCGCTGCCGTTGGAAAGTTGCCGACTAGGGTAGGGCGCGGCTGGCAGCTTGCCAAGCCCGGGTTGCGCATCCTGATCAGTGAGTTGTCAGTTTCGGTCATTGAGCGCAGAGACTGGGCTATTTACTGTGGGCAACATAGCGATACATAGCGATAAGGGAGCCCAGACTCCCACCCCTTTCCGTGATGACCTAGCTGGAGCCTGACCATGAGCACCGCCGCCTACCCGCACCTGCTCGCCCCGCTGAACCTGGGGTTCACCACCTTGCGCAACCGCGCCCTGATGGGCTCGATGCACACCGGCCTGGAAGAACAGCCCGGCGGGTTCGAGCGCATGGCGGCCTACTTTGCCGAGCGCGCCCAGGGTGGCGTCGGCCTGATCGTCACCGGTGGCATCGCCCCCAACGAAGAAGGCGTGACCTACAAGGGCGCGGCCAAGATGACCACCCCCGAGGAGGCGGCCCGGCATCGAGTGGTGACCGACGCGGTGCATGCCGCTGGCAGCAAGATCTGCATGCAGATCCTGCACACCGGGCGCTACGCCTACAGCCCCAGGCAGGTGGCCCCCAGCGCGATCCAGGCGCCGATCAACCCGTTCACACCGCGTGAGCTGGACGAAGAAGGCATCGAAAAGCAGATCCAGGACTTTGTCACCTGCGCCCGCCTGGCCCGCGAGGCCGGTTATGACGGCGTCGAAATCATGGGCTCCGAAGGCTACTTCATCAATCAGTTCCTGGCCGCACGCACCAACCAGCGCACCGACCGCTGGGGCGGCAGCTATGAGAACCGCATGCGCCTGCCGGTGGAGATCGTGCGCCGGGTACGCGAAGCAGTGGGGCAGGACTTCATCATCATTTATCGGCTGTCGATGCTCGACCTGGTCGAAGGTGGCAGCGACTGGGAAGAGATCGTGCGGCTGGCCCAGGCGGTCGAACGGGTCGGTGCCACGCTGATCAACACCGGCATCGGCTGGCACGAGGCGCGCATCCCGACCATTGCCACCAAGGTGCCGCGTGCGGCGTTCAGCAAGGTCACCGCACACCTCAAGGGCGCGGTTTCGATTCCGCTGATCACCACCAACCGCATCAACACCCCCGAGGTCGCCGAGCAGGTGCTGCGCGAAGGCGATGCCGACATGGTGTCCATGGCCCGGCCGTTCCTGGCCGACCCTGAATTCATCAACAAGGCCGCTGCCGGGCGCGCCGCCGACATCAATACCTGCATCGGCTGCAACCAGGCGTGCCTGGACCATATCTTTGCCGGCAAGCTGACCAGTTGCCTGGTCAACCCGCGCGCCTGCCATGAAACCGAACTTAACTACCTGCCCACCGCACAGCCCAGGCGCATTGCCGTGGTCGGCGCCGGCCCCGCCGGGCTGGCAGCGGCCACCGTGGCGGCCGGGCGCGGTCACCGGGTGATACTGTTCGAGTCGGCCGGCGAGATTGGCGGGCAGTTCAATATCGCCAAGCAGATTCCGGGCAAGGAAGAATTCTTCGAAACCCTGCGCTACTTTGGCCGCCAACTGCAAAACACCGGGGTCGAGGTGCGCCTCAATACCCGCGTCACCGCGCCAGAGCTGCTGGCCCAGGGTTTCGACGAGGTGCTGCTGGCCACCGGCATCACCCCACGTCTGCCGGCGATTCCCGGCATCGAGCATCCCAAGGTCCTGAGTTACCTGGAGGTCATCGGCCAGCATCGCCCGGTCGGGCATCGAGTGGCGGTGATCGGTGCCGGTGGCATCGGTTTCGACGTGTCGGAATTTCTCGTGCACCAGGGCACCTCCACCAGCCTGGACCGTGAGGCGTTCTGGAAAGAGTGGGGCATCGACACCCGTTTGCAGGCACGCGGCGGTGTCACCGGCATCAAGCCCGAGATCGAAGCACCGGCCCGCGAGGTGTTTCTGTTGCAGCGCAAGGCCTCCAAGGTCGGCGACGGCCTGGGCAAGACCACCGGCTGGATTCACCGCACCGGCCTGAAGAACCGCCAGGTGCAGATGATCAGCGGCGTGCAGTACCTGCAGATCGACGACGCCGGCCTGCACATCCGCGTGGGGGAGGGCGAGCCACAGGTGCTGGCGGTGGATAACATCGTCATTTGCGCCGGCCAAGACCCGTTGCGCGAGCTGCATGACGCGCTGGTCGAAGGCGGGCAACCGGTGCACCTGATCGGCGGTGCCGACGTGGCCAGCGAGCTGGATGCAAAACGGGCCATCGACCAGGGGGCACGACTGGCAGCGGCCCTATAGACCTGTAGACTGGCGCGCCCTGTCACCGACCGACCTGCCATGATCCACACTGCCCTGGCCTGGCACCCCCAGGCACCGTTGCAACCGCTGACACTGCCCTGGCTGCACGTGGCCGGGGTCGAGGTGGCGATCCTGCGCCTGGACCTGATCGATCCGCTGATCAGCGGCAACAAGTGGTTCAAGCTGCGCGAACACTTGCACTGCGCCGTACAGCAAGGCGCGACCGGCCTGATGAGCCTGGGCGGCGCGCATTCCAACCACCTGCACGCGCTGGCCGCCGCCGGCCAGCGTTTCGGTTTTGCGACCGTCGGCCTGCTGCGCGGCCATGCGCAACAGACGCCCACCGTGCAGGACCTGCAAGCGTTCGGCATGCACGTGCACTGGCTGGGTTACGCCGGTTACCGGGAGCGTCACCAGGCCGGTTTCTGGCAGCCCTGGCAGGCGCAGTATCCCGGCCTGTACCCGATTGCCGAGGGCGGCGGCGGGCTGGCCGGCACGGTCGGCTGTGCGGACATCGTGACCCTGGCGCGCAATCAGCTGGCCGGCCTGGGCTGGCGCGATTATCACGGCTGGTGGCTGGCTGCCGGCACCGGCACCACCCTGGCCGGTCTGGTGCGCGCCGAGGCCGGTGCGCATCCGGTCTACGGCGCGCTGGCGGTGCCGGCTGATCATGGCGTGGCGGAAAATGTCGCGGCACTGGTTGAGCACGCCGGCAGCGGCTATCAACTGATCGACGCCAGCCGCGGCGGCTTTGCCAGAACCGATGCCCGGCTACTGGCGTTCATCGCCCAGAGCGAAGCGCACAGCGGCGTGCCGCTGGAGCCGCTGTATACCGGCAAGGCCCTGCTGGCGCTGCACGATGCCGTCAGCGAGGGCCGCTTCGCCCCCGGCACCCGCCTGATCTTCATCCACACCGGCGGCCTGCAAGGCCACCGCCCATAAGCCCCAGATCACCCGCGCATCCACCATAGGACCGCGGTAGGAGCGCGCTCTGCCCGCGACCGGCTGCGTTAGCAGTCGTAAAATTGTGGCGTTTAATCAATTTTGCGAGCGCTGCGCTCTGCCGGAATGCCGGACCACCGCGACCGGCTGCGCAGCAGTCGTAAATTTTCAGCGGCCACACAATTTTTGCGAGCGCTGCGCACTCGGTCGCGGGCAAGCGCGCTCCTACGGTGGCTGTCAGGTAGCAAGCATGTCGGTCTTGACTACGTCGACGCCCCTTTCAGAGCGAGGCGGGGCTTGCAGGCTGCGGATAATCGATTCAGTCCCGATCAACGCGCCGAGGTCCACATGACAACCACTGCTGTCGAGCAGGTCGATCCTGCCACCCTGAGAAAAGTCATCGTCGCCGCGGCCATTGGCAACTTCGTCGAATGGTTCGATTTCGCCGTGTACGGCTTTCTGGCCACCACCATTGCCTTGCTGTTCTTCCCCAGCGGCGACCCCAGCGTGGCACTGCTCAAGACCTTCGCCGTGTTCGCCGTGGCCTTTGCCTTCCGGCCCCTGGGCGGCATCTTCTTCGGCATGCTGGGCGACCGTATCGGGCGCAAGCGCACCCTGGCCATGACCATCCTGCTGATGGCCGCCGCCACCACCCTGATCGGCCTGCTGCCGACCTACGCCAGCATCGGCGTAATGGCGCCGGTGTTGCTGACCCTGATTCGCTGCGCCCAGGGCTTCTCGGCCGGTGGCGAATACGCCGGGGCCTGTGCCTATGTCATGGAGCATGCGCCCAATGACCGGCGTGCCTGGTATGGCAGCTTTCTGCCGGTGTCGACCTTCTCGGCATTTGCCACCGCTGCGGTCTTTGCCTACGTACTGGAAGCCTCGCTGTCGGCCGAAGTCATGGCCAGCTGGGGCTGGCGCCTGCCGTTCCTGATTGCCGCCCCCATGGGCCTGATCGGCCTGTACCTGCGCTGGCAGCTGGAAGAAACCCCGGCTTTCCAGGCGGTCAGCGACGAGCACGCCGTGGCCCATTCGCCGTTGAAGGAAACCCTGACCCGGCAAGCCCGGCCCATGCTGTGCCTGGGCGCCTTCGTCTCGCTGACGGCGCTGTCGTTCTATATGTTCACCACCTATTTCGCCACTTACCTGCAAGTGGCCGGTGGCCTGAGCCGCGCCACCGCCTTGCTGGTGGCGCTGATCGCCTTGCTGTTCGCCGCCGCCATTTGCCCGCTGGCCGGGGCATTTTCCGACAAGGTCGGGCGACGCAAGACCATTGTCACCACCTGCGCACTGTTGATCGTGGCGGTGCTGCCGTCATTCCTGATGGCCAGCTCCGGCTCGTTCGCCGCTTCCGTGGCCGGTGTGATGCTGCTGGCGGTGGGCGCAGTGCTCAGCGGCGTGGTCACCGCCGCGCTGCTGTCGGAAGTCTTCCCGACCCGCACCCGCTACACCGCCTCGGCCATCACCTACAACATGGCCTACACCCTGTTCGGCGGCACCGCGCCGCTGGTGGCCACCTGGCTGATCGCGACCACCGGCAGCAACCTGGCCCCGGCCTTCTATCTGGTGGCCGTTGCGCTGCTGGCCTTGATCGGCGGGCTGGCGCTGCCGGAAACCTCGCGGATCTCCTTGCATGACGTGCCGTCGATGGACAAGCCCGGGGTGGCGCGCTCCATCGCGTGAAACAGTCGACAGACCGCAGCGGCAGGCCATCAAGGACGATGCCCCCTGTCGCAGAACCGGCAATAAAACATGGCGCTTCAATAGCAAAAAATGGCAC
This sequence comes from Pseudomonas sp. Leaf127, assembly GCF_001423155.1. NCBI lineage: Bacteria > Pseudomonadati > Pseudomonadota > Gammaproteobacteria > Pseudomonadales > Pseudomonadaceae > Pseudomonas > Pseudomonas sp. Leaf127. The sequence continues at coordinate 312,638 of NZ_LMOA01000022.1, read as the reverse complement.
ATTGGCGCGCCTCTTGAGCGAATGACACATTTTGTAATCATCCCTTCAAGGGCCTCTGCCACTTGATTCTATGGAAGATTCTTCATGTCGCTCAGCGCCCAATCCGCCCCTGCGGCGGCTTCGACGACCCCCCAATCCAACCCGCTGGTCATGCGCATCATTGGTGCGGTGGCCCTGGCGCACCTGATCAATGACCTGATCCAGGCGATCCTGCCGTCGATCTACCCCATGCTCAAGGCCAGCTATGACCTGAGCTTTGCCCAGATCGGCATGATCACCCTGACATTCCAGATAACCGCCTCGCTGTTGCAACCCTGGGTGGGCTATTACACCGACCGCCATCCCAACCCGCTGGTGTTGCCGATGGGGTCGGTGTGCACCCTGGTGGGCATCGTATTGATGTCGCAGGCCAACAGCTTCGAAATGATCCTGCTGGCTGCGGCCCTGATCGGCATCGGCTCCTCGACCTTCCACCCCGAAGCCTCGCGCATTGCCCGGCTGGCCTCGGGCGGGCGATTCGGCCTGGCGCAGTCGACCTTTCAGGTCGGCGGCAACACCGGCACCGCTATCGGCCCGTTGCTGGCGGCGGCGATCATCATTCCGTTCGGCCAGGGCAACGTGATCTTCATCGGCGTGATTGCCTTGCTGGCGCTGGGCCTGCTGTGGGCCATCAGCCGCTGGTACAAGGCGCACCTGACCCTGTTCAAGCTCAAGTCCGGCCAGGCCGCGACCCATGGGCTGACGCGCCGGCAGGTCATCTTCTCGCTGATCATCCTGGCGCTGCTGATCTTCTCCAAGTTCTGGTACATGACCAGCCTGACCAGCTACTACACCTTCTACCTGATCGAGAAATTCCAGTTGTCGGTGGCCAGTTCGCAGTTGCACCTGTTCCTGTTCCTGGGCGCGGTGGCGGCGGGCACCTTCTTCGGCGGCCCGATCGGCGACCGCATCGGGCGCAAGGCGGTGATCTGGTTCTCGATCCTGGGCGCGGCGCCATTCACCCTGGCGCTGCCGTATGCCGACCTGTTCTGGACCAGCGTGCTGAGCGTGATCATCGGCTTCATCCTGGCCTCGGCGTTCTCGGCCATCGTGGTCTACGCCCAGGAACTGGTGCCGGGCAACGTCGGCATGATCGCCGGGATCTTCTTCGGCCTGATGTTCGGCCTGAGCGGCATCGGCGCCGGAACCCTGGGCCTGCTGGCCGACAGCCATGGCATCAATTACGTCTACCACCTGTGCTCGTTCCTGCCGCTGCTGGGCATCCTCACGGTGCTGCTGCCACGCATGAAGAAATAAGCCGGGCGGCGTACGTCAGCGGGCTGGAGCGTCCAGCGGGCGGCGGGCGGTGTCGTCCAGCGCCGGCCAGGCATCGGCCACCAGAAACAGCCGCTCGGCCTCGTGCCAGTCACCGTCGGCCTGCTGCTCCAGGCGCACCAGTAACTGCGCCGGGGCCAGCGGGTCGAGCTGTTCCAGCCAGGCTTGCATCTGCCCGGCACTCCACACCTGTTGATAACGCGCCGGTGCCAGCCAGGCCTGGCGTGGCAAGGGCTGCCAATGGCCCGGCAGGCTCTGGGCAATGAAGGCCGGCCAGTCACGCTGATGCAGCCAGCGGCCCTTGAGGTGGTGCGGATGAGCCCCCAGCGGCGGCTGGGCCTGACCCGGCCACGGGTACAGCAGGTAACCGCCCAGCCACAGCTGGGCACTGAATTCATCGATCCCCAGTTCACCCAGGCTGGCCCGGCCTTGCGGGCGTGCCGACATCGGCAACTGATGCCCGCTCAGGTGCGCCAGTTTGCGGTCCAGCCGGTCATTGGAGCCAGGCCCCAGCCAGGTGGCCGGGTCATGGCCGTCACCGTCCTGCGGACCCAGGTACAGTTTGATCGCCAGCTCTACATGGTGCACCCCGTCACGATCACGCAACACAAGGTCCAGCTCGCCCAGTGTCAGGCCATCGGCCCGGATCGGCAGGTTGGCGGCAATGATCGCCACCCCCGGTGCCTGCCCGGCCGCAAACTGCCAGAGCCGTTCGTAATAGCGTCCCAGCCGCTGGGTGGTCGCCTGCGCCAGCCACTGTTCGAGCGGCGCCGGTGCCCGGTCCAGTGCCAGCAGAAAATCCGCCAGGGCCTGCGGGGCCTGCACCCAGTCACTGCCGCTCAAGGGATGGCGCTGTGGCCACGGCGTCTGCGCCAACATCGGCGGCGCGATGATCACCCAGGCCAGGTCACGCACCTGAGGGTGGCGCAGCTGGCGGGGCAGGTCGATAAGGGTCGGAAATAGAGTCATGCGCGCAGGATAGCCGAGAGCAGGGAGAGCGTGCGCAGCGGGGTGGATGGCACCCAGGTCAAGCCCTGTTCAGTAGTGTGTAATTATTTATTACCTTGGCAAAAATCAACTGACAGATCATTAGCCGACAGCGCGATCAGACGCCTTCTGAACGGCAAATCCTGTGACGCAGCGCGCGCTGGAGAAAGCCACGTGGGTCGCCAAGAACGCCACCCAATACAACTTCTTGGGTGATCACTCTGCGAAGCAGCGTGATGAAGTGCGTGAAAAATACCGACAGGAAGGCACAGCACAACAAGCCAGGGAACTGATCGGTCTTGAAGGTGCAGACCATCGCAGTGACAACCTGCTGGAAGCCTATCAACGCAATCCCGCGTTGCTGACCAAAGACGACATGGCAGAGCTGAGCGCTTATCTGCAGGTTTATGTTCACGAACAAACCTTGGCAGGCGGCGAGCAGGCAGCCCAGATCAATCTCAATCAATTGCTCAATGGCAGTCGGGTTCCTGTCTATGGATACCCCTATGCAGGCCTTGGTGAGGATAAATCGGCTTGGGTCGATGCTGAGCTGGGCTCGGTAGGCCGATATCTGGGGCGGGATAAAAGCACCAATGAGAAGACCTACGACAGTGCCAAAGGTCTGCTGCTCATTGATGCAAATCAGCGGGCGGCTGCGGAAGTGGGCAATCCCGCGCTTTACTTCCTGGCCGGTCCGCTGGGTGGCGCAATCCGTGCAGCTGCAGCGACCAATGGTGCACTGCAATTTGCTCAAGGTGGCAAGCAAGCGGTTGAAGGTGATAGCTGGAATGCCGCTGGAAATATGGTGATGGGGGCATTGGGAATGGCCACGGTGGGCATTCCCCAGACGGTTACGAACGTAGGCAAGGGTTCGCCGGCCACGGCAGGTAGCAAAGCACCAAGCTCTGCACTATTCTCGCCAGATGCTGAAGCGGGTATGCCGTATTCGCATCCGGTTAAGGCTGTGAGTGGTCCAAAAGCACCAGTCAGTTCTCCGTTAAAACTCGGCGAAACCAGGGTAATCAACGATGTCAGTATGACTCGTGTAGGAAGGTGGATGTCCGCTGATGAGCTGGCGCAGATGCAAAATACAAATAGAGTGGTGCAGGGCGGTGGAGGACAAACCTTTATTTCGACTAATGGCATCGCCGACTTTAAAGGGGCTGCACCCAAAGACTCTGTATATGTTGAGTTTGATGTTCCAGCTAACAGCTTGCTGCAAGGCGGGAAAGATGGCTGGTTTAAAATGATTGGCCCTGATGCAGGTAAGTCTCAGCAGTTCTTACTTAATAAGCAGGGCGGCGAATATCTTCCGGCGATCAAAGGTATTGAAGTTCTAGATAAGAAGTGAGAGACCATTATGGATGGAACTTGGTTTAATGAACGCGTAAAACCACTTTTGAAGGGGTTTGCTTTAGAGTACTCATCATTTGCTGATGGAGATTTTGGTGACCTTGAAAGGATAGAGTTGGAAGGTTTTAATAAGCTAGGAACTGTAGAGTTTTGGTCTAAAGGTTGGGTGGGTATTGATATATATGACTGTGCTCTTGATGGTCAGGTTATGAATGTATTGCTTTCTCCAGAAGAGAAAGAATCTGTCTCTCAGGCATTTGAGAAATTTATAAAAATATTGACCCAAGATAGTTGATGGTCCAAAAGGCGCAAGTGCTGATGCAGCAGCAGGCCAAGCGGCGCCGGGTGCAGCCAATTTTATGGGCGAATCCGATCAATTTTTTAAAAATGTATCTAAAAGATCTGATATAGATTCGAACGGTTATTTTGACGTTATCGCTCATGGGAGTACACAAAAAATTGAAGTTGTTACTCCCGGTGGAACTATTATGGCGGATCAGCGTGTAGTCTCTCGACTTATCGAAAACAACCCTGCTTATAGTGGGCAGCCAATTCGTTTGTTATCTTGTGATACTGGAGCTTGTGATGCCGGGTTTGCTCAGAGTCTTGCGAATAAAATGGGTGTTTCGGTGAAGGCTCCAACTAACTTGGTATGGGCCTACGGCGATGGAAGAATGGTAGTCGCTCCGAGATCTCCTTCGAATCCAAATTTTCCGGACTTATCGAATCAAGGTGAGTTCAAGATTTTTAATCCAGGTAAACCATAGTGGCTATTTCATTAGCTGTGTGCGAGCTATGTGGCGGTAGCTTGGTAAATTTTGAGGAAAATAGCGCTCAAGGGGTAAGGTGCTCCGTTTGTGGCTGGTCGTTAGTTACTACAAATATGTCTGGTATTAAGATTGATGAAGAGGTATATGAGGTATTTTGTGCTGGTGATTATAAAAATAAAACACATATAATGGCTGTGTCCGAGGTGTTTGGGTCTAATTTTTTAGAGTCTAGAAAATTACTTCAGCAGGGCCTGTTTAGGATTTTTTCTGGACAGGCTGTAGACGTATTAAGAGTTCGAAAAATTCTTGCTGGAGTTGGAGTTGAGTACATGATTAAACCCGATTTTTTCTGGGTTTGATGGCATAGGTGCAAAAGCTACTGGTGGCGCTGGTCCAAAAGAGGTATCCACGAAGAATCCGAACTCAGCTAGCGCAATTACAGATGCTGAGGCCGGCACTACCGGATTGCCCAAGATTGGCTCGTTGAAGGGTGAGCCAGAACTGCCACCAAAGAATGCAAGTCCAGATATGGTTCGCTCAATTGAGCGCCAAAATGAGGCTGCAAAGAGTCTTGCTAGAGGTGGTTATGATGTTGAGCAGCTAGCTAATACTGGTAAGAAAGGAGCCAATCCAGATTTACGAATTAATGGAGAGCTGGCTGATGTTGCATCTCCGAGAACTGGCAGTGTCGGCTCCGTGTTGATGACAGTTAATGATAAGGTCAAAAAGCAAGCCAGCAGTGTAGTGATCAACTTGGCTGACTCTCCTCTAACTATCAATCAAGTGGGAAATGCCTTGAGCCTTAAGCCAGTTGAAGGTCTGAAGAAGCTATACATCATGAAGAATGGGGAGTTCAAGGTGATTGAGGTCGCGAAATGAAAATTACTATGAGCCTTGAAATAGAGTCTGGCATTTCCATGAGTGAAATTTCTTGGGTGCTATCTGAGCTCGGGGCTGAGCTCTGTGTCGATAGCAACGGCGTGTCAGGAAATTTTAATATTTCTAACACTTACTTTGTATTTCGTGAGTGCGATGGTTTTGATGAGGTTGTGACTGAAGGGGTGAGTGTAGGTTGGGCTGTGGGCGTCAGGGGTGCATTTCATTGTCCGGTTGATTCTCTTGCTGAAAGCTCTGATGATATTAAACGCTTCCTGAGTGTTTTATCTGAGGAGAAAAGTTGTAGATTTATTCTTTCTTTTCAGTATGAAAGTGCCTATGCGATTCGGGATGAAGGTGGGCTGCATTTCTTAAAGGAGATGGTGAGCTAACGGTCCAAAAGCGACAGGCCAGATTGTACCTGACGTAATTAGTCCTACTTATCGAGAGCTTCAGGGATTAAACAAAGGATTCCAGGCGCATCACACCTTGCCTCAATATTTGGGGGAGGATGTTGGGTTGTACGAAAAATGACATGCTGGATCACCCAGCGACTCTAATTACCCAGTACTCTCATACGGGAAAGGTGAATCCTGATGCTATGCATAAAGCTATCAGTAAGTATTTGCCTCCCATGGTAGGTGGTAAGCCGGCTACGTATACTTCTGGGAAAATAAGCTCGGGATTGCAGAAAGCCTATGGCGATATAGGGCGGCCCGAATTGTTTGGTTCAATCAAGCACTTGATTAAATAGGTATGCAAGCATGACTGATAAACAGATGTATGAATTGGGCATTAATGATCTTGCTTGTTTTGGTGTTTGGTACTTTCCTATGGATGAGTCTGCAGAAGATGAGCTAACAGTCCGCCCTCTAATTGATAAGGAAATTTGTGCTGACGCTCAAGTAATTGTTCGCGCTGGTTTTGTTGGGGGGGTGGTTCTAGTTACTTAGGCTATCTGTACTGGGATGGCGGTGGGGAAGTTGAGGACTTAAAGCCTGTCATTCTTCTTGAAGATGGCTCCTTTGTTACATTCTGGAATGGGATGGTTGAGCCGTCTTGGGCAGACTACTCTGCAAGAGCTCAAGAGCTCAAGAGCTCAAGAGCTCAAGAGCTCAAGAGCTAAGGAGTGGACTTCCTTTTTCATATGTTTCAGAATGTCTTCTTGAACTGCCTGAAATTTCAGGAAGGCTTGAGAAACTATATTATTTAGATGAGGATCACCTTTCCTGGGTAAGTTGATGGTGCAAAAGGGGGCGGGTTAAGTTTTTCCGGGTTTGAATGCAAAAGCCTTGATAAGGTAGGTTAAAGAATTTAACTCTTATCAGTCAGAATGTTGGAAGTTGCGGGCTCGGAGCGGGGGTGATTAGGCGTGGATTATGCGAGAATAATTAATCTGATTAAAGAGTCAGATGTCGTTGAGTTTGCTGATTATGGTGACGGCATTGTTGATGAGTGGATTTATAAAGCTGAAACTCGTCTTGGGTTGAAATTGCCTGACAGCTATAAATGGTGGCTGAAGTGTTATTCTGGCGGAGAAATATCTGGGGAGGAGATTTATAGTGTTTACGAAATGGATTTTGATCGTGTAAGGAGTGGTGATATCGTTTATATGTCAATCGTTAATGGTCGAAATGGGTTGTGTGGGAAGGAGAGGCTGTTTATCTGTGAGCCGCCGGGTGCAGGGGAGTCATTTTATTTTGCCACGGACGATGGTCTTAATGATGGGGAGTATCCTGTTTATAGGCTTGATCTTTTTAATCAGGCTTCTAGTTTTTATGCGAAAAGCTTTATCGATTTCTTAGAAAAAAGAATAATTTCTTTCAGTTGAGTAATGATTGTGCGTTCAAGAATGGTTGAGAAAGGCTAGGTAAGGAATGCATTTGACGTTGGCAGGGTGAGTGACTTCGATGTTGCGCTGGCAAGTCCTGAACGTCTGCAACGCGCTCAATTTTTAGAATAGGTTTGAGAAGTGGCGGAGCTCGTACAGGGCCGTTGAGTTCAAGAGACTTGCAAGTCCTTGGCCTGAAAGATTTTTCGAGTAAGATAAGCGCCCAAGCAGGGCGCAAAGTTAATTTTATGATCCATGACTCTGCGGCAACAGTCGCAAGTCGTGCTCCGAGTGCGGTGTTATCGAAATGACGATTGTGTATGATCTCTATGGTGCGAAAAAATCATGTCTTCTGTCGGCGAGAAGTGATGTGGAAAGCCTGCTGGGAGAGACCTTTGAGGAAAGGGATAGCACTTATCAAGGTGGTGTTTACTACAGGTGGGGCAGAAGTGATTCAGAGAATTTTGTTTTAAAATTGAATATTGATTTTTTTGACGGCGGTCCAGTAGAGCCAAACTACGCGAGATTATAAAATCTTGCTCTATGTAAGCGCTACACATCGTTCATCTGACCTAGAAAAAGTGATTGGCCAAGGTGGTGCCTTTAAGTTGCTGAGGCATGAGGTTTTTTAAAGAGCACCAAGGGGAGTTGGTGCAAAAGGTAAATTTCGAATAAAGTCCGAACGGAAGTTTTACTCAGTCGAAAGTAAATTATGCATATGGCATGGCTGCTCAAGGTAAAAAGTGGAACTGCGCAGCCCTGTGGGTGCAAGAGTATAGGGTAAAACTTCAGACCTTTGGGTTGACGGCATTGACTATGATGTGTATACGCCTAAGGCTGGTAATGCAGGCAGAATAATTTCTGTGATAGCGAAGAAAAATACGCAGACTAAAGGGGGGCTGGATTTCTCCCAAAGCCTTGTCAGTCGAGAGCAACTGGGGGGACGTCCTGGGTGGAGTTAACGGCTGATAGGTTGCTCGGTATCATGACTGATAGTAGCGTTGATCTTGATGAAGGTGTGTTCATTGGATGCGCTCAAAATCAATTTTGCAGATTGCCAAAATACTTTAAAAGTAATGGATATTGCCAATCAGTTTTTAGGGAAGGCGAGTGATTGACATGAATCGTGTTTCCAGAAAAATTAACGTATTCGCAATAATAGTTGCAGCCTGTAGCTGGGGAGGATTTCTTGACCGTGCGTATGCAGAAACCTGTCCGTCTGAGGATTTTCCGAAATTTCTTACGGTGTTTTCTGCCACACCTGAAATGCAGCAACGCTTTACGGCGATGAGGGTGCAGGCTTTGGTTTTGAAGCCAGCAGGACGGACCGATAGGCTCGAACCTCAAACGGCTGATGTAGCGAATGCATCGTTGGCCTACCCACTGATGGATCCCATCACCTCGGGCAAGACTGACGGTGTACAGATTGAAGCGGTAGACGATCATCATGTCAGGGTTATTGATAAACGCGCTGGTAATAGCCAGATCAAAGTCTTCAATTTTTCTCGTCAAACATGCTGGGTGCTCGCAGGAATGGAAGATTGGTCGATACGCGAGAAAGATCTCTCAGCAGCCGTCCAGCCAACATTGAACCGTCGTGAGCATTTTTGCTTCCAGCGCGGTAGAGCATACGCTGGCTTGGGCGGTGCAGGGCAGTATCCATTGAGCGCTGAATTCTTTGAGGCCGCATTGGAAAACTACGTGTGTGCAGCGGCGTCGGGAGATCCTCAGGCAAGTTTGAACGCTGCGAGTCTGAGCCTTTCCGGGATGGCACCACAGCTGGAAACGGAAAAGGTCGAGGCGCTTTTCAAGGCGGCCTCCACTACGCTCGCAGAGGGCGCGGCAGGGTTGTCGGGTTTCTACTGTTATGGCAACAACGTTGCAGCCGATGGCCCGTGTCAGCACCCCGAGCAGGCCGAAAATGAGCTTGTTCGTGCAGTGTCCATGGGATCTTCCGATGCGACTAATTATTTGGGCTACGCCCTGGAAACAGGTGAGCTAAAAACAATGGACTTAGACAGAGCAATAGCGTGTTACCGTCTGGCTGCCCGCCTAGGTAATCAAACGGCCGCCGACAATCTAAAACGCCTGAGCAAGGAAGCTGCGAGCGTTTCAACCACTGACCATTGCTATTAATTGGCGGGATGTAGTCATGACAGAACCCCTTGATCCAGCGACTAAGTACACCGGCGACGACGGTGTTTGCAAAATGGCAGAAACGTACGGCCTGTCTCAAAAAAACGTTAGGCGTCTGATGTGAAAATAAATGTTAGCGTTATTTTGGTTTTAGCTTCGCTTTATTGTCTGCCAGCGCATGCTGAGTGCATCACTAGCGCTACGAGCCAAGAAGTTGACGCGTGTGCAAAGGCAGAAAAGAATACTGCCGATGCCCGCCTAAACGACAGTTATAAAAAATTAATAGCCAGGGCTCAACGTCAGTATCGGTCAGATGCTGGACTGGGTGATGAATTCAAAGCGAAGCTAAAAGATTCTCAGCGCGCATGGCTAAGGTGGCGTGATACCCATTGCACACTTGAAGCCTTTGAAATAGAGGTTGGGCAGGCTGCTTACCTGACAACGATTAATAACTGTGTGGCGGGGATGAGCCTGGAGCGTGCGGCTTATTTGGATAACGTATTGCCCGATAGTTAAGGTGCGTTCTGGATTGAACGTATCCCTGCCTTCACCCGCACACCCTGGCTGAACGCACCCTCCAGAGTGAGTTCGGTGAGGTTTAGGGAACGCTTACTTGTGGAGTGACGTGTCCTGCAAAATCACAGGGCTCACGGTTACGCCAGCGCCCCCGTTCTCAGCGCGAAGGCCGTCTGCTCGCTGGCGGGGTTGCCCGAGGTCGATGAACCTTACTGCCATGTTGTTTTTGAAACGGTGCAGGTAGAAGGTGCAAGCACGTGTGGCGATTACTTTTTGATGATCATTGAAACGCCAATTGATTGCGTCGATGAAGCACCGTCTGAATACTGCCAATACGAAGTCGATGATTCCGTCAGGCCAGACAGGGGCGGCGAGTAGCGTGCATTCTTCAACCTGAAAATCGATAGTCGAGAAGCCGGTTCTCGTCATATTTTCAAGCTTGCACACGACCTTGGGGCAATCATTGTCAGCGAAGCAGTAAAAAAGCGTTTTGAAGCAGCGGGTGTAACAGGGGCTGTTTTTGCTTCGTTTGATGATGGCCGTGTCACCGTCACCTGAATTATCTCCACGGCACGCTGTCTGATCAGCATTCACATGATGTTGGTTTTCAGGCGCTGGGTGCCTTGAAGGTATTGCGGCTCTGAAGGCTTGGTCAGGGGCAGGCGATGAGTGTTATTCAGGATCAGGATTTTGGTGAGCTGCATTTCGATGGTATTTGGCAGGGTGTATGTGAGGTGGTCTTTCTTGGGCGTCGTCTTGAAGTAGAGCTGGTTATCCAGACCTTTGACGACGCGCCCATCTCGCAAACGCAGCGGCTTGCGTATCGCGAGTTTGTTGCAAACAAAGCGTCGATTTGTGCACAGGTAGAAGAGGCTATTCTCAAGCATTACCTGGACCATCTCTGCGCCTACCGAGCCTGTTTTGATGCTCATGAGGTTGATGCCAGGGCGCCCAGCGTGCGTGAGGTAGAGGGCATGCGTGACCTGGTGTGCTTGAGGTGTATTAAAGTCATGTATGCCTTTGATGAGGGTGTACGCCAGGTGGGGTTTATTGGCGATGCGACGTTTGATCCTGAGCTTGGCCTGGGTGTCCTGGTCACCAACGGCTTTGTAGAGGCTGTGGATACACAAGACTTTTTGCTCGGTTGATGGCACCCCAAAGATCATTGGGAAGGTGATCAGGCTCGGTCGGAATCAATGGGCTAACGCCCACAAGGAAACGCTTGTGACCCGCAAAGCAATCATTTCAAGCCACCTCCACGCCATGCCCTGGATCAAAAAGGCCACTGTCTTTCTGCTCGTGCTCGATCACGCGCTGGACAACCTCAAGTCATCCGTCGCCACCCATGAAACCTGCAAGCAGGCCATCAACCTTTGCTGGCAATGGTTGTCTGACCGAACGGTGACAGGCGCCGCGCTGGCCCATTACCTTGATTGCGATGAGTTGCAAAATGGCCCGTTGGCAGAGCGCAACTTTGCCGCCGGCAGCATCGAGCAAGACAGCCTGATTCTCGTGCTGTTGGTCACCGGGTTCTTCGCGCATCAGGCGTACAAGGTTTCAGGGCAACACGCCATGATGTCCGCTGCTGTGGGCGAGGCCGGTGAGGGCGCTGTGCCGGACATTGTCGAGTTCATCGATAAGGTGGGGTTGTTGAGTGTGTTGGGAGAGGGTGATTGAGCGCTGAGATTTTACGCCTGCTGCGCAGCCGGTCGCGGTGGTCCGGCATACCGGCAAGCGCGCTCCTGCAACTGTCACCGCGCGGGTCGATAATCAAGGCCGCGTTTGCCGCATACCGGGCGTTTCGCCATAATCCTTGCCTTGACACTGTTTTGCAGACCTAGCAGGAGCCTCATGGAGCATTTTCGTAATATCGGCATCATCGGTCGCCTGGGCAGTGCCCAGGTGCTGGAGACGGTGCGCCGACTCAAGAGATTCCTCCTGGACCGGCATCTGCATGTGATCCTTGAAGACACCATTGCCGAAGTCTTGCCCGGCCACGGCCTGCAGACTTCGTCGCGCAAGATGCTTGGCGAGGTCTGTGATCTCGTGATCGTGGTCGGCGGCGACGGCAGCCTGTTGGGCGCGGCGCGGGCGCTGGCCAGGCACAATGTGCCGGTGCTGGGCATCAACCGCGGGCACCTGGGCTTTCTGACCGACATCCGCCCCGACGAACTGGAGGTCAAGGTCGCCGAGGTGCTGGACGGCCACTACCTGGTCGAGAACCGCTTCCTGCTGCAGGCCGAGGTGCGCCGGCACGGCGAAGCCATCGGCCAGGGCGATGCGCTCAACGATGTGGTGCTGCACCCGGGCAAGTCGACGCGCATGATCGAGTTCGAGATCTGGATCGACGGCCAGTTCGTCTGCAGCCAGAAGGCCGACGGCCTGATCGTCGCCACTCCCACCGGCTCGACCGCCTACGCGCTGTCGGCTGGCGGGCCGATCATGCACCCCAAGCTCGACGCCATCGTGATCGTGCCGATGTACCCGCACACGCTGTCGGGACGGCCTATCGTGGTGGACGGCAACAGTGAATTGAAGATCGTGGTGGCCAAGGACATGACCATCTACCCGCAAGTGTCCTGCGACGGCCAGAACCATTTCACCTGTGCGCCGGGCGACACCGTCACGGTCAGCAAGAAGTCGCAGAAGCTGCGCCTGATCCATCCGCTGGATCACAACTATTACGAAGTGTGCCGTACCAAACTCGGTTGGGGCAGTCGCCTCGGTGGGAGAGGAGACGACTGATGCTCGATCCCGCGCGTAGCTACGATCTGATCGGGGACGTGCACGGGTGTGCCCAGACCCTGGAGCGACTGCTGGAGCAACTCGGTTATCGCTGTGAGGCGGGCGTGTGGCGTCATCCCCGGCGCATGGCGCTGTTTCTGGGCGATATCATCGACCGCGGCCCCCGCATCCGCGAGTCGCTGCACATCGTGCGCGACATGGTCCAGGCCGGCCAGGCGCTGTGCATCATGGGCAACCATGAATTCAACGCGCTGGGCTGGGTGACGCCAGCCTTGCCACAGAGCGGCCAGCACTACGTACGCGAGCACACACCCCGGCATGAAAAGCTGATCGGCGAGACACTGGCGCAGTTCGAGCAGTACCCGCACGAGTGGCGCGAGTTCATCGACTGGTTCTACGAGTTGCCGCTGTTCATCGATGCCGGGCGCTTCCGTGCCGTGCATGCCTGCTGGGACCCGAACCTGATCGAGCCGCTGCGCGGCCTGCATGGCTGCGGGCGCATCGACCGGCATTTCATCCAGGCCTCGGCGATTCCCGGCAGTTTTGCCAGCAATGTCTTTAACCGCCTGCTGCGCGGCACCGACATGCGCCTGCCGCACGGCCTGACCCTGACCGGCGGCGACGGCCTGACCCGCGAGTTCTTCCGCACCAAGTTCTGGGAAGACGACCCGCAGACCTATGGCGACATCGTGTTCCAGCCTGACGCGCTGCCTGAAGGAGTGGCCAAGACGCCGCTGTCGACCTCGGACAAGAACGCCTTGCTGCGCTACGGCATCGACGAGCCGCTGTTGTTCGTCGGCCATTACTGGCGCAGCGGCATTCCGGCGCCGATCCGGCCCAACCTGGCCTGCCTGGATTACAGCGCCGTGCTGTACGGCAAGCTGGTGGCCTACCGGCTGGACCAGGAAACGCAGATCGACCCGGACAAATTCGTCTGGGTCGATGTCCAACGCCCCGAGGCCAGCCGGTAAACGCTGTTTGCCCATTCACTCAGCCATTGGCTGTCACAAGGATTGACCATGGATGACTCGACGCTGGATCAACTGGAAGCCGCGCTGCTGGCATCCCCCGGCAACGTCGCGCTGATCGGCCTGCTGCTCAAGGCGTGCCTGGAGCGTGGCGACACGGCCCGCGGGTTGAAGCTGCTGCCCGACGACCTCGATCAGCCCGGCCACGAACCCCTCAAACCGGTGGCGGCGCAGCTGTACCTGACGGCCGGCAACGCGCAGAAGGCCCTGGACCTGGCCACCGGCGACGCGCCGCCGATGCAACTGCTGCGCGCCCGCGCCCTGGCCGAGCTGGGGCGGCAGCGCGAAGCGCTGGTGGAGTACCGGGCGGCCATCAATGCCAACCCGGCGCTGGAAGACATGGCGCTGTGGCGACGGCTTAACGTCTCGGTCACCGACATCAACAGCGGAGAAGGCCGCCCGCGCTTGCGGGTGATCTCCAACGATGACACCGACCAGACCGAAGTGCGCCGCCTGCTGGTGCCGGAAAACGAGCGCGTCACCTTTGCCGACATCGGCGGCCTGGACGAGCTGAAAAAGACCATCCACAAGAAGATCATCCTGCCGTACCAGAAGCCCGGCCTGTTCGAGCGCTTTCGCAAGCGTGTCGGCGGCGGCGTGCTGCTGTACGGGCCGCCCGGCTGCGGCAAGACCATGCTGGCGCGGGCCACGGCCGGCGAGTGCAAGGCCACTTTCTTCAACGTGGCGATCTCCGACGTGCTGGACATGTACATCGGCGAGTCCGAGCGCAAGCTGCATGCCTTGTTCGAACAGGCCCGGGCCCAGGCGCCGGCGGTGATGTTCTTCGATGAAGTCGAGGCGCTGGGCGGCAAACGCTCCAATACCCGCGACTCGACCTCGTCCAAGCTGGTCAGCCAGTTCCTCTCGGAAATGGACGGCTTTACCAACGACAACAAGGGCGTGCTGATCCTGGCGGCAACCAACGTGCCGTGGTCGGTTGACTCGGCCTTCCGCCGGCCGGGGCGCTTCGATCGCACCTTGTTCGTGCCGCCACCGGACCGTGTGGCGCGCGAGACCATGCTGCAACTGATGGTCAAGGGCCGGCCGCTGGCCGCCGACATCGACTTTGCCTTTCTGGCCAAGAACACCTCGGGGTTCTCTGGCGCCGACCTGGGCGAACTGGTGGAAACCGCCGCCGACGAAGCCATCGAAGAGTCGATCGGGCAGGGCAGCGAACAGCCGATCAGCGACCGGCACTTCAAGCAGGCGCTCAAGGAAGTGCGGGCCACCACCCTGGAATGGCTGACCACGGCGCGCAATTACGCGCGCTATGCCAACGAAGGCAATCAATACGATGAAGTGCTGGCCTTTCTCGACAAACATGGCAAGGGGCGTTGATGGCCACTGACAGCGTGTACCGCATCGAAGACGAACCGCGCCCCGGGGCGCTGGCCAGGTTTGCCGTGTCACCGTTCTGGCCATTGCTGGGCCTGATGATGGGCGGGCTGTGGCTGGGCCTGCCGTGGTTTGTACTCAACTCCATTGCCGTGGGCTGCCCCAACCGGGTCAAGGAGTGGATCTGGGCGGGCGTCGGCCTGGTCGGCAGCGTGATCATCGCCGTGGCGCTGCTGTGGCTGCTCAACACCGGTTACCTGAACAGCCAGATCCAGCTGCAATACGCCATTCTGATCATGGTGGTGTGGAAGCTGTCGATCGGCTATGTGCTGTTCACCCAGCAAAGCGCCACCATCGAGCTGTATCAGTACTACGGCGGCCAGCTCAATCGCTTTGCGCCGCTGGTGGCGCTGGGCGGGGCGTTCCTGCTGCGCGGGGCGGTGCTCAAGCTGGTGCCTTCGGACCTCTGGTTTCTGGTGATGAGCTGATGAACAACGATTATTTGCTGGAAGTCGCCTATCAGCGGCTGAGCACCGGGCATGTCGACGGGGCCATCGACAGCCTGCGCCAGTTGCTGGCCAATGACCCGGAATCGGCTGAGGCGCATGCCTTGCTGGCGGTGTGCCTGCTGAACATGCGCCGCCTGCACGCCGCCCGTCATGAGTCGCGCCTGGCGCTGGCCCATGACCCGGGCCTGGCGCTGGCGCATTACGCCGCCGGGCAGATCGACGTTGCCTCGCGCCAGTTCAAGAGCGCTGAGCAGCACCTGTTGCAGTTGCTCGACCTGGAGCCCATGCAGCCGCGCGGTTACCGCAGCCTGGCCGACCTGTACCAGTTGACCGGGCGGTTGAGCGAGAGCCTGCCGTTGCTGGAAAAGGCCCTGGAGTTGCAGCCCGATGACGCGGCCAACCTGACCGCCATGGCCGATTATCACCGCGCCTGCGGCGACTATGGCAAGGCGCAGTTGTATGCCCGCCAGGCGTTGCAGGCCGATCCTGCGCACATTGGCGCCATCGTGGTGCTGGGGCATCTGCTGCTGCGTGAAGGCAATGTGCAGGGTGCCCGCGAGCACGCTGCCTGGGCCCTGCAGGAAGACCCCAACAGCGTGGCGGCGCTGGGCCTGCTGACCGAGGTCAAGGCGCGCAGCAATGTGTTCATGGGCGGCTGGTGGCGTTTCAACCGCTGGCTGATCGAGCGCGGCAGCACCCGCGCCATCGTCCTGCTGCTGGTCATGTTCGTCTGCTACCGGGTCACCGTGCTGACCGTCAGCAGCCAGGGCTACCCGCAGGTGGCGCAGATGATCGACTGGCTGTGGCTGGGCTTTGCCATCTACACCTTCGCCGCCCCGCAGATCTTCCGCCGCACGATGGACAAGGAACTGGCGCAGGTGAAACTGTCCCGGGATTTCTGAACCGCCGAGCCCTTGTAGGAGCGCGCTCTGCCCGCGACCGGCTGCGTTAGCAGTCGTAAATTTGTGGCGTTTCACAGAATTCTGTATGCGTTCACCGTCATGAATTTGTGGCGTTTCCGAGATTTTGCGAGCGCTACGCACTCGGTCGCGGGCAGAGCGCGCTCCTACTGCTCCACCCGCTAGTTTTTCAATCCCCGGTGCCCCGCCACTCGATCGGCGTTAAACTGGCGCCATCCCGTAGAGAGTGTTGAACATGTCCTCTTTTGCAGAAATGATTGAAAACATCACCCCCGATGTCTATGAAAGCCTCAAGCTGGCCGTCGAGATCGGCAAATGGTCCGACGGTCGCAAGCTGACCCAGGAGCAGCGCGAGCTGTCGATGCAGGCGCTGATCGCCTGGGAAGTGCGCAACCTGCCCGAAGACCAGCGCACCGGTTACATGGGCCCGCAGGAATGCGCGTCCAAGTCCGCCCCCATCGCCAATATCCTGTTCAAGTCGGATGCCATCCATTGATCGAACTGGGTCGTGGTGCCGTCAACAAGATGTTGGTGCGTCAGGGCGACGCGCCGTTCGTGCAATACGCCTTTCGCCTGGGCGACAGTGAAATCGCGGTCAACCCGCTGATCGGCAAGCCCTTGCGCCTGGAGTTCCTGGGCGCGATCCATTGCAGCCATTGCGGGCGCAAGACCAAGTCCAGCTACAGCCAGGGCTATTGCTACCCGTGCATGACCAAGCTGGCGCAGTGCGACGTGTGCATCATGAGCCCGGAAAAGTGCCATTACCACGAAGGTACCTGCCGTGACCCGGCCTGGGGCGAGCAGTTCTGCATGACCGACCACATCGTCTACCTGGCCAACTCGTCCGGGATCAAGGTCGGCATCACCCGTGCTTCCCAATTGCCCACCCGCTGGCTCGACCAGGGCGCCAGCCAGGCGCTGCCGATTTTGCGCGTGGCCACCCGCCAGCAGTCGGGCTTTGTCGAAGACCTGCTGCGCAGCCAGGTAGCGGACCGCACCAACTGGCGCGCGCTGCTCAAGGGCGACGCCCCGCCGGTGGACCTCAAGGCGATTCGCAACGAGCTGTTCGAGCAGTGTGGTGAGGGGCTTGTTGCGTTGCAGGAACAGTTTGGCCTGCACGCCATCCAATTGCTGCACGACGCCGAACCGCTGGAGTTTCGCTATCCGGTCGAGGCCTATCCGACCAAGATCGTCAGCTTCAACCTGGACAAGAACCCGGTGGCCGAGGGCACGCTGCTGGGCATCAAGGGCCAGTACCTGATCTTCGACACCGGCGTCATCAATATTCGCAAGTACACGGCCTATCAACTGGCCGTGCTTCAGTCATAGGGATTTTCCGCATGCGCACCGAACAACCGCAAGTGATCCATCTCAAGGACTACCAGGCGCCCGAGTACCTCATCGACGAGACGCACCTGACCTTCGAGCTGTTCGACGACCACACCCTGGTGCATGCGCAACTGGTCATGCGCCGCAACCCGGTGCGTGGCGCGGGCCTGCCGCCGCTGGTGCTCGATGGCCAGCACCTGGAACTGCTGGCGCTGCAACTGGACGACACCGAGCTGACCGCCGCCGACTACCAGCTCGACGACAGCCACCTGACCGTGCAGCCCAAGGGCGAGCGCTTCACCCTCGACAGCACGGTGCGCATCCACCCGGAAACCAACACCGCCCTTGAGGGGCTGTACACGTCCGGCGGCATGTTCTGCACCCAGTGCGAGGCCGAAGGCTTTCGCAAGATTACCTATTACCTCGACCGCCCGGACGTGATGAGCAGCTTTACCACCACGGTCAGCGGCGACAAGCAGAAGTACCCGATCCTGTTGTCCAACGGCAACCCGATTGCCAGCGGCCAGGAAGACGACGGCCGCCACTGGGCGACCTGGGAAGACCCGTTCAAGAAGCCGGCCTACCTGTTTGCGCTGGTGGCCGGTGATCTGTGGTGCATCGAAGACACCTTTACCACCCGCAGCGCCCGTGAAGTGACCCTGCGCATCTATGTCGAGCCGGAAAACGTCGACAAGTGCCAGCACGCCATGGACAGCCTGAAGAAATCCATGCGCTGGGACGAAGAGGCCTACGGTCGCGAGTACGACCTGGACATCTTCATGATCGTGGCCGTCAACGACTTCAACATGGGCGCGATGGAGAACAAGGGCCTCAACATCTTCAACTCCAGCGCCGTGCTGGCCCGCGCCGAGACCGCCACCGACGCCGCCCACCAGCGCGTCGAGGCCATCGTCGCCCACGAGTACTTCCATAACTGGTCGGGCAACCGCGTCACCTGCCGCGACTGGTTCCAGCTGTCGCTCAAGGAAGGCTTCACCGTCTACCGCGACTCGGGCTTCTCGGCCGACATGAACTCGGCCACGGTCAAGCGCATCCAGGACGTGGCTTACCTGCGCACCCACCAGTTTGCCGAAGACGCCGGCCCCATGGCCCACGCTGTGCGCCCGGACAGCTTCATCGAGATTTCCAACTTCTACACCCTGACCGTGTACGAGAAGGGCTCCGAAGTGGTCGGCATGATCCACACCCTGCTGGGCGCCGAAGGCTTTCGCCGGGGCAGCGACCTGTACTTCGAGCGCCACGATGGCCAGGCCGTGACCTGCGACGACTTCATCAAGGCCATGGAAGACGCCAACGGTGTCGACCTGACCCAGTTCAAGCGCTGGTACAGCCAGGCCGGAACGCCGCGTCTTGAAGTCAGCGAACACTACGACAGCACGGCGCGCACCTACAGCCTGACCTTCCGCCAGAGCTGCCCGATCACCCCGGACAAGCAGGAAAAGCTGCCGTTCGTGATCCCGGTGGCCCTGGGGCTGCTGGATTCACAAGGTGTTGAGCTCGCCCTGCGCCTGGACGGCGAAGCGGCCGCTTCCGGCACCCGCCGCGTGATCTCGGTCACCGAGGCCGAACAGACCTTTACCTTTGTCGACATCGACGCCAAACCGCTGCCGTCGCTGCTGCGCGGCTTCAGTGCGCCGGTCAAGCTGAGCTTCCCGTACGACCGCGACCAATTGATGTTCCTGATGCAGCACGACAGCGACGGTTTCAACCGCTGGGATGCCGGGCAGCAACTGTCGGTGCAGGTGCTGCAGGACCTGATGAAACAGCACCAGCAAGGCCAGCCGCTGGTCATGGACCCGCGGCTGGTCACGGCACTGGACACGGTGCTGGCCGACGAGCAGCTTGATCAGGCCATGGTCGCCGAAATGCTCTCGCTGCCGGGCGAGGGTTACCTGACCGAGATCAGTCAGGTGGCCGATGTCGAGGCCATCCATGCCGCCCGCGAATTTGCCCGTCGGCAGATCGCCAGCGGCCTGTTCGACAGCCTGTGGGCGCGTTACCAGGCCAACCGCGAAGTCTCGCGCAAGACCGCCTACGTCGCCGAGGCCGAGCACTTTGCCCGTCGCGCCTTGCAGAACATCGCCTTGTCGTACCTGATGCTCAGCGAAAAGCCCGAGGTGCTGGCCGCCGCCATCGACCAGTTCGATAGCAGCGACAACATGACCGAGCGCCTGACGGCCCTGGCCGTGCTGGTCAACTCACCGTTCGAGCAGGAGCGCGACAAGGCCCTGGCGGTGTTCGCCGAGAACTTCAAGGACAACCCGCTGGTCATGGACCAGTGGTTCAGCGTCCAGGCCGGCAGCACCCAGCCGGGTGGCCTGGAGCGGGTCAAGGCCCTGATGCAGCATCCGGCGTTCAACATCAAGAACCCCAACAAGGTGCGTGCCCTGATCGGCGCCTTTGCCGGCCAGAACCTGATCAACTTCCACGCCGCCGATGGCTCCGGCTATCGCTTCCTGGCCGATATCGTCATCGAGCTGAACGGTTTCAACCCGCAGATCGCCTCCCGCCAACTGTCGCCGCTGACCCGCTGGCGCAAATACGACAGCGCCCGCCAGGCCCTGCTCAAGGCCGAGCTGGAGCGGATTCGCAGCTCTGGTGAGCTGTCGTCGGACGTGTATGAAGTGGTGAACAAGAGCCTGGCGGAGTAACCGGGCGTGAAGTAAAACAAGGCGTTATCCGCAACAGCGGGTAGCGCCTTTTTTACAGGGGAAGGTGCAAAACCTGCCGCACGACTGTCCACAGGGGATTACCCGCCGCCAAGGCGCAGTGCTGTCGCGAAGCAAACACGGGAGCGGAGTGTAGGAGCGCGCTCTGCCCGCGACCGGCTGCGTAGCAGTCGTAAATTTGTGGCGTTTCGCAGATATTTCAGTCGTAAATTTTCAGCGTTTAATCGATTTTTGCGAGCGCTGCGCACTCGGTCGCGGGCAAGCGCGCTCCTACAAAGGGTGAATTTAATAGCCAATAAAATCAGTAAGTGACTTTTTTGCCGAGAACGATCCTCGGTCGCGAAAAAGCAGTCTCCCACAGGCCCCGTCATGGCTAAGGCCCTGTATGCCGTTCGCTGATCAAGCGGCTACAGGCTGGGCGCTGGCACGAGTCTGTGCAGTGGCTCACAAAATCCTCACATGTGAGGACTTACGCCTGTCGGGTGCATCTGTTAGCGTGCACTTCTTGTGGTCTGAACGCAGCAAGGGAGGAGTGCCCATGCCTCGCACGACCGGGGGCGAGAATATGGCAGGAACCGGCAGGGCCCTGAAAAGCTCGACCGACTACATGCGCGACATGCGCCAGCGCCTCAAGGAGGCCGGGCTGGTCAAGCGTGAGTTCTGGATCCGGCCGGAAAACACCGATGCGTTGCGGGGCATCGAAAAAGCCCTGCGACAGCCTTTCCTCGGAACACGAATCAAACTGGAGGATTTCATGACCGAGAATGCCAACTGGACCATCGATTCATTGCACAAGGCCCTGGGCGACCTGGACCTGGTGACTGAAGGCCGGATCGAACTGAGCCTGTGCGACACCACCGAGCACGGTATTCGCCTGACCCTGTGCGAATTCGGCGATCTGCCGGTGTACCTGGCCGTGGTCGGCGACCAGATCCTGGCCGACACCACCCTGATCGAAGTCAGCCGCGTCAAGGACACCGCCGCGTTCAACGACGTGGTGTTGCGCAGCCGTGACCTGTTCCCGCTGTCAGCGGTGGGCATCGAGACACTGGCCGATGGCCAGGAAGTCTATTGCCTGTTCGGCGCCCTGAGCGCGGCATCCAGCCTGACCGTGATCGTCCAGGAAATCCTCACCCTGGCGGACAACGTGATTCGCGCGGCCGAAGCCTTCGACGACCACTTCATCGACTGATACGGCCACCGCGCTGTTCTGGAGAAATGCATTCATGAGTACAAGCATCTGGAAAAAACTGGTCACTGCCGTGCGTGGCGGTGCTTCCGAAGTGGGCGAGGCGGTCATCGACGCCAACGCCCTGCGCATCCTCGACCAGGAAATCCGTGACGCCGACAATGCGCTGGTCAAGGCCCGCGAAGGCCTGGTCGGCATCAAGGCCAAGCACAAGCTGTCGGCCCAGCGCCTGGAAGAACACAACAGCAATATCGCCAACTGGGAAAACCGTGCCCTGCAGGCCCTTAACAAGGGTGAGGAAGCCCTGGCCGGCGAATGCGCGGCCAAGATCGCCGACATCGAGGCCCTGCGCGCCCAGGAGCAGGCCCTGGCCGACCAGTTCGGCAAGCAGGCTGGTGTATTGCAGGAGCAGGTGCTCAAGGCCGAGGCGCGGATTCGCGGTCTCAAGCAGCAGGTCGAAATGGCCAAGGCCCGGGAAACCGTGCAGCGCGCCCGTGTCGCCACGGCCAATGCCACCGGCGGCGCCAATGGCTCGGTCGAAACGGCGGTCGGCTCGCTGGCACGCCTCAAGCAGCGCCAGGATGAACAGGACGCCAAGCTGGAGGCGGCCGAAGAACTGGCCAGTCAGGCCAATGGTGGCGATCTGGAGCGTCGCTTGCAGGAGGCCGGCATCGGCGCCCGCAGCAGTGGCGCCGACGACGTGCTGGCGCGGCTGAAAGCCAAGAGCCAGACCCCGCAATAAGTGGCGCTCTCGAGCCGTTTTCGCCTGATCCTCGGCCTGTCACTGCTGATGGCCGGGGTGCAGTTGGTCAACGCCGTAACCAGCTACAGCCTGGTGCAGCACGGTATCCTGCCGCGCACGCTGTGGGGGTTGCAGGGCATTGTCTTTGCACCGTGGCTGCACGGCTCGTTCGCGCACTTGCTCAGTAACCTGCTGCCATTCATGGTGTTGAGCTGGCTGGTGGCGACCGAAGGCGTCAAGCGTTACGCCTGGGTGATGGTGCTGGTCTGCCTGCTGGGCGGGGCGCTGGTCTGGCTGTTCGGGCGCACCAGCCTGCATGTCGGCGCCAGCGGCCTGATCTTCGGCCTGTGGGCCTATTTGCTGGCCAGGGTCTGGTATCAACGCAGTGTTGCCAGTCTGCTGGTGGCGCTGGTGACATTGTTCGCCTACAGCGGTCTGATCGTCGGCTTCGTGCCGGTGCCGGGTGTTTCGTTCGAGTCGCATGCCGCCGGCGCCCTGGCCGGTGTGATTGTTGCCCGGCTGATACACGCCAGGGATGAGCCGCGCTAAAAGAATACCGGTCCCGGATCGGGTCGTTTCTACAGGGCATCCATGATCAAGGAGATGCGCAATGAGTTGGTTCAAACGGATGATGGGCCTGGAAGCGCCGACGTCCACGGGGCGTGCCGGTACCGCCACGACGTCCAGCCCCCTGGGGCTGCGCAGCGGCAGCATGCTGTGCCTGGACACTTCGCTGAAGATCCTGCTGGACGGTCATTCGCAGGTCGACCTGCCGGGTGACGAAAAGGTCTGGGCGGTGGGCGAGATCGATCTGGGCCAGTCCATGACCCTGCGGCGGTTCTACCTGGACAACGAAGACTATTTTCTCCAGATGCTCAGCAACGGGCCACTGCCTGAAGATATCCAGGACATCATTCTGTTCGGCTACTACAGCGCCACGCCGATCAACAGTCGCGACGAGCTGTTGCGCCTGACGGGACCGGCCTCGAAGATCGGCCTGCCGACCTTCGAACATGAAGGCGAGGTCTTCGAGCGCCAGTGGGGCACCGAGACCGGCCAGACCGAACTGACACCGATGGACGAGCACGTGGTCAGCCCCGACAGCGCCTACCGCGTCAAGCACCTGAGCATGCTCTATGCCCGCGAAACCGGGCTGATCGATCGCCGCGAGTTCCTGCTGTTCTCGGTCGAAGAGGACGAGGAGGGTAATATCAGCCTGACGACCGCCGTGGGCGTCACGCTGCAATCCACCGACATCACCGTTCTGTAAGGGCGGTTTCACAAGAGAAGGAAGTCTTCATGCTCGACGCGCTGCGATTGTCGCTCAATGCCCAGGCGGTATTGGGTTTTATCCTCTACATCCTGGTAGCGGCCCTGCTGTTTGCGGTGTTTCAGTTCATCTACAGCCGGATCACACCGCACAAGGAATTCGAGCTGATCCGCGACAACAACAGCGCTGCTGCCCTGGCGCTGGGTGGCTCGCTGATCGGTTTTGCCCTGCCGGCCAGCAATATCATCGCCTACAGCATCAGCATCCTGGACGTCGTGGTCTGGGCACTGATTGCCGCCGTGGTCCAGTTGCTGGCCTTCGGTGCCACCAGCCTGGTGCTCAAGGGGCTGTCGGCACGCATTGCCCGGGGTGAACTGGCTGCGGCCATCTACGCGGCCAGCGTGGCCGTCAGCGTCGGCATGCTCAATGCGGCGTGCATGACGCCTTCGGTCTGATTTCAGGGAGATCACCATGAGACGCAGTTCCGCCAAACTGGTGCTGGTCAGCGCGCTGCCCCTGGCGCTCAGCGCCTGCGGCGATTCGGACGACGAGCCGAATTTCACCGCCAAGACCACGTTCAATTCGGTGCAGCAATGCACCGAGGCCAAAGTGCCGGTGGACGTCTGTTCGGACGCCTACATGGAAGCGCTGGCCGACCACCGCCGCATCGCGCCGGTCTACGATGACAAGGCCTCCTGTGATGCCGACTTCGTGCCGGACTATTGCCAGGTCAACTCCGACGGCAAGTACACGCCGAAACTGGGCGGCTTCGAGCTGTCGTTTGCCGGCAACGTGCCGCAGCAGACCCTGGACCAGGCCAACCAGCAGATCGCCCAGAGCAACAGTGGCGCCACCGGCAACCTGCTGACCGGCCTGCTGATCGGTCATTTGCTCAGCAACGGCTTTGGCGGCAACAGCCGCTACTATGGCCAGCCGGTGTACATGGGCCGCGATGATCGCGGTGGCTACTACAACTCGTCGCTGTACACCCACATCGACCGGGGCAAGACCTTCAGCCGTTCCACTCAGGCGCGCTACAGCTCGGAAAAGACCTACAGCAAGTCCACGCTCGGGCGCAGCCTGGGGGGCGGCTCGTCGGTGTCTTCGACCGTGTCGCGCGGCGGTTTCGGCAGCCAGGCCACCGCCCGCAGCGGCTGGGGTGGCAAAAGCAGTAGCAGCAGCCGTTCCAGCTCCGGCGGCTAGGAGTTGCAGTCATGAAACGGATCAGCCTCGAAGAACGCCCCGACTGGCGTGCCACCGCCGAGCGTGAAGGCTTTGACTTTCACACCATCGACGGCGAGCGCTACTGGGACGAGCGGCATTACTACCTGTTCAACGAACAGCAGATCACCCGCGACCTCGAGGCGCCGACCCAGGCGCTGCACCAGCTGTGCCTGGATGCAGTGGAGCGAGTGGTCGACAGCGAGGCACTGCTCAGGCAACTGGCCATCCCTGAAGCCTTCTTCGACCTGATCCGTCGCTCCTGGAAAGAGGGCCACCACCATCTTTACGCCCGTTTCGACTTTGCCTACGACGGCACGGGGCCGGCGAAGATGTACGAGATCAACGCCGACACGCCCACCAGTCTTATGGAAGCGGCGGCCTTTCAGTTGTTGTGGCTGGACGAGCAGGTCGAGCGTGGCGTCTTGCCGGCCCATGCCAGCCAGTTCAATGCCATTGCCGAAGACCTGATCACCGCCTTCGGGCCGTTCAAGGGTCCGGCACCGTTCTACTTTTCGGCGATGTCCGGCTCGGCCGAGGATCGCGGCACCACCGAATTCATGCGGCGCATGGCTGCCCACGCCGGCATCGAGACCCGGCATATCGACATCGAGGACATCGGGCTCGATGGCCAGGGTCGCTTCGTCGACCTGCAGGGCCGGACCATCGAGCGCCTGTTCAAGCTGCATGCCTGGGAGCACATCTTTCACGAGCCCTTTGGCCGGCATGTGGCGGCCAGCGGCACGTGCTTCGTCGAGCCGGCCTGGAAAGCGATCCTGAGCAACAAGGGCATTCTGCCGCTGCTGTGGCAGTTCAACGAAGGCCATCCCAACCTGCTGCCATCCTTTGTCGACACTCACCCCGGTCGTGCCGTGCCCAAAGGCTGGGTGCGCAAGCCGTTCTTCTCGCGCGAAGGCGCCAATATCGAGATTCGCACCCCGGGCGACGAAGTGATCGCCGAGGACGGGCCTTACACCGACGCGCCCTACATCTTGCAACGCTACGCGCCGTTGCCGCGCTTTGGCGACAGCTACACGCTGGTCGGGTCGTGGGTGATCGGTGACCAGGCTTCAGGCATCGGCATCCGTGAAGACGACAGCCTGATCACCAAGGACAGCAGCCGTTTCTTGCCCCATGCGGTGATCGACTGACCGAGCGGGTGCAGGACTGGCTTCAGCCGGGAAGCAGGCGCCGCCCTTTCCCGGCTGAAGCCGGTCCTACGGGAAGCAGGTGCTGTCTTTTCCCGGCTACACTCGTGGTTGCTCGGGCCTATCTGGCGTGTGGGAGGGGGCTCTGCCCGCGACAGGGCCTGTGAGGTGACCGCAGCAATCGCCGGCAAGCCGCCTCCCACAAGGTCGTGACGGCCTTGAACAGGCCGTGTCGGTATAAGAACAACAACAAGGAGTGGTCCATGAGCAATGTTTTCATGCGGCAGATACGCCGGCTTGCGATCGGCCTGGCACTGGGGCTGGCCGGTAGTGTGGCGCTTGGCGCCACTGACGCCCAGACCGCGTCCATCGAATCGCCCAAGGCTGCCAGTACCTTGTTGATCGATGTCACACAGGCCGGCTCCCGGTTGGTGGCGGTGGGCGATCACGGCCATATCCTGTATTCCGACGACCAGGGCCGGCAGTGGCAGCAGGCCCGGGTGCCGACCCGCCAACTATTGACCGCCGTGTATTTCGTCGACGCCCAGCATGGCTGGGCAGTGGGCCACGATGCGCAGATCCTGGCCAGCCGCGACGGTGGCCAGACCTGGCAGAAACAGTTCGAAGACCTGTCGCGTGAAGCGCCCTTGCTGGACGTCTGGTTCCAGGATGTGAACACCGGCTTTGCCGTGGGCGCCTACGGGGCCTTGCTCACCACACTGGATGGCGGCCAGCACTGGGAGGATGTCAGCGACCGCCTGGACAACGAAGACCAGTACCACCTCAATGCCATTGCGTTCGTGCGCGAGGCCGGGCTGTTCATCGTCGGCGAGGCCGGCGGTCTGTACCGCTCCGCCGATCTGGGCCAGCGCTGGGAGAAGCTGCCCGGCCCTTACCAGGGCTCGCTGTTCGGTGTGATCGGCACGGCCAGCCCACGAACCCTGCTGATCTACGGCCTGCGTGGCAACCTGCTGCGCTCCAGCGACTTTGGCGACACCTGGCAGCGCATCGAATTGAATGCCGGGCGCGGTCGTCTGGAGGCCAGCCTGTCCGGGGCAAGCCTGCTGGCTGATGGTTCGCTGGTGCTGGTCGGCAACAATGGCAGTGTGCTGCGCAGCCATGATGATGGGCAGAGTTTCACCGTGTTCAACCGTCCCGACCGGCTGGCCCTGGCCGCCGTGGCCGGCAATGCCCAGGGCGAGCTGATTCTGGTCGGGCAGGGCGGGGTGCGCTCCGGCTCGGCCACCGGTGCTGTGTCGACTCCATGACAAGAATACGAACAAGGATGGCAGGCATGACCGATCTCCAGCATTCCCGGCAGCACTCCGATGAGCGAGCGACCCTGCTTGAACGCTTGATCTTCAACAATCGCCCCGTGGTGATCATCCTCTGCCTGCTGACCAGCCTGGTGCTGGGCTGGCAGGCCTTGCAGGTCCGGCCCTCGACCAGCTTCGAGAAGATGATCCCGCTGGCGCATCCCTACATCCAGAACATGCTGGCGCATCGCAATGACCTGGCGAACCTGGGCAATACGGTGCGTATCTCGGTCGAGGCGACCCAAGGGGATATCTTTTCGAAGACGTACATGGAGACCCTGCGCGGCATCCATGATGAGGTGTTTTACATTCCCGGCGTCGACCGCGCCGGGCTCAAGTCGCTGTGGAGCCCCAGCGTGCGCTGGACCGAAGTCACCGAAGAGGGCTTTGCCGGCGGCGAAGTGATTCCCAAGACCTATGACGGCACCGAGGCCAGCCTGGACGCGCTGCGCAACAACGTGCTCAAGTCCGGACAGGTCGGGCGCCTGGTGGCCAATGATTTCAAGTCCAGCATCGTCGAGGTGCCGCTGCTTGAGGCCTACCCGGACCCCAACGACCAGGGCACCTTGCTCAGCCTGGACTACCAGCAATTCTCCCATCAGCTTGAAGAAAAGATCCGCGACAAGTACCAGGCGCAAAACCCTGACATCAAGGTGCATATCGTCGGCTTTGCCAAGAAGGTCGGTGACCTGATCGATGGTCTGTTCATGGTCGTGGCGTTCTTTGCCATCGCCTTTGCCATCACCCTGGTACTGCTGATCTGGTTCACCCGCTGCATCCGCAGCACCATTGCGGTGCTCAGCACCACGATGATCGCCGTGCTCTGGCAACTGGGGCTGATGCATGTGGTCGGCTTCGGTATCGACCCGTATTCGATGCTGGTGCCGTTTTTGATCTTTGCCATCGGCATTTCCCACGGCGTGCAGAAGATCAATGGCATCGCCCTGCAGTCAGGCGCTGCCGACAACGCGCTGACCGCCGCACGGCGCACGTTCCGGCAATTGTTCCTGCCGGGCATGATCGCGATCCTGGCCGACGCGGTGGGCTTTATTACCTTGTTGATCATCGACATCGGCGTGATTCGCGAACTCGCCATCGGCGCCTCGATCGGTGTGGCAGTCATCGTGTTCACCAACCTGATTCTGCTGCCGGTGGCGATCTCCTATGTGGGCATCAGCCCGCGGGCGATCAGTCGCAGCAAGCAGGATGCAATCAGCGAGCACCCGTTCTGGCGCCGGCTGTCCGGCTTTGCCAGCCCGGGCGTGGCGCGGGTGTCGGTGGTGCTGGCGTTGCTGGCCTTCGCCGGCGGGCTCTGGTACAGCCAGAACCTGAAGATCGGCGACCTGGACCAGGGCGCGCCGGAGTTGCGCCCGGACTCGCGCTACAACCAGGACAATGCCTTCATCATCCGGCATTACTCGACCAGTTCCGATGTGCTGGTGGTCATGGTCAAGACTCCGCCCGAGGGTTGCTCGGCCTACAACACCCTGGCGGCGATGGGCGAGCTGGCCTGGAAGATGGAAAACACACCCGGCGTGCAGTCGACCGTGTCGCTGGTCAACGTGTCGCGCCAGGTGATCAAGGGCATGAACGAGGGCAGCCTGAAATGGGAGACGCTGTCGCGTAACAAGGACGTGCTCAACAGCTCGATTGCCCGTGCCGAGGGGTTGTACAACACCGATTGCTCGCTGGCGCCGCTGATGATTTTCCTCAACGACCACAAGGCCGAAACCCTGGACCGCGCCGTGCAGGCGGTGCAGGCGTTTGCCGACCAGCATCCCGACCCGCAGCTGGAGTTCCTGCTGGCGGCGGGCAATGCCGGGATCGAGGCGGCCACCAACCAGGTCATCAAGCAATCGGAGTTTCTGATTCTGCTGCTGGTGTACCTGTGCGTGGCCGGCATGTGCCTGCTCACCTTCCGCTCCTGGGCGGCGACCTTGTGCATTGTGCTGCCGCTGGTGTTGACCTCGGTGCTGGGCAATGCGCTGATGGCGCTGCTGGGCATCGGTGTCAAGGTCGCGACCTTGCCGGTGATCGCCCTGGGGGTCGGGATCGGGGTCGACTACGGCATCTATATCTACAGCCGCCTGGAAAGCTTTTTGCGTGCCGGGCTGCCGTTGCAGGAAGCCTATTACCAGACCCTCAAGTCCACCGGCAAGGCGGTGCTGTTTACCGGGTTGTGCCTGGCGATCGGCGTGTGCACCTGGATATTCTCGGCCATCAAGTTCCAGGCCGACATGGGCCTGATGCTGACCTTCATGTTGCTGTGGAACATGTTCGGGGCGCTGTGGCTGCTGCCGGCGCTGGCGCACTTTCTGCTCAAGCCGCAGAAGATGGCCGGCAAGGTGGGGCATTCGCTGTTTTCCCATTGAGCCTGGCACAGCGCTTTGCCCTATCATGGCGGCCTTTATCCGCCGTTTCGTGAGTGCATATGACAACTTCCAGCTTTCTGCAAACCCTGCAAGCCACCACCCTGCTTGAGATCGACGGGCTGTATGCCTCGGATTTCAGCCTCGAAAACGGTCTGCAGATCGAGTGTATGGATGGCCGCGCGCGCAAGGTCTGGACCTTCAGCGCCGAGCAGGTGCAGGCTGCGTCCTTCGACGAATCGCTGCAAAGCTGGGTCATCAACAATGGTGAGTCCGATCATCGCGTGGTCTGCCTTGATGCTTTCAGCCCCAACGATGACGAAGAAGCCGACGAGGATTGATCCAGATCAGTCTTTGGCCACGCTTCAACCGCTAGACTGCCCCGGCGTGCCGGCCCGCTGACAATCAATGCTCAGGGGCCCGGCATCGGTTGGTAGGGTGCCCGGAGCCTTTCGGGCACTACACACGGATGTGCTTGCCTTTTCTTGCCCCGCTCACGGGGTAACGACGTTTGCCGCGCCGGCTTCTGGCCGCGCCTCGGTTTCATGAAATCGAACGACAAGAAAAAACAGGGAGTTTCAATGTCTATTCAAGGTGCGTTGAGCCGTGCACGGCTGTTTCCGACATTTCTCGGGGCCTCGCTGCTGGTGCTGGGCGTGGTGCAGATCATCGCCGGTTACCAGCTCGTCAGCCTCGGCGGTTCGTGTTACTTCCTGCTGTCCGGGCTGGGTCTGGTGATGTGCGGCCTGCTGCTGGTGCTGGCGCTGCGCGTGGCCATCTGGCTGTTCAGCCTGTGCCTGTCGCTGTGTACGGTCTGGTCGTTGTGGGACCTGGGCCTGGATCGCCAGCAACTGATGCCGCGATTGTTCATCTGGCTGCTGATCGGCATGGTGTTGCTGGCACCCATCGCCCGGCAAGGCCTCAAGCCGATGCGCCGGCCGTTTTCCCTGACGCACCTGGTGGTTGCGCTGGCCATCACCGGCGTTTCCCTGGACCCGCTGGCCCAGATTCGCCAGTACCGTCCCGATTATCGCGGGCTGGCCACCTTGTTCATTCCCAGTATCAATGGGCTGCCTCTGGCCATGGAGGCCACGGCGGTGCTGGTGCCTGAAGGTTGAACCTTGATGACTGGCGCATTGTCCTGTCTGAACAGACTATGACAATAAAAAGGAGGCCATCATGATCCAATCTTCACGGCCCTGGCTGGCGCTTGCCGGGGCACTCAGTCTCTTTTGCGCTCAGGCTCAGGGTATGTCAGACACCGATCTATTAGTGGGCACCTACACCCAGGGCAGCAGCCAGGGGATCTATCGCATGGGGTTCGACAGCCAGACGGGGCTGATCGAGCCCGGGCCGCGCCAGGTGGTGCAGACCGACAACCCCTCCTGGCTGACGCTGTCGCGAGAAGGACATTACCTGTTCGCCGTCAACGAGAACGGCCCAGGCCAGCGTGATGAGCGAGGCAAGGTCAGCAGTTACAGCATTGATCCCGCTACCCGGCAGCTGACGCTGATCAATCAGGTGGCCAGCCAGAGCGATGAGCCGACCCACGCCAGCCTGACCCCGGACCAACGCTTTTTGCTGGTGGCCAATTATGCGGTTCAGTCAAAACCGGGCGGCTTGCTGACGGTGTTGCCGGTGGGTGAGGGTGGGCAACTCGGGGACGCGGTGCAAACGCACGGGCCCAATGCGCCCAGCAAGGTCAATCGTGAGCGACAAGCCTCGTCGCATGTGCACTCGGTGGTGCCCGACCCTGAGGGCAAGTATGTCGTGGCCGCCGACCTGGGCGCCGACCGCTTGTTTGTTTATCGCTATCACGCCGACCAGCCGCAACCGCTGCAGTGGATGAAAAAGCAATCGAACGTTGTGCTGCCAAAGGGCAGCGGGCCGCGGCACCTGTTGTTCAGCAAGGATGGCTTGCATGCCTGGCTGACCCTGGAAATGTCCGGGCAGGTGGCGGTGTTCGATTACCTGGATGGCAAGTTTCGACGCACGCAACTGGTCGACCTGAAAGGCGCCGAGCGCAAGGCCAATGGCGCCAGCGGCCTGCATGCATCGGCCGACGGGCGTTTTCTGTATGTGGCCAACCGTGGCGAGGTCAACGAGATGCTGGTGTTCAGCATCGACCCCACCACTGGCCAGTTGAAGGAAATCCAGCGGCGTTCGGTCGAAGGACATGAGCCGCGTGAATTCAGTATCGATCCCTCCGGCAAGTTCCTGCTGATCGCCAACCAGAAAAGCAACCAGATCGTCACCTTGCGCCGCGATCCGCAGACCGGCCTGTTGGGCGATATCGTGCAGGCACTGGATTTCGATGCGCCGTCATCACTGGTCTTTCTGCCCGACCCGCAGTAAGCCAACGGCTCTGGCCCGCGCCGTTGGCGGGCTACAGCCATTATCATTCGCAGTGATAGAAGCTAGTGCTGCAAAAGATTTTTGCCAGACCCGCCTCGGGAGTAAGTTTGACCCATGGCCCCAGCGGCCCGGACCTGAAACCCCTTCCGAGGAATCGCCCCATGAACTTCAATATGTTTTCCATCATTGCTGCATCGGCCATCTCTGCCACTGTTGCCCTGCCTGCCAGCGCCAGTTCGGAAATCACCGAAAAAAGACTGCATGCCAACCAGACCCAGAGCTACACCCCGCAGTACCTGCAACAGAGCGCCAACTTTTACGCCGCCCTTGATCATAAAAGCGTGCGTTGAAACACAGCACTCAATGAAGCTTTCGCGAGCCTGTTAGCCCACTTTCCTGGCGACCCCTGCTCATCGCGCAGCAGACTACGCAGACCTCGTCGGCCAGCCGGTTCGCGAAAGCTTCGCTTATATTCGTCATCCCCGCAGGGTACTCTCTGCGGGGATGTTTCTTTTGGGCCATACAAAAGATTCAACTTTCAGGACCGGCAGGCATCAATACCAGTGATCGCCGGTATGCAAAGACATGCTTTCTCATGGATCAACCTTTGAAGCACTCTGGTGCGACGCAAAGACGAGGAATTCAAACATGGCCACTGCACTGCTTCATTCGATCAAGCAAGGCGCCTGGATTGCCATTGCCCTGTACGTGGTGCTCATTGGTGTGGTCACTGTGACCAGCATGAGCCCGAGCCTGACCGACGCCCAGGCGCCGGTGGTGGTGCACAGCGCCGAGCCAGCCACCGCTCACGCGTCCTGACGGCCGTCGAGTGGGGTTGCTCATGACCCCACCTCCAGCGTGCTCAGGCCATTGCCCTGGCGTCTGACCCGGATCTGCACGGCGATGCGCTCGTGCATTTCCTGCACATGGGAAATCACCCCGACCTTGCGCCCCTGTGCCTGCAGGCCGTCCAGCGCATCCATGGCCAGTTGCAGTGATTCGGGATCCAGGCTGCCGAAACCTTCGTCGATGAACAGCGACTCGATGCGCAAGGTGCTGGACGCCATCGACGCCAGCCCCAGTGCCAACGCCAGCGACACCAGGAACGTTTCGCCGCCCGACAGCGAATGCACCGAACGCATCTCGTCACCCATCTCGGTGTCCAGCACCAGCAGGCCCAGCAGGCTGCCACCACGCTTCAGGCGGTAGCGGCGCACCAGTTGGCGCAACTGGGCGTTGGCGTGGTGCACCAGCAGGTCGAGGTTGTAGGCCTGGGCCAGCTTGCGGAAGCGATCACCCTCGGCCGAACCGATCAGCTCGGCCAGGCGCCCCCAGCGCAGCCGCTCGGTACTGGCGTGTTCGATACGCGCCTGCAATTCACCGCTTTCGGCCTGGCGCCGCTGGTCTTCACTGACCTGCGCGCGCAGGTCGGCGCACACTTGCTCACTCAGGGCGAGCTCGGCCTGGGTGCTCAGCAGTGCCTCGGCCAGGGCCGCGGCATCGCTACCGGACTGTTGCGCTTCGTGCTGACTCAGGCGCTGCTCGCGCTCCTGGACCAATACCCTGGCCTGTTCCAGGGCTTTGTCGCTGGCGTGCAGGCGCTGGCGCAAAGGCTCGACCTGTGCCGGATCGAAATCCAGCAAGGCCTGCAGGGTATTGTCGTCCAGTTGCGAATGGGCGTTGCGCCAGGCAGCGAGCTGTTCGAGCAGCCCAAGGTATTCACTTTGCAGGTCCTGGTGCTGTTGCTGGCCGGCGGTCAGTTCGGCTGCCAGCTGGATGAGCTGCGCCTGATTGTCCTGAAAGGCCTGTGCGGCCTCGGCTTGCGCACTGCGGGCTTGTTCGACACCTTGCTCCAGTGCCTGTTGCCAGTGTTCGGCACGGGCATGCGTGCCCAGCAAGTCGCTCAAGGCCGCCTGGCTGGCGTGCTGCTGATCGCTCAATTGCTGCACGTGCTGTTGCAGTTCGAGCTGGCGCTGCCGGTCGCTGCTCAACGTGTGCTGGAGTTGCTCGACAGCCTTCTGCCGCTCGGCCTGTTCCTGCTCCTCATCCTGCTGCTGTTCGATCAGTGCCAGGCGCTCGCCCACCTGTTGTTCCAGGCGCATGACGCTGGCACTGGTGTCGTCGCGCAAGGCCGCCAGGGTGTCATCGGGCAGGACACCGGCCAGTGCATCAAGCGCTTCCTCAAGGCGTTCGCGGTCAGCGTGCAGTTGCCGCTGTTGCTCCTCGACCTGCCGAGTGGCGTCCTGGCTGGTCAGCTGCGCCTGTTGCAACTGATGCTGCAACTGAGCGGCGTCCTGTTGCAGCGTGAGCAGGGCCTGCTGGCGCTGTTCGTCCTTGAGAATCACTTCGTTGAGCTGGTCAAGCTGGCGGGCCAGCCAGGCGCTGCGCTCGGCCTCGGCGCGATCGAGCACGGCAGCGGCCTGCGGATGGTCCTGCAACTGCGCGGTCAACTGCTGTTGCTGGTCTTGCAACTGTTTGTGCTGCTGCAAGGCATCCTTTTGCCGCGCAATGACTACGCCGACCTGTTCACGCAGCTGGCTGCGCTGGTCCTTGAGTTCGTCCACGGCCTTTTCGGCACGGCTTTGCTCGCTTTCATCATGCTCGGCCAGGCCTTGCAGCACCGCCTCGGGCTTGTGCCAGGGGTGATCGGCGCTGCCGCACACCGGGCAGGGCTGCAGGTTTTGCAACTGGCTGCGCAGAGCCTCGACACTGGCACTGCGGGCCAGGCGCTGGCGATCAAGCAATTGTCGGGTGACGTTCAGCGTCTGTTCGGCGACCTTGAGTTGCTCGGCCACGGCCATGCCCTGGGCCGTGAGGTGTTCGCGTTCCTGCTGGGCGCTGTGCAATTGCTCGCCCAGCGCCTGCAAGGGCGCATCGAGGGCTTGCCGGCTGCTCCACAGGCGGCTGAGATCTTCGATGGCGCGGTGCTGCTTGCGGTTGTCCTGCAGCAGGCCACCGAGCAATTGCAGGTGCTCGGTGACCGCCTGAGGTTCGACATCCGCTTCGCGGTAGAGCACGTCCAGCGCGCTGCGTTGCACCCCCAGTTGCTGCTCGGCTTCCATCGCCCGCTGCACCAGGGCCGGCAACTCGTGCTGCCCCTGGCGCACGCGGTTGGCAGTCAGGGTCAGGGTTTTGAGGCGGTCGCGCCAGGCGCTCCAGGCCTGGGTCAGCGGCGCCAGCGATGTGCTGGCCTGCAGTTGCCCGGTGATTGTCTCCAGGCGCTGGGCGACCTGGTGCTGTCGGTCGAGCAGCGCCTTCAGTTGCGCCTGGCCCTGTTCATACGCTTGTGCACTGTGTTGCTGTTGCGTACGGGCCTTGTCCAGCCCCTCGGCCAGGTGACTCAAGGTGTTCTGGGCATCGAACGCCTGCTGCAGGCGTGGCCGGACCTCGACGAGCTGCTGCTGGGCGGCCTGCAGCGTGGTATGCGCGTTGTCGCGGCGCGCTTGCAGGTCTGTGGCCTGGGCGTCCAGTTCGACCCGGCGGGCTTGTTGTTGAGCGATACGCTCGGCCAGCGGCGTCAGTTGTGCGTGCAGTGAGGCCTGGCGGGCAAAGTGATGACGCTGTGGCGCCAGCGTTTGCAGATGCTCCAACTGCTGGCGCAGCTCACCGAGCTGTTGCCAGTCCTGCTCGGCGGTCGTCAGGGTGTGGCGCGCCTCAAGGGCTTCATCGCCCAAGCGTTGCAGTTGCGCCAGCCATTGCTGTTGCAGCTCCAGCGCGCGCAGCCTGGCCTGTTGCGCCTTGAACTGCGTTTGCGCGTCGAGCACACGCCGGTCCAGGTCGGCGCGCTCTTCGACACTCATGGGCGCGACGCCGGTGGCTTGCAGGTTCAGGTCGTCCAGCGCTTTTTTGGCGTCGTTGGCCTTGAGGTAGGCGCGCTTGCCCAACTGGCTGTAGATCGCCGTGTTGGTGAGCTTTTCCAGCAGTTCGCTACGTTCCTTGTCGTCGGCCTTCAAGAAGGCGCTGAACTCGCTCTGGGCCAGCATCACGGCGCGGGTGAACTGCTCGAAGTTCAGGCCCAGGCGTTGCTCGACCAGTTGCTCGAACTCGCGTTTGCTCTGGTTGCTCAGCACCTGTTCGCTGTCCAGGTCGGTCAGGGTCTGGCGGCTGGCCTGCAGTTTCTTGGCGGCGTTGTCGCGGGCACGGTTGGTTTCCCAGCGGGCACGGTAGCGGCGCTGATCGATGCCGATGAAGTCGACCTCGGCGTAGCCACTGCCGGTGCCGCGGCGCAGCAAGGTGCGCGGGTCACTGGTGGTGATCTCGCCGTCGATGTCCGGCACCTTGGAGGCGGTGATACGGCTCAGCCGTGGAATGGCACCGAACAGCGCCAGGCACAGCGCATCGAGCAGGGTGCTCTTGCCGGCGCCGGTGGGGCCGGTAATGGCGAACAAGCCAGCGCTGGCCAGGGGCTCGGCAGTGAAGTCGACCTCGAACGGGCCGGCCAGCGAGGCGAGGTTTTTCAGGCGGATGGCAAGGATTTTCATGGGGCTTCGCTCTCGTGCTGGACTTCACGCAGCAGCGTGGCGAAATCGCTGAGGGTCTGTTCGTCGACCGCATTGCCGTAGGTGTCCTGCCAGGCCCGGCTGAACAGCTCCTGCGGGGTCAGTTGGTCCAGGTCGATCAACTCGACGCCGGCCGTGTCCGGGTCATCGTCACGGGCGCTGGCGTATTCGGCGGCGATGCGCACCAGGCGCACGGCCTTGCCCTGCAGGGCCGCCTCGATGCGGCTGCGCAGGTCCGGCTGTGGCTGGTCCAGGCGCACGCGCACCTCAAGCCAGGGCTGGCGCTCGGCTTCGGCGAGCAGGTCGAGATTGGCCAGGGCAGCCAGTTGCACCAGCAGTTCATCAAGCGGCAACGGGCCCAGGCGCTGCAAGGGCACGGTGCGCGGGATCAGCAGGGGCTCGACGCTGAGCAGCCGTTCACCGTCGCAGGTGATTTCCAGTATCTGGTGCTTGTAGCCGATTTCCGAAAACGACAATGGAATCGGCGAGCCACTGTAGCGGATGCGTTCTTCGCCATTGACCTGCTGGGGCTTGTGCAGGTGGCCAAGGGCGACGTAGGTGATGTCGGGTACGAACAGGCTGGCGGGCAGGGCCTCGGCGTTGCCGATGATCAGGCTGCGCTCGGAGTCTTCGGACACCGAACCGCCGGCCATGTGCGCGTGGCTGACCGCGATCAGTGCCTGGCCTGGCTGGCGTTTGGCCAGGGCGGCGTCGATCAGCAGGCGGTGAACCTGGGCGATGCCGTGCAGGTAGTCATCGCCCGACAGTGCCCCGGTCACTTCGGCCGGACGCAGGAACGGCAAGGCCAGGCACCAGGCCCGCACCTCGCCGCTGGCGTCAGGCAGCGGCAGCAACAGACGCTCGGCGTCCAGGCGGCCGTCATCCAGCCACAGCACGCGGCCCAGCGCATGGGTGCGCAAGCGGCGCATCAATGGCGCAGGCAGCTCGATGCGCGAGCCGGAGTCGTGGTTGCCGGCAATCATCACGATGGTCAGCTGCGGCTGTTGCTCGTGGGCGTCGACGATGAATTCGTAGAGGCGTTCCTGGGCTTTGACCGGTGGGTTGACGGTGTCGAAGATGTCACCGGCGATCAACAGCACATCGGGCCGGCGCTCGGCCAGGCGGGCCAGCAGCCAGGTCAGGAAGGCCTGGTGCTCGAAGTCCCGCTCCTGGCCATGCAGGTGCTGGCCCAGGTGCCAGTCAGAGGTGTGAAACAGACGCATGTGATTACCTTGTGATTGACCTGCAACGCGTTATTTGGGGTACAACGGCGGCAGTCCGGCCTCGCCATTGGCATGTAAGCGTTCGCTGGCCGGCAGGGTGCCGATGGCGCGCCACAGGTCCTCGCCCAGCCAGAACTGGCCGGCCTCGCTGTAGAGCGCGCCGTTCAGGCCGTCCAGGGCATCGGACAGCGGCACGAAGCGGGCGGCCATTTCGGCCAGGGTTTCCGGTTGCTGGCGGGCCCAGGCGTCCAGGGCCTGGCGGGTGGCGTGCGGGTCGTTGGCCTGGCAGGCGCGCTTGAGGTCGTCCAGCACCGTGCGCGGGCTGGGGCCGCTCTGGGCGCTGCGGGCCACCGCCGGCTGGCCCCGGGCGCGCCACCAGAACACCGCGCCCAACAGGGTGGTGAAGGCAAAGAACAGCGTACTCAGTTGCCAGACCCACAGCCACGGTGCCAGGGCACTGTGATCGCCGCCCACGGGCGTGTCGACCGCAAGCCCCGGGTTGTTGGTGACTTGCAGGGTGCGCGCCGGCAGGCTGCTGTGTTCGATGTGTTCTTGCTGTGTGTTCCACCAGGTGACCTCGATGCTTGGCAGTTCCATGGCACCTGTACGGTTGGGCACCAGCGCTTCGCTCTCCTGACGGCGGCTGATCAGTCCGCGTTCATTGGCCTCGTTGCTCAGTTGCGGTTGATCGGGGTAGCGGCGCAGGCCTGGCAGGTCCGGGTTGGTCAAGGGCGGCAGTTGCGCCGCCGACAGGCCTTCGACCTGCAGGCTCAGGGTGCGGGTCAACGAATCACCGACCTGGGTATTGACTGTGTCGGGGTTCCAGTTTTCTTCCAGCGTCACGTTGCGTGCCGGCAGCCAGGGCAGGTGCGCCGGCCAGTCGTGGGGCGTCGGCTTGACGGTCAGGGTGATCTCGGCCGAACTGACCTGCAACGCCTTGCCCGGTTGTGGGCCATAGGGGTTGGGCGCCTGTTGCTGACCCGGGCCGATGGCCGCCGCGGTCTGCACCTGGGTGGCACTGAACACCAGCGCCGGAATCTGCAGCACGCCACTGCGCTGCGGGTAGATGGCGTAGCGGGTTTCGATCACCCCGTGGCGAATGCCGTTGATGAGCTTCTCATAGGTGCGCGGCTCACCGAGTTTTTCGATGCGCGCCTCGGGCAGTTGCAACGGGCTGAGGTTGCTGTCGTCGAACAGCGCCACCGAATGATAGATACGCAGGGTCAGCACGGCCTGGGCCTGTACATAGACGCTGTCGTGATCCAGGCTGGCCTCGATGAATACCGGCGCCAGTTCGTTGGCCGGCTCCTGCACGTTGCCGGGCAGCACCTGCAGGGTGATCGGCTGGCTGCTCAGTTCGCCCAGGGTCAGGGGCGGAATCTGCACACTGCCGGTCTGTCGGGGCAGCAGGGTGATCAGCCAGCGGGTGTTGGCCTGGCTGGCGCCGTCCAGGGTCGTCAGGCGGTTGACCTGGCGGGTGTCGCGCACCTCGAAGTCGGTGTCCAGTACGCTCAGGTCGGGCTTGCCGAACTGCGTCACGTCGTTGGTTTCCAGAGTCAGTTCCACGGTTTCGCCCGCACTCAGGCGCGTGCGGTCGACCTGGGCGGTCAATTCCGCCGCCTGGGCCGGGAGCATGAATACCCCGAGCAACAAACCGACAAACAATGACGCACGACTCATGGGGTGGTTTCCTGATGCTGCTGTTCGTAGCGGAACTTGCGCCGCAACAACTCGCCGGGATCGTCCGGGATCTGTCGCAGCCAGTGTTCCAGGGCCTGGCGCCGTTCGCCGTCCAGGGGCGCGTCGCCGGTTTGCAGCGGCGGACGCGTGGTGTTGTCGGCGTCGTCGGAAATCGGCGTGCCGCTCACGGTGTCGCTTTCATTGGGGTTGTCGCGGTCGCTTGGCGCGCTCGGGGTGTCCGCCTGCTCGCCGGGTTGGGCGTCGCTCTGGCCATCGGCTGACGCGGCATTCTGCTCTGTCGCGCCGGTCTGTGGGGTCGGCTCTTCGTCTTCGGCGGGCTCACCGGGCGGCGGTTCGTCAGTGGTCCTGGCCTGATCGCGGGCCTGTTGCACCAGCAGCCGGTTGATTTGTGCGGCCGGAAAATCCGGCTGGCGCTCAAGGGCCTGGTCGAACGCGTCCAGGGCGCCCTCCAGCTCACCACTCAAGGCCAGGGCAGTGCCACGGTTGTAATGGTCGGCGGGGCTGTCGCCGGCCGCAAAACGCTGGGCAGCACCGGCGTAGTCACCGGCGGCAAACAGCGCCATGCCTTGCCATTGCACGTTCTCGAAGCGTTGTGCGGCCTCGGCCGGGCGCTGGCGCTCCAGCAGACGCTGGCCTTGCTGGTCCGGGCGCAGCCACAGGTCCTGCCAGTCGAATGCCAGGCTTTCGCGCGGCAAGACGCATAAAAAGGCCAGCCCGAACAGCCAGCCACGGCGCATGGCGCAGGCGGCCAGCAGCAGCAGCGGCAACAGCAGCCAGTGGCCCTGATCGGCCCAGGTGTCCAGCCGCAGGCGACGCCCGTCGTTGAGCACACGCTGCGGGTTGTCGAGCAGGCCCAGGCCTTGCAGGTCCAGCAGGTCGCTGCGGGCCTGTTGGTAGTGTCCGCCCATCGACGTAGCAACGTCATCGAGGCTGGCGCCGTCCAGGCGTGACAGCACGATTGCGCCGTGTTCGTCGCGTAGCAGGCCGCCGTTGTCCAGGCTGACCGGTGCACCGTCGCGGCTGCCCATGCCCAGAATCAGCAACGGGGTGCCTTGCCCGGCCAGGGCACCCCGAATGCCCTGGCGCTCCTGTTCGCTGAGTGACGTGCCGATCAGCAGGATACGGCCCTGGCCCACGTCGGCCTGGTGCAGCAGGGCCAGGGCCTTGCCGATGGCCAGGTCGGCCCGCTGGCCGGCCAGTGGCATGATCGACGGCTTGATGGTTTCCAGCAGGTTATGGCTGGTGGCCAGGTCGTCGGACAGCGGCACGAGGGTGTGGGCGCTGCCGGCGTAGACCACGATCGCCGTCTGCGCATCGTTGCGGGTCGCCAACAGGTCGCGCAGCTTGCGTTTGGCCAGTTCCAGGCGGTTGGGCGGGGTGTCGCTGGCCAGCATCTGCGGGGTCAGCTCCAGCACCACCACCAGCGGGTCGATGGGCTTCTGGCCAAACTGTTCCAGGCGCTGCCAGCTCGGGCCGACCAGTGCCAGCACGGCCAGCAGCCAGGCGATGCCGAGCACGATCCAGTGGGTCTTGCTGTCGCGGCCATGACCGCCGCCGAGCAGGACGTGATGAAAGGCCGGTGGCAGGATCATCTGCCAGCGCCCGGCGCGTTTCTGCCGGTGCCAGAGCTTGTACAGCAGCCACGCCAGCAGCGGTACGACCAGCAGCCAGGCGGGGCGCAGCCAGTGTGGCCAGAGGCTGATCATTTCGGGCTCCGTAGCTGTTTGAGGCGTTGTCGAACGTGTTGCAGCTGCGCTGCCAGTTTCTGGCGCAGCCAGGTGTGCAGGCGTTGCAGAGCGTTGTTGGGCCAGAGTTCGACGATGACCCAGAGCAGGCTGAGCCACAGGGCCAGGGCCAGCGGCCAGGCATAGAGCGCCAGCGCCGGACGGGCCTGGGTCGGCTGTTGGGCCACCGGCTCCAGGGCGTCGAGGGCGGTGCGGATGCGTTGCAACTGGTCGCCGTCGCGTGCCCGGAAGTACTGGCCGCCACTGAGCTGGGCGATGCGTTTGAGGGTCGGTTCGTCCAGGTCCAGGCTCGGATTGAGGCCCAGCAGGCTTTGCACGCCGGTGCTGTCGGGGTCGGCGCCAATGCCGATCGGGTAGATGCGCACGCCGGCTTCGGCGGCCAGCCTGGCGGCGGTCACCGGATCGATCTGCCCACCATTGTTGGCGCCGTCGGTGACCAGCACCAGCACCCGGCTTTCGGCCGGACGCTGGCGCAAGCGCTTGAGGCCCAGGCCAATGGCGTCGCCGATGGCGGTGTTCTTGC
This sequence comes from Pseudomonas sp. Leaf127, assembly GCF_001423155.1. Taxonomy (NCBI): domain Bacteria; kingdom Pseudomonadati; phylum Pseudomonadota; class Gammaproteobacteria; order Pseudomonadales; family Pseudomonadaceae; genus Pseudomonas; species Pseudomonas sp. Leaf127. The sequence continues at coordinate 270,998 of NZ_LMOA01000022.1, read as the reverse complement.
CGGCGATGCCAATGCGTGCTTCGTCCAGCCAGACGCGCACGGTATGGCGGTCGAAGGTCAGGGGCGCCTGCACAAAGGCCTGGCTGCCGAACAGAATCAGGCCGACCCGGTCGCCCTCGCGACCCTCCAGAAAGTCACCCAGCAGCTTCTGCACCAGCGCCAGGCGGGTGACGTCCTCGTCCTGCCATTGCATGTCCGGGTAGTCCATCGAGCCCGAGACGTCCACCGCCACCAGCAGGTCGCGCCCACTGGCGGCGATCGGCAACGGGTCGCCCAGCCATTGCGGACGGGCCGCGGCGGCCAGCAACAGCAGCCAGATCAACAGCAGCGGCCCGGCCTGGCGCCAGACGGGCAGGTTGGCCTTGGCGCGCCGACCGCTCAGGCTTTCGAGTTCGTTGAGAAAGCTGACCTTGAGCGCGGCTTCGCCGTTATCGGCCACCGGCAACAGCCAGCGCATCAGCCAGGGCAGCGGCAGCAGGGCGAAGATCCACGGCCAGGCGAATTCAAACATGCTTGCGAATCCAGGTGTCGACGGCCTGGGTCAGGCCGCTGATGGCCTTGTCGTCGAGCTTGCATTCAGGCTTGTAGGCGCCTTCGACCAGCACCATCCAGCGGGTCAGGCCGGCGGCGGGGCAGCGGTTGTCGAGAAACGCCAGCCACTTGCGCCCGTTCAGGGTGTGGCTCTGGCTGTAGGGGTACTGGTTGCGGCACAAGCGTTTGAGCAGGCCGTTGATGTGCTGCAGCCAGGCGCCGGCCGGGGCGCCGTCGTAGGGCTTGGGCAGGCTGGCCAGCTCGGCCAGGGCCGCCACGCGCAACGGGTCCAGCGGTTGTTCGGCGCGCGACAGCGGCGCCTTGGTGCGCAGCACCCGGTGCAGGCGCCACAGGCCGTAGACCGCCAGCGGCAGCAGCAGGGCCAGCAGCCACCAGCCCGGGGCCGGTGGCCATCCGCTGACGGGGGGCGGAGCGATCAGCGGTTGCAGTTGTTCCAGCGGGTTCATGAGGGTTTGCCCGGACGCCGGGGGTTGAGGAACTGCTGCAGTTGTTCGATCAGATCGGTCTGGGTGCTCAAGGGCATCAACAGTACGCGCAGTTTCTTGGCCAGCCGTTCCCAGCGTGCGCAGCGATCAATGCCCTGATCGCGGTAATGCTTGCGCAGCTCGGCATCCAGGGTGTCGAGCTCAAGGCTGGCGCCACGCTCGGCAAAGCGTAGCAGGCCGGCGGCGGGCAGGGCGCGGTCCAGCGGGTCGGACAGCGGCAACAGCAACAGGTCGCAATGGCGCGACAACAGGCTCAGTTGCTGTTCGGCGGCATCGCTCAGCGCCCGTTCGTCACACAGCACAATCACCAGGCTGCCGGGGCGCAGCACCTCGCGGGCGCGGCGCAAGGCCGTGCCGAAGGCCTCATGGTCGGCGGCGATTTCGGTGTGCAGCGACTGGTTGATACGCACCAGCCGGTTGAGCAGTTGTAACAGGCTCTGCTTGCTGCGCCTTGGCTTGATTTCGTAATGCTCGCGGTCGCCGAACACCAGCCCGCCCACCCGGTCGTTATGCTCAAGTGCCGCCCAGCCCAGCAAGGCGGCGGCCTGGGCTGCCAGCACTGACTTGAACATCATCCCGGAGCCGAAGAACAGCCGGCGGCTCTGCTCGACCAGCAGGAAGATCGGCCGTTCGCGTTCTTCATGAAACAGCTTGGTGTGTGGCTCCTGGGTGCGGGCGGTGACGCGCCAGTCGATATTGCGTACATCGTCGCCGGCCTGGTACACGCGCACCTGATCGAAATCCACCCCGCGCCCGCGCAGCTTGGAGTGGTGCAGGCCCATCAATGGGCTGCGCCGGGTCGGGGTGGAGAATAACTGCACCTCACGCACGCGATGGCGCATTTCGATCAGCTCACGCAGGCTGACCCTAATACCGGGCGGGGCAATCAGCTCGCTCTGCATGGCGTCAAGCGACAGCGACGACGTCGAGGATACGCTGGGTCACCCGGTCCTGGTCGATGCCGGCCGCCTCGGCTTCGAAGGACAGGATGATCCGGTGGCGCAAGACATCGAACAGCACGGCCTGGATGTCTTCGGGGCTGACAAAGTCGCGCCCGGCCAGCCAGGCATGGGCCCGTGAGCAGCGGTCCAGGGCGATGGAGCCACGGGGGCTGGCGCCGTAGGCGATCCACTCGGCCAGCTCCGGGTCGAACTTGGCCGGGGTGCGGGTGGCCATCACCAGTTGCACCAGGTATTCCTCGACAGCGTCGGCCATGTACAGACCCAGGATTTCCTTGCGTGCGGCAAAGATGGCTTGCTGGCTGACCCGGCGCTCGGGCTTGGTCTCGCCGTTCAGGGCTTCGCCACGCGCCTGCTGGAGGATCTTGCGTTCCACGGCAGCATCCGGGAAGCCGATCTTGACGTGCATCAGAAAGCGGTCGAGCTGCGCTTCGGGCAGCGGGTAGGTGCCTTCCTGTTCGATCGGGTTCTGGGTGGCCATGACCAGGAACAGCGGCGAGAGGTCATAGGTACTGCGCCCGACGCTGACCTGGCGCTCGGCCATGGCCTCGAGCAAGGCCGACTGGACCTTGGCCGGGGCGCGGTTGATTTCGTCGGCCAGCACCAGGTTATGGAAGATCGGCCCTTGCTGGAACACGAAGCTGCCGGTTTCCGGCCGGTAGATTTCGGTGCCGGTGATGTCGGCGGGCAGCAGGTCGGGGGTGAACTGAATGCGATGGAACTGCGCCTCGATGCCTTCGGCCAGTTCCTTGATGGCCTTGGTCTTGGCCAGCCCCGGCGCGCCTTCAACCAGCATGTGGCCGTCGGCAAGCAGGGCGATCAGCAGGCGCTCGACCAGCTTTTCCTGACCGAGGATCTGGGTGGAAAGAAAGGTTCGCAGCGCATTCAGCGCTTCACGATGTTCCATCGGTGATGGTTCCTGGCAGGCGGGTGCCGTTATGTCGGATAACGGTCAGGGGCGATTGCCGGGCTTTGCTTGCCGACCTTCGTTCAGACCCTGGACCGGGGGCGATACTTTAATGCATCCGGGGCTTGAACCACTAATGACGGCAGGTGTTTTTTATGCGTCCAGGGGGGTGGTCATGCCTTGACAAGGCATGGAGCCCCGGCTTTTTCTCACGAAGTTTGCAGGCGGTAGAAGCTAAAGGCGTTGTGCCATAGCGTCCGTTGCGCGCCGGCGTCGCCCAGAATGTCGTACAGCAGGTCGATGTCCCGCTTGGTAATGCCGCGTTGCCCGGGAATCAGGGGCGCTCCGCTGCCGAACATCAGCACGTTCGGGTTGGCGTCGTGCAGATCCCGCAGGATCGAGGCCAGCCCCGGACTGAAGCGTCCTGGTGCGCAGACCTTGAGGTGCACACCTTGCTCGGCCAGGCGCAGCAGGGTCGGCAGCGCCGGCCGGCTGAGCGCCCGGTGATCCAGGCTCAGGGCCGGGAGCTGCAGCAATGTTTCTTGCAGTTCGGCCAGTTCGCGGGCATCGATCGCCAGTTCGGTGTGCCAGCCGACATGACTGTGGACGCGCCGGGCCAGGTCCAGCACCTGTTCGGGCAACAGGGCCCCGCCGCGGCGCAGGGTCAGGCGCAGGCCGCGGATGCCGAAGCCGTTCAGGGTGTCGAGTTCGGCATGGGTGATCATCGGCGAGACCTGGGTCACGCCCACGAAGCCCGGTCCCAGCCAGCGCAGTGAGTCCAGCAGGTGGCCTTGCTGGTAACCCTGCAGGGCACTGGAGACCACGACGCCACCACTGAACCCCAGTGGCACGACACAGTCCCGGTAGTTCTGGACGGTAAAGGGCTCGGGTGGCGACTCAAGGTGGGTCTTGAGTCGGAACCTCGGGTTGAAGATATGGCAGTGGGCGTCGAAGCGGGGGGCGGTCATGGCAGGCTCCAGAAAGAGGACGCCTGACTTTACTCCCCCGGATCAGGCGATCTCGCTGACATATATACCGACATTGGCAAGAATGATGCGCAATGTGTCGTCGGCTTCGCGCAGGTCGAGGGCATCGCTGGCGTGGCGGATCTCGTACCGCGTGTCGCCCCCGAGTCTGGCCGCATCGGCAGCGTCCAGCTCGACCAGCAGGCGTTCGGCGCCGAAGGTGACTTTCAGGTGGGTGACGGCCAGGGTCTTGTCGTCGCCCAGGCTGATTTCGATTTCGTTTTCGTCGGGGAAGCGGCTGAGGGAGAACAGGTCGCCGTCTTCGCCGTGGCAGCAGAGCAGGGCCATGTCGTCGTATTCGTCGTCGCACGGGTTGGCGATCAGGCAGGGGGTATTGATAAGCATGGGGTGACTTCCTGGGCAGGCGGCTGGCAAAGCGGTGAGTTTGCCAGTCCTTGATGAACATTGCTGCAGCGGGATGGGCGGTCGGGTCATCGGGGCTGCCTGGGTGTGTCAGTGAGCCCCCCGACCCAATAACAAGACAGTCCCTGTCGAACTCCATAAATGCATCACTTCGAAACAGCTGCAGACCCGGGCAGTCACACGATGACCGAATATGTCGCAGCCTTGTACGCCCTGTACGCACCGCTATCGTTAAGCTGAAAGGCGACGAACGGCTTGCGCATGGACGACACCGGTTCGTCGCTTTTTTCTGACGTACTTCCCGGAATTCACAAAGGCTGGAGCCCGGCACGCAGGCTTCGCCCGTTTGGCTCTACACTCGATCATGCCCTGATCGCGACACCTGCTCCAAGCCTCCCTCTATAAAAGCAAAGCGGAGTATCATCGATGGCGTTCTTCACCGCAGCCAGCAAGGCCGACTTCCAGCATCAACTGCAGGCGGCCCTGGCTCAGCACATCAGTGAACAGGCACTGCCACAAGTGGCGCTGTTCGCCGAACAATTCTTCGGCATCATTTCCCTGGACGAACTGACCCAGCGTCGCCTTTCCGACCTGGCGGGCTGCACCCTGTCGGCCTGGCGACTGCTGGAACGCTTCGAGCACCAAACCCCGCAAGTACGCGCCTACAACCCCGACTACGAACGTCACGGCTGGCAATCGACCCACACCGTGATCGAAGTGCTGCACCACGACCTGCCATTTCTGGTCGACTCGGTCCGCACCGAACTGAACCGCCGCAGCTACAGCATCCACACCCTGCAGACTACCGTGCTGAGCGTGCGTCGCGGGCCGCAAGGCGAGTTGCTGGAGCTGCTGCCCAAGGGCACCACCGGCCCTGATGTGAAGCAAGAGTCGTTGATGTACCTGGAAATCGACCGCTGCTCCAATGCCAGCGAGTTGAACACCCTGGCGCGCGAGCTGGAGCTGGTACTGGGCGAAGTGCGCGTGGTGGTCGAAGATTTCGAGGCCATGAAGGCCCGTGTCAACGATGTGCTGGCTGCCATCGACAACAGTGAATACAGCATCGACGGCGAAGAGAAATCCGAGGTCAAGGTGTTCCTGCAGTGGTTGCTCGACAACCACTTCACCTTCCTGGGCTATGAAGAATTCAAGGTCCACGGTGAGGCCGATGGCGGTCAGATCGAATACGACCCGTCGTCTCTCCTGGGCCTGACCAAGCTGCTGCGCGTGGGCCTGAGCACCGAAGAGCTGCACATCGAAGACTATGCGGTGAAGTACCTGCAGGAGCCGACCCTGCTGTCGTTCACCAAGGCCGCCTTGCCAAGCCGCGTCCACCGCCCGGCCTATCCTGACTATGTATCGATCCGTCTGATCGACGCCGAAGGCACCGTGGTCAAGGAATGCCGTTTCATGGGCCTGTACACCTCCAGCGTGTATGGCCAGAGCGTGCACCAGATTCCCTATATCCGCCGCAAGGTCGCGGAAGTCGAGCGCCGCTCCGGCTTCGACGCCAAGGCCCACCTGGGCAAGGAGCTGGCGCAGGTCCTGGAAGTGCTGCCGCGTGACGACCTGTTCCAGACCCCGGTGGACGACCTGTTCGGCACCGTGATGTCGATCGTGCAGATCCAGGAACGCAACAAGATCCGTGTGTTCCTGCGCAAGGATCCGTATGGCCGTTTCTGCTACTGCCTGGCCTATGTGCCGCGTGACGTGTACTCCACCGAAGTACGGCAGAAGATCCAGCAGGTGTTGATGGACCGCCTCAAGGCCAGCGACTGCGAGTTCTGGACCTTCTTCTCCGAGTCGGTACTGGCCCGTGTGCAGTTGATCCTGCGTGTCGACCCCAAGATCAATCTGGAAATCGATCCGCTGCAACTGGAAAACGAAGTCATCCAGGCCTGCCGTTCGTGGAAGGACGACTACGCCAGCCTGGTGATCGAAAGCTTCGGCGAGGCCAACGGCACCAACGTGCTGGAAGACTTTCCCAAGGGCTTCCCGGCCGGCTACCGCGAGCGCTTTGCCGCGCATTCGGCCGTGGTCGACATGCAGCACGTGCAGAGCCTGTCGGAAACCAATCCACTGGTGATGAGCTTCTACCAGCCGCTGTCGGGCAGCCGCCAGCAACTGCATTGCAAGCTGTACCACGCCGACACCCCGCTGGCGTTGTCGGACGTGCTGCCGATCCTGGAGAACCTCGGCCTGCGCGTGCTCGGCGAGTTCCCGTACCGCCTGCGCCACGTCAATGGCCGCGAGTTCTGGATTCATGACTTTGCCTTCACCGCCGAAGGCCTGAACCTGGATATCCAGCAGCTCAACGATGTGCTGCAGGACGCTTTCGTGCACATCGTGCGTGGCGATGCCGAGAACGACGCTTTCAACCGCCTGGTGCTGACCGCCGGCCTGCCGTGGCGCGACGTGGCACTGCTGCGTGCCTACGCCCGCTACCTCAAGCAGATCCGCCTGGGCTTCGACCTGGGGTACATCGCCAGCACCCTGAACAACCACACCGACATCGCTCGCGAGTTGACCCGGTTGTTCAAGACCCGCTTCTACCTGGCGCGCAAGCTGGGTGCCGACGACCTGGACGACAAGCAGCTGCGTCTGGAGCAGGCGATCCTCACGGCCCTGGACGATGTCCAGGTGCTCAACGAAGACCGCATCCTGCGTCGCTACCTGGACCTGATTAAGGCCACCCTGCGCACCAACTTCTACCAGACCGATGCCAACGGCCAGAGCAAGGGCTACTTCAGCTTCAAGTTCAACCCGCGCCTGATTCCCGAGCTGCCCAAGCCGGTGCCCAAGTTCGAGATTTTCGTCTACTCGCCGCGCGTTGAAGGCGTGCACCTGCGCTTCGGCAACGTGGCCCGCGGCGGCCTGCGCTGGTCGGACCGTGAAGAAGACTTCCGCACCGAGGTGCTGGGTCTGGTCAAGGCCCAGCAGGTCAAGAACTCGGTGATCGTGCCGGTCGGTGCCAAGGGCGGTTTCGTGCCGCGCCGGCTGCCGACCACTGGCGGTCGCGACGAGATCCAGGCCGAGGCCATCGCCTGCTACCGCATCTTCATTTCCGGCCTGCTGGACATCACTGACAACCTCAAGGAAGGCGTGCTGGTGCCGCCGATCAACGTGGTGCGTCACGATGACGACGACCCGTACCTGGTCGTGGCGGCCGACAAGGGCACCGCGACCTTCTCCGACATCGCCAACGGCATTGCCATCGACTACGGCTTCTGGCTGGGCGACGCCTTTGCCTCGGGCGGTTCGGCCGGTTACGACCACAAGAAGATGGGCATCACCGCCAAGGGCGCGTGGGTGGGCGTGCAGCGTCACTTCCGTGAACGTGACATCAATGTCCAGCAGGACAGCATCACGGTGATCGGCATTGGCGACATGGCCGGTGACGTGTTCGGCAACGGCCTGTTGATGTCCGACAAGCTCAAGCTGGTCGCAGCCTTCAACCACCTGCATATCTTCATCGACCCCAATCCGGACCCGGCCGCCAGCTTCGCCGAGCGCCAGCGCTTGTTCGACCTGCCGCGTTCGGCCTGGACCGACTACGATGCCAGCCTGATCTCCGAGGGCGGCGGTATCTTCCCGCGCAGCGCCAAGAGCATCGCGTTGAGCGAGCAGATCAAGGCGCGCTTTGACATCAAGGCCGACAAGCTGACCCCGACCGAACTGCTGCATGCCTTGCTCAAGGCGCCAGTGGACCTGTTGTGGAACGGCGGTATCGGCACCTACGTCAAGTCCAGCGAAGAAAGCCACGCCGATGTCGGCGACAAGGCCAACGACGCCTTGCGCGTCAATGGCAACGAGCTGCGCTGCAAGGTGGTGGGCGAGGGCGGTAACCTGGGCATGACCCAACTGGGCCGTGTCGAGTTCGGCCTGCATGGCGGCGCGACCAACACCGACTTCATCGATAACGCCGGTGGTGTGGACTGCTCCGACCACGAAGTGAACATCAAGATCCTGATCAACGAAGTGGTCCAGGCCGGCGACATGACCCAGAAGCAGCGCAACCAGCTGCTCGAAAGCATGACCGACGATGTCGGCCATCTGGTGCTGGGCAACAACTACAAGCAGACCCAGGCGTTGTCCCTGGCGGCCCGGCGTGCCTACGACCGGATTGCCGAATACAAGCGCCTGATGAACGACCTGGAACTGCGTGGCAAGCTGGACCGCGTCATTGAGTTCCTGCCGTCCGAAGAGCAGATTGCCGAGCGCGTGGCGGCCGGCCATGGCCTGACCCGTGCCGAGCTGTCGGTGCTGATCTCCTATAGCAAGATCGACCTCAAGGAAGCGCTGCTGGAATCGCGCGTGCCGGATGACGATTACCTGGCACGGGACATGGAAACCGCGTTCCCGTCGTCGCTGGCGGCCAACTTCTCTGTGGCCATGCGCAATCACCGCCTCAAGCGCGAGATTGTCAGCACCCAGATCGCCAACGACCTGGTCAACCACATGGGCATCACCTTCGTGCAGCGCCTGAAGGAGTCCACCGGCATGAGCGCCGCCGCCGTGGCCGGTGCCTACGTGATCGTGCGTGACATCTTCCATCTGCCGCACTGGTTCCGCCAGATCGAAGCGCTGGATTACAAGGTGCCGGCCGAGATCCAGCTGGCGCTGATGGACGAGCTGATGCGCCTGGGTCGCCGGGCCACCCGCTGGTTCCTGCGCAGCCGCCGCAACGAGCTGGATGCGGCGCGCGACGTGGCACACTTCGGTCCGCACATCGCGGCCCTGGGCCTGAAGCTGGATGGCCTGCTCGAAGGCCGTACCCGTACGGTCTGGCAGGAACGCTACGAGGCGTACGTGGAGTCCGGCGTGCCGGAATTGCTCGCGCGCATGGTGGCCGGCACCACGCACCTGTACACCCTGTTGCCGATCATCGAGGCTTCCGACGTCACCGGGCAGAACGCCGCCGACGTTGCCAAGACCTACTTTGCGGTGGGCAGTGCCCTGGAAATCACCTGGTACCTGCAGCAGATCAGCAGCCTGCCGGTGGAAAACAACTGGCAGGCCCTGGCCCGCGAGGCGTTCCGCGACGACATCGACTGGCAGCAGCGGGCGATCACCATCTCTGTCTTGCAGATGGTCGATGGTCCGGCAGACGTGGAAGAGCGCCTGGCGCTGTGGCTGGAGCAGCATTCGGCCATGGTCGAGCGCTGGCGTGCCATGCTGGTCGAGCTGCGTGCGGCCAGCGGCACCGACTACGCCATGTACGCGGTGGCCAACCGCGAGTTGCTGGACCTGGCGATGAGCGCGCAGGCCAACCCGCTGTAACGGGTTGAGGCTGCGGTAAAACGAAAAACCCCGCCTTGAGAAAGGCGGGGTTTTTTGTTTTTACGCCACGGCGGGGCTTTGTAGGAGCGCGCTTGCCCGCGACCGAGTGCGTAGCGCTCGCAAAATGTGTCAAACGCTGCAATTTTTTGATTGCAAACACATTCAATATCTCGGAAACGCCACAATTTTACGACTGCTAACGCAGCCGGTCGCGGGCAAGCGCGCTCCTACCCGGGCCCCTGTTTGCTGCGCGACTGCGTTGAATCAGAACGGTACGGCCACGATCACCTGGCTGTACAGGTTGCTGCCGTTGCCGCCGAACTGGTTGCCGCCGGTGTCCTGGTCCTTGCGCGGTTTGTACAGGCCTACCAGTGGGGTGATGATCAGGTGCTCGTTGACCGCCCACTCGGCATATACGTCCAGTTCACGCCCGTCCAGGTTCAAGGCCGCACGGGTGTCCAGAGTCTTGAAATCGAAGAACAGCGCGCCCAGGGTCAGGTTTTCCAGCGGCTTGACCTTCAGGCCCACATGATGAATGCCGGTGTTGCTGTTGAACGGTCCGGAATAGTTGGCCGCCACTTCGCCCTGGAACCAGGTGCCGAAGCCACGGTTCAGGCCGGTGAACATCGAGTCCCAGCCTTCGGAGTAGCGGCTGTAGCGGTAGGTCAGGTCCGGACTCCAGGGCAGGTCGGCGAAGGTGTAGCCGCCTTCAAGGTACCAGGCGTTCTCGTCACCGGCGTTCTTGTTCTGGCGGGCGTATTCGAACGAGAAGTGGGCGTTCTCGATCCCTGCGTTGCCGGCACCACGCAGGCTGTAGATGTTCATGCCGTCGCGCTGGCGCTGAAAGTCGCTGGCATAGCGTTCGTCCACATTCAGGCCATGGATCCAGGTCAGCCCCAGGGTGCCGGGGGCCGCGGTGTATTCCAGGGTCGCGGCGGCCATTTCGGTGTTGGCCTGGGCGTGGTTGTCCGATTCGAACCACAGCAGGCTGCCGTGCAGGCCTTCCTTGCCGCCCAGGCGCAGCGCCACGGTTTTGTCGAAGGCGTGCCGGGCGGCCAGATAGTAGGCACCGCCGCGGTTCAGGTCGCCATCGGCCGGGCCCTTGCCCAGGTTGAGGCCATCGTCGTTGATGATAAAGCCGTCACCCAGGGTAATGATCTGCCGGCCCCACGACAGGTCGACGCCATCCTTGCCCAGTACCGGGAACAGATCACCCGATTTCCAGCCCACGAAGGCTTCATCGAATTTTGTGGTGCGCTCGCTGCCATCGGTAAAGCCGGCCGCATCGCCGTCGCCCCAGGTGGCGGAGCTGACCAGGTTGGCGGTGCCGTACAGGCTGCCGAACGGGCCAATACCCTGGGTGCCGCTCAGCCCGTACTTGATGAAACCTTCGCGCCAGGTCGAGCCGCCGGCGGTGCCGTCGTAGTTCTTGCGGCTGTTGAAGTGGCCGTATACCGCGAGGAAATTGCCGGTCAGCGTGGTGTCTTCATCGCTGTACAGTTCGATGGCCTGTGCGCTGCCGGCGCTCATCAGGCCGGCCAGGCCCAGGCCGATCAGTGTTGGCAAGGTGTTGCGTCGAGTGAAGCGCTCCATGGTGTTGCCCCCTTGGTGGTGGTCTGTAATGAGTGCCCTGCCAGTTAGGGGCATGCGGGGGGTACAAGTCTTTGCAGCGCGTGCCAGCGGTTTGTTTCTGCTCGCCAGCGCTGCACGGTTGGCAGCCTGCAACAAAATCACCGTCAGCCATGGGCAAGACTGAGGGCTACCGGCGGCGCAAAGTGGCTGGTATGCCGCAGTGCCACGATCATCGGCGACGGTGAGAGGTTCAAGCGTCGCCAATGATCGTCAGCACTGCCTATGTCCATCTCCTGTGCAGGGGCGCAGCATGTCACTCAACCAACAGCTCACCGAGCATCTGAATCGCGGCACGGTCGGTTTTCCTACCGCCCTGGCCAGCACCATTGGCCTGATTATGGCCAGCCCGGTCATCCTCACCGCCACCATGGGCTTCGGCATCGGCGGCAGCGCCTTCGCCCTGGCCATGATCGTGGCGGTGATCATGATGCTGGCCCAGGCCACCACCTTTGCCGAAGCCGCTTCGATCCTGCCGACCACCGGTTCGGTGTACGACTACATTAACTGTGGCATGGGGCGCTTTTTCGCGATCACCGGCACACTGTCGGCCTACCTGATCGTGCATGTGTTTGCCGGCACCGCCGAGACGATCCTGGCCGGGGTCATGGCGCTGGTGAATTTCGAGCACCTCAATACTCTGGCGGAGTCGGCCGGTGGCTCCTGGCTGCTGGGCGTGGGTTTTGTCGTGGTGCTGGGGGTCCTCAACGCGTTTGGTGTCAGCGCGTTCAGCAAGGTGGAAATCATCCTGACCTTCGGCATGTGGGTGACGCTGATGACCTTCGGTGTGCTGGGCCTGATCGCAGCGCCCGCCGTCGAACTGGACGGCCTGTTCGGCGTATCACTGGTGGGCACCGACCTGATCACCATCCTGTCGCTGGTCGGCATGGCGATGTTCATGTTCGTGGGCTGCGAATTCGTTACGCCGCTGGCACCGGACCTGCGCCAGTCGGCCAGGGTGCTGCCCAAGGCGATGATTCTCGGCCTGCTCGGCGTGGCCACCTGCATGTTCATCTATGGCGCCGCGATGAAGCGCCAGGTCGAAAACGTGTTGCTCGATGCCGCCACCGGCGTGCACCTGCTGGACACGCCGATGGCGATTCCGAAATTTGCCGAGCAGGTGATGGGCGACATCGGCCCGATCTGGCTGGGCATCGGTTTTCTGTTTGCAGGCGCTGCGACCATCAATACCCTGATGGCCGGTGTGCCGCGGATCATCTATGGCATGGCCGTCGATGGCGCGTTGCCCAAGGTGTTCACCTACCTGAGCCCGCGCTTCAAGACGCCGCTGCTGTGCATTCTGGTGGCGATGCTGATTCCGTGCCTGCACGCCTGGTGGCTGGGTGGCAACGCCGACAATATGATTCACCTGGTACTGGCCGCCGTCTGTGCCTGGAGCACCGCCTACCTGTTGGTGACGATCTCGGTGGTCAGCCTGCGTATCCGCCGTCCCGACCTGCCGCGCGCCTACCGTTCACCGTGGTTCCCGTTGCCGCAGATCGTCTCCAGCGTCGGTATTCTGCTGGGCATGTGGTTCATTACGCCACCGGGCATGAACCCGGCCGATATCTATGTGCCGTTCGGCATCATGCTGGCGGCCACGGCGGCCTATGCGCTGTTCTGGACGCTGGTGGTGCAGCGCGTTCATCCGTTCAGGCCCGCCTCGGTCGAAGAAGTGCTGGCCAAAGAGTTCGCCAGCGAACCCGGCTTGCAGGCACAGGAGGCTGACCGTGCTGCTCTCAAGACTGTTTGAAGGCCTGAGCGCCGAACGTGACCCCAGCGGTTACCGTCCCGGCGTAACGCTTGAGCACCTGCGCCGCAACCTGGGCATCGCGGCCTGGCAACTGATCGAGCCGCGCAAGGCGCGCCTGAGCCTGCCGGACCTGAGCTGCGAAGTGCGCGAGCGCACCGAGTCGCAATTGCTGATGCACCTGGTGATGAGCGAGTTCGTCTTGACGGTGCCCGCTGTAACCCGGTGCAGCGGTCGTTACGATATGCACCATACCGGGTCGATTCGTCGCACCGGGCTGCGCTGTCGGCATCGCGGTGGTGACGACACAGCCCTGGCGGCATTGCGTCAGGCGCTGGAACTGGATCGCCCGCTGATCGAGGCGCTGATGCCGCTGGACTTCAAGCGTCTGACTCTGGAGGCGGCCGCAGGCCAGTGGATCGTGCGCCTGGAACACATGGGCGGCAGCGAAGTGGTCAATCGAATGCCGGCGTTCAGGCGCTATATCAGCATTGCCGGCGAGCAGAAAGCCGCATTGTTTGCAGCGTTGAAAGCCCTGCAAAGGGTGTTGGCGCAGATCTAGAAACATCTGGCACGTATCCTGCCTTTATCCGGTCAGTCGCATCCCTGTTGTGCGTATATTGTTAACATGTTATCAATGCGCACATAACAAGAATGACTTATCAGAGAGGTAGGTATGCACGCTGATCAAACCGCCCGTAATGGCCTTGAGCAATGGAATGCCAGGCTGCACGCCATCTGTGGTCGCTTCGACACCGAGCTGGCATTCAATCGTTCACTGTTCATCGGTGAAATCCACACCTGGTCCCGCTCCGGTCTTGAACTGGCCAGCCTGCGCACCAATGCCGGCAATATCCTGCGTCAGGCCGGCAGTGCCGACCAGGACAACGACCAGGACTGTTTTCTGGTCAGCCAGCGCAGCGGGTATTCGCAGGTCACCCAGCATGGCCTGAGCATCAAGCTGGCGCCGGGCGACCTGTTGCTGATGGATTCCACCGGCTCCTGTGAAATCACCCCGTTCGGCCTGATTGAGCACGCTTCGCTGTCCTTGCCGCGCCAGGATGTGCTCAAGGCCATGAAGCACGAACGCCTGACCTTCGGCAAAGTCTCGGCCACTCGCACTTGTGGGCGCATGTTGCATGTGCTGATGGACCAGATGTGCAAGGACACCGGCGCCGAAGAAATGCCCGACAGCGACGAGCACGGCTTGCAGAACGCACTGGTTTCCCTGTTGCCCTCGGCGCTGGAACACAGCCAGGCGCAGTGTCCGGAACTCGGGGCGCTGGGCAATGCCAACCTGCGCAGTTATGTGCAGAAGCTTATCGACGAGTCCCTCGGCCAGCCGGGCCTGACGCCATCGGCCCTGGCCACACGCCTGAATATTTCCGTACGGCACCTGTACCGCCTGTTCGAAGATGAAGGCGACAGCGTGTGCCGCTATATCCAGCGCGCACGGCTCAAGCGCAGCGCCGAAGACCTGGCCAATCCTTTTTTGCGCAGCGAGTCGATCACCACCATTGCCTACAAGTGGGGCTTTACCGATTCGGCGCATTTCAGCCGCTCGTTCAAGAAACAGTTCGAGCAATCGCCCAAGGACTTTCGCAGTTATCGGCTGACCCATGCAGCGGGGGCGGCGTGACGGGCGGAGGTTCCGGCGTGCGGTTTGACCCGTGCAGAAGGGACTCTTATAGTGGCCCGTTTTGCGACCTATCGTTAGGTCGCGCACTTTGCCAGGACATGGATTGATGAAAACCCTGAGTGCTTCGGCCGAGCGAATCTGTGGCCTGGCCATTGAACATTTTGCCGAGCGTGGCTATGACGGCTCGTCGCTCAATGACATTGCGACCCTGGCCAATATGCGCAAGCCGTCGCTCTACTCGCACTTTGCCAGCAAGGATGACCTGTACCTGATCGTGTTCGAGCGAGCCCTGGAAAACGAGCGGCTGTACATGGAAAGTGGTTTCAGCGCTGACAGTGGACTGAATGCCGTGCCGGGCCGCGAGCATGTCGAGCAGATGGCCGAGCGTCACCGGACCTCGGCATCGCTGCGCTTTTTACTGCGTGCGGCGTTCTATCCGCCCACAGCGTTGCGCCCGGTGATCAGTGCCGGGTTCGAGGGCTATCTGGCGGTGCTGCGCGAACGCTTTGTGCATTTGCTCGGGCAGCGTTACCCCTCTATGGGCGAGGCTGACCGGCAGCTGTTCGCCGATGCCTACCAGGGCATCGTCGACAGCCTGCATGTGGAGTTGATCTACGCCACGCCCGAAGCCTATGACAGAAGGCTCAAGGCGCTGTGGCGCCTGTTCTGCGATTCATTGTCGCTGATGCAGCGTTGAGGCCGATCAGACCACTGCGAAGTAATGCTTCACGAAGCTCTCGCTGACCACTTCCCACAGCACCGGCGTGCCTTTGGTCACAAACCAGCTGTCGCCGGGCTGGTAGCGGCTGACGGCACCGGTCGATTCATCGGTCAGCACCAGCTCGCCGGTGACCACGGTGGCGTGTTCGTCGAACGGGTAGACCATGCGGAACTTGCCCTGGGTGGTGCCGAAGTAGGCACTGCTGACCGGATCGGTCGGTGCGCCGAAGGTCATCTTGCCGAAGGCCTGGACATCGCCTTCCAGCACGGTCGAGCCCATGTCGGCCACAGGGCCCCAGGCATCGAGTTCGCTCAATTGGACAGCTTTGTTGATTACGGTAAGGGTCATGGCAGTGCTCCTGTAGGAATGAAATGAATCAGCGGCGACCGTTGAAGTAGCCGGACAATTGGTGAAAGGTCTTGCCGCCGGTCAGCAGCAGCGGGCGCAGCAGGTCCTTGGCGATGATGTCGGGGTGGCGGATGGCGCTGAGCAGGTCATAGCGCGCGGAGCCCTCGCTCATGCCCTCGGCCAGCACCTTGCAGATGATGTGGCTGGGGGTGACGCCAAATCCCGAGTAGCCCTGCACGTAGAACACATTGCGCCGGCCGTTGAGCGTGCCCAGTTGCGGAAACAGGTTGGCACCGGTGGCCATCGGCCCGCCCCATGCCAGGTCGATCCTGACGTCCTTGAGGTACGGGAACACCTTGAGCATCAGGCGCCGGTTCCAGGCCTTGAGGTCGCGGGGGATGTGCTCGATGAACGGCGTGGCCGAGCCGAACAGCAGGCGGTTTTCGCGGGTGACCCGGTAATAGTCGATCACCGGCCGAATGTCGCTGTAGGCACCGCGAATCGGGCTGATGCGCTGGATCAGTTCTTCCGGCAATGGCTCGGTGACCATCTGGAAGGCATAGGTGTTGACGGTGGTTCTGTGCAGTTGCGGTTCGAGCTTGTTGAGGAAGCTGTCGCAGGCCCACAGCAGCTTGCTGGCCTTGACCGAGCCGCGCCCGGTGCGCACGGTGATGCGCTCGCCGTACTGCACCTCCAGCGCCGGGCTGTGTTCGTAGAGGCGCACGCCCAGCCCGCTCAGGGCCTTGGCCTCGCCCAGCAGCAGGTTGAGCGAGTGCACATGGCCGCCGCCCATGTGCAGCAGGGCGCTGCCATAGACGTCGGAGCCGATGATCTGCTTCACCTCGGCACCGGCCAGAAAGCGGATCTCGTCCTTGTTGTTGATTGACTTGAAGTCGCGCTCCCAGTTGCGCAGGGTCTGCTCCTGGCGCTTGTTGAAGCCCAGGTAGCCGTAGCCGTGGCAGAAGTCGGCGTCGATGTCGTAGCGGGCGATGCGCTCCTTGATGATTCCGGCGCCCAACTCGCTGATCTCGAAAATCTCGCGGATGCCGCTTTCGCCGACGCTGCTGCGGATCTTCTCCAGGTCGTGGCCGATGCCGGCCATGATCTGCCCGCCATTGCGCCCGGTGCCGCCAAACCCCAGGTAGCGTGCTTCGAGCACCACAATGTTGGTGATGCCTTTTTCGGCCAGCTCAAGCGCGGTATTGATGCCCGAGAAACCGCCGCCGATGACCACCACATCGGCCTCGACGTCGTGTTCGAGCGTCGGAAAACTCAGGTTGTATTTTTTTGTCGCTGAGTAATAGGTCGGCGTTTCGATAGTGATCATGGTGCAGGCCCAGGGCTGATAAAGACACAACGGTCGCGCCGTGAAGCGCTGCGCCGATGGGGCTTATTAAGGGCCAGCAGGCCACAGGCTGTCTTGCCTGAGTGTGACGGCGGATTTGTATGTGTTTGCCAGCCTTCAGTCGATGTTTGCCAGTGTCTCGGGCAGCGTGGCCCCGCCATCAACAATGATCGTCTGGCCGGTGACATAGCCGGCCAGGTCCGATGCCAGGTAAAGCATGGCGTTGGCAATGTCGGCCGGGGCGCCCAGCCGGCCCAGTGGCACGCCCTTGGCAATGCGTTCGCTTAGGCCGTTATCACCCAGGTTGCCCATGGCCGGGGTGGCGATCATGCCCGGCTCCACTCCGTTGACCCGGATGCCCAGGGGTGCCAGTTCCAGGGCGGCGCTGCGAATGAAGCCGTTGACCCCGGCCTTGGACGCGGCGTAATGGCTCAGGCCTGGAAACGCGACCCTGGGACCTGTGACCGAGGAGGTGACCAGCACAGTGCCGCGCCCTTGCTGCCTGAAGTGCGGCAGGGCGGCCTGGGTCAGCCAGAACAGCGCTGAAAGGTTCACATCCAGCGTGCGCTGCAGAATGGCCGGGGTGATCTGCTCGAACGGTGTCAGCGGAAAGTAGCCGGCGTTGTGCACCAGCACATCAAGCCGGTCCAGGCGGGTGAGCAAGGCCACGATAGCCTCGCGGTCGGCCAGGTCGACGCCCTGGGCCTCGACCTGACGGCCCTGTTGGCGCAGGTTGTGGGCCAGCGTCTCGGCCCCCTGCAGGTTCAGGTCGGCAATCACCACCCGGGCACCCCGGGCGCTGAAGGCTTCGACGATGGCCTGGCCGATGCCTTGTGCACCACCGGTGACCAGTACGGTGTGTCCGGTAAAGTCGAGCATCAGGCACCTCCCAGGCGGGTGTAGGCCAGTGTGGGCACATCGACGACGCTGGAGCCGCCATCGGCCACCAGCGTGGCGCCGGTGATGATGCTGGCCTCGCTGCTGATCAGAAAGCAGCACAGGCTGGCGATTTCTTCCGGCAGGGCCGGGCGGCGCAGCGGTACCTCGGCAGTCACCCGGGCATAGGCGGCGTCCAGGTCTTCGGCGTAGTGCGCCATCAACGGCTGCATTTCTTCATCGGCCATCGGTGTGCGTACCCAGCCGGGGCACACGCAATTGACCCGCACGCCCAGCGGCCCGTAGTCGCGGGCCAGCGAGCGGTTCAGGCCCAGCAATGCGTGTTTGGCAGTGGTGTAGCCGCACACTTCAGGGCCGGCCGCCAGCGAGGCGATCGAGCCCAGCAGCACGATGCTGCCGCGCCGCTCGATCAGCAGCGGCAGGCAGGCCCGGGCACTGTAGAACGCGCTGTCCAGGTTGCTGCGCAGTGCCGCTTGCCACGACTCGGGGCTGGTTTCGGTGGCGCTGCCCAGGCCGTGGCCGCCGGCGCAGGCCAGCAGTGCATTGAGGCCACCGAAACGCTGGCGAATCTGTTCGATGAAACTGTCCCAGGTGCTTGGGCATGCAGCGTCGCCGACCAGCACCAGGGCGCCGGTGTCGGCCGCGACGCGCTCCAGCGGTTCGCGGCGGCGCCCCACCAGCACCAGGTTGGCGCCGTCGGCGGCCAGGCGCCGGGCACAGGCTTCGCCGATGCCGGTGCCGGCCCCGGTGATCAGGAAGGTCTCAGGCATCGTCGCCATACTCCGTGACATTGAGCAGGCGGCAGTACGAGGCCACGGGGAAGTTGCTCAGCGTGTCAAAGGTATCGCCGGCATAGCCGTAGATCTTGCCGTCGCTGCGATGCTGCTGCAGGTCGATGACGATCAGGCCCAGGGTCGGCACGATCTTTTCGCGCCACACGAACAGGTACAGTTGCTCGGCAATCTTGTAGTAATGCGCACGGTCGGTGTCGCACAAACCCTGTTCCACCCCCTTGATGCACTGCCAGGTGTAATAGTCGCGGTTCAGGTAGATATGCTCGTAGACCTCGGTGGGGCTGTAGCGGTACAGGTTGCGCACACCGGTCAGTTCATCGGTGGGCGCATGCGGGCAGGCGCCTTCCTGCCAGGGTTGATTGAGGCTGCCGTGCAGGAATTCGGCTTGTACACCGGTCAGTTGCTTGCCGGCCAGGGCGCGGGCATACAGGCCTTCGCGGGTGTCGGCGGCTTCGGGCAGGCGTCCGATCACGGCGGTGAACGAAGCGCTCAGGGTGTCGAGTACCAGGCTGATCGACCAGTGCTGGCCGCCTTCATGCTTGAGGAAATCCACCAGGTAGATGCCTGCCCGCAAGGAGGTGGCGCGGTATGGCGCACTGCCGGTGCTGTGGCCATCGGCCGCCTGCCAGTGCACCTGCTCGGCGTCGAAGCGGTGGCTGATCTGCCAGCCATTGGCGAAATTGAGTTCGAACGCCTGGCCTGCCAGTTCGACAACGTTGGGCAGAATGAAGGATTCGGTGGCAAAGCCATCGGCCAGGGCGCCGACGGTGATCCAGTCGTTTTGGGTGCTCATCGGTTAAGTACTCGTGCGGTGAATGATGAGCACGATGGTGCCGGGGCAGGGGCGCGGGCGGTATCAACCGGATGGTTGAGGCAGGCGGTTTTACAGAAACAGGCGGCTGACCAGTTCGGTACGGCTTTTCACGCCGACCTTGCGAAACAGGTTGATCAGGTGGGTCTTGACCGTGGGCAGGCCAAGGTCGAGCTGGCGCGCCAGGTGCTTGTTGCTGGCGCCGTCCTGCAACAGTACGGCGATTTGCCGCTCACGCGGGGTCAGGCCTTGCAGGCGGTCGGTCGCGGTGGCCTGCGGCAGGCTGTGCGCGGCCATCTGCATCAGTCCATGCAACGGCAGCAGGCTGTCCAGCTCATGGGGCTGGAACAGACCCTGGCCCTCGCAGCGCAACAGTGAAATGCCCAGCAGCGGGCGACCCTCGACCTGGGCGATGACTTCCACTACGTCGACCACCTGGTGACGCCGTAAAAACCGCTGGTACTGGTCGCTACTGTAGGCGTCCTGATGCGCCAGACCCTCGCGCAGGGCAATCACTGGCTGGCCGATGGCCGTGCAGGCGCTGGGTTGCAACGGGTCCAGCCAGCGGTAGTGCTGCAGCCAGGCGTCATGCATCGGCGGCTGCATGCCCAGCAACTGGAAGTCGCAGGCCTGCAGATGATCGTCGATGCGGTAGAACGCGCCCAACGCCGCCGGTACCTGGCGGGTGAAGGCGTTCAGGCAATGACGGGCCAGTTCATGGCGACACACATTCATGGAGCGACCCTCACAGGCAGTGATCAGGCACAGGCCGGCATTATTCACCGAGGCACGACCTGGTGTCTTGCCTGTGGCTGCCAGGGCATTGCAGAAATTGCGATTAAAAAGTTAACTTGTTAACGGAATCGTTATTTGTCGGAGTCTTCGATGCTCAAGCCGCAACGCCTCATTGTCCTGCTGGCCGCGCTGGTCGCGTTCGGCCCGCTGTCGGTCGACATGTACCTGCCCAGCCTGCCTGCCATTGCCGACGATCTTGGTGCCCGGCATGCCCAGGTGCAGATGACCATCGGCGTATTTCTCGGGGGGCTGTGTCTGGGCATGTTGCTGTACGGGCCATTGTCGGACCGGTTCGGGCGCCGGCGCCTGCTGCTGGGCGGGATCGTGCTGTACCTGCTGGCCAGCCTCGGCTGTGCCCTGGCCGCGCAGGTGGAACATCTGCTGTTCTGGCGTTTTCTCCAGGCGCTGGGTGGGGCGGCGGCATCGGTGCTGGGGCGCACCCTTGTGCGTGACCTGTTTCCCCTCGACGAGGCGGCACGGGTGCTGTCGCTGATGCACCTGGTGAGCATGCTGGCGACCCTGGCGGCACCCTTGATCGGCGGTTATCTGATGCTGCTGGCGGGCTGGCGTTCGCTATTTGTGTTGCTGGCGGTGTTTTCCGCCGTGTGCCTTGTGGCCGTGGCCTGGAAAATTCCGGAGACCCTGCCGCCCGCCAGGCGCGGCGCCTCGGTGGGGCAGGTGTTTCGTGCCTATGGGCGTATGGCCGTGCAGCCGCTGGCGATCGGCTACATCCTGTGCATGGGCCTGGGCTTTGGTGGCATGTTCGCGTTCATCACCGCTTCGCCGTTCGTCTACATCGACTATTTTGGCCTGTCGCCACTGGGCTACGGCTGGCTGTTCGGCCTGAATATCCTGGGCATCATCATTGCCACCTGGCTCAATGCCCGGCTGGTCAAGCGCCTTGGGCCGCAGCGGCTGCTCAGTATCGG
This sequence comes from Pseudomonas sp. Leaf127, assembly GCF_001423155.1. Classification (NCBI taxonomy): domain Bacteria; kingdom Pseudomonadati; phylum Pseudomonadota; class Gammaproteobacteria; order Pseudomonadales; family Pseudomonadaceae; genus Pseudomonas; species Pseudomonas sp. Leaf127. The sequence goes on along the minus strand of NZ_LMOA01000022.1, from coordinate 249,769 downwards.
TACGGCAGTCGCGGCGCTGGCGGGCGCGGCCTTGCTGGTGGTCGGCGTCAGTGGCTGGGGCGGTCTGCCGGCCGTGGCGGCGGGCGTGGTGCTGTATGTCAGCATCACCGGGCTGCTGGGGGCCAATTGCCTGGCCAGCCTTCTGGCCGCCTTTCCACACCAGGCTGGCGCGTCGGCCGGGCTGGCGGTGGCGTGTCAGTTCGGGCTGGGCATGGCCTGCAGTGCGCTGGTAGGAGCGCTGTACGAGGGTACGCCGCTACCAATGTGCCTGATCATGGGGGCGTGCGGTCTCGGCACCTGGCTGGCGTTGCGCTTTGCCCGCCGCCAAAAGGTCTCAGCTCAGTTGTAGCAGGGGCTCGGGCGCAAGGCTTGTGGCGTGCAGGGCAAACCCGTGTTCGTCGACCTGCAGCACCCAGGCCTCGCGGTCCCAGTCACCCAGTACGATGCGTTGGCCGGTGTGGTCGCCGATCTGCAGCTTGTGGATCGCCGGCCTGTGGGTGTGGCCATGAATCAGAGTGCGCACCCCGTATTGCTGCATCACACGCGGCACTTCATCGGGGGTGACATCGACGATGTCATTGGTCTTCATACTGACCTGGGTGCGGCTTTCATTGCGCAGCTTGCGTGCCAGCTTGTGCCGGGTACGCAGTGGCAAATGGCGCAGGATGAACAGCACCAACGGATTGCGCAGCACGCGACGCATCTTGATATAGCCGACATCGCGGGTGCACAGGCTGTCGCCGTGCATCAGCAGCACCTGCTCACCGTTGAGCGATACGACGCTGGGGTCGGGCAACAGGGTGCAGCCGGCGGCCTTGCAAAAGCGCTGGCCGAGCATGAAATCGCGATTGCCATGCATCAGGAACAGGGGGGTGCCACTGTCGCTGAGTGCGCGCAGGGCCTGGCAGATCGAGGTCTGGAACGGCGACATGGCATCGTCACCGATCCAGACTTCGAAGAAGTCCCCGAGGATATACAGCGCCTGGGCCGTGCGGGCAGGGCCGGCCAGCAGATCCAGGAACGCCCGGGTAATGTCCGGGCGCTCCTCTTCAAGATGAAGATCGGAGATCAGCAGAATCACTCAACGATCTCGGCTTTCTCGATGATCACGTCTTCAACCGGCACGTCCTGATGGCCTGCCTTGCTGGTGGTCTTCTCGCCTTTGATCTTGTCGACCACGTCAGTGCCTTCGATCACTTCAGCGAACACGGCATAGCCCCAGCCCTGGGTGGTCTTGCCGCTGTGGTTGAGGAAGCTGTTGTCGGCGACGTTGATGAAGAACTGCGCCGAGGCCGAATGCGGGTCCATGGTACGGGCCATGGCCACGCTGTACTTCTTGTTCGGCAGGCCGTTGTCGGCTTCGTTCTGGATGCTCGGACGCTTGTCTTTCTTTTCTTTCATGCCCGGCTCGAAACCGCCGCCCTGGATCATGAAGTTGCCGATGACGCGGTGGAAAACGGTGTTGCTGTAGTGGCCGGCGTTCACGTACTCGATGAAGTTGGCGGCGGTGATCGGCGCCTTTTCAGCGTTCAGTTGCAGGACGATGTCACCGTGGTTGGTGGTCAGTTTTACTTTGGACATAAAAAAGTCGCTCTCTCTGGCATTCATGAACAGGTGTAATGTCACCCTGACGCGCAGTTTAACGTGTGCGATACATCTTTTTTCAGGGTTTTTGTGCGTTCGCTCATCCTCGCCGCGCCAGAAGCGGCAGTTTTCGCTCAGTGTGTTGTCAGGGGCTTGACAGCATCGGCTATGATAGGCGCTTTGATTTGACCGGCCCTTCCTGGCCGCGAAACCGTATGCCCAAGGATCCCATGAGCAAGCCCACCCCAGAATCCGCTGCGAACGCAAAGGCAGGCCCTGTCGTCCCTACCAATTTCCTGCGCCCGATCGTGCAGGCCGACCTGGACGCGGGCAAGCACAGCAAAATCATCACCCGCTTCCCGCCCGAGCCCAACGGCTATCTGCACATCGGTCACGCCAAGTCGATCTGCGTGAACTTCGGCCTGGCCAACGAGTTCGGCGGCGCTACGCATCTGCGTTTCGATGACACCAATCCGGCCAAGGAAGACCAGGAATACATCGACGCCATCATGAGTGACGTCAAGTGGCTGGGCTTCCAGTGGGCCGGTGAGGTGCGCTATGCCTCGCAGTACTTCGACCAGTTGCACGACTGGGCGGTCGAGCTGATCAAGGCCGGCAAGGCCTACGTTGACGACCTGACCCCCGAGCAGGCCCGCGAATACCGCGGCACCCTGACCGAGCCTGGCAAGAACAGCCCGTTCCGCGAGCGCAGCGTCGAGGAAAACCTGGACCTGTTCGCGCGCATGAAGGCCGGCGAGTTCGAAGACGGCGCCCGTGTGCTGCGTGCCAGAATCGACATGGCTTCGCCGAACATGAACCTGCGCGACCCGATCCTGTACCGCATTCGGCATGCCCATCACCACCAGACCGGCGACAAATGGTGCATCTACCCGATCTATGACTTCACCCATGGTCAGTCGGACGCCATCGAAGGCATCACCCACTCGATCTGCACCCTGGAGTTCGAAAGCCATCGTCCGCTGTACGACTGGTTCCTGGATAACCTGCCGGTGCCGTGCAAGCCGCGCCAGTATGAGTTTTCGCGCCTGAACCTGAGCTATACGGTCACCAGCAAGCGCAAGCTCAAGCAACTGGTCGACGAAAAGCACGTGCAGGGCTGGGACGATCCGCGCATGTCGACCCTGTCGGGTTTCCGCCGTCGTGGCTACACGCCGGCTTCGATCCGTAACTTCTGCGAGATGATCGGCACCAACCGTTCCGACGGCGTGGTCGACTTCGCCATGCTCGAATTCAGCATCCGCGATGACCTGGACCGCAGTGCGCCGCGTGCCATGTGCGTCCTGCGCCCAATCAAAGTGGTAATCACCAATTACCCTGAAGGCCAGGTCGAGACGCTTGAACTGCCGCGTCACCCCAAGGAAGACCTGGGCGTGCGCGAGCTGCCATTTGCCCGCGAAATCTACATCGACCGCGACGACTACATGGAAGAGCCGCCCAAGGGTTACAAGCGCCTGGAGCCCAACGGCGAAGTGCGCCTGCGCGGCAGCTATGTGATCCGTGCCGACGAAGCGATCAAGGATGCCGACGGCACTATCGTCGAACTGCGCTGCTCGTACGACCCCGACACCCTGGGCAAGAACCCTGAGGGTCGCAAGGTCAAGGGCGTGATCCACTGGGTACCCGCCGCTGCAAGCGTCGAGTGCGAAGTGCGCCTCTATGACCGCCTGTTCCGCTCCGCCTCGCCTGAAAAGGCCGAAGAGGGTGCCAGCTTCCTGGACAACATCAACCCTGACTCCCTGCAAGTGCTGACAGGTTGTCGTGCTGAACCTTCGCTGGCCAATGCGCAGCCGGAGGACCGTTTCCAGTTCGAGCGCGAAGGTTACTTCTGCGCCGACATCAAGGACTCGCAGCCTGGCCGACCGGTGTTCAACCGCACAGTAACGCTTCGCGATTCGTGGAGCTGAGGGTAGAAAGTGCTTTCGATCTACAACACGCTCACCAAGAGCAAAGAAGTCTTCAAGCCACTCGACGGCAACCATGTGCGCATGTACGTGTGCGGCATGACCGTTTACGACTACTGCCACCTGGGCCACGGGCGCAGCATGGTTGCCTTCGACGTGGTGACCCGCTGGCTGCGCTTCAGCGGTTATGACCTGACCTATGTGCGCAACATCACCGACATCGACGACAAGATCATCAATCGGGCGCGTGACAACGGCGAGCCGTTCGAGCACCTGACCGAGCGCATGATTGCGGCGATGCACGAGGATGAGGCGCGCCTGAACATTCTCAAGCCGGACATGGAGCCGCGCGCTACCGGGCACATTGCCGGCATGCATGCGATGATCCAGACCCTGATCGACAAGGGTTATGCCTATGCACCGGGCAATGGCGACGTGTACTACCGCGTCGGCAAGTTCCAGGGCTACGGCAAGCTGTCGCGCAAGAAGATCGAAGACCTGCGCATCGGTGCGCGCATCGAGGTCGACGAGTCCAAGGACGACCCACTGGACTTCGTGCTCTGGAAAGGCGTCAAGCCGGGCGAGCCGAGCTGGGATTCGCCGTGGGGCCCCGGACGTCCGGGCTGGCACATCGAGTGCTCGGTGATGTCGACCTGCTGCCTGGGCGACACCTTCGACATTCATGGTGGCGGCAGTGACCTTGAGTTTCCGCACCACGAAAACGAAATCGCCCAGAGCGAGGCGGCCACCGGCCAGACCTACGCCAATGCCTGGCTGCACTGCGGCATGATCCGCATCAATGGCGAGAAGATGTCCAAGTCATTGAACAACTTCTTCACCATCCGCGACGTGCTGGATAAATACCACCCCGAAGTGGTGCGCTACCTGCTGGTGTCGAGCCATTACCGCAGCGCGATCAACTACTCCGAAGACAGCCTGCGCGAGTCCAAGGGCGCGCTGGAGCGTTTCTATCACGCGCTCAAGGGCTTGCCGGCGGTCGAAGCGAGCGGTGGCGAGGCCTTTGTCGAGCGTTTCAAGGCGGCGATGGACGATGACTTTGGCACCCCCGAAGCCTGTGCGGTGTTGTTCGAGATGGTCCGCGAGATCAACCGCCTGCGCGACAGCGATGCGGCGGCAGCGGCCGGTCTGGCGGCCCGCCTGAAGCAGTTGGCCAGTGTATTGGGCGTGCTGCAGCTGGAGGCCGACGAGTTCTTGCGTGCCGGCGCTGAAGGCAAGGTCGATGCCGCCGAGGTCGAGGCCTTGATCCAGGCACGCCTGACCGCACGCGCCGAGAAGAACTGGGCCGAATCGGACCGCCTCCGCGACCAGCTCACCGCCATGGGCGTGGTGCTGGAAGACGGCAAGGGTGGTACAACCTGGCGTCTGGCTGACTGATACGCGCTGCAATGAAAAACGGCACCCGAGGGTGCCGTTTTTGTACGCGAAAAACGCCTTATTGATGCAGGGTTTCAGCCGCATACAGGGTGTTTTCCAGCAGGCAGGCACGGGTCATCGGGCCTACACCGCCTGGCACTGGAGTGATCCAGCCGGCACGGGGCAGGGCGGTGTCGTAGACCACGTCGCCCACCAGCTTGCCATCGGCCTGACGGTTGATGCCGACATCGATCACGATGGCGCCCGGCTTGATCCACTCGCCCTTGACCAGTCCCGGCTTGCCGGCGGCCACCACCACCAGGTCAGCGCGGGCCACATGGCCGGCCAGGTCCTGAGTGAAGCGGTGGGTCACGGTCACGGTGCAGCCGGCCAGCAGCAGCTCCATGGCCATTGGCCGGCCGACGATGTTCGACGCACCGACCACCACCGCATCCAGCCCATAAAGGTCGACACCGGTGCTTTGCAGCAGGGTGATGATGCCCTTGGGCGTGCACGGACGCAGCAGCGGAATGCGCTGGGCCAGGCGCCCGACGTTATAAGGGTGGAAGCCGTCCACGTCCTTGTCGGGGCGAATGCGTTCGAGCAGCAGCGAGGCATCCAGGTGTGCTGGCAGCGGCAATTGCAGCAGGATGCCATCGACCTGAGTGTCATCGTTGAGGCGATCGATCAGGTCGGTCAGCTCGACCTGAGTGGTCGTCGCCGGCAGGTCATAAGCCTGGGAGAGGAAGCCTACTTCTTCGCAATCCTTGCGCTTATGCGAGACGTAGACCTGGGAGGCGGGATCGCTGCCCACCAGGATCACCGCGAGGCCAGGTGTACGCAGGCCTTGTTGGCGACGTTCGGCGACACGTTCGGCGATCTGCTGGCGCAGGCTGGCGGCGATCGCTTTGCCGTCGATTAGTTTTGCAGTCATAGACGGATGATAACCATCGAGAGGGATTGAAAAGAGCGCGTATTCTCGCATGACATGACGTCATGGCAAAGACGCTTGGCTTGCCGATGTGGCTAAGCCCTTTATCTGCCTGAGTTTTTTTAAAAAAGAGGTTGACGACCTTTTGGCTCGTCTATAAGATTCGTCGCACTTGTCGGGCAGAGCCAAGCACAGCTTGATGCAGTGCTGGTTAATGCTGATCAGGTCGGGTGGGTTAAAGCCTTTTTCGATGTGGTCTGAAGCCTTTAATTTGTCGTCGTTCAAGATGCAGATTATATAAGTGCCCGTAGCTCAGCTGGATAGAGCATCCGCCTTCTAAGCGGATGGTCGCAGGTTCGAGTCCTGCCGGGTGCGCCATAACTGGCAGCTTTGGCACAGGTAACACGCAATATGGTGGGCGTAGCTCAGTTGGTAGAGCACAGGATTGTGACTCCTGTTGTCGTGGGTTCGATCCCCATCGTCCACCCCATATTCGAAAAGGCGCCAGACTCATAATCTGGCGCCTTTGCTTTAAGTGTTTCGCGCGGAAGTGGTGGAATTGGTAGACACACTGGATTTAGGTTCCAGCGTCGCAAGACGTGAGAGTTCGAGTCTCTCCTTCCGCACCAACCCAGGTTTCGCAGGCCTTCGCCGGCTTGCGCAAACCCTTGAAAAGCCCGCCTTGTGCGGGCTTTTTATTGCGCCGGGTTTCGTGGTCTTTCGCCACCCGCCGCAAACTTTCAGTTCATTATTCAGTACGTTCTGTCCGGTGTGTTGACTGAGAATCCTGGCGTATCCTGCTGTGCCGACCAGGCCTTGTCAGTACTCAAGTCTTCGAATGGGCACGCTGCCGCGCCTGTATTGCTGGTAACCGGTATAGGGAAGGAGGGCTGTGTCGGCAACGCCTGACGCCGCCATGTCTAGCAGGATAGAGAATGCTGTCCAGTGAGGTCCTGACCGCGCAGGGCCATTCAGATTGCAGAACTGATACGCGACGCCGCTGTAAATCCGGGGGATCTGATGGCAGTCGGTCTGCCACTTGGCCAGGTCGTCCACGGCTTTCGATTCGTTCGACACTGTACGAACGGTTCCACACCCACTCAGCGCTATGCCAAGTGCCAATCCAATCCATGGTTTCATTAGGGGCTCCTGTTCTGGAATGTCCCGATAATAGCAGTTTCGGTTTTCTGACCGATCCGGCTTTTCTGCTGGAAAAAATGAGATGGGCAGGCGGCGCGGGGTTGAGCGGCATTCTGAATTATGTGGCGTTGCGGCGGTCAATATTCATACGAACCACCGTTGCCTTCGTCTATAGTTGGCCAGATCACATTCTGGCAAGGAAGTCTCATGTATTCGAAAATCGAGTTGCAACGCGTGCTTGAAACCGCCTTTCTGCCCAGTAAGTGCGAGTGCGCCAGTGTGGCCAATGACAGTTTGTCAGTGAAGCTCATCAATCCTCATTCGGGCGAGATCGAGTTGTATGTGGCGAAGATCCCACTGTCTGACCTGGCCACCAGTCGCTCGATTGCTCAGGTCGTGCTTTCGCTGAAAGAGCAAAGGGATCTGATGGCGCAGATGACGCTCTCCATGCGGCGGCTGGGATAGGGGGCATACAAAAGGCCCGCCGCGGTCAGAAAGAGGTGGCGATGGCTTGAGCCAATTGCATGTCAGGCAGTAATGGCGCGCCGTAGGCCAGGCGGTAGTGTCGAAGAGGCTTGCTCAAGCTGGGCGCCACGAATCTCGCCATCAGAGCCGATGAATGCCAGGGCGTCGCCCTTGGCGGACTTGAACAGATCGGGAATGCTGGATGTGGCGGCCGTCGCTCCCGAGACGATGACAGCCGGCACTACCGTGGTGAGCATCAGTGCGGCTTGAAACGGGTTGTTGTTTTCAGCTGCCATTACGGGTGTGCCGAACAAGGCGATGACAGCGACTGCCAAGGGTTTCCATGCGCTCATGCTTTGATCTATCCATGCCGGTTTGGAATGGTACGGTATCAGGTCGGACGTGGGTCGGTCGCGCAAAGCCCGGAACAGGGCTCTGTTGCCAGTCTTTCGGTGGCCTGTTTGGCGGAGTGCTTCGGCTGGAGTGATGCCGATTCATGACGCCTGTGCCGCAGAAAAGCGGTATACGGAAGGTTATGCCGTCAGGTCGTCCTGGCATTGGCCTGGTTCGGGTGCAAGTGCTCGACAGGATCTTTTAGCGCATTGAGCATTACATTTCTCTTGCGCTGAAGAATTTGGCCCTTTAATATCAGCAGCTTAGGAAATGCACTAGGTGCTTTTCCTTTGCGGCAAGGCAGGTTTCAGGTCGTTACAAGGCTTCTGCAACGCTGCTGGAAGGCTCCCGATGGGTGGGTTTTTCAATGCGATATGGTGGGCGTAGCTCAGTTGGTAGAGCACAGGATTGTGACTCCTGTTGTCGTGGGTTCGATCCCCATCGTCCACCCCATATTCAAAAAAGCGCCAGGTCCATGACCTGGCGCTTTTTTTTGCGCAGATTTTGTGTTTCCGGGTGTAGAGGGCACGCCCTCTCGGCTTTGCAACCGATGCCATCCGTCGAACGGTATGAGTGGCCCAGGCACCACGAGCGGGCGGGTTAGCGCATGGCTACCTGCTGTCCGGGCGCGTGCCAGAGGGCTTTTTGAGGGGTTTGCAGTCAGGCTTCGGCCTTTTGTCGGCAGCAGGGCCACATCCTCTTTACTTGAGCTTTTTAAGCAGGGTGACTTCTTGAGTTTGACCCACTAGAATGCATGCCCTTGATTCTAGGGTCGGAAACGCCGGCTACCGTCTGTGCAACGAGGAATATCCATGCAAGTTTCTGTTGAAAACACTTCTGCTCTTGAGCGCCGCATGACCATTGGCGTGCCTGCCGAGCGTATCGAGACCGAAGTCAGCAAGCGTCTGCAACAGACTGCACGCAAGGCCAAGATCCCGGGCTTCCGTCCAGGCAAGGTGCCAATGAGCGTGATCCGTCAGCGCTACGAAGATGGCGCTCGTCAGGAAGCGCTGGGCGAACTGATCCAGGCCACCTTCTACGAAGCCGTGGTCGAGCAGAAGCTGAACCCGGCTGGCGCGCCTTCGGTCGAGCCTAAATCGTTCGAAAAGGGCAAGGACCTGGAATACGTCGCCACTTTCGAAGTGTTCCCCGAGTTCACCGTTTCGGGCTTCGAGTCGATCAATGTAGAGCGCCTGTCGGCTGACGTGGCCGACAGCGATCTGGACAACATGCTGGAAGTGCTGCGCAAGCAGAACGTGCGTTTCGAAGAAACCGACCGTGCCGCGCAGACTGACGACCAGGTGAACATCGATTTCGTCGGCAAGGTCGACGGTGAAGTGTTCGCAGGTGGTTCGGCCACCGGTACCCAGCTGGTTCTGGGCTCCGGCCGCATGATCCCGGGCTTCGAAGACGGCCTGGTTGGCGCCAAGGCCGGTGAAGAGCGCGTGCTGAACGTGACCTTCCCCGAGGACTACCAGAACCTGGAGCTGGCCGGCAAGGCCGCCGAGTTCACCGTGACCGTCAACACCGTTTCCGAGCCAAAGCTGCCTGAACTGAACGAAGAGTTCTTCAAGCTGTTCGGCATCAAGGAAACCGGCATCGAAGGTTTCCGTACCGAAGTTCGCAAGAACATGGACCGTGAACTGCGTCAGGCCATCAAATCCAAGATCAAGAACCAGGTCATGGACGGTCTGCTGGCGGCCAACCCGATCGAAGTGCCAAAAGCGCTGCTGGAAAACGAAGTCAACCGTCTGCGCGTGCAGGCTGTTCAGCAGTTCGGCGGCAACATCAAGCCTGACCAACTGCCGGCCGAGCTGTTCGAAGAGCAGGCCAAGCGCCGCGTCGAGCTGGGCCTGATCGTGGCTGAAGTGGTCAAGCAGTTCGACCTCAAGCCTGACGAAGCCCGCGTTCGTGAAATGATCCAGGAAATGGCCTCGGCCTACCAGGAGCCTGAGCAGGTCGTGGCCTGGTACCTGAAGAACGAGCAGCAACTGAACGAAGTCCGTTCTGTTGTGCTGGAAGAACAAGTTGTGGATACTGTTTTGCAGAAAGCTAGCGTGACCGACACCTCGGTCTCCTACGAAGAAGCAGTCAAGCCGGTACAAGCTCCACAAGCCGACTGACTTTCTCCTTTCGTTCGATAACACACACAAGCCAGCCTTCGCGCTGGTTTGTGCGTATTGAAGACTCGACTATTTGGGAGTGAATGCAGGACATGTCCCGCAATTCTTATTTTCAGCAGAACCCTGACATCCAGGCCGCTGGCGGCCTGGTCCCGATGGTTATCGAGCAGTCCGCCCGTGGCGAACGCGCGTATGACATCTATTCGCGCCTCCTCAAGGAGCGCGTCATCTTTCTGGTCGGCCCGGTAGAAGACTACATGGCCAACCTGATCGCTGCGCAGCTCCTGTTCCTGGAAGCGGAAAACCCCGACAAGGATATCCATCTCTACATCAACTCGCCGGGTGGTTCGGTCACGGCTGGCATGTCGATCTACGACACCATGCAGTTCATCAAGCCGGACGTTTCCACCATCTGCATCGGCCAGGCCTGCAGCATGGGCGCCTTCCTGCTCGCGGGCGGCGCCAAGGGCAAGCGTCACTGCCTGCCGAACTCGCGCATGATGATTCACCAGCCGCTTGGCGGTTTCCAGGGGCAGGCCACGGATATCGACATCCATGCCCGCGAAATCCTGCACATCCGTCATCGTCTCAATTCGTTGCTGGCCGAACACACCGGTCAAGACCTCGCTACCATTGAGCGTGACACCGAGCGCGACAACTTCATGAGTGCGGATCGCGCTGCCGAATACGGTCTGATCGACTCGGTCATCACCAAGCGCGAAATGCCTGCCTGAGCAACCGGGCTATAGGCGGTCTGTGCAACTGACCGCCTGTGGACTTGAAAAAGCCCTCGATAGCCTTCATCTTGTGTTGCAAGCCTAACGGATTGGATCGATCGAATGACTGACACCCGCAACGGCGAGGACAACGGCAAATTGCTCTATTGCTCCTTCTGTGGCAAAAGCCAGCATGAAGTGCGTAAATTGATTGCCGGCCCCTCGGTCTTTATCTGCGACGAGTGCGTCGACCTGTGCAACGACATCATCCGCGAGGAGGTGCAGGAAGCACAGGCTGAAAGCAGCGCGCATAAATTGCCTTCGCCTAAAGAAATCAGCGGCATCCTTGACCAGTACGTCATCGGTCAGGAGCGTGCCAAAAAGGTTCTCGCAGTAGCGGTGTACAACCACTACAAGCGTCTGAACCAGCGCGACAAGAAAAATGACGACGTTGAACTGGGCAAGAGCAACATCCTGCTGATCGGGCCTACCGGCTCGGGCAAGACCTTGCTCGCCGAAACCCTGGCGCGCCTGCTCAACGTACCGTTCACCATTGCCGACGCCACCACACTGACTGAAGCCGGTTACGTGGGCGAGGACGTGGAAAACATTATTCAGAAGCTGTTGCAGAAATGTGATTACGACGTAGAGAAGGCCCAGATGGGCATTGTCTATATCGATGAGATCGACAAGATCTCGCGCAAATCCGACAACCCGTCCATTACCCGTGACGTGTCCGGCGAAGGCGTCCAGCAGGCCCTGCTGAAGCTGATCGAAGGCACCGTGGCTTCCGTGCCGCCTCAAGGCGGTCGCAAGCACCCGCAGCAGGAATTCCTGCAAGTGGACACGCGTAACATCCTGTTCATTTGTGGTGGTGCCTTCTCGGGCCTGGAAAAAGTCATCCAGAACCGTTCGACCCGTGGCGGCATCGGCTTCAACGCCGAAGTGCGCAGCAAGGAAGAAGGCAAGAAGGTCGGCGAGTCGCTGCGCGAAGTCGAGCCGGACGACCTGGTCAAGTTCGGCCTGATTCCCGAGTTCGTCGGGCGTCTGCCGGTCCTGGCGACCCTGGACGAGCTGGACGAAGCGGCATTGATGCAGATCCTGACCGAGCCGAAGAACGCGCTGACCAAGCAGTACGGCAAGTTGTTCGAGATGGAAGGGGTTGACCTGGAATTCCGTTCCGATGCGCTCAAGGCCGTGGCTCGCCGCGCGCTGGAACGCAAGACCGGCGCCCGTGGCCTGCGTTCGATCCTCGAAGGCGTGCTGCTCGACACCATGTACGAAATCCCGTCGCAAAACGACGTGAGTAAAGTGGTGATCGACGAAAGCGTCATTGAAGGAGCCTCCAAGCCGCTGTTGATCTATGAAAACAACGAGCCCACGGCCAAGGCTGTTCCTGACGCGTAACACCGTCTTGCTGGCTGCGTGAGCGTTGAAAAAAGGGGGCCTTCGGGTCCCCTTTTGCATTTTAGCTCGCCTGATACAGCCTGAACGAGGGGCGTGTCAGGGCAGTGGTACAGCCCACTGCCTGGCAAGCCGTGCAAGGGATGGGAAGGCAGATCACAACTATTACCGTACCAAGACACTAAGGCTTGTTTTTTTCCGGTACTGCCCCCATCTTGGTCCCAAGCTCATTCCATCTGTCCACGGCCAATTGGCCGCTGTAGAGGCGAAATCATGAAAACCACCATCGAATTGCCTCTTTTGCCATTGCGTGACGTTGTGGTTTATCCGCACATGGTTATCCCGCTGTTCGTGGGGCGCGAGAAGTCTATCGAAGCCCTTGAGGCGGCGATGACGGGTGACAAGCAGATCCTGTTGCTCGCGCAAAGAAATCCGGCTGACGACGATCCCGGCGAAGAAGCCCTGTATGGCGTCGGCACCATTGCCACCGTGCTGCAACTGCTAAAACTGCCCGACGGCACCGTAAAAGTGCTGGTCGAAGGTGAGCAGCGCGGCTATGTCGAGCGTTTCATCGAAGTTGACGGCCACTGCCGGGCCGAAGTCGCGCTGATCGACGAAGTCGATGCGCCTGACCGTGAGTCCGAAGTGTTCGTGCGCAGCCTGCTGGCCCAGTTCGAGCAATATGTGCAATTGGGCAAGAAAGTCCCTGCCGAAGTCCTGTCGTCGCTCAACAGCATTGAAGAGCCGGGCCGCCTGGTCGACACCATGGCCGCGCACATGGCGCTGAAGATCGAGCAGAAGCAGGAAATCCTCGAAATCATCGACCTGTCTGCCCGTGTCGAGCACGTGCTGGCCCTGCTGGATGCCGAAATCGATCTGCTGCAGGTCGAGAAGCGCATCCGTGGCCGGGTCAAGAAGCAGATGGAGCGCAGCCAGCGCGAGTACTACCTGAATGAGCAGATGAAGGCCATTCAGAAAGAGCTGGGCGACGGCGACGAAGGCCACAACGAAATCGAAGAGCTGAAAAAGCGCATCGATGCTGCCGGCCTGCCCAAGGACGCCATGACCAAGGCCACGGCCGAGCTGAACAAGCTCAAGCAGATGTCGCCGATGTCGGCAGAGGCCACCGTGGTGCGCTCCTATATCGACTGGCTGGTGCAGGTGCCGTGGAAGGCCCAGAGCAAGGTGCGCCTGGACCTGGCGCGTGCCGAAGAAATCCTCGACGCCGACCACTATGGCCTGGAAGAGGTCAAGGAACGCATTCTCGAGTACCTCGCCGTGCAGAAGCGGGTCAAGAAGATCCGTGGTCCTGTGCTGTGCCTGGTCGGCCCGCCGGGCGTCGGCAAGACCTCGCTGGCCGAGTCCATCGCCAGTGCGACCAACCGCAAATTCGTGCGCATGGCCTTGGGCGGCGTACGCGACGAAGCGGAAATCCGTGGTCATCGCCGCACCTACATCGGTTCGATGCCAGGAAGATTGATACAGAAAATGACCAAGGTAGGGGTGCGCAACCCGCTGTTCCTGCTCGATGAAATCGACAAGATGGGCAGCGACATGCGTGGCGATCCGGCCTCGGCATTGCTTGAGGTGCTTGATCCGGAGCAAAACCACAACTTCAACGATCACTACCTGGAGGTCGATTACGACCTGTCGGACGTGATGTTTTTGTGCACCTCCAACTCGATGAACATCCCGCCGGCTCTGCTGGACCGCATGGAAGTCATCCGTCTGCCGGGCTACACCGAAGACGAGAAGATCAACATCGCTGTCAAGTACCTGTCGCCCAAACAGATCCAGGCCAACGGCCTGAAGAAGGTCGAGCTGGAGTTCGAAGACAAGGCCATTCGCGACATCATCCGCTATTACACCCGCGAAGCCGGTGTCCGTGGCCTGGAGCGTCAGATCGCCAAGGTCTGCCGCAAGGTGGTCAAGGAGCACACCCAGGAGAAGAAGTTTGCCATTCGTGTCACGGCCGAGAGCCTTGAGCACTACCTGGGCGTACGCAAGTTCCGCTACGGCCTGGCCGAGCAGCAGGATCAGATCGGCCAGGTGACAGGCCTGGCCTGGACCCAGGTGGGCGGCGAGTTGCTGACCATCGAGTCGGTTGTCGTGCCGGGCAAGGGCCAGTTGATCAAGACCGGTTCGCTGGGCGATGTGATGGTCGAGTCGATCACCGCCGCGCAGACCGTGGTACGCAGCCGTGCCAAGAGCCTGGGGATTGCCTCGGACTTCCATGAAAAGCACGATGTGCATATTCACATGCCCGAAGGCGCCACGCCCAAGGACGGCCCGAGTGCAGGTGTCGGCATGTGCACGGCCCTGGTGTCGGCGCTGACCCAGATCCCGGTGCGTGCGGATGTGGCGATGACCGGTGAGATCACCTTGCGGGGGCAGGTACTGGCCATTGGTGGCCTCAAGGAAAAATTGCTGGCCGCACATCGGGGCGGAATCAAGACCGTGATCATTCCTGAAGAAAACGTACGCGATTTGAAGGAAATTCCTGACAACATCAAGCAGGACCTGCAGATCAAGCCTGTTAAATGGATTGACGAAGTCCTGCAAATTGCGCTGCAATACGCGCCTGAGCCCTTGCCGGATGTGGCTCCCGAGAGAGTGGCAAAGGACGAGAAGCGCGAGTCTGACTCTAAGGAAAGAATTAGCACGCATTAAGTCTGGGTGGCCTTTCTTGACAGCTTTTTGGAGCGCTTGATATAAAGCGGCTCCTTCAAGCGGATGCATGCAGGCCACTCAGCGCACGTTTTGCTTAAACCAAAAACTTAGAAACATACTCCATATAGAGATAAGGGGACTTAGCGTGAACAAGTCGGAACTGATTGATGCTATCGCTGCATCTGCTGATATCCCGAAAGCTGCTGCTGGCCGTGCGCTGGATGCTGTGATCGAATCCGTCACTGGCGCTCTGAAGGCTGGCGACTCTGTTGTATTGGTTGGCTTTGGTACGTTCTCCGTCACCGATCGTCCTGCTCGCGTAGGCCGCAACCCGCAAACAGGTAACACGCTGGAAATCCCGGCGGCCAAGAAGCCGGTGTTCAAGGCTGGCAAGGCGCTGAAAGAAGCCGTCAACTGAGCTTCCTGAAGCGTTGATGCGCGCGCGGGTCCGCGATTGTTCGCGGACCGCTTGCGAAGGGTTCGAGACCCTATGCTTCGCGATTTACGAGAAGGCGCATCCTCGGATGCGCCTTTCTTCTATCCGCTTTCTACCCACGCTCCGCGGTTGGTTCGTGAGTTCAACCGTTTTGGGGGACGCATGCTGCAAAACATCAGGGACAATTCACAAGGCTGGATTGCCAAGACCATCATCGGCATCATCGTTGCGCTGATGGCCCTTACGGGCATCGAAGCGTTGTTCACTTCCTCCAGCAGCAAGCAGAACGCTGCCGAAGTGAATGGCGAAGAGGTGACCCAGGCCGAACTGGGCCAGGCCGTTGATATGCAACGCCGCCAACTGACCCAGCAACTGGCTCAGCAGTTGGGTCGTGATTTCGATCCTGCGCTGCTTGACGAAAAACTGCTGCGCGAATCGGCCCTCAAGGGCCTGATCGACCGCAAACTGCTGCTGCAGGCAGCGGCAGACGACAAGTTCGCCTTTTCCGAGGCCGCAGTCGACCAGCAACTGTTGCTGACACCTGAATTCCAGGTCGACGGCAAGTTCAGTGCCGATCGCTTCGACCAGGTCATTCGTCAGCTCGGTTACAGCCGCTTGCAGTTCCGTCAGATGCTGACCCAGGAAATGCTGATTGCCCAGGCGCGCGCCGGCATCGCAGGCAGTGCCTTCGTCACCGACGCCCAGGTCGAGGCCTTTGCCCGGCTCGAAAAGCAGACCCGCGACTCTGCCATCCTGACCGTACCGGTCAATGCCGCAGCCGTTTCGGTCAGCGAGGATGAGGTCAAGGCGCACTACGACCAGCATGCCAAGGAGTTCATGAGCCCCGAGCAGGTGGTGCTGAACTACATCGAGCTGAAAAAATCGTCGTTCTTCGACAAGGTGCAGGTCAAGGACGAAGACCTGCAGGCGGCCTATCAGAAAGAAATTGCCAACCTGAGCGAGCAGCGTCGTGCCGCGCACATCCTGATCGAAGTGGGTGGCAAGGTCGACGACCAGCAGGCCAAGGCCAAGCTGGAGGAAGTGCAGCAGCGCCTGGCCAAGGGTGAAGATTTCGCCACCCTGGCCAAGGAGTTCTCGCAGGATCCGGGCTCGTCGAGCAAGGGTGGCGACCTGGGTTATGCCGGCAAGGGCGTCTATGACCCGGCCTTCGAAGAGGCGCTGTACGCCTTGAACAAGGACCAGGTCTCGCAGCCGGTGCGCAGTGACTACGGCTGGCACCTGATCAAGCTGCTGGGCGTCGAGGCGCCATCGGTGCCAAGCCTGGCCAGCCTGAAAGACAAGCTGACCGCTGATCTGAAATCCCAGCAGGTCGAACAGAAGTTCGTCGAGGCCACCAAGCAGTTGCAGGATTCGGCGTTTGAATCGTCCGATCTGGCGCAACCGGCCCAGGATCTGGGTCTGAAGGTTCAGACGACTGCACCGTTCGGTCGCGAGGGCGGTGAAGGCCTGACGGCCAACCGTGCCGTGATCCAGGCCGCATTCAGCCCTGAAGTGCTGGAAGAGGGGGCCAATAGCAGTGCGTTGGAGCTTGATCCGGACACCGTACTGGTCGTTCGCGCCAAGGAACACCTGCAGCCGCAACAGCTGCCGCTGGCTGACGTGAGCGCATCGATCCGTACCCAGTTGATCAAGGAAAAGGCCAGTGCTGCCGCCAAGGCCAAGGGTGAAGCCCTGCTGAGCGGTCTGCGCGACGGCAAGATTCCATTGGCCGAGCGTCAGGACGGTATCGAGTGGAAAGTCCTGGAAGCGGTTACCCGTGGTCAGGAAGGTGTCGATCCTGCGGTGCTGCAGACCCTGTTCCGCATGCCCAAGCCTGAAGGCCAGGACAAGCCCGAGTACGCCAGCCTGACCGCTGCCGATGGCAGCTACGTGATTGTGCGCCTCAAAGGCGTCAACCAGGCCGCGGCGCCGTCTGACGAAGAGAAGGCCCAGTACCGTCGCTTCCTGGCATCGCGTGCCGGCCAGCAGGATTTCGCGGCCTACCGCGCCGAGCTGGAAGAAAAGGCCAAGATCGAGAAGTACTGAAGGCAACGGTGAGCGGCCAGTTTCAAGCCTCAAGCTGCAAGCAGATCGTGTTGATTCAACAGGCCATTCAGGTCAATGCGATTCGCTTGCAGCGAGTAGCTTGCAGCTCAAAGCCCGCATAAAAAAGGCCGCCCCGAAGGGCGGCCTTTTTTATTGCAGAGCAAGCCGTCGCTTACTCTTCGATATTGCCCATCGCGGTGGTGTTGAAACCGCCGTCGACGTACATGATTTCACCGCTGATGCCCGACGCCAGGTCCGAGCACAGGAAGGCGGCGGCATTGCCGACTTCGTCGATGGTCACGTTGCGGCGCAACGGGGTCTGTGCCTCGTTGGCAGCCAGCATCTTGCGGAAGTTCTTGATGCCCGAGGCCGCCAGGGTGCGGATAGGGCCTGCCGATACCGCGTTGACGCGGGTGCCTTCGGCGCCCAGGCTGCCGGCCAGGTAACGTACGCCGGCTTCCAGGCTGGCCTTGGCCATGCCCATCACGTTGTAGTTGGGCATGGTGCGCTCGGCGCCCAGGTACGACAGGGTCAGCAGGCTGCCGTTACGGCCCTTCATCATTTCGCGGCCGGCCTTGGCCAGGGCGATGAAGCTGTAGGCGCTGATGTCGTGGGCAATGCGGAAGCCGTCACGGGTGGTGGCGTTGGTGAAGTCGCCATCGAGCTGGTCGCCCGGCGCGTAGCCGACCGAGTGGACGATGATGTCCAGGCCGTCCCATTTCTTGCCCAGGGCTTCGAAGACCTTGGCGATCTCTTCGTCGCTGGCGACGTCGCAAGGGAAGCACAGCTCGGGATTGGAGCCCCAGCCTGCGGCGAACTCTTCGACACGGCCTTTGAGCTTGTCGTTCTGGTAGGTGAAAGCAAGCTCTGCACCTTCACGATGCATGGCGGCAGCGATGCCGGATGCGATGGACAGTTTACTGGCGACACCGACGATCAGGACGCGCTTACCGGCGAGAAAACCCATGTGTTGTTCCTCTTCAGGTTAATCGACAGCCACTGGCGCCATGAAGGCGGCTTCCAGCAGCTGCTGTGTGTAAGGATGTTGCGGTGCGGCGAAAACAGCCTCGGCTGCACCTTGTTCGACCACTTTGCCTTGCTTGACCACCATTAACTGGTGGCTCAGCGCCTTGACGACAGCCAGGTCATGGCTGATGAACAGGTACGTCAGGTTGTACTTGAGTTGCAGCGAGCGTAGCAGCTCGACCACCTGGCGCTGCACGGTCCGGTCGAGCGCCGAGGTGGGCTCGTCCAGCAGAATCAGCGCCGGCTTGAGCACCAGGGCCCGGGCAATGGCGATACGCTGCCGTTGCCCACCGGAAAACTCGTGAGGGTAACGGTGGCGGGTTTGCGGGTCCAGCCCCACCTCCGTCAATGCCTCGATAATGGCCTGTTCCTGCTCGGCCACCGTACCCATGCCATGAATACGCAGGCCTTCACCGACGATTTCAGCCACCGACATGCGCGGGCTCAGGCTGCCGAACGGGTCCTGGAACACCACCTGCATCTGCCGGCGCAGCGGGCGAACCTGCTGCTGCGACAACCCTTGCAAGGGCTGGCCCTGGAACCGGATGGCGCCCTCGCTGGACAGCAGGCGCAAGATCGCCAGGCCCAGGGTGGACTTGCCCGATCCGCTTTCCCCGACAATGCCCAGTGTCTGGCCCTGCGGCAGGCTGAAGCTCACGCCGTCGACGGCCTTGACGTGATCGACGGTGCGCTTGAGCAGGCCCTTCTTGATCGGAAACCAGACCCGCAGGTCCTCGACCTCAATCAATGGCTTGCCAGGCACGGTGTCTACAGGCCCGCCGCTGGGTTCGGCATTGAGCAGCGTCTGGGTGTACGGATGCTGCGGAGCACGAAACAGTTCTTCGCACGATGCCTGTTCGACGATGGAACCGCGCTGCATGACACATACCCGATGGGCTATTTGCCGCACAACATTCAAATCATGGCTGATCAGCAGCAGCGCCATGCCCAGGCGGCCTTGCAGCTCCTTGAGCAATTCAAGGATTTTCAACTGCACTGTCACATCCAGCGCAGTCGTGGGTTCGTCGGCAATCAGCAGTTCAGGCTCGTTGGCCAGGGCCATGGCGATCATCACCCGCTGACGCTGGCCGCCTGACAGCTCGTGGGGCAGGGCCTTGAGGCGTTTGCGTGGCTCGGGGATGCCCACCAGCGCCAGCAGCTCCAGGGTGCGCTCAGTGGCCGCCTTGCCGGTCAGGCCCTTGTGCAGCGCCAGCACCTCGTTGATCTGTTTTTCCACCGAGTGCAGCGGGTTGAGCGAGGTCATCGGTTCCTGAAAGATCATGGCGATGCGGTTGCCGCGCAGGCGGCGCAAGTGCTTTTCGTCCAGCTTCAACAGGTCCTGGCCGGCATAGCGGATGCTGCCCGACGGGTGGCTGGCAATGGGGTAGGGCAGCAGGCGCAGGATCGAGTGCGCGGTCACTGACTTGCCCGAGCCGCTTTCGCCGACCAGCGCCAGGGTTTCGCCACGACGAATATCGAAGCTGATGCCCTCGACCGCCCGCTGGCGGGTGTCGCCCGTGACGAACTCGACCGCCAGATCGCGGATTTCGATCAGATTGTCCTGGGTCATGTCATTTCCTTGGGTCGAAGGCATCGCGGGCCGATTCACCGATGAATACCAGCAGGCTGAGCATCAGGGCCAGCACGGCAAAGGCGCTGATCCCCAGCCACGGGGCCTGCAGGTTGGCCTTGCCCTGGGCGACCAGTTCGCCCAGCGACGGCGAGCCGGCCGGCAGGCCGAAGCCGAGGAAGTCCAGCGCGGTCAGGGTGCCGATGGCGCCGGTGAGAATGAACGGCATGAAGGTCATGGTCGAGATCATCGCGTTGGGCAGGATGTGCCGGAACATGATCTCGCCATTGCGCATCCCCAGGGCCCTGGCGGCGCGCACGTATTCCAGGTTGCGCCCGCGCAGGAACTCGGCGCGCACCACATCCACCAGGCTCATCCACGAAAACAGCAGCATGATGCCCAGCAGCCACCAGAAGTTGGGTTGTACGAAGCTGGCCAGGATGATCAACAGGTACAGCACCGGCAAGCCCGACCAGATCTCCAGGAAGCGCTGGCCGACCAGGTCGACCCAGCCGCCATAGAACCCTTGCAGGGCGCCGGCAATCACGCCAATGACCGAACTGATCAGGGTCAGGGTCAGGGCGAACAGCACCGAGATGCGAAAGCCGTAGATGACCCGTGCCAGCACATCGCGGCCCTGATCGTCGGTGCCCAGCAGGTTCTCGCGCGATGGCGGGGCGGGAGCCGGGACCTTGAGGTCGTAGTTGATGCTCTGGTAGCTGAACGGAATCGGCGCCCACAGCGTCCAGCCGTCCTTGGCCGCCAGCAGGTCCTGGATATACGGGCTCTTGTAGTTGGCTTCCAGCGGGAATTCGCCGCCGAAGGTGGTTTCCGGGTAGCGCTCCAGCACCGGGAAGAACCATTGCCCGTCGTAGCGCACGGCCAGCGGCTTGTCGTTGGCGATCAGTTCGGCGCCCAGGCTGAGAATGAACAGCGCCATGAACAGCCACAACGACCACCAGCCACGCTTGTTGGCTTTGAAACGCTCGAAGCGGCGACGATTGAGAGGGGACAACGGCATATCAATGCTCCCTGCTTTCGAAGTCGATGCGCGGGTCGACCAGGGTGTAGGTCAGGTCGCCGATCAGTTTCACCACCAGCCCCAGCAGGGTGAAGATGAACAGAGTGCCGAACACCACCGGGTAGTCGCGGTTGATGGCCGACTCGAAGCTCATCAGGCCCAGGCCGTCGAGGGAGAAGATCACCTCCACCAGCAACGAGCCGGTAAAGAAGATGCCGATGAACGCCGACGGGAAGCCCGCGATCACCAGCAACATGGCGTTGCGAAACACATGGCCGTACAGGACGCGGTGGTTGCTCAGGCCCTTGGCCCTGGCGGTGACCACGTACTGCTTGCTGATCTCATCGAGAAAGCTGTTCTTGGTCAGCAGGGTCAGGGTCGCGAAGTTGCCGATCACCAGCGCCGTGATCGGCAGCACCAGGTGCCAGAAGTAATCAAGCACCTTGCCGGTGGTGCTCAGTTCGTCGAAGTTGTTCGAGGTCAGGCCACGCAGCGGAAACCAGTCCAGGTAGCTGCCGCCGGCGAACACCACGATCAGCAGGATGGCGAACAGGAACGCCGGAATGGCATAGCCGACGATGATCGCCGAACTGGTCCAGACGTCGAACTGGCTGCCGTGCCGGGTCGCCTTGGCGATGCCCAGCGGAATCGACACCAGGTACATGATCAGCGTGCTCCACAGCCCCAGCGAGATCGAGACCGGCATCTTCTCCATGATCAGGTCGGTGACCTTGGCATCGCGAAAGAAACTGGTGCCGAAATCCAGTTGGGCGTAATTCTTGATCATGATCCACAGGCGTTCCGGCGCCGGCTTGTCAAAGCCGTACATGCGCTGGATTTCCTCGACCAGGGCCGGGTCCAGGCCTTGTGCACCGCGGTAGTTGGAACCGGCCACCGCGACTTCCGAACCGCCACCGGCGATGCGGCTGGTAGCACCGTCGAAGCCTTCGAGCTTGGCGATCATCTGCTCGACCGGGCCACCGGGCGCGGCCTGGACGATGACGAAGTTGATGATCAGGATGCCCAGCAACGTGGGGATGATCAGCAACAGGCGCCGAAAAATATAAGCCAGCATGTCAGCGTTCCTCAGGCTTGGCATCGCCTTCGGGCGACGGGGGCGGTGCGGCCGGAGGGGCCGGCTTGACGTCCGGCCTGGCCCACCAGCTGCTCAGACCGATATCCGACAACGCCTTGGCCTTGGGGTGCGCCAAGTGGTCCCAATAAACGATCCGCCAGCTCTTGATGTGCCAGTTGGGCACCATGTAGAAGCCCCACAGCAGCGTACGGTCGAGGGCGCGGGTGTAGGCCACCAGGTTCTGGCGCGAGTCGGCGCGGATCAGGCCGTCGACCAGAGCGTCGATGGCCGGGTCCTTCAGGCCGATCAGGTTGCGGCTGCCGGAGCGGTCGGCGCTGGCTGAGTGGAAGAACTCGCGCTGCTCGTTACCCGGCGATGACGATTGCGGAAAGCTGCTGACGATCATGTCGAAATCGCGCGAGCGCAGGCGGTTGACGTATTCGGCCACGTCCACGCGGCGAATCACCAGTTCGATGCCCAGGTCGTTGAGGTTGCGCTTGTAAGGCAGCAGTACGCGCTCGAACTCAGGCTGCGCCATGAGGAACTCCAGCTTCATCGGCTGGCCTTGTGCATCGCTCATCCGATCATTCTGGATGCTCCAGCCGGCCTCCAGCAGCAGTTGGTAGGCACGGCGCAATTGCGGGCGGATCATGCCGCTGCCATCGGTGGCCGGCAGGCTGAACGGCTCGGTAAAAACCCGTGCCGGCACCTTGTCGCGCAGCGGTTCGAGCAGTTTGAGCTCGTCAGGTCCCGGCAGGCCGGTGGCGGCCATTTCCGAGTTGTCGAAATAGCTTTTGGTGCGGGTGTAGGAGCCGTTGAACAATTGCTTGTTGGTCCACTCGAAATCGAACAGCAAGGTCAGTGCTTCGCGCACTTTCGGGTCCTGGAACACCGGCTTGCGCAGGTTGAAGACAAAGCCCTGCATGCCCTGCGGGTTACCGTTGGGCAGTTCTTCCTTGATCAGGCGCCCTTCGCGCACGGCCGGAATGTCGTAGGCGGTGGCCCAGCTTTTGGCGGTGTTTTCCTGCCAGTAGTCGAATTGCCCGGCTTTCAGACCCTCCAGGGCCACGGTGTTGTCGCGGTAATAGTCATAGGTCATGACATCGAAGTTATACAGGCCGCGGTTGATCGGCAGATCCTTGCCCCAGTAGTCCTTGACCCGCTCGTAGCGCATCGAGCGCCCCGGCTTGACCTCGGCCACCTTGTACGGTCCGCTGCCCAGCGGCACCTCCAGGCTGCTCTTGGTGAAGTCGCGGGTGGCCCAGAAATGCTTGGGCAGCACCGGCAACTGGCCGAGGATCAACGGCAGCTCGCGGCTGTGGTTGTCCTTGAACTTGAACAACACCCGCAGCGGGTCTTCGACGATCACCTGATCGACCCCGGCATAGTAGGCGCGGAACATCGGCGCGCCGTCCTTGATCAGGGTATTGAAAGTGAATTCGACGTCTTCGGCGCGCACCGGGTGGCCGTCATGAAAGCGCGCTTCGGGACGCAGGTAGAAACGTACCCAGGTGTTGTCCGGGGCCTTTTCAATCTTGCTGGCGATCAGGCCGTATTCGGTCAGTGGCTCATCCAGGCTTGAACGCGCCAGGGTGTCGTAGATCAGGTCGAGGTCTTCGGCCGGCACGCCCTTGCTGATGAAGCTGTTGAGGCTGTCGAAGCCACCCCGGCCGGCCTGGCGAAAAGTGCCGCCCTTGGGGGCGTCGGGGTTCACGTAATCGAAGTGCTTGAAGTCGGCCGGGTACTTGGGCGCTTCGTCGTACAACGTCACGGCATGCTGGGGCGCAGCCAGGGCCGTGCAGGCCAGGGTGGCCAGCAACAGGCCGCCTGCCTGCGCGAGCAGCAAACGCATCGGGTTCATCGAGAGTTCTCCAGAGGCTTGAGCCACCATGCCCGCAGGCCCAGGGTGTAGGGCGGGGTTGTGACCCTGGCGAAGCGATCACGCCAGGCCAGACGATGGCTATTGAGGTACCAGTTGGGAATCATGTAGTGCCCGGCCAGCAGCACCCGGTCCAGGGCGCGGGCGGCCGCCACCTGGTCTTCACGGCTTTGCGCGGCCAGCAGCTGGTTGAGCAGGCCGTCGACCACCGGGCTGTTGATGCCGGCGTAATTCTTGCTGCCATTGACGGCGGCCTGGCTGGAATGAAAGTACTGCCACTGTTCCAGCCCCGGGCTCAGGGTCTGCGGCAGGGTCATGAGGATCATGTCGAACTCGAACCGGTCCAGGCGCTGCTTGTACTGGGCGCGGTCCACGGTGCGCAGCCCGGCCTCGATGCCGACGCGGCGCAAGTCTTGCACATAAGGTTGCAGGATGCGTTCAAGGTTGGGGTTGACCAGCAGAATCTCGAAACGCAACGGTTGCTGTTCGGCATTGACCAGGCGTTGCCCGGAAAACTGCCAGCCGGCTTCGTTCAGCAGGCTCAGGGCCTTGCGCAGGGTTTCCCGGGGCAGGCCGCCGCCGTCGGTGCGCGGCAGCTCGAAAGGCTGGGTAAACAGGCTGGCCGGCAAGCGCTCACGATACGGCGCCAGCATCAGCCATTCCCGCCCGCTCGGCACACCCGTGGCGGCAAATTCGCTGTTGGGGTAATAGCTGGCCGAGCGCTGGTAGGCGTCGCTGAACAGCGCCCGGTTGGTCCATTCGAAATTGAACAGCAGGCCCAGCGCTTCACGCACCCGGTCGTCGCTGAAAGTCGCGCGACGGGTATTGAAGAACAGCCCCTGGGTCTGGGTCGGAATCCGGTGCGGGATCGCCGCCTTGATTACCTGGCCGTCTTTTACAGCGGAAAAATTGTAGCCATTGGCCCAGTTCTTGGCCTGGTGCTCGATATAAATATCGAATTCACCGGCCTTGAAGGCTTCGAAGGCCACCTCGCTGTCGCGATAGAACTCGACCTCGACCCGGTCGAAATTGTATTTGCCGCGATTGACCGGCAGGTCCTTGCCCCAATAGTCCTTGACCCGCTCGAACACCAGTTGACGGCCCGGCTGCACCTGCGTGATGCGATACGGCCCGCTGCCCAGGGGCGGCTCGAAGGTGGTGAGGCGAAAGTCACGGTCTTTCCAGTAGTGTTGCGGCAGGACCGGCATCTCGCCAAGGCGCATGATCAGCAGCGGATTGCCGACACGCTTGAGCACGAAGCGAATGCGATGGCGATTGAGAATGTCGACCCGCTGCACTTCCTGCAATGCCGTGCGGTATTGCGGGTGGCCATCCTTGAGCAATGTGCGCCAGGAGAACGCCACGTCATAGGCGGTGATCGGGTGACCATCGTGAAAGCGTGCTTCGGGGCGCAGGTTGTAGACCACCCAGCTGCGGTCCTCGCTGTATTCGACACTGCGCGCAATCAAGCCATAGCTGGAGGTGGCCTCGTCGCCTGACGGATCGTACGGGCCGGTACCGACCATCAACGGTTCGTTGAGCTCGTTGACACCGTACTGCAGGAAATTGCCGGTCGCGACCGGGCTGCTGCCCTTGAGGGTATAGGGATTGAGGGTGTCGAAAGTGCCGAATGCCATCATCCGCAAGGTGCCGGCTTTCGGCGCCTCGGGGTTGACCCAATCGAAATGGGTGAAACTGGCCGGGTACTTGAGGACGCCAAACTGGGCGTAGCCATGGCTTTCGCTGATGGCGGCGCTGGCGTTCGAGCTCAAGCCCAGGCTGATGGCTAACAGGATGGGACGTATCACGATCCATACGGCTTGGGCTTTCAGGGCGCTAACAGTAACAGCTTGTCGGGGCCTGCAAAAGACCGCGCGCGCCCCGCAGGCTTTGGCGGGGAGGGCGCGCGGGTCGCTCAATGCGGCAGGTAGACGGTCAGGGTCTGGCCGGGTTTGAGGGCCTGGCCCGAGCGTGGGTTCCAGCGCTTGAGGTGCTTCATCTCGACATTGAAGCGCTTGGCCACCAGGTACATCGAGTCGCCTTTCTTGATCTTGTACTGCACCGGCTTGCCTTCCTTGTCCACCGCCGTGCTGGCCACGGCGGTGGCCTTGGTGCTGCTGCGGGCCGGGGCGGCCTTGGCGGTGTCCTGGATTACCAGGGACTGGCCGATCTTCAGGCGATGGCCTGAGAGCTTGTTCCAGCGCTGCAGGTCTTCGACATCGACCTTGTTGGTGCGGGCGATGGTGGTCAGGTTGTCGCCGTTCCTGACCCGGTAGGTGCGCGAGCGCCCCGGCTTGTCTTCGCTGGCCACCACGTCGAAGGCGGGTTGGGCGATGCCGCCCGGTTGCCCGGGAATGTTCAGCGACTGGCCGATCTTGAGGGCATTGCCTGCCAGGCGGTTACTGCTCTTGAGCGAGCTGACCGACACCTGGTAACGCTTGGCCAGGCTGTCGAGGGTGTCGCCACGACGAACCCGGTAGTGCTGCCACTCCATCAGCTCGGCCGGTTTCAGGTTCGGCAGGTTGGCGGTGACCAGTTGCGCCTTGGCGGTCGGCACCAGCAAGTGCTGCGGACCGTCGACGGTCATGCGCTTCTTGAAGGCCGGGTTGAGCTGGATCAGCTCGTCTTCATCGATATTGGCCAGGCTGGCGACGCGCGACAGGTCGACGCGCTTGTTCACTTCGACCACTTCGAAATACGGCTCGTTGGCGATCGGGTTGAGGTTCACGCCGTACGCGGCCGGGGTCAGCACCACCTGCGACAGGGCCAGCAGCTTGGGCACGTAGTCGCGGGTTTCCTGAGGCAGCGGCAGGTTCCAGTAGTCGGTGGGCAGGCCAAGTTTTTCGTTGCGCTCGATGGCCCGGCTGACCGTGCCTTCGCCGGCGTTGTAGGCCGCCAGGGCGAGCATCCAGTCGCCGTTGAACATGTCGTGCAGGCGGCTCAGGTAGTCGAGCGCGGCGTTGGTCGAGGCCTGGATGTCGCGACGCCCGTCATAGAAACTGGTCTGGCGCAGGTTGAAATAACGCCCCGTGGACGGAATGAACTGCCACAGGCCGACTGCCTGGCTGCGGGAAATGGCCATCGGGTTGTAGGCGCTTTCGATCACCGGCAGCAGGGCCAGCTCCAGCGGCATGTTGCGCTCTTCGAGGCGCTCGACGATGTAGTGCATGTACAGGCTGCCGCGCTCGCCTGCGTTTTCCAGGAACGAAGGGTTGTTGGCGAACCATAGGCGTTGCTGGTCGATGCGCGGGTTCATCTCGTTGCTTTGCTGCAACTGGTAGCCCAGGCGGATACGCTCCCACACGTCCTGCGGCGCGGCCTGCGGCGAAGGCGTGGGGGTGAAGATCGGCTTCTGCTTGATGCCTGCCGCCAGGTTGGGCTGGCTGCGCCAGGTCGAGGTCGTTTGGGTGTCGGGCTCGACGTGACCGGTGGTCTGACAGCCTGCCAACAGCGCGCTTGCCGTCACTGCGATGGCTTGAGCCAGGCGCGTCAATGTGTCGGAACTCGCGGGTTTTCCAGTAGATGACGACATTGTCCGGGGTGTATCCAGGCAAAAATGTCGGGCGATTCTAGAAAGCGCGCTGCCACTGGTCAACCTTTAGGGAACTTTGAGCGGCCAGGCGGTCACCTCAGAACTCGTTTTTCCAGGCCCGCAGGCTGGCGAAAACCGCACAGGGCGACGTATTGTCCTTGCCGCTCCACTCGTCAGCTTTTTCTTTAACGGATGTTACATGGACCCTGAGAAACGGATTGGTCAGGTGTTCCAGTGCCAGACTTGTGGGCAGGCTGATGCGGTTTTCGCGGCGCAGTTGGGTGACCTGCTCGAAGCGCTCGGCCACGTCAGGGTTGTCCGGCTCCACGGCCCTGGCAAAGCGCAGGTTGCTCAAGGTGTATTCATGGGCGCAGTACACGGCCGTGTTGTCGGGCAGGGCGCCCAGGCGCGTGAGGGCCTGGTACATCTGCTCGGGCGTGCCCTCGAACAGGCGCCCGCAGCCGGCGGCAAACAGGGTGTCGCCGCTGAACAGCAAGGGCTGGTGCGGGTCGCTGTGGTAGAAGGCGATATGACCTGCTGTATGCCCGGGCACCAGCAGTACATCGAAGCTCAGGCCCAGTGTGCTGATCTGGTCATTGTCGGCCAGCGCCACATCACGGGCCGGAATGGTTTCACCGGCCGGCCCCGACACGCGTGCGCCAGTGGCCTGCTTGATGGCAACCACGCCACCCACATGGTCGTTGTGGTGGTGGGTGATCAGGATGTCGGTCAGTTGCCAGCCCGGATTGTGCGCCAGCCAGTCGAGCACCGGTGTGGCGTCACCCGGGTCAACCACCGCGCAGTGGCGGGTTGTCGGGTCTTGTAACAACCAGATGTAATTGTCACTGAAAGCGTGCAAGGCGTGGATCTGTATCATGGCGCAGTTCGCTTGGCGAGAAACAATAGTGCATCTTAGGCACTGTACGCATACACGTCGAGCCGCCAGCTCCCGGAGGAAACACAACGATGACCGATCAAGCGTTTGCCCAGGCCGACCCGCAATGGCTGGCATTGACCCAGGCGGCCCGTGAATGGTTGTCCGGTCCCCTGGGGCACATGCTGGTCGAAGAAGAGCGCCGTGTCGTCGAAGAGGAACTGGCGCGTTTCTTCGGTGGTTACCTGGTGCACTACGGGCCCAATGCCCAGAACCCGCCGCTGGCGCCGCAGGTGCAGCGCACCGTGCGCCTGGGGGCGCCGTTGCCCGGCATGGAGATTGTCTGTGAAGAACAGGCCTGGCCCCTGAGCGAGCATGCCGCTGACATCGTCGTGCTGCAGCATGGCCTGGATTTCTGCCTTTCACCCCATGGCCTGTTGCGTGAGGCGGCCAGCAGCGTGCGCCCCGGCGGGCACCTGGTGATCATCGGCATCAACCCCTGGAGCACCTGGGGACTGCGCCGCCTGTTCAGCCGCGGCGCCCTGCGCAAGGCGCGCTGCATTTCACCTTCGCGGGTGGCCGACTGGCTCAACCTGTTGGGTTTTGCGCTGGAGAAGCGCCGCTTCGGGTGCTATCGTCCGCCGTTTGCATCGGCCAACTGGCAGGCGCGCCTGCACGGGCTGGAAGCCTGGGGCCACAACAACCAGGCACCGGGCGGCGGATTCTATCTGCTGGTGGCGCGCAAGCTGGTCGTGGGCCTGCGCCCGCTGCGTCAGGCGCGACGCGAGCCTGTGAGCAAGCTGATCCCGATGCCGCTGGCCAAGGTCAGCCGCGACGGTTGCGAGCCCTGAGGCTGGCCCGCCCAGGCCCTGTATTTGAAGTATTAGCTGGGAAAACATTGATGAACGAATCGGTTGAACTGTTTACCGACGGTGCCTGCAAGGGCAATCCCGGCCCGGGTGGCTGGGGCGCGTTGCTGGTCTGCAAGGGCCAGGAAAAGGAACTCTGGGGTGGCGAAGCCAACACCACCAATAACCGCATGGAGCTGACCGGGGCCATCCGTGGTCTGGAAGCGCTGAAGCGTTCCTGCGAAGTGACGCTGGTCACCGACTCGCAGTACGTCATGAAGGGCATCACCGAGTGGATGACCAACTGGAAAAAACGCGGCTGGAAAACCGCCGCCAAAGAGCCGGTCAAGAATGCCGACCTCTGGCAGCAGCTTGACGAGCAGGTCAATCGGCACCAGGTCAAATGGCAATGGGTACGCGGGCACATCGGCCATCCGGGCAACGAACGCGCCGACCAGCTGGCCAACCGTGGCGTCGACGAAGTGCGCGCCAAGGCCTGAATGCACATGGGTGGGGCATCGCCTGGCTCTGGGCGGCAACCGTCACATCCGCTGAGTCTGTCCCATCGCCATCGCCGGCAAGCCACCTCCCACGGTCAGGTGCCAGGCACGAGACCCTGGGCGACATCAATCCTGTGGGAGGCGGCTTGCTGCGGGCGGCGATCCGGCGATGAGGCCGGCAAGGCCGATATATCTGCTGCGTCTGTTCCATAGCCATCGCCAGCAGAGCTGCCTCCCACGGTCATGTGCCAGGCACGAGCCCTTGGGCGACATCATCCTGTGGGAGGCGGCGATCCGACGATGAGGCCAGCAAGGACGATATATCTGCTGCGTCTGTTCCATAGCCATCGCCAGCAGGGCTGCCTCCCACAAGTTGCGCTGCATTGACGGGCCTCTGGAGGCCATACATGAACGGCTGAAGCCGCTTGCCACTTGGCCCACCCCACGCACTGCTTCGTAACCCCATGTTAAGATCGCCGCCTGCACAAGAGGCAACGAACCATGACATTGCAAAATACCGATAACCGTTCGATCGTGCTCGACACCGAAACCACCGGTATGCCGGTGACCGATGGCCACCGCATCATCGAGATCGGTTGCGTCGAGCTGATCGGTCGTCGCCTGACCGGCCGGCACTTCCACGTCTACCTGCAGCCGGATCGCGAGAGTGACGAAGGCGCTATCGGCGTGCACGGTATCACCAACGAATTCCTGGTCGGCAAGCCGCGTTTTGCCGAGGTCGCCGACGAGTTCTACGAATTCATTCGTGGCGCGCAACTGATCATTCATAACGCGGCGTTCGACGTCGGCTTCATCAACAACGAGTTCGCCCTGATCGGCCAGGCCGACAAGACCGACATCACCCAGTACTGCACGGTCCTCGATACCTTGCAGATGGCCCGTGAGCGTCATCCTGGCCAGCGCAACAGCCTCGACGCCCTGTGCAAGCGCTATGGCGTCGACAACTCCGGCCGTGAGCTGCACGGCGCCTTGCTCGACTCGGAGATT
The DNA here is from genome assembly GCF_001423155.1 of Pseudomonas sp. Leaf127. Taxonomy (NCBI): domain Bacteria; kingdom Pseudomonadati; phylum Pseudomonadota; class Gammaproteobacteria; order Pseudomonadales; family Pseudomonadaceae; genus Pseudomonas; species Pseudomonas sp. Leaf127. The sequence goes on along the minus strand of NZ_LMOA01000022.1, from coordinate 219,232 downwards.
CTCGCCGACGTCTACCTGGCCATGACCGGTGGCCAGACCACCTTGTTACTGGCCGGGCAGGGCACCGAGAGTGGTGATGGCGACTCCAGCCGACCCAGTGAAATCCGGCGTTTGCCGGCCAGCCGCCCAGCCTCGCGGGTCATTCGCGCCAGTGAGAGCGAGCTGGCCGAACACGAGGCGCGTCTGGCCATCATCGCCAAGGCGGCCGGGGCGCCGGCATTATGGGTGCAGATGCAGGAGGCCGGGCAGTCGGCAGTCTCCTGAACGACATCTGCGCCATGCCCAATCTGGACATCCGTCTGGCGGACGAGACGTTCGAGGATTACCTGCTCAACGGCCAGTTCGCCTTCATGGTGCACGGCTATGCCGATGCCAGGGTCGGTGAACCGGTAGCCGCCTGGGCCCTGGAAACAGTCGAGCCCTTCGAGAAGGACTACGGCCTCGACTGCCCGCAATTGTGTGACCGGCGCCAGTCCACCCAGGCCACGGTGCTGGTCGCCTGGCTGGGCGAACACGCCGTGGGACACATTGTGCTGCGCGCGCACTGGAACGGTTTTGGCTATATCGACGAGTTGGCCGTGGACCGGCCGGCGCGGCGCCTGGGGGTGGCGCGCTCGTTGCTGGAAAGGGCGCGGCAGTGGAGCCAGGCGCGCGAGTTGGCAGGGGTGGTGCTGGAAACCCAGAACAACAACCTGGCCGCGTGTCGGTTGTACGAGGCCTTCGGCTTTGTGGTCGGCAGCGTCGATCACCTGTGTTATCGCGGCATCGACCCGCAGACGCGTGAGACAGGCATTTTCTGGTACCTGATCTTCACGTCCGACTGAGTCACGGCAGCGACTCAGCGCGCCGTTGGCTATCAGCGGATACGGGTCAGCTTGACACCATTCTGCACCAGCTCGAACTCGTCACCCCCCAGGTGATTGATGCGGTCACCGATCGCCAGGCGGTAGGTGGTCACTACATGCGCGCCACCTTCGGCATCGCTGCGTGCCTCCTGGAATTCATGCATCGGGTAGACGCGCCCTTCGGCATCTCTTGCCTGAAACTGTCCGACCATAACTGCAGCCATTTGCCTTGAACCTCTGTAAGAACCGCGAACATTGCGTGTGAATCGCGCCTGTAGACCACTAAAAGGTCTTTGAGTTCGACAGCCGCGCTGTCCTTTTCGTGACTGAAAAGAAAAGCACAGGCTTCATACAACTCAACCAGCGTTTCATCTATAACTCATAGTCTTCACCCCCCTTCGCAGCAGGAGTTTCCATGAGTCAGGTGCATTCTATTGCCGTTCTGGTCGGCAGCCTCAGAAAAGATTCGATCAACCGCAAAATCGCCTTGGCCCTGGCCGAGCTTGCCCCCGCAAGCCTGAAGCTGAACATTGTCGAAATCGGCGACTTGCCGCTGTACAACGAAGACATCGACGGTGAAAACCCGCCGGCCGCCTACAGCACCTTTCGCGAGCAACTGGCGAGCGCTGATGGCGTGCTGTTCGTCACCCCCGAATACAACCGTTCGGTGCCCGGTGCCTTGAAAAACGCCATCGACGTTGGCTCGCGCCCCTATGGCAAGAGCGCTTTCAGCGGCAAGCCAGGCGCGGTCGTCAGTGCCTCGCCGGGTGCCATCGGCGGCTTTGGCGCCAACCACCACTTGCGCCAGTCGCTGGTGTTTCTCGATGTCGCCTGCCTGCAACAGCCTGAAGCCTACCTGGGCAATATCGGCGCCAGCTTCAATGAAGACGGCACACTGAACGAACGCACCCAGGGTTTTCTCAAGACCTTTATCGACACCTTCGCCGCCTGGGTAGAAAAAAACCGCAAGTTCTAAAGACAGCCATATGTACGGCAGCCTTGCGTCACACTCTGGTTAGGCTCCTTTTTCATTTTTCGGCCATCCACACGCTGCGTGCGTGTGCGGTGGCCTTTTGTGCAAAAGGAACGCTGCCATGTCACCCACCCCTTACTTTCATGTCGAGTCGCTGCGCGACAGGTTTGCACACAACCTGCGCCACGCCAGGGACCAGGGAACCCTCGATGCCTTTGAGCTGAACTGGCTGCTGTCCCTGGACGGCCTCAAGGCTGCTGCGCCTGACGCCGCCGACGCGCCTGCTGTCTACACCTTGTTGCTCGAGGATGGCTCGCCGGTGCCCCTGGGCCTGGCCTCGGCCCTGCTGATCGTGCGTCGGCAGCAAGCTGCCGAGACACTTTATCTGGACACCCTGGCCTGGGGCCTTGAGCGCTTCACTGACCGGGCAGCGCTTGCAGAGCGCTTGAAGCAGCGCTTTGCCGTGCTTGCCGGCCGCGAACCGGTGTTCGAGTACCAGGTACTCGGCTCGCAGGTCTTGGCACCGCGCATGCTGCGCATCGTCGATCACCAGGCGCAGATGCTGAGCGAACTCAGTCGTGAACTGGAACACTTGCCGCAGTGGCATGACGCGCCGGCATCCACCGACCTCAAGCACGACGTCGACAGCCGACTCGATGACTTCTGGCTTGCCCACGATGCTCATGGGGTGAACCGCCGCACGCGCTTCGCCCAAGCCCTGGCCGACGCCTTGACCCACCATGCCTTCGAGGCGCAGCACGCCGGGCACTCGTGGGCCGAGGCATTGGTGCAGGTGGGCACGCGGCTGCTCGATACTGCCGCCCCGGTCCCGATCAGTCGGCTGGCGGTCAGTGTGGGCGGGCAGGGACCGTTCAAATTGATCGGCCTGTACCTGATTCATCTCGGCACACAGGGCGATGTGCTGTACTGCCCCGCCAGGGGATTGCGCTATCTGAGCGACTGGCCAGCCCTGGTTGCGCTGGCCAACAGCGGGGCCGGGCGCGCAGAGTTGCAGGGGTATCTTTCCCTGGATGATCAGGCGTTGTGGCCGGCAACCGGTGGGCTTGAGGTGCAGGCTTATCCGTTGAGCGCGCCGCTGTTCCTGGACAGCATCGACGCGCTGGTCGCGTTGCAAAAGCGCAATCTGGATCAAGCTTTCAGGCGCGCTCGCCGTGAGCCGCAGGAACAACAGGCCATGCTCGACGACGCCCTGGATGTACGCAGTCTGCTCGATGGCCGCCTGCCTTTCATCGAAGGCAGTCGGCGCTGGGCGGCGGCGCCTTCCTCCTTTGCCAGCACCTGGTCGCTGCCGCCGTCGGCGCAGACCCAGGTCCCCGCTGCCCCGCATGAGCCTGCGGCCATCTGGCTGGAACAGGTCAACCGACTGGTCACGCAGCTGGCTGCGCTTGATGACCGGCGACCGCGGTTGGAAAGCCTGGCCAGACAGGCGCTGAGCCCGTGGCTGGCGGTGCTGGGTGCGCCTGAGCCGTTAAGTGCAGCGCAGATAGAAATCGACTGGGTCGAAACCGGTGGCGACAATCATGAAGACAACCACGTCGGCGTACAGCCTGCTGCGCCGGTGGTCACTGCGCAACGGCTGGGCCTGATCGACCTGCTGCTGGAGCACATGAGCGGTGCCTGCCCGGGGCCCTTGCCGGCCGGCAGTGCAGCGTTCGGCCGGTCGCCAGCACATGACAGCTGGCAACCCCTGGCGGCCCTCAATCGTCCGCTGCTTGATCACCTGCTGGCCCGCGCTGCCGGGCGTCTGCACGAACTGTGTGCCAACAGTGTCGAGGCCTTCCAGGCACGTGCGCTGCGCCAGGGGCTTGCCCAGGCACAGCCGGGCCAGACCTATTGCACGCTGCGCGAAACCCTGTTGCGCCTGGAGCTGGCCGTGGCGCGCCGTACCGAGTCGTTTCCGCTGCTGCACACCGACTGGCTGCAGCATGTGCTGGACCACCCGCAGGCCACGACGCGTCCGGCCCTGGGGCATGCGCAGGTCGAGGCCAGGGCGCTGATCCTGCTGGCCGATGACCGGGCGCTGCCGCTGGCCATGGCCGATGCCTGGGTCATCAGCCTGGCCGGTCAGCCACAACAGGCTTTGTTGTTCTGGTCATCAATCACTGGCCTGCAACCACTGGCCTCGATGCACGCGCTTGAACAATGGCTCAACCGGCGCATGACGCCCCCGGTCGGTCGGGGACGCTGGCTGGCGCTGCTTGATGAGCCGGATCGCCGCCACCTCGATGAGCAGTTGGCAGCAGGGCATTCGTTCCGTTTGCAGCTGGCGCCGGAGAACGGGCATTTCATCCGCCGCATGCAGCACGATGAACAGCAGCGCCAGCAACAGCGCGTCGATAATGCCCTGCAACAGGCCCGCAGCCATCGACTGGCGGCTCCCCTGTGCCGGCGCTACATCGACCTGGCCGGTGAAGATCGACGCTTGCTGGTCTGCCTGGATAACCTGGCCATCCGCATCCAGAACAAGGTGCTGCTGGCCATGCTGCCGCCGTGGTTGCGCTCGGCCTCGATGGCCGACATGGACGTCTATGCCGACCTGTTGAGCCGTTACGGCCATGATGTTGATTGCAACGAAGACTTTCTGAGTGGTATCGCATCGCTCCATGGCTTTGCCCGTCAGCGCCTGCTGGTCGCCCTGGCCCGTGATTTCCCCGGTGTGGCGCTGGACCCGCAGCGCATTATCGTGACCGTGACCCATTACATTGCGGCCCCGGTGCCGGTGGGCAGCATTCCCTCGGCCATCCCGGCCGCCACGCAGGTCGACAGTGAAAGCCTGGTGGACTTCGCCCTGAACCACTTCGCCCACCTGCAGGACGCCAGCCTGAGCATCGGTGTGCCGTCGGACATGACGCACCCGGCCGGGCTGACGGCCGGCTATGTCGCCGCGCTGGTGCATGAACTGGACCTGGGCATGCAGTACCGGACGCTGTTGGCCGAACGGCTTGCCCTGACCGATCCGCACTACCCGCAGCGCCGGGAGCGTTTCATTCGTCAGGTGCCGGCCTTGCTGTCGTTGGTGGCGCTGGAAATGAAAATGCAGGGCCAGCTCAGCCCGACCGCCTTCGATTTCATCCAGTGCATCCTGGAAATGCCCGACAGCCAGGCGCGTCAGCCGGTGCACGGGTGTGACATCGTCTTGCGCCCCTTGACCCTGGTGCCACGCCCCGACATGGCGCCTGACCCGGCGGCTGGCCTCTACCTGATCGCGCCGCTGGACACCCGCCAGGGGCCGGTGGTGCTGCATGCACTGTTCAACGAGTCGTTCTGCTTCAAGGAGTTTCGCGACCTGGACGATCTGTTGGCCCAGTTGCGCACGGTGGGTCCCTTGCAGCGGTTGATACTGGACCGGGTGGCGCCTGTCGTGCGCAAACGCTATGAAAATGATGGCCTGTATGAGGCGCACATTCCCTGGAGCACCGAGTCGTTCAGCGACGTGCCACTGGTCAGGCCCGCGCAGGTAGCCCTGGGCACCGAGGTGCTGGAGGGCAATGCCCTGCGGCACCTGTTCGAGGCCACCCTGCAATTGCTGCAGGACTTGAGCCGCAAGCAAAGCGTCAGCAGTGCCGAGGCCGACTGGGCGTCGTTTGTGCATGTGCTGGCGCTGGGCATCGAACAGATCCTGGCCTTTGTGCCCGGCAAGCTGGGCATTCTGTTGGCCGCCTGGCAAAGCCAGGCCTTGTTCCGTGCATCGGCCAGTGCCGTCTATGAACGCCATTGGGGAGAGGCGTTATCCGAGTTCTCGGCGGCACTGGGCATGCTGGTGACGACGCGTCGTGAAGAGGCCGACCCGGCGTTGCACGACCCACGCCGGGAGCCGGCCCTGGACTTTCCAGAGTTTTCCTGGCGTCATTCGGCGTTGACGCCCGAACTCAAACAGCGACTGCGCCCGTTCGAGGTGCATGACATCGAGTTGAGCCGCCTGCGCCGTGATGCCTTGTTGAACCTCTATCAGGACCCGGTCACCGCACGCCAGTATGCCGCCGTGGCCGGGCAGGTTTACGAGGTCGCCCTACAGCACAATGGCTGGCGGATCACGGGGCGCAGCGGCGACGGCCCAGCCATTCGCCTGGACAGCCACCAGCAATGGGAGCTCGATCTCGGACAGGGCTTGCGCGGCGGCGGTTTGCCGGATCGCACGGATGAGCATCAGGAGCTGCAGGACCGCATTGATGAACTCATGATTGTGCAGGCCAGGGGCATCGCTGAAATCCGCAGTCTGTCCCGTGATCACGCCCGGCAGATCAACCTGGCGCGCTACCAGGCCCTGGCGTACCTGCGCAATGTGCTGTTCAACCTCAACGTGCCGTTTGCCGAAGGCTTGTCCGCGCCGGTGCAGGCCGTATTGCGTGACTTCTTCGGCGTGCCGGTGCCGGGCATGGTGCTGATCGACAGCCTGAGGGCGCGGGTCAGCGCACTGTTCATGGCGTTGTCGGAGCCTTCGCTGTCGCCCCTGGATTCCATGCGTTTCGTCACCGGCGCCCTCCAGCCGGGCCGCGAGACCTTGGCCGCCTTTGTGATCGTCGGCGATCCACAGGCGCGGTTTTTTCTCGGTCCGATGTTCTTTGCCACGCCGCCCTATCGCCTCGTGGAGGGCCAGCCGGGCAGTCGGGCGTTCAATCCAGGCGATCACTTTCGGGCCATGGCCCTGCTGCACGAGATCTCCCATCTGGTCCTCGACACCCATGACATTGCCTATCTGGATGCCAGCGCACCGCCGCTGGAGCGGCTCGATGAAAGCCTGCCGGCGTTGGCTCACTACAAACAGCGCCTGCAGCAGCTGCGTGAGTATTCGCTGTCGCACCGGACGCCGCCAGCGCAGTTGTTCCAGGTCAGGGAAGCCGGCGGCATGCGCGATCTGCGCGTCGAGGATGGACCGGCCTTTGCGGCTGTCCTGTTGCTCACGGGGCAGCCCGACCTGCCGGCTGCACGTCGGGAGTTTTTCGCCAACCCGCATGCGAGGCGCCGGATCATCCTGGCCAATGCCGATTCGCTGACCATGCTGGTCAGCCTGCTGGGGCATCAGCGCTGGCGCTGAATTATTGCCTTATGTAGCGCAGCACGCCCTGTACCTGTCGATAGCATCCCGGTTCTTTATTGCCGGCTCCGTCATCACGCCTGTGGCAGGTGCCGGAGCCGGCCAGACCCTGCAAAAGGAACCTTGCATGTCCGCTGTCGAGACACCCTATTTTCATGGCCCGGCGTTGAAAAAGCGCTTTTCCCTGCACCTCAAGCAAGCGTTGAGCACCTCACAGATCAGCGCAGAACAACACGACTGGCTGCAGGGGCTGCTCGATACGCCGGGCCGCGATGCCACGTTACCGGGTCTGCGTATCGAGCGCCTGGTCAGCGAAACGGGCCTTGAACTGGGCGCCGAACTGACCGCCGCCTGGGTGATCAGTGATCCCTTGCTGCCGACGGCGCCCATCTTCCTGCACACCCTGCTGTTCGGGATCGAACGCTTCGCTGATCGTACCCGATTGAACGAAGCGCTCATCCAGCGCTTTCTGGGGGGGCGTTCGGCTGTTCTGGAGGTCGAGCATGTGCCAGATGATCCCTTTGCGCGTCGGGCACAGGCGATCATTGAGCAGCAGGCCGCTCACCTTGACGCCCTGAGCTGCCAGCTCGACGGCCTGCCATCGCTGCAGACGGTCATCGCCCGCAAGTTGCAGGATGAAATCCAGTCCCGGCTGCAGATCGACATCGATGTTTTCCAGCACCCGCTGCAACTGCTCAGCGAAACCGGCCTTGAGGGGATTCGGGTCGTGGGTACGCAAGCCCTGGCCGAGGCGGCGTTTGTCGACCATGGGGCTGGCAGCGTGACGCCACGGCAGTTTCTGGGGCCCCGGGGCGAGCTGTTGAGTGAGGCTCAGGCCTTGCCCTGGCAATCGGCACTGACCGCGGCCGGCATCGACCTGGATTGGCATTTCCAGGCCGTGCTGGACGAGTACTGGAACGCGCCGCGTGCCGATGGCCTGACGGTGCGTGAATTCGCCACAAGCGCCTTGGCCGACGCGTTTCGGCACTGTCTGTTGCACGCCCGTGCTCGCCAGCAATTGAGCGAGCTGGAATTGCGGCGTCTGCGTGACACCGCATTGCGCAGCGGTGGCGAGGCCGGCCAGGCCTGGCAGGTGTCGATCATGGTGAGCGGGCAGGGCGCAATAAAGCTGTCGGGTCTTTTTCTTCTGGAACTGATCAACACCGAACTGCCGGGTATGTACCTGTTCTCTTCACGCTACGGGATACGACGCTTCGCCAATCGCCAGCAACTCGAAGCACACTTTCGCAGTGACCAGGGATTTGTCGAGGTCGTGCATTTCACTTCGTTGAACGAGCATGCTGCCTTGCAGGCAACGGGAATCGAGCATGTGCGCCTGGACCTGATCGAAGAGTCGTTGTTCACCCGGCAGCTCGAGTCGATCATTGCCTTGCAAAAGCGCAGCCTGGCGCATGTGCTTGATCTACCGGCCATCGAGCACAAGCGTGCTGCCGTTCGGGTGGATGATGCGCTGGACATTCGCGCGCTGCTGGACCGTCGTCTGGCGGACGTGCATGACAACACACGCTGGGCCGGTGGCCAGGGCAGCTTCGAGAAACGCTGGGCCTCGGATCTGGAGGACGGCAGCGACGACCATCCGTGGCTGATCGACTCGCCCATTCTGACTTCGCCGGACTCCTGGGGCCAGCAATTAAGAGTCCTGGACCTGTTCGTCGAGCGTCAGGGCCAGTTCTACAGCGGGGTGAACGGTTGCATGCGCGAAGTGCTGAATCGCTATCTGGCGGTGCTGGGCGATGAGCATCTGGATGCCCGCGACCTGTGGGTTCAATCCAGTGGCCTGGGCAACGTCCGGCTTGTTTCCCTGGCACTCGAGCGGCTCAGTGGGTACGCATCCGAACCACTGCCTGGCGATGCCAGGGTATTGAGCGGCACAACCGAACATACGATACAGCGTGTGCCGGAGCTGCCCGTCGCGCTGCTCGAACAGATCCTCACACAGGCATGCAAAGTGTTTGCCGAGCGTTATAAGCTGCACCTGCAGCGCTTTTTCTCCCGCCCCCTGCGCTGGCTCGACACCCGGTTGCCTTTGCCGATGCAGGGCGTTCAGATTCGTGATTGTGCACTGCACCTGGAGTTGGCCATGGGGCTGCGCGTCGAAGATCCCGACTTGCCGAGCCTGGAGATCTTTCGTCAGGCCCTGGATCTACCGATCGCTTACCTGCGCACGGCCCAGGGTGAGCAGCGGGTCGTGGTCAACCAGGTTCGCCTCTCTTTTGACACCGGCCAGCCTGAGGTGCTGCTGCATGACGTGCTGGTCTTGCACCGGGCGGCAGGCGCCGGGCATCACGTATTGTGGTCATTGTGCGCGGGGCTCGGCACGCATGTTTCGCTAGAGGCGCTAGAGGATAATCTGGTCGCCGACTTTGACCGGCCGATGGCGCGTGCGGCCTGGATGAGCCAGCTCGGCCAGGCCGACCGGGCCCGCTTGCAATCTTGGCTGGACAACCAGCAAGGCCCCTTATCGCTCAAGGTGCTGTTGCAACCGGTGGACGGGCATTTTATCCAGGCCTTGCAGCAGGCCGATACCGATCGGCAATGCCAGGACGTGGCACATGCCCTGCGCCAGGCCATGCGCTGGAAGCTGCCAGCCGATGAACTGCGCAATGCCCTGCAGGCCAGAGAGGGCGATACAGGCAATCGCCAGTTACTCGACCGGATCGGGATCACGCTGCAGGTTGTACTCTCCGATGCCTTGCTGCCGGCCTGGGTCAAGCAGGCCACGCTGGAGCAGTTGTTCGAGCTCAGGAGTATCGTCCAGCACTGGTATGTGGCGTGTCATTCAGGCAAGGATTTTCTCTTTGATATTCCGGAGCCGCGTGAGTATGCACGCACGAAACTGCTGGCTCGACTGCAGGCTGATTTCCCCGGGCATGCCTTTAGCCCCGACCGGATCAGGGTGACCCTGACGCATTACACCGCAGCACCAGTGGCCATTGGTGAGGTTCCTCAAGGCTTGCCGGCGGCGACGACGCAAGTGAGCGCCAGCCTGACCGACTACGCCATCGAGCGGTTCTCGGCTAGCCAGGATGGCCTGGTTACGGTATCGACAAACGAGGGCGGAGATCTGCACGAGGCACTGACATCTGCCTATCTGGAGCAAATGATTCGCGACCTGGATATTTCAACCCATTATCGACAGCTCTTGAATGACAAGTTCTCGCCCGGCGATCCCGATTATCCCGTTCGCCTGAAGTTCTACGCCGAGCAGATACCGCCTCTGGAGCTGCTGCGCACGTATGCCATGCGCATCGTCGACGATTTGAGCGAGCAAGGTTATCGCTTCATCGAAAGTGTCCTGAGCATGCCTGATGGTACAGGGCGATTGCCGGTGATGGGCCGCGACATCATCATCAGCCCCCTGCAGTTGCAGGCGGCTCCCGGTCTGCCTGAAAACCCGGTGCTGGGCGCGTTCATCATTGCGCCCCGTGCGCCGCAGCCGGGCCCGTGGTTGTTGTATGCATTGTTCAATGCCGATTTCCTGCTCAAGGAGTACGCTGATGCCGACGCCTTGCTGAACGATATTCACACGCATGCGCCCATGCAGGCCTTCATCCTTGATCGCCTCGATTCGACCGGGCGTCGGTTATACGACAACGGTGGGTTCATGGAGCCGCATGTGCCATTCAGTACCGAGTCGACGCTGGATGTGCCCTGGTCGACTCCGCAGCCGGTTGCACTGGCCGTGGCACCGCTGCAGGGCAATGCGCTGCAAGCCTTGCTCGACAGTGCGGGGCAGGTCCTGCAATGGTGGTTCGACCAGTTGAGTGTGACCAACCACGAGGCTGACCGCAGCCGCACAAGGTTTCTCTGGGCACTGGGCGCCGAGCAGCTCCTGGCCTTGTTGCCGGGGCGCCTGGGCGCGCTGGTCGGTGTGTGGCAGAGCCAGGGCCTGCTCCACGCTTCGGCCCTCGACGTGGTGCAGGACAACTGGGGCAAGGCGGCGTCCGAGCTGCTGGCCGGCCTTGGCGTGCTGATTTCTGCCCGGCGCGCCAGGGAAGAAGAGATGCCTGAGCCTGAAGTGAGGGATCCTGAAGGCGTCCCCGTGGTCACCGACAGGCAGCCTTCGCCGAACTTCGAGTCGTTCGGCTGGGGCAATAACCGCATGACGTCGCAGTTATGGTCGCGGCTGCGCCCGTTTCGGGTCCATGAAGTGAACCTCAATATGCTGTCCAAGGACCCATTGCTCAATGTCTACCTGGACCCGGCCAATGACAGAACGTATGTGCCCCTGACCGGCGCGGTCTACGAGGTGGCCCGGGACGAGAATGGCTGGTACATCATCGGTGGCGACAATACGGGACCGCGCATCACCCTCGATTTGCAACAACAGTGGCAACTGGATCTGCAAGGCGGGCTCAGAGGCGGTGGCGGGATCGTCACCCGCATACAGAGCAGCCTGGTCGAGGCCGAAGTGGAACACTCCCTGCTCGTCGAGGCGCGCGGCATGGCGGAGATCCGCCAGAAATACCGTACTCGGGCCCAGGATATCGTCGACAGCCATGCGCAGGCGCGCCAGTACCTGGAAAACTGCCTGGACAATCTTGGCCATCGTACTGCTGCCGGCGGGCATCATGAGCAGGTCACGGCCCTTCTGGCCGATTTCTTCGGTGCACCCCAACCGGACACCCGCCTCTACGATGCAGTCGACAGGGTAGTCAGGCGGCTGTATGCAGAATTGACAGACAGTTCTTTGTCACCCTTCAACTCTCAACGCTTTATCGTCGGTACCCGCAGGACCAATGGGGAAGATACGCTGGCCTTCACCTTCCTGACCGAACCGCAAAAGCATATCTACCTGACGGAAAAATTTTTCATTGACCCGGTGTGTCGGCTCAAGCCCCGCGTGACCAGGCGCGGTGACTTTCACCTGGGCGCGCATTTTCGCTCGGCGATCCTGTTGCATGAACTGTCGCATTTGTATTGCGCCACCGAAGACATTGCCTATGTGGAGTCACACATGCCGTTTGTCGACCTGCTGGAAGATAATTCGGCCTATCGTCATGCCATGAAGGAGGACATCGTGACGCACCAGAACGGCCTGTCCCATCGTACGCCCGCAGACCGGCTGTTTCGCATTCACCAGCATGACGGCACCTGGAAAGACCTGGGCAAGCGCGACGGCAAGTCCTTGCGCAGGATTCTGGACATCACCGGTACAAAGAGCCTGTCACAGGCACGCGATGTGTTCTATGCCGATGTCGAGAAGCGTACCGACGTCATGCTGGCCAACGCCGATACGGTGGCCTTGCTGGTCACGGTGCTGGGGCGGCACAAGAAGGTGCCGTAGCGATTGGCAGTACCGGGCCGCATGTCTGCGAGCCCGGTATCGGCTGCATGCGTTCGGTGGCTACGCCAGGTAATGGCGCAGCTCCCGGGCAATCAGCAGGCGCTGGATTTCGCTGGTGCCTTCGTAGATCTGGGTGATGCGTGCATCGCGGTAGTAACGCTCCACCGGGTAGTCCTCCAGGTAGCCATAGCCCCCGTGAATCTGCATCGCACTGGAGCACACCTGCTCGGCCATTTCTGAAGCAAACAGCTTGGCCTGCGAGGCCTCGGACAGGCAGGGCAGGGCAGCACTGCGCAGGCGGGCAGCGTGCAGCACCAGCAGCCGGCTGGCATTGATGCGCGTGTGCATGTCGGCCAGCAGGTTGGCCACGCTGGGGTGCTCGATGATCGGCTTGCCGAACTGCACCCGCTCGCGGGCATACACCAGTGCCGCCTCGAACGCCGCACGGGCAATGCCAAGGGCCTGGGCGGCAATGCCGATGCGCCCGCCTTCCAGGTTGGACAAGGCAATGGCCAGGCCCTTGCCGCGCTCGCCCAGCAGGCTGGACGCCGGAATGCGGCAATCGGTCAGGCTGATGGCGCAGGTGTCCGAGGCGCGAATGCCCATCTTGTGCTCGCGCCGCTCGACGTTGAACCCCGGGGTGTCGGTGGGCACCAGAAACGCCGACAGGCCCTTCTTGCCCAGTGCCGGATCGGTCACCGCAAAGACAATCGCCAGTTGCGCCCGCTGGCCATTGCTGACGAATTGCTTGGCACCGTTGAGCACCCAGTGATCACCGTCCGCCTCGGCCCGGGTGCGCAGGTTATGCGCCTCGGACCCGGCCTGCGGTTCGGTCAGGCAAAAGCAGCCGATGGCCTTGCCGCTGGCCAGCCGTGCCAGCCAGGTATTTTTCTGCTCGTCATTGCCGTAATTGAGGATCGGCCCGCAGCCCACCGAGCTGTGCACGCTCATCAAGGTGCCGGTGGCCGCATCGGCGGCGGAGATTTCCTCCACCGCCAGGGCGTAGGCCACGTAATCGATATAACTGCCGCCCCACTGTTCCGGCACGATCATGCCCAGCAGCCCCAGGTCGCCCATGCGCGCCACCAGCTCGTCGTCGATCCACCCGGCCTGCTCCCAGGCCCGAGCGTGCGGGGCGATTTCGTGGCGGGCAAAGTCCCGGGCCATGTCACGGATCATCACCTGTTCTTCGCTCAGTTCGAGGTCATGCATGATCAGCTCTCCGACTCGGTGAAAAAACGCCGCACATCTTCATCCTTGAGCGCCTGCACCGTGGCCGGCTGCCAGCGCGGTTGCTTGTCCTTGTCGATGATCAGGGCGCGCACACCCTCGATCAGGTCGCCATGTTCGAACCACTGGCGGTCCAGGCTCAGCTCCAGCGCAAAACACTCCTGCAAGGATAATTGCCGACCCCGGCGCAGCAGTTCCAGGGTCACGGCCATGGCCAGTGGCGAGCGGCCCTGCATGACTCTGGCCGTGTCCAGCGCCCATTGCCGGCTGTCGGCCACGCTGACCTGCTGCAATTGCTCGATGATGCTGGCGATGTCGGGCAAGGCGAAAAAATGATCGATGGCCGGCCGCAGCCTCTGCAACGGTGGGTCGGGCAAGCGCTGGCTGCCCAGGCGGGCCATGACCGCCTGCAAGTCCTTGAGCGGGGTGGATTTCCATTTCAGGTGATCGAGCATGTGGTCCAGGCGCCCCAGCGACTGGCTGGGCATGTGCCAGTCGGCCAGCCCGCAATACAAGGCGTCGGCCGCGCCGATGCGGGCGCCGGTAATCCCCAGGTACAGGCCCAGCTCACCGGGCAGGCGCGGCAGGAAATAGCTGGCGCCGACATCGGGAAAATAACCGATGGCCACCTCGGGCATGCCCAGTGAACTGCGCTCGGTCACCACCCGCAGGTCGGCGCTGTGCACCAGCCCCAGGCCACCGCCAAGCACCAGCCGGTCCATCAGCGCCATTATCGGCTTGCGGTAGTCATGGATGGCCAGGTCCAGCGCGTACTCTTCTTCGAAAAACCGCAAGTGCAGGTCATGACCACCGGTGTAGCTGTCGTACAGGGCGCGAATGTCACCACCGGCACAGAACGCCTTGTCACCGGCGCCGCGCAGCACCACGGCATACACGTCGTCATCCTCGGCCCAGGCCTGGAGCTGCAGCTTCAGCGTGCGGACCATCTGCAGGTCCAGGGCGTTGAGCCCGGCGGGGCGATTGAGCACCAGGTGGCCGATATGGTTGCGCACATCGATCAACACGGATTTCTCGCTGGCCTGCGCCGCAGTGCGCGAGGGTGAAGCCGGTGAACTCATGACGAACTCCTTGTTCTGTTTGTTTTACGATGCCGGACTGCAGGACCGGCCGGGCGGCTACCCGCTTGAGCCGGGAAGGGCGCACCGCCTTCTGAAGCGGGTAGCCACAGCATAGCTGTAAGTCCGGACACCCTCTGGTGCTTTACACCCGGTCAGGCTTAACTGCGCTCAGTGCCGGGTTTTTGCCCGCGTGGCTGAGTATTCCGGCCCTTGCCAATGTCACACCCCTGAACCCACACGGTCTGCTGGTACAAAGCCTGCCCATGAAAGACAAATACGCGCCCCGCCAGTGGCAGCCCCACGAGCGCCCGACCATGCCGGGCTCGCCTTCAACACCCTTGCACCCCACGCACAAACGTTGGGCTTATGCGCTGGTGGGGGTGATCGTGGCGCTGACCGGCGGGCTGGGCAATGCCCTGGTGGTCGCCAACCTGCCGTACCTGCAAGGCGCGCTGGGCGCGACCTCGCAGGACATTGCCTGGTTGCCGGCCGCCTACATCATGACCAACGTTTCGATGAACCTGCTGCTGGTGAAGTTCCGTCAGCAGTACGGCCTGCGGGCCTTCACCGAACTGTTCCTGGTGCTGTACGCGCTGGTGACCCTGGCGCACCTGTTCGTCAATGACATCGATTCGGCGATTGCCGTGCGCGCCGCCCACGGCATGGTCGGTGCGGCGCTGAGTACGCTGGGGCTGTACTACATGATCCAGGCCTTCCCGCAGAAGTGGCGGCTCAAGGCCCTGGTGCTGGGCCTGGGCACCGCCCAACTGGCCACACCCATGGCCCGGCTGATTTCCGAAGACCTGTTGCAGATTGCCGAATGGCGCGGCCTGTATCTGTTCGAGCTGGGCATGGCCATGCTGTCGCTGGGTTGCGTGCTGATGCTCAAGCTGCCGCCGGGCGATCGCTTCAAGGCTTTCGAGAAACTGGATTTCCTGACCTTCGGCCTGCTGGCCAGCGGCGTGGCGCTGCTGTGTGCGGTGCTGTCGCTGGGGCGCATCGAGTGGTGGCTGGAAGCGCCCTGGATCGGCCTGGCGTCGGCAGCGTCCATCGCGCTGATCTGCGCGGGCCTGGCCATCGAGCATAATCGCCGCAACCCGCTGTTGATCACCCGCTGGCTGGGCAGTGGCGCGATCCTGCGCCTGGGCCTGGCGGTGGTGCTGTTTCGCGTGGTGCTGTCGGAACAATCGGTCGGGGCGGTGGGCTTTTTCCAGACCCTGAACCTGGGCAGTGAACAACTGCACGGCCTGTACCTGGTGATGCTGGCCGGCAGCATTGCCGGCCTTGCGGTCAGCGCCCTGACCATCAACCCTGCGCACCTGGTCAAGCCGTTGCTGATTTCACTGGCGATGATGGCGGTCGGGGCGTGGATGGACAGCGGTTCGACCTACCAGACGCGCCCGGAAAACATGTACCTCAGCCAGTTCCTGCTGGCCTTTGGCGGCACCTTCTTCCTGGGGCCGACGCTGGTGATGGGCATCAGCGGCGTATTGGCCAATCCGCGTAACATGGTCAGCTTTTCGGTGCTGTTCGGGATCACCCAGAACCTGGGCGGCCTGATCGGCTCGGCAGCGCTGGGCACGTTCCAGGTGGTGCGCGAGAAATTTCATTCCAGCCAGTTGGTCGAGCACCTGACCCTGTTCGATCCGCTGGTGCAGTCCCGCCTGCAAGGCAGCGCGGCCAGTTACGCCGGGGTGATCGCCGACCCGGCGGCGCGCAGTGCCCAGGCCATTCGTGCGCTGTCGAGCACCGCCACCCGCGAGGCCAATGTGCTGGCCTACAACGATGTGTTCATGCTCATCGCCCTGATCGCGGTCCTGACCATGCTGTGGATCACCGTGCGCGTGCTCTGGCTGAAAATGACCACCCGACCTGTCGCGCCGCTGTCGGCGGCCCCCGTTCCTTCAAGTAGTGCGCAAACTTCATGAACGACATCACCCGCAACGACTCACCTGCATCCACTCCGGCCCCGGCGACGACCCCGTCCGGCAGTCCACCGCCGGCGCCGCTGACCTCGCCCCCCGCCAGCCGGCCGCGCTCGACCCGCGCCCGGGTGCTGTCCACCATCGTGTTCGCCCTGATCGCGTTGGGCGGCATCCTGATCGTGCTGTATGCCTGGCAATTGCCGCCGTTCACCAGTCCGATCCAGAGCACCGAAAATGCCCAGGTGCACGGCCAGACCACCCTGATCGGCCCGCAGCTGAGCGGCTATGTGCATGAGGTGACCGTGCAGGACTTCCAGCACGTCAAGGCCGGCGACCTGCTGGTGCGCCTGGATGACCGCATCTACCGCCAGCGCCTGGAACAGGCCCAGGCCCAGGTCGGGGTGCAGGAGGCGGCGCTGGCCAATAACCTGCAGCAACGGCGCAGCGCCCAGGCCTCCATCGTCCAGCGCGAAGCCAGCCTGCAAAGCAGCCTTGCCCAAGGCCAGAAAGCCGCCGCCGACCTCAAGCGCAGCCAGGCGCTGGTCACCGACGGCTCGGTGTCACGCAGCGAACTGGATGTCGCCCGCGCCGCCGATGCGCAGGCTCGGGCCGCCATTGCCGAAGCGCGCGCCGCCGTGCAGATCGCCAAAGAAGACTTGCAGACCGTGATCGTCAACCGCGACTCGCTGACTGCGCAGGTCGCCAACGCCCAGGCGGCCGTGGAACTGGCGCGCATCGACCTGGACAATACCCGCATCACTGCACCGCGCGACGGGCAACTGGGGCAGATTGGCGTGCGTTTGGGCGCCTATGTCAATTCCGGGGCGCAACTGATGGCCCTGGTGCCCGACACACTGTGGGTGATCGCCAACATGAAGGAAACCCAGATGGCCCACGTGCGGCTGGGCCAGCCGGTGAGTTTTACCGTGGACGCTCTGAACCACCAGAAACTGACCGGCCGGGTCGAGCGCATCTCGCCGGCCACCGGCTCCGAGTTCAGCCTGCTGCCGGCCGATAACGCCACCGGCAACTTCGTCAAGATCGCCCAGCGCATCCCGGTGCGCATCAGCGTGGACGCCGGACAGGAACTGGCCAGGCGCTTGCGGCCGGGAATGTCGGTGGTGATCAGCATCGACACGGCCGGTGAGGGCCATGAGGATCGCCGCTGAACATCGCTGCGGGGATTACTCGAACAGCATGACCCGGCTGTTATGGGCCAGTACCATGCATAGCCAATGCTCTCAGGCACCAAGGCCCCGGCGCAGGGCGACGGCGGAGTATAGGCGGGCAGATAGAGCAGGGTGAGCGGCTTTACTCAGGCTGCGCAGGCACGTTCGCCTTTATGTGATTGATGTACCAAAGCCCTGTTCAGGCTTGGGGCTTTGGTACACGGGCGTGTCGATTACTGCAAGTGAACCTTGAGTTCCTGCGAGGCCTGCAGCATGGCCGAACGCACGGCCGGCACCTGGCTGACCACGTTCAGCAGGCCGTAGTCGTGAATCATGCCGTTGTAGCGCACCGAAGTGACCGGTACGCCGGCCTGGTCCAGCTTGCGCGCATAGGCCTCGCCTTCGTCACGCAGCACGTCGGTGCTGGCGGTCTGCACCAGTGCCGGTGGCAGGCCTTTCAACTGCTCTACCGAGGCCCGCAGTGGTGAGGCATAGACCTCGGCGCGCTGCTTGGGGTCGGTGGTGTAGTTGTCCCAGAACCACTTCATCATGTTGCGGGTCAGGAAATGGCCTTCGGCAAATTGCTCATACGAGCCGGTCTCGAAACTGGCATCGGTGACCGGCCATAGCAACACCTGGTACTTGATGGCCGGGGTCCCCTTGTCCTTGGCCATCAGGCTGACCACCGCGGCCATGTTGCCACCGACACTGTTGCCCGCCACCGCCAGGCGCTTGCCGTCCACGCCGATGTCCTGGCCATGCTCGGCCACCCAGCGGGTCGCGGCATACGCCTGGTTGATCGCGGTCGGGTAGTGCGCCTCGGGCGAGGGCGTGTAATTGACGAAAACGGCCACCGCGCCGGAGCCCTCGACCAGGTCGCGCACCAGCCGCTCGTGGGTCGGGAAATCCCCCAGCACCCAGCCGCCACCGTGGAAATACATGAACACTGGCAGGGTGCCCCTGGCGCCAGCGGGCCGCACGATGGTCAGGCTGATGTCCTGGCCATCGACCGAAATGGTCTTTTCGCTGATGTTGGCCTTGGGTAAGGTCAGCTTGACCCCCGCCTGGGCACCGGTCAGCACGGCGCGTGCCTCTTTTGGCGAAAGCTGCTCGATAGGCTTGCCGCCCCCGGTGTTCAAGGCGTCGAGGAATGCCTGGGTCGTGTGCTCGACACCGCTGTCGGCGGCGAACGCGTGACCCATCGACAGGGCGAGCAGGGAGCCTGCGAGTGTTTTGCCAAAGGTGTTCATGGTCATTTCCTTGATTTAATTATGTCGTGTTAAATATTTGCGCGCTAACTATATGGTGATCAATTTAGCTCGCATATATTTAGCGCGCAATGTTTATTTTCAGGAAATGTCCGTATCGAGGTTATCTATCGGATTAGCAGGGATAATCTGTCGCCTTGGCACCCTGTCAAGGCGGATCGCTGTTGCGCAGCACACACTGGACCTGTGGGAGGCGGCTTGCCGGCGATCGGCTGCGTAGCAGTCGTAAATGGGCGGCGTTTCGCAAATGTCTGCGAGCGCTTCGTACTCGGTCGCGAATGGGGTAGCACATTCAACGTATCAGTGGCTTGCAGATTGCACTCGCGACCGTTGGTCGCTCCTACGGTATGAGCCAAGGCGGATCGCTGTTGCGCAGCAAACACTGGACCTGTGGGAGGCGGCTTGCCGGCGATCGGCTGCGTAGCAGTCGTAAATGGGCGGCGTTTCGCAAATGTCTGCGAGCGCTTCGCACGCGGTCGTGGTGGTCCGGCATGGCACCAGAGCCCCCTCACACAATGACCTGGATGGGTCAGCTAACGGCCTCGCACCTGCACCGCCAGATGCTCGCCCAGCCACTGCAGGTACTCGCTGATAGCCGCCTCGTCGCGTGTGCAATACGACCACTTCAGGTGTTTTTTCACGGTCAGAAACCCGGCGTCCTTGAGGATCGCCAGGTGCCGGCTGGCCGTGGGCTGGGCGATGTCGAGCGCTTCGGCAATCAGCGTCATGCACACGCCGAACGCGACAGGGTCCGCTGACCATTGCTGATTGAAGTGGACCTGCGGTTGCGCCAGCAACTGAAGGATCTTCAAGCGCTGCTCGCTGGCCATGGCGGTAATTTGTCTTGATCGGTTCATGCTCGGCATCATATCGTCATTTAGCTAAATGACAATATGGAGAAGGCCTCATGCTTGATTTACCGAACACCCTGATGGTCGAAGGCAGCGCCGTACGCTGGGGCAAGATGGGCCAGGGACCGGCGCTGGTGGCGATCCACGGCACACCGTTTTCATCCCAGGTCTGGCGCCGGATCGTGCCGCTGCTGGCCGACCGGCGCACGGTCTACTATTTCGACCTGGTCGGTTACGGCCAGTCCGAACAACGCGCTGGCCAGGACGTCTCGCTGGCGGTGCAGAACCGCGTGCTGACCGCGCTGTTCAAGGCCTGGGGCCTTGAGCGTCCCGATGTCCTGGCCCATGACTTCGGCGGCGCCACCGCACTGCGCGGTTATTACCTGAACGGGCTGCGCTATGCCTCGCTGACGATCTTCGATGCCGTGGCGCTGGCGCCCTGGGGCTCGCCGTTTGTCCAGCATGTGCGCCTGCACGAGCAAGCCTTTGCCGGTATGCCCGACTACATGCACCGTGCGCTCCTGCACGCCTACTTGCAGACGGCTGCGCACCAGCCGTTGTCGGCCCAGGCGCTGGACATCTACAGCGCGCCCTGGCTCGGAGCGGTAGGGAAACCGGCCTTCTACCGGCAGATTGCGCAGATGGAGCAGAGCCATACCGATGAAATCGAGGGGCTGTATGGCCGGCTCGATTGCCCGGTCACCGTGTTGTGGGGTCGCAATGACCAGTGGATTCCCTACGCCAAGGGCCAGGCGCTGGCCCGGCTGATCAGCGACCGCGAGTGCATCCCCATCGACAACGCCGGTCACCTGGTCCAGGAAGATTGCCCGAAGGCGATTGTGGCGGCAGTGCTGAAAAGTCTTTAGCTACGACAGACGCGCGTCTCGCTCAGCCTGTGACGTCGGCTTGAAGCGCAAAAGCGGCAACGCAGGGCCTGTATCTTCGTCTTTACCGCAGGGCTCTTTATGTCTTGAGTAAACGGTATCGGGGTTTAAAACACCCTCCCACCGTAAACAAACGTGCCGCACGACGGTCTGACCCAAAACGCAAGCCCGCGCCCATGACGTTGAAGGACTAACGAATGCTCCAGACTTCACCCACCCCAATCCCGTCCGGCACTGTTGCGAGGCCACAATGATCGAATACCGTGGATTGACGTTTGAGGACGCTCGCCCCGCGGCCAGCGACGCGGACATCGCGCAACTGGAAGCCACGCTCGGCGCACGCCTGCCGGACGACTACCGGCAGTTTCTCAAGACCTGCAACGGCGCCACGCTGGAATACGACGTGGTCGCGGTCATGGCCAACGAAGATGAAGAGGTGCTGAGCTTCTCGCTGTTCGGACTGGTGCCGGGCGAAGGCTACGAATTCAACCCTTACGAGCTGGAGCAACTGCGCCTGGATCCCGACTTCCCCGAAGCCGGTCTGCTGCCGATCGGCCGCGATGGCGGCGCAAGCTTCCTGCTGCTGGACCTGCGTGACGGTCGTACCGACGTTGCGGCCATGGTTGCCGGCCTGCCGGCCTGGACCGGTCGGCGCCAGCAAGGCGATGAGTTCGTGGTGCTGGCCGAGTCCTTCAATGAGTACCTGGAGGCGCTGCACCTGTCCGAAGAGCGGGTGGAGGACCACATCAATACCTTCATGATGACCCCTGACAGCATCGAGGCCACCTTGACGTGGCTGGACCGGGACAGCCCGGGCTGGCGCAAGCAGTACAAGACGCTGTGGAATGCACGGGTGGTCGACAGGCCGATCTGAGGCGCCTCTTTTGGGTGGATGACAGCCTGTCTTGACAGGCTGTCATCTACCCAGCCGGCCAGGCACGTCGCTCAGCGGCCGCTCGAAGGCGGCCCGTAAAGCTCGGTTTCCCAGTCCTCGAGCGGCGGCGTCACCTCGAATGAGGGGTCGCAGTATGACCTGAGGTAGTCAGTCGCGCGTTCCTGCGCGTGGATGAAGTTGAGCACATTGCCCTGGTCATCCATCTCGATGACGTTGGCGAAAATCGCAAAGACCATCTCGATGGCGCTCGGCTCATTGCCGTACAGGTCGAGGTACTCCACGCCCTTGAGCATGTAGTGGCTGCCACTGGCCATGAAATACGCGAAGGTGCTGAGGGCGCCGCTGAAGTCATTGCTTGGCTTGATCATGTTCATTGTCTTGAGGGTGGCTGGATTCAAGTGTTTCCCGGCATCTGTCCGTCGCAGGCATGCCGGGTAAAACACACTTATGTCAAAGGTCCTTCAATCGATAAAGACCCTGCTCATGGGAAACCTTCAGCCCGGCGCGTTGCAGGTTGCGTCGACTGCGGGAACTGGCCAGGGCGGTGGCGGCGACCCAGTCGCTTCCCCGCTCCCGGGCCAGCGCTATGCGATGAGCGATCAGGGCCGAATGATAGCCACGACCCTGCGCCTGCTTATGAGTGACTGCCGTGCCCAGGTAGGCCACGCCGTTGCTGGCCAGGTACAGTGCCGCGCCCGCCACGACCTCTCCGGCCTCCTTGATCACGAGTATTTTCAGGGCGCCGCCGGGCCCTTTGCCGGTAAACGATGCCTGATTGACGGCAAGCAGGGCAGGCCGGGTATGAAAGCCGCTGGCATGCAGCGCCGTAAAGGCCGCCAAGGCCGGCCCCGTGGCGTGTTCAATGTCGACGTTGTGCGCATTGACCACTGCCTGTTCGATGGGTGAGACAAACTGCAAGTGTGTCCAGCCTTTCAAGCGCTCCAGCTGACGGCCTGCCATCAGGCAGCAGGGCGCCAGTGACTTGGGTACACCTGTGAGGGGCGTCACGGTTGACCGTGCGCTTGACCGGACAAGCCGATCCACAAGGGCTTCGACGTCTGCCTCGCTGCTGGCGTAGACCCGGTTGAGCATCGGGCTGGGGCTGGCCTGGACATGAAAGCCTTCCAGCCCGCCGCTGGCAAATACCCGGGCGCCATAAGGATTGCCGGCGATGTGCGTCAGGTTCTCTACACGCGTACGCAGGTACTCCTTTTCGGCGGTCTCGATTGCAAACGCCAAGGCGGTGTCCATTGGCATACTCATGTCCCTCAGGGCTGGAGAGAGGTAAACGATACGCTTGCGTTACGACGTTTGTACACGCAGGTGCGGTAACGTTGCCGAGTGTCTGAACGCTTTTATACCCAGCGTGTAAAGCAGGGTAGCCCTGGTACTTGCCGTCTTGACCGTGCATCCCGCGCCATACAGATTTTTATGGCCTGATCTCTGCGCCAGGGATCAATGCTTCTAAACTCAGACAGAGTGCAACGGAGGTGTCCTGCATAGTCGATGATGGTAGGAGCCCGCTTGCCGGCGACCGAGCGCGAAGCACTCGCAGAAATCTCGAAAACGCCACAAATTTACGGCTGCCAACGCAGCCGGTCGCCGGCAAGCGGGCTCCTGCTCAATAAAATCAACAAGCTATTTTGTATTTGATGAGAGCAAAGCGATGCAAGCCAATAACGTGGCACTGGTGACCTATCGCGGGCATTGCGTGGAAAATGTGCATCGTGCCCATGTGGCCGTGGTAGATGAAGCGGGGCGCCTGCTTTACAGCTTTGGTGATCCGCAGCGGATGACGCTGGCGCGTTCAGCCGCCAAGCCGGCACAGGCCCTGGCAGTGATTGAAACCGGGGCCCTTGAGCGGTTCGGCTTCGACGAGGCGGATCTGGCCTTGATGTGCGCTTCACACAGCAGTGAGCCACGCCATATCGAACGGGCCTGGGCCATGCTGCGCAAGGTCGGTGCCGATGAGTCGGATCTGCGTTGTGGGGGCCACCCGGCTGTTTCGGACGCCGTCAATCGGGCCTGGATCAAACGCGACTTCATCCCCACGGCCTGTTGCAGCAATTGCTCTGGCAAGCACGCCGGCATGCTGGCGGCTGCACTGGCGTTGGGCGAGTCTTTCTCGGGTTACAACGAATCGGTCCATCCGCTGCAGGCGCATGTCAGGCGTGTGATGGCCGATGTCTGCGAGCTGCCGGTGGACGCCGTGGAATGGGCCGTCGATGGCTGCAACCTGCCCACGCCCGCCTTCGCGCTCGACAAGCTGGGGCTGATCTACGCCAGGCTTGCACAAAGCGCTGACGCGGCGCACAAGGGCGAGCCTTTGTCGGCACGCGGCCAGGCGCTGGCGCGGATTTACCGGGCCATGACCACGTACCCTGAAATGGTGGCCGGCGAAGGGCGTTATTGCACGGACCTGATGCGCGCCTTCGAGGGCAATGTCGTCGGCAAGACAGGGGCTGATGCCTGCTACGGACTGGGCGTACGGGCCTCGGCGCAGACCCGGCGCCTGGGCGCGTCAGGCGCGGTCGGCCTGTCGGTCAAGGTCGAGGACGGCAACACCCAGATGCTTTACCGGCTCGTCTGCGAGATCCTTGAACGCCTGGCTATCGGCACCGCACAGCAACGGCAATTGCTGGACAAGTACCATCGGCCGTTAATGCTCAACACCGTGGGGCAGGAGACCGGAAGCGCCCGTTTCATGTTCGACCTGCACCGTCACTGAGTGGCTGCAAAGACGGGCTTTCAGCGCCCGGCCGTCTGCTCGATCAGCAACTGCCAGTTGCGCGCTTCCTGCCAGTCCGCGCCAAAGGGCAGTTGAATCCAGTAGGGCTCATAGTTGGCGCCCTGCAACTGCACCCCCAGGGTGAAGGTGTGCGCCGTGGTGTTGGTCGTGGTCGAGGTGGAGCGTGACTTGCCCCGGCCCAGCACACCGAAATGGCCGTTGACGCCATAGACATTGCGCCGGTCATGCTCGGTGGTGGTGTGCGTGGTGCTGCTGGAGATCACCTGTTCATTGACCACCACCTGCTTGACCACCTGCGGCGCCGCCATCAGGGCGTGGCGATTGCCCAGTTCCGGGACCAGCGCATAGAGCACCTGGCTGTCGGGAAACACGCCGAGCATGCGGCCGTTGCGACAGATCCAGCGATACGGCCCCAGCGCCTGTTCTTCCAGGAACACCCGGCCCGATTCCATCCGCGCCTCGTCGACCTGCTGCCAGGCCCGATTCACTGCCTTCTGCTGCGAGCGCCATAGCAGCGGCATCGGCGCGTAGAGCACCCATGAAAAACACCAGATCAACACCGCATAGATCGGCCCGCCAATGTAGTGCCCCTGCCAGATCCACTTGAGCATCCAGTAAGCGCAAAAGATCGCCTGGGCGATCATGAAGCGCTTGGTCAGCTTCTGGCTGCGCTGCTTCAAGGCGTGTTCGGCCTGTTGCGCTTGCTCGAAGGCTTCGGCGAGCAAGGCGGGTGTTTCGGTAAGGGTGGTCGCGGGGAGGGTGGAGTCCGGTTGAGACGACATGGGGCATCCTGCGCAGGGGGAACGGGGTGAAGGTGTAATGGGTGTGGGTTAGAGGGGCCGCTGGAGGTGAAGTTGCAGAGGGCGGGCAGATATTGGTTTTACATCTGGAACAGGCCATGCATTCACCCTTTGTCATCGGCTGACATAACGATACGATGCCGTGCTCAAGCTCCAGGGTAACGAGAGGAACCACCCAATCTTGTTTACCTGAGCCGTATCGATGTCTGTTTTCATGGCATGCGGTTTACCTTGTCATCATGCCTGGCGCACCGGTTTTCGGTGTTCACCGTCATCTCGCGCTGTTCGATATACCTGAAAGGGAAGTGGGTCTATGAAGTGCACGCTGTTGTTATTGTCCGTCTTTTTAATGCTTGCAGGCTGTGCGCCGAGTTCGCAGTCTCCGGCTGTGCCAAGCCCGCTGCCGCCTGTCATCACTGACCCCGTCGAGGCTTCAGGGGATACAGCGCCCGCCACCAATGAAGTCGATGTGTTTTACGGCACCAACCGCCAGGCGCTGGCCGGGGATTGTCGGTTTTCAGGCGCACGAAGCAGCGTCGAAGCCTTGTCGTACGGCAAGTGTCGGGTTTCGTTTCCGCCTGATCACAGGGTCGGGATCATCGAGTCGCCTTTCTTTGACTGGATGAAATCCAACCCCGACGATCACGTGATGATCAAGAACGGGCGGCGCCTTGACCGCGAACAATTCAACCAGTCGCTGGCACTGCGGCTGGGAGAGCGCGGAGCTTCGCTGATATTTATACACGGCTACAACGTGAGCTTCGAGGACTCGGTAAAACGTACAGCGCAACTGGCGTATGACCTGCAGTTCAAGGGTGCGCCGCTGTTGTTCAGTTGGCCCTCGTCGGGCAGTGAAAGCCAGTACCGGGCGGATGAGAGCGCTATCGCCCAGTCCTATCCGGCCGTGTATGACTTTCTGAAAGATCACCTCGAAAATCCTGGCGTCAAGAAGGTCTATATCGTGGCGCACAGCATGGGCAACCGGGCGTTGACCCAGGCCTTGCTACGGCTGTACTCGGAGTCGCCTGACCTGGCGGCAAAACTGCAGGAAATCGTGCTGGCAGCGCCTGATATCGATGCCGGTGAGTTTGCAGACAAGATCGTCCCCGAGCTGCGCAGGCAAGGCGCTCCCGTGACCCTTTATGTCTCTGCCAACGACAAGGCGCTGGCGCTTTCGCAAGTGTTTCACGGGGCGGCGCGAGCGGGCATGTTTCGCAAGCCTGTGGTGATTTATTCCGGGGTCGAGCTGATTGATGCCAGCGCCTTGAGCACCGACTTTATCGGTCATTCTTATTATGGCGACAAGCTGTCCGTAGTGGCCGACATGTATTACCTGTTCAAGGGCGCCAAGGCGGTTGACCGGTTCAATCTTCAGGTGGTCACGGCACCGGGTGGTCAGTACTGGGAGTTCAAGCCTTAGGCACAAAAGGCGGCGCGAACTCGCGCCGCTTGTATTCACCAGGTGGCCGGTATATCCCAGGCCAGCAGTCCGTTCGAGCAACGCCCCCAGAGGCGCTCGCCGGACGGGCTCCATTGCAGCTGCGCCAGGTCCTTGCAGCCGGAGGCGTCGGCTTGCAGCGTCAGTGACCGACCGTTTTCCAGGTTCCAGACCACGATGGCTTTATTGTTTGCGCCGGTGCCCAGGGCCAGCAGGCGACCGTTGGGCGAGCCTGCCGCCGTCTTGAGCGAGTCCTGGTCAGGCAGGGTCAGCGAATAGCGCACCTTGCCGCTGGCGACGTCGACCACATGCAGGCCGGGGTTGCGGCGTTTGCCATCCATCAACACAAAGCCGACCGCAATCCAGCCGCCCTTGACCGAGCCGAACGGCGGCGGCGTCCATTGCGCCATGCCGGTGTCATCGCTGGGGTCGACCTCGCCGAAGCGGCGCGGCAAGCGCACGGCACGCAAGACCCGGCCAGTGCGGCTATCGAGTTCGGCCAGCCCGTCGCTGTCTTCGATCCACTGATTGGCCTGCACGCCGTCCCAGCGCACCGGCTTGATCTGCGTATTGGTGCGCATGGAATGACGCATCACGTCCTGGCGCAGTGAAGCCAGGCGCAGCACGTATTGCCAAGGTGCGCCATCGGCGGCCGGTTGTGCACCGGGTTGCCAGATCGACAGGGTGTCGCGACGGTTCCTGACATCGTGGCGGTAGGCCAGGGGCACGCCCTTGCCGTCGGGGAAATAATCAACGTTCTTGAGCAGCTCCGGTTTGTCGAACACGATCGGGTGCCTGGCCAGCCGCCGGGCGGCGGCGTCGAAGTGCAGCACCTGCCCGTCGGCTACCATGTAGGCAGATTGGCCGCGCTCATCACGCGCCATGTGCCATTGGATCACCGTGTCGGTCGGCGTCCAGATCACGCGCGGCTCCTGACCATCGTCCGGCGCCCAGTGCAGCAGCGCACGCGGATAGCTGCGCACCAGCAGGGCGCTGCCATCGGCCAGTACGAGCATGGCGTCGGGGTTTTTGGTAATCAGCAGTGCTTGCGCCTGCAGCGTCCTGGCCTGCGGGTCGGGCAGGGTCAGTTTTGGCTCGGTGACCAGACGGCGTGGCGCTGCCGGTGGCTGCCATTGCCCGGCATCGAGCCCGAGCTGCAAGTTGGCGCCGGGCAGCGTATTCAGTGCCGTATAAACGGGACTGAACACCGCCTCGGGCACGCTGCTGCGGTGCAGGCGCTTGGGTTGGCCAGGGCTGAAAATATTGAGGTTGGCCAGCTCGCGCACTTGATGAGTGAAGCTTGCCTTGGGGTTGGCAAACTCGTCCTTGCGTGTCAGGTACACCGCCGTGGCCGGATGACCCATCACTGCATCGAGCTGCATGACCCGCACAATGACCCGGCTGCTGCTGCCGCCCGTCGCACCGTAGGTGCGTTCGGCATTGCCGTACCAATACCGGTACGGCTCGGTCAGTGCCGCCGTACGCGCACTGCCGGGTTGAAAGCGCAGTGTGCGTTCGATGCTGGCCAGGCGACCGGGAATTTCCGCTTCGGCCAGGGCGCCGTCGCGCACGTCCTGCTGCAGCCTGGGCAGGTCGGTTTTGCTCACCAGTTGGTGCACCAGGTCCGGTCGCCGCGCAAACAGTACATCGCCCCAGCCTTCATCCAGCTCCGACAGCGGGCTCACGCCGGTCTGCTCCTCCAGGGGGCCGACCGCTGCCAGGGCCGAGACCACCACCGGCAGCACCTGGGCGTAGGGCAGGGCCACGAGCATTTCCACCTCGGCCAGCCGCTGTCCGCTTTTGGCCAGTTCCGGCGATTGCAGGGCGGCGGGCAGCCCTTGCTCAACGGTTTCGTCAGGACCTGGCAGGATCGCCCAGTCTTGTGGCAACGAGACGGCGTGACTCAAGCCGCTCGAGCCGAATGCGGCCACCCATAACGCATACTTCCATACGCCTGCGCACTTCATGTGTCTTGCTTCCTTGGTCGTGCAGCGTTATTCATTCGCCGTGGGTCGGGGGCAGTCAATCGCTAAAACTCATGATGATCAAGATCACCAGCGGAACCACCACCGCCGCGACCTGTACCACAAGGACAAACACCAGCCAGCGCGGCCAGCGGCGGAAAAAACCGTAGATCGCGGTGACCAGCGCCGACACCAGGTTGGTCAGCCACAGCACGCCAAGCACCAGGGGACCCGAGATATTGATGGGCAAGGAGGCGCTTATCATCAGCACATACAGCGCCATGAAACTGCCAGCGATCAGGACGAGGATCGAAGAGATGCCGACCCAGCGGGTCAGTCGCGATTTTCCGGAAGGCATCATGCCGCAATCTCTCCAGGGGCAGGGGGATGTATTGAATCGTGGCACTAGGACACCGGTGCCGCCGGTTTTATCCTGCACGCATTAAGTTTGACTGTCGCATCTGATTTGAACGGAGGCTGCAATGCTGAAGGTCTATGCCTATTACGTCGAGACACTCGTGTTCAGGTTCTCGGTCGGCTCTGATGACATTCCCGAGACGCCGGCCTGGCTCGAGACTGAGGATTTTCCGCCGCTGTCGCCGCGCGCGGCCATCGAGACGTCCAGGCTCGTCGTGCTCGACATGCTCAAGGATTATCCTTATGCCGAACCTGAATTTCATGCCTGCGCCCTGAAAAAGACCCACGACTCTGACAGGGGATGGTGGTACTACGAAGTCGAGTGGAGGGTGTACCCCCCGGAATACGGCGACCGCAGCAGCCTGACGGTGCCGGTCCTGCTCAATGGGCGAGTGCCGGCCTATGACGTCTTCGACTACGAAGACCGTGCGCTTGCCTGGCAAGGCTGACGGTGTGCATTGACCTGACAGGAGCAATGATCATGAAACAGACACTGACTGTCCGCGCCGTGCAGGCGCTGATGTTCAAGGCCAATGGCGGTATCCCCAACCATCCGACGCTGCCCGTACTGATTTACCCCGAGGCCATGCGCGTGACCGGCAGCGATCCGGCGTCGGTATTCGAGCGCATCTTCGCCGCCAACGGCTGGCCGCCGCAGTGGCGCTACGGGGTGTTCGATTACCATCACTACCACACCCGTGGGCACGAAGTGCTCGGCGTTCATGCCGGCCATGCGCGGCTGATGCTCGGCGGCCCGAACGGCCACGTGGTCGAGGTCAAGGGCGGGGATGTGCTCTTGCTGCCGGCAGGCACCGGGCATTGCAACCTGGGCGCCAGCGAGGATTTCGAAGTGGTCGGCGCCTATCCACCTGGACAGGAGGGCGATATCAACCGCGACCCGGCCACGCCTGCGCAGATCGAACAGATCGCCCGGCTGGGATTTCCCCACACAGATCCAGTGCTGGGCGACCAAGGCGGGGTGGTGGAGCTTTGGCGTTGATTTCCCCTCCAGCACTGAGCTCGGAGCGCGTTTGCCGGAATGCCGGACCGCCGCGACCGGCTGCGCAGCAGTCGTAGATTTGCAGCGTTTCCGAGATTTCTGTGAGCGCTTTGCGCTCAATCGCGGGCAGAGCGCGATCCTACAAGCGGTGAATTCAATAGCCAGTAAAATCATTAAGTTATCTTGTTTAATGAGCGCACAGAATGACCTCACGCTTAGCCTCGAACTACCCGGACATCCAGCGCCTGCTCCAGTCGCTGGATACACAGGAGCGCCGGTCACTGGCCACCCGCATTGTGCTCTGGGCCGCACAGGAGGCCGGCATCGATCCTGACGAGATGCGTATGTTGTTAGCCCGCAATCAGCCTGAACCCTTCGAGGCCCTGTGCGCTGAACACGAGGAGTGCTACTTCGAGTTGGCTAGACGCTCCGATGACCGTCACTCGGCATTTTTTGCCAAGGCCCGCGCGTACAGTGCCGCTGCCTTTCTGGTGCGCGGCGCGTGGGACGAAGCGGTGTATGAGTCAACCTTCGCCACCGAAAAAGCGCTGTTGATCGATGATTTTTCATAAGGTGCGCAGAACGCGGCGCCCGATGACCCACTCTTCCCGGCCTGGCGCCAGACACTCTCAAGGAAACAACCATGGTCCCGTACAAAGAACTCTTCGCCACAGGCCAGCGGTTCGATGGCTTCGTCAAGACAGGCTTGCCGGCCGAACGGACCGCCATGCAGCACTTCGCCGACAGGATCCGCCGGCCCGGCGAACTGTCCACGGCCACGCAACAACGGCTGACGGCCATTCAAGGCACCTATCATCTGCTGATCGCCGGCGAAATATGGTGCCCGGATTGCCAGATCAACGTGGCCGCCTTCGACTATCTCTGCGAGGTGCAGCCCGCGATTGACCTGGCGATCGTGTCCAGAGGCCGTGCGCAGAACACGTTGCAGGCTGAACTGGGCCTGGAGAAAATTGCCATTCCGCTTGTACTGGTGCTGGACGAACACTTTCGTCTGATCGGCCAGTTTGTCGAACGTCCACAGGGGGTTGTAACGGATGGCGGCGAGCAGGCGTTGCGTGAGTACAAGATGGGGAATCATATGCAAGACAGCATTATGGAGGTGCTGGCAATGATTGAGATGTTCGAAAAGCAAGCGGTTTGATTTTAGGCCTTAGATAAAGCTATCAATGGTTTGCAAGCGTCAGGCGATCGGTCTTTGCGATCATTTTGAGTCCTGTAAAACGGCGATTTTGCTGATGCAGTATGGCGGACGGCATCTGACCCGCGTGGGGAATGCAGGGTCAGTATGAAGTTTATAGTTATGACCCATCACGTTTGTGTGGTGATTCGCCACGCTAGCCAAACCCTGCTCCAGAATCCTGTCGTCCTGGGCACCTGCTGATTTGGCAGCGAGCGGCGGCAAGGTTAGCGAACCGGGGTGGACCGGGTATTGGATCTGAATTGACCGCCGTAGGAGCGCGCTCTGCCCGCGACCGAGTGCGCTAGCGCTCGCAAAATCTGCTAAACGCCACAAATTTACGACTGCTGACGCACTCGGTCGCGGTGGTCCGGCATACCGGCAAGCGCGCTCCTACTGGCTCAGGCCGTAAAGCCGCCATCGACCATCAACTCGGCACCGGTCACAAAGCCGGCCTCGGGGCTGGCCAGGTAGGCCACGGCGCTGGCGATGTCCTGGCCTTCGCCATAGCGGCCCACGGCGATATTGGGGCGCACGAAGTCGGCCACCGGGCCCTCGGCCGGGTTCATGTCGCTGTCGGTCGGGCCGGGGTGCACGGTGTTGACGGTGATGCCCCGTGGCCCCAGGTCGCGCACCAGGCCACGGCTGAAACCGGTCAGCGCGCCCTTGGTGAGGGTGTAGGCCGAGGCGGTGCCGAAGGCCGCGTACTGCACCATGGAACTGCCGATATTGATGATGCGTCCGCCATGGCCCATGTGCCTGAGGGCTTGCTGGGTGGCGACGAACACCCCGGTCACGTTCACCGCCAGGATCCGTTCGAAGTCCTCGAAAGCGATGTCTTCGGGGGCGCCCATTACGCTGATACCCGCGTTGTTCACCAGAATGTCGACGCGGCCAAACCGGTTGGCGACCTCATCGATGGCCGCACGCACCGCCTGCGGGTTGCCCGCATCGGCCACCAGGGCCAGCGCCTGGCGGCCGGCGGCCACGATCTGGTTGACCACGGCGTCGGCGCGCTCAGGCGAGGCGTTATAGGTAATGGCCACGGTGGCACCGTCGGCGGCCAGGCGTTTGGCGATGGCCGCGCCGATGCTGCGCGAACCACCGGTGACAACGGCCACTTTGCCGGCAAGAGGAAGATTGACTGTGTTCATGATGAAGCCTCGGTAGGTGAAGTTGATGAGGCTATGAGACGCTTTTCATCCTTTCGCCAGTAGTGGGTAATGGCTAGAATTACTTTCAATCAATGCTTGAAAGTGAGTGCAATGGAGACGATGGGCAACTTGGTGTCTTTTGTGCGCAGCGCCGAATCAGGCAGTTTTTCTGCTGCGGCCCGTCGTCTTGGGCTCACGCCGGCGGCCGTGAGCCGTAACGTGGCGCAGCTGGAAGCTAACCTTGGGGTTCGTCTGTTCCAGCGCAGCACGCGCCGCCTGACCCTGACCGAAGCCGGCGAGCGGTTCCTGGCGAATGTCGGCTCGGGGCTCGAAAGCGTTCAGGCCGCCATTGCGGACGTTGCCACGCACGCCGGCCAGCCCGCCGGCGTGCTGCGCCTCACTGCAGCCCCTGGGTTTGGCTGTGATTTCCTGCTGCCGCTGATGCCCGGGTTCTTGCAGCGCTACCCTGACGTGACGCTTGAGTGGACGTTTGAAAACCGCCAGGTCGACCTGATTGCCGAGGGTTTCGATGCCGCCATCGGCGGCGGCCTCGAGCTGGCGCCCACCCTTGTCGCCCGGGACATTGCGCCTGCGCATCTGATTCTGGTCGCAGCGCCCGCTTACCTGTCGGCACAAGATCCTGTCCGTCGTTTCGAGGACCTGGCCACGCTGGAGCATGTGGCCATGCGTTCGGTGCAGACCGGCAGAATCAGAAGCTGGATGCTGCAAGGACCCGACGCTCAGAAAAGACCGCTGGACCTGACACCGCGGCTGCTGGTCAACGACCCGCAAGCCCTGCGCCAGTGTGCCCGGCTGGGCCTGGGCGTGGCCTTGCTGGCGGTGCCGGATGTGCTGGCGGACCTTGAAAGCGGCCGTCTGCAAAGGGTGCTGCCGGACTGGTCTGTGGATGCCGGGCAGATCTCGCTGTACTTCTCCAGCCAGAAACTGCTGCCGGCCAAGACACGAGCGTTCGTCGATTTTCTGGTCGGGCAGGCGCGGGAACAGGCGTGGGCCACCCGTTTGAATGCGCGATAAGGCGAGGCAGCGCATCCATGCCTCAACGCCCTGGCGATCGCGCAGGCCGAAACGCCACTGTCGCGCCCAGTGCTTCAAGTTTGGCAATCAAGTGGTGCAGTGAGCGCCTCACGCCACAGGCCACCTGAAATTCAGGCGCTTCGACCAGGGCCAGCGCGTCTTTCAACGCCAGCCCGCGGCACTGGCTGACGAGCTGCACGACCTTGAGCTTCTGAGGGCCCAGGGCGGTCACCATCAAGTCGCCGCTCGTAAAGTCGTCCGGGTCGCACGGCACGTCATCAGTCGGCAGTTCTTCCTCAAGCTCAGCCTGCTCGACGCGTGCGTCGAATATCTCGCGCCAGTATTCATTCACAGAACCGGTCGCGGTGCGCACCAGGCGCTCGGATTCAAGGTCATCGTCTGTCACCTCGGCCAGGGCCTGCAGCAGGCGCCCGAACGTTGCCAGGTCCGGCGCAATCTGCAGCGCGTCCCAGCGTCCAGCCCCATGTGGCGCGGTGTACACCGGATAGCCGCTGTCGGCCTCGTCTGTGGCAATGAACAGCGGATCGTCCAGCCCGCTCAAGGCGATGACATACCATTGCGGATGCCACCCGCCATCGGCCTCGGACACCAGGCTCTCGCCGGTCAGGCCTTGAGTGCGAAAGCCTGACTGAAACGCCTCGAAGTGATCAGGCGTTGCATAGTGCATGGGCAAGAGCAGGTCGCCCACTACAGTGCCCTGGGCCAGGAACGTGCGAAGGGCTTCGGGAAATGGCTTCATGGGCGGCAGGTCCTTGCGTGGGGTGAGGTACAGAGGGCGTTCATGACACTGGCGTTTGCCATGCCGGTTTTTTGTCCTCCTGACTGTCGAACGTGCGACGCGCCTTACGGAAGTCCTCGACGTTTTCAACCACCCAGATCCAGATGGGCGACATGCGGATCAGCAATTCCATGCCCAGCGGTGTCAGTTCGTACTCCACACGCGGTGGAACCTCACCAAACTCTTGCCTAAGCACCAGGCCATCACGCTCCAGAGCACGTAGCGTCTTGGTCAACATGCGCTGGGTCACCCCTGTCATCTGCCGTTTTATCTCGGCATGGCGCATTTTGCCGTACACCCCCAAGGCATGCAGGATGCCAAATGACCAGCGGCTGCCGGCATGCGTAAGGACTTCGCGCCTGACCCCGTCATCCTCTTCCCTGAGCGTCTGGCAGATGGCCTGTGCCTGGTCAAGCACCCCATGATCGATCATTGCTCCCCCTGGTATCACCGGTGTGCCTTCTTCTGAGCGCTGCGCAAGTGTGCAAGCATTTGCGCATCTTACAGACAACAGGTTTCAGGAGCAGTCATGACCGAAGTCACTCCGCTTTCCCCCCAATCCATTCTCGTTCTGGGTGCCGGCGAGCTTGGCCTGCCGGTGCTGCGCAATCTTGCGCGGGTGGCGAAGCGCTCGCCCGGCTCCAGCATCGGCGTCCTGCTCAGGGAATCGACAATCCACACGCAGGTGCCTGAGAAAAAGGCAGAAATCGATGAGCTGCGCGGTCTGGGCATCCAGATGGTCGCTGCCGATCTGGTAAATGATTCAATCGAGCAACTGGCTGAAATCTTCGCACGCTTCGATACCGTCATCGGCTGCGCCGGCATGGTCGCCGGTCGGGAAACGCCGATGAAGCTGGCTACCGCAGCGCTCAAGTCCGGTGTGAAGCGCTATTTCCCATGGCAGTTTGGCGTTGACTACGACGAGATCGGCCGAGGCAGTCCCCAGGACCTGTTCGATGCCCAGCTTGATGTGCGCGAGTTGCTGCGTGCCCAGGACCAGACCGAATGGGTCATCATCTCGACGGGCATGTTCACCAGCTTCCTGTTCGAGCCTGTGTTCGAGGTCGTCGATCTTGAACACGACGCGGTGAACGCCTTGGGCAGTCTTGACAACAGTGTGACGCTCACGACCCCTGACGACATCGGTACGCTGACCGCCGACATCGTGTTCTTCGAGCCGCATCTGCGCAATCAGATCGTCTACCTGGCCGGCGACACAGTGACGTACGGGCAGGTGGCGAGCCTCCTTGAGCGGGTGCTGGAACGTCCATTCAAGCGCAACGTATGGACCGTTGAACAGCTGATCCAGGCACTGGATAAAGACCCTGCCAATCACATCAAAAAATACCGCGCCGTATTCGCTCAAGGCAGAGGCGTGGCGTGGCCCAAAGCGGCGACATTCAACGCGCAGCAGTCGATTGCGGTCACCACCGCCGAGCAGTGGGCCCGCACGCATCTGGCCGGTTATCTAGCACACCAGCAGGTCGCGCCCCAGTCACGCTGACGTCACCACGCGCTGGTTGATGACGCGCCATGCAATAAAGACGGCCAGCATCGGCGCCAGGGCAAAGAGGCCAAACAGCCAGGCCGCGGCATTGGCGACTCCCTCGGTGCCGCCCGGGTCGGTAAGGCCGGCCACGTTGGCCACCATGCCGGCCAGTGCGGCGCCGAGCGCAGTGGCGAACAGCTGTACGGTGGTGATGGACGCCGCTGCCAGGTTCTGTTCGCCGGCCGGCGCGACCTGAAACACCTGAGTCAGCAAGTGCGGCCACGCCATGCCCACGCCTGAGCCGATGGCCACCAGCGCCATGCAGAGCGGGGCGAGGGCAAGCCCGCTACCGGTGCTTTCACGGGGCATCAGCACGGCAAGCGTCAGCATGCCAGCCACACCCAGCAAGGGGCCCACCAGCATCGCGTAGCGAACGTGCCTGGCGCTGACACCTGCGCTGGCAATGGACCCCAACGTCCACCCGGCCGCCATCAGCGCGGCGAGATACCCGGCCATCAGAGGCGACTGCTGATGCAGCACCTGAAGAAAAAGCGGAACGAATATTTCACCGCTGGTGACGGCCACCGCCAGCAGCGACATCGTGGCATAGAGTGCGCCCAGCGCCGTTGTGCTGTGCAGGGCTCCGGTCGGCAGCAACCGCTGCCGGGCGCGGTTTTCTGTACCGATCAACAGGGCTGTCAGCAACCCGGCGACAGCCAGCCCGATGAGATTCCAGTGCAGGGCAGCAGAGACGCTGCCGAACGAAACGGCAAGCACGGCCGCTGTCAGGAGCACGAGTTGGGCAAGCGGTAGCGGTGAGCGTTCGGCCTTGGTCGTGCCGCGCCTTGGCAGCACCATCACCGCCAGTCCGGCGAACAGCAAGGCGGCGGGTACCAGCGACCAGAACGCCGCGCGCCAGGCGCCAAGTTCGGCAAAGAGGCCGCCGACGGCCGGACCGACCAGGGTGGCCACGCCCCACATACCGGACACCAGCGCCATTGCCCGCGGCCATAACGCTTGATCGAACACCTGCCGGATCATGGCGTAGGAAAGCGCGAACAAAAAACCGCCGCCCAGACCCTGGACAAGACGGCCGCCGAGCATGACCGGCATGGACGGGGCCACTGCACACAGGAGCGTGCCGATGGTAAACACCAGCGTGGCGATGACGTACGCGCTGCGAGGCCCCGCCGTGGCCAGCAATTTTGCCGCCAGCGCCGAGCCGAGGATGGAGGCGGCGACGAACAGGGTGGTGTTCCAGGCATAGTAATCGAGGCCACCAATGTCCCTGACCACCGATGGCAGGATCGTGGTGGCGATATAGACATTAATCGCATGCAGCACAACGCCCCCTGCCAGCGCGAGTGAGCGTACGCCATTGCGGCCCGACAGCAAGGCGGCCCAGCCCGGTGCAACGTGATGCTTATCCATGTGTATTCCTTTCCAGGTGTCACCGCATGCGGCAAATGAAGCCTTGCCAAGGCAAGGTGACACTCCTTATAAAACCTCATGTATAGATGAGGTCAACAGGGGAATCCTTCATGATCGATGTGAGCGTCGCGCTTTCGGTCGGGCAACTGGCGCGCCGATGCGGGGTGACGGTTGCGACCGTGCACTTCTATGAAGCCAAAGGCCTGATTCAGGGGCAGCGCAACGCCGGCAACCAGCGGCGTTACCCTCGCGATACGCTGCGCCGGATTGCGATCATCAAGATTGCCAAGCGCGCAGGCGTTCCCCTGTCGGCGATAAAGGACGCGCTGGACGGGCTTCCCCCCGGGCGAGCGCTGACGGCCAGGGACTGGGCTCACCTCTCCAGCCAATGGCGCGACATGCTCACCGAGCGTATCGACAGCCTTACCCGATTACGCGATCAAATCGATGGCTGCATCGGCTGTGGCTGCCTCTCCATGGACGACTGTCCGCTTCGTAATCCGGGTGATCATTTGCGCGAGCAGGGAGAGGGCGCTGTGCTACTCGAACAGTCCTCATTGCAGGCGCTGGAATGAGTCGACGCCCATTGCATCCAATAACATCAGCCTCCTTTAGCCGCCTCTGTGTGGCGGAGATAGAAAAATGAGCATTGACTGGATCAGCTTCACGCCGTGGACTTCGTTGTTCGGAGGGGCTCTGATAGGGCTGGCCGTCAGCGTGTTCGTTCTGGCCAATGGCCGAATCGCAGGCATCAGCGGCTTGCTGGCCGGCGTGCTGCAGCCTGGCAGTGAGGGCTGGAGCGAGAAGGCCCTGTTTCTGCTTGGCCTGCTGGTTGCGCCAGTGTTGTGGGGCGCGTTCACCGTCTTGCCGGTGATAGAGATTGATGCACAGTGGCCAGCCCTTATCGTGGCGGGCCTGCTGGTCGGCGTGGGCACCCGTTACGCTTCGGGCTGCACCAGTGGTCACGGCGTGTGCGGGATGTCCCGATTGTCGCCTCGCTCCATCGTGGCGACGCTGTGCTTCATGGCCAGCGGATTTGCCACGGTGTACGTCAGCCGCCACGTGCTGGGCGCTTGAAGATGATCAGGTTGACTTCATTTGTTGCGGGCGTGCTATTTGGCCTGGGCCTGCTGTTGGCCGGCATGGCGAATCCGGCCAAGGTGCTGGCTTTTCTGGACATTGGCGGAGCCTGGGATCCGTCGCTTGCGCTCGTGATGGCCGGCGCCATTGCCGTGGCGGTCATTCCGCTGAACCGGGCGCGCACGCACAGGCAGTCTTTGCTGGGCGCCCCGATGCAGTTGCCCGTGAAGCGCGAACTGGACGCCCGCCTGATCGGTGGCAGCCTGGTATTCGGTGTCGGGTGGGGCATGGCAGGCATCTGCCCCGGCCCCGCGATTGCCATTGTGCTTACCGGGCACTGGCAGGCAGGTGTATTCCTGTTGGCCTTGCTGGCGGGTATGTATGTATTTTCTGCTCTGGAAGGCCGGCGCGTTACGTGATCAGGTAAAGGCATGCCTCGAAACACGCCGGGTGGTTTCCATTCAATGATCTGTGGCCATTGTTCCTTTATGGCTTGATGATCCTTTGCATCGAACACTGAGGTTTTGCGCATGGCATGTCAGGTTCGGCCCGCCACAGGCGAAGACACGGCAGCGATCAGCCGTGTAGTGATCGCGGCCCTTCATGAGTCAAATTCGCAGGATTATGCACCTGACGTTATCGCTCGGGTCGAGCGCAGCTTCAGCCCTGAAGCCATCAGCGCGTTGCTCGATAAGCGTCAGGTTTTCGTCGCCGTTTCAGGGTCATTGATTACTGGCACGGCAAGCCTGGACGGTGATGTGGTCAGAAGCGTTTTCGTTGACCCTGCCTATCAGGGGGCAGGGGTCGGTCGGCAGTTGATGAGTGTCATTCATGCGGCTGCTGCCAGTGCCGGAGTTGACGCTTTGCGGGTTCCATCCTCGATGACGGCGCAGGCATTCTATGCGGCACTGGGCTATCGGAAAATCCACGACGCGTTTTATGGGACTGAGCGGACGATCATTATGGAAAAACAGCTGGGGCGTCAGTGCTGACGTGTCTGTTCAGGCGGCAGCCATTGAGGCGTGCCATTCGCCTTGGGCCACTTGCACCAGCGTTCCTGTCCATATTCATGACCCTCAACCGACGTGTTTTCAATTACCGTTGCCCCGGCGCGCTCAAGGGGGCCGTGTACACCCCGCGTGCCGGCTGATGATGGAACCGCAGTTTAACGGGATAACTATTTTTGAGACAGGACACTCGCAGCAAGTCTTTTTGTACGGGTTCTTCGAGAGTGGCTGCCTCACAAGGATGACCTTGCGTGTGACAGGTAGATACGCTTCGGAGAAGCAGCCTGGTGTTATTTTCTGGTGAGGTTTGGTCGCCTGGGACAGACCTGTGAGTTGCGCGCTTCTTAGGGTTTCTGCGACGGCAGGAAGCGAGTTGAAGAAATCAAAAAATTCAATTTTTTCAATTCATATAAACTCTTGGTAAGGGCTGACTTTGAGTCGTTCAGGCGACATTTGCAGTCGGCTGGAAAGTCGAGTTCAATTTCAATCAGTGCGGCAGTTGTATGTGTGATCATGTCGCTTGTCGATGCAAGGAGTGATTGTTTTAATGATTCCAGTGACTCAAATAGCGCCCGGGCTTCACGCTGCAGAATATGTTCAATCAAGCCAAACTGCAGCGTGCCGGTGTTGTCAATTGAAGAGGTGGTGGTCAGTAGGGCAAAATTAATTTCATGGTAAGAATTTTCTATGCTCTTTTGGCAGCCCACTATATTTTTGATTCGTTCAGCGATGTCGTGCGCAAGAAGCTCAAAGCCCTTGATTAAAACTTCTGGTTTTTCCTGGTCTTTCATGTCTCACCCTGCCCTGTACAACCCTTGGTCTATAAGGAGCATTTATAAGAAATTACCTGCGCTGTCATCGTTGCGTTGAAAACAGGCTTGGGCGCCATTCCGGTCAAAAGACTTATTTGCGACTCGTGAGGTCGAGCGCGACGTTGAACGTTCTTTGCCTATTCTTTTAAGCCGCCATTGGTATTGCACTGACTGCCTCGACGGTGTGGGTGGAAACACCTCGGGTTAAAAATTTCCAGCAAGAGAGTTTATGGTGCTTCAAGGGAAGTCAGGGTGTTCACATTAAATAGCCAGGTCTGCTGGATGCCTGGCATCAGCCGGTGTCAGCATTGACGACCACAGGGATTATTCAGTCCCTGACCGGCTGGATAACAGTCTGCATAGAGCGAAGGCTACCTCAAATCAACCTGAACCTTCCCACCACGCCGTTCAAATCTTCCGCCAGTCGCGACAGCTCATGACTGGCTGTGCTTGTCTGCGAGGCCCCCTGTGACGATTGAATCGACAGGTTGCGAATGTTTACCAAGTTCCGATCGACTTCCCGCGCGACGTGCGCTTGTTCCTGTGATGCACTGGCTATCACCAGATTCAAGCCATTTATTTCGCCAATCGCGGTGTTAATTTTGCCAAGGGCTTCGCTTGCACCTTCTGCAATGAGAAGCGTTCTGGTGGCAAGATCCGTATTCCCTCGCATGGAGCCTACTGCTCGGTCAGTTCCATTCTGAATTCCTGTAACCAAGCGTTCGATCTCGCTGGTCGATTGTTGGGTTCGGTGAGCCAGTGCACGAACTTCGTCGGCTACAACAGCAAAGCCTCGACCGGCTTCGCCTGCTCGTGCGGCTTCGATAGCCGCGTTGAGCGCTAACAAGTTGGTCTGCTCGGCGAGGCTACGAATGACGTCCAACACTTTTCCGATATCCCGAGACTGGTCGGCCAGCTCGCCAATCAACTCAGACGTTTTGCCTATATCAACACCCATTTCATCAATGGCGGCGACCGTCTTTTTAACCAGCACTGATCCCTCTTCGGCAGCACCGGTAGCATGGCCAGAGGTACGGGACGTGTGCTCGGCGTTGCGAGCAACCTCTTCTACAGCGCTCGTCATCTGATTAACAGCAGTCGCTGCCATTTCAATCTCATTGACTTGTTTTTGTAAACCATCAGCACCTTCTTGAGTGGTGTCGGTCAACTGTACGGTGGCCGTCGAAAGCTGGTTGGCTGAGGAGGCAATCTGTTGCAAAATCTGGCGTAATTGCTGCTGCATATCACTGACAGCCGCCGCCACGCTGCGGTTGTCGCCGGTCACAACAGCAATGCTTTTACTAAGATCGCCTTTGGCGATTGTTCGGGTTATTTCGGCCACCGTACTCGGCTCACCGCCAATCGATCGGAGGATGCTGCGCGTGGTTATCAGGGTAACGAAAACGCCGACCACGGAAATGAGCAGTGTCACGAAAATAGCAATGTTGCGTATTTTGCTGGAGTCAGTGACTTGATCATGAAATCGGAGTTCCGCTTGACTCTTGCCTTCTTCGCGAACTTGCTGAAGGGTTGCAAAGACGAGCTCAGCGAACGGCTTTACTTCCTCACGATTGACGTTGGCTGCGGCTGGGGTGTCACCTGACTCGATCACGGCTGTCTGGTGCCGCATACCGTCGCGCATTTTTTTATAATCGCTTTGCAAGGTGGCTAATGCGTTACCCTGTAG
Organism: Pseudomonas sp. Leaf127; assembly: GCF_001423155.1. Lineage (NCBI taxonomy): Bacteria > Pseudomonadati > Pseudomonadota > Gammaproteobacteria > Pseudomonadales > Pseudomonadaceae > Pseudomonas > Pseudomonas sp. Leaf127. The sequence continues at coordinate 177,689 of NZ_LMOA01000022.1, read as the reverse complement.
CGTGTTGCTTTCGGTGGCCATCAATTGATCAATCAGGACATCAACCCGTGCAAAGGCGCTTTCGTTCTGGGCCTTCCAGTTAGAAATCTGTACGGGGTCGCCAATGGCAATCATGCGTAGAATATTTATGTCGACACGTGTCAAAGCACCATCGATGCTGTTGACTGCCTCCGTTGCAAGAAAATCCTTGTTGAATAATGCGTCGATATTGTCTGTGGATTTTTGGAGCGCTTGGATCATAAACACAGACAAAGAAAAAAATACAAAAATTATAGAGAATGTTGATAGCGTCAACCGCTTTTTTACACTAAAGCGTGGCGTGTTCTCATTGTGGATACTGTTCATGAAGTGCCCCTTTCTGAAAAGTAATTGACGGGTGAGCAGCCTCTAAGGGCGCAGTCCATATCACTGAGACGTCAGCATCAAATGCTCGGCCAGCGGAAAAATTTAAGAAACCTGTACACTGCACAAGGCTGTTATTCGCCGGTGTGCTGTAGTGTGCGATTTCAGTCAGGCCGTGATGGCCTGGCGACGTACAACAGCCTTGTATAAGGCCGGGTCGCCTATTCTTTTTCTGCAGCAGTTGCTCGATTTGACTGGCTTGTTGCTTTGGCAGGCTCAAGCGTACTTTTCAAATTTACAGGCGTATCGTGACGATTCAGCCGCGCAGACTGGATCATCATGAACGCCCCTCCCGCTTTTCGCTACGTACCTACTCTGCGAAAAGGCTGCTCCTGCAACCAGGGCGTCCGAGGGGTCAATCTGGTTTCGTACCAGCTTTATAGTATGGGCCATCATAGAGCCAGCTCGACATATCTGTCTAGCATTACGCACAATCTCTATCAAAGGTTGATAGATCCTGCCCCCAAGCGCATATTGACGAGTACCGACGAGTTTGAGCGACTGATGGAGGCACTGGCGGCGGGCCGTATAAATTCTGATGGAGGCGTACCCCTGCCAACTACACGGCCAACATGAAAAATTTTCTGCGGGTTTCCAATGGCGGGCAATGGCGCCAGCAGGCGTTGTGATGATTCTTTTATAGATTAATGAGTCATATCAAAGTATCAACGGGTTTTGGCGCGGTAACAGCCTCATCGGGGTGTCCATGCATGCATTTATTCAGGCTATTTTATGTTTATGAAAGCCGTTTGATCAACATCGTGAAATAGCAGGCATGGAATGGGCATAGGCAAACGTGACACGGGCACACCAGGATCCTGTTGAGCGTCTACATCGGGCTCTGCGTCAAACAGGCGCTTTGGTTCAGGCTGTATGGGACCATTGCCTCGAATGGGATAAGCGCCTTGAACTCATCACGCTCGCTACCCTCAAAGCAGGTCACACCATGAGCCTTTACGTCATGCAATCCTGCCCCCGCTGCAGTTCTGTCCAATACGTCAGACCAAAGCACATGCTCATAGGCGCAGCAAGCCCGAAAAAGCGCTTCAACGGCGAAGAAAGAGCAGGTTATCAACGCCTCGATCAACTGGCTGTCGATGAATGCAAGCCTGACCTTATGAACGCGCCGCCACTGGAGCAGTTTGTCGATGGCTTTTATTGCGATCAATGCGGGGTGGGTTTTGTGGCAAGCGAAATAGTACAAGGTGCCGCACCCTCATCGCCCTGAAAACGGTGGTTCAAACGGCAGGTTGAAACGGCCAGCCATCAAGCTGGATACGAGCGATCTCGCCCTTGGCAGCCTTACTCACTCATCACCCATGCGGCTCACACCCTTATGACGTCTATCGACCCGTTGTCGCTCCAGCGCATCACCACCGCTCACGGCACGCCCGAGGGCGCGGCGTATTTCGATGCCGAAGAAAGCATCGTCCATGATGTGTTCACCGACCGCATCGCCTTCCAGACCCGCTTCATGGACAACCGCAGCTATGAGGTCAGCGTCGCCGGGGGCGAGGTCTGTGTGCGCATGACGCGGCTGGATAACTACCGCCGTGGCCATAATGCCCAGGTGATCGATGACGACATGGATGAAGACGACTGGGAGGAACTGGCCACTTTGTGGCAGCGCTTGAGCCAGGACCTGGATCCTCAGCTGAAAATACCACCCCTGGATATAGCCGATGCGTTGGCCGACCTGTTCGATTGCCTGTTCGATGAGGACCGGGCGCAGGCGCTGGTTGAAAACCTGCCGGCCACTGCATCGCAGACGGCGTGGAACCGGGCCTGGAATCAACTCGCCTCAGCGCTCACCGAGGCGGGTCAACTGGCTCATTTCGAATGGAAGGAATGGGCGTCGGGTGGGGTCAACGCCGTCAATGAGCTGGCACCGCTGCGGCTGGCAGGTCTCGAAATCCCTGTGCCGGATGCCAGGACAGTCAAGGCGGTCAACCAGGCCGAAGACTGGGAGCGTACCTTGCTCCAGTACTTCAATACGCACCTGGAGCCCCATGATTTGAAGCTGCTGGCACTGGGCACTCACTTTGATGAATACCAGGCTTTTGCCTGCCTGCCCATGAACGGACTGGGGCTGGTCAATGCGCTGGAGATCATGGGCAGGCTGGGCATTGTCCATAAGTACTGAGATGAGCCGAGTCACAATCAGGTGTCAAGGGCCGGCCATTGGGTAATGTTTGATACGGCACTCATGGCTGTGGCCATCGCCTTTGCAAACGCCATCCAGATAGCGATAGTCGATGCGCACAGACTGCCCCTTGCCTGGCCACTGTCGGCGTGGAAGGGTGCGTTGGTAATCAGGGGTTTCCGGGGTAAACGTGAGGGTCGCGCCTTGTGCCGGGCACTCCACCGTGGCCGATGCCGGGTTCACCTTCAAGACCTGGGCCTTGAGTTGCGGATACGGCTGCTTTACCACCTCAGTGATGCGCAGCTCCATGCGGCAAATCTGCCAGGTCGAAGCCTGCACGGGTCCGCACAACAGGAAGAAGGGCAAGACCAGGAGCGCATGGCGCAGTGGATGATTGTTCATGATTGACCCTGATAGCCAGGCATTGTCAGACCTCGATTCACGAGATGGAATATTGCTGCGATGACACGCTTGGACCTCACTCCAGCAACGTATAAACCTTATCCTGAAGCGCGATGCCGATCGCCTCGTACCACCGGGCTTCGACCTCGCCAACGACCTCATCGCTCACACTGAAGCTGCCATAAATATCGACAAAGGCCGAGGCCAGCGTCTTGGGGATCAGCTCATGATCTTTATAGTGCGCTGTCAGAAAATCAATGGCCAGAAACAACGCCTCGACCTCTTGCTTGCACAGCGGTTGCCGGGTGCGGATTTTTACCGGGAGTGAGTGTTCTCCCAGCAGCCTGGCGTAGACCAGATCAAGGGCTTGCTGGACGTTCATTGCGTTCTCTTGTCAGGTGTTATCAGGTTTTTACCAAGCGCTCAGCAATTGAAGACCGGTGCGTAGCGTTCCTCGCGTTTCTTGAAATGAACGGGCGCCATGGGGATTTTTTCACCGTTGACGAAGATGTCTGGAAAAGTGAGGGTGAAGTCATCCATATCGCCCTGGCCCAGTGCGGTGCCCTTGAACCCTTCGTGGAATTGCTTCCTGGGATCAAAGCCGGTCTTCAGTTGTTCGATGCTGACAGGATAGGTTTCTCCATTGGCGAGCGTCACCGTAACGATGGGAGAGGCCGCACTGACCCACAGTGGCGGATCGGTCTGTTTGTAAGCCGCTTGGCGTTGCTCGGGTGTATTGAGATTACGCAGGCGTGGAGGCGTGTAGAGGCGACCGAAAAGACGCAGTTCAGTGTCCGTGGAGCGCTGCTTGTCCGGCCAGCTCACCGCGCCCGGCGGTGCTGCATAGACCAGCACATGCACCCAATTGAGTTCTTCTGACTGCGGGGCGTAGCTCATCGCGGCCTTGGGGCCCGGGCAGGTGCGTGACAGCAGGGCGTTGGTGCCCACCGGTGAGTCCGGATGCAGATAGGGCCCGGTGCTGCATCCCGCCAGCAGGGCCAATGACAAGGACAAGAGGTAAGGCTTCATGAGACCTCTGCGTTGGGTTGTTGTCGTGCCACTTATCTATCCTGTGGGTCAATTCAGTGCAACTGACCGCGCAAACCCTCGCCAGTTCTTGGTAGAAGGGACGAACAGCATCAGGTCTCCACGACTGCTGAAGCAGGCGATCATCATCGCGTCAGGTTGAGGCAAGACGTTCTCCACAAGGCAAACCTGCGCCAAAAGTATTAGGCTCACGGCTTTCTCCGGATGTGAAGTATCCCTGCATGACGGCCTTCTACCTCAAGTTGCTCATCACCCCCGCGCTCATGCTGGCCATCTCGCTGGCGGCCAGGCGCTGGGGCACTGCGGTCGGCGGGCTGCTCTCGGGGCTGCCCATCACCTCGGCGCTGGTCATGCTGTTTCTCAGCCTGGAGCAGGGCAGCGCCTTTGCCCTGATGGCCGTGCCGGGGGCATTGGCCGGGCTGGCGGCGATCCAGGCGACGTACCTGTTCTACTGGTGGGTGACGCGCCATGTGTCGGCGCTGCCCGGATGCCTGGCCGCCCTGGTGGTGTATGGTGCCGTGGCCTGGCTGATGAGCCGCCTGGGCGTACTGACCCTGTCGATCACTGTCGCGCTGCTGTTGGTGGGCTTGATCATCGTCTTCACCTCCAGACAGGCGCGCACCCAGGCTGCGGCCTGCGTGCCGGTGCCGCGCTGGGTGATTCCGATGCGCATGGTCACGGCCACGCTGCTGCTGTTGGCGATCACCGCCAGCGCCACCTGGCTGGGCCCGGTGGTCAGCGGCCTGCTGGCGCCGATCCCGGTGATTGCCTGGCCGCTGGCGGTGTTCGCCCATGTGCAGGGCGGGCGGGGTGAGCTGACAGCGATCATCCGGGGCAATGCCATTGGCGCGGTGGGGGTGGTGGGGTTTTACCTGACGCTGCAGCATTGCATCGTGCAATGGGGCGCGGTGCTGTCGATTGCAGCGGCCGTGGTGCTGGCGGTGGTGGTCACGGCAATGCTGGCCAGGGCGTTGGCAAGGCGCTAGACGCCCAACCGGTGTGGCTGACCGGCACCAAGGCGGCACGCTGTCGCGCGGCAAACACCCGATATGTAGAAGGTGATCTTCGGCGCATTGTGCGTATTGCGTGCAGCCTCTTTTTCAGACGTTGAGGGGGCTCAGACCAGGTCTGCAGGCGCCATTGTCAAAATGATCTTGCCGACGTTTTCTGCTGACTCCATCCGCCGATGAGCATCGGCGGCGCGTGACAGTGCAAAGGTGCTGTCCACGACCGGCGCAAGGCCTGCCGCTTCGTCGAAGCGTTCCAGCCAGTGCGCGCGAAAGCGTTGGATCATGGCGTGCTTTTCTGAGGGAGTACGCGATTTCATCACCGTGCCGATGATGCGCAGGTGGCGATAGAGGATATCTTGCAGCGCCACACTGACCTGGCCGCCACCGCCCAGGATACCGACCTGGATCAGTCGACCGCCGTAGGCCAGTGAGGCCAGGTTACGGGCGAAGTAGGGTTCGCCGACAAAGTCGATCACCACATCGACACCGCGCCCTTGGGTGTTCTCGGCGATCACTTCGGCAAAGTCCTGAGTCGTATAGTCAATGACGACGTTGGCGCCCAGATGCTCGACCCGCGCCCGTTTCCGGCCTTGCGCCGTGGCGTACACCGTGGCGCCTGTAGCATGGGCCAGTTGCACGGCCGCCGATCCCACGCCGCCGGCGGCGGCATGGATCAGCACCGAGTGGCCAGGCTTGAGCTGCGCCAGGTGCATCATGGCCTCATGGGCCGTGACGAAGACCTCGGGAATGGCGGCAGCCTGCACGTAATCCAGCGACGCCGGAACGGGCATGGCCATGCGGTAGTCGATGCGCGCCTGCTCGGCGTAGGCGCCGCCGCCCACCACGCCCATGACCCGGTCACCAACCTCGAACCCCGTCACTTCAGCGCCTTTGGCGATCACCTCGCCGGCCATTTCCAGGCCCATGATCGTCGAATCACCAAAGTTCGGATGGCCGTAGCCGCCGGTTCGATGGGTCAGGTCGGCACGGTTCACGCCGGCGGCATGGACGCGCACCAGCAAGTCGGTCGGGCGCACTTCAGGCTCGGGCACATCCGCCAGTTGCAATACATCAGCAGCGCCGAAGGTCTTGAGGTCGATGGCTTTCATGGTCGTGTCTCTCCGATTCGGTAAATGGGTGTTCAAACCTGGCTGATGAATTTGTTCGTCAGATAGTGCTCGATGCCTTCGATACCGCCTTCCGAGCCATGGCCGCTTTCCTTGAGGCCGCCGAAGGGCAGTTCGGTGGCGACGATGCGGTACTGATTGATACCGATCATGCCGGCCTCCAGCCCGTCGGCCACGTCGATGGCGGTGCGGGCACTGGCGGTGAAGGCGTAGGCCGAAAGGCCATAGGGCAGGCGGTTGGCTTCCTGGAGGCCATCGTCCAGCGTGTCGAACGGCATCAGCACGGCAATGGGCCCGAAGGGTTCTTCGTGCATGATGCGGGCGGTCATGGGCACATCGGCCAGCACGGTCGGCTCGAAGAAAAAACCGTCACCGTCCAGGCACTTGCCTCCGGCCAGCACACGTGCGCCCTTGGCGACGGCGTCGGCGACCAGTGCCTGCATCTTGGCCAGTTGCCGGGGGTTGGCCAGTGGTCCGACCTGCGTGCCGGGCGCCAGGCCGGCGCCGATCTTCAAAGCCTGCGTGGCGGTCACGAAGTGATCGACAAAGGCGCGATAGGCGCCGCGCTGGATCAGAAACCGTGTGGACGAGATGCACACCTGGCCGGTGCCACGAAAGCGGTTGGCCACGCCTTCGACGGCGGCTTTTTCGATGTCGGCGTCTTCGAACACCAGCACCGGGCCATGCCCGCCCAGCTCCAGGGTGATGGGCTTGACACCCTCGGCCGCCCGGGCCGACAACAGCCGGCCGATGGGCACGGAGCCGGTAAAGGTCACCTTGCGAATGACAGGCGAGGCAATCAGGTGGCTGGACACCTGGTCCGGCACGCCGAACACCACCTGCAGTACGCCTTTGGGCAAGCCGGCATCATCCAGTGCGCGTGCCAGGGCCAGTGCGGTGGCGGGGCTTTCTTCACCTGGCTTGAGGATGACACTGCAGCCGGCCGCCAGGGCGGCCGAAAGCTTGCGGGCCGGGGTGATGGCCGGAAAGTTCCAGGGCGTGAAGGCCGCGACCGGGCCGATGGCCTGGCGTTTGACCATCTGCAGCACGCCGGGACGATTGGCCGGCACGATACGGCCATCGATGCGTCGGGCGCTTTCGGCAAACCACTCGAAGTACTCGGCAGCGCGGGTGACTTCATCCAGGCTTTCGCCCAGCGGCTTGCCTTCTTCCAGCGTCATCTGCCTGGCAATGTGAGGGGCGCGTTCCAGGATGAGCTCGGCCGCGCGCTTGAGCACCTTGGCGCGCTGGGCCGGTACGGTCTGGCACCAGGTTGCAAAGCTGCGCTGCGCCACCTGGAGTGCATGATCAAGGTCGTCTGCGCCGGCCAGTGGCACGCGCCCCAGTTCACGGCCAGTGGCCGGGTTGACGACGGCGGCGGTGTCGCGCCCTTGGGCGGCGATCCATTTACCCTCGATAAAAAGATAAAGCGGGTCGTAAGCGGTATTCATGACACGGGCCCTCTGTGGGTTGGCAAGCGTTCGGCGCCTGGCTGGCGGCCTGTGCAATCCAGTTTATGGAGGACCGATCGTTTGATTTAGCCGCCCGCGAGGGAATCAGTGTTGTGGCGGGCGGTAATATCGAGTGCTGCGGGGAGGGTGTAGCATTCGTGGCCATGGTTGGATGGCGTGCACGTCTTCAAGGGAATACAGATGCAATCAGGTCGGCAGGAAAGTCGCAATGGATAAGCTTTCGAACATGTCGGTGTATGTGAAAGTGGTCGAGATGGGCAGTTTCACGGCGGTGGCCAACCATCTGGACTCGACGGTCGGCAATGTCTCGCGTGCCGTCACCGCCCTTGAAAGTGCACTGGACACGCGTCTGTTGCAGCGCTCGACCCGGCGCCTGTCGGTCACCGATGCCGGCCGGCGCTTTTATGAGCGGTGCACGAAAATCCTGGCCGATCTGGAGCAGGCCGAAGCCGAGGCCAGCAATGCCGCCCTGCAGCCCAGGGGCACATTGCGGGTGCATTGTGTGCCAGGGCTGGCGCGGCAACTGGTGACCCGGGCGGTGCTTGATTATCGCAGTCAGTTTCCGGACGTCACCGTGGACCTGTTGCTGTCCCAGCGCATGCCCAACCTGTTGGAAGACCAACTGGATGTGTCGATCCTGATTGCCCGGACGCTGCCGGATTCGGCCTGTGTCAGCCAGAAAATCGGCGTCAGCCATTGCGTGCTGGTGGCATCCCCGGCGTATCTGGCGCGCCATGCGGCCCCGGCGACGCCTGATGAACTGGGCGATCATCAATGCCTGTTACTGAGCACCGTGGACTATGGGCGTGATGAGTGGCAACTCAAGAGCCGGGCCGGTGAGGCGACGTTTGTCCACGCAGGGCCCGGTTTCAGTGTCAATGACATGGACGCTATGGCCGTGGCGGTTCGAGAAGGGGCGGGTATCGGCTTGCTGGCCGGCTTCAGTGCCATCGAAGACTTGCGCTCGGGGGCGCTGGTGCGGGTGTTGCCTGAATACCACACGCATGAGCGCAACGTGTACGCCGTCTACACGTCACGGCAGTTTGTCGATGCCAAGATCACGCGCTTTATCGAGACGCTGAAGTTGCAGGTGGGCACGCGGTTGGCCGAGATTGTCCAGCAACTCATTCCTTAGTGTTCTGTTGTATCGGCGCCTCCGCTTGCCGGAATGCCGGACCACCGCGATCGGCTGCGGCAGCAGTCGTGAAAATAGTGGCCTCACCATCGCAAGAAGGTCCTTGCGGACCTTGTCGCCGGCAAGCGGGCTCCTACCGGGCCACCTGTGTGCTGCGCGACAGCGCACAGGTGGCTATCGGTCCTGCTGCGACATCACCGCAGAGCGCACCGGCAGGTGGGCATATTCCGGGTTCTTTTTCAGCAGCCGGCGCACGCTCTGTTCCTGTCGGTCTTCCACGCACACGCCAATGCTCGGTGCCGGCACATCGCAGCTGAACAGCGCCAGGAAACCGCAGTCCTTCACGCCGTACACCGCATCGGGGCGTACCAGCGACGAGCAGCCGTAGGTCATTTCACCGAGGTAGTTGATCGCGCCCTGTTGCACGGTAAAGCGCAGGGGGCTGGAGTAGGGGCCCATTACACCGCGCCGCGAGCCCAGGCTATGGACTTCGTAGTGGCCTGGCGGCAGCCAGGCGGAGTAGTAGTTCTGCGCGCCCCAGCCCACGCTTTTGCCGGTGTCGAGGTTGAGAAACTCGATCCAGGTGCCGTAGGGGCCGCCTTCGGCCAGGGCGCCGGTCACCAGGCCTGCGTTGTCGGCCGAGTAGACGGCGGAGTCCAGCCTGATTTCATCGGGCATCGTCGCGCAGCCCCCTATCATCCCTAAAAGCCCTATGGCCAGAAGTTGCCGCATCAATTGACTCCCTTGTCTGGAACCTCGTCGCCTTGCGCAGGTCCAGTGCACCTGGACAATGGCGAGGTCGTTGAAACACTCCGAATGGCATCGTCGCGCGTATCAATTCTTTCAAGGACGACTCATGGTCACCTTCGACTCCCGTTTTCTGCATTCATTCGCCCTGCTGGCGGGCGGTGCCGTCTTGCTCAGTGGTTGCAGTTTCAACGGCACCTATCCCGATGCCACCGAGGCTGACGCGGCCAGGCTGCGCTTCATCAGCGGCATGGACAACGTCACGATGGATGTCTTCGATGCGGCCCATTGCGGCGGGCAGACCACCGGGTTGATGAATAACCTGTTCTCGGCCGACACCCGGCGCCGCGCCGACATGAGCATTGCGCCGTCCAGCGACGACGAGCCCTACCTGGAAATTCGCCTCAAGCCGGGCCACGAAGTGCTGCTGCGGCCCAACACGCTCAGCACCGGCAGCGTGTGCACCAACGCGTTCAACTTCGTGCCGCAGGCCAATGCCGAATACGAGCTGACCTTTTCCTGGCGCGACCGTCAGTGCGTGTCGTCGCTGATGCGTCTGCATGCACTGAACGGTGAGGTGGTGCGCTCGCCGGTGCCGCTGTTGAACAACGGCCTGCCCAGCTGTGCCGGGAGCAACCCGGTCTTCCCGGCGGCGCCCACGCTGCTGCCCGACACCCCGGAACGCACAGCCATGATCGCGCAGATCATCGACGACAGCGTGACCGAACAGATGAAGGCCGAGCTGGCCGTCGGCAGCGAAGCGGACCGTACGCGGCTGATCGAGAAAAGCCTCAAGGAACGTCAGCAGAAGATCACCTTCACCTTGCCGCCGGCCTACTGGACCGAGTACCGGCAGAACCTGCAGACCTATACCCAGGACGTGATGGCCAGCAAGGCGCGTGCCCTGCAACTGTACAAGGACGACTACCGCACGCGCCTGCGCCAGCTTGATGACGCCGAGCTCAAGCGCCTGCTGCCTGACAGCGACAGTGCCGATGAAGGCCGGATCCTTGAAGTCAACAGCGCCAGGACCCAGTACTACCGTGCGCTCACCCAGGATGTGTTCAAGCAGGGCTACAGCGATCACCTGTCGCGCATGGCCGACCTGGATCGACGCTACGGGGTGTGCGAGCGCCTGGTCGATTGCTGGAAGAACTGACCGCTTGCCGGCGTGGCGTTTTCATCCTCTAATCGAATGAATTTCCCGCACCAGCCCCGAGGTTATTCGCTGCATGGATGAACTGCGCAAGATTGACCTCAACCTGCTGCTGGCCCTGCATGCGCTGCTGACCGAGCGCCACGTCACCCGTGCCGCGCAACGCCTGCACCGCAGCCAGCCGGCGGTCAGCCATGCGCTGGCGCAGTTGCGTGCGCACTTCAACGACCCGTTGCTGATTCGCCAGCATGGCCAGATGGCGCTGACTTCACGGGCGCAGGCGCTGGCCCGGCCGCTGCAGGAGGCCCTTGGCAGCCTCAACGGTTTGCTGGCGGCGGCCGATTTCGATCCGGCGCTGGCGCAGCGGCGTTTTCGGCTGTCGTTGTCCGACTATGCGTCGCGGCTGGTCCTGCCGCGGCTGGTCGGGCATTTGCGGCAGGTGGCGCCGGGCATTCATCTGGCGATCAGCCAGGCCAGCCGCGAGACCGTGCTGGCGCAGTTGCTCGACGGTGAACTGGACCTGGCGCTGGGGCTGTTCCCGGCGGTGGCTGACGATGTGCGTGTGCAGGATCTGTTCGAGGAGCGTTTCGTCAGCCTGGCCGACAAGCAAGTGTTGCCGCCCAGGGGTGGCCTGGCACTGGACGACTGGCTGGCGCGACCGCATGTGATGCTGGCCATGCGGCCCGATGCGCAGGACGAGGTCGAGCGGGCGCTGGCAGCCAAGGGGCTGCAACGCGAGATCGTGCTGGTGATGCCGCACTGGAGCGCGGCGGTCGAGGTGCTGCCCGGCACCGACCTGATCCTCACGGTGGCGCGCCGCGCCATCGGCTCGCTCAAGGCCTACAAGGGCTTGCGTGAATTCAAGCCGCCGCTGGCGCTGGCGCCGTTTGCCTATCAACAGGCCTGGCACCGGCGCAAGGACAGCGACCCTGGCCACCGCTGGTTGCGCGAGGCAATTCTGGCGTGCAGCCAGCCGACAGGTCGGGCCGAATCCTCTACTTGACGGTCTGCGCCGGGTTATCGCGGATGGCCGCGCCGGGCGTGTATTGCACCAGCAGCACCCCGCCCAGAATCAGTACGATGCCGGCCAGTCGGGACAGGCCGAGGGGTTTTTCGGTCAGTCCCATCCAGCCGAAGTGGTCGATGATCACCGACACCAGAATCTGCCCGGCCACCACCAGCACCAGAAAGCCCGCCGCGCCCAGCTTGGGGATTAACGCCGCGGCCGAGCCGACATAAAACGCCCCCAGCACGCCGCCGATCCAGAACCACCACGAACCCTGCAACGCCCGGTTGATGTCCGGTGCAGAAATGCGCAGCACCAGCAGCAGGGCGATGATCACGATCGTGCTGAGGGTCAGCGAGGTCAGCGCCGCCCATAGCGGATGCCCCAGGGCCCGCCCGACCGCCGCGTTGCTGGCGGCCTGGAACGGAATCACCGCCCCGGCCATGAAGGCCATGGCCGTGGGCATCAGTGTGAGAAGTACGGTTTTGCTGAACATGGTTCCATCCCTGTGGGTTGCCTTGAAGGAGGGCAGCGTGGGGGATTTACACGGCGAATGGAAATCGAAAGGGTGCACCAGGGGTATTCATCGCATGAATGATCAGAGGCGCAGCAGGGCTCATGCGCGACCGTAGGTTGCTCCCGCCAATCACGCAGGAGCGACCAACGGTCGCCAAGCCTGTCTATCAGGTGAATCACCGCACGCTCAGAAATCCCAGCGCGTGGTCAGCATGAAGTTGCGTGGCTCGCCATACGCCGCCGAGTTGTAGAAACCGATATTGGTGTAGTACGACTTGTCGAACAGGTTGTTGGCATTGAGCGTGGCCGACAGGTTTTCGCTGAACTGGTAGCGGGCCATGGCATCCACCAGCCAATAGGATTCCTGTGAGAATGACTCGTAGCCGCCCTTGGGCGAGTTGTAGATGTCTTGCCAGGCCACGCTCTGCCAGCGCGCGCCGCCGCCGAGGGTGAGTTTGTCCAGGCGGCCGGTCAGTTTGTACGAGGTGTACAGGGTGACCTGATCTTCAGGCTCGAAGGTCGAGATCTTCACGTCGTTGTCGTCGCGCACGATCTTGTGCGTGTAGCCGGCCTGCACCTGCCAGCCGGGCGTCACTTCGCCGGAGACTTCGACCTCGTAGCCCTTGGTCACCGCCTGAGTGCCCTTGAAGGCGTAGTTGGACGGGGTGGGCTGGCGGTTGTTGTACTCGTCGTCGGAAACCGAGCGATTGTCTTCATGGATCTCGAAGTACGCCGCACTGGCGTTCAGGCGCTTGTCGAAAAACTCGGCCTTCAGGCCCAGCTCGTAGTTCTGGCCTTCGTCGGGTTCGAGGATCTTGTTATCACGGTCGCGGTTCCAGTTTTCCTGGGGCATGAAGATGTCGGTGTAGCTGGCGTAGACCGAGTAGGTGTCGTTCAGGTCATAGATGGCGCCGACATACGGCACGAAACGCCCGGTTTCCTTGTACGACGGCGTCAGGCCGGTCAACTGGTAATTGACCACGCGCCCGCCGAGCAGCACCTTGAGGTCGTCGGCCAGGTTCAGGCGGGTGGTGATGTAGGCACCGGTCTGGCGCACGGTGTCGTCGATGGTCTGCGCCTGCTCGCCCCAGTCCGGCTCGCGGAAGTTGCCGTGCCAGTTGTTGAAGTCGACCACGTTGGGGCCGTAAGGGGTGTAGTTCCAGAAGCCCTTGCCTTTCCAGTTCGAGGTGGCGATGGAGCCGCCCACCACCAGCTCATGCTCGCGCCCCAGCAGGCTGAACGGTCCACTGAGGTAGAGGTCGGCCGAGTCGCTGACGGTTTCGCCGGTGTATTTGCCGGGGGTGATCGAGGAGGTGCCATCGGCATTGGGGGTGCTGCCCTGGATCGAGCCCATCACCGCGTGGTAGCCGTTGATCTTGTGGTCCACCTGCAGCTTGGCGACCCAGCCGTTGTCGAAATTGTGCTCCAGCATGGCAAACACGGTGCGCGTGTACTGCTCCCAGCTGCTCCAGTCGGCGCCGTTGTTGAACGAGCGCGAGACATGGTTGCGCTCGCCGTTGGCGTCGATCAGCGGAAAGCTGCCCGACCAGGTCGAGGCCTTGGGCAGGCTGTCCTGGTAATCACCCCCCACGGTCAGCATTGTGTCCGGCGACAGGTCGAACTCCATGATGCCGTAGTACACCGGCGTCTTGCGCGAGTAGCGGTCCATGAACGAGTGCTTGTCCTGGTAGGCCGCCACCGCACGGCCGCGCACGTTGCCGGTCTCGGTCAACGGGCCGCTGACGTCCAGCTCACTGCGGTAGTTGTCCCAGGAGCCGGCGCCCAGGCTGGCATGACCCTGGAAATCGGCGGTGGGCTTCTTGCGCACCAGGTTGATGGTGGCGCCAAGGGAGCCAGCACCGGTCAGCAAGCCGGTCGCGCCCTTGAGCACCTCGACGCGGTCATAGATGGCCATGTCGCTGAGGGTATTGCCGGCCGAGTAGGCGACGTTGCGCGCCGTGGACGGAATGCCGTCGTACTGGAAATTGTTGATCGAAAAGCCGCGCGCGTAGTAGTTGCTGCGCTCGGTGTCGAATGCCGAGACGGTGATGCCCGGGGTGTGGCGCATCACGTCGTCGACGCTGTTGAGACCGAAGTCGTCCATGTGCTGGCGCGTGACGACGGTGATCGACTGCGGGGTTTCACGCGGCGACAGCACCATGCGCGTGGCCGTGGCAATCGTGCCCGGTGTGTAGGACCCCGAGCCCTCGGTGATGGTCCCCAGTTCGTTGGACACGATCTGCGTCTGCCCCAGCTCCACCACCGAGGCGTCCTGACGGGTAGCGCGTAGCGAATAGCGCCCGTCGTTTTCGCGAATGGCCTGCAGGCTTGAGCCAGACAGCAGGCGCGCCAGGCCCTCGCCAGTGGCAAAGCGGCCCTCCAGCCCGGTGGTGCGCTGGCCGCGCGTCAGTGCCGGGTCGAACGACAACACAACGCCCGTCTCGGCCGCAAAGCGGGTCAGGGCCGCGCCCAGGTCGCCGGCACTGATGTGGTACTCGCGCACGACGGTTTCGCCAGCGTGCACCTGCACGCCGGCACCGGCCGTCAGCAAGGTCGAGCAGAGCAGGGCATGGCGAAGGCTGGTCGCCAGGCGACCGGGCTGTGAAGGGCGTTTCATGTCGGGTGGTTCTCGTGATGAAAGTAGGCAAGGTGGGACGCGCAGCGCCCTTTGCCCAATGAGTCGAATGAGAACGAGAAAACCTATCATCTGCGCTGAAAATAATTTCAGCGGGCCGTGACCGTGACCCAATAGCGCGTGTGCTGCTCAATCCGTACCGGCAGGCTGGTGCTCAGTGCATGCAAAGCCTGATCGGTATCGCTCACGGCAAATGCACCGCTGATGCGCAGCCCGGCCACCGCCGGATCACAGCGCAGCCAGCCCCGGCGATAGCGGGCCAGCTCGGCGAGAAACGCATCCAGGCGCTGGTCGTTGGCCACCAGCACGCCCTTGGCCCAGGCATCTTGTCCGGGGTTGAGCGGCGCTACGGCGTCGGCCTGATGCCGGTTGAAGGCGCACTGGGTGCCGGTGGCCAGCACCAGGGGCTGACCGGCCAGAGGCGTGATGCGCACCTGATGCTCGAAGACCGCGACATGATCCTGCTCACCTGCGCGGCGCACTGAAAAGCGGGTGCCCAGGGCCTGTACGGTGCCGTGCGGAGTCTGCACGAAAAACGGCCGGCCGGCGTTGTCCGCCGCCGTGGTGATCAAGACTTCGCCCTCGCGCACCACCAGGCGCCGCTCGCTGGCGCTGTAGGCCATGTCCACGGCGCTGGCGGTGTTGAGCTGCAGGTGCGAGCCATCGGGCAGGGTCACCTGGCGCTGTTCGCCCGTGGCGGTGCGGTAGTCGGCCATCCAGCCTGAGGTCTGTGCCTCGCGGTAGCCGCCATAGCCGAGCAAACCGGTGCCGGCGGCCAGCGCAAGGCCCTTGAGTACAGAGCGCCGGCCGATCTTCTGCGGCTGCCCGGCCAGGCTCAAGGCGCGCCCGGTCAGCCCGGCCGGCATCCCGTGCAGGCGTTGCTGCACGCCCTGTACCTGTTCCCACGCCCAGCGATTTTCAGCGCACGCCTCCAGCCATTGCCGCCAGGCGCTCTGGTCGGCATCGGTCACCGCCTCGCCTTGCAGGGTGGTAAACCACTGGGCCGCCTGCCGGATGGCGGTCATCTGCCGCGAATCCAGAGTGGTCATGCGCCGCCGTCGACCACGCCCAGGCTGAACAGCACGCAATGCTGTGTGGCCTTGGCGATGTAACGGTTGATGGTCACCACCGAAACGCCCAGTTCGGCGGCGATGGCGCTGTAGGTCATGCCGTCCAGTTGCGACAACAGGAACGCCCGGCGCACGTTGGCACCCAGGCCGGCAAGCATGGCGTCCAGTGCGCACAGGCTTTCCAGCAGGATGGCACGGGTTTCCTCGCTGATGGTCGCCGCCTCCGGCTGCTCGGCCAGCGCCTGCAACCAGGCCCGCTCCAGCCGCGCACGGCGAAAATGATCGATCATCAGGCGCCGCGCGATGGTCGCCAGATAGCCCTTGGGTTCACGTATCGCCTCAAGCTGCGTCTCACCGTCCCGGGCGGTCAGCACACGGATGAAGACATCCTGCACCAGGTCTGCGGCCAGGTCCCGGCACTCGACACGCGGGCGCAACCAGCCAAAGAGCCAGCGATGATGATCGCGATAGAAGGTGTCGACCTGCTGTTTGAAAGGAGAATGGCTTGGCATGGCGCCCAGGGATAATGTAATTAGGATTCATTATCATTATGTGAGGCGTCGGGAATTTTCTGCAAGGTGGGGGCGGGAAGTATTTCTGTGCGCTACCCGCTGTGTGCAGTTGTGTCCGGACCCGACAGACAAGGGCACGCTGGCGCATCAGCCGCCCAGATAAGGCGTCACGCTGTCTTCGAGTATCTCGACCAGCTCAGGGTCCATGAAGCGGTAGTCGTCGGCAATGTCCAGGCAGTGCAGCGGCTTGTATTCAAGCAGGCGCGCATAGTCGGCCTGGAGGTGATGCAGGTGCTTGCGCTCCATCACAAAAATGATGTCGGCCCAGCGGATGTCCGCAGGACCAATGGGTTTGCGTGCGTTGGGGCTGGTGCCCGCCGAACGGGCATCAAAGCCCGGACGGCGGCGCCAGATCGCCTCTGCAGTAGGGCTGCGCCACTGGTTGCGGCTGCAGACAAACAAAAGGTGGGTCACGCGTACTCCAGCCATTGACGGTTGTTGCGAACGGGGTAGCTCATGCCGAGTTGGCGAGCCCTGGCCAGCTTGTCGGAGCGGGTGTACATCAGCTTCCACTTCTTGGGCGGTTTGAATGTTTGTGTACGGACTTTCTGGTCGTTGTTGTGCTTGCAGGCCTCGGAGCGTCTCCAGGCGCGGGTTCTTTGCATGGTCTTGTCCTCGTGAATACCGGGTTCAGCAGCCGCGGTAATACGAGTTGGCATAGGGTAAGCGTAAATCGTGACCGGAGCCAGAGTGATTCGGTCTGCCCGGCCTCACGCAGTGGTACGCTCTGCCGGCTTGCAGCGGCCGTCCCGGTTCGCTCGGAATGTCAGGGAAAAGGCGCGTCAGATGCGAGAACGCAACGCAGCACGGTTACTGGTGATCAACCCCGCTTGCGAGGTTTTATTGTTCAGGTTTGTCCACACCCAGGACGCCCTGGCCGGCACCAGCCACTGGGCCACCCCCGGTGGCGGCCTCGAGCAGGGCGAAAGCTTTCAGGCGGCCGCGATCCGTGAACTGCGGGAAGAAACGGGTATCCGGGTTGAGCGTGTCGATGCGCCGGTGGCCGATCGCCGGGTTTCATTGATGCTGCCCGATGGCGAGACGGTGCTCGCCGTCGAGCAGTATTTCGTGATTCATGTGCAAGACCAGACGCTTTGCAGTGCCGAATGGACCTTGCACGAGCGTAAGGTGATGGCGGAGCACCGCTGGTGGTCCGCTCAAGACTTGCAGGCGACAAAGGAAACGGTATGGCCTGAGCGGCTGGCAGCCATTCTGGTAGAGGCCGGTGTGTTTGCACCTGTGTGAGTCCATGCCCGTGATCGGTTCAGACCCTGAAGCGTTCGACCTGGCTGCTCAATGCCTGATAGAGCCCTGAGATCTGCCGCGACTGACTCTGTACTTCATCCGACATGCTGCTGACACCGTCGGTTTGTTCCTTGAGGGCCAGCAGGTTTTCGCGGATGTGGTGCGAGGCCCTGGCCTGTTCATCGGTGGTCTGTGCCGTGTGCGTGGCCATCGTCTGGACCCGGTCGAAGGAGGTGCTCAGGGTGCCGAAGACCGTGATGACCTGATTGATCTGCTCCATGGTCGTGCGGGCATTGTCGCGGCTGCTGCGGATGGCGGTACTCGACTCGACCACGCTGTTCTTGAGGCGCTCGATCATGGCCTCGATCTCGCGGGTGCTTTCCTGGGTGCGCGTGGCCAGCGTGCGCACCTCGTCGGCCACCACCGCAAAGCCGCGCCCCTGTTCACCGGCCCGTGCCGCTTCGATGGCCGCGTTGAGGGCCAGCAGGTTGGTCTGATCGGCGATGGTGCGGATCACCTCCAGAACCGACACGATCGCGGCCGAACTCTGCTCCAGGTCGGTCGAGCGCTCAAGGGCCTGCTCGATATCGGCCACCAGCCGTTCGATGGACTGGTTCGACAGGTTGACCGCGCTGACGCCTTCATGGGTCAACTGGCTGGAGAGGTTGGCTTCGTCGGCCGTGCCTTTGGCCAGGTTGGCCATCTGCTGGTTCGAGGCATTCATCTGCTGGCCGGCACTGACCATGGCGTCGGATGAACTGACCAGCCCTGCGCTGATGCGCCCGGCCTGTCGGGAAACGGTGTCGAGCTGACCGGTCATGCCGCCCAGCGTCACCGACTGGGTCTGGATGGCGCTGATGATCGCCCGCAGGTGTTCGACAAAGCCGTCGAACTCACGGGCAAGGTCCCCCAGCTCGTCGCGGGCGTGGAAGTTGATGCGTTGGGTCAGGTCGCCGTTGCCTTCGGCGATTTCCTTGATCCGCCGGCTGATGCGCTGCACGTTGCGGGTCAGCCGCAAGGGCATGTAATAACCCGCCAGCAGGGCGATCACGAAGGCGGTGACAATGACCGCCACAGCGATCTGTTCATAGGCAGCGATGCGTGCCTGTACGGCCTCTTTCTGGCTGCGTGCATGCACGTTGGTGGCTTCGCCGGCCTGGTCGAGCACTTTGCGAATGGCGGAAAATCGCTCTTTGGCCGTGGTCCTGGCCTGCAGGCGTGCGGCCTGGTCTGCGGAGGAGGGCTGGGCTGCCTGGGAGGCAGCATTGACCGACTGACTGGCTTGCAGCCATTCACTGTAGAGCTGATCGAAATGCGCAAACGGCTTCAATATCCCGGGTTCGCCGGCAAGGAACCCCCGGAATTTCTGAAAGCGATCGTTCACCTGCTGGGCGTTTTCATCAAAGTCGGCCTGGTTTTTATCGGCGTTGCCTTCAGCGTTCATCAGCCGTTCCTGGGCAACCAGGGCCTGGTAGATATCCCGATCGGCATTGAGCACCACGGAGGCGGCTTCGAAATAGTGGTCTGTCTGGCGTTGCATCGCCTCTTGCTGCAGGCGTGTCATCGACAGCATGAACAACAACAGGCCCGCGAGGATCAGGGCCAGCAGTGCTATCGGCAATATCATCTGGACGCGTATCGAGTGCAGGCGCATAGAAGGCCCCTTGTCTGCGTATTGTCGGAATCAGCACGAAAGTGAGTCTAGGTAACGCAAGCGAACTGCGCCAAAAGGATGTCGTAAAAGACTCAGGTGAGGGCGCGGCACCGCGCCAGGGTGCAACGCTGTCGCGCAGCAGGCATGGGGCAGGCAGGATCCCGGGGGCGGCGATCCGCTTCAGCCGCGAAAGGCACTTGCAGGCTGTACTCGCACGCCCCCCAATGACTACCATCGTCTGTTTCATGCAGGAGACGCCCATGCACCGTCTGGCCAAACCCACCGATTACGTATTGACCGACATCCTCGGCAGGCCAACCTACACCCTCCCCTGGGAGCACCGGCTGTGCCCTGGCAACCCTGCCGATGACCCCGAGGAGGGTGCAGCGCTCTACAATGATTTCATTCAGGCACAGGCCAACGGTCAATCGGTCCCCACGCCGCAACAGCAAGTGGCCGAGCTGATCGACTGGACCCTGGCCACCCCGGGTGAAGCGGCGCGCCAACTGGCGGCGGACCTGGCAGCAGCCTATCTGGGCCGGTTTCGTTTTCGCCTGGAGGACCTGGAATATTGGGATTCGGAAACCAAGGCCTTCCGTGCCCTGTTGGTGTTTCATGACGAAGACCTGCGCGCACTGCCTGCGGCCCGCATCATGGCTTTGCGTAATCGCTCAGGCCAGCCTTGAGGCGTCAGGCATGATGAAGGTTGTCGCCGGGCATTGAACCTCTCGTGCCTGTGCCTGCTCTGACCCTGCATGGCGCAGCGCCGGCCTTATGAGGCCGACGCTGCCACAGCGTTCATTTCACTACCTTTGGAGAATCCAATGTCCCAGACCGCTTTGGTCGTCGGTGCCAGCGGCATCGTTGGCAGCGCTATCGTCCAGCTGTTGCTGGAAAACCACTGGCAGGTCGCGGCGCTGTCGCGCAAGCCCTCCACCGTGGCCGGGGTGATTCCGGTGGCCGCCGACCTGCAGGACCCGGCCTCGCTGAACCAGGCGCTGAAAGACGTGAAGCCCACCCATGTGTTCATCACCACCTGGTCGCGCCAGGCCACCGAAGCCGAGAATATTCGCGTCAACGCGGCGATGGTCCGTAACGTGCTCGATGCCGTGCGGCCGGCCGGCAGCGTGCAGCACGTGGCGCTGGTGACCGGGCTCAAGCATTACCTGGGCCCGTTCGAAGCCTATGGCAAAGGCACCTTGCCGCAAACGCCCTTCCGCGAGTCGCAAGGGCGGCTGGACGTCGAGAATTTCTATTACGCCCAGGAAGACGAAGTCTTTGCCGCCGCCGAGAAGGACGGCTTTACCTGGAGCGTGCATCGTCCGCACACCGTCACCGGTGTAGCGGTGGGCAATGCCATGAACATGGCGACCACCCTGGCCGTCTATGCGTCGATCTGCAAGGCCACCGGCCGTGCGTTTGTGTTCCCAGGTTCCAGGGTCCAGTGGGACAGCCTGACCGACATGACCGACGCGCGTCAGTTGGCTGCGCAGCAGCTCTGGGCGGCGACCACGCCGGCGGCGGCCAACCAGGCGTTCAACATCACCAACGGCGATGTGTTCCGCTGGCAGTGGATGTGGGGTCGCATCGCCGAATATTTCGAGATCCAGCCGGCCGACTTCCCGGCCCAGCCTTCGCCGCTGGAAACCCAGATGGCCGACGACCAGCGTGCCTGGAGCGAGATCGTGCGTGAGCACGGCTTGCAGGAAGCCGACATCAGCCGGCTGGTTTCGCCTTGGCACACTGATGCCGACCTGGGGCGTCCTATCGAAGTGGTCACCGACATGTCCAAGAGCCGCCTGCTGGGCTTCACCGCCTTCCAGGCCAGCGACCAGGCGTTCTTCGACGTCTTTGACCGCCTGCGCCAGGCACGCCTGATCCCCTGATGTACTGCGCGTTTTGTAGGAGCGCGCTTGCCGGAATGCCGGACCACCGCGACCGGCTGCGTCAGCAGTCGTAGATTTTCAGCGTTTCACAGATTTCTGCGAGCGCTTCGCACTCGGTCGCCGGCAAGCGGGCTCCTACAGCAGTCGGCAATCTGACCGCCTGCGCCAGGCACGCCTGATTCCCTGATGTACTGCGCGCTTGGTAGGAGCGCGCTTGCCGGAATGCCGGACCACCGCGACCGGCTGCGCAGCAGTCGTAAATTTGTGGCGTTTCCGAGATTTTGCGAGCGCTTCGCACTCGGTCGCCGGCAAGCGGGCTCCTACAGCAGTCGGCAATCTGACCGCCTGCGCCAGGCACGCCTGATCCCCTGATGTACTGCGAGTTTTGTAGGAGCGCGCTTGCCCGCGACCGGCTGCGTTAGCAGTCGTAGATTTTCAGCGTTTCACAGATTTCTGCGAGCGCTTCGCACTCGGTCGCCGGCAAGCGGGCTCCTACAGAGCAGTCGGCAATCCAGCCGTTAACCGTTGGCAAGCCGTAGCCGCTGTCGCAACGCTTTCAGGGCCGCCTCCGCATACCAGGTTTCCACCCCGACCGGCACTGCCTGGCCGGCGCTGGCATTCAGCGTCACGACAGTGTGGATGTGCACGCCCGCCAGCAATTGCTGAACCTCGGCAAGCTGGCGCGCGGTGCCTGTCAGCCACCGGGCATGCTCGGGCGACAACAGCGCAAAGGCCTCGGGGTAGGTGCAAGCCAGCGCCTGGCGCAGGTTAATCAGCGCCGCCTTGTCGGAACGATCGAATGCCGGCCCCAGCACATACACCTGGCCAGCCGCGGTCATCAGGTCGTATTTGTCCTGCAGGTACTCATCGACGCTCATGACGCTGGCCACCACGTCCACCTCGGCGCTGTGGACATTGACCAGATGAGCATTGACCCCGACCAGGCAGCGCATCGACTCTTGATTCAGCACCCAGTCCTCGGTATTGCAGCGCACGATCCAGTAATCACCCCGGGGCGAGCGCTCGCATGACTGGATTGCGTAACGCTCCGGCTCGCCTTCATGCAGACGCTCACTGCCGGTGTACAGCGCCAGGACAATGGCCTGGGCCTGTTGCGCGCTGACAGGTGAAGAGGGTGTGTTCATACGCGCCTCAAACAATACGGCTGACATTATCGCGGTCCAGCAGGCCGCGCTCTGCCAGGGCTTGCAGTCGTTCGATCAGCAGGCTGCGCTCGGCCCTGGAGGTGGTGTGGTCGACCACGTGGTACTGGCGGTGGCACCAGAGGTTCAGCTGCCGCAACCAGAAGGCCATGCGTTCAGACTCCTGATCCAGGCGTGCCAGTAAAAAGGCCACCTGTTGCCATTGCGGGCGTACACCGAACAGGGCAATGCGTCGGGCCGCCGGCAGGTGATGCCAGTCCCTGGCCAGGCGCGTATCCAGTTCATGCTTGATCGTGGCCCAGGCCAGAGCGTCCAGGCCGGCAATGGCGGCGTTGAATACGCCCTCGGCCGGATCATCCAGCGCGTTGAGCAACTCGGGTAACTGGTCTTTACCCAGCCGGCGCACGATGATTTTCCTGACGCTGGCGCAGGCGCCCTGCAACGCCTGCACCTGCCAGTGCCCGGGAAGCTCGACGTTCAATTCCGCCGCCAGGCCCAGCACACCCAGCCACTCACGCTTGCCGGTGGGCAGTGGCTGCGCCAGACGTTCGCTCAATACTGCACGGGCATCGACCTCATTGCGTGCCGCCATCCAGTGCGCCAGGTTGCGGATCGAGGGCGCGGCATCAAGCAAGGCCGTGCGCAGCACGGGCTTTGGATCGTCGAGCAACGGCAGCAAAGCGCGCATCGCGCAGACCCGCACCTTGGCCCCCGGTTGCGCCAGCGCGCCCAGCAGCAGTGGCCGGGCGTCTTCGACCGACAACGTCTGGCAGGCAGCAATGGCCAGCAACCGTACCGTGACCTCGCGATGGGCCAAGGCATCGCGCAGCAGCGCCTGCGGTGCCGGGTCACTGTCCAGCAACAGGCTGAACAGGTAGCACGCCGCCTTGCTTTGCCGGGTCAGAAAGTGTGCATGCACCTGATCGCGATTTTCCGGCAGTTGCAAGACCGCCCGCACCTTCGTCAGGACCGGGCCGTGGTCGGCGCGGTGCCGGGCAGCCAGCGCCATCAATGGCTCCAGCGCCCACAACAAGGACTCGGCGCACGATGGCACCAGGTAATGCACCACGCCCTGGACCGCCAGTTCGCGTATCTGCGGCACCCAGTCGTTCTGGCGCTCGATCAAGGCGTTCAAGGACTCGGGGGAGGGCTGCTCGCACAGCGTGCGCACCGCGATCTCGCGGATGAACCCGTTGCGATGGCGGCTCAGCTCGACCCAGGTGACCCCGGTCCCGACCTGCTCGATCAAGCGCAGCGCCTCCAGGTGATGCTGGCCCTGCCAGTCCGGGGCCGGTGTCTTGCGGGCATTCAACCTTTGCAGCCAGTCTTGTATCGTGTTCACGCTTCAATCCTTTTTTGCGCTTGTGGGCGTCTGTGGTGCTAAGACCGCAATGACCCTTCAAGTTCAAAACCGGCCCATAACCCAGCGGGAAACGCCCCTCATGCCTGACGACGCCTGGACCTTTCATCTGTTCGCCGCCACGTTCAGCAGCGACCTGGCGGCACGTGAGTATGCCTTCGAGCAGTGGGCGCCCGAGCCGCCGGCATCGGCCACCGATGCCCAGTACAGTGCCTGGGAAAACAGCAATCCGACCTGGCAGCTGAGGGACGAACTGGCGTTCCATATGGATTCCGATTTTGTCGAGCTGGTCGATGATGCCGACTACGTCAAATCGCAGATTCACGACGCGTCGCAGCAGCAGGCCTTCAGTGCCCAGGCGGCGCGGTTCAGTCATTTCATCCTGGTGGGCGTCAATGCAATCTGGGGTGACCGGCGTTCTCCATCGACCCAGGCGGATTGGCGTTTGCCCCAGAGCACGGCCACCGTCGAGTACCTGGGGCTCTATAACCCGGCAATGGAGTAACCGCGTGTCATGAGCGAGGCCGAGCCCGATTCCGGCGCCTGGACCTGCGCATTGAACTTACCGTTGCTTGCCGGCGTCCGTAGCTCAGTTGCGAACCTCTCAGTCTGCCCCACGCACAAGGAGTCTGTGTCATGTCCTCAATGAAATTCGCCAGTATTGCACTACTCACGCTTGTGATCAGCGGATGTGCAGGTCCTGCAAAAAATCAGGGCAATGACATTCAGCAGGCTGCCGAGCGCTTGGTAGGGCAGCCCGCGAAAACGGCCTTTGACCTGTTTGGCAAGCCGGACCACGGCATGGGGCCGTCTTCGTATGGCAGTTGCGGTTTCTACGCCTGGAACCGGCTGCAGACGCATGTGGGCCCGGACAAGGTCTTTGTCCAGACCGGCACCGAATACGTCGGTGAGCAAACGACCTACGCGGTGATCGGCGGTGGCGGCGCGACCGGGATCATGCCGGTCAACAGTACCCCGGTGTACCGCCCGGTCGGTTACTACGAGAACGAGACGGTCATCGACTATTTCTGCAACATCACTCTGTTTACCGATGCGCAGGACATCATCACCCAGGCCAGCGTTATCGATTGCGCCAACAAAAAGTAAACACCGCCACGTGTGTTCAAGGATGCCCCATGCAGTATGAATTCCCCGAAGTGCTCAACGACCTGATCGACTATTTCCTGCTTGGCGACCTCAGGCGGCTGCAGCGCTTCAAGGATGAACAGCGACTGGGCGACGACCTGGCTGCCGAGTTCATCAGCAATGACAGCGGCGACCGTGCCGTGCTGGAGGGCGTGCTGATTCCGTTGGCAGGGGTCGAGAACCACCCTTACACCGTGCTGTTCACCCTGGACGACACCGAGCCTGAGCTGCTCAAGCCGAGCAGCCGTTTGCAGCACCGGCGCGACGGTTATGTGTTGCAGGTCGAAAGCGGCCGTGTGCATCTATTCACCTGGCGCATCCTGCAGGATTTTACGCCTGTGGAAGTGGAGGACTTGTTGCAGCGCTACGCCGATCCGGCGCAGGGCCGGCCGACCATCGAGGTCGCCAATGGCTGGTATGAAGTGCGGGTGCTGGCCGGCGAGATTGAACGTGAAGGCAGCCTGCAACCGGCGTTCGAGTTTGTCCTGAGCCTGCGCGAGGGGCCGCTGCAGGTACAGGGTGTCGACATCAACTATCGCTTTGCGGTGCAGTGGGAATAGAGCCGGTGGCGTGGCCGCCGAAGGTGCCCTCGAAGCTCGTTCAGTGTTGCAGGCGATGCCGCTCGATAAACGCCCTGGCCTGCGCAGGCCGACGAATCTCGGTCCATTGCAGGTGCGCAAAATCTGCCTGTTCGCGCAGGCGGGCAAACTTCAGTCGGTTCTTGCTGAAGGTCGACCATGACCAGAACAGGATCGAGTCTCTGGACAAAAACGCCATGCGCAGCGATTCGCGGTTGCCGTGGGACAGTCGTGTACGCCGTAGCCCTCGGTGCACGGTGCGCCACAGCACCCTGGGGAACACCGTCCAGCGCCCGTAGTTGAGCCACACCACATGGGTAGCCTGTGACCAGAGTTCATCGCGCACGGCGCTGTAGTTGCCATCGGCGACCCAGCAGTCGCCCCGGGTCGCGTCGATGACTGCCTGCCGGAACTGCTCGGGCGCCACGGCCTGCCAGTGCGGCCCCCAGTACAGCGCATCGAGTTCGATCCAGGGGCACCCGGCGGCCCTCGACAAGGCCTGGGCAAAGGTCGATTTGCCGGCTCCACTGGTGCCGATCACCACGCAACGCATGTTCACCTCGACCCTGTAGTGGCAAAAGCCGGCCAGTGTAGCGCGTGTCGTGGCGATCGTGATCTCAATAGGCGTAGCGCAGGGTGGTCATGACATTACGCGGTGCGCCATACAGACCGGCAGCGGTGGTGGTCAGGTATTGCTTGTCGAACAGGTTGTTGACATTGACCGCCACCGACATCGACGAATTGACCTGATAGCGTGCCATCAGGCTGGCCAGGGCATAGCTGCTCTGGGTGGTGGCGTAGCTGAGGTTATAGCCGGTTTCACTCTGCCAGTTCAGCCCGCCGCCGACAGTCAGTTTGTCCAGTGCGCCGGGCAGCCGGTAGGTGGTAAACAGCTTGACACTGTTGCGCGGGATTTCGGTGACGATACGCTGGTCGTCATCGTTGAAGCTGACGCTGTAGGAATAACCGCCGCTCAACTGCCAGCCATCGAGAAGCTCGCCGTTGAACTCCAGTTCGACGCCTTCGCTGGTGGTGCCGTTTTCAGCCTTGTAGGCCTGGAAACCGTTGGGTTGCAGCAGGTTGCCGTCGGCCACGGCGAGGTTGTCCTGCTCGACCCGGAACAGGGCCAGGCTGGTGTTCAGGCGGTTGTCGTTGAAACTGGCTTTTACCCCCACCTCGTAGCCGGTGCCTTCCTGCGGGTCCAGCGGCGTGCCCTTGACGTCGCGGATGCTGGCGCTTTGTGGATTGAAGATTTGCGTGTAGCTGGCGTAGGCGGTCCAGGTGTCGTTCAGGTCATAGACGAAGCCGGCGTAAGGAATGACGATACCGTTCTCGGTGCGCTCGGCCTTGCTGTTGCTGCCGCTGTACAGCCAGTCCTTGCTTTCACGGTTCCAGTCCACCACACGGCTGCCGAGGATCAGGCTGGCCTTGTCGGTCAGGTGCCAGCGTGAGGTCAGGAAAGCGGCGTACTGGGTTTCGGTCAGGTCGCTGGCGCCGGTCTTGGTGAACGACGGCTTGGGCGACTGGCCGTCCCAGGTGTAAATGTTGTCGATCGTGCCGGGGTAACGGCTGCCCGGACGCTGCCAGCCGCCGTAATTGGGCGTGCCGCGCTCTTCCAGGCGCGACAGGGTAATACCGGTGATCAGTTCGTGTTCGCGGCCCAGCAGGTTGAAGCCACCCGTGGCGTAGGCATCGAGGTTGTCCTGGGTCGGGGTGGCCTGCCAGCGGGTCGGCATGATGTAGCCGCCGGCACCGGTGGCCGGGTTGATGGCGCCGTCCATGTAGGTGACCACGGTGTCATAGTCGTTGCGCGCATGGCTGTATTCGAGCTTGCCGCTCCAGCCATTGGCAAACTGGTGTTCGACCGAAGTGAACACGGTGCTTTGCTCGCGATCGTAGTACGACCAGTCAGGCGCGCTGTTGAACGAGCGCTTGATGTCGGTGCGCCCGCCATCGACGGTAAACAGCGGAAAACCGGTGCGCATCGGCGCATTGGCATGGGTGACCTGATGGCTCAGCCCCAAGGTCAGCAAAGTCGAGTCGCTCAAGTCAAGTTCGGTAATGCCATAGAGCGTCGAAATGTCCTGGCTGAAGCGGTCGACCCAGGCGTGCTGGTCTTTCTGGTCCACGACCAGGCGTGCGCGCAGGGTGCCACTGTCGTTCAGTGCACCACCCGCGTCGACGCTCAGTCCATAGCGGTCCCAACTGCCGGCCTCGGCCGAGAGCACGACTTGCGGATCAGCGGTGGGGCGCTTGCGGATCAGGTTGATGGTCGCCGACGGGTTGCCCAGGCCGCTGATCAGGCCCGTGGCGCCCCGCACCACCTCTATCCGGTCGTACATGGCAGTGTTCTGCGTGTAGTTATCCATGCGCGAGGAGGTCGGTACGCCATCAATCTCGAAGTTGCTGATGGCAAAGCCGCGCGACAGGTACGAGGTGCTGTCGGCACCGAGGCTTTCACGAATCACGGTGATGCCGGTGGTGGCATCCAGGGCATCAGTGAGGGTGTCGAGCTTCTGGTCCTGCAGGCGCTGACGGGTCAGCACGGTGACCGATTGCGGAGTCTCCTTGAGCGACAGGTTCAGGCGCGTCGAGCTGCTGGAGGAGTCGGTGGTATAGGACCCGGAACCTTCGGTGGTCGAGCCTGGCGCCTTGCCGGAAATGCTCACCGCCCCCAGCTCCATCGCCGTGTCGCCGGGGAGCGCCCGCGCCACCAGCACGAAGCTGCCGTTGCCCTGCGGTTGTGCTTGCAGGCCGCTGCCGGCCAGCAATTGCTCAATGCCCTGCTCCACGGTGTAGCTGCCTTGCAGGCCGGGCGAGGTCAGGGCATGGGTCTGGCTGCTGGCGAACGACAACGTCACTCCGGCAGCGACGGCGAACTGGCTCAATGCCGTGCCCAGCGGGCCTGGGGCGATATCGAAACGGCCGGCCTGATTCTGCTCGGCGGCAAAGCTTGCCGGGCCCATCAGGGGCAGGGCGATCAGGCCGAACAGGGCCAGGTGGACGGCGCGGGACAACGGAAGACGGGACATCGGATTTTCCTGGGTTGGCGTGGCACACATGCGGTCGTTTTCGCCGCTTCAGTGCATGGCCGCATGAGAATGAAAATCAGCAACCCTTGAGCGGGGTTTTTGTTCGCCTGCCTGTCCCCCGGCTAAAGCGCAACAAACATGCGACCGGTGTAGGAGCGCGCTTGCCCGCGACCGGCTGCGTTAGCAGTCGTAAATTTGTGGCGTTTCCGAAATTTTGCGAGCGCTGCGCACTCGGTCGCGGGCAAGCGCGCTCCTACCCAAGGAAATCTGATAGCCAATAAAATCAGTAAGTTATTTTGTTTAATCAGCGCGCCTTGAACGGCGAAGCAATGGGCACGTTCGGCCCCAACGATTGTTCATACCGCCTCGATCGACACCCAATACCGCGTCAGGTAGCGCACGTGCACCGGCAGTGACAGGGCCAGGTTTTCCAGAATGACATCGGTATGGTCCAGATCGAACCCGCCCGATACCCGCAAGTCGGCCACCGCTTCGCTGCACCGCAAGACACCGGGCCGGTAGCGCTCAAGCTCCACCAGCAGATCGGCCAGGCGCCACTCCAGCACCATCAACCGACCCTGCAGCCAGGCATCGCTATGGGCGGGCAGGGGCGTGGGTTTACCCCAGTGGGCTTGATCGAAGCGCGCCTGCTGGCCTGCCTCCAGGCGCAGCACACCGACAGGGTTAGCTGACGGGCGCAGTTCCACCGCCTGTTGCAGCACCCGTACTTCGGTTTGCGCCGCTTCACTGCGAACACTGAAACGCGTGCCCAGGGCGTGAACGCTGCCTTCGGGCGTGTGCACGACAAAGGGCCGTCCGGATCGGTCTCTGGCGGTGTCGATCAGCACTTCGCCGTGATGCAGGCGCACTTCGCGCAGGCTGGCGCTGTAGTGAATGTCCACGGCACTGTGGGTGTTGAGGTGCAATTGGCTGCCATCGGCCAATTGCACCTGACGCCGCTCGCCCTTGCCGGTGCGCAAGGCTGCCAGCCGTGCAGGCAAAGGCTCGATGGCATCAAGTCCCCAGCCGGTGGCCCCGAGGGCCAGCAGCAGGCCCAGCACCTTGGCCACCGAACGTCGCCGTGCGCGGGCGCCGGCCAGGGTCGGCAGGGCTACCTCCTGAGGCAGCCCGCCCAGTTGGTGCTGCAGTTTCTCCACGCGCGCCCAGGCCTGGGCATGCCGGGCATCCTGCTCCAGCCAGGCCTGCCAGCCGCTGCGGTCGGCCTGGCCTGGCGCGGCAGCACTGAGCTGCACGTACCAGGTGGCCGCCGCTTCAAGCACGCTGCGATCCAGCACGGCTCAGTCCTCCACCAGTAACAGGCACTCGGTCATGGCGCGGACCATGTGTTTCTTTACCGTTGTCACCGAGACCCCCAGCCGTTCGCCAACGGCCACGTAGCTCAAGCCCTCCAGTTGCACGGCCAGGAAAATCGAGCGGGTGCGCTCGCCAAGGCCATCGAGCATGGCGTCCACGGCCGTCAGCGTCTCGATGATCGACAGCCGGGTCTGCGGCGAAATATCCAGTGCTTCCGGGCGCAGCATCAAGGTATCCAGGTACGCCTGCTCGACGGCCCGACGGCGAAACCTGTCGATCATCAAGGCTCGGGCAATGGCGCTCAGGTAGGTGCGCGGCTCACGGATCACCTCGACATTGCGCGCCGTCAGCACCCGCATGAAGGTGTCCTGGGCCAGGTCCGCCGCATCGCTCGAATGCCCCAGCCGCGCGCGCAGCCAGGCATTCAGCCAGCCGTGATGTTGCTGGTAGAGGTGGTGCAGCGAGGAGGAGTCGAGTGCAGACATGGCAGCCGTGTATGTGAGAATGATTCTCTACATTGTTGGCGTAAACACGGGTGCTTGACAAGGGCGGCGTTCAGAACGTGCTCAATGTGCCCAAGCCTTTGCCTTTCACGCCACCGGCCACTCGCCCAATGGCATCCACAGGCACGTCACACCATCTCCAATCGCTGCTTGCGCATTGGTGCCGGCCAGGCCAGGTCGATGTCGGCCAGGTCCTGGGGGCTGAGCACGATATCGGCGGCTGCGACGTTCAGGCGAATGTGCTCGGGGTCCACGGCCTTGGGAATGGCGATCATGTTGTCCTGGCGCAGCACCCAGGCCAGGCTGATCTGTGCCGGGGTGGCGTTATGGCGCCGGGCGACTTCTTGCAGGGCCGGGTGCCAGAGCAGGTCGCCGCCCTGGCCGATCGGGCAGTAGGCCATCAATGGCAGGTGGCGGTTGGCGGCCCACGGGATCAGGTCGAATTCGATGCCGCGCTGCGACGGGTTGTACAGCACCTGGTTGGTCGCGCAGCGCGGGTCGTCCAGGGCCAGCAGGTCCGACACATCGAAGTTCGACACGCCCCAGGCGCCGATCTTGCCTTGCTCGCGCAGGCGCTCGAAGGCCAGCACGGTTTCGAACAAGGGATACTGGCCCGGCCAGTGCAGCAGGTACAGGTCGATGTAGTCGGTGTTCATGCGCCGCAGGCTGGCTTCGCACGCCTTGGGGATGCCCTCGGTGCTGGCATTGAAGGGGTAGACCTTGCTGACGATATACAGCTTGTCGCGCTGGCCGGCGATGGCCTGGCCGACGATTTCTTCGGCGCCGCCGTCGGCGTACATCTCGGCGGTGTCGATCAGCGTCATGCCCTGCTCGATGCCCAGGCACAGCGCGGCAATTTCTGCCGAGCGCTGGTGGTTCTTTTCACCCATGTGCCAGGTGCCCTGGCCCAGCGCCGGGACCGTCTTGCCTGTCAGTGTCAAAGTGCGCATTGATAAAAACCCCAAGCCAGTCGAACGATGGCCATTGGAGGATCAAACCGCGATCAGGTTCAACCCGCCAAGGGCCGACATTTACACCCGGAACGGCTTGAGCCAGCCATTGAGCTGCTCGCTCAGGCGTGCCAGGTTCACGCTGGCGGCACTGGACTGCTCGGCGGCCAGCGCAGTGCCTTGCGACAGTTGCGCGGTCTGGGTGACATTCTGGTTAATGTCGTCGACCACATGCGACTGTTGCAGGGTAGCGCTGGCAATCGAGGCGTTCAGGCCATTGAGGTTACGCAGTGCCTGGCTGATCGAGGTCAGGCTCTGGCCGGCCAGGTTGGCCTGCTCCAGGGTCAGGGTCGAGGCGCGGCTGCTGTCACCGATGACTTTCACCGCGGCATTGGAGTGGTGTTGCAGGCGTTCGATCATGGCCTGGATCTGCGCCGTGGATTTTTGCGTGCGCTGGGCCAGCAGGCGCACTTCATCGGCCACCACCGCAAAGCCGCGACCCTGTTCGCCGGCGCGTGCCGCCTCGATGGCCGCGTTGAGGGCCAGCAGGTTGGTCTGGTCGGCGATCGAGCTGATGACCTCCAGCACACCACCGATCTGGGTACTTTCGTCCGACAGCGTGCGCATGACCTCGACGGCCTGGTCGATGGTGGTCGACAACAGCTGGATCTGGCGCAGGCTGCCGTCGATATTGACCAGCCCCTGCTGAGCTTCGGACTCGGCATTGCGCATTTCACTGGCGGCATGCTCGGCATTGCGCGCCACGTCCTGGACGCCGTAGGTCACCTGGTTGACCGCCGTGGCCACCAGTTCCATCTGCTGTGACTGTTGCTGGCTGCGCGCCTGGGCCTGCTCGGCGCTGCTGCCCATGCCTTGCGAGGCCTCGCCCAGCGCCACCGCCGACTGCTGCAACTGGCGGATCACATCGCGCAACTGGGCAATGAAGGTGTTGAAATGCTGGCTCAGCAGGGTGATCTCGTCACTGCCCCGGGTTTCCAGGGTGCGGGTCAGGTCACTTTCGCCGCTGGCCACATTGGCCATCGCCTGCACGGCCGCCCTCAGCGGTACGACAATGCTGCGCACGATCAGAATCACCAGCAGGGCCATCAGCACGCTGATTGCCAGGCAGACCAGGGCGGCCTTGATCATCTGGCCCTTGAACTCGACGGCGACGTCGTCGACGTATACGCCTGAACCGATGATCCAGCCCCAGGGGCTGAACAGTTGCACATAAGAGGTCTTGCGCACCGGCTCGCTGGCGCCGGGCTTGGGCCAGCGGTAATCGACGATGCCCGAGCCCTGGCGCTTGGCCACGCTGACCATCTCGTTGAACAGCGCAAAGCCGTCCGGGTCCTTGATGCCGGACAGGTCCTGGCCTTCAAGCTTGGCATTGATGGGGTGCATGACCATGACCGGGCGCAGGTCGTTGATCCAGAAATAGTCGTTCTGGTCATAGCGAAGCCCGCGTATCGCGGCCAACGCCTGTTGCTGGGCGGCCTCACGGGTCAGGGTGCCGGCCGTTTCCAGGCCGTGGTAGTGATTGAGCAGGCCGCTGGCGGTCTGCACCACATGCATGGTTTTCTGCGCCTTGGCCAGGTACAGATCGTCGTGGATCTGCTTGAGCAGCGCGGCGGCCAGGATGAACAGCATCAAGACACAGACAACCAGAATCAGCCATAACCGCCGGCTGATGGAAAGATGGCGCATGCTCATGGCATCGACCCTCGTTTGTTATTGTTATGCAGGTAAGAGCCCGAACAGCCCGAGGCGCTTATTGAAGGCTGTCGACCTATCGTGACCAGAGTTGAGCGATGGGTCACGAAATTTCTTGTGTGTTGTGGCTACGACTTTGGTCGATAGCCAAAGGCTTACACGCGCTGAAGGCATTCGGCCATTTGCGCAGGCAACGTACACTCGTAAGATAGGATCCAACAGCCGCAGCCAAGGAAGCGCTACGGTGATCAAGGACGATCGACCATTGCCAGGACGGCTGCTGACAGGATGTCGGATGGTCATGTGCAAACAACCCGCCTCGGCGGGTTTTTGCGTTTGTGGGCGTCAAGAAAAGCAGGCTACCGACTGACATTCTCGGGTGGTAGGCTGAATGCCATTAAAGAAGCGTCGAAGAGAGGCGTACATGACTTTGGATGTGTGGGCGCTTTTATGGCTTGCGGTGCTGGTGCCCGTGTTGATGTTGATTGTACGCCTGCGAGCGCGCAAACGTATGTTGCGGAATTTGAAAGACGCTCTCAGCGCTCCTGCTATTTTCAATCCTGATTCAGCCCACGAGGTGTATCGCGAAGGCGATGGTAAATACTTCGGTATTGACATAAAGAACGGCACGGTTCTTTACATTCATCAGGTTCGCAAGGGGCAGGTGGATGTGATCGGTATGAATAGCGGGGACTGGACTCACCACGAGGTGGAAGGCTACAGGCTTCGCCTCTACACGAAATTCCCACCGTTTGGGTGTATCGAATTTACCACTGCCTGGGCGCAACGCTGGTTCGACACCTTGGATGCAATGAAAAAGACACCGTCTATGACGACGCCACTTTTCTCGACCTACATTGACAGCCGCATCGAACCGCTCGAACGCGACAACAAGATCCACATTTCCAGGACAGGTATGCAAAGTACTGCCGCCTAGCTGGGGCATGATCTTGTAGCGCGGGGGCGGCCATCTGTCTCTGCCGGCATTCCGGCAAGCGCGCTCCTACGCCACTGGCCACGCTTGCGGATTGACCAGGTTGGCGGGCCGCTTGCCTTGCAGCGCATCGATCAGGTTGCCCACCGCGCAGGCGGCCATGGCTTCGCGGGTTTCGTGAGTGGCCGAGCCCATGTGCGGGGTGGCCACCACGTTGTCCATCTGCAGCAGCGGCGAGGCGGGGTCGAGTGGTTCGCGCTCGAACACGTCCAGCCCGGCGCCGCCGATCTGCCCGCGTTGCAGGGCCTCGATCAGCGCCTGTTCGACTACCACCTTGCCGCGTGCGATGTTGATCAGGATGCTGTGCGGGCGCATCAACGCCAGTTGCGGTGGACCGATCAGCCCCTCGGTCTCGGCGGTCAACGGCACGGTCAGGCAGACGAAATCCGCTTCCTGCAACAACGCTTCCAGGCTGCGATAGCCGGCATTGAAGCGCGCCTCGACTGCCGGTTTCGGCGAACGGCAGTGGTAGAGCACCGGCATGCCGAAGCCGAAGTGCCCGCGCTGGGCCAGGGCCTCGCCGATACGGCCCATGCCGACGATGCCCAGGGTCTTGCCGTGCACGTCGCTGCCAAAGTGCGCCGGGCCGATGTTGTGCGTCCATTCGCCGCTGCGCACCAGGCTGGCCAGTTCCACCACGCGCCGGGCGGTGGCCATGATCAGGGCAAAGCCGGTGTCGGCGGTGGTCTCGGTCAGCACGTCCGGTGTGTTGCACAGGGCGATGCCGCGCCGGTTCAGTTCATCGATGTCGTAGTTGTCCACGCCCACCGACACGGTGGCGATGGCTTGCAGGTGCGGGGCCAGGTCCAGCAGAGGAGCATCCAGCCTGATACTGGCGCCCAGCAGGCCATGGGCGTGGGGCAGGGCGGTGCGCAGCCGGGCCAGGCCGTCGCGCTTGGGGTCTTCGATCAGCGTGACCTCGGCGTGCGCCTGCAAGCGGGCCATCAAGGGTGCTGACAGGGTCTTGTACAGCACAACATGTTTTTTCATCGTCAGGCTCTCCGCCTCAAGAGTGCGCCGAGGCGCGCTGGGTGTTGGATTCGTGACGGGCCGGCGTGGCCTTGTTGTCGGGCCGCAGCATCAGCGTCAGCAGCACCGAGACCAGCAGCGCACCGCTCATGAACAGGTACGACGCGCTCAAGGTGCCGGTCACGCCGTTGAGGTAACCCACCAGATAGGAGCCGGCGAACGAGCCCAGGGCGCCGAGGCTGTTGATCAACGCCATGGCACCGCCGGCGACGTTGGACGGCAGGATTTCCGGGACGATGGCAAAAAACGGACCATAGGGTGCGTACATGCAGGCGCCGGCAATCACCAGCAGCGTGTACGACCACCAGAAGTGCTCGGTGCCCAGCGCATAGGAGCCGTAGAAGGCGATGGCGGCGATCAGCAGTGGTGGCCAGACGAACGCCTTGCGTTTTTGCGTCTTGTCCGAGGCCCAGGACACCACGACCATGCCGATCACGGCTGCCAGGTACGGCAGCGCCGACAGCCAGCCGGCCTCGACCATGTCCATTTGCATGCCTTTTTTCAGGATGGTCGGCAGCCACAGCACAAAGCCGTAGACCCCGATGCTCCAGCAAAAATACTGCGCCGCCAGCAGCAGCACCTTGGGCGAGCGAAAGGCTTCGGCGTAGTTCTTTACGGGCTTGATGCCCACTTGCTCGGCATCCAGTTGCGCTTGCAGCTGAGTTTTCTCGGCTTCGCTCAGCCATTTGGCCTGGGCGGGGCGTTCATCCACCAGGCGCCACCAGATAAAGGCCCAGATCACCGCCGGCAAGCCCTCGATGATGAACATCCAGCGCCAGCTGAAATGCGCCACCAGGTAGCCGGACACCACTGACATCCAGAGCATGGTCACCGGGTTGCCGAGGATCAGCACGGTGTTGGCCCGTGAACGCTCGGCGCGGGTGAACCAGTAGCACAGGTACACCAGCATGGCCGGCATCACCGCCGCCTCGACCACCCCGAGCAGAAAGCGGATGGCAATCAGCATGTAGGCGTTGGACACCACACCGGTCAGGGTCGCCAGGCTGCCCCAGAGGATCAGGCTGACGAAGATCAGCTTCTTCACGCTACGCTTCTGGGCATAGATGGCGCCCGGCACCTGGAAGAAGAAGTACCCCAGGAAGAACAGCGCGCCGAGCAACGACGACATGCCCGGGGTGATGTGCAGGTCTTCGGCCATGCCGGCGGCGGCGGCGAAGCCGTAGTTGGCGCGGTCCAGGTAGGCCAGGCTGTAGGTGATGAAAACAATGGGCATGATCAACAGCCAGCGGCGTTTCAGGCCGGTGGCCTTGGCACGGTCAAGTAGCTTTTCCATTTTGATATTCCTGTGTTTCTTGTTGTTGTCAGCAGGCCAGCAGGGCCGGTTGTGCCCTGGAGGGGCATGGCGGTCAGGCCGGTTGTTTTAACGGGTGTGAAACAGGCGGCCAGGCGGCGTCGAGCGCCGCGCGTCCCGGCAGGCCTTCCATGTCGCCGCGACTCTGTACCGCCAGGCTGCCGATCCAGTTGCCGCGGGCCACGGCCTGGGTCAGGTCCTGGTGTTCCAGCAGGGCGCTGATCACCCCGACAGCAAAGCCATCGCCGGCGCCCACGGTATCGACCACCTGGCTGACCGGCACGCCGGCCACACGGCCTTCATCGGTGGGGGTGCGGTAATAGGCGCCTTCGGCCCCCAGCTTGATCACCACGGCCTTGACCCCGCGCTCCAGGTAGAACGCCGCGATGTCGCGCGGATCGTCATGACCGGTCAGCACCTTGCCTTCGGCCAGCCCCGGCAATACCCAATCCGCCAGGCCGGCCAGGGCGTTGATCTCGCGCACCATGCAGGCTTTGTCCGGCCACAGTGACGGGCGCAGGTTGGGGTCGAACGACACGCTGCGCCCGGCGTCGCGCATGCCCTGCATCAAGACATGGGACAGCTCGCGGCAGCTGTCCGACAGCGCCGCCGGAATACCGGTGGCGTGCAGGTGCCGGGCCTGGAACAGGCGTGGGTCGATGTCCTTGGGCGCCAGGCGGCTGGCCGCCGAGCCCTTGCGAAAGTACTCCACCACAGGGTCCGCACCGCCCAACTCGCGGGACTTGAGCTGAAAGCCGGTGGGCAGGTGTGCGTCGGTCTTGACGTGCGTGCAGCTCACGCCTTCGCGCTCCAGCGTGTCGACCACAAAACGCCCCAGCGAATCGTCACCGACCCGGCTCAGCCAGGCCACCTTGAAGCCCAGGCGTGCCAGGCCGATGGCGACGTTGCTGTCGGCGCCGGCGATGCGTTTTTCAAAATGGCTGACGCCGGCCAGATCGCCCGGCTGCTCGGCGACGAACATGGCCATGGTTTCGCCGAAGGAGAGGATGTCGATCTCAGCCATGATGAGCCACCTGTGCGGGTTGAACCGGTGCCGGCGGCGCCAGGCGCGCCAGCAGGTGGACCTGGCTGAGCGTCACCGCCCGCAGGTCGTCGCCTTGCAAGGGGTACTCGATGGCACGCGGCACGGCGGCAGGCAGGTGCGCCAGCACGGCGCGCCAGTGCGGCAGGTCGGCCTCGGTCGGTGGTGTGGCGACCAGCCGGCCGTCGGCCTTGCGGGTCACGGCCTTGAAGTGCACGTAGCGCACATGGCGCCCCAGTTGCTCGGCGGCCTGGAGTACGTTTTGGTCCTGCCACTGCCAGTTGCCGACATCGAAGGTCATGGCAATGGCGGGCGTGAGCGATTGCACCCTGGCAAAGAATGCGCAGAACGGCGCGATCAGGCCGCCGTGGGCGGTCTGGTCGTTTTCGACCAGCAACTGCACCGGCTGGCGCGCCAGTTGCGCACTCAGCGCCTGCACGTCGCACGCCGGGGTGAAGTGCCCCAGCGACACTTTCAGCCATTGCGCGCCACAGGCTTGCGCACGTTCAAGGGTGGCGGCCAGTGCCGGGTTGGGCTGCGCCTGGTCGGGCAGCCACAGCTCCAGAGGGGATGAATACAGGCATTCCAGCCCTTGTACGGCAATGGCATGGGCCAGGGCCGGAAAGTCCTCACGGGTGAACAGCTCTTCGCGCAGTTCGATGCGCGACACGCCACAGTCGACCAGCAGCGGGATAAAAGCCGCCTGCCCGCGTTCGCGCACCACGCTGGCACCGAAGCTGGAAAGGCTGATGGAGACGGGGTTCATGTGCATTGTTATTGTCCTCTGAAACCGGTTTCATTTTGTTTCGTGAAAGGGGCTGGTAAAAACGGCTGATAGCGCCTTGGTTTGACCGTAGCAGGTGTCAGGGTCGCGGTCGGGTCGAGCCGCGTTCGATCAGCCGGGCGGTGAAATCCAGGTGCCGGGCCGGGTCTTCGTTGCCACGCAGCCGGCCCAGCAGGCACTGGAACGCGGTGACGCCGATCTCGTGGGTCGGTTGCGCCAGGGCGGTGATGCCGCTGCCCACCAGGGGATACCAGTCCAGTTCGTCCAGGGCGATCAGGCCGATGTCGTTGAACAGGTCGCAACCCAGTTCACGCAAGAGGCGCGTGCAGGTCAGGGTGGCGACGCCATTGGCGGTAAACAGCGCCTTGGGGCCCGGCCCTGGTGCGGCGAGAAACGTACGCAAGTGGTCGCCCAGGTGCTCGTCGGTCTGCAATACCTGGCCGCGCAAGGCCGGGCGCTGGCTGATCTGCGCCTTGAAGGCCGCCATGCGCTGGGCGCGCGAACTGGTGCCGTCCTGCTGTTCGCTGATCAGGAGGATGTCGCGATAGCCATTGCCTTCAAGGTGATCGATGGCTTGCTGCACGGCGGCGACGTTGTCCAGGCCGATCAGGTCGCTGTCCAGTTGGTCGACGTCACGGTCCACCAGCACCATGGGCAGTTCGCGGTGCAGGTCGCGCAGCTCGTCGAGGTGATGGCCCAGGGTGTTCACGATCAGGCCTTCGATGTTGTACGAGCGCAGCGCCGCCAGGTGCAGGCGCTCCTGCTCGTCGTCGCGGTCGGTGTTGCACACCACCAGGCTGTAGCCGTGGCGGCGGCAGGCGGTCTCGACGCCGTGCATGACAGCAATGGAATAGGGGTTGCGGATGTCGGCGACCAGCATGCCGATCAGGCGGGTGCGGCCGCGCTTGAGGCCACGCGCCATCTGGTTGGGGCGGTAGCCGAGGGTGTCGATGGCCTGTTCGATGCGCAAGGCGATGGCATCGGACAGCAACTGGCGGTCCTCGCCAATGAAACGCGAGACGCTGGCCTTGGACACACCGGCCAGTTCGGCCACATCGTTCATGGTCACGCGCATGCGCGGCGACGCCGGAAAACTGCCCACAGTGAACACCTTTTGTCTTTATTGGCGGGTTCTGAAAACGGTTTCAGAAGACACCAATGCGGCGCTTACGTCAACACAATGTCAGATGAACGGTGTGCCGTGGCGTGCCAACGCAAGGTGGTATCGCAGCGTAGGTGATCAGTGCGAGTGTGGGTCCAGCAGGGCTTGCTGCGCCTGGGCAAAGAAATACTCATCGCAGTTATTGCCCTCGCCGCTGCGGTCCACCACCAGAAAATCATCCTGCGCCTGCAGGCTCAGCACCGGGTGATGCCACACGCCACGACCGTAGTTGATGCCTTGTCTGCCATCGGTGATAAAGGCGCGCATCAACGCAGGATCCGGCTCGTCACCTGCCGGCGCCACCACGATGACAAAGCGGTTGCCCAGCAACGGGATGAAGGCCTGGCTGCCCAGTGGGTGGCGTTCGAGCATGGTAATGGTCAGCGGCCACGGCAGCGCCTGGGCACGGAAGATGCTGATGATCGCCTTGTCGTCAGGGGCGGCGGTCTGCACCTCGGCCAGGCGGTGATAGCGCTGGGTTGAACCGTTGTTGATTGCAAAGTGCGCGCTGCCTTCGGTTTCGATCACCTCGCCGAAAGGGGCGAAGGCGTGTTTGGTCAAGGGTTCGATGATCAGGCGGCGCATGGGGATTCTTCTGTGGATAGAGATAGGTAGGAGCGACCAGCGGTCGCGAAAAGCCTTGAATCATCCGAGGCTTTTCGCGACGCCCAGCAGCCGCAACCGGCTCACGCCGCCATCGGGAAAAATGTTCAGGCGTACATGGGTGATCGGACCCAGGTCCTTGATCTGTTCGTTGAACACATGCTCGGCGTGCATGCTCAGCTTCTGGCTGGGCAGCAGTTCGCGCCAGAACAGGCTCTGGGTTTCGATCTGGCTGTCGGTACCGCCCTTGACGAATGCGCCCTGGATCGAGCAGCTGTCGGGGTAGTTGCCCTTGAAGTGCAGGGTGTCGACGATCACTTGCTCGATGACGCCCGGATGGGCCAGCGCGACGATCACCCAGTCGTTGCCGGGGGTGCGGCGGCGGGCGGTTTCCCAGCCGTCGCCCATGTTCACGCCGCGGCCGGGGTTGAGCAGGTTACCCATGCTGCCGTAGTGCTCGTCGGAACAGGCAATTGCCCGCGCGCCGTTGAGGGCCGAGGCCAGGTCCAGGGTCTGTTCGACGTCGACGGCCGACCAGTCACGGTAGGGAATGCCGTGCACCCGCAGGCGGGCAACACCGCCATCGGGGTAGATGTTCAGGCGCAGGTGGCTGAACGGCTGGCTGGCGTCTATGGCGTGGTAATGGTGACTGTTGCCCTGCAGGTCGACCGAGGGCAGCACTTCGAGCCAGTCGGTACTGTCGTCCGGATCACCGTCGGCCAGAAAGCAGGCTTGCAGCGAGGCCGAGGGCGGGTAGTTGCCGGTGAACCAGGAGGTGTCGATGTCGACGCCTTTGATCACCCCCGCCACGCCCAGGCGGATGACTGCACTGTCGTAGCCCTCGAAGCGTTTGCGCCGCGATTCCCAGCCGTCCATCCACTTGCCGTTGTCGTCGAACACGCCTTCTTTCCACACGGCTGCGTGGGGCTGGAACAGGCGGTTGGCGTCGGCAAACCAGTCATCGGTCACCGACAGGATACGCGTGCCCAGACGGGCATCGGCCAGGTTGACGTATTTCTCGAACGGGGCAGCGTGGACTTTCATTCGGCAGGACCTTGTGCAAAGGGGCGTGGACGGAACGCAATACCTTATGCAATTTGTTTGCCTGCCTTGAGGTTTCAATAAGAAAGCCCCGGTTTACGGGGCTTGAAGGGATGCTTGGTTTGTTTGTGTGGTCTGACCAGTCATACCTTGGTGCGCTGTAGCAGGTCTGTCCTGAAAAGCAGGCACCAGCACGGTGCATGCTGTTTGGTAGGCGCTGCTTTAGCAGCGAATGGCGGTGCGAGGTTCCCGGCTGAAGCCGGTCCTACCGGGTAAATGCCTGGCTGAACGAGGTGTCGATGATGGTGCGGGTGTCAAACGGCTTGGGCAATGCGCCGGTCTGTTGCAGAAAATCTGCGGTGCCCTGGTAGTCCTTGGCTGCCTGTTCGTCCACCGGGCCTACGGTCATGTTGGCCTGACCGATCCAGTGGCGTGAAACGGCCGGATCAAGGTTGGCTTTTTTCGCCCACTGGTCGGCGTAGGTGTCCTTGTTGGCCTCCACCCAGGCGCGGGCCTTTTGCAGGCGGCCCAGAAAGTCGGCAATGGCTTCACGCTTGGGGTCGATGGCATTGGCGTTGGCGGCGATGCTCGACAGTCCTGGCATCAGGTCGCGGGCGGTGATGATCGGCTTGGCGCCGGAGAACACCACCTGTTGGGAGATATAGGGTTCCCACACCGGGAAGGCGTCGATGCTGCCACGCGGGAAGGCGGCGGCGGCGTCGATCGGCATCAGTTTGACGAACTCGACGTAGTCATGCGGCAGGCCGGCCTTGTCCAGGGCGCGCAGGGTCAGTTGCTGGCTCCAGGCGCCGGGCCAGTACGCGACCTTCTTGCCCTTGAGGTCCTGAATGGTCTTGACCGGCGAATCCTTGGGCACCAGCAGGGCGATGGTGTCCGGGTTTTGCCGCGAGACACCGATCAATTTGACCTGCGCGCCCTTGGCGGCCAGGAAGATAAAGCCCGAGTCGCCGAGAAAGCCCAGGTCCAGCGCGCCGACTTCCAGCCCTTCGGCCACCGGCGCGGCCGACTGGAAGTGCTTCCAGTCCACGGTATAAGGTGCATCCTTGAGCACGCCGGAGGCTTCCATC
Organism: Pseudomonas sp. Leaf127; assembly: GCF_001423155.1. Classification (NCBI taxonomy): domain Bacteria; kingdom Pseudomonadati; phylum Pseudomonadota; class Gammaproteobacteria; order Pseudomonadales; family Pseudomonadaceae; genus Pseudomonas; species Pseudomonas sp. Leaf127. The sequence goes on along the minus strand of NZ_LMOA01000022.1, from coordinate 135,650 downwards.
GAGGCGCGCACGTTGTAGTAGTTCTGGTCGCCGACGCGCAGTACGGTCGGCTCTGCGGCCTGTGCGCTGAGCACCGGCGCGGCGATGGCCAGCGCCACCAGGCTGCGGCGCAACAGTTGAATCAGGTTCATGGGACTTCTCCAGGTCAGCCGGCCTTGCGCGGTTGCAGGTGGGCGATGTGTTCACGGATCGCCGGGATCAGGCCCCGGCCATAGAGTTCGGCGTCGGCCAGCGGGTCGAAGCCGCGAATCAGAAAGGTGCTGGCGCCATGCGCCCAATAGCGTCCCAAGGCAGCGGCGACCTGTTCGGGCGTGCCGACCAGGGCCGTGGAATTCCATTGCGCGCCGGTCAGCCGTGCCACGCCGGTCCATAGCCGTTCGTCCAGCACCTCGCCGCGCTGGGCGGCGGCCAGTAGCCGTTGTGAGCCGGCATTGCCTGGCGCATGGCCATGCAGTGGCAGGCCTAAGCGCTCGCGGTTGTCGCGGATGCGTTCGAGGATTTCGGCGGCGCGCTTCCAGGCCGCTTCCTCGGTATCGGCCACGATGGGCCGGAACGACACCGAGATCCGTGGGCTGCGGCCTTGCGGCTGGGCGATGCGCCGCAGGTGCTGCACATGTTCGGCAAAGTCGGCCAGTGGCTCGCCCCAGAGCATGTAGGTGTCGGCATGGCGCGCTGCAACCTCCAGCGCCGCTGGCGACGAGCCGCTGAAATAGATAGGGATGTGCGGTTTCTGCCGGGGACGTACATTAGGCAGCGCGCCCTTGAAACGGTAAAAGCGACCTTCATGGTCGACCGGCCCGGCAGCGGTCCAGATCGCCTTGAGGGCCTGCAAGTATTCCTCGGTGCGCGCATAGCGCTGGTCATGATCCAGCCAGTCGCCGTCGCGCTGCTGGTCGGTGTCGCTGCCGCCGCTGATGACATTGAGCGACAGGCGGCCGTTGCTGAACTGGTCCAGTGTGGCCAGTTGCCGGGCGGCCAGCGGCGGGGCGATCACGCCGGGCCGGTAGGCCAGCAGAATACCCAAGCGCTCGGTGGCAGCGGCGATGAATGAACTGACCACGGCGCCTTCGGCACCATTGGAAAAATAACCCACCAGCGCCTTGTCGAAGCCGGCCTGCTCGTGGGCCTGGGCAAAGCGCCGGACAAAGTCGGCATCCACGGCGTCGCCCAGTGGCTGGTCCACCTCGGCACTGGGGGTGGCGGTGATCATGCCGATGATTTCGACGCTCATGTGACGCTCCTTCGATCGCGGCCAGTCGTGTGTACGGTAGGGTTTTGCTTATAAGCAAGGCGCAGTGGCCTCACCAATGCTTATAAGATTATTGGCAATACGAGGCGAAGGGAAATTCGTTTTGGGTATAAGCTAATATTTTAAAAATGCATTAAGTGGTTATGTTTTTTTGTCTTAAATGCATTTTGTGGTGGGCGATGCAGTGTCGAAACTTCATCGCCGGCAAGCCGCCGCCCACAAAAACGGTGCTAAAGGCAGCTGTCGCAAGGCACATCAGGTACGTGCGTGCACGCACTGGCCGGCCGACCAGGTCTGGCGCACCACGCGGTCGTCGCCCAGGGTCATGAGCACGAACAGCGTTTCTTCGATCGAACGGGCCTGCGCCAGCCGGTATTTGAGCAACGGCGTGGCGTGGTAATCGAGTACTACAAAGTCGGCCTCAAGCCCCACGCGCAGGCTGCCGATCCGGTCGTCCAGGCGCAGGGCGCGGGCGCCGCCCAGGGTCGCCAGGTACAGTGCCTTGAACGGGTGCAGTTGTGCGCCCTGCAACTGCATCACCTTGTAGGCTTCATTGAGTGTCTGCAGGATCGAAAAGCTGGTGCCGGCGCCGACATCGGTGCCAAGACCCACATTGACCTTGTGCCGTTCGGCCATCGGCAGGTTGAACAGCCCGCTGCCCAGAAACAGGTTGGAGGTGGGGCAAAAGGCAATCGCCGAGCCGGTCTGGGCCAGGCGTGCGCATTCGGCCTCGCACAGGTGTACGCCATGAGCCAGCAGCGAGCGCTCGCCCAGCAGACGGTAATGGTCGTAGACGTCCAGGTAACCGCTGCGCTCGGGAAACAGCGCCTTGACCCAGGCCACTTCCTGCGGGCTTTCACTGATGTGCGTCTGCAAGTACAGGCCCGGGTATTCGCCCAGCAAGCGGCCGGCCATGGCCAGTTGCTCAGGCGTGCTGGTGGGCGCAAAGCGCGGGGTGACGGCATAGTTCAGGCGGCCCTTGCCATGCCAGCGTTCGATCAACGCCTTGCTGTCGGCATAGCCCGATTCAGGCGTGTCGGTCAGGTCGTCCGGGGCATTGCGGTCCATCATCACCTTGCCGGCGATCATGCGCAGGTTACGCCGTTCGGCGGCCTCGAAAAAAGCATCTACCGACGCCTTGTGCACGCTGCCAAAGACCATGGCGGTGGTGGTGCCGTTGCGCAGCAGTTCCTGGATGAACCGCTCGGCCGCGTCAGCGGCATGCGCCGGGTCGGCAAACTGCCGCTCGCACGGAAAGGTGTAGGTGTTGAGCCAGTCGAGCAGTTGCTCGCCCCAGGCGCCGATCATCCCGGCCTGGGGCAGATGGATATGGGTGTCGATGAAGCCTGGGGTGATCAGCGCATTGGCGTGCTCGATCACGGGCACCTGCGGATCAAGGCCCGGCAACAGCTCGACAGCCTGACCCACGGCGGTGATATGACCCTCTTCAACCAGCAGCAGGCCGTCTTCGATATAGACGTGGCTGGCCTGCACGCCGCACTCGGCAGGGTCGGCAACGCTGTAGAGCAGGGCGGCGCGGTGGGCGGTGCGGCGGGGCGAAGCGCAGGTCATATCGGTCTCGGTGAGCAGGCTCAAGGCAAGGGTCGCAGCTGTGATGCGGGCCGGCGGATGAAGTTCCGCTGTGCAGCAGGGTCAGTTGCAGAGCCTGCGAAAGCTGCCGGGGGTCATGCCGACCACTTTCTTGAATGCCCGGCTCATGTGGCTCTGGTCGAAGAAACCGCAGGCGAATGACGCTTCGGCCAGGCCGGCACCGCGGCGCAGCAGCTTCTGGGTATGCGCAATGCGTTTCTGGATCTGGTAGCTGTGCGGCGTCACCCCCACGCATTTCTTGAACACGCGGATCAGGTACAAGGCATCGAGGTTGACCATCTGCGCCAGTTCTTCCAGCGACACCGCTTTGTCAAAGTCATCTTCCAGCTTCTGCCTGATCTGTCTGACCGCATGCGGCTCGCGGGTATCGAGGGTCACGACCGGCGCGCCGCTGCGTTCGAACAGTTGGGCAATCAGGTCCAGCAGCAGGGTTTCCCGCTCCAGGCCGGAGGGGCTGCGTTCGATGAGCCGGTGCCGATGCAGAAACAGCCTGGAAACGTCAGGCGTCTGGTTGATCGCGGTCTGGAACAGATGAATGTGATCTTCGCCCAAACGTCCTTGAAACACCGTACGGCTGACCCATTGCGGGTCGAGATAGAGCATGCGATAGGCCCAGCCTTCTTCGCTGCCCGGCAGGCCGTCATGAATTTCGCCAGGGCTGATGGTGACCACGCTGCCGGCCCCGCCGAGTGCGTAGCGACCACGATAGAACAGCTTTTCGGCCCCGCCGCTGATCACCCCGACGGCATAGCGATCATGCGAGTGCCGCCCGAAGGACTGGGTGCTGTAATGCGCCGATAACAGCTCGCAGTCGCCCTCCGGAATGCGCCAGAAATTGACGAAGTCCTTGCCCTTTCCAGGGGGTTCGATGTGTGGCGGCTCTTCCATGAAATGTCCAGTTTTGTGCAATACCGAGGTGCGCAAGGCTTATAGAGTGACTGGCCATTTCATATCACACGCGGTGCGGAGCGTTCAATGTCTACAAAACTGGTTATCGGGGATTTCAACAAGTCTTCATGGTCGTTTCGCGCCTGGCTGGCGCTGGTGACCGCCGATGTGGCCTTCGATACCGTTCAGGTCCGGCTGGAACAGCGCGACACCCGCCAGAACATCCTGGCCTATTCACCCTCCGGCAAAGTGCCGGCCCTGGTGCTTGATGGCATCGTCATCAATGACAGCCTGGCGATCTGCGAATACATCGCCAGCGCCTACCCGGACGCCAACCTGTGGCCCGAAGACGCGCAGCTCAAGGCACTGGCGCGTGCCGCGGCAGCGGAAATGCATTCGGGTTTCACCCACCTGCGCACGCAACTGTCGTTTGGCCTGCAAACCGGCGAGACCCCGGAACCCTTGACGCCGGACACGCAAGAAGACATCCGGCGGATCTTCGCGATCTGGACCCAACTGCGTGAGCGCAGCGGTTCGCACGCGTTCCTGTGCGGCGCCTTCGGCATTGTCGATGCGATGTTTGCGCCGGTGGTGTTCCGTTTTCGTCGCTACGGCATCGAGGTGCCGGCATCGCTGCAAGGGTACGTCGATCAGGTGCTGGCCTGTGCACCGGTGCAGCAGTGGTTAAAGCTGGCCGCGCAGGAAGGCTGAAGCGTCTCCCCCCGATGGGCTCGATGGCGGACACCCTGCGCGGTGCTCCGCTGTGTCGAGCCAGCAGACTGACTGTAATAAAGGAAAGCAAGGATGAGTGTTCATACCGTCAATGCCAGGGATGCCGGGCGTCATGGTCAGGTGTTCGATGTGATCGGCATCGGTTTCGGCCCGGCCAACATTGCCCTGGCCATTGCATTGCAAGAGCTGCAATTCAGCGGCACCCGGCTGTTTCTCGAGCGCCATGCCGGCCCCCGCTGGCAACCGGAAATGTTGCTGGCGGGCAGCGATATCCAGAACCATCCCAGCCGCGACCTGGTCACGCCACGCAACCCGCGCAGCCGCTACACCTTCACCAATTTCCTGTTCGAAAACGATCGGTTGTTCGAACACCTGAACCTTGGCCTGGAGTTTCCGCTGCGCAGCGAATTTGCCGAGTACGTGCGCTGGGTGGCCGGGTTCTTTGCCCACGAGGTGGCCTACAACCAGGCGGTGACCTCGATCCAGACCGATTCCGCCAGCCAGTTGTATTGCGTGACCACCCAGGCCGGCGACCGATTCTATGCCCGTTCGCTGGTGCTGGCGCCCGGCCGTACCCCGGTGATCCCCAAGGCCTTTGCCGGCTGTGCCGAGGATCGGGTGTTTCACCTGACCCAGTATCTGGGGCGCCTGGAGCAACTGTCCCGGCAGGGCGAGCTCAAGCGCGTGGCGGTGGTGGGCGGCAGCCAGAGCGCCATCGAGATCATCCTGCACCTGCGTCATACCTGGCCGCAGCTGGAGATCATCAACGTGCAGCGCGGCTATGGCTTTCGTCTCAAGGACACCAGCCCGTTCAGCGAGCATGTGTATTTCCCGGCCTTTGTCGACCAGTACTACTACAGCTCGGCCGAGGCCAAGCGTCACATCAATCGGCACTTGCACTACACCAACTATTCGGCCGCCGATGCCGATGTGATCGGCGAGTTGTACGTGGGCATGTACGAAGACCGTCTCAAGGGCAAGGAGCGGGTCACCATCAAGGGCCTGCATGAAATCCAGAGCTGCACGCCCGACACACACGGCTACACGCTGAATGTGCTCGACACACGCGACCAGACCTGCGAAGCGCTCGACAATCTGGACGCGATTGTCCTGGCCACCGGCTTTCGCAACCTGGGCACCGGCGAGCAGGACGAGCGTTTTCCGGCCGTGCTCAAGGACCTGGCCGAGTGCCTGGCTTGCGATGCGGATGGGGTCATCCGTATCGGGCGCGACTACAGCCTGTCGGCCCGCGAAGGCTGCAGCCTGCCGGCGCTTTACCTCAACGGCTTGTGCGAATCCTCCCACGGTTATGGCGATGCCGGCTCTTTCAGCCTGCTGTCGTTGCGCGCCCGGGATATTTTCACCTCGCTCAATGCTCGCCTTGGGCTTGAGCCGGCGGCGCAGAAAAGCGCCTGATATGACATGCAAGGCCAAGCGTACATCGACTTTTTAAGTTGCTCAGGTTCGGTGAACGACGGCCATGACCCGGAACCGGTGAAGGCGGCGCTTATCGATTACCTGCAAGACAACGGCAGGCGCCAGGCAATGATCTCGACACGCTGCGTACGACCCGGGAGGTCGCTGATGTCAACTAACAACAATCGGGCAATCATCGAACTGACCCTTGGCGGGCTGATGCTCAGCCTGTCGGCGCTGGCCGTGGCCTTTGCCAATATCGGCGCCGGCGGGGCAGGGTTCTATCGCATGCTGTTTGCATCGATCCTGTTCTACCTGTTGCTCAAGGTGCGCAAGACTCCGGTGCTGCTCAGCAGCCTGCGGGCCCAGATGTACACGGCGCTGGCCGGTGTATTCCTGGCCGTCGACCTGGTGCTCTGGCACCAGAGCATCTATATCGTGGGGCCCGGCATCGGTTCGATCCTGACCAACTGCCAGGTGTTTTTCATGACCTTGCTGGGGCTTTTCCTGTTGAAGGAAAAGCCGTCGATCTACTTTGTGATTTCCATCTGCCTGGCGTTCGTGGGGCTGTATCTGCTGCTGATGCCGGAAATGCGCAGTGCGCTGGGCATCAAGGGCGTGGTGTATGGCGTGTTGTCGGGGCTGGCCTACGCGATCTGTGTGTACTTCCTCAAGGTCAACACCCAGTTGCCGGACGGTGGCGGCGACAAGATTGCGCAGATGCTCAACCTGAGCCTGTGGGCAGCCCTGGTGTTGCTGGTGTATGCGTTGCTGAATAACGAAAGCCTGGCAATCGTCGACACACAGACCTTGTGGATGCTGATCATCTACGGGGTCCTGGTGCAGTTTGTCGGCTGGTTGCTGGTCAACCGCTCGATCGGCGCACTGAGCCTGGGTCTGGCCGGCCTGATCCTGCTGCTGGAGCCGGTGATCACCTATTTCATTGATATCACGTTGTTGGGCAAGGCCAGTTCGGCCGTGCAGATCGGTGGGGCGCTGTTGACCATCGTGGCGGTGTACATAGGCTCGATCAAGCCGCCGGAAAAGGCCCCGGCCCCTGATGCCGCCACCCCCGAGACCGTCTAGACCGGCAACACCTTGCAACCCTGTACCGACGGACGCTGTGCGCAGGCCCCCGAAGGCCTGCGCACAGGCGTTTGCGGCGCTGCAACAGTTGGTCACTAACCTCGCAAGAGTTTGCGCCAATGCTTCTACGCTTGAGATACACTGCGCCGCTTGTATCGAGTCTGTAGTTGCGAAGGAATCAAACGATGTTCAAGGCTCCCGACAGCCTGGCCGAGCAAATCGCCCAACATTTGGCCGAACGGATCATCCGTGGCGAACTCAAGCCTGGTGAGCGCATCCAGGAGCAGAAGGTCACGCAGTCATTGAACGTCAGCCGCGGCTCGGTGCGCGAAGCCCTGCTGATCCTGCAGCGCCGCCACCTGGTGGTGATCCTGCCGCGTCGCGGAGCCCAGGTGACCGCGCTCAATGCCCATCACGTCACCAGCCTGTGCACGCTGATGAGCGAGCTTTACATCCTGCTGGCGCTGGAGGTGGCCGAGCGCTGGCAGCAGCAGAGCGACCTGCAAGCCTTCGTGAGCATCCAGCAGCGCCTGCAGGCCAGCCATGACCGCCAGGACGTGCAGGCCTTCGTCGAAGACAGCTTCAGCGTGATGCGTGCGGCGTTTCCGTTCGCCGATAACCCGTACCTGCAAGAAACCATCGAGAACCTGCAACCGTCCATGAGCCGCAACTATTACCTGGCGCTGGAGCAGCGCAAGGCCGAGATGGGCGACTTTCTCGAGCTGTTCGCGCAACTGCTGCATGCCGTGATCGACCGCGACCAGGTGCGCATCCGCAGCGTGCTCAAGGCTTATGGCCAGCGCAACTGCCAACTGGTGCTGGCCGCCCTGGCGGCGGACTGACGGCATGCGCCTCAAATGCATCAAGCTCGCCGGGTTCAAGTCCTTCGTCGACCCGACCACGGTGAATTTTCCCAGCAACATGGCGGCCGTGGTCGGTCCCAATGGTTGCGGCAAATCCAACATCATCGATGCGGTGCGCTGGGTCATGGGCGAAAGCTCGGCCAAGAACCTGCGCGGCGAGTCGATGACCGACGTCATCTTCAACGGCTCCACCAGTCGCAAGCCGGTCAGCCAGGCGAGCATCGAGCTGGTGTTCGACAACAGCGATGGCACGCTGGTGGGCGAGTATGCTGCCTACGCCGAAATCTCCATTCGCCGCAAGGTGACGCGCGACAGCCAGAACACCTATTTCCTCAACGGCACCAAGTGCCGGCGCAAGGACATTACCGATATTTTCCTCGGCACCGGCCTTGGCCCGCGCAGCTACTCGATCATCGAGCAGGGCATGATCTCCAAGCTGATCGAGGCCAAGCCCGAAGAGCTGCGCAATTTTATCGAGGAAGCCGCCGGCATCTCCAAATACAAGGAGCGCCGCCGCGAAACCGAGAACCGCATTCGCCGCACCCAGGACAACCTGGCGCGTCTGAGCGACCTGCGCGAAGAACTCGAACGCCAGCTTGAGCGCCTGCATCGCCAGGCCCAGGCCGCCGAGAAATACCAGCAGTACAAGACCGAAGAGCGTCAGCTCAAGGCGCAGCTGTCGGCTCTGCGATGGCAGGCCCTGAACGAGCAGGTGCGCCAGCGCGAGGCGGTGATCGGCGATCAGGAAGTTGGCTTCGAGGCCCTTGTGGCCGAGCAGCGCAATGCCGATGCCGGCATCGAGCGCCTGCGCGATGGTCATCACGACCTGTCGGAACGCTTCAACCTGGTTCAGGCACGGTTCTACTCGGTGGGCGGCGACATTGCCCGCATCGAGCAGAGCATCCAGCATGGCCAGCAACGCCTGCGCCAGTTGCAGGACGACCTGCGCGAAGCCGAACAGGCACGCCAGGAGACCGAGTCGCACCTGGGCCATGACAGCACCTTGCTGGCGACCCTGAACGAAGAGCTGGAAATGCTCGAGCCCGAGCAGGAAATGACCGCCGCTGCCGCCGAAGAGTCGGCCATCGCCCTGGAAGACGCCGAGAGCGCCATGCACGGCTGGCAGGAGCAGTGGGACCGTTTCAATCAGCAATCGGCCGAACCACAGCGCCAGGCCCAGGTGCAGCAGTCGCGCATCCAGCAGCTTGAGCAGACTTTGGAACGGTTGGCCGAGCGTCAGCGAAGGCTCGGTGAAGAGTTGCAGGTGTTGGCCGCAGACCCCGAAGATGCCGCGATCCAGGGGCAGGAAGAAGAACTGGCGATCCGCGAGTTGACCCTCGAAGACCTGCAACTGGGCGAAGAGCAGGCTGTCGAGCGGCTTGAGCAATTGCGCGCCACCTTGCAGCACGCCACCGAGGATCAACAGCAGGCCCAGGGTGAACTGCAACGCTTGCAAGGACGTCTGGCCTCGCTGGAAGCCTTGCAGCAGGCGGCGCTGGACCCGGGCACCGGCACCGCCGAATGGCTGCGTGAGCAGCAGTTGAGCGAGTGCCCGCGGCTGGCCGAGGGCCTGAGCGTCGAGGCCGGCTGGGAGCTGGCGGTCGAGACCGTGCTGGGGGCCGATCTGCAGGCGGTGCTGGTCGATGACCTGGCCGGGCTGGACCTGGCCGGCTTCAGTCAGGGCGATCTGCGCCTGGTAAGCCCGGCACGCGCTGCGGCGAAGGGTTCGCACCCGGCCGGCAGCCTGCTGGACAAGGTCGACAGCGCGCTGGACCTGTCAGGCTGGCTGGGGCCGATACTGGTCGTGCCCGACCTCGATGAGGCCCTGCGCCTGCGCCGTACATTGCAGGCCGGGCAAAGCCTGATCAGCCGTGACGGTTATTGGGTGGGGCGTGATTTCCTGCGGGTGCGCCGTGCCGACGAGACCCAGAGCGGCGTGTTGGCACGTGGCCAGGAAATCCAGCGGCTGGTGGTGGAGCGTGACGCCCGTGAAGCGACCCTGGCTGATCTGCAAGAGCGTTTGCAGACCCTGCGTGAACAGCAGGCGCAGCAGGAAGAACACCGCGAAACACTGCGTCGGCAGTTGCAGGATGAACACCGTCAGCAAGGTGAGCTCAAGGCGCGCCTGTCGGCGGCCAAGGCCCGTGCCGAGCAGTTGACCCTGCGCCGTGTACGGCTGGAGCAGGAGCTGGCCGAACTGGCCGGGCAGCGCACGCTGGAGCATGAAAACCTGGGCGAGTCGCGCTTGCAGTTGCAGGAAGCGCTGGACGCCATGGCCCTGGACACCGAACAGCGCGAGGTGCTGCAAGGCCTGCGCGACAGCCTGCGCGAGCGGCTTGATCGGGTACGTCAGGAAGCACGCCAGCACAAGGATCGCAGCCATCAGTTGGCCGTGCGCCTGGGCTCGCTCAAGGCCCAGTACGACTCGACACATCAGGCGCTTGCGCGCTTGCGCATGCAGTCCGAACGCCTCGATGAGCGCCGCGAGCAACTGAGCCTGAACCTGGAGGAGGGCGCCGCGCCGCTTGAAGAGCTGCGCCTGAAGCTTGAAGAATTGCTGGAACGGCGCATGGCAGTCGATGAAGAAATGCGCGTGGCCAAGAATGCGCTCGAAGACGCCGACCGTGAATTGCGCGAGGTCGAAAAGCGCCGCACCCAGGCCGAGCAGCAGTCACAGATGCTGCGCGGGCAACTGGAGCAGCAACGCCTGGACTGGCAAACGCTGAGCGTACGACGCAAGGCCCTTGAAGAGCAGTTGCACGAGGACGGCTATGACCTGGGCGGGGTCATTGCCACCCTGGCGCCCGAGGCCAGCGAACGCGAGGCCGAGCAGGAACTGGAAAATATCGGCGCGCGTATCCAGCGCCTCGGCGCGATCAACCTGGCGGCCATCGACGAGTACCAGCAGCAATCGGAGCGCAAGCGTTATCTGGATGCCCAGGATGCCGATCTGGTCGAAGCCCTGGACACGCTGGAAAACGTCATCCGCAAGATCGACAAGGAAACCCGCAACCGCTTCAAGGACACCTTCGATCAGATAAACAGTGGAATCCAGGCCCTTTTTCCAAAAGTTTTCGGGGGTGGCTCTGCTTATTTGGAACTGACGGGCGAAGATTTACTCGATACAGGGGTGACAATCATGGCGCGTCCCCCGGGCAAGAAGAACAGCACCATCCATTTGTTGTCCGGCGGCGAGAAAGCCCTGACGGCATTGGCCCTGGTCTTTGCGATCTTCAAGCTCAACCCGGCGCCGTTCTGCATGCTCGATGAAGTCGATGCACCGCTGGATGACGCCAACGTGGGGCGCTATGCGCGTCTGGTAAAGGAGATGTCTGCCACGGTGCAGTTCATCTATATCACGCACAACAAGATCGCCATGGAAATGGCCGATCAACTGATGGGTGTGACCATGCACGAACCGGGGTGTTCGCGGCTGGTGGCGGTCGATGTGGAAGAAGCCCTGGCAATGGTCGAGGCCTGACGGGGGTTTGCAATGCAGGAACGCCGAGGGTTTTTTGACGTCAGGTGTGCGTTACTTACCGATTCTTGACTCACAGGTGGAATAGACGGTGTTAAGTTGCTTGAGGTCGTGCTAGTTTAATCACCACTTTTTTTATCGTCATCGTGGGCAAAACGCCAGTTAGAACATAGACTTGGCTCCGCGTATTAAAGGGGTTTAGGCCCTTGTTTACAGAATCTCTCATTAGAGGCACGGGATTACATGGAAATCGGTCTGCGCGAGTGGCTGATCGTCATCGGCATCATTGTCATCGCCGGTATTCTCTTTGACGGCTGGCGCCGCATGCGCGGCGGCAAGGGAAAATTGAAATTCAGGCTCGACCGCAGCGTCTCCAATACCGCGGATGAGGACGATACGCCATCGTCCGCCGATCTGCTGGGGCCTCCCCGCGTGCTGGACACCCATAAAGAGCCGCAGCTTGACGAACACGACCTGCCTTCGGTCAGTGGCGAGGCGCGTGAGCCGCGACGTCGCTACAACGACACCCGAAAGCGCAAGGACGAACCGGCGTCGGGCAATCTTGACCTGGCGGATGACGGCCCGAGCCTGTTCTCGGCCCGTGACGACGAGGTTGTCGAGGACAAGCCTGCGGTGCGTGCCGCAGCCACTGAAGACAAGGACCAGGTGCCTCTGGAAGAAGTCCTGGTCATCAGTGTCATCTCCCGTGACGAAGGCGGCTTCAGGGGGCCGGCATTGCTGCAGAACATCCTTGAAAGCGGCCTGCGTTTCGGTGAAATGGACATCTTCCACCGTCACGAAAGCATGGCCGGCAACGGCGAGATCTGGTTTTCGATGGCCAATGCGGTCAAGCCCGGTGTGTTCGATCTGGACGATATCGACCATTTCAGCACCCGTGCGGTGAGCTTTTTCCTTGGCTTGCCAGGTCCGCGCCATCCCAAGCAGGCATTCGATGTCATGGTCGCGGCCGCGCGCAAGCTGGCGCATGAACTCGATGGCGAGCTCAAGGATGACCAGCGCAGTGTATTGACGGCGCAGACCATCGAACACTACCGCCAGCGTATTGTCGAATTCGAGCGTCGCGCACTGACTCAGCGTCGCTGAGTGCCTGGGCCGGGCGCGACAGGATGAACTGCGCCCGCGTCCACTCATCTTCTTCTACTGATCGAGCAGCCCCGGCTGCTCTTTTGCTTTTTGAGAGACCCCGACCATGAAGGCCGCCGAAACCCGAATCCTGGAACTGCGCACGGAACTGGATCAGCACAATTACCGTTATCACGTGCTCGACGAGCCCAGCATTCCGGATGTCGAGTACGACCGCCTGTTTCATGAGCTCAAGGCGCTGGAAGCCGAGAACCCGCACCTGGTAACCCCTGACTCGCCGACCCAGCGGGTCGGCAGCGCGGCCCTGACAGCGTTTACCCAGGTGCGCCACGAAGTGCCGATGCTCAGCCTGGGCAACGCCTTCGAGGACGATGACTTGCGCGACTTCGATCGCCGCGTGGGCGAGGGGCTGGACCTGCCGGCGGGTGACCTGTTCGGCGCCGGTGCCAGGGTGCAGTACAGCTGCGAGCCCAAGCTCGACGGCCTGGCCGTGAGCCTGCTGTACCGTGACGGTGCGCTGGTACGGGGCGCGACCCGTGGCGACGGCACCACCGGTGAAGACATCAGCGTCAATGTGCGCACCATCCGCAATGTGCCGCTCAAGCTGCATGGCAGCGGCTGGCCGCCGCTGCTGGAAGTGCGCGGCGAAGTGTTCATGTCCAAGGCCGGCTTTGAAAAACTCAATGCCAGCCAGCTTGAAGCGGGTGGCAAGGTCTTTGCCAACCCGCGCAATGCGGCGGCCGGCAGCCTGCGCCAGCTGGACTCGAAAATCACCGCCAGCCGCCCCCTGGAGTTCTGCTGCTACGGCCTGGGCCAGGTGTCGGCGGACATTGCCGACACCCACGTCGGCCTGCTCAACCAGCTCAAGGAGTGGGGCCTGCCGATCAGTCGCGAATTGCGCCTGGCCAACGGCGTCGAAGAGTGCCTGGCCTATTACCGCGACATCGGCGAGCGGCGCCTGAGCCTGGCCTACGAGATCGATGGCGTGGTGTTCAAGGTCAATACCCTGGCCTCCCAGCGCGAACTGGGCTTCCGGTCGCGCGAGCCACGCTGGGCGATTGCCCACAAGTTTCCGGCACTCGAAGAACTCACCGAACTGCTGGACGTTGAGTTTCAGGTAGGCCGCACCGGCGCGGTGACGCCGGTGGCGCGGCTCAAGCCGGTCAAGGTGGCCGGCGTGATCGTCTCCAACGCAACCTTGCACAACATGGATGAAGTGGCGCGCCTGGATGTCATGATCGGCGACACGGTGATCATTCGCCGGGCCGGTGATGTGATTCCGCAGGTCGTGCAGGTGGTGACCGAGCGCCGTCCGGCCGATGCCCGCCCGGTGCAGGTGCCGCAAACCTGCCCGGTGTGCGGCTCGCATGTCGAGCGTACGCAGTTGATCAAGCGCAGCAAGGGCAAGCAGACCCTCAGCGAGGGCGCGGTGTATCGTTGCATCGGCCGGCTGGCCTGCGGCGCGCAGCTCAAGCAGGCAATCATCCACTACGTGTCGCGCCGGGCCATGGACATCGAAGGCCTGGGCGACAAGACCATCGAACAACTGGTCGATGAAAAGCTCATCGGCTCGCCTGCCGACCTGTATGCCCTTCAGTACGAGCAGATCATCGACCTGGAAGGGTTTGCCGAGGTGTCCAGCAAAAAGCTGCTCAAGGCCATCGACGACAGCCGGCAACCTTCGCTGGAGCGCTTTATCTATGCGCTGGGCATTCCCGATGTGGGCGAGGGCACCGCCAAGGGCCTGGCCCGTGCGCTGGGTTCGCTCGAAAGGGTCAAGCAGGCCTTGCCGCAGGTGCTCACCTACCTGCCGGATGTCGGCCTGGAAGTGGCGCATGAAATCCATAACTTCTTTGAGGACGAGCACAACCGCAACGTGATCGATGCGTTGCTGGGTGAGCGTGGCCTGCAATTGCAGGAAGAGGGTGAGCTGGGCGCCGAGTTTGCCGCCAGCGCGACCCTCGACAGCCTGCTCGACAAACTGCACATCCCTTCGGTCGGGCCGGGCGGGGCACTGAAACTGGCCGAGCGCTTCGGCACACTGGACAGCGTGATCGAGGCCGACTGGCTGGACATGCGCCAGACCCTGGCAGAAAAGCAGGCAAAGTCGGTGCGCGAGTTCTTCGATGTGCCGGCCAATGCCGAGCTGGCCAGGACGCTTGAAGCCCAGCTCAAGGCCTTTGGCATGCACTGGCAGAGCGAAAAGAAGACCGTCGAAGGCCTGCCGCTGGCCGGTCAGAGCTGGGTGTTGACCGGCAGCCTGGAGCGCATGAGCCGTGACATAGCCAAGGACAAGCTCGAAAGCCTGGGCGCCAAGGTGTCCGGCTCGGTGTCCGGCAAGACCCACACCGTGGTGGCCGGCCCCGGTGCCGGCTCTAAGCTGACCAAAGCCAATGAATTGGGGGTCAAGGTGCTCGACGAGGACGCGTTCATCGAGTTCCTGGCCGGGCAGGGCATCGATTTATAAACCGCCTGGCTTGCCAGTCTCGTATCGACGGAACCCCTGTAAGTGGCCATGATCTAGTCATGCAGGCCACTAGGGGAAATCCGCCATGTTTCAATTTTTCGAGCAATTGAGTTCGCGTATCGCTGCGCCATTCATCGGTGAAACACGGCGCAACAGCAAGGTCTGGTCATGCCGTTGCGGCCAGTCGGTGTTTTTTCCCAATACCCGGTGCCTGGCCTGCGAGGCCGCACTGGGGTATCTGCCCCAGCAGAGCCGGGTGGTGGCGCTGGAGCCGGCCGGCGAGCCGGGCACCTGGCGGTTGAGTGACGAGCCAGGCATCGGCCTGTACCGGCGCTGTGCCAACCTGCAGACACCCGCAGCATGCAACTGGTTGTTCCCGGCGCATGATCTGGGCGAGTTCTGTGTGGCGTGCAGCCTCAACCGTACCATTCCCGACCTTGCGGACGTTGAAAACCACGAGCGCTGGCGCAAGGTCGAGACCGCCAAGCGACGTATGGTGGCGCAACTGATCTCGCTGGGCCTGAAGGTTATCCCCAAGTCGGTGGACGAAGAGCGCGGTCTGGCGTTCGACTTCATTGGCGTCGACATCGAGGGCCGCAAGCCCACCACCGGCCACGCCAACGGCCTGATTACCCTGGACATCAAGGAAGCCGACGACGCCCACCGCGAAGCGGTGCGCGTGCAGATGCGCGAGCCCTATCGCACCTTGCTGGGCCACTTCCGTCATGAGGTAGGTCACTACTACTGGGATCAATTGATCGCCAATACGCATTGGGAAGAGGGCTTTCGCGGCCTGTTCGGCGACGAGCGCGCCAGCTACGCCGAAGCGCTGGATCGCCATTACGAGCAAGGTGCGCCGGCCGACTGGCAGACACACTCGGTCAGTGCCTACGCCACCATGCACCCGTGGGAAGACTGGGCCGAAACCTGGGCGCACTACCTGCACATGATGGACGCCGTCGACACCGCCCTGGGCTTTGGCATGAGCGCCCGGGAAATGGAACTCGATTACCAGCCGTTCCCGCTCGACACCCTGTACGACCCGCAGCACCCCAGCGGTCCTGCATTCCTGTCGTTCGTCAACGCCTGGATCGAACTGGCCGGCATGCTCAACGAACTGTCACGCAGCATGGGCCAGCCGGACTTCTACCCGTTTGTCTTGCCACCGGCCGTCATCGCCAAGCTGCATTTTATCCACTTGGTGATCCAGGAAGCCGGCGGCAAGGCCGATGAGGTACTGCAAGCGGCCTGACGCTGCACCGTCGCACGACCGATGCATCTGCAGGATTAATCAGGGCGTCATCGTCGGATCGCAGCAGTTGCGGCCTCCCATAATCTGATGCCAGGCACGAGATTCGAGGTGTCATCAGACTTGTGGGAGGCTGCTCTGCAGGCGATGAGGCCGGTACCATCGCCGGTTATTCTGCAAGCCGGTAGTCGCCAGTAGAACCTCCCATAGGGCTGTGGTGTCCTGGCAGGTCGTAAAAAGCGGATGAGCTTCGATCAGAGCGTCCGCCGCCGGTGCGCTACACAAGTACTTGACCCTCTTCGAAATTTTAATCACGCCAGAGGTTGTAACTTCGCGCCAGACCGGTACAATGGCGCGGCTTGCCACTGGCAAGTGTCGTTATGGTGGCCCCATCGGTCCCCTCGCAACGATTACCCGTGAACCTGGTCAGATCCGGAAGGAAGCAGCCATAGCGGGAACATTGTGTGCCGGGGTGTGGCTGGTGGGGTTGCCACCTTTCTCTAAGTCTTGGTTCTGCCAGGACTCGCGTCAAATACCCATAAGTGTGACAGCGTCCAGAGACGCCAGGCCGTGCAGCGCAAGCGCCGTGCCATCTCGTTTATTGCGTATCCAATACCTCACGCTATGACCCCTTGGCTATCGCCGTCGATCACGCGTTCAAGAAGCGGAGCTATTCAGTGCATGGCTCGTCCCCTGGATGTTCACATCAGGGTGAAGCCCAAGGGAGCGAGCAGCAAGGATCTGGTTGTATCAAGGCTCAGTTCTTCAATGAAACCTGCCTTGCGTCGATTTTCAGAAGGCTAAGGCGCTTGAGCAAGTCCATGATGTTCGCACGCGCGGATCCTTCGTTAGCCAGGCGCAGACGCTTGACGCCTATGAACGAGTCACCCACGCCGGCCGTGAAAGGGGTGCGAATGATTTCGCGCATGATCACTTTGTCGGTGCTCGACTCTATCAAGGTGTATTCAACTTCGCTGGTCACTTGAAAATCCAGTCCGAATATAGGCTGCTCGACGCGCAACAGGTTGGCACGCAGGGCGTAAGGGGCTGAGCTTGTACCAAGCAAATTGGCATTGGCGAGCGATTGCTTCAATGCCGCGCCAAAATCCGGTGCGTCGATCTCCGAAGTCCACATCGGGTTGGTCTTATCCCCACCATTGACCTCGGTCAGGTTGACATTGTTTTGCAATGTCGGGTCGTAGGCATTTGTCCTGGCCTGATCGGCCGGTACTGACATGCCCGAAATCTGGGCTGGCGAGGCGCATCCCGTACAAAGAGCGATAAAGGCTGAAACCAGAAGCAGGCGAAGATAAAGCATCAAAGAAGTCCTTTTGAATGTGAGGTTCTGCGGCTGCGCAATAGTAGCACCGGGCTGTTTTTCAACCTGGATTCTGTGCATGACGGCCCTGTCATGCTGGAAAGCTTATGGTTGCATTTGCAATTATACTGGCTTATTCCTGTACGCCTCTGACCCGTGCGCAAGGAATCTGCCGCAATGGATATCCCGTCTTCACAAACCACGGCACCACCGGCCCTGGCTACCCAAGTGTGCATTCAGCGAATCGATCAATGGCATCTGGACAGTGTCGGCAGCACCCACTCGCCTTTGTCGAGCATTGCCAGCGCCCTGCACCGCCTCAGGCACGAGCCGCCCACCCGTGGTCGCTTGCACGTAGTCGACGACCGAAGCGAAAACCCCGGCATCGATACGCCCGTCAGCCTCTGGCCGCGCTGGTTCAGCGATCAGGCCAGCCAACAGCAGCCGGTGTTCTACCAGACCCGCTCGGCCACCTCGGCGCAGGTATCGATGCTGGCCAGCCAGTTGGGTGAGCGCGGCATCCTGCTCAACGACATCGAGTCTTCGCCTTCGCGCTGGGCCAAGGGCGCGCATCCCTGGCTGCCGCTGTGGCTGGCAGGCAATCGCGATTGCCTGCCCTACGACCCGGCCTGTGGCGCCGAAGCGCTGGCCATCCTGGGCGGTGCCGTGCAGGCCCTGTATATCGAGGCGCAGCCGGTCGTGTGCTACATGACCCTGCACGATGAGCCGGGCGAGAGCGGGGCATGTGACCGTCGTCAGGCCTGGCCGGGTCTGTATCGCTTGTCGTCGACCGCAGCAACGAGCGGCACGCGGATCCGCCTGCTGGGTGCCGGACGAATGCTGCGTGAAGTGCGGGCTGCCGCACGTTTGCTTGAACAAGACTGGGGCGTGGCCTGCGAGGTCTGGAGTGCGCCCAGCTACACCCGGTTGGCGCGCGAGGCCGAGGCGGCGCAGCACTGGAACCGTCGTCATCGCGACCAGACGCCACGTCGCAGCCATTTGCACGATTGCCTGGCGGCCAGCCATGCGCCGGTGCTGGCGGTGACCGGTTATGCCGGGTTTGTGGCCGCGCAGATCGGTGCCCACCTGCAAGCACCGTTCAGCGCGCTGGGCGCTGATAGCCTGGCGCCCGGCCAGCGCCTTGATCGGCACTGGCTGGTGTTCAGTGCCCTGCAACTGCTGGGGCGTGAAGGGCCGTCAGACGCGGAAAGGCCGGAGCAGGCCCGGCAACGCTACCGTTTGTTCTGAAGGTGCTGGCGGGCCTTGCCGATGGTCGTTTCCAGGGCGGCGGCAAAAGTTTGTTGCTGCTCGTCATCGAAAGCCGACAGAAACAGCTCGTTGACTGCCTGTTCGTACACCGCCCACATACGTTTGCGCAGGCTGCGCCCGCGGTCGGTGATGCAGGCCGTGGCGCCACGGCCGTCTTCGACTGCCTTGATGCGCTGCACCAGCCCGTCCTTTTCGAGCCGGTCGACCAAGCGGGTCAGGTTGTAGCGCTCGATGGCCATGACGTCGGCCAGCTCGTGCATGCGTCGGCAGCCGTCCGGGCCGCTCTCTATACCCCACAAGGCGTCGTACCAGGCGTATGGCGGGAGTTTTTCATCGGCCAGGCGCCGCTCGATTTCACGGATCAGACTGCGGTGGGCACGCACGAAATTGAACCAAAGGTCGGCAGTGGGGAGGACGGCCATGCAGGCTCCAGAAAGGGTGGGTCAGTAATTGCAGTTGCAATCATACCGGCGTTAGCGATAGATTCAATTGCAACTGCAATCAAATGGCCGGGCGCTTCGACGCTGGCCGCTGCCTGTCCAGGAGGATGTCCGATGGCGCAAAGCTACCCACCCCGTGATGCCGACCCCCAGGAAACCCGCGAGTGGCTCGACTCGATCGCCTCGGTGGTCGAGGCCGAAGGCCGTCCGCGTGCGCATTTTCTCATCGACCAGTTGCTGGACTTCGATGTGTCGTTGCATGGTGACTTTCATGGTCGGGTCACCACGCCCTACGTCAACAGCATCAGCCCTGAGCGTGAGCAGCCTTATCCGGGCGACCTGGCAATGGAAAAGCGCCTGAATGCCTACATTCGCTGGAACGCGCTGGCCATGGTGCTGCGCGCCGGCAAGCACTCCGGCGTGGGCGGGCACATTGCGACCTATGCCTCGGCGGCGGTGCTGTACGACGTCGGCTTCGAGCATTTTTTCCGTGGCCGCACCGAGGCCTTCGGCGGCGACATGGTTTATATCCAGGGCCATTCGTCACCGGGCATCTATGGGCGGGCCTACCTTGAAGGGCGGCTGGACGAAACGCAGCTCGACAACTTTCGCCGCGAGACCGACGGCGCGGGCATTTCGTCCTATCCGCATCCACGGTTGATGCCCGATTTCTGGCAATTCCCCACTGTGTCCATGGGGTTGGGCCCGATCACGGCGGCGTATCAGGCACGCTTCATGCGCTACCTCGAAAACCGCGAGCTCAAGGCGCATCAGGGCCGTAAGGTCTGGGCCTTTCTGGGCGATGGCGAGATGGACCAGCCCGAATCGCTGGCGGCCATCTCTTTGGCCGGGCGCGAGAAACTCGACAACCTGATCTTCGTGGTCAACTGCAACCTGCAGCGCCTGGACGGCCCGGTGCGCGGCAATGCCAAGGTGATCCAGGAGTTCGAAAGCCTGTACCGCGCCGCCGGCTGGAATGTGATCAAGGTCATCTGGGGCGGCGGCTGGGATGCCTTGCTTGAAAAGGACAAGAGCGGCCTGCTGCGCCAGCGCATGATGGAATGCGTGGACGGCGACTACCAGACCTACAAGTCGCAGAACGGCGCCTATGTGCGCGAGCACTTCTTCGGCAAATACCCCGAGTTGCTGGAACTGGTCAGCGACCTGAGCGACGAACAGATCTGGAAGCTGTCGCGTGGCGGCCACGACCCGCTCAAGGTCTATAACGCCTACAGCGCCGCCATGCGCCAGAAAGGCCGGCCTACGGTGATCCTGGCCAAGACGGTCAAGGGCTTCGGCATGGGCGAGGCCGGCGAAGGGCAGAATATCAACCATCAGCTCAAGAAAATGGGCGCTGAGGCGGTCAAGGCGTTCAGCGACCGTTTCGGCCTGGAGCTGTCTGAAGCGCAGTTGGGTGAAATGCCGTACCTGCGCCCGGCGCCCGACAGCCCCGAGGCGCGTTACCTGCAAGCGCGGCGCGACAGCCTGGGCGGGCATGTGCCGGCGCGCCAGGCACAGGTCGAGCCGTTGCGGATCCCGCCATTGTCGGCCCTGGCCGGCCAGCTCAAGGGCACTGGTGAGCGGGCTATTTCCACCACCATGGCCTTCGTGCGCATCCTCGGCACCTTGCTCAAGGACCCGAATATCGGTCGCCTGGTGGTGCCTATCGTGCCTGATGAGTCGCGTACCTTCGGCATGGAAAGCCTGTTCCGCCAGATCGGCATTCATTCCCATGTCGGCCAGCTCTACACCCCGCAAGACGCCGGTACGCTGTCGTACTACAAGGAGAGCACCGACGGCCAGATCCTGCAGGAGGGCCTGAACGAGTCAGGCGCCACCTCCTCGTGGATCGCGGCTGGCACTTCATACGCCAACCACGGCGTCATGACCCTGCCGTTCTATATCTTCTATTCGATGTTCGGCTTCCAGCGCGTGGGCGACCTGCTCTGGGCGGCCGGCGATGCCCGTGTGCGGGGCTTCCTGCTGGGCGCCACGTCGGGGCGCACCACATTGATGGGCGAAGGCCTGCAGCATGATGACGGCCACAGCCACGTGATGTCGGCCACCGTGCCGTGCTGCCTCTCTTACGACCCGACCTACAGCTACGAGCTGGCGGTGATCGTGCACGACGGCATGCGGCGCATGTTTGTCGAGCAACAGGACGTCTATTACTACATCACGGTGCTCAACGAAAACTACGCCCACCCCGACATGCCCGAGGGCGTAGAGGCGGGCATCATCAAGGGGCTGTATCGCCTGCCGGTCGAGCGTGCGGTCAATGGCGCGCGGCATGTACAACTGATGGGCAGCGGGGCGATTCTGCCCGAGGTGATTGCTGCCGGCGAAATCCTGGCGCAGGACTACGGCGTCAGCAGCGAACTGTGGAGCGCCACCAGCCTGACCGAGGTCCGCCGCGAGGCGCAGGCGGCAGAGCGCTGGAGCCTGCTGCACCCGCTGGAGGCGCCGCAGGTGCCGTATGTGCGCCAGGTGCTTGAGGGTCATCCGGGGCCGGTGGTGGTGGCCACCGACTACATGAAGATTCATGCCGACCAGATCCGGCCCTGGCTGGGTGATCGACGTTTTGTCGGGCTGGGCACCGACGGCTTCGGCCAGTCCGACACCCGCGAAGCCCTGCGCCGGCACTTCGAGGTCGACCGGCAGTTCATCGTGCTGGCAGCGCTCAAGGCCTTGGCCGATGACGGCGTGATCGAACGCCAGGTGGTGGCCCAGGCCTTGGTCGACCTGGGCATCAATGCTGAAAAGATCGACCCGGTCAGCGTCTGATCCGGCCCGCCAGATCAGCAGGCAGGCGTGGAGGCGGGCAAGCCGCCTTCACGGCGGCGCCGCGCGCAACCGCGCCTCAGCGGGTATCATGCAGGCCTGTCCACCGCGAGCCTGCCTTTATCCATGTTCACCATCACCCGCCTGGAAAATCCCCCGCCCGAGTCGATCAAGAGCCAGATCATGCAGATGGTCATCGATTATGTGACCGACATTGGCATGGTCGGCATTGTGCCGAGCAACCCCCTGTACCCGCTTTACCAGTACGGCGTCGGCTTCGAGGTCAATCGCTACCAGGAAGCCATGGACGGCTCGCTGGGGTTATCGGTGGAGTTGATCCTGGCGCTGGACGCCGAAGACCCGGCCACGGTGATCGGCTTTCTGTTGTACCTGCCCTATGAAGACGATCCCGAAGCCTGCGCGGTGGCCTACATGGCCGTGCTGGCCAACCGGCGGCGCCAGGGTGTGGCGCGGGGCATGTTGACGGCCATGCTGGCGCGCTATCCGCATGCAGAACTGGCCTGCTTTGCCAGCAAGGTGCCGTGCTTCGAGACCTTGGGCTTCCAGGTATTGGGCGCACGCGGCCCGCAAGTGCTGATGAACACGCGCGACCACGCCTCGAACGGGCGCCTGGCAGTGCTGGATGTCGAGCCGATCTACCGCAGCGAGGAAGTCATGCAGATCCACACCTACCTGCTCAACCAGCAGGGCCGGCGGGCGATGAGCGACGCCGAGAAAAATCGCGACCGGCACCTGGACCGCCTGGCGCGCCAGGCCGATGCGCTGGTGGTCGAGCGCTTGGGCGAGGGCGCGCTGGCCCCCGCCCAGCGCCCGTTACGCCTGGTGTAGACGCTCGGCCCACCACGCATTCACATCGAAGCACGGGCAGGCCTTGATGAACTCGTCGGGCGTAATCTGCCCGTCGCCATTGCGGTCCGGCGACAGGTCGCGATGGCCAAGCAGGCGTGCCTGCGGGTAGCGGGCCTGCAAGGCGCTGAGCAATCGGGCCAGCGTGTCGAACTGCAAGGCCGTGAAATTGTTTTGCGGCCGGTTGGCAGCATCCACGCCACCGGCCAGGCAGATGCCGATGGAGCGGCTGTTATAGCCTTTGACATGGGCGCCGGTCTCGCTTTCGCGCCGGCCCTGTTGCAGGCGGCCATCGCGGCAGACGACATAGTGATAACCCACCGCATCAAAGCCGCGTTGCCGGTGCCAGCGATCAATGTCTGCTACGCCGATATCGAGTGTCGGGGCAGTGGCCGAGCAGTGCACGACCAGCAGGTCGGTGCCTTCGCGGTCTGGCAGGCGCGGGGTGTCGAGCGGTGTGGTAAAGGTTGGAAAGGTCATGAACGGGCTTCCTTGGAGTGAGAGGAAGCCCTGACTGAATAGAAAGCCTGAGCCTGTGTCTGTCAGGCAATTCTGCAATAAAGGGCGAAACGATTACCAAAGGAGATCATCCCCAGCCTTGGCGTGCCAAAGGGGCACCGCGCCAAGCCGGCACGCTGTCGCGCAGCAAGCACAAGTAATTTTTTAAACTCAATATAATGAGTCAGTTATTTTTTTGATGAGGGCGGGCTCTGTCCGCGACGCCAGCCTGATCGGCCTTGCGTCTACGGCGTCTCATTGCCCGGCAGGGCGGTGTAGCGGTCGACGATCTGCTGGAGTTCTCCGGACATCTTCATCCGCAACAAGGTGCGCAGGATTTTCTGTGCCGGCAGGGCCGGGTCGTTGCGGATCATGCAGCCGGCCGGTTGTTCACTGATCAGCGACACGATCTTCAGGCGCCGCCTGGCCGGCAGCTCACGGTTGATCCAGTCCATCGCCAACTGGCTGCCCACCGCATAGTTGTAGCGCCCGGCTACCAGTTTTCTCAGCACTTGCTCTTCATTGCGGGCGTCTTCACGCAGCAGGTTATGGTTGTCGAACAGGTGCTGCAGTTCCGGGTAGGTGTAGCCCAGCACGGTGCCGACCACTTCATTGTCGAACTGCTCGGGGTAAGGGCCTGCAGTTTCCGGCGAGGCCAGCAGCATGTCGCGCTGGGTCAGGATCGGCAGGCTCCAGAAATAGTCGCCCGACAGGCTGCTCAGCCAGGCAGGCGAGGTGTAGCAGCGTATGTCGATCTCTCCCAGTGCCAGGGCAGTCTGTACACGCAGGCGTGGCAGCACATGAAACTCAGGCGTGCGCCCGACCTGGCGCGCCAGGCTGTGCATGATGTCGAACAGGATGCCGGTAGTCGGCTGATGGCCCTCGATGTGGATCAACGGCATCGACCAACTCTCGGACACCGAAAACCGCAGCGGCGGCTCGTTGGCGGCACGGACGGGCAGACCTGCCAGCAACAGGCTCAGCAGCAGGCTTTTCAGCGCTATGACGCCTGTGTGCAGGGGATTAAAGCGCATGTGCGTACCTGTTCCTGTAAAGGCAGAATCGTGCACGGACGCAGCTTGAGTGTCCAGCAGATGCAATTTCAGCCTTGCTCCGCTAGCATTAGCGGTCTTTGTCTCCCCCTTCGCGACGGTTTTCGATGAGTTATCAGGTTCTTGCACGTAAATGGCGTCCGCGCTCGTTCCGCGAAATGGTCGGCCAGACCCATGTGCTCAAGGCTCTGATCAATGCCCTGGACAGCCAGCGGCTGCACCATGCCTACCTGTTTACCGGCACGCGCGGGGTCGGCAAGACCACTATTGCGCGCATCATCGCCAAGTGCCTGAACTGCGAGACCGGCATCACCTCGACGCCGTGCGGCACCTGTTCGGTGTGCCAGGAGATCGACGAAGGCCGCTTCGTTGATCTGATCGAGATCGACGCCGCGAGCCGCACCAAGGTCGAGGACACCCGCGAGCTGCTGGACAACGTGCAATACGCGCCCAGCCGTGGACGCTTCAAGGTCTACCTGATCGACGAAGTGCACATGCTCTCCAGTCACTCGTTCAATGCCCTGCTCAAGACCCTCGAGGAGCCACCGCCCTACGTCAAGTTCATCCTGGCGACCACCGACCCGCAGAAGCTGCCGGCGACCATCCTGTCGCGCTGCCTGCAATTCTCGCTGAAGAACATGACCCCCGAGCGGGTGGTCGAGCACTTGAGCCATGTGCTGGGTGCCGAGAACATTCCGTTCGAAGACGATGCCCTGTGGCTGCTGGGCCGCGCCGCCGATGGCTCGATGCGCGACGCCATGAGCCTGACCGACCAGGCCATTGCCTTTGGCGAAGGCAAGGTCATGGCCGCCGATGTACGCGCCATGCTCGGGACGCTGGATCACGGGCAGGTGTTCGATGTGCTGACCGCCTTGCTCGAAGGCGACGCCCGCGGTGTGCTCGAAGCGGTGCGCCACCTGGCCGAGCAAGGCCCGGACTGGAGTGGTGTGCTGGCTGAAATCCTCAACGTGTTGCACCGCGTGGCAATCGCCCAGGCCTTGCCCGAAGCGCTCGACAACGGCCATGGCGACCGCGAGCGGGTGCTGGCCCTGGCCCAGGCGCTGCCCGGCGAAGACGTGCAGTTCTACTACCAGATGGGCCTGATCGGCCGCCGCGACCTGCCGCTGGCGCCCGACCCGCGCGGCGGGTTCGAAATGGTCCTGCTGCGCATGCTGGCGTTCCGCCCGGCCGACAGCAGCGATGCCCCGAGCCAGCCACTAAAGCCAGTGGGGATCAGCCAGGCCAAGGCTGATTCCCGCCCAGCGGTAGCCCCGGCACAGAACCACGCTGCAACACAAGACAACACTGCCCAGCCCGTTGCCCCCGCGCTGCAGCCGGCCCCGGTGGCGGCGGCTGAACCCCGGCCTGCACCGGCGCCTGAACCCGAGCCGGTCGAGGACGTCGACCTGCCGTGGAACGAGCCCAAGGCTCCTGCTCCCGCACCAGTCGCCGCGCCAGTGGCAGCGGAGCCGGTGCTGGAAACCGTCGCCGAGCCGCCCGAGCTGACCCCGATGCCGGCCCCGACGCCTGCCAGCCCGGTGCCCGATGCACCCCAGGTGGTCGAGCCGGCTGCGGTGGCAGCCCCGACCCCGGACCGGGGCGCCGGCGGCCTTGAAGACATTCCGGACAGCGCCTACCTGTCTTCGGCCATGGCGCACGATGACGAGCCGCCACCGGACGACGATTATGTCGAGCCCGAGGTCGACATCGACCCGGCCTCGTTCAGCTACCTCGATGAGCTGGCCCACGAAAGCGTGCAGCACCAGGAAGCCCCGGAGCCCGAACCGGAGCCGGCCGCGATGCCCGCCACGGGGCTGGCGCTGCAATGGCTGGAGATTTTCCCGAAGCTGCAGATCTCGGGCATGACCGGCAGCATTGCCGCCAACTGCACCCTGATCAGCGTCGAGGGCGACCGCTGGCTGCTGCACCTGGACCCGGCGCACAGTGCACTGTTCAACGCCACCCAGCAACGTCGCCTCAGTGACGCATTGAACCAGTACCATGAACGCCCGATCCAACTGACTATCGAGCTGATCCGCCCCGAGCAGGAAACCCCGGCCCAGGCAGCTTCCCGCTTGCGGGCCGAACGCCAGCGCCAGGCGATAGCGTCGATCCAGGGCGATCCGTTCGTCCAGCAGATGATGCAGCAGTTTGGCGCCGTGATCCGCGAGGATACGATCAAGCCTGTCGATGCCGAGGCGCAATCTCACTGACAGAGCGTGCGCACTGAACGGGTGCGCATACTTACCATCCCTTGAAGGAGACACCCCATGATGAAAGGTGGCATGGCTGGCCTGATGAAGCAGGCCCAGCAAATGCAGGAAAAAATGGCCAAGATGCAGGAAGAACTGGCCAACGCGGAAGTCACCGGTCAATCGGGCGCAGGCCTGGTGAGCGTGGTGATGACCGGTCGTCACGACGTCAAGCGCATCTCGCTGGATGACAGCCTGATGCAGGAAGACAAGGAAGTGCTGGAAGACCTGATTGCCGCCGCCGTCAACGATGCCGTGCGCAAGATCGAACAGGCCAGCTCGGAAAAGACTGCCAGCATGACCGCTGGCATGCAGCTGCCACCGGGCATGAAGCTGCCGTTCTGACGGCGCTTTTTGTGCGGTTGAAAATGCCAGGCGAATGTCCTGGCATTTTTTTGCCTGCCACAAATGCGGGCACTTTGATTGAGCGGGATCGAACGCCAGCGCTCAGGCAGGGTCTGCCTTATAGACCTTAACCTTCAAGAGAGCGCGTCATGACTCAAGAGATGATCCTCAACCAGCGCATCGTTCTGGCCTCACGCCCAAAAGGCCGGCCGACCCCGGAGAACTTCCGCCTGGAACGCGAGGCCTTGCCGGAACTCAAGGGTGGCCAGGTGCAATTGCGCACCCTGTACCTGTCGCTTGATCCTTACATGCGCGGGCGCATGAGTGACGCGCCGTCCTATGCCGACCCGGTGGAAATCGATGCGGTGATGGAAGGCGGGGCGGTCAGCGTGGTCGAGCAATCGCTCAATTCCAATTTCGAGCCTGGCGATCTGGTCGTGGGCCAGACCGGCTGGCAGACTCACAGCATCCATGATGGCTCAGGCCTGGTGAAGCTGCCCAAGGACCTGCCCAGCCCGTCGATGGCCGTGGGTGTGCTGGGCATGCCCGGCATGACGGCCTATATGGGCCTGATGGACATCGGCAAGCCCAAGGCCGGTGAAACCCTGGTGGTGGCTGCCGCTTCCGGCGCGGTCGGCTCGGTGGTCGGTCAGGTCGCCAAGCTGCACGGCCTGCGAGTGGTCGGTGTGGCGGGTGGCCCGGAAAAGTGCCGCTACGTGGTCGAAGAACTGGGTTTCGATGCCTGCATTGACCATCGCGGCGACAACTTTGCTGCCGAACTGGCCGAGGCCTGCCCCAAGGGCATCGACATCTATTACGAACTGGTGGGCGGCAAGGTGTTCGAAGCCGTGGTGCCGCTGCTCAATGCCCGGGCGCGTATCCCGCTGTGTGGCGTGATCGCCCAGTACAACGCCCAGGGTGAGTCGCAAGGGCCGGACAAACTGCCGTTGTTGATGCGCACCTTGCTGACCAAGCGGGCCCGTATCCAGGGCTTTATCGTGTTCGAGGAATATGGCTCGCGCCGCCAGGAATTCATCGACGCCATGACCCCGCTGGTCACCTCCGGACAGGTCAAATTCCGCGAAGATGTGGTACAGGGCCTGGAGGCGGCACCCGAGGCCTTTATCGGGCTGCTGGAAGGGCGCAATTTCGGCAAGCTGGTGGTCGAGGTTTCGACGCTTTGATTGACGCTGACGACAAGGCGCGGGTATAAACCGCGTCTTTCGATTATGTGGGACTTTTCTTCATGAGCTTCAGCCCCCTGATTCGCCAACTGATCGATGCCTTCCGGGTGCTGCCCGGCGTCGGGCAAAAGACCGCCCAGCGCATGGCCTTGCAGTTGCTGGAGCGTGATCGCAGCGGTGGCTCGCGGCTGGCCCTGGCACTGAGCCAGGCCATGGACGGTGTCGGCCACTGCAAGAGTTGCCGCACACTGACCGAAGAAGAACT
This sequence comes from Pseudomonas sp. Leaf127, assembly GCF_001423155.1. Classification (NCBI taxonomy): domain Bacteria; kingdom Pseudomonadati; phylum Pseudomonadota; class Gammaproteobacteria; order Pseudomonadales; family Pseudomonadaceae; genus Pseudomonas; species Pseudomonas sp. Leaf127. Next base: position 107,236 of record NZ_LMOA01000022.1, on the reverse strand, counting down.
GTGCCCGCAATGCGCCGACCCGCGCCGCGACGACACCTTGTTGTGTGTGGTCGAAGGGCCCACCGACGTCTATGCGGTCGAGCAGACTGGCTATCGTGGACGTTACTTCGTACTCAAGGGGCACCTGTCGCCGCTGGACGGCTTGGGCCCGGAGGCCATTGGCATTCCGCAGTTGCTGGAGCGCATTGCCGCGCAAGGCAGCTTCACGGAAGTGATCCTGGCCACCAACCCGACCGTGGAAGGCGAAGCCACCGCGCACTACATTGCCCAGTTGCTGCACGATAAAGGCCTGATCGCTTCGCGCATTGCCCACGGCATTCCACTGGGTGGCGAGCTGGACCTGGTCGACGGCGGCACCCTGGCGCACTCGTTTGCCGGCCGCAAGCCTATCGCGCTGTAACGCCCTTGCCGACCGCAAGGCTATCGCGCTTAACTCCCTTACCGGCCGCAAGGCTATCGCGCTGTAACGCCCTTACCGACCGCAAGACTATTGCGCTGTAACGCCCTTACCGGCCGCAAGGCTATCGCGCTGTAGGAGCGCGCTTGCCCGCGACCGGCTGCGTTAGCAGTCGTAAATTTGTGGCGTTTCGCAGATATTTCAGTCGTAAATTTTCAGCGTTCAATCGATTTTTGCGAGCGCTGCGCACTCGGTCGCGGGCAGAGCGCGCTCCTACAGCTCATCCAGGGCAAAGCGGGTCAGGCTGAAGGTCGGTACTTGCAGGTCTTCAAGCCGCCTGGAACCGCCCAGTTCCGGCAGGTCGATAATGGCCGCTGCCTCATGCACCCGGGCGCCCATGCGGCGAATCAGGTTGACCGCCGCAATCAGCGTACCGCCGGTGGCGATCAGGTCATCGAACAGCACCACGCTGTCGCCATCGCACAGGCTGTCGGAATGCACTTCCAGAAACGCCTGGCCATATTCGGTCTGGTACGCCTGCGACAGGACGTCGGCGGGCAGCTTGCCCTGTTTGCGAAACAGTACCAGCGGCTTGTTCAGCTCATAGGCCACCACCGAACCGATCAGGAAACCGCGCGCGTCCATCACGCCGATCTGGTTGAAGTCGGCGTCGATATAGCGATGCACGAAATGGTCGATGACCTGACGCATGGCCTTGGGCGACTGAAACAGCGGGGTGATGTCGCGAAACACTACGCCAGGCTTGGGAAAGTCCACGACAGGGCGGATCAGGGATTTGATGTGGATGTCGTCAAAAGTCATACGGGCAATCCAGGGCAAGGTAGGCCGACAGTGTAGGCCGGCCAGCCCTGGATCGCACGTTTCAGCTTTCCATGGCACCGCCCGCCAAGGCGCAGAGCTGGATCGGGTCAAGGATCTGGATGTCCTTGCCCTCGGCGGCAATCAGCGCGTTCTGCTGGAAGCGGGTGAACACCCGTGACACCGTCTCGACCGCCAGGCCCAGGTGATTGCCGATCTCGTTGCGCGACATGCTCAGGCGGAAATGATTGGCTGAAAAGCCCCGCGCCCGAAAACGCGCCGACAGATTGACCAGAAAGGTCGCGATACGCTCGTCGGCGGTTTTCTTCGACAGCAACAGCATCATCTGCTGATCGTCGCGGATCTCACGGCTCATGACGCGCATCAACTGGCGCCGCAACTGGGGTAGTTGCACCGACAGTTCGTCCAGGCGCTCGAACGGAATCTCGCATACCGACGTGGTTTCCAGCGCCTGGGCCGAAACCGGATAGGCTTCGGCGTCCATCCCGGACATGCCGACCAGCTCGCTGGGCAGGTGGAAACCGGTGAGCTGCTCGGTGCCACCGTCGCTGATATTGAAAGTCTTCAGGGCGCCGGAGCGCACGGCGTACACCGATTCGAAGGTATCGCCCTGGCGAAACAGAAACTCGCCTTTCCTCAGGGGGCGGCCACGCTTGACGATCTGGTCCAGCGCGTCCATGTCTTCCAGGTTCAGCGACAGGGGCAGGCACAACGGCGCCAGACTGCAATCCTTGCAATGAGCCTGATTATGAGCACGCAATTTGACTGGCTCGGACATCACTCTATTCCTTGTGGGATAAGCACACACAGGATGTAGGGTAACTCAGGGTTAGTAGCTTCGACCAGCGTAGGAAATGTCATGCAAGTGACCTGTCGTTCTCAAATGACCCGGGAAAAGCGTTGAAGGGTCTGTGGGCTGAGGTAGCGGTCAAACAGCATGCACACCGCGCGCACCAGCAGTCGCCCCGCAGGCAACACCCGTATTCCCCGGTCATCCAGCACGATCAGGCCATCGTGGTGCATCTCGACCAGGCGCGGCCAGGCCTCGCTGAAATACCCGCGAAACTCGATCATGAAGGCCGCTTCGATCTGGCTGAAATCCAGCTCGAAATGGCAGATCAGTTGCTGAATGACAGCCTGGCGGATGCGGTCGTCTTCGTGGCAGACCAGCCCGCGCTTGGTGGCCAGTTGGTCGCTGGCCAGTAAGGTCTGGTAGTCGTTCAGGTCGCTGCTGTTCTGGCAGTACAGGTCACCGATCTGGCTGATGGCCGACACCCCCAGGCCCAGCAGGTCGCAATGCCCGTGGGTGGTGTAGCCCTGGAAGTTGCGCTGCAGTGTGCCTTCTTCCTGGGCGATGGCCAGCTCGTCGTCGAGCAGGGCAAAGTGGTCCATGCCGATGTAACGGTAACCGGCGCGGGTCAGTTGTTCGATGGTGCCCTGCAGCATGTGCAGCTTCTGCTCGGGGGCCGGCAGGTCGTGTTGTTCGATGCGCCGCTGGGGCATGAAGCGCTCCGGCAGGTGAGCGTAGTTGAACACCGACAGCCGATCCGGCTGCAAGGCGATGATCTCGTCCACGGTGCGGGCAAAGCCTTGCGGCGTCTGCAAGGGCAGGCCGTAGATCAAGTCGATGTTGACCGAGCGAAACTGCAGGGTGCGCGCCGCTTCGACGATGGCGCGGGTCTGCTCCAGGCTTTGCAGGCGATTGACCGCTCGTTGCACCGCCGGGTCCAGGTCCTGCACCCCCAGGCTGACCCGATTGAATCCCAGTTCGCGGAGCAGGCCCATGGACGACCAGTCGGCCTCGCGTGGGTCGATTTCGATGCCGTAGTCACCCGAGTCGTCATCGAGCAGGTGGAAATTGGCCCGCAGGCGGGTCATCAGCTGGCGCAGCTCATCATGGTTGAGGAAGGTCGGTGTGCCGCCGCCCAGGTGCAACTGCTCGACCACCTGGTCGGGCGCCAGGTGACAGCCGAGCATCTCGATCTCATTGCCCAGGCGCTGCAGGTAGGCCTGCGCCCGGCTGCGATCCTTGGTGATGACCTTGTTGCAGGCGCAGTAGTAGCAAATGTTGGCGCAGAACGGAATGTGCACATACAGCGACAAGGGTCGGTGCGCCTTGCGGCTGTCGCGCAGCGCATGCAACAGGTCGAAGGCGCCGGTCCGGGTGTCGAACTGCACGGCCGTGGGGTAGGAGGTGTAGCGCGGGCCGGCCAGATCGTAACGACGGATCAGGTCAGAATCCCAACGAATGACATCGAGCATGCGGGCATTCCCCTGGAGAGCTGGCAAGGCGCGAGTGTAGGGGCGGGGCGTGCGCAAGGTGTTGATATGGGTCAAGGCGCCGGCATGCGGCCTGTCGCTTGACCAGTGGCACACCTTGGCAGCCTCGACCAAAAGCCCGGCAATGCTGCACATGCCGCTCAGGTCAGGCCGCTGCACACTGGTTGCTGGCAAGCCTTTGTCTAACAAGCCGGGATACCTGAATGAAAACTATAAAATCCAACCCGATCGATAAAACCTCCGTTTATGTCTGTGCCGGCCTGGTCTCGGGCGCCGGTGCACTGTTGCTCAACGTGCTGCCGGTGCTGTTCGGCGCCTTTGCCGAGCGCTTTGGGCTGGGCGAGCACCAGCTTGGCAATCTTGCCCTGGCCATGAACCTGGGCTTTGGTGCGCTGGGCCTGGCGTCGTTGCTGTGGATTCACCGGCTCAGCTGGCGAATCATCTCGGTGCTTTCATCGGTCCTGGTGATTGGCGCGGTCCTGTCTGTGCTGCGTGATCCGTCTTATGAAGCGCTGTTGGTGATCATGGCCCTGGCGGGGGCCGGCACAGGGGCCTTGTACGCGCTGGCCATGACGATCTTCGGCGACAGCTCGCAGCCCGAGCGGGCGTTCGGCTTCAAGCTGGGTATCGAAACCATTCCGGGGGCTTTTTTGCTCATTGTCCTGCCCGTGGCGATTGCGCCTGTCTGGGGCTTCGAGGGCATGTTGATCACCATCGCGCTGGCCATGGTGGTGATGGGCATCGTGCCGCTGCCCTGGGTGCCGCGTCGCAGCGAACGGCAACGTGAGGTCGAGAGTGGTGCTGCCCCCGTCGACTGTCCGCAAAGCCGCGCCATCGTGTGGTTGAGCCTGGTGGCCAGCCTGGTCTTTTTGACCGGGATCATGTCGGTATGGGCCTTTCTTGAGTTGATGGGCAAAAAGACCGGGCTGTCGGCCGACACCATCGGGGCGGTGCTGGCGCTGGGCTTTCTGATCAACGCCGGCGGTGGCTTCATTGCCTCGGCGCTGGGGCTCAAGGCCGGGCGCTTCATGCCAGTGGCGGTCGTCGTCCTGGCCGAACTTCTGGGCCTGGTGGCGCTCGCCCAGTTTTCGTCCCTTACGGCCTATGTGGTCGGGGCACTGTGCTTTTTGTTCTCGATCAGTTTCGTGCTGGCCTACACCTTCGGGGTCATGGCCGAGTTCGACCTCTCGGGCAAGCTGGTCGCACTGGGCGCGCTGTGCCTGTCGCTGGGCGCGGCATTCGGTCCGGCCATCGGCGGCTTCCTGATCGAGCAGTTCGGCTATCCGGCGGTGCTGGTGTTCTCCGGCGCCTGTTCGGTAGTGGTGCTGGCGGTCTATGGCGTTGCGGTGTTGAAAGTTCAGCGCACGCTAAAGCATGCGCAAGATCCTGAAGCGGCCGTGCTGTCGAGGTTTTGACGTACGTTGCAGTAATGATGACTGTTTCTGACCGGCCCATCCGCGAGTTGGCGCGCTCCATGCTTGTCCATTCTGCACAGGTAATTTTGTTACCTATTCACGTGAATAATTGCCTTTTTTAAGGGCATGTTCTGGAGAAAAGATGCATGAGTGGTCAAGTGCTGTCGGCCTGGAACGAAAATGTGCATGCGGCCTGTGGGCGTTTCGAAACCCGCTATGACCACTGCCAGAGCCTTTTCATCGGTGAAATAAGCACCACGCGGGTGGGTAGCACGCCGGTCGCCCACATTCGCAGCAACGCCAATGTGATCGCCAAGGCGGGCGGAACAACCGCCTGCGACTCGGCCGAAAACTGTTTCCTTGTGCTACAGCGGCAGGGCGAAATGACCATCGAAACGGGCGACCGTTTCCTGGACCTGCGCGCCGGCGACCTGGCCCTGCTCGACTCGGCCCAGGCTGTGAAAATGATGCCCAAGGGCTTGTTCTCGCACGTCTCGATTCACCTGCCGCGCGAGCTGTTCAAGGGGCTGGACCGCCCGCGCTATGGCAAGCTGTCGACCGCGGGCGTCTGTGGTCAGTTGCTGGGCACCCTGGTGCGCCAGGTGGCCGCCGGGGAGCTGGCGCACTGGTCTTGCCCGCAAGACGGCGATGGCCTGCAAGGGGCGCTGGTGTCGTTGCTCGAGTCGGTGCTGGAGTATCGGGTCAGTGATCACTCGCCGGGCCTGCAACTGCATGAAGTGCAATCGATCATCCTGCAACGGCTCGACTCACCGCGCCTGACCCCGGCGTCACTGGCTGAGGAACTGGGTATTTCCAGCCGCCAGTTGTACCGGTTGTTCGAGGCGCGCGGTGACAGTGTCTGCCGCTACATCCTGCGTGAGCGGCTGCTGAAGGCCGCCCAGGACCTGCGCGATCCGGCGTGCGCAAACCGCTCGATCACCGACATCGGCACCTATTGGGGGTTTGCCGACTCGGCGCATTTCTCCAAGACGTTCAAGAAGCAGATGGGCATCACCCCGAGTGCCTACCGAAGCGAGTCGCGCTGAACCGGCACGTCTCAATGCCCCATCAGCCATCGCTGATGCGGCCCCGGCAGGCTCCACACCCCGAACAGCATCACCAGCACGCCACCGGCCACCCGCAGGCCACGCTGGCGCAGCAGGCTGCGGGCGCGTTCGGCGCCTAGCCCGGTCAATAACAGCACCGGCATCGTGCCCAGGCCGAAGGCCAGCATCAGTGTGGCGCTGATCAGTGCATTGCCCTGCAGGGCCGCCCATAACAGGATGCTGTACACCAGCCCGCACGGCAGCCAGCCCCAGAGCGCCCCGACCAGCAAGGCGCGGGGCACGCTGGTGATCGGCAGCAGGCGACCGGCCAGCGGCTGGATGTGACGCCACAGGCCGCGGCCCAAGCGTTCGATATGGGTCAGGCCGTGCCACCAGCCGGCCAGGTACAGGCCCATGGCGATCAGCAGCAGCGCGGCGATGATCCGTAGCACCGTGGCGCCCGGGCCGTTGGTCACCGCATGGCCGAGCAGGCCGGTGAGCAGGCCGGCGACACCATAGCTGGTCACCCGGCCCAGGTTATAGGCCAGCAGCAAGCGGGTGCGCCGGGCCGGCGCCTGGATGCCCAGGCTCATGGCGCCCATCAGGCCACCGCACATGCCGATGCAATGCCCGCCGCCCAACAGGCCGAACATCACGGCCGAGCCCAGCAGGGCCAGCAGTTCAGGCATAAGAGTCCGGCTCCTTGGATGGCGGTGTTTCCTGCAGCGCGGCCTGGTGCCCGGGGTCCTGGTCGTCGAACAGAATGCTGTGCGCCGGGCTGTCCAGGTCATCGTACTGACCGCTGTCGACGGCCCAGAAAAACACGTAAATGGCGATGGCCACCAGCAGCAAGGCGGCGGGAATCATGATGTAGAGCGCAGGCATGTCGGCTCCGTGACAGACGTTGATGGGGCAGCGGCCGGCACGCGGCCCAGGCGCAGGGCATTGAGCACCACGGCCAGGGAGCTGGCCGACATGCCGAGGGCGGCCCACACCGGGGTGATCCAGCCGAGCGCGGCAAAGGGCAGCATCAGGCCGTTGTACAGCCCGGCCCAGAGCAGGTTCTGCAGGATGACCCGCCGCGTGCGCCGGGCCAGCGCCAGGGCGTCGACCAGTGTCTGCAGGCGGTTGGAGAGCAGCACGGCGTCGGCGCAGGTCTTGGCCAGGTCGGTGGCCGAGCCCATGGCCACGCTGATATCGGCAGCGGCCAGCACCGGTACATCGTTGACCCCGTCGCCCAGCATCAGCACCTTGCGCCCGGCCTGCTGCAACTGTTGCAGTTTTGCCAGTTTTTCGCTCGGGCTCAGGCCGCCCAAGGACTGGTCGATGCCCAGTTCGGCAGCGACCTCGGTCACCCTCGGCGAGCTGTCGCCAGACAATAACAGCGTGTGCCAGCCGCGTGCGCGGCAGGCCGCAAGCAGGGCGTGGGCATCGCTGCGCAGACGGTCATCGAGCACCAGCCAGGCCAGCGGCCCTTGCTGATTGCCCAACAGCAGCCATTGCCCACCGGTTTCGGGTGGCGCCGGCAGCCTGCTGGCACTCAAGGCGCAGACAAAGGCCGGCTGGCCGATGCGCAGGCAGTGGCCGTCGACAAAACCTTGCAGGCCAAGGCCTGGATGACTGTCGACCTGTTCGGCGGCCTGCGGTGCCGGGCCGAACGCGCGGGCGATGGGGTGCTCGGAGCGATTTTCCAGCGCGGCGGCCAGCGCCAGGCAGGCCTCGGCGTCGACGTCGGCCAGCGGCAGGATACGGCGCAATTGCAGGCGACCTTCGGTGAGCGTGCCGGTCTTGTCGAAGATCACTGTGTCGATCTGCGCCAGGCCTTCGAGTACATGGCCACGGGTCAGCAACAGGCCCAGGCTGTGCAGGCTGCCGGTGGCAGTGGTCAGGGCCGTGGGCGTGGCCAGCGACAGGGCGCAGGGGCAGGTGGCGACCAGCATGGCCAGGACGATCCAGAAGGCGCGGCTGGCATCAAGCTGCCACCAGAGCGCGCCGATCAAGACGGTGGCCAGCAACGACACCAGCAGAAACTGTTGCGCGGCGCGGTCAGCCAGCAAGGCCAGGCGCGGCTTGTCGGTCTGGGCGCGTTCGAGCAGGCGTACGATGGCCGACAGCCGCGTTTCGCCCCCCAGGGCCTGTACCTCGACGGTCAGCGGGCTGTCGCCATTCAGTGTGCCGGCGGTGACGGCATCCGAGGGGCTGCGGGGTTGTGGCAGGTATTCGCCGGTCAGCAGCGATTCATCGAGGCTGGAATGGCCTGCGATAATCTGCCCGTCGGCGGGCACGACCGCGCCGGGCAGCACCAGGACGCGATCGTTGAGGTGCAGTTCGCTGAGCAGGATGCGTTGCGGCTGGCCGTCGCGGTCCAGGCGCAGGCAGGAGACTGGCAGCAGCTTGATCAAGCGTTGGGTGGCGGTGGCCGTGCGCTGCCGGGCCCGACGCTCCAGGTAGCGACCGCTGAGCAGCAGCAGGGCAAACATGCCCACGGCATCGAAATACAGCTCGCCACTGCCGGTCACCGCCGTCCAGACCCCGGCGCCATAGGCGGCGCCGATGGCCAGCGACACCGAGACGTCCATGCCCGGCCGCCGGTGGCGCAGGTCGCGCCAGGCGCCGCGAAACAAGGGCGCGCAGCTGTAGAAGACGATGGGGGTGGTCAGGAACATCGCCACCCAGCGCAGGATGGTATGCAGCTCCGGGCTCAGGTCACGGTTGAATTCGGGCCAGGTGGCCATGGTTGCCATCATGGCCTGGAACCACAGCAACCCGGCGACCCCGAGGCGCCGCAGGGCCTGGCGGTTTTCCCGCTCCAGTTGCTCGCACGCCGGGTCCGGCTGCCACGGATGGGCGACATAGCCGATGCGCCGTAGCCGTTCGATCACCTGGCTCAGCGGCAACGCCCCGGCCTGCCAGCGCACGTGCAGGCGATGGGTGCTGAGGTTCAGGCGCGCTTCGATCACCTCGGGCAGGGCGCGCAGTTGGCGTTCGATCAGCCAGCCACACGCGGCGCAACTGATGCCTTCGATCAGCAGGGTGGTGTCACTGAGTGTGCCGTCCTGACGCACGAAACCCCGCTGGACGTCGGGGCGGTCATAGAGTGGCAGCTCGTCGGGTAACGGCGCGGGCAGGTCCTGCGGGTTGCTCGAGGCGATACTGCGGTGGCGGTAATAGGCCTCCAGCCCGCCGGCGACGATAGCCTCGGCCACCGCCTGGCAGCCGGGGCAGCAGAACAGGCGGGGTTCACCAAGGACCGCCGCCCTAAAGCGGCTGCCTGACGAAACGGGCAGGGCGCAGTGATAACAGGACGAGATCATGAAGCCCCTGCCTCGATGCTACGCGGTCGCGAAAGGGCCGGCATGATCGAACCATCCGTCGGGTTCGACGTGCAGCCTTCGCGACCGAGGGTCGCTCCTGCGACAGACCTGGCAATCAAGGAGCAGCCTGCAACGGTTCGTCGCCCAGGATCAACGCCTGTCCCGGTTCGATCATCTCTTCCTCGAACAGCCGCCAGGTGCCTTGAGCGTCCTGGCCCAGCACTTCGACAAAACGCCGCCCTGCCAGGCGGTCGTCGAGCTGGCCGACATACCGCCCGGTATCACCGAGGCTGCGGTTGAGCACCAGGCGCCGGTCCCTGGCCGGCTGGGTCGGCGACAGCAGGTTCAGGTCGACCTGGGGCGGCAGGCTGTCGCCGCTCAGGCGCAGCTCGACCTCGCCGGTCAGCTCATCCAGATGCAGGCGGGCCTGAAGGTTCAATCGACGGGCCAGCAGTTCGCGCTCCAGCGAGCGGTTGATGCCCTTGCCGGCCTCGTAATAGTTGTCGCTGACCAGATTGACCGGGTTGTTCACGGCAATCACCACCAGGCTCAGGCTCAGGGTCACCGAGCCGCCCAGCAGACCGAGGATGAACCAGGGCCAGCGATGCCGATACCAGGGAGAAACACTCATGCACGATCCTTACTGACGAACCTGGGGGCCGGTGAAGCGACTGCGGACCTCGACACGCTGCGTGGAGTCATCGATGTCCCGGGCAACAAAGGTCACCTCGTTGCTGCTGGCCGGCACGGCCTGCGGGGCGCTGGACAGGCTGACCACCAGGGTCTGGCTGGCGCCGGCCGGTACATGGAGTTCTCGCGTGCCGTGCCAGTCCAGGGCCGGCAGGCCAGTGGCCTGCAATAGATAGGTGTGGGCCACCTGATCCTTGTTCAGCACTTTGAGGCTGTAGACGTTCTCGATGTGCCCCTGGAGGGTTTCACGGTACAGCATGCGGTCCTTGCTGACATCCAGGTCGGTCAGCGGGCGCAGCACGAAGGCACTGGCCAGCAGGCCGATCATCAGCAACAGCACGGCGGCATAGCCGATCAGGCGCGGGCGCAAGGTCCGGGTAGTGTGCCCGGCCAGGTTGTGTTCGGTGGTGTAGCTGATCAAGCCGCGCGGGTAGTCCATCTTGTCCATCACGCTGTCGCAGGCATCGATGCACGCCGCGCAGCCGATGCATTCGATCTGCAAGCCGTCGCGAATGTCGATGCCGGTGGGGCAGACCTGCACGCACAGGGTGCAGTCGATGCAGTCGCCCAGGTCCTGAACAGCCCTGTCAGTGTCCTTGCGCCGCGCCCCGCGTGGTTCGCCCCGGCGCGGATCGTAGGAGACGATCAAGGTGTCCTGGTCGAACATCACGCTCTGAAAGCGCGCATACGGGCACATGTACACGCACACCTGTTCACGCAGCCAGCCGGCATTGACGTAGGTGGCCAGGGTAAAGAAGCCGACCCAGAAATACGCCCAGCCATCGGCCGCACCGGTGACCAGCGCCAGGCACAACTCGCGAATGGGTGAAAAGTAGCCGACGAAGGTGATGCCGGTGACCAGTCCGATCAGCAGCCACAGGCTGTGTTTGGCGGTCTTGCGCAGCAGCTTGTTGGCGCTGGCGGAGGCGTTGTCGAGCCGGATGCGCTGGTGGCGATCACCTTCGGTGATTTTCTCGCACCACATGAAGATCCACGTCCACACGCTTTGCGGGCAGGTGTAGCCGCACCATACGCGACCGGCATACACGGTGATAAAGAACAGGCCAAAGGCGGCCACGATCAACAGGCCCGACAGCAGGATGAAGTCCTGCGGCCAGAACGTGGCGCCGAAAACATGAAACTGGCGCTCGGGCAGGTTCCACCACACCGCCTGGCGGCTGTTCCAGTCCAGCCACACGGTGCCGAAGTACAGCAGCAACAGCAGCGCCCCGCCGATCACGCGCACGTTGCGGAAAAAACCATTGAAGGCCTTGGTGTGGATTTTCTGGCGGGCCGCATACAGGTCGACGCTGCCAGGGTCGACAGCGGCTGGCGGGGTGATGTCATGTAGCGGGATCCGACGGCTCATCGCAACGTCCTGCGGCTGTTCGAAAAGGCCCGGTGACAGCAAGGATACGCCGGGCCTGTAGGATTGACCTGCGACACGGGGTCGCGTGATGGGATCAGTGCCTTTCACACGGTTTAATGATCACGGCACTTCAACCGTCTTGTCCTGGCGCGACAGGCTGTAGATATAGCCGGCCAGCACATGCACGCGGTCATCGCCCTGAATGGCTTTTTGCGCCGGCATCTGGCCCATGCGGCCCTTGGCGATGCTTTCCTGCAATTGCGCAAAGCCGGTGCCGTACATATAGGCCCCGGGCTGGGTCAGGTCGGGGGCGCCGAGCAGCGGATTGCCCTTGCCTTCGGCGCCGTGGCAGGCGATGCAGGTGGCGGCGTAGCGTTGCTGGCCGGCCACCGGGTCGAGCTTGAGGCCCTCGGGCAGCGGCCGGCCGAGGCGGGTGAGCAGCCAGGCGGCGACGTCGTTGACGCCTTGCTCGCCCAGCACCGGCCCCCAGCCGGGCATCACGGCGCGGCGCCCATTGAGAATGCTGGTCTTGATCGACTGGGCATCGCCGCCCCAGCGCCAATGCTCGTCGGTCAGGTTCGGAAAACCGTAGGCGCCCTTGGCATCCGAGCCGTGGCACACCGAACAATTGGCAGCAAACAACCGGGCGCCCATCTGCAAGGCTTCAGGGTCCCGGGCCACAGCCTCCACCGGCATGGCTGCAAAGCGCGCAAAGATCGGTGCGTACTGTGCGTCGCTACGGGCCATTTCCTTTTCCCATTCATGCACAGCGCTCCAGCCCTGCTGGCCATCGGCAAAGCGTGTCTGGCTGCCGGCGTCGAGCCAGGCATAACCTGGGAGCAGGCCGCGCCAGTTGCCCAGCCCCGGGTACAGCAACAGATACCCCAGCGAGAACACAATCGTTGCAATGAACAGCTTGAACCACCATGCCGGCAGCGGATTGTCGTATTCCTCGATGCCGTCGTAGACATGGCCGGTGGTCTGCTCGCCGGGCTCCTTGCGCTCGCCCTTGCGAGTGGCCAGCAACAGCCAGGTCAGGCCCGCCAGCGTGCCCAGGGTCAGGACGGTGATGTACAGGCTCCAGCCGCTGCTCATGCGTCGGGTGCCTGCGGGCCTTGCGGTTTGCGCGCTGGTGCCGGCTCATCGGCAAACGGCAGCAGGGTGGCCTCGTCGAATGCCTGTTTGCGCCTCGGGCTGAACACCCACAGCGCCAGGCCCACGAAAGCCAGCAGCACCACCAGCGTGCCCAGGCCGCGAATCGTTCCGATGTCCATGTTCGTCACCGTTTGCTCTTGATGTGCACGCCCAGGCCTTGCAGGTAGGCCACCAGCGCATCCAGTTCGGTCTTGCCCTGCACGGCCTTCTCGGCGCCGGTAATGTCGGCATCGGTGTAGGGCACGCCCAGTGTGCGCAACGCCTGCATCTTGGTCGCGGTCTGGGTGGCGTCGACGGGCTTGTGGGCCAGGAAGGGGTAGGCCGGCATCTTCGATTCGCGCACCAGGTCCCGGGGGTTGATCAGGTGGATGCGGTGCCATTCATCCGAGTAGCGCCCGCCGATGCGTGCGAGGTCGGGTCCGGTGCGTTTGGAACCCCACAGGAATGGATGATCCCAGACGCTTTCGCCGGCCACCGAATAATGGCCGTAACGCTCGGTCTCGGCCCGGAACGGGCGGATCATCTGCGAGTGGCAGCCGACACAGCCGTTGGCGATGTACACGTCGCGGCCTTCGAGTTGCAGCGCGGTGTAGGGCTTCATGCCCTCGACCGGCGTGTGGGCAACGTCCTGGAAAAACAGCGGCACGATCTGCGTCAGCCCGCCGATGCTCACCGCCACGACCATCAGCAGGGTCAGCAGGCCGATATTCTTCTCGACGATGTCGTGCCTCATCGCGGCGCTCCCGGCACGCTGATAAGCGCCGTTTGCGCCGCCACGTGCGGGTCGCCAACGCGAATCGTGCGCCAGGTATTCCAGGCCATCAGCAGCATGCCGCTGGCAAATAAAGCGCCGCCGATCAGCCGCACCACATAACCGTTGTGGCTGGCCACCAGGGTGGCGACGAAGCTGTAGGTGAGGGTGCCGTCGGCATCCACCGCCCGCCACATCAACCCTTGGGTAATGCCGTTGACCCACATGGCGGCGATGTACAGCACCGTGCCGACGGTCGCCAACCAGAAATGCGCATGGATCAGCGTGATGCTGTGCATGGCCTGGCGGCCGAACAGCGGCGGGATCATGTGGTAGGTGGCGCCAATGGTGATCATCGCCACCCAGCCCAGGGCGCCGGCATGCACGTGGCCGATGGTCCAGTCGGTGTAGTGCGACAGGGCATTGACCGTCTTGATCGCCATCATCGGGCCTTCGAAGGTCGACATGCCGTAGAACGCCAGGGCCACCACCAGAAAGCGCAGGATCGGGTCGCTGCGCAATTTATGCCAGGCGCCCGACAGGGTCATCATGCCGTTGATCATTCCGCCCCAGCTGGGCACCAGCAGAATGATCGACATCACCATGCCCAGCGACTGCGCCCAGTCCGGCAGCGCGGTGTAGTGCAAGTGGTGGGGGCCGGCCCAGATGTACAGGGTGATCAGTGCCCAGAAATGCACGATCGACAGACGATAGGAGTACACCGGCCGCTCGGCCTGCTTGGGCACGAAGTAATACATCATGCCCAGAAAACCTGTGGTCAGGAAAAAGCCCACGGCATTGTGCCCGTACCACCACTGCACCATCGCGTCGGTGGCACCGGCGTAGATCGAATAGGACTTGAACAGGCTGACCGGCAGCGCCAGGTGATTGACCACATGCAGCATGCCGGTGACCAGGATGAACGCACCGTAGAACCAGTTGGCGACATAGATGTGCGAGGTGCGCCGTTGCGCCAGGGTGCCGAAGAACACCGTGGCATAGGCGACCCAGACGATGGCCAGCCAGATTGCGATGGGCCATTCCAGCTCGGCGTATTCCTTGGTGGTGGTGTAGCCCAGCGGCAGGCTGACAATGGCCGAGGCGATCACCGCCTGCCAGCCCCAGAAGGTGAACGCGGCCAGCCGGTCGCTGAACAGTCGCACCTGGCAGGTGCGCTGCACCACGTAATAAGAAGTGGCCATCAAGGCACAGCCGCCGAAGGCGAAGATCACCAGGTTGGTGTGCAGCGGGCGCAGGCGGCCGAAGGTGGTCCACTCCAGGCCGAAGTTCAGTTCGGGCCACACCAGCTGCGCGGCGATGAACACGCCAAGCCCCATGCCCACGATGCCCCAGACCACCGTCATGATGACGAACTGGCGGACCACCTTGTAGTTGTAGGCAGTCGGGCTGATTGCTGTAGTCATTGATACCGGTTCCGGACTTCTTGGCAGGTGATGGGGTGTGCTTGCCGCTCGGTGGCCCCCGCACCCGACAGTGACGAATGGGCGCTATGGAAATTTTGCTCGCGCCCGGCCCGGGCTTTTTTCAACGCCGATGGCCAGGCGCAGCAGGTTTTTCCCCCTCTGGGTCGGGTGCAGACAGTGGACTCATTGCCTGGGGCACGCAAGCTTAATGCCGAACCCTCGGCGAGGGAAGTTATCGGCCAGTGACATAGCGCCACAGCGCTTACAAGCGAAGCGGTAGCGTGCTTTTCGCCGTCGTTGTCAGGCGATGGCAGCTAATAGCCACCTGTTACGTTCGTCGGCTTTTGATGAAAGATTGCTGAACATCATCGCGCTTCTGCCCCTCAACTATTGCGTCCATTGCACGCAGGACGATTTGAAATCCACGCTTTTCATGGAGAAATCAAGCATGGCCACGTCACCGCGCACCCCGCTTCACGGTCTTTTCATTCACACACTTTTGAATGTCCACAGCACCGGGCAACGCGGCAACCAGGCGGTGATTCCCGGCCACGCTTGAACACTGACCGATACCTGATGACGAGAATGAGGAAAGAGCATGTTCATTCATAACAAGCGTCTGCAATACACGGTTCGCGTGGCTGAACCCAATCCGGGCCTGGCCAATTTGCTGCTCGAACAGTTCGGCGGTGCCCAGGGCGAGCTGGCGGCTGCCGCCCGCTACTTTACCCAGGGCCTGAGCGAAGAAGATCCGGGCCGCAAGGATCTGCTGCTCGACATTGCCACCTAAGAACTGAGCCACCTGGAAGTCATCGGCTCGATCATCGTGATGCTCAATCGCGGAGCCAAGGGCAAGATCGCCGAAGGCGTCGAGCAGGAAGGCGAGCTGTATCGCTCGCTCAATGGCGCCGGTAACGACTCCCATATCACCACCCTGCTGTATGGCGGTGGGGCGCCGCTGGTCAACTCGGCCGGCGTGCCCTGGACTGCAGCGTACATCGACACCATTGGCGAGCCTACGGCGGATTTTCGCTCCAACATCGCCGCCGAAGCGCGGGCCAAGATTGTCTATGAGCGGCTGATGAACGTGACTGAAGATCCGGGCATCAAGGATGCACTGGGCTTTCTGATGACACGGGAAATCGCCCACCAGTTGTCGTTCGAAAAAGCCCTGCACGCCATCCAGCCGAACTTCCCGCAGGGCAAGTTGCCCGGCAAGCCGGAATTCAGCCGCACCTATTTCAATCTTTCCCAGGGCGAGCCCACTGTGCGCGGCCCCTGGAACGGCGAGGAGTTCGACTATGTCGAGAATCCACAGCCGGCGGTCGACGGCGGCGATGGCCTGGCCACCGTGAACCTGAGTGTCGAAGACGAACAGACGCTGATGAACATGAAGCTGCGCACCCGATCCGACCCGGCCAGCCTGCCGCTGACCGGCGCCGAACTGGGCAGTGGCCTGGTACAGGGCAAGACCCCGGACGAGTCTTTATAAGGAGCCTGCCATGCGCAAGAACACCTTCACGTTACTGCGTACCCGGCGTACGCACGACACGCTCGATAAATCATTACGGACCTTCAGTCTGCAGGCGATGGAAATGAAATCGGTCTTCAGGACCACCCAGCTCGTTCATCAAGTGCGCGGCCTCAACCTCTGGCCGTTGCTGAACGACTGACCCCCAGGCTTCATGCGAGACCTTGCCCGCAGCGATGCGGGCTTTTTTGTGCGCGAACGATGGGCGAGCCGTTGTCTTGCTGTCAGGCTGTGCCGATCGGCAAGGCGATAGGCCAGACGAGTCATCATCAATAAAGAGGCAGGCATGAGTAACAGCCAACACACCGCATGGGCGCACGCCAACGGCTGGCTATGGACGGCAGCCGTCGCGCCGCAGGCGCAGTCACCCGTGACCCTGATCCTGGCACACGGCGCCGGTGCGCCGATGGACAGCGGATTCATGAACACCATGGCCGACCTGCTGGCGCAACAGGGCATCAACGTGCTGCGTTTCGAGTTTCCCTACATGGCGCAGCGGCGCACCGGAGGCAGCAAGCGCCCGCCCAATCCGCAGGCCCAGTTGCTTGAGCACTGGCGTCAGGTGCATGCGTTGGTGCGCGCCCATGTGCCGGGACGGCTGGCCATCGGTGGCAAGTCGATGGGCGGACGCATGGCCAGCTTGCTGGCTGATGAGCTTTTGGTCGATGCGCTGGTGTGCCTGGGGTATCCATTCTATGCCGCCGGCAAACCGGAAAAGCCCCGGGTGGCGCACCTGGCCGGGCTGCAGTGCAGGACATTGATCGTGCAGGGTGAGCGTGACGCGCTGGGCAACCGAGAGACGGTGCAGGGCTACACGCTGTCGCCCTGCATCGAACTGCACTGGCTGCCCACCGCCGACCATGATCTCAAACCGTTGAAGGCTTCCGGCCTGAGCCATGAGCAATGCCTGGCGCAGGCCGCTGAGTGCATCGCTCACTGTTTGCAGCCTTGAAGCGTCATGATTCGCACTGCACCGAAAAACGACCCCGGTTGACCTCGAAGTCAACCGCCGAAATGCCGAAGTCGAAGCGGCCTTGCACGCGCCCATGCCGCGGATCGACCACCAGCAAGGTCAAGCTGCCGCTCTGCAAGTGGGCTGAATGGTAAATCACGCTTTTCGAATGCGGTGCCTCGTTATAGACCACCCTGATCGGTGAGTCGCCCACCAGCGGGTAGGTGCCCGGCGCAAGGTCGCGATCAAAGAACAGACCGATACTGGTGCGCCGTTGGCCGACCTTGCCTTCGGCGATGATTTTCCAGATCCAGTGGTCGGCAACCTGCGAAAGCTCGGGTCGCAGCATCAACCGTCCAGTCAGGGTGCTGACCTGCAGGGGCTGGCCATTGATGAAGGCGCGAAAATGATCACCCGCCTGTGGGGTGGGTAGCGCTTGGCCTGAGGTGGGAACGAGATCTGACATGGCGTAAATCTTGAATGGTTGCAGTGGTGAGAAAGGCACTGCCGCAATGGCAGCGCCCCTGAAATCATGGGCCAACGTGCTGTTTCTAGCGGATCGCGACACCCAGAGTGGCTTTGCTGTGCAGCAGCTTGGATTCTGCGCCAACGACCAGGTTTTTGACCGAATACCATTTCCAGCCGACCAGATTCTGCATGGCCACGGTCGAAGACCAGTAGATGGCATTGCCCATTGGCCAGCGATTGCCGTAGGCGGCGTGGATTTCACGCAACTCGGCAAGCGAGCACAGGCGCGCACCTTGACTGGCTGCCGCATTCGCCATGGCGGTAAAGCTGCCGCTGCCCAGGCCTATGCAATGGATAACACCGGTGACGCTGACCTCGTAGCTCAGGGTTTCGCCACGGCTGTCACTGACCTCGATACGGGTCGTGCCTTTGCCGCGCACCGTGACCAGCCCGTTGCCATCGACCCTGGCCACCTGGGTGTCCAGGGCTCGATAGGTGTAAGGCGCCTGGCCTCCTTGAGCAATGCGTTGCACTGTGGTTCCGGCCGGCAGGGTCGGTAGCAGGTCCGGGTGACCCGGGATCAGATACACCTTGCCGCTCAGGGTCACAGGCGTGGTATTCAGGATCAGCCCCTGATACACCGACAACCACAAGGGCGCCGACTCGACCTGCCGGCCTGCGCGCGACACGGTGTAGAGCACGGTGGCAGACTGGCCACTGCTGGCCACGATCAGGGCCTTGGGCACGTTGAACAGCAACTCGGCAGCGCTGCCCACCACTTGTTCCACCGTGTCGTGGTTCGACGCGCCACGCCATTTCACCACCACTCGGTCTTGCGGGCCCATGCCGGGGTAGCGTACGCGGACCGTTGCGCCGGACTCGGGGATCTGCGCAGGCACCAGCACCCCGTCGGCACCGACGGTGTCCATGCCGGGGGCCGGCAGACTGTCCAGGCCCTGACGGATCTGCAACTGCAAGGTGTCCGAGGTCTGGACCTGGCCGTCGACCCGGTTGACCGTATAGCTGATCGCCACCGTCTGCCCGGCATTGGCAATCACCAGTGCATACGCGAACACCAGCTCCAGCGCCTTGCCGGCCTCGGCCTCGGTGATCAGTTTTTCCTGACGGTCACTGCCCTTGGGGCCTTCCCACTGCAAGGTGACCCGATCGCCGGCGCGCAACTGGGCACTGGCGTCGACTACGCCGGTGGCGCCACGGGTGGCCTGGGCGGGGTCGAGGACGTTGCCCTGGGCTTCCTTGATGCGGGGGGGTGGGAGCGGCGGCAAGGCCTTTGACCTGACAGTGAGGGTCTTTTTGATAGACACCGCTGTACGACCCTCGCGTTGCACGTCGTACCAGACCTCGACCGTGCCATTGAGATTGGCTACTACAAAGTTTTTCGGGACCCTGAAAATCACCTCTTTGTTGACCGTACCGCCATTGATCACGGTATAGGTGCTGTAGGAGCCTTGGGCGGTGCGTCCATCCCAGCGCACGGTGACCTTGTCGCCCACGGCCATGGCCGGGTAAGGCAGCACGCGCACCACGGCTTCAAGCACTACATCGCCCGGGTCCAGTACGCCGTTTTCATCGACCTTGTCCACGTTCGGGGCTGGCAAGGGATTATTACTGTCGATATCCACCAGCAGATTGAGTACCGGCGACTTGAAGAAATCGCGCTCGTAGGTGATCACCGTGTAGTGGACTTCCAGCGTGCCGCCGGCCAGGGCTGCCACCTTGTCATCGGGTACCACAAAGGCCAGGGGCTTGCCGACATCGTCCTGGTTGAGGTTCTTGACCTCTTCATGCATGACCGTGGCGCCGCTGGCGCTCTTGCCCATCCACACCAGCGTGACGTCATGCCCGTCGGCCATGAAGTAGTAAGGCGGTATTTGCACCTGGACATTGCGCTCGGTCGGGTCGAGCAAACCGTCCACTGCTGCAGGCACAATCGGCAATGCCAGTTGCTGCACTTCGCCCAGAATATTCAGCGGCAGGCTCTTGGAACGCAGTTGTACGCCCGAGGCCTTGCTGACGATGTACTTGAAACGGGCGCGGCCCTGTGCGATGGGTTGAAACTGTGCGTTTGGAATCAGAAACTCGACAAAGCTGCCAGGAATGCTGACGACTTTCGACGCTGTATAAGGCGCCAGCGGTATCCCCTCGGCTGTATTGCGTTCGGCAATGAAGTTGATGGTGTCGCCGATCTCGATATCGCGATGCGACAGCACCAGGGTCTGCACATCGGCACCGGCCAGTTTGTCCAGGTCCAGCTCCATATTGGGCGCTTGCGGTGCAATCGGCGCCGGCAGGGTGGAGTTGCCGGCCTCGACCTCGACATACGTCGGGAAGGAAAACCGCGACCAGTTGTTGACCACATCGCGCAGGTCATAACGCACCACGATGTTTTCCGAGTCGCCGGCTTCGATCACCGTTTCCCTCGGGATATCAACCACCACCGCGCGCCCGACCTGTTCGGCGCGCAAGGGTGGCACCTCGATTTTGATGCCATGCCAGTACACCGAAAGCACATCGCCTTCGACCATATTCTCGTAAGCCTGAACCGTGACCGAGACACCCTCCGCAGAGGTGATCAGGCCTGGAGGGTTAACGATGGGCAGCGCCAGGTTTTCGTTTTCATAAGGCGTGCCCGGGTCAGGGTCACGGCCACCGGGGATGGAGAGTTTGACGGTGACGGTGGTGCTGGGGGAGTGGTCAGGATTGCCGCTCGGGAAAGGGGTATAGACATACCGAACAGCAGGTGCGCCTGGTTTTAGCCAGCGGGTATCGACATAGAGCGAGAACATACCGTTGGTGTCTGGAGCATCCGGAGAGTGCGTATAGGAATCAATGATTTCGCCATTGTCACCCCAATAGAGATCGAGACGATCTCGTTGACTTAGAAGCAAAGGGCCAATCAGAACTTCAAGGGGTTTTGCAGGATCTGCAACATCAACATCTCCAATGCCTTCGGCATAGTGGCTCAGGATGTGGGGTGCCGGCAGCGAGGATGAAATCAGCAAGTTGTTCATTATGTCTATCCTTGAGTAAAGATAAGAGGTGAGATATGACTCACCTCTTACAGAGGCTTAGAAGCTGCAGACGCTCTCGTAGCGCATATCAATGAATACATTTGCGCGTTTCGAGTTTCCTTGGCCTTTATCGCTTTTAACCTGGAAAGTTGCTTCGACATGGCCGTGGCAATGTCTTTTCAGGGTGTCGACGGGAACGGTCAAATGGTAACCGTTATCCACTTCATTCGGGGTCAGGTTCGCCGAGGTATGAGACCATTCGAATTTTTTGTCGCCACCGACCAATTGATCATAAGCCTCATAAGTGAAAACAATAACCTGGCCGACAGCAATGTTGATGTAGGGCTTGATAAAGATCGTTGCGCCGTGGGCACTGCCAATCCGCTCAATAACACCGTTTTCATTGAGTGAAGTGAATTCAGGCGCGTCAGGCCCCTCCGGTCCGCCCGGTAGTTCATCCTTGGATTGGACAATAATTCCTTGCTCAAATGAAGTGGAAATATTCGGGTTGTCAGTGGCCGTGACCGTGTAATAAACACGAATGTCATTGCCGGTGCCCACTGGTTTGAATCGGCTATTCAAAGCGGTCAGCAGCAGTGGTCGGCCTGCGATCACATCGGTATTGGTGATGACGTAGGGCTGCTCAAGTACTTCGGCGCCCCCCCAGTAAACGGTAAGGATCTGCGAAGCCTTAAAGGCAGGGTTCCAATTGATCAGGATTGTTGCATTCAGCTCGAAATCATTGTCATCGATGAAGTTGTCTTCATTGCTAGGGAGACTACTGCCGCCTCGGACAGTGGGTTTGTCCGGCGTGCCAGGTACAGGAAGCTCAATTTTCACATTGACTTCAAGATCGCTGGAAATACCGACAATCTGCCCGCTTCGGATAACTTCATACTTGAGCTGACGGACACCGTCTCTGGCTGCTTCGATGGTGGCGTATTGCACATCGAAAATAAGAATGAAGGGCTCTCCCAAATCTTCTGTTGCGACCGGCACCGGACCAAGAGATTCCGTTCCCCAGTGCAGCAGAATCTGGTCGCCCTCTGTCACCAGAGCGGAGACAGGAATCTTGACCTCGACGCCGACACGGGCATCGGCATGGTCGATGAGGCCGTCGTAATTGTCGATTACAGGGGGTGGCAAGTCAGGAGTGATTTCAGTCAGAAACAGCGGAATAGTCACTTTTCCGGAGTCTGCAGAGGTATTGCCGGCTCGATCAGTCACGGTGTAGTAGGTGGCGCCTGCCGGGCTGGGAAGGCGGGTCAGAAAGTCTTTGGTAAAGGCGACGTCGATCGACTGCTCCTCGTCTTCCTCTCCGCTAAGAACGGTTTCAGGTCCTGCCACGCTGCCCCAATAAGTCTTGATCGTGTCGCCTTTTCGCAGGCCGGAATAGCCGAAAATACGCCCTGTCAGAACGTCTCCCATATCACGCAGTTCTTCAGCGGTCAGACCGTCTTTCGCCTGCTCAGGGAAGTCCATGTACCCGAGTTGGTGAGTCCCTGGCGGTGTGCGGTCTACAACAATGGTTGTGGTGGGTGAAGGATCAAGGTTACCGCCAGGGAATAAAGTGACGGTGTAGCCAACTTGATAAGCACCATCTTCTGTTGGCACGTTGGCTACAGGGATCGACAGTTGCAAGATCGTGCCTACAGGCGGAACGATGTCGAAAGTGATTTTTTCACCGACTGCCTTGCCATTAAGGTTCAGTTGATAGGCATCCCGGGGTTGGCCGCCTGTCCACATCGGAAACTCGACAAGAATATCTTTTTCAAGATCAGCCGTTTTGATCAGGCCGTCGACTTCATCGGCGACAGGTACAACAGGGGGGGCATAGTTGCTCCGTTTTTTTACATGCGGGCGTCGAGCAATTCTTGAGGTTGGCAAAGATTTCATTGGGGTTCCTTGATAAATAAATGCTAAGTGCAAAAGAAGCCGTCGTCGAGTAATGCGACGAGCAGGTGAAGAATTTTTTGTTGTAAGCGATAAGGGCGTTGGCTCTCATCTGCTACTTAAGTAATCGTATGGTTTGCGCGGTGTCAATGGGGGTGAGGATAAAATTCATAGAATTTTTATAGAAATGAAGTGCTCTGTGGGTGGGTCTGTGCCAAAGGCATTTTGGCTGTAGGACGCTTAATGCACGGTCTTAGGAAATGGACTACATATTTCGATTTTGTAGGACGGTCTGTAGGGCGTTTCTGATGTGCACAATGAGCGCCTCGTTAGCGTGGAGGTGATTGCATGTTGGGGCGTGGAAGTTGTTTTTTCTTGAGAAATAAAATGGGGGTGGGTGCTGTAGTAAGCTTGGTGTGCACCCCCTTGTTGGCGAGTACGGTTATTGATAATGAAAAGGTGGTCATTGATAGTTCTTATGCGCCCGATTCTTATACGGTGATGAATAACTCTCGTTTTTTGGCTGATCATGCGACGATAGATATATTGGCTGCCACTGATTCAACGGTCTTGCTGACTGACGGGACAGTCGTTCGACAAGGTGCGGTCATAAACCGTGCGGGTGAAGTGCAGGTGGTAAGGTCTTCTCTTCAAGGGGGTAAGAATCTAGTAGCGTTGTCTGTTCGTGATGCCGATAAGGTAAATATCTCCGACAGTCAATTTACGGCAGTTGGGGCAGGGGTGACGCTTGATAAAAGTTCAGCAGTACTGGTGAATGTCGAAGCGACTGGTCATAAAGTCAATGACGTCAACTGGTTAGGCTGGGGGCTGGGAGTGATTGGTGCAAATGTAGAGGTCAGGTCGGGCAGCCATATTCTGGGTGATACCTACAGCGTGCATATTACACAGCCTACTAGTGATCCTGCGAAAGCTGACAGCCATCTGCTTGTCGATGCTTCTCGTCTTGAAGCCCTGGGCGGTGCAACGATCAGGGTTGAAGGTCGAGGCGGGTTTACGCATAGCGCCGAGATAGATATTCAGAACCAGTCAACACTGCTGACGGGCAATGGCAACCTGCTGGAGAGTCTGAGCAATACTACGACCCAGTTCAGGGTCGACAACAGCCTTCTCACCGGCCACCTGGTCGCCGATGACACCAGCACCCTGAATGTCACGCTGCAGAACCAGGCGCGTCTGACAGGCAATATCGTCAACGGCAACGAGCTTTCCATCCATTCCGGGGGGCATTGGACAATGGTGGATGACAATGCCATCAAGTCTTTGACCCTGGACCGGGGAACCGTGGATTTTGGCGGCGGGGACTTTAAGACCTTATCGCTGGATCACCTGACCGGCAGCGGCACCTTTGCCATGCGCATCGACCTGGACCAGGGCGATGGCGACCTGCTTGATGTACAGGGGCAGGCCTACGGTCAGTTCGGGCTGCGCGTGCGCAATACCGGTACGGAAGTCATCTCGCCGGAACTGGAGCCATTGCTGCTGGTGCACACCGAAGGCGGAAATGCGCAATTCAACCTGGTCGGCGGCCGGGTGGACCTGGGCACCTATTCCTACCAGCTGGAGCAACAAGGCAATGACTGGTTCATCGTGGGTGAAAACCGCACGATCAGCCCCTCGACGGCCAGCGCGCTGGCGCTGTTCAATGCCGGGCCGACTATCTGGATGAGCGAACTTTCGACTTTGCGCAGCCGCATGGGCGAGGTGCGCACCACAGGTCTGGGCGGCGGCTGGATGCGCAGCTATGGCAATCGCTTTCAGGCCACCACCGGCGACGGCATCGATTACAAGCAGAAGCAACAGGGCTTCAGCCTGGGGGCGGATGCACCGGTGCCGGTCAGCAACGGGCAACTGTCGCTGGGGGTCATGGTCGGTCACAGTCAATCGGATCTGGACCTGAGCGCTGGCACCCGTGGTGAGGTGGGCAGCGTCTATGTCGGCACCTATGCCACCTGGCTGTCGGATCAGGGGTATTACCTGGATGCGGTGCTCAAGCTCAACCGCTTGCGCAACAAGGCCAAAGTGGCGATGAGCGACAGCACCAAGGCCAAGGGCGACTATGACAACACCGGTTTTGGTGGCTCGGTAGAGCTGGGGCGGCATATCAAGCTGGCGGACGACTGGTTTGTCGAGCCTTATGCGCAACTGGCCGCCGTAACCCTCAAGGGCGAGCGCTATCGGATGGACAATGGCCTGCAAGCCAGCAACAGCCAGACGCGTTCGATCCTGGGCAAGGTGGGTACGTCGGTGGGTCGCGACATTGCGCTCAAGGACGGCGGGGTGTTGCAGCCTTATGTGCGCGTGGCGCTGGCTCAGGAGTTCTCGCGCCACAACGATGTCAGGGTCAATGACAGCCGCTTTGACAATGACCTGTCCGGCACGCGGGCTGAGGTGGGGGCTGGCGTGTCGGTCTCGCTGTCCGAGCGTCTGCAACTGCATGCCGATTTCGACTACATGAATGGCAAGCAGGTGAAGCAGCCTTGGGGGACCAATGTCGGGCTGCGCCTGGCTTTCTGAGGTGACTGAGTGAAAAAAGCCCCCGGCGAGCGATCACCGGGGGCTTTTTATGGGTTTAACAGATGCCTTTAGGGGGTCTTTTAGGGTTCGACAAGCACCTGCACAAAGGGCGATGTACCGATCAGCTCTTCGGCACGCCAGACCTCATAGTACATTTCCAGCCGGCCGTACTGCTCAAGGCCGATGGCTCTGTAGTCAATACAGGGTGACCAGACGGCGTGGTGAGCGATCGTGTCATGAAACAGGGTGTTCGAGCACGTGTGAGCGCCCCAATGCATGACGATGACATCTTCGCGGCGCATCATCGGCGAGCCGGGAATCAATACGGTGACGCCGGCCTGGACCTGCGCCTGGCTGACCGATTCGGGATTGGCGTTAGCGAGACGTGGTGGCTTGAGGCTGATAGAGATCTCCGGTAGATTCAGCAGTGAGCGAGGGGCGTCCAGATAGCGCTGAAGGTAGAGGTCGACGGGTTTTTCTTCTTCCTCGTCCTCGTCCTCATATTCAAATGTCTGCTTTTCTTCACCTTCACCTTCACCTTCACCTTCACCTTCACCTTTCGCTTCTTCCTCTTCTTTACCTTCGTTTTCGTTTTCGGGTTTTATTTCAGGTTTTGGATTGTTGGTTGGCTCGTCTGCCGGGGGTGTTTCTTCCATGGTTGGCTCACCTTGTAACTATCAAAGACTTTTTCATTAAAGTGATTATTCGTGCAAAAACGTCAGTCAATGCTTTTAAGTGTGCTGGCTTGAGCGTCGGGTGGCTTGAATGCAGGCAGGCCCGTGTAAAGGTGTTTTTCGGTCAAAAGCATAATGCTCCTGTCAATCGCTGAATTTAAGGCGTGTCACCTGCGGGGTCGCAGGCAGGCTTAGTTTAAATTGGAAAATCCTCTGTGGTTGACGCTGCTGAAATACCAGAGAATTCGTACAGGCAGTTTACGCAATGTCCCGCACTCAAAAGAGTGCGGGAGTCTATAAAGCTGTATTCAAGTGAGTGTAGGAATATTCTCGAACTTCGCTGTAACCCTTGCAGGCCGGGCCAGTCGCGACTGATTACCGGCACGGTCAGTGACGTGATAGGTGAATTCGATTTCGGCACTGTTCAGGCCTTGCAGAAACTCTCGGCTGAAGTCGATCTGCATCGGCCGGGTATTCAGGTCGTCATGGCTGACCCTGTGTGCAGGGCCTTGAGTCCCATTGCACAGCGTCTGCACCGTGTCACCCTCGGCCATGTCGGCATAGCCCGGCACCTGGGCTGTCAGTACGTCGCCGAAATTGATGCCCAGGAACATCAAGGGTGCCAGCAGCGTGGCGCCAGGAGCGGCTCGATCCACTTTGATCTGCACGGACGGCGCGTCCGTATGTTGCAGGCTTTTGTCATTGGTGGCCCGATAACCAAGAGCGTAGGTGCCATCATGCTCAAGGTGCTTAATCGCAAGCTCCAGGGTCATGACATCGCCGGGATGTTCTTGCTCGGTCTTGGCACGCCGCTCACCTACTAGCTGGCCATTCAATATCAACTGAACGAAGTAGCCTGTTTGCATGTGTTCCCAAATTACAATGTCTACCTCCAAGGGTTTATCCAATGCTGCGACGGGTAATAGTCCGTCAGGAAATGCTGTTGCCGGGACAAGCGGTGAGGGGAGTTCAAAGGTTTTCATATGCTGTTCTCTTGGTTTTTAAGTGGTCAGTAAGTGCATTGGAAATGCCTGTTATTAAACCGTCAGGTTCACAGGCCAGGCCAATCGGGACTGATTGCCGGCGCGGTCAGTGACGTGATAGGTGAGTTCGATTTCGGCACTGTTCAGGCTTTGCAGAAATTCGCGGCTGAAGTCGATTTTCATCAGCTGGGTGTTAAGATCGTCGCTGCTGGTAATGTAGGTGGGACCTGATACACCATTGCAAATGGTCTGCAGCGTATCGCCCACGGCCATGCCCGCATAACCGGGGATATGCGCGCTGAAGGGTTCATGAGTGTTTGAAAAGATCAGAGGCGCCAGAAGCGCAGCGCCTGGGGCAGTACGGTCGATTCTGATAGTGGTTGAAGGAGAATTATCAATGTTTCCACCAGGAAATCTGATCGTACTGTAAGCTACCGTATGCACGCCCTCCACATCGAGTAATGCCAAGGGAATAGTTAGGGTCAGTAAGCCTTCAGGAACAGGATGAGGGAGTGCAGCTCGCTTTCCCACCGATAAGCCGTTGAAGACAAGCTGATAAGCGTCGGTGGGTTGTGCATATTCCCATACGGGAAACTGCACGATCACATCATCTTTCAGATTCGATAGCTTGATAAGACCGTCTGCTTCTGCGACAGGAATGACAGGGGGAGTGAGAAAGTGGTGAGTGATTTTCATGTGCTGCTCCTTATGTGATATCAAATCCATATGGCTTAATTTGCTAATTGAGTAGGTTTGAATTTAGGTCTTGCTTGTCTGGCCTGATTTCGAACTAATCGTCTTGTCAGTCACCTGTCAACCTGGTTGAGTGAAATTGCACCCTGTTTAACAAGTTTTAGGAAATGTCCTGCAGATGCCAGGGTTTGTTTTTATGGCAATGTAGGAATTGCCCGCGTGCTCAACGTTGGTTCATTAGATTTTGTACGAAAAGCCATGCGGTTAGAGTGGCTGCCATGAATCGCTGAAGGCCCGCATGACTGAAGTGACGGTACGTTTTATCGGATACCAGGATCTGTTGCCGTTTCACCACGGCTCGTGCTGAAACTGCTAAAGACCTTGGTAAACGGGATAAAAAGGCTTTTTTACATCGCCAAGTTCACAGGCTGGGCCAGTCGCGACTGATTACCGGCACGGTCAGTGACGTGATAGGTGAATTCGATTTCGGCACTGTTCAGGCCTTGCAGAAACTCTCGGCTGAAGTGGATCTGCATCAATCGGGTGCTCAGGTCGTCATCACCGATGAGGTGCACAGGTCCTGGCACGCCATTGCAAAAGCTCTGAAGCGTATCGCCCACGGCCATGCCGGCATAACCGGGGATATGCGCGATGAGTGTTTCGAAGGGGTATGGAAAAATCAGCGGTGCCAGAAGGGCGGCGCCTGGAGCGGTGCGGTCGATTCGGATAATGGCTGGAGGCGTGTCAAAGGGCACGCCTCCAGGAAACCCGACGATACGGTAAGCCACTGTATGCACGCCTTCCACATCAAGTAACGGCAAAGGAATACCCAAGGTCAGTAAACCCTCAGGAACAGGATCAGGAAAGATCACTCGGTTTCCAACAGGAAAGCCGTCAAATAAAAGTTGATATGAGTCATTGGGTTCTGCGCCTTCCCAGACGGGGAACTGCACAACCAAGTCATGCGTCAGTTCCGAAAGTTTGATAAGTCCATCTGTTTGTGCTGCGGGAATGACAGGGGCTTTGATGTGTGGGTTACGAGTAAGGCTCATGGATATTCCTCATGCAATCTCAAATCAACATGACCTGAGTTACGAATTAAGTAGATGTGAAGTCAGGCCCTGTGTCGCTGGCCTGATTTCGAACTAATCGCCTCGTCAGTCACCTGTCAACCCGCCTGAGTGAAACAGCACCCTCTTTGAAAGCATTTGGGAAATGTCCTGCAAGAACCGGGGTTTGTTTTTTTATGGCGATGTAGGAACTGCCTGCATTCTTGAAGGCCATTCATTAAACCTGCGCAATAAAAAACCCCGCCAGGCGTACACCTGAGGGGGTCTTTTACAACCGTAGAGCCTACCGGGCACCTCTAAAAACTACCTGCGTTGCCATCGCTGCGTTAAAAACAGGCTCAAAATGCTCATTTACAACTCGTAAACTCCGCTTTCTCGCCTGTTTTTGCCTTGCGCTGGCTGCCTCGCCTACGTTTTTAGAGGCACCCTACCGGTTGAACCGTTCCACCAACGAATACTGCGAATGCGCGGTATGGGTCAGTTCGGCACTGAGAACGGCCGAGCGCTGGGCGCCGTCGGAGGTCTGGTCGGCCAGGTCGGCGATATTGGAGATGTTGCGGCTGATCTCGTCGGCCACCGAGCTTTGTTGTTCGGTGGCGGCGGCGATCTGGGTGGCCATGTCGGTGATATTGGCCACAGCCTCGCTGATGCCTACCAATGCCTGGTCGGCTTCCAGCACGCGGGCCACGCCTTCTTCGGCCTGGCGGTGGCCGCTGTTCATGGTTTGCACGGCGTTGTTGGCGGTCTGTTGCAGCTTGGCGATCAGGCCATGGATTTGTCCGGTGGACTCGGTGGTGCGCTGGGCCAGCTGGCGCACTTCGTCGGCCACCACCGCAAAGCCGCGGCCCATTTCGCCGGCGCGTGCCGCTTCGATGGCGGCGTTGAGGGCTAGCAGGTTGGTCTGGTCGGCAATGCCCTTGATCACATCGACCACACCACCGATTTCGTCGCTGTCCCTGGCCAGTTGGGTCACGGTCAGGCCGGTTTCGCCGACGGCGGTGGACAGGCGCTGGATCGCCTCACGGGTTTCGCCGGCGATGTCACGGCCCCGACGGGTCAGGTCATTGGCCTGCTGCGTGGCAGTGGCGGTGCTTTGCACATGGCTGGCCACTTGCTGGGTGGTGGCTGCCATCTGGTTGATGGCGGCGGCGACCTGTTCGGTCTCGACGCGCTGGCGTTCCAGGCCTGCGGAGCTGGCGTTGGCCAGGGCATTGGATTGCTCAGCCTGCAGGTTCAGGTGCTCGGCGGTGTCCTGCAAGCGGGTCAGGCAGGTTTTCAGACGGGCATCCTGGCTGAGGATCGACATTTCCAGGCGCGCCTGCGGGCCGCGGCTGTCGGTGTACATCTGCGCGATCAGCGGGTCGGAAGTGGTCTGTTCGGCCAGGCGCAGCAGGCGCTTGATGCCCCGTTGCTGCCAGCTCAGGCCGATCAGGCCCAGCGGCACCGACAGGGCGGCGGCAAGGATAAAGCCCCACCAGGAGTTGAGCAGCACGCCGATCACGAAGCCGATCTGGCTGATCAGGATGAAGGGCACCCAGTCCTGCAGCACCGGCAGCCACTTGTCACGACCCGGTACGGCGGACTTGCCGGCGTTGAGGCGTGCATACAACGCCTGGGCGCGGCGGATCTGCTCGGCGGTCGGCTTGACGCGCACCGATTCGTAGCCGATCACCTTGCCGTTTTCCAGGATCGGCGTCACATAAGCATTGACCCAGTAGTGGTCGCCGTTCTTGCAGCGGTTCTTGACGATCCCCATCCAGGGCTGGCCGGTCTTGAGCGTGGCCCACATGTGCTCGAACACCGCGGGCGGCACGTCGGGGTGGCGCACCAGATTGTGTGAAGACTTGAGCAGTTCCAGCTGGCTGAAGCCGCTGATCTGCTCGAAGGCGTCGTTGCAGTAGGTAATCACGCCTTTGGTATCGGTGGTGGAGATCAACCGTTGTTGGGCTGCAAATGTCCGCTCACGCTGCGTGATGGGCTGATTGTTACGCATGGGTATTCGATCCTTCGATCCAATAAGGCTTTGGCGAGTTATCGGCACCCCCTGCAGAAAATTGAGGCGTCGATCATGCAAATGCTTGCCAGGGGTCAGTATTCACCGTTCCAGCATCGGGTAGGCGAAGAGCGTGAAATGCACAAGGTTGAGGCAAAAGTGCGCACTCACCGCCGCCCATAGTCCTCCGTAACGCCAGGCAATGCCATAGCCGATGCCCGCCAGCGTGGCCAGTATTGTCCAGGCCCAGCCGCCGCCGACATGCGTCAGGCCGAACAGCACCGCTACCCCCACAATGGGCAACAGGGCAGCAGCCGACCCAGGCCGTGTAAAAACGACTGCGCTTGGCCAGCGTCGGGTGCAGGATTGCAGTGCACGCTGCAAGGCGCCTTGCAGGTAGCCGCGAAACAACAGCTCTTCGGTCAGGCAGACCAGCAGCAGGTTATTGAGCAACCATAAAAGGCTATAGGGTGGCCATTTGGGCGCCCATGCCGTGACGCCCGTGACGCAGGCCAGCAGCAGGCACAGGCCGGTGATTGCCAGCGCCGCCCACAAGGCCACTTTCAGCGTGCGGCGCGCATCGACCGGCTGCCAGATCCACGGGCAGGCCAGCAGGATCCAGAAGCCGATCAAGGGCTTGTCCAGGTTCCAGTAGGTGGTGAAGGGAAACGCTTGCGGGCTGGAGCGGTTCATGGCCATGAGCGGCGCATTGTCGAAACCGGGCAGCCAGTGCAATGCCAGGCCCAGCCCGGTGGCGATGAACACGGCATGCCCGGCGCCGCGCAGGGCAGCGGGGTGCGTGGATCGAACCGCAAACGCGGCGAGACACAGGATCAACAGGACGCCCAGAACCGGTGGTTCAAGCCCACCATGGGACAGGGCCAGGCTGTAACCCAGGCCCAGCAGGATCAGTGCCGTCCAGCGCGATGCGATCATATGAACCACCCGAATAAAAGCGGGCGATTCTAGCCACACGCGGCGTTGGGTCAACAGTTGGGAAAAGGCTCGTTACCACTTGGTGATAACGAGCCCTTGGACTCAGGCAGCGATCAGCTGACGCAGTACGTAATGCAGAATGCCGCCGGCCTTGAAGTACTCCACCTCATTGAGGGTGTCGATGCGGCACAGCAGTTCGAGGGTTTTCCGGCGGCCGTCCTCGAAGGCGATGTCCAGTTGCAGGTTCATGCCGGGGCGCAGTTCGGCCTCGGTCAGGCCGCTGATGGCCAGGGTTTCGCGACCGGTCAGGCCCAGGCTCTTGCGCGTGTGTGGCGCCTTGAACTGCAACGGCAGCACACCCATGCCCACCAGGTTGGAGCGGTGGATGCGCTCGAAGCTCTCGGCAATCACCGCCTTGACTCCCAGCAGGTTGGTGCCCTTGGCCGCCCAGTCGCGGCTGGAGCCGGTGCCGTATTCCTGCCCGGCCACGATCACCAGTGGCGTGCCTTCCTGTTGGTAGCGCAGGGCAGCATCGAAGATTGGCAGCTTTTCGCCTGTGGGCACATGCAGGGTGTAGCCGCCTTCTTCGCCGCCGAGCATTTCGTTGCGAATGCGGATATTGGCGAAGGTGCCGCGCATCATCACTTCGTGGTTGCCGCGCCGCGAACCGTAGGAGTTGAAATCCCTGGGCTCGACACCTTGCTCACGCAAGTAGCGACCTGCCGGGCTGTCGGTCTTGATATTGCCGGCCGGGGAGATGTGGTCGGTGGTCACCGAGTCGCCCAGCAGCGCCAGGATACGCGCGTCGCGCACGTCCTCGACGACCGGCAGGGGGCCGGCGATGTCTTCGAAGAATGGCGGATGCTGGATGTAAGTGGAGTCGGCCTGCCACACATACGTGGCCGCCTGTGGCACTTCGATCGCCTGCCACTGCGCGTCGCCTTCGAACACCTGGGCGTATTCCTTGTGGAACATGGCGGTGTCGACCTTTTGCACGGCCTCGGCGATTTCCTGCTGGCTGGGCCAGATGTCGCGCAGGTACACCGGTTGCCCGTCGCTGCCCTGGCCCAAGGGTTCGCGGCTGATGTCGATGCGCACGTTGCCGGCCAAGGCGTAGGCCACCACCAGCGGCGGTGAGGCCAGCCAGTTGGTCTTGACCAGTGGATGCACGCGGCCCTCGAAATTGCGGTTGCCGGACAGCACCGAAGCCACGGTCAGGTCCGATTGCTGGATGGCTTTCTCGATAGGCTCCAGCAGCGGGCCGGAGTTGCCGATGCAGGTGGTGCAGCCATAGCCCACCAGGTCAAAGCCCAACTGGTCGAGGTACGGGGTCAGGCCGGCGGCTGCGTAGTAGTCGGTCACCACCTTGGAGCCGGGTGCCAGCGAACTCTTGACCCACGGCTTGCGCTGCAGGCCTTTCTCGACGGCCTTCTTGGCCAGCAGGCCGGCGGCCATCATCACGCTGGGGTTGGAGGTATTGGTGCAGGAGGTGATGGCGGCGATGACCACCGCGCCGTTGTTCAAGTGATAGCGCTGGCCGTTGTATTCATAAGCGATGCCATCGGTCACCTGTTCGGCATTGCCGACCGCCACGCCACCGCCGCCTTCGCTTTCCAGGCGGCCTTCCTCGACCTTGGCCGGCTTGAGTTGCAGGCCCAGGAAGTCATCGAAGGCCTGCGCCACCGCGGGCAATGGCACGCGGTCTTGCGGGCGCTTGGGGCCGGCGAGGCTGGCTTGCACTTCGCCCATGTCCAGCGCCAGGGTGTCGGTGAAAGCAGGTTCCTGGCCGGGCTGGCGCCACAGGCCCTGGGCCTTGCAATAGGCCTCGACCAGTTCGACGGTTGCGGCAGGGCGCCCCGACAGGCGCAGGTAGTCCAGGGTGACGTCATCGACCGGGAAAAAGCCGCAGGTGGCGCCGTATTCCGGGGCCATGTTGGCAATGGTGGCGCGGTCGGCCAACGGCAGGTCGGCCAGGCCGTCGCCATAGAATTCGACGAACTTGCCGACCACGCCTTTCTTGCGCAGCATCTGGGTGACGGTCAGCACCAGGTCGGTGGCGGTGATGCCTTCCTTGAGCTTGCCGGTCAGCTTGAAGCCGATCACCTCCGGAATCAGCATCGACACCGGCTGGCCGAGCATGGCGGCCTCGGCCTCGATGCCGCCCACGCCCCAGCCCAGCACGCCCAGGCCATTGATCATGGTGGTGTGCGAGTCGGTGCCCACCAAGGTGTCAGGGAACGCATAGGTGTGGCCGTCTTCTTCTTTGGTCCACACGGTGCGGCCCAGGTACTCCAGGTTGACCTGGTGGCAGATGCCGGTGCCCGGCGGCACCACGCTGAAATTGTCGAAGGCGCTCTGGCCCCAGCGCAGGAACGCATACCGTTCACCGTTGCGCTGCATCTCGATGTCGACGTTCTGCTCGAAGGCGCCGTCGGAAGCGTAATGGTCGACCATCACCGAATGGTCGATCACCAGGTCCACCGGCGACAGCGGGTTGATACGCTGCGGGTCGCCGCCGGCCTTGGCGACGGCGGCGCGCATGGCGGCCAGGTCGACCACGGCGGGTACGCCGGTAAAGTCCTGCATCAGGACGCGGGCCGGTCGGTACTGGATCTCGCGGTCCGAGCGGCGTTCTTTCAGCCAGTCGGCCAGTGCCTTGAAATCATCGCCGCTGACAGTCTTGTCATCTTCCCAGCGCAGCAGGTTTTCCAGCAGCACCTTGAGCGACATCGGCAGGCGGTCCAGGTCACCCAGGGTGCGGGCGGCTTCGGGCAAGCTGAAGTAATGGTAGGTCTTGTCTTGGATCGCCAGGGTTTTCCGGCTTTTCAGGCTATCGAGGGAGGGCATTGGAGGCTCCTTGAACAGTAGGCAGGCGTCCTGGCCGAAGGGCGTTCGTTGACGCCCTTGTGAGCATCAGGACCTGAGCGGCGGCGCAACACGGTCAGTGCGCCAATTCCCGTACTGAGGGTGTGGACCCTTGAGCTGCGTCAGAGGTTCCGGTTTGGGCTATCATGCGCGGCTTTGATTGCCACAGGCCCTGGAGCCGTCCATGAATACGCTGTTTATGCATTGCCGGCCCGGCTTTGAAGGCGAGGTCTGCTCGGAAATAGCCGACATCGCCGCCCGCCTGAACGTGGCCGGTTATGCCAGGGCCAAGGCCGACACCGCCTGCGCCGAGTTCATCTGCCTTGAACAAGGCGGCGCCCAGCGCCTGATGCAGGGCCAGCGTTTTGACCGCCTGATCTTCCCGCGCCAGTGGGCACGGGGCGAATTTGTCGAACTGCCGGAAACCGACCGTATCAGCGTATTGCTCGAACACCTGAACGCGTTTCCGGTGTGTGGCAGCCTGTGGCTGGAAGTGCTCGACACCAACGATGGCAAGGAGCTTTCAACTTTTTGCCGCAAGTTCGAGGTGCCGCTGCGCAAGGCCTTGCTCAAGGCCGGCAAGCTGCGTGAAGACCCCGCGCTGCCGCGTTTGCTGCTGACCTTCAAGAGTGGCCGCGAGGTCTTTCTGGGCCTGGCCGAGGCCGATAACAATGCGATGTGGCCGATGGGCATCCCGCGCCTGAAGTTCCCCCGCGAGGCACCCAGCCGTTCGACCCTCAAGCTTGAGGAGGCCTGGCATCACTTTATCCCGCGCGACCAGTGGGATGAGCGTCTGTCCGGCGACATGACCGGCGTCGACCTGGGCGCCGCACCCGGTGGCTGGACCTACCAGCTGGTGCGTCGCGGTATGCTGGTGACCGCCATCGACAATGGCCCGATGGCCGAAAGCCTGATGGACACCGGCCTGGTGCAGCACCTGATGACCGACGGATTCACCTGGAAGCCGCGCCAGACCGTGGACTGGATGGTCTGCGACATCGTCGAAAAGCCGGCACGCAATGCCGCCTTGCTGGAAACCTGGCTGGGCGAGGGCTTGTGCCGCGAGGCAGTGGTCAACCTCAAGCTGCCGATGAAACAACGCTACGCTGAAGTGCGCCGCCTGCTGGAGCGCATCGAGGACGGCTTCAAGGCCCGCGGCGTCAAGGTGTCCATCGGCTGCAAGCAGCTGTACCACGACCGTGAAGAGGTCACTTGCCATCTGCGTCGCCTGGATCTGCGCAAGGCTTGACCTGCCCTCAGACGAGGCGCCACACCGCTCACCTGCTTTTCGGAGTAAACGATGCCTGACCCGATCGAAACCCCCATCGCCGATGCCATCCTCGATGCCACCGGCCTGAACTGCCCGGAACCTGTGATGATGCTGCACCAGAAAGTCCGTGACCTGGCCGCCGGCGGTTTGCTCAAGGTGATCGCCACTGATCCCTCGACCCGCCGCGACATTCCCAAGTTCTGCGTATTTCTGGGCCATGAGCTGGTGGACCAGCAGGTCGAAGGCACCACGTTTCTGTACTGGATTCGCAAGAAGGCTGATTGACAGGCCCGGCCACCTGCCTGAAGGCCTGTTCCCGTTCCCACGTCGTACCCACGGAGCCACCCATGCACATCGTTGCTGACGAAAACATTCCGCTGCTCGACGCATTCTTTGCCGGGTTGGGCACGATCCGCCGCCTGCCGGGCCGCGCCATTGACCGGGCGGCCGTGGCCGATGCCGATATCCTGCTGGTGCGCTCGGTGACCCCGGTCGACCGCGCCCTGCTCGAAGGCAGCCCGGTGCGCTTTGTCGGCACCTGCACCATCGGCACCGATCACCTGGACCTCGACTACTTCAGCGAGGCCGGTATCCAGTGGTCCAGCGCGCCGGGCTGCAATGCCCGGGGCGTGGTCGACTACGTGCTGGGCAGCCTGCTGACCCTGGCCGAAATCGAAGGCGTCGAGTTGCCCCTGCGCACTTATGGCGTGGTCGGGGCCGGGCAGGTCGGGGGGCGGTTGATCGAGGTGCTGCGTGGCCTGGGCTGGAACGTGCTGGTGTGTGATCCGCCGCGCCAGCAGGCCGAGGGCGGCGACTATGTGAGCCTGGACGAGATCATCCAGCGTTGCGATGTGATCAGCCTGCACACGCCGCTGGACCGGGCCGGCGCCCACCCCAGCTGGCACCTGTTCGACCGCCCGCGCCTGGAGCGCCTGCGCCCGGGCACCTGGCTGATCAACGCCAGCCGGGGCGCGGTGGTCGACAATCAGGCACTGTACGAGGTGATGCTTGACCGCGAGGACTTGCAGGCGGTGCTGGATGTCTGGGAGGGCGAGCCGCAGGTTCATGTACCGCTGGCCGAGCTGTGCACCCTGGCGACCCCGCACATTGCCGGCTACAGCCTCGACGGCCGCCAGCGTGGCACGGCGCAGATCTACCAGGCGCTGTGCACCTTTCTGCAACAGCCGGCCAGCATCCAGTTGCAGGACCTGCTGCCGCGCCAATGGCTGGCGCATGTCGGCCTGGACCGCGAGGCCGACCCGGCCTGGGCCCTGGCCATGCTGTGCCGCGGCGTCTATGACCCGCGCCGCGATGACGCCGACTTTCGCCGCACCCTGGAAGGTGACACCGACAGCCAGCGCCAGGCGTTCGACGCCTTGCGCAAACACTACCCGCCGCGCCGCGAAATCGATGCACTGAAGGTCAGGCTCGAAGGCGAAGGCATCCAGGCGCTGGCGCAGGTGGTGCAGGCGCTGGGTGCCCGATTGGTGTGACGCCTGGCCTCAGGCCTTGAGGTGGTCATCCACCGATTTGACCGTGCCGTAGCCGAACTCGAAGGCCGCCATCATGGCGGCATGCACATGGGCAGCCGGCACGGTCACGTCGTTGAACGTCAGGTCGAGCGTGGCGCAGGCATCGTGCAGCACAGTCACCGGGTAGCCCATGTCGGCGGCGGCCCGCACGATGGCATCGATGCACATGTGGCTCATGGCGCCGACCACCATCAGGCTTTCGACACCCTGTGCGTGCAGTTGCTGTGCAAGGTCCGTTTCACGAAAGGCATTGATGTGGTGCTTGACGATCACCGGCTCGTCGCCGACCGGCGCCACGCCAGGCTGAATCTGCACGCCGTCGGAGCCTTTGACGAACAGCGGCGCCTCATCACCGACAAATTCATGCTGGATATGAAACACCGGCACGCCCGTTTCCCGTGCGTGGGCAATCACGCGTGCCGCTTTGGCTGCCGCGGCTTCTATGCCCGACAACGGCAGCTTGCCGGTGGGCAGGTATTCGTTTTGCAGATCCACAACGATAAGGCCCTGTTGCATGTTTGAGGCTCCTGATGAATGAGCAGCATAGAAAGTAGTGCTCGTGGGCTGGCCTGCCAGACCAAGAGTGCACGACGGGCAATCTCAAGGCCGCAGGCTGTTCGAAGTGCCTATTGTTGTGGGATATGCAGATCGACAACAGTGGCCTGAATGACATATATCGATGTAATCGGGCCATACAGGGTTTGACCCATACGCTGCCAGGCGATAGGTTCGGGCCACGATTGGATGATCCGGAGTGCCGCCCATGCCTGCCGTTCGCGTTGCCGTGCTTGCCTATGACGGTGTGAGCCTGTTTCACCTGTCCATTCCCGGCATCGTGCTCGGGGCGGTCGAGCTGACTCCCGGCGTGGCCCACTACGAGGTGATGTACTGTGCCGAGACGCCGGGCAGGGTGGTGAGCGA
This sequence comes from Pseudomonas sp. Leaf127, assembly GCF_001423155.1. NCBI lineage: Bacteria > Pseudomonadati > Pseudomonadota > Gammaproteobacteria > Pseudomonadales > Pseudomonadaceae > Pseudomonas > Pseudomonas sp. Leaf127. The sequence goes on along the minus strand of NZ_LMOA01000022.1, from coordinate 69,207 downwards.
CCAGGATGTCGGCATCGATGTCGTGCATGGGCTTGAGCTGATGCAAACCTGTGAGGTGATCATCATTCCGGCCTGGAGCGACCCCGACGTAGCGGCTTCAGCAGCGTTGGTGCAGGCGCTGCAGCAGGCGAACGCGCAGGGCAGGCTGATCGTCGGCCTGTGCCTGGGCGCCTTCGTGCTGGGTGATGCCGGCCTGCTCGACGACAAGGAAGCCACCACGCACTGGATCGCCCGCGATGCTTTTGCCCGGCGCTTCCCCAAGGCCCGTTTTCGGCCGGAGGTGCTCTATGTCAATGCCAGCAACATCATGACCTCGGCCGGCACCGTGGCCGCCATCGACTGCTGCCTGCACCTGATTCGCCAGCGCCACGGTGCCGATGCCGCCAATCGCACCGCCAGGCTGCTGGTGACGCCGGCGCACCGGCCGGGCGGCCAGGCCCAGTATGTGGAGCAGCCGGTGCCTGAACTGGCGTCCGAAACGCGCTTGTCCGAGGTGCTGGCCTGGGCCCGCGCCAACCTGTCCGGTCCGCTGTCGCTTGATGACCTGGCCGGGGTGGCGCGCATGAGCCGGCGCACCTTCACGCGCCGGTTTCGCGAGGCCACAGGCAGTACCGTGTCGCGCTGGGTGAATGCCGAGCGTGTGGCACGGGCGCAACAGCTGCTGGAAACCACGGACCTGTCGGTCGAATGCATTGCTCAGGAGGCCGGGTTTGGTACGTCGCTGTCCTTGCGCCAGCAGTTGCGTGCACACCTGGGCACTTCGCCGTCCGATTATCGGCGGATGTTTTTCCGCGACAGGCACGCGCGCTGAGCCTTCGTCTGGCGCATAAAAAACCCGACACAAGGGCCGGGTCATAAGCTTGGGTATAGCATCAGTCTTCTTTGTCGGGTGTTACCCAGTGCTTGTCGCATTCCTGGCAGGCGGCCTGCACCATGGCTTCGGTGATCAGGACCTCGCGGCCGTGCTCGTCGACAATTGCGCCACCCACGGGAAGGCTGGGGGTGGCCCGAATGACCTCAACTTGATTGCCGCTGGTTTGCAAGCTCATGGTCTTTCTCCTTCATCAGATGTCGCAGTCAAGGTAATCACGCTTGATGAACGCGCCGTGACGCCGCGATCATTCAAGTGCGGTAGTGCAGCAGAACAGGCTGTAAACATCCAGTGCCTGCTTAGACCGATCGGTTCCGGTGTCTCTGCAATGTCGTCATAACCACGTAGGGTGGCTGACGCAGGTGCGCAAGTGCCAGTAGTCTAGCCTTGCCCTTATATGTGATATGACAGATGGAATTGAGTTCATGGTTTTTGCGTTTTCCGGTGATTCGCGTCAGGCCCTGAGCCTGGCCTGGCGTTTTATTTCACCTTACCGCTGGCGCATTGGCGCCGCCTTGCTGGCCCTGGTGGTGACCGCCGGCATCACCTTGTTCATGGGCCAGGGCATCAAACTGGTGGTCGATCAAGGATTCATGACCCGCTCGACCGAATCGCTCAACGAGTCGATTGTGCTGTTCGTGTGCCTGATCCTGGGCCTGGCCGGGGGGACGTTCGTGCGCTCCTACCTGGTGTCATGGACCGGTGAGCGCGTGGTGGCCGACGTGCGCAAGGCGGTTTTCAACCATCTGGTCGATTTGCACCCCGGCTTTTATGAATCCAACCGTGGTTCAGAGATCCAGTCGCGGCTCACCGCCGACACAGCCTTGTTGCAATCGGTGATCGGCGCCTCACTGTCAATGTTCCTGCGCAGTTCGCTGATGGTCATCGGTGGCATCGTGCTGCTGTTCATCACCAACCCGCGCCTGACCAGCATTGTCGTGGCCTTCCTGCCGCTGGTGCTGGCGCCGATCGTGATCTTCGGCCGCCGGGTACGACGCCTGTCGCGGCAGAACCAGGACCGGGTCGCCGAGGTCGGCAGCTACGTGGCCGAGGCCCTGGGGCAGATCAAGACCGTGCAGGCCTACAACCACCAGCCGCAGGACCGCGAGCGCTTTGCCGGCACGGTCGAGCAGGCTTTCGAGGCTGCCCGCCGGCATATCCTGCAACGCGCCTTGCTGTTCACCCTGGTGATCGGCCTGGTGCTGGGGGCCGTGGCGGTGATGCTGTGGGTCGGCGGCATGGATGTCATTCACGGACGCATCACCAGCGGCGAACTGGCCGCCTTTGTGTTCTACGCACTGATTGTCGGCACCTCGTTCGGCACCATCAGCGAGGTGATCGGCGAACTGCAGCGGGCTGCCGGCGCCGCACAGCGCATTGGCGAATTGCTGCAGGCACGCAATGAGATACAAGCACCGCTGACGGTCACCGACCGTTTGCCGGCGCGGGTCAGTGGTCGCCTGGCGCTTGAAAATATTGGCTTTGCCTATCCTTCACGGCCGGAGCGCAAGGTGCTTGACGCGCTGAGCCTGACCATCGAGGCCGGCGAGACCCTGGCCTTGGTCGGGCCTTCCGGGGCGGGCAAATCCACGCTGTTCGACCTGTTGCTGCGTTTCTATGACCCGCAGCACGGCGAGATTCGCATCGAGGGCGTACCGCTCAAGCAGCTTGATCCACATGAGTTGCGCCGTTGCTTTGCACTGGTATCACAGAACCCTGCGCTTTTTTTTGGCAGTATCGAGGACAACCTTCGCTACGGCAGGCCCCAGGCCAGCGACGAGCAGGTCGAGGCGGCTGCGCGTATTGCGCATGCGCATGAATTCATCCAGCAGATGAAAAACGGCTATCGCACGCATCTGGGAGAGGATGGGCTGGGCTTGTCCGGCGGTCAACGGCAACGCCTGGCGATTGCCCGGGCCTTGCTGGTCGATGCACCGATCCTGCTGTTGGACGAGGCCACCAGTGCGCTGGATGCGCAAAGCGAGCACCTGATTCAACAGGCCCTGCCGAGCCTGATGAAGGACCGCACCACGTTGGTGATCGCGCACCGCCTGGCCACCGTACAGAACGCCGATCGCATTGCGGTGATCGATCAGGGGCGCCTGGTGGCCGTGGGCACGCATCGGCAACTGATCGCCAGCAACCCGCTGTATGCACGGCTGGCGGCGTTGCAGTTCAATGCCGAGGTGTGACGGATGCGCGAACCGTAGCAGTCGGTTCGCGGTTCAGCTTGCCGCTCGAGGCCTTAACGGTATTCGCACAGGTAGGCGGTGTCGACGCTGACTTTCAACTGGAACTTGCTGTTGGCCGGTACGTTGAAGCGGCTGCCAGTGGCAAAGGTCTGCCAGTCGCTGCTGTCAGGCAGCTTGACGACCAGTTCACCGGAAATGACGTGCATGATTTCGGCCTGGGCGGTGCCGAACTCATATTCGCCTGCGGCCATCACACCGATGGTGGCCTGGCCTTCGGCCTGGCTGAAGGCGATGGATTTGACGGTGCCGTCGAAATACTCGTTGACCTTGAACATGGCGGATCCTTGAAGAATGGCTGGAAAAGGGCGGCCAGTATGCCCAACCCGATTCTTTACGTCATCCGCTGCAAAGGTCTTGCAGGGCGCTAGTTAGGCAGGATCAGTGGCATCAGCCTGGCCGTATTGCGCGCATCGACCAGAGCGCGGTGCTGCTGGCCGCTGAACTGCATGCCGGCCAGTTGCAAGGCGCTGTTGAGGCCCACCGGGCGGTGCAGTTGCCGGGCCTGGGCAAAACGCTGCTTGAGGTTGACATAGGGCAGTTGCTGCAAGGCGCTGCTCAACTGGTGGTTACGCCATTCTTCCTGCAATTGCTTGTGGTCGTAGTCGCCCCAACTGGCCCAGCCCACGACGCGGGCCCGGTGGTGACCCAGCCAGCGTTCGAATTGCAGCCAGACAGCGGGCAGCGAGGCGGCGCTGTCAATGTCGCCCTGGCTGATGTGAGTCAGCTCGCGGCAGAAGTGCGTCAGCAGCGGCCTTCTGACCGGGCGAACGAAACGCTCGAAGTGATCCAGTTCGCGTCCATCCTGATTGACCAGGGTGGCACCGATTTCGATGATTTCCATTTCTGCGACCGGCCAACCCCCTTCCTCGGTGGTGGCTTCCAGGTCGATCACCAGCCAATGTGGCATGTTCAAGCTCCCATCCATCGGTTCTATACGCAACATGTGCGTCCAGCGTAGCCAGATTCGCGTCTGTGTGCGCAGGTATGTGTTACATCGACTCTCAAGCGTATCAAAGGTGCTGCCACCGGCCGTCGCCGATGTAGCCGGAGTTGTCTAACCGGTCAAAACCGCATAGCGTGTACAGTTTTCCACGCGCCTTGAATCATGAAGCCTCTACGCTCGTTTCTTGCTGTTCTGGCGCTGGCCTTGGCGACCCTGTTGCCGGCTGGCGTACAGGTCGAGGCTGCGCAGGTCGTGCGCATCGGTGCCGTGCATTTTCCGCCTTATGTCGTGCGGCCGGAAAATGGCCAGGGCCAGGATCTGCTCGCTGAACTGGTGGCCGCGTTGAATCGCCGCCAGCAGGCTTATACGTTCGTCGTGGTGCCGGCTTCGGTCACCCGGCGTTACCGCGATCTGGCCCAGGGGCGGGTCGACATGGTGGTTTTCGAGAATCCACAGTGGGACTGGCAGGGCATTGCCCATGTCAGCGTCGACATGGGCCTTGAGGACACTGAGGTGTTCGTGGCCCGGCGGGTACCGGGCCGGCAGCAGGATTATTTTGCCAACCTGAGCGACAAGCACCTGGCGTTGTTCAGCGGCTACCACTACGGATTTGCGCGTTACAACGCCGACCCCGGCTATCTGACGTCCACGTTCAATGCAACGCTGACCTATTCGCACGAGAGCAATCTGCTGATGGTGGCGCGTGGGCGGGTGGACATTGCGCCCGTCACCCGTTCGTTTCTTAACGATGCACAGGTGCGCCATATTCTTTCGGCCGATCAGTTACTGGTGTCCGAGCGTGTGGATCAGGTGTACCGGCACTTTGCGTTGATACGCCCGGGCGGCGCGATAACCGCCGAGGCGTTCTCCGGGTTGCTGCGCGAGGTGCGCGACAGCGGTGAAATGGCCAGGATTTTCGAGCCCTACGGCATTCGCGTGGTGACAGAACCCCGCCCCCTGCCGGTCGAGGGGCCTATGGGCAACAAGGCTCGGGTGACCGTCAAGCCCTGAGCGAGGCGGCGATGCCCAGGCAGTGTCAGCGATCCTTGGCCTCCTTGGCATCCATTTCGGCGTTGCGCTCGCGCACGCGTTTGAGTTGATCTTCGGTCAGTGGCAGTTTTTGCGCCGTGTCGCGCAACAACATGAGCCCGCCAACGATCGAGCCGATTGCAACGATCAGAATTAACCAGGCATACCAGGGCATAACGCGCACTCCTTCTTGTTCATGTCGGTTTGAGCCATCGCGGTGTCCGATGGTTCCCAGTGTAGGCTGGCCTTGCGCTTCGCATGGCAGCCTTGATGGCGACAGATCCCCGACAATGGCAAAAGCTGATCATCGGGTCCCGTCGCCGCTGATGTTCGGCTACAATACGCGCCGATTTCGACCAGCCTGAGAACCCGCTAATGTCCGCCTGCCAGACCCCAGTCATCGTTGCCCTGGATTTTCCGACCCGTGACGCCGCCCTCAAGCTGGCCGATCAGCTCGATCCCAAGCTGTGCCGGGTCAAGGTCGGCAAGGAGCTGTTCACCAGCAGCGCATCGGGCATCGTCGAAACCCTGCGCGAACGCGGCTTCGAGGTGTTCCTGGACCTGAAATTCCACGACATTCCCAACACCACCGCCATGGCGGTCAAGGCCGCCGCCGAGATGGGCGTGTGGATGGTCAACGTGCATTGCTCCGGTGGCCTGCGCATGATGCAGGCCTGTCGTGAAGTGCTCGACCAGCGCAGCGGCCCGCAGCCCTTGCTGATCGGTGTCACCGTGCTGACCAGCATGGCACGTGAAGACCTGGCCGGCATTGGCCTGGACATCGAGCCGCAAGAGCAGGTGCTGCGCCTGGCAGGCCTGGCCCAGCAGGCCGGCCTGGATGGCCTGGTGTGTTCGGCCCAGGAAGCCCGTGCGCTCAAGGCCGCGCATCCGGCCTTGCAACTGGTGACGCCCGGCATTCGCCCGGCCGGCAGTGCGCTGGACGATCAGCGCCGCATCCTGACCCCGCGCCAGGCGCTGGAAGCCGGCTCCGACTACCTGGTCATCGGCCGCCCGATCAGCCAGGCCGCCGATCCGGCCCAGGCGCTGCAAGCGGTGGTCGCCGAACTGGCGTAAGACCCATTAGGCTGCCCCCGACCGCTGCAACCCGGTAGGAGCCCGCTTGCCGGCGACCGAGTGCGCAAGCGCTCGCAGAAGTTGATTGAACGCCACTATTTTTACAAGCTGCGCAGCAGTCGTAAATTTGCAGCGCTCCGAGATTTCTGCGAGCGCTTCGCACTCGGCCGTTCCTGCAACGCAAGGACGCGCCTGACAGACCAATGAGCCTTTTCCCTTCAGTTCCGCCGAGAAAGCTGACTTGAGCGGGCAGGCCCGGCTGCTTTAGATTGACGGCTCATTGATTGTTCGGATGGACCCATGTCGATTCCAACGCTGTATCCGCAAGCGCTTCGTCCCGGCGATGCCGTGGCCCTGGTATCGCCGGCCGGCCCGGTGCAGGCCCAGAGAATCGAGGCCGCCGCCGCTGTGCTCGAAGGCTGGGGGCTCAGGCCGCGTATCTACCCGCATGCGCTGGACCGGCATTCGTTCCATGCCGGCACCGATGCCAACCGTCTGGCCGACCTCAACCAGGCCCTGAACGACCCCGAGATTCGTGCCGTGATCTGCAACCGGGGCGGCTATGGCGTGCAGCGTATTCTGACAGGCGTCGACCTGTCGGCCGTGCGCCGCGATCCGAAGTTGGTCAGTGGCTTCTCCGACATCACCGCTTTGCACGGATTGCTCTGGGCCCAGGCACGGCTGGCCTGTGTACATGGCCCGGTGGCCAATCAGATTGGCGACAGCCCGACACTCGCCGCCGGCCTGCGGCAGGCCCTGATGAGCACCGAGCCTGTGCAGCTCAAGGCGGATCCACGCGCCGGCACCGGCAGCGTGTGCACTGCCGGCAGCGCCCGGGGCCTGCTGCTGGGGGGCAACCTGAGCATGCTCAGCACCTGCATCGGCACCCCGTTCATGCCCGACTTGAGCGGCGCCATCCTGCTGCTCGAAGACGTTGGCGAAGCGGCCTATCGGGTCGATCGGCTCATGACCCACCTGGGCAACTGCGGCGTGCTGCAAGGGCTGGCCGGCGTGGCGCTCGGTGATTTCAGTGTGCCGGAGCAGGCTGCCGGCAGCATCACCCCGGCACAGGTGCTGCTCGAGCGGCTGGGCGAGCTGGGCATTCCGGTACTTGGCGGCTTGCCTGTCGGGCACGGCAGCGTCAATGTGGCCCTGCCGCTGGGCACCGAAGCGGTGCTGGATGCCGATGCTGGCACCTTATGGGTCAGTGCCGGCACCCGCGCCTGAACAGACCGTAATAAGGTGGCGAGCCGTTTTCGGGGCCCGCCACCGGCCTGAAACATTCTGGAAACGACCTCCATATAGCTTATTGCTACTACTCCTGCATTCCCTGCTTGTATGGCTGCTTGTCCGTTGCGACCCTGCACGGATATTGAATGTTGCTGTAGCACATCTTTCTAATGGGAACGGGATGCTATGAGGTCGACCGGATTTACTCATCTGGGCATGGCAAAAAAACTGGGCCTGGGTTTTGGCCTGGTGTTGCTGCTGACGGCACTGGTTGCGAGCCTGGGCGTGTGGTCCCTGCAACGCGTCAACCAGCATTTCGACGGGCTCAAGCAGATGTCAGCGCTCAACAGCAGCCTGCTTGACGTGCGCCTGCTTGAGCAGGACTATGCCCTGCATAACGACCCCAAGGTCGCCGAGCGCCTGCGGGTCGAGGTCGATGCACTCACTGCGCGTGCCGAGGCACTCGCGGCCGCGTCCCCGGCCAATGCGGTAGTAATGGGCCAGGTGCGTCAGGGGCTGGTCGACTATCGCCGCTCGTTCGATGCCTTTGTCGACATCAACCAGAGCAAGGACCTGGCGCTGGAAATGGCCAACTGGTCGGTCTCCAGCGTCGCCAACAACCTTGAAGTGCTGCAGAACGGCCTGGCCGACGATGGCGCCTGGACGCTCAAGGACACTCAGGGCAAGGAGGGTGCAGCGTTCATCGAGCAGGCCGGCAAGGTCAGCCAGGTCTCCCGCTTGATGCTGCAGGCCATGGACGAAGCCCGTGTGCGCCTGGACAAGAGCCGCCGCACCGGCGCGGGCGAGGAGGTACGCACCGGCACTATCGAACAGGCCGAACAGGCCCGTGCCCTGGCCGACGAGCTCAAGGGCGCGATCAGCGACCCTGGTTACCAGACGGTGATCAACGAAGTCAGTGGCCACATTGCCAATTTCAACGACCAGCTCAAGCAATACACCGACCTGCTGGCCCGGCAGGCCGAAGTGGCCGGGCAACTGGCCGCCAATGCCCGCCAGGTGGTGGAACAGGTGCGCCAGGTGTATGCCGCCGAAGACCAGTCGATGCAGGCACAGATCAATCTTGGCAGTTGGCAGATACTCGCCGGCTCGGTGCTGGCGTTGCTGGTCGGCCTGATGGCGGCCTGGCTGATCACCCGTCTGATCGTGGGGCCCCTGCGCCAGGTGATCGGCCAGGCACAGCGCATTGCTGCCGGCGATTTGAGCGGCAGTGTCCAGGTGGAGCGCCGGGACGAGATTGGCCAACTGATGCAGGCCATGCAGCAGATGAGCAACGGCCTGAGCCGGATCGTCAGTGGCCTGCAGGCAGGAATTGAACAACTGGCCAGCTCGGCCCACGATTTGTCGACGGTGACCGAGCACACCAACCTGGAAGTCAACAGCCAGAAAGAAGAAACCGAGCAGGTGGCCACGGCCATGAACCAGATGACCGCCACTGTGCACGATGTGGCGCGCAATGCCGAACAGGCCGCGCTGGCGGCCCAAAGTGCCGATGAGAAAGTCGGCACCGGCCAGGCGGTGGTGCGCCAGAGCCTGCAGCGTATCGAGCAGTTGGCCAATGCCTCCTCGGCTGCCAGCCAGAGCATTGAAAACCTCAGCGCCCAGGTACAGGACATCGATCAGGTATTGGGCGTGATCAAGAGTGTGGCCGAGCAGACCAACCTGCTGGCCCTCAACGCCGCCATCGAGGCGGCCCGCGCCGGCGAGCAGGGGCGTGGCTTTGCCGTGGTGGCCGATGAGGTCCGGGCCCTGGCGCGTCGTACCCAGCAGTCCACGGCCGAGATCGAGCAACTGGTGGCCAGCCTGCGCAACGGTGCGCGCACGTCGGTGGAGCAGATCCAGAGCAGCAGCGAACTGGTCAGGCTGGCCGTCGGCGATGCGCGGCAGGCCGAAAGCGCCTTGGGAAGCATTGCCACGGCGGTTTCGACCATCGAGCAGATGAACCAGCAGATCGCGGCGGCCGCCGAACAACAGAGCTCGGTGGCCGAAGAGATCAACCGCAGCGTCACCAGCATTCGCAGCAGTGCCGACCAGTCGGCCCTGGCGATGCAGGGCAACGCCACCTCAAGCGTCGAGCTGGCCGCCCTGGGCGCCCAGCTCAAGGGCATGGTCGGGCATTTCCGGTTGTAGGCGATTACCCGCCGCCTTGGCGCCGCGCCAAGGCGGCACGCTGTCGCCGGCAAGCGCGCTTGCCGGAATGCCGGACCACCGCGACCGGCTGCGTTAGCAGTCGTAAATTTGTGGCGTTTCGCAGATTTTGCGAGCGCTGCGCACTCGGTCGCGGGCAGAGCGCGCTCCTACCGTCCTCGAGCATTGAGGATCAGCAGTGTCAGCACGCCCGCCACGATCCCCCAGAACGCCGATCCTACCGAAAACAGCGTCAGGCCCGAGGCGGTAACCATAAAGGTGATCAGCGCCGCCTCCCGCTCGCCGGGTTCCTGCATGGCCACGGTCAGGCCGTTCATGATCGAGCCAAACAGCGCCAGCGCGGCAATCGACAGCACCAGCTCCTTGGGAAAGGCCGCGAACAGCGCCGCCAGGGTGGCGCCATACAGGCCGGCAACGGCGTAGAACACCCCGCACCAGATAGCAGCGGTATAGCGCTTGCTCTTGTCTTCATGCGCATGCGGGCCGGTACAGATCGCGGCGCTGATGGCCGCCAGGTTGATGCCGTGCGAACCAAAGGGGGCCGCCAGTAGCGAAACCAGGCCGGTCACGCTGATCAGGGGCGAGGAGGGCGTGTCGTAGCCGTCGGCCCGCAACACTGCCACTCCCGGCATGTTCTGCGAGGCCATGGCCACCACGAACAGCGGAATGCCGATGCTGATGGTCGCGGCCAGCGAGAAGCTCGGCGTGGTCCAGACCGGTGTGGCCAGTTCCAGCGCAAAGCCACTGAAGTTCAGCAGGCCCAGCGCGGCAGACAGGCCGATGCCGACCAGCAAGGCGGCCAGTACGCAATAACGGGGCGAGATTCGCTTGATGATCAGGTAGGTGAAGAACATGCCCAGCACCAGGCCGGTGCGATGCTGGGCGGCAATGAAGATTTCACTGCCGATCTTGAACAGAATGCCGGCCAGCAGGGCGGCGGCCAGCGATGCCGGTAGGCGGCGCACCAAGCGCTCGAAACTGCCGGTCAGGCCGCACAGGGTGACCATGACCGCGCAGGTGATAAAGGCGCCAATGGCCTCGGGGTAACTGACCCCGCCCAGGCTGGTGACCAGCAGCGCCGCCCCCGGCGTCGACCAGGCCACGGTGATCGGCGTACGGTAGCGCAGCGACAGGCCGATGCTGCACAGCGCCATGCCCATGAACAAGGCCCACAACCACGAAGAAATCTGCCCACCGCTCAAACCGGCGGCTTGTCCTGCCTGAAACATCAGCACCAGCGAGCTGGTGCAGCCGGTCATCATGGCAATGAAGCCGGCCACCACCGATGACAGCGAAGAATCTGCCAACGGGCGCAGGGGCGTTTTCAGGGCGGTCTGGGGCATGCGGGGCTTTCCTTGCAACATACGAATGACGAAGGCGCCCAGCCTAAACCCGGCAGTTACACGGCGTTACGATACAGCGAAGGGCGTATTGGGCCGTACAGTTGTTCACTCATTTGCCGGCCGCGCCCGGCTGCAGGGTCTTGCCCAGCGCCTGGTTGACACTCAACCAGCCCTCGACCGCCTCTTGCCCGGCTTCGGCGAACACGCGCTGCAACAGCTTGACCTGTTCACGGCGCAAGGCTTGCTCGAACGTCTGCCCTTCAGCGCTCAGGCTCAGCAGGCGCTTGCGCTTGTCGGTCTCGGGCGCGGTGCTGTGCACCATGTCCATGGCCAGCAACTGGCGCAACGGCATGTTCAACGCCTGCTTGCTGACGCCCAGTACGCCGAGCAATTCCTTGACGCTCAGGTCCGGGTGGCGGGCGATGAAAAACAGGATGCGCTGGTGCACGCGGCTGAAGCCCCGGCGGGCCAGCATCTCGTCGGCCTTGGCCGTGAATGCCTGGTAGCCGAAGAAGAAAGCCTCCATGGCCAGTTGTTGGCTGGAACAGTTTTTAAGGTCAAGCATATTGACGTATCTACCGCTGGCCACGTAGTTTGGTCAACGAGTTTGACGTATTTTCCTTCTGCTCGGCTACCGGTGAACTGTCATGGCTTTTTCTGAACGAGTGTCACGCCTCAAAAGTTCTTTGATCCGCGAGATCCTGGCCGCTGCCCAGCGCCCGGAGGTCATGTCCTTTGCCGGTGGCCTGCCTGCCGAGTCGATGCTGCCGGCGATGGACTGGTCGGCCATGCCGGTCAGTCTTGGTCAATACGGCATGAGCGAAGGCGAGCCGGCGCTGCGCGAAGCGCTGGCTGCCGAAGCCCGGGCGCTGGGCATCGCTTGCCAGGCCAGCCAGGTGCTGGTGGTCAGCGGTTCGCAGCAGACACTGGACCTGGCCGCCAAGCTGTACATCGATCAAGGCACCGAAATCCTCATGGAAGGCCCGACTTACCTGGCCGCCCTGCAGATTTTCCAGTTGTTTGGGGCCGATTGCCTGACTGTACCGGTAGCGTCCGAAGGTCCCGACCTGGCGGCGTTGCGCCAGCGCCTCGAACAGCACTCGCCGGCCTTCGCCTACCTGATTCCGACCTTTCAGAACCCGTCCGGGGTGCGCTACAGCGAGGCGCGGCGCGAGGCGGTGGCCGCTTTGCTTGATGAATTCGGCGTGACCCTGATCGAAGATGAACCCTACCGCGAGCTGACATTCGATGGTGCCAGCGCGCGGCCGATCGTGGCGCGGCTGCGTCGTTCAAGCTGGATCTATACCGGCACGGTGTCCAAGACCCTGCTGCCGGGCCTGCGCGTCGGTTACCTGATCGCCAGCCCCGACCTGTTCCCGCACCTGCTGCGCCTGAAGCAATCGGCCGACCTGCACACCAACCGTATCGGCCAGTGGCAGGCCCTGCAGTGGATCGGCAGCGCACGTTACAACGACCATCTGGGCGTGCTGCGCCAGTTCTACCGTGAGCGCCGCGATGCGTTCGAGGTGGCCCTGCAAACGCATTTTGCCGACCTTGCGAACTGGAACACGCCGCAGGGCGGGCTGTTTTTCTGGCTGACCCTCAAGCGGCCGCTCGATACCCGCACCTTGCTTGACGCGGCACTGGCGCAGGACGTGGCGTTCATGCCGGGCGAGCCGTTCTTTGCCGATCCGCAGGCCCATCATGGCCACTTGCGGCTCAATTTCAGCCATATCGATCCGGCGCGCCTGGATGAAGGTCTCAGACGCCTGGCGGCGGTCATTCGTGCGGTGCATTAGTCGCGGACAGTACCAGCCGCCCTGGCGGCGCAACGCCGGCAGGGGCGACTGAACGCGTGGATCAGACGGCGCCGAAGCGCTGGTCGAGGTAGGCGATGATGACCTTGGATTCGTACATCCAGGTGACCTTGTCGCCTTCCTGGATACGCAGGCAGGGCACCTTGACCCGGCCGCCCTCGGTGAGCAGGGTCTGGCGGTCGGTCTCGTTGTTCTTGGCATCACGCAGGGCCACCGGCACATTGAGGCGGTGCAGGGTGCGGCGGGTCTTGACGCAGAACGGGCAGGCATGGAACTGATACAGGGTCAGGTCCCGGGCGGCCTTGTCGACCTCGGCCTGGGCCTCGGCGCTGCGTTTCTTGCGGGCCGGACGGGAAACGGCATCGCCAAGAACGATGAGTTGGCCAAGACCAACCCGAAGGGCTTTCATGAGCACGGGCGTACCTCTTTGGGGCGGGGCCGGCGCCAGGGCAGAGCGCCCGGCACCGGTGCCTGTCATTTGATCAGGCTGAGAAATTCACTGCGTGTCGCGGCATTGTCGCGGAACTCGCCGAGCATCACCGAGGTGATCATCGAGGAATTCTGTTTTTCCACACCGCGCATCATCATGCACATGTGCTTGGCTTCGATCACCACGGCCACGCCCAGTGCACCGGTCACCTGTTGCACGGCTTCGGCAATCTGGCGGCTGAGGTTTTCCTGGATCTGCAGCCGGCGGGCGTACATGTCGACAATGCGTGCAACCTTGGACAACCCCAGCACCTTGCCATTGGGGATGTAGGCCACATGGGCCTTGCCGATGAAGGGCAGCAGGTGGTGTTCGCACAGCGAGTACAACTCGATGTCCTTGACCATGACCATTTCACTGGCGTCGGAGCTGAACAGCGCGTCATTGGTGACTTCTTCGAGCGTCTGCTGGTAGCCACGGCACAGGTACTGCATGGCTTTGGCCGCCCGCTTGGGCGTGTCGCGCAGGCCTTCACGGGCAACGTCTTCGCCCAGTTGGCCAAGGATGGCGGTGTAGTTGTGTTCCAGTGTCACGGGAATGTGTTTCCGTATGGAGAGCGATCAGGCGCACATACTACCCGACCCATGCGGGCAGGTGTATGGCCGCTTGTGAAACGCCGGGTTTGTATCGGTTTGCTTACCATGCAGCGACCAGAACGCTACCTACTTTTGCCTGCTCGGGCAGTCTCAGGTGCAGATCATCCTGATTATTGCCGGAGAGTGGAAAGCCCATGTTGAGTCGAGTCGCAAAAACAGCCCTGTTTGTCGTCGTGTTGTCGTCAATGTCCGGTTGCTGGCCATTCTGGGGGCCGGGCGGTCATGGTGGGCAGGGTGGCGGGGGCGGCGGTCACCATCAGGGCGGTCCTGGCGGTGGCCCAGGCGGTGGTGGCCCGGGGCCGCGCTGAGCCTGGCAAGGGGTGTGTTATTCGTCGCGCCCCTCAAGCATGGTGCGCTTGAGCAGCACATACAGGGCACCGGCACCCCCGTGCCGGGCCTGGCATGAGCAGAAGCCCAGCACTTGCGGGTGCTGGCGTAGCCAGGTGTTGACGTGGCTCTTGATCATCGGCCGCTTGCCGTCCAGGCGCTGCGCCTTGCCGTGGGTCACGCGCACGCAGCGCACTTCCAGTTTCGTGGCTTCGGCAAGAAACGCCCAGAGGGTTTCGCGCGCCATCTCCACGTTCATGCCATGCAGGTCCAGGCTGCCCTCGAAGGCAATCTGACCCAGCTTGAGCTTGCGCATCTGCCCTTCCTGAACGCCATCACGCGCCCAGTGCAGCACATCTTCGGGGCCCACATCGATGACGAACTGGTCGGACAGGCCGTCAATGGTCAGGGTCTGCGTGCTGGCCACGGCCGACTGGCGCAGTCTGTCCAGTTGACGGCGGTCGGCCTTGGGCTTGCCAAGGTCGGCATGTGCATGCCGGATCGGTTTCACACCGCGCATTTCGTTGTGAAAGAGGGAAAAGTCATCGTCTGGCATAAGGGGCCTTGGGCGGGCTGTTGCAGCGTCAACAGCCCGAAGGGATCAGATCAGGTCCTGGGTCACGACCACAGTGGCGAAGTTGTCAGCCATGATGGCCATCTCGGTGCGGTGTACCACTTGTGCACTGACGACACCGTCGGGGCCTGGCAGGTCGCGGGTGGCGCAGGCGTCGTCCACCAGGGTGCAGCGGTAGCCGTAGTCCTTGGTGGCGCGCACCGTGGTGCTGATGCTCGAGTGGCTCATGAAGCCGCAGACAATCAGGTCCAGATGGCCAAGGCTCTGCAACAGCTCGTGCAGGCCGGTGCCATTGAAGGCGTTGGGCAGGCGCTTCTCGATCACATGCTCACCTTCAAGTGGCAGCAGCTCCGGAATCAGTTTGCCGCGTTCGCCCTGCGGGTCGAACAGGCCGCCTACCGTGCCGAGGTGGCGAATGTGCACGATGGGGCATTTGGCCGCACGGGCCTTTTCGACCAGCTTGCCGATATTGGCCAGTGCCTCCTGCATGCCGCTCAGCGCCAGAGGACCGCTGAGGTACTCTTTCTGGGCGTCGATGATGATCAGCGTGGCATTGCTCAGGCTGGCCCGGGCATGCACCCGTCCGCTGAGTTGAAACATGGTCTTAAGAGAGGGCATCAGGGGCTCCTTCAAGTGGGGCTTTTGTCACATTGTCCTCTGGTCGAGCGGTTCTGTGAATCGCCACAATTGAAAGCCGCGGTTTTAGCGGCCTGCAGGACAGGGGAACAAGCACTGGATGATGGCTGTTTGCCTTGATGGAAGGGGTGCAATGGTAGACACTCTGCAGCTTTCCGTCACTCACTGCTGTTAGAATCTGGCGTCGTTTTCTCAGGAGCTTGCCCATGATCACTTCCCGCTTGCGCACCGTGCGCGATCATATCCGCTGGGCTGTCAGTCGGTTTCATGAGGAAGATGTGTTTTTCGGTCACGGGACCGACAATGCCTGGGACGAAGCCCGGCAACTGGTGCTGGGTGCCTTGCACCTGCCTTGGGAGATCGCCGACAGCTACCTGGACTGCCGGCTGGAAGTCGATGAAGTCTGCGAATTGCAGCGCCTGATCAAGCGCCGTATCGACGAGCGCGTGCCCACGCCTTACCTGCTGGGCGAGGCCTGGTTCTGCGGCATGTCGTTCATCGTCGATGAGCGCGTGCTGATCCCGCGCTCACCCATCGCCGAACTGATCGAAGAACGCTTCGCGCCCTGGCTGGCCCAGGAACCTGCGCGCATCCTCGACCTGTGCACCGGCTCCGGTTGCATCGGCATTGCCTGCGCCGAGGTCTTCCCGCAAGCCGAGGTCGTTCTGTCCGACCTGTCGTTCGACGCCCTTGAAGTGGCCAACCAGAACATCGAGCGCCATGGACTGGACGAGCGTGTCTATACGGTGCAGGGCGATGGCTTCGCAGGTTTGCCTGGTCAGCGCTTCGACCTGATCGTGTCCAACCCGCCGTATGTCGATGCCGAAGACTTTGCCGACATGCCCGACGAGTACCAGCACGAGCCGGAGCTGGCCCTGGCCTGCGGCGACGACGGCCTGAACCTGGTGCGGCGCATGCTTGGCGAGGCGGCCGACCACCTGACCGAAAAAGGCTTGCTGATCATCGAGGTCGGCAACAGCCAGGTGCACGTGCAGGCCTTGTACCCGCAGGTCGACTTCACCTGGCTGGACTTCACGCGCGGTGGCCATGGTGTGTTCATGCTCAGTGCCGAGCAGTGCCGCACGCACCAGGCCTTGTTCAAGTCGCAGGTTTAAGCCGGCCCGGCGCACCGGGTGCTACCGGTGTGTCGCGATCCAGATCAACAGCCCGGCCTGGAACACCGCAAAGGTGACCAGGCAGGCAATGGTGAAGCGCAGGCTGCTGTCGTCACGCTTGTATTTGTTGACCCTCTGTTCATGCTTGCGGATTTCGGCTTCCTGCGCCGCCAGGTTCTGCTCGGCCTTTTCCAGCATGTGCGCGGCGTCGATAACCTCGACGATCTGCACCTTGTCATTGTTCCAGGTGTTCTGCAGGTTGCCGACCTGCACCGCCTTGATGCTGCCCTTCATGTGCTGAGTGTCTTCGTAGACGACTTCAAAGCCCTGGGTGCGCAGGAAATGGTCGCGGCGATTGCGGGTGTCCGGGTTCAAACCGTCCTTGCTGGCCAGTTCGACGCCTTCGAGCCTGTAGGTCGACCAGCGCTTTTGCGCCCAGTGAATGGCGTGGGCGATCAGAAAGCGTCCCAGCCCCCGGTTCCACGGCTCGACCTGCAGACCGGATTCAGGCCCGAATCGCACCACGCGCAATTGGTGATCAGCCCACACGTCCAGGTGGTTTTGCTCACGGCGCACGCGTTGCCCCGGCAGCTGGATATTCAGGCGCAGCAGGCTCAGTTCCCGACTGTGGCGTTCGGCGCGGCCGAACTGCACGAAGCGCAGAGGACGCCCGCCGGTGGCGCGATCGGTGGGCAAGGGGGCCAGGCGCAGCATCTGGAAATGCTCGGGCAGCACGTCTTCCCAGGGCTGCGGCGGTGCGGCGGGCTCTTCAGTGGCGGGTTTTTCAGCGGTTTCAGTGGCTTGGGTCATTCACGGCAATCCTGTCCACGGCCGTGCACAGCGCACACACAGCCAGTGCCTCGCTATCGGCCGGTTCGCCCGACTCTTAAGGGGCGTTGGTCGGATTGACGCCAACATTCTGTTGCATTGACGTCACCTCTGCGATGAAGGCCAGGATATGCCGGGTCAGTTCGCTGGCCAGGGGCAGCTTGGGGTTGCGGTAGGAACGCAGTTGCTGCTCCAGGTCATTGGGCACGATGCGCAGTACGTGATTCATCCCGTCGATCAGCGCCAATTGCGCCTCAGGCCGTGCCTGTTGTAACAGCTGCGCGTCCTCGACGCTGACCTGGATGTCGTTGCGGCCCTGCACGATCAGCGCCGGCACTTGAATGCTGGCAAACGCGGCGGCCGGGTCCTGGCGCAACAGCGATATCAGATAAGGCTGCACGCTGGGGCGAAACACCACCTTCAGGTCATCAGGCACCTGCGGGTCGGTGCGCCCGGCCTTGAGTGTGTCGAGCAATTCATCGCTGCGTTGGCGCAGGTTTTCCGGCAGGCGCTCCTGCAACTGCTCGCGCAGCACCTGATCCACGGGGCGCCCGGTGCCGCCCACGGTGATGATCGCCGCGGCTTGCGACCGGCTGGCCGCCAGTGAGGCAATCAGTGCGCCTTCACTGTGCCCCAGCAGAATCAGCGGGCCCAGGCGCGAATCCTGCTTGAGCTGGCGCGACCAGGCCAGCACGTCGTCAACATAACCTTCGACGCTGAGGTTGCGTTCGTCGGGCGTGGCTGCCTTGCTCGCGGCCACGCCACGCTTGTCATAGCGCACGCTGGCGATGTTGTACCGCGACAGGGTGATGGCCAGTTGCTTGAGGCTGTCGTTGCGACCGCCTTCGGGGTTGTTGCCATTGCGGTCGGTCGGCCCGGAGCCGGCGATGATCAGCACCACCGGCACAGGCTGGTCCGAGCGTGGCAGCAGCAAGGTGCCATACAGCGTGCCATTGCCGGTCTGCAGGCTGATGGGGCGTTGCAGCACGCTGGGCGCGGCGGCCTGGGCCAGGCCGGCCAGAAACGTCAGGGCCAGGCAGAGCAGGGCGGGCAAGGAGCGATTCAGGGAAATTCCAGGGTGCATCACAAGGCCATCATGAGGGAGGTATCGCTTGGACGCGCGGCGCCTGCGAAGGTTCGTGGGTGAACTGTACGACGAGCCTGCGTATACTGCGCGCCTGCTTTTCTCGAACTGGTTTTTCTCGGAGCCCTCGCATGTCCGGCAACACTTTCGGCAAGCTGTTCACTGTCACCACCGCCGGTGAAAGCCACGGCCCGGCGCTGGTCGCTATCGTCGATGGCTGCCCGCCGGGTATCGAGCTGTCGCTGGACGACCTGCAGCGCGACCTGGACCGGCGCAAGCCTGGCACCAGCCGGCACACCACCCAGCGTCAGGAAGCCGACGAAGTGGAGATCCTCTCCGGCGTCTTCGAAGGCAAGACCACCGGCACCTCGATCGGCCTGTTGATTCGCAACACCGACCAGAAGTCCAAGGACTACTCGGCAATCAAGGACCAGTTCCGCCCGGCACACGCCGATTACACCTACCATCACAAGTACGGTATCCGCGACTACCGTGGCGGTGGTCGCAGTTCAGCGCGCGAGACCGCCATGCGCGTGGCGGCCGGCGCCATTGCCAAGAAATACCTGGCCAGCCTGGGCATCACCGTGCGCGGCTACATGAGCCAGTTGGGCCCGATCCCCATCGCGTTCAAGACCTGGGACAGCGTCGAGCAGAATGCCTTTTTCTCGCCCGACCCGGACAAGGTGCCGGAACTGGAAGCCTACATGGACCAGTTGCGCCGCGACCAGGATTCGGTCGGCGCGCGCATCACCGTCGTGGCCGAAGGCGTGATGCCCGGCCTGGGCGAGCCGATCTTCGACCGTCTGGACGCCGAGCTGGCCCATGCGCTGATGAGCATCAATGCGGTCAAGGGCGTGGAAATCGGCGCCGGCTTCGCCTGCGTGGCCCAGCGCGGCACCGAGCATCGCGATGAACTGACCCCCGAAGGCTTCGTGTCCAACCAGTCCGGCGGCATCATCGGCGGCATTTCTTCGGGCCAGCCGATTGTCGCCCACCTGGCGCTCAAGCCGACCTCCAGCATCACCACGCCGGGTCGCTCCATCGATGTGGACGGCCAGTCGACCGAAGTGGTGACCAAGGGGCGCCACGATCCGTGCGTCGGCATCCGTGCCACGCCGATCGCCGAGGCGATGATGGCCATCGTGCTGCTGGATCACCTGCTGCGCCATCGCGGTCAGAACGCCGATGTGCAGGTCACCACCCCGGTGCTGGGCCAGCTGTGACACCCGCCGGCCCAAGAGCCACGGCGTGACGCCGGTTGCCAGCGGACAGCTGCCTTACTGGCGGCTGTCCGGGTTCTACCTGTTCTATTTCGCCTTGCTGGGCTCTACGGCGCCCTTCATGGCGCTGTATTTCAGTCACCTGGGGTTTTCCAGTGCGCGCATCGGCGAACTGGTCGCCATTCCGATGCTGATGCGCTGCATTGCCCCCAATCTATGGGGCTGGCTGGGGGACGTCACCGGGCGTCGGCTGGCAATCGTGCGTTTCGGCGCGGCTTGCACGTTAGTGACCTTCGCCCTGATCCTGGTCGACAAAACCTATGTCTGGCTGGCCATGGTCATGGCCTTGCATGCGTTCTTCTGGCATGCCGTGCTGCCACAGTTCGAAGTCATCACCCTGGCGCACCTGCGTGACCAGCCCTGGCGCTACAGCCAGGTGCGGGTCTGGGGCTCGGTCGGCTTTACCCTGGCGGTGGTGGGGCTGGGCGCACTGCTGCAGCACTTCAGCCTGGACCTGTACCCCTATCTATTGCTGGCGATCATCACCGGTATCGCCTTGAGCAGCTGGCTGGTGCCCAATGCCCAGCCGGTGTCCGGTCCCGTACGCATCGATGAAGGCGGCCTGTGGCGACAATTGACCCGCCCTGGCGTGCTGGCCTTTTACGTCTGTGTGGCCTTGATGCAGCTCAGCCACGGGCCTTACTACACCTTCCTGACCCTGCACCTTGAGCACCTGGGCTATGGGCGTGGCGCCATCGGCCTGCTCTGGGCGCTGGGTGTGGTGGCCGAAGTGCTGATCTTCATGGTCATGGGCCGCATCCTGCAGCGTTTTTCCGTGCGCAAGGTGCTGGCGGTCAGCTTCATGCTGGCGGCATTGCGCTGGCTGCTGCTCGGCCAATGGCCCGAATACCCGGGTGTGCTGCTGTTTGCCCAGTTGCTGCACGCCGCCACCTTTGGCAGCTTTCATGCCGCCGCGATTCACTTCGTGCAGCGCAGTTTCGGAGCGCGCCAGCAAGGTCAGGGACAGGCGTTGTATGCGGCCCTGTCTGGTACGGGCGGTGCCCTGGGCGCCTTGTATGCAGGTTACAGCTGGAACACCCTGGGTCCGGCCTGGACCTTTGCCATCGCCAGCCTGGCCGCCCTGGCGGCGGCCTGCCTGATTGTTGCTGCGCGCAAGACGCCGCCTGGCGAACCTCCAACCTTTCATTAAGAGCCGCAGCGGTTCCTGCTGATCACGGCCTGCAACCTATAAGGAATTGCCCCTATGAGCAGCCTGTTCGTTTACCACACCGACTGCCCGGAGATGCCGCAAAAGGTGCTCAATCACCAGGAAGACATCGCCGCCACCCTGGCCGAGCGAGGCGTGACCTTTGCGCGCCTGCAGGTGCCCGTGCCGATCGTCCCCGGTACCGAGGCGCAGGCCGTGATCACCGCGCTGCAGCCGCAGATCGACGGGCTCAGGGGCGCCGCTGGCAATGAGGCGTTGCCGCAGGTTATCAGCGTGGGCCGCGATCATCCGCAAAAGACCGAGCTGCGCGAACAGTGGCTGCAAGAGCAGTTTCACGAGGCCGACGAGGTGCGTTTTTTCGTCAGCGGTCGTGGCCTGTTCTGCCTGCACGTGGATGACTATGTGTATGCGCTGCTGTGTGAGCGCAACGATGTGGTCTCGGTGCCGGCCGGCCTGCGCCACTGGTTCGATCTGGGGGAGCATCCGCATCTGGTGGTGATCCGGATCTTCAGTTCGGCAGGGGGTGTGGCACGCATGACCGGCGATGACATCGCCAGCCGCTTCGCAGGTCTCGACGACTGACTTTTTGCTGCCTCCAGGCGCCTGGATGTCAGTGACATCCCATGCGCCGGTAGGACCTGATCTGTCTGGAGGTCAGTCTTTCCTGTTTGTTGCGCGCCAGGGTTTTCAGCGTGTTTATTGGTGTAGGTTCATGTCTGTAACCCAGTCGCATCCCTTACATCAAGGCTGCCCGGACGCTGTGATTCGCGATGGCAGCCCAACGCAGTGCCAGACACGACATGAACTTACTGATACAGCAAATGGTGAGCAACATCTCCGAACGTGATGGCCGCGTGGCCATCGAAAACGCACTTCAGTGGCTGCGGCAGGAATGCCGTTGCGAACGGGCCTTGTTCTATCAGTTCAAGAGTGCGTCATTACTGACCCTGGTGACCTCCAACGTCGATGACGCCTGGAGTCGTTTCTACCGGCAAGGCCAGATGCTGACCGAAGACCCGGTCATCCGTTGTTACCGCAACCGGATGGGCTTCATCGACTGGCGTGATGCGTTTCGCCAGTACCCGGCATCCACCGCCTGCCAGGACATGGCTCAGCGCTGCGCGTTGCTGCCAGCGCAGTCCTATGGCTATACCAGCCATTGCCGGGGCATGAACGGGGTCGTCTCGGTCTGCACCCTGGCCGGCCTGAACCGAAATCCAGGCAGCGAAGACAAATACCTGCTGAGCAGCCTGGTGCCGGTGTTGCACATGGTCGGGCACGGCGCGCAATTGCGTGCGCATGGACTGACCGACCGCGAGCTGGAAATCCTGCGCTGGGCGCGAGAGGGCAAGACTCGTTGGGAAATCGCCGCGATGCGTGAAGTCGGCGAAGCAACAATCAAGTATCACTTCAAGGCCATCTACAGAAAGCTGGGCGTCGCCAATCGGGCACAGGCAGTGGGCGAGGCCTTGTGCCGCGGATTGATAGGCTAGCCGTTTCAGCACAGCTGCGGTGCAGCGACAACAGGCTCTGGCAGGCAAAAAAATGCCGTGAAAGCACAGGGCGATCACGGCGAGATCGAAGGAGCAGGGTGCAGAAGTGCAACGCCGTCACTGACGGCCATGCAGGTTCAACGGGTGTGGTAGGTCGGCAGGTCGAAACGGTGCTGGCTTTGCAGCATGGTGATCGCTGGCAGCTCACTGGCCTGGGCAGCCAGGTCGCGACGGATGGCGCTGATCAGCCATTCCAGTTGTACCGGGGTGTGCAGTTGGGCGTAGGACACACAGCGACGGGTCTGGTTGCCGTCGTGGTCGCGCAGGGTCAGCAGAACGCCGCCATCAGGGCGGGCCTGAGTGGTAACAACATAGTCGGAAAAGACCGAGGCGAATTTTTCCTGGATAAAAGTCATGTCTGGCGGCTCCATAGGTCATGGTATTTCAAGCGTGACCTAGTGATTGCAGTGTCTGTGCCAGCATGAGGTATTTAAAAAATAGCTTATAAAACAATAACTTATAAATAAGGCGATTTTTCATTCTCGTGCAAAATGCATGAATGCCCCTCGTGCATCCTGCATTTTGCCGGTCGTAGGACCACCGTCCCCAAGAAAAAGTGCCGTGTTTATTTATCTATCAACGTCATAGATCGTGCTGCTTTGACTGGCGTCGAACCGCTGGAGAGACTGACGGTCACTATCAGCTACGCCTCGCTTGTTCGAGTTATCAGGAGTGTTTCATGACCGATGCCCATCGTAATCCCCCTCAAGTAATGACCGATGAGGAGACCGCCGAGTTTGCCGAACAGGTATTCGACGTCGCCCGCCAGGGCAATGCGCTGATGCTCGAGCGTCTGCTGGACAAGGGCTTGCCTGTCAACCTGCGTAACCACAAGGGTGACACCTTGCTGATGCTGGCCAGTTATCATGGCCATCTGTCGGCCGTGCAGGTGTTGCTCAAGCACCAGGCCGATCCTGAAATCCGTAACGACAACGGCCAGAGCCCGATTGCCGGCGCGGCCTTCAAGGGTGACCTGGCAGTGGTCCAGGCACTGGTCGAGGCCGGCGCCAACGTGGAAGGGGCTTCAGTCGACGGTCGCACGGCCTTGATGATGGCGGCGATGTTCAATCGCACGGCGATTGTCGATTACCTGATCGAGCGCGGCGCCAATCCACAGGCCTGCGATGCCCGTGGCGTCACGGCCCTGGGCGCCGCGCAGGCCATGGGGGCGGCAGATACGGCCGCTCAATTGGCCGCGATGCAGCGCTGAGGTGACAACGCACGATAGAGCCGCGCCGGGTTTCCCGCTATCCTGCGCGGCTCTTTTTGCTTGTCCAAGGATCGCCCATGAAAGATTCACTCGTCGAACTCATCACCAAGGTCAGCTCCGGCTGCCTGGGCGAACAGGAAATCCTGCAGATCGCCGACGAAGCCACCCAGGCCTTCGCTGACCCGGCGGCCTTCCTGGCGGCCAATCCCGAGATCAACTACGACGACAGCTTCCCCATTCCCTTGGGCGAGTGGGTGGTGGTCGGCAGCCTGCCAGAGACCGTGCTGTTCCAGGCCGACACTTACATGGACCTGTTCAGCCAGATCATGGCCTCGTTCGGCCCGCAAGTGTCGTTCAACATCAAGCCCAAACAGTTGGCCAAGACCGAGCCGCTGACAGCCTTGAACCGCATCCAGATCCAGTTGAGCAGCATGAACAAGGAAATGGGCGGCTATGTACTGATGAATTTCAGCCAGCCACTGGATGACGAACTGCAGGCTGTGCTGGTATACGGTTGCGACGAGCAACGCGTCGTGGAACTGGCCGCCAGCGCAGGCATCCATGCCGCGCCGGCGCTCAAGGCCTTGCAGAACGCCTGAGTTCAGCCCAGCGCCGTGTCCAGAAACATCATCACCGCAAAACCGCCCATCAGCCCCAGCGTGGCCGAGGTCTGGTGGCCGTTGCGGTGGGTTTCCGGAATCACCTCGTGGGACACCACGAACAGCATGGCACCGGCCGCCAGCCCCAGGCTGAGCGGGTAGGCCAGGGCAAAGCCGCTGGAAATGCCCAGGCCGACCATGGCGCCCAGGGGTTCCATCATGCCGGAGCCCACCGCAATCACCATGGCCTTGAGTGGCGACAGCCCGATGGTGCGCAAGGCCAGGGCAATGGCCAGCCCTTCAGGGATGTCCTGGATCGCGATGGCGCTGGTCAGGGGCAGGCCCACGTTCATGTCGCCCCCGGCAAAGCTGACGCCGATCGCCATGCCTTCGGGCAGGTTGTGCAGGGTAATGGCCAGTACGAACAGCCAGACCCGGTTGATACGCTCGGCATGCGGACCCTGGCGACCGACGCTTTCATGCTCGTGGGGGGTGAATTTTTCCAGGCCCAGCATCAGCATTACGCCCAGTGCCAGCCCGGCCACCACCGTAGCCGCCGCCAGCGCGCCACTGTCGGTAATCTCGCGGGCGGCGGCCAGTCCGGGCAGGATCAATGAAAACGAACTGGCCGCCAGCATCATGCCGGCGGCAAAGCCAAGCATGATGTCCTGGGTACGCTGGGCAATGTCACGAAACACCACGGCCATGATCGCGCCCAGGGCCGTGGCGACAAAGCCGGCGCTGCCACCGATCAGGGCATGTTCCAGATTGACGCGGTTGGTGCCATTGAACGCATTGTAAATACTGGCGATGCCCAGGCCGACCAGCATGACAAGAATCAGCGCAAAGCCCAGGCTCAGCAACGGGGCAGCCTGCACCTGCGCAGACCAGGTCGAGCGCAGCGTGCGCGATGGAGCGGGTGTAGGCATGAAAGACACCTTTCACAAATTCACGAATCAGGAGGGCAAGCGCAGCCCGTGGAATCTCGATTTCGGAGCCTTGCGCGGCCTGTTTGGTTCAATGGAAACCTTTTGTCACCTTCGGGTTCTGTAGTGGAACAGGTCGACGGCCTCCGGCAGACCTCGATCCCGACGCCTGTATCAACGACTTTTCAGGAGCAGCATCATGGGTGCGACGTTCAATAGCCTGGTTGGCTTGATCATTCTGGCACTGGATATCTGGGCGATCCTGCATGTGCTCAAAAGCAGTGCCGAGGTCGGCATGAAAATCCTCTGGGTGTTGCTGATTGCACTGTTGCCGGTGCTGGGCCTGATCATCTGGGCCATTGCCGGTCCGCGGGGCCATTTGCGGTACTGAAATGACCCGCTGGTTGCAAGGTCGGCGCCACGCGCACGCCCACCTTGCAACCCCTGTAGCGGCGTTGCAATGACCCGTTACCGTAAGCCTTTATGTTTCCACGTAATTTTCACATCGCCTGACTCATCATCCCCGGCTATCATTGCCGCCCGCCCGAGTGCGGCGGCAATACACCATGGAGGGGTGGCGTGGCGCGCCTGAAACCTGTTCATGGCTGCGCGCGACACTTCCTGTTCACTTCAAATAACCTGATTCCTACGGATCCTACGACCCATGGCCAAAACGGACGCCTCTGCTCGGCATGCCTTGTCTCGCTTGCATAAACCTACAATAAAGGCCCATCTGGTCTACACCCTGCTCAGCGGCCTGGCCTTGATGCTGATGTACACCCTGTTGCGCATCGGCCTGCTGGTTTACAACCGCGAGATGATCGGCGAAACGCCGATGTCGACGTTCCTTGAAGCACTGCTCAATGGCATGCGTTTTGATCTGCGTCTGACCATCTACCTGCTGATTCCGTTGTTTTTCGCGGTGTTCAGCGTCCGGGCCATGAGTGCGCGCGGGTTCTTTCGTTTCTGGTTGACCCTGGTCGGCAGCATCACGCTGTTTCTGGGCCTGGTGGAAATGGACTTCTATCGTGAATTCCACCAGCGCCTCAACGGCCTGGTCTTCCAGTACATCAAGGAAGATCCCAAGACCGTCCTGAGCATGCTCTGGTACGGTTTTCCGGTGGTGCGCTACCTGCTGGCGTGGGTGGCCGTCACCTGGTTGCTGAGCCTGGTGTTCAAGGGCATCGACCGTCTGACGCGTCCCAGCCAGAGCACGTTCTCCAGCGTCGGCAGTCGTTCGGCCGCGCCCTGGTATACACGGGCCATGGTGTTCTTCGTGATTCTGCTGGTCGCCGTCGTCGCTGCGCGTGGCACCTTGCGTCAGGGCCCGCCGCTGCGCTGGGGCGACGCTTATACCACTGATTCCAATTTCGCCAACCAGTTGGGCCTCAACGGCACCCTGACGCTGATCACCGCTGCCAAGAGCCGCATGTCCGAGGACCGTGACAATATCTGGAAAGCCACGCTGGCGCAGGATCAGGCACAGCAGACCGTACGCGACATGCTGCTGACCCCCCACGAAAAACTGGTCGAACCCGGCCTGGCGGCCGTACGTCGCGATTTCACGCCACCGGCGCAGAACACCCTGCCGATCCGCAACGTGGTGGTGATCCTGATGGAAAGCTTCGCCGGCCATTCGGTGGGCGCGCTGGGCAGCAATGCCAATATCACCCCGTACTTCGACAAGCTGGCCCAGGAAGGCCTGTTGTTCGACCACTTCTTTTCCAACGGCACGCACACCCACCAGGGCATGTTCGCCACCATGGCCTGCTTCCCGAACCTGCCCGGCTTCGAATACCTGATGCAGACCCCCGAAGGCAGCCACAAGCTGTCCGGCCTGCCACAGTTGCTCAGTGCCGGTCGCAACTACGATGACGTGTACGTCTATAACGGCAACTTCGCCTGGGACAACCAGTCGGGCTTCTTCAGCAATCAGGGCATGACCAACTTCATTGGCCGTGGCGACTATGTGAACCCGGTGTTCTCCGATCCGACCTGGGGTGTTTCCGACCAGGACATGTTTGATCGTGGCGCCCAGGAACTCAAGGCCCGCCAGGGCGGCAAGCCGTTCTATGCCTTGCTGCAGACCCTGTCCAACCACACCCCGTATGCGCTGCCCGAGCAACTGCCGGTCGAGCGCGTGACCGGCCATGGTTCGCTGGATGAACACCTGACCGCCATGCGTTACTCGGACTGGGCCCTGGGCCAGTTCTTCGAAAAAGCCAAGAAAGAGCCTTACTACAACGAAACCCTGTTCGTGGTGCTGGGCGACCACGGCTTTGGTAACAACCGCCAGTTGACTGAAATGGACCTGGGTCGCTTCAACGTGCCACTGCTGTTGATTGCCCCGGGCATTCAGGACAAGTTCGGCAAGCGCAGCAGCACCGTGGGCACCCAGGTCGACGTGGTGCCGACCATCATGGGCCGCCTGGGTGGTGCGACGCGCCACCAGTGCTGGGGACGCGATCTGTTGAACCTGCCTGAGGGCGACAAGGGCTTTGGTGTGATCAAGCCGTCGGGCAGCGAGCAGGTGGTCGGTATCATCAGCGGCAACCGGATCCTGATCGAGGCGGTGGACATGCCGGCCAAGGTGCTGACCTACCGCCTGGGCGCGCAACCGTCCGCCGAGCTGGTGCCCGATGCGGCGGATGCCGAAGCGCTCAAGCTCAAGCTTGAAAGCTTCCTGCAGACTGCCACCAAGAGCCTGCTGGACAACTCGGCAGGCGTCGAAGCCAGCAAGAACTGACCGGCGTTTGACCTTGCGTTGAAAAAGGCCCTTCGGGGCCTTTTTCATTGGCGTTCAGAAAAGATTGATCCGTTCCTTCAGGCCAGCCACCCAAGGTCTGTACTGTTCTTCATCAGGCGGGGTTGTGCTGGCTGATGGTGGTGTTTCCGGGAGAGAGGTTCCGACCCTCTTCAGGCGGGCTTGCTTTGCCAGGACAAAGTGGCCTGGCACGGACTGATCGCCGTCAGGCGCAGATTCCTGCCTTTTGCCGGTGCAAGAATGACCGGTCACGACTTCAGTGCCTTGCCGGTATAAAACCTCGGTACTGGATTTGAACGAACCCGCGTGCTTTTTGGTCAAGATCTGGTAAGCCAACGTCTGGCTGATTGTGGAGGCATTGATGAAACAATGGGCCGTTTCGTATTTCGATAAAGATGGTGTAGCGCAATGCTTGAATGTCGATTCGCAGCAGCTCCCGACACCTGAGCAGGCTGCCCAATTGCTGCGCCATAAACTCTTTCCGGTGACCGATGAGCTCGACCTCAACGACCTGGACGGGCGCACGGCTGAACCTACGCTCAAGACCCTCAAGGACCATAACAGCGTCCAGATCATTTCCATCAAGGAAGTCTCTGAGTGATCTGATCAAACATGCCTCTTGGCAGGTGACTCACGATAGGACTACTCTGCAAGCGGGGCCGGTTACAAGGCCCCTTTCTGTCGATGTCCGGTCTGGTGCAGCCCGGAATCGCCACGCTTCATGCTTGATTGCCAGCGGTGCGCAAGGCCCCGCCAAGGCGTACCGCCAGCGTTGAAACTCTATCTATCGTTGCATAGGAGGACGTTTCATGAGCACAGCCCATTCGGAAGATCTCAGCACCCACGTGCTGCGCTGTATGAAAGAGGGCGGTTTTGATTTCGCCCGCATCCATCCCATCGAGTTCTACGCTGTGTTCCCCGATGAAAAACGGGCTCGCCAGGCTGCGCAGCAGTTTCGCGGCGAATCGCTCAATACCCAGATCAACGAACGTGAAGACGGTGCCTGGCACTTGCAGGTCAGCAAGGTCATGTACGCAACCTACGACGGCATTGGTGATTTCGAGCAAGACCTGCAGACCGTGGTCCTGCCGCTGGATGGCGAAGTCGAGGGCTGGGGTGTCAAGCACGAACTCAGGCGTCTGAACTGAACAAGGAGGTCTATTGCAATATGGCGGCCGGCCTGCCAGCGCTCAGGGGCCGGCACAATGCCCGGGCAAGGGCAAAGCACCTTGACGGTGCAGTGGTAAAACCAGGCGACAAAAAAAAGCCACTGCAAGCAGTGGCTCAAAAGGGAATCCGGTCAACAATCGGGTGCAACACAGAATCGGTCGGGGAGGGCCGATGCCTTCTGTAGTTGCGTAGGGCGATTATGGCGAACTAATGGCCACCCCGATAATCAACTCTCTCTATGCGGGTCATAGATTCTACGTGCGCAATGCCTGCGAATGAGGCGTCCGTGAATCTTCAGGCCGGTTTGTGCACAGGGATGGTGCGTTAAATGTCTTGCTCATTCGTAAATAATTGATAACAAAGGGTTTATGCCGGTGGCACGAGGCTTGCGAAGGCCTGTGTGCCCTGGGTGACAAGGAGTACGGCATGATCCGCACCTTTTATGATGAGATGTACGATGCTGGCGGCCTGGTTCGCCCGCATTACCGGGAATTTGCCCGTTGGCTGGGGGACGCGCCGCCAGAGCTGCTGGCTCAACGGCGCCGTGAGGCCGATTTGTTGTTTCATCGCGCCGGTATTACTTTCACGCTCTATGGGGACGAGCAGGGCACCGAAAGGTTGATTCCCTTCGATACGATTCCGCGCAGCATTCCGGCCAGTGAATGGCGGATTGTCGAGCGCGGCTGCATTCAGCGCGTCAAGGCGCTGAACATGTTTCTCGCTGACCTGTACCACGACCAGCGCATCATCAAGGCCGGTATCGTTCCGGCCGAGCAGGTGCTGGCCAATGATCAGTATCAGTTGGCCATGCAGGGCCTGGACCTGCACCGGGACCTGTACTCGCACATCTCCGGGGTCGACCTGGTCCGTGATGCCGACGGCACCTATTACGTGCTCGAAGACAACCTGCGCACGCCCAGCGGTGTGAGCTACATGCTCGAAGACCGCAAGATGATGATGCGGCTGTTCCCTGAGCTGTTTGCCGCGCAGCGCATTGCGCCGATCGACCACTACCCGAACCTGCTGCTCGACACCCTGAAAAGTTCGAGCCCGCTGGATAATCCCAGTGTCGTGGTGCTGACGCCGGGACGCTTCAACAGTGCGTTTTTCGAGCATGCCTTTCTGGCGCGGGAAATGGGCGTCGAGCTGGTTGAAGGCGCTGACCTGTTCGTGCGTGACGACCGGGTGTTCATGCGCACCACCTCCGGCCCGAAGCCGGTGGATGTGATCTACCGGCGCCTGGACGATGCCTTCCTCGACCCACTGGCATTCAAGCCCGATTCGATGCTCGGGGTGCCGGGCCTGCTATCGGCCTACCGCAGCGGCAATGTGGTGCTGGCCAACGCCATCGGCACCGGCGTGGCAGACGACAAATCGGTCTATCCGTTCGTGACCGACATGATCCGCTTCTACCTGGATGAAGAGCCGATCCTGAAGAACGTGCCGACCTGGCAATGCCGCAAGCCGGCCGAGCTGTCTCATGTGCTGGCCAATCTCAAGGACCTGGTGGTCAAGGAAACCCAGGGCTCCGGCGGCTACGGCATGCTGGTCGGTCCGGCTTCCACGGCTGCCGAAATCGAAGCCTTCCGCGCGCGCCTGATTGCCAAGCCGCACGCTTACATTGCCCAACCTACGTTGTCCCTGTCGACCTGTCCGACCTTCGTCGAGAACGGCATCGCCCCGCGACACATCGACCTCCGTCCATTTGTCCTGTCCGGCCGCGAAACCCGCGTGGTACCCGGCGGGCTCACCCGGGTGGCCTTGCGTGAAGGCTCGCTGGTGGTGAACTCGTCCCAGGGTGGCGGTACCAAGGACACCTGGGTGGTCGAGGATTAAGGATGCCTGCCTATGCTTAGTAGAACTGCCTCAGACCTGTTCTGGATGTCGCGTTACCTGGAGCGGGTCGAGAACCTCGCGCGGATGCTTGACGTGAGTTATTCCCTGTCGTTGATGCCCCAGGATGGACGCGGCGACGGGCTGGATGAAATCGCCATGCCGTTGTTGATCACCGGCACCCTGGACGCCTATGTCGAGCGCCATGGCGCCTTGCATGCCGAGCGCATGCTGCATTTCTTTGCGCTGGACGCCAGCAATCCGGCCAGCATCTACAGCTGCCTGGGCGCGGCGCGCAGTTGCGCTCACGCGGTGCGCGGGCGCATCACCGCCGACATCTGGGAGAACATCAATTCCACCTGGCTGGAGATTCGCGGCATTGCCCAGCAAGGGCTGACCCGCTATGGGTTGAGTCGCTTCTGTGAATGGGTCAAGGAGCGCTCGCACCTGTTCCGCGGCGCCACCTACGGCACCATCATGCGCAACGATGCCTTCCGCTTCATTCGGCTGGGCACCTTCATCGAGCGCAGCGACAACACCCTGCGCATGCTTGATGCCCGCTACGACATGCTTGAGCTGCGTGGTTCGGATGCCAATGCCGCCGCCGACAACTCCGCCGCCGGCTATTACCAGTGGAGCGCCTTGCTGCGTGCGCTTTCCTGTTTCGAGGCCTACACCGAACTGTACCGCGACGCGCCGGATGCGCGGCATGTGTCCGAACTGCTGTTGTTGCGTGCCGATACGCCACGCTCGTTGCTGGCTTGCCTGGAGGAGATCGACGAGATCCTCACCAGCCTGCCCGGCGACAACGGCCGTCCGGCCCAGCGCCTGGCGGCAGAGTTGCATGCGCGCTTGCGTTTTACCGGCATCGACGAGGTGCTCGATGCCGGGCTGCATGAATGGTTGAACGGCTTCCTGCCACTGGTGGCCCGACTGGGCGATGCCATTCACACATCTTATCTGGAGGCTGCATGAGACTTTCCATTAGCCACGAGACCAGCTACTGCTACGAAGCCCAGGTCCGCGCCAGCATCCAGTATTTGCGCCTGACACCTCACGACAGCGAGCGCCAGACGATCCTCAGCTGGCAGTTGAGCCTGCCGCGCCCGGTGCGCGCCCAGATCGACCCGTATGGCAACATCCTGCATGTGCTGACCCTGGACGAGCCGCATGAAGCCATCAAGATCAGTGCGCGCGGCCAGGTCGAAATCGACCCCGACCGCGAGTGCGAGCACGAAAGCCAGTCGCCGTTGCCGTTTCTGCGCACCACGCACCTGACCGAGGCGGACGCCGCGTTGCGTGAGTTTGCCGCCAGCCAGAGCCAGCAGCGCACGAACCGGGACGGGTTGATCGACCTGATGCACGCCCTGAACCAGCACATGATCTACACGCCGGGGGCCACCGAGGTCGACACCACCGCTGCCAAGGCCTTTGCCGGTCGCAGTGGCGTGTGTCAGGACCATACCCACGCGTTCCTGGCATGCGCGCGCAGCCTGGGGGTTCCGGCGCGTTATGTGTCGGGTTACCTGTGCAGTGAAGACAGCGACCATCTGTCCAGCCATGCCTGGGCCGAAGCCTGGATCGATGATGCCTGGTACAGCTTCGATGTGACCAATCAATTGGCGATGCCGGAGCGCCACCTGAAAGTGGCCGTCGGCCTGGACTACCTGGATGCTTGTCCGGTACGCGGTATGCGCCGTGGTGGCGGCTTCGAGCAGATGCATGCGCGGGTCGTGGTCGAACCGGCAGAGCCTGCCCCTGTGCAAAAGCAGACTCAGTCGCAAACCCAGGTTCAGATTCCAGCGCAGAAACAGTCACAGAAGCAGCATCAGTAGCGCAGGGCAGGCCGGGGGCATGATCCCTGGCCTTTCAGCCTTGTTCGCGTGCGGTGCAGGTCATTCGGCAGGATCGTCGGTAGTGTCGTAGAGGGCGTTGTGCAGCTCTTCGTAGTTACCGCCGTTGATCACGCTGAAATAACCGGCATTGCGCAACTTGTCCTGGGCGCGACTGGCTTTTTCATCACTGCTGGAAAAAATCACGAAAGCCGAATTGCGATCGTTGAGCACCAGTTTCATCTGGTTGACCAGCCGCCGATCATCGACGCGCACCGCATTCAATACGGTGCCGGCGTCGTACTCGATCTGACTGCGTACATCTACGGCAAGTTTGCCTTCCTTGAGCGCGATCACGGCCCCGGCCTGGTCGACCACGCCGGCCTGTGCCACCACGCTGCAGCCTAGCAAGGCAAGCGCTATCCATTGACGCATGCACCGATCTCCTTGATCACCTGCAAAGAACTGGTGGCGCGCCATGGCGCGTTGCATGCCTCAACCGAACAGACGACTCAGGTTCGGTACGATCAGCACCAGTATGGTTGCAAACAGGATAATCCCCGCCTGACGAAATTTCGAATCATTGAGCATGGCTGACTGCCTTTTGTTGTTATTCCCGAGCGACATCAGCCAACCGGCTTCCTGTCTGGAATCGGCGGGCTGGCAAAGGGTGAAGCCATCAGCAGGTGGCACGGCTGGTGATCGGGCCGGTTGTGGCAGCGCTATGAAAATCATTATTGCGCCCCTGCCCAGATACAGATTTAACCTTAGAGGCCTTGTTTCATAAGGCTTAGAACCCTTTGGTATCTAAAGCTGCTGGCTAATCTCAAAAAATTATCAGCGCGTACTTTTTGCCTTGCCGACCCCTTGACTAGACGCCTTGACTGCAACGTGCACCTGCCTGACCGTTCGTCAGTCAGCATTGTCAGAATGTGACTTGCTACACAGGGTGTACAGGGTGGCGCAAAAGCCAGAGGCAAACAGGCTTGCCTGCGACAGTGCTTTGTCTGTGAGCGCAGCCGGGGTCGATGCCCTGCACCTTGATTTGCGAGGGTTATCAGGGCAGGCTTGGCGCGTCATTTACCCTCCCTTACCGTTTCAGGTCTTTTTCATGTCGTTACGTATCTGCATCCTGGAAACCGATGTGCTGCGTCCAGAACTGGTCGAGCCGTATCAGAGCTATGGCCGCATGTTCGAGCGGCTGTTTGCCAGTCAGCCGATCGAAGCGCAGTTCGTTATCTACAACGTCATGCAAGGGGATTATCCGGCTGAAGACGAGCGCTTCGACGCCTGGCTGGTGACCGGCAGCAAGGCCGACTCGTTTGGCAGCGATCCCTGGATTCAGGTGCTCAAGGCCTACCTGCTCAAGCTCTATGAGCGTGGTGAAAAACTGTTGGGCGTCTGCTTCGGCCATCAGTTGCTGGCCCTGTTGCTCGGTGGCCAGACCGAACGGGCCAATGGCGGCTGGGGTGTGGGTATCCACCACTATCGTCTGCAGGCCGCGGCGCCCTGGATGACACCGAACCTGGATGACCTGACGTTGCTGATCAGCCATCAGGACCAGGTTACGCGCCTGCCGGAAAACGCCACTGTCATCGCATCCAGTGACTTCTGCCCGTTTGCGGCCTACCACATCAATGACCAGGTGCTGTGCTTCCAGGGGCACCCGGAATTCATCCATGACTATTCAAGGGCGCTGATGCACATTCGCCAGGAATCATTGGGCGAAGCGTTGTACCGCACGGCGCTGGCCAGCCTGGAGCATGACCACCATGGCACCACGGTGGCCGAATGGATGATGCGTTTTGTGGCCTACAAGCCTGAGCTGGCCGTTGACTCTATAGCCAGCCTGAGCGCTTGAAACTTGCAAACAGCGCCGCACAGCCGCCAACGATAACGCCCATTACCATGAAGTAGCCGTAATGCCACTTCAGCTCCGGCATGTTCTCGAAGTTCATGCCGTAGATACCGGCGATGGCGGTAGGGAAGGCCAGGATCGCCGCCCAGGCGGCGAACTTGCGCTGCACCAGGCTTTGCCGCGATGACTCCAGCAACAAACCGATCTCGATGGTCTGGCTGGCGATGTCGCGCAGGTTGGCGATGTCTTCCATCTGCCGTTTGACGTGGATTTCGACATCGCGAAAGTAGGGGCGCATATTTTTGTCGATGAATGGGAAGTCGAGTTTTTGCAACTCCTCGCCCACCTCGACCATTGGCGCCAGGTAGCGCCACAGGCGCAGCAGGTCGCGCCGCAGGCTGTGGATGCGATGAATGTGCGAATCGCTCATGACGCCCCCAAGCACGCTTTGCTCCAGCGCTTCAAGCTCGGTATGAATGGCCTCGGTCACCGGCTGGTAGTTCTCGGTCACGAAATCCAGCAAGGCGTACAGCACGAAATCCTCACCGTGCTCGAGCAGCAGCGGCCGCGCCTCACAGCGTTGCCGGACCACGCTGTAAGACTTGGAGTGGCCGTTGCGTGAAGTGATGACGTAACCCTTGCCGGCAAAGATATGGGTTTCGACGAACAGCAGCCGGCCTTCTTCCCGGATGGGCGCGTACGTGACGATAAACAGGGCGTCACCGAAGGTTTCCAGCTTGGGCCGGCTGTGCACCTCCAGGGCGTCCTCGATGGCCAGCTCATGCAGGTTGAATTGCCTTTTCAGGCTGGCCAGTTCGTGCGGGTCGGGCTTTTCCAGGCCGATCCAGACAAAGTGGCCGGGCTTGGCCGCCCAGTCTGCACCTTCATCCAGGGTGATATTGCTGACTTTGCGGCCTGCACTGTAAACCGCTGCTGCCACGACTCGGCCCATACGTATATCGCTTCTTCCAGAGGGTCTCGGCGCCAGGGAGGTCTGTGCGCTCGTTGATCAGATTGTGGCGCCGGTCATGAGTTCGGGTGGGCACCTCTAAATACTGGAGCTGTTCACCCTGTGAGGGCAGGCCTTATATCAGCCGCTGGCGGTCTTTTTCGATGGCGGCATCCAGGGTGTGCAGCAAGGCGTCACGGACCTTGAGCTTGGTCTGCGCGTGGGCCTTCATGTTGAGCTTTTGCAGGTGGGCAGCGACCTGGCGGGCCGTCTCGTGCAGCGCCTGGCTGTCGACCACCTGATCGAGAAAGCCAGCTTGCAGCGCCTGCTGCGGGTTGAACAGTTCGGCGTTGATGACCGCCCGGTTGAAGGCCGATTTGCGCAACCGGTCACGTGCCAGCTCGATGCCTGCGTGATGCATGGTCATGCCGATCTGGACTTCGTTGAGGCCGATATTGAAAGCCCCTTCGACGCCGATCCGGTAATCGGCCGACAGCAGCAGGAACGCGCCCTTGGCAATGGCATGCCCGGGGCAGGCGACCACGATGGGGAAGGGATGGGCCAGCATGCGCCGTGCCAGGGTCGAGCCCTGTGCAACCAGGTCGATGGCGGCCTGGGGGCCTGAAGTCATGACCTTGAGGTCATAGCCACCCGAGAGGATGCCCGGCTGCCCGGTGAGAATCACCACGGCGCGGTCCTGCACGGCCTGATCGAGTGCTGCATCGAGGGCGTCAAGCACCGCCGGTGACAGGGCGTTGACCTTGCCGTTGTTCAGGGTCAGCGTGGCGATGCCGTCTTGCAGGTGATACGAGACCAGGTCGGTCATGGCGCAATTCCTTGTGATCGTGAGCGAGCGCAGACGTTAACCATCCGGCGCAGGCAGGTAAAGAACTGACTCACCGGTCATGACCCGCCTGGCGAGCCATGTCTGCAAGGTGTTCTCAAGGGCGCTCTTAAGGTTCGATATCGTTGAAGCCGCAATACTCTTCCCACTCCATGCCCAAGGCTTCGGCCACCTGGCGGTGCGCTTCCAGGCGCATGCTCTTGAGCTGCTCGGGAGACTCTGCGATCAGTTCAAGCGCCAGCTCCCAGGGCTCGATGCCCTGTTCTTCAGCGCTGTCTTCAAACGCCCATTGCACTTGCTGTTGCTGTTCCTTGGCACTGAGCTGGCTGATCTCATCCTTGAGCGTGGGATGGTTCGCCAGGTATTTGCTCAGGGCGGCTTGATGCCATTGATCCAGGTTCATTGCGGGGCTCCTCACAGGCGACCGGATGCGCGGGCGCGAATCGCGGCAGGCATTGAAAAGGCGCCATTATCAATGACCGGCGCCGTCTGGCAAGTCTGTTGAGCAGGTGGTGGCTGTACGATGGCGCCGGCACCGTTCGTCTGTCCGGGTGCACCTTCGTCTCTGGGACGGTTCCCATTTGGCACAGAGGTTTTATTCCTGTCACGGAGGTGCATATGACTGCTACAAGACCCCAGGACCAGAAAAAGGGTGACGTGGGCTTTGATCCTGAATCGCCGGATCTCGAGGACCCGCAAGTTGATCCGACAGAACCTGCGAAGACCCCTGAGAAAGAGTCACCGAAGGGTGATTACCCGCCCTATGACCAGCCAGAGAAATAAGCCTTATGGGTTGGCCTGCAAATACTCGAGCAGGTCTTCCATGCGCTGATCATTGCCAATCCACCACAGCTTCATACGGGTGCCCGGAATGACGCCATCCGGGTCCTTGACGAAGCGCGCGATGTTTTCACGGCTCCAGACAATGCCTGAAGCGTGCAAAGCATCGGTGTACTTGTAGTCATCGGTCTGCCCGGCCTTGCGGTCTATGACGCCATTGAGCTGAGGGCCGAAAGCTGCGCGTGCGGCCGGGCCTATCTTGTGGCAGCCCGAGCACAGTCGCTTGTACACCGCCTGTCCTGATTCGACATCACCCGCGCCATGGGCGGTGCCGGTCAACAGCAGGGTCAGCACAAGCAAGAGGGTGTTCTTCATCGGTACTTATCAGACGTTGGGGCGGGTGGGCATGCTAACCCAGGCATACGAACAGGAGAATGGCCTGCGCCGTGCAGGCCCTGAAGGTCATTGAAAAGCGTCTGGTTTCAGGTCCTTGATGCCGGGCTGTATCCCGCCGCGATCCGGTCCAGATCACCCCAGGGCAAGGTGTAAGGTTCTACGCACCGGCATCCCTTCATATGGATGAAAGAGGATGTCTTCTCGGCTTCAAGCTGCTGGGCCCGACAGGACCTGCATATCACGATGCCGCGGTCGATCTGCCAAAGCGAATGCCACTTCAATAATCGTTCTGAGCTGCTCATTGGCCAGTACCGTTCCTGCGGCGATCGTTCGCCTTACAGAGCATGGACCGTTTTCAGACCAATAATGTTCAGAAATAAAACCTGTCGGGAGCCGAATGAAGGTAATACATAGCCTTCATTGGCGTTATTCAGTGAATGCGGGATCGATCCAGACCGTGAAATGACAGGCACTGCCGTGGCTATTCTTTGATGTGCCCCAGCGCCTTGAGGTACAAGGTGACCGTCGTACCTGCGCCAGT
This sequence comes from Pseudomonas sp. Leaf127, assembly GCF_001423155.1. Lineage (NCBI taxonomy): Bacteria > Pseudomonadati > Pseudomonadota > Gammaproteobacteria > Pseudomonadales > Pseudomonadaceae > Pseudomonas > Pseudomonas sp. Leaf127. Next base: position 31,132 of record NZ_LMOA01000022.1, on the reverse strand, counting down.
TGCGGTTCGCAGCCTGACGGCACCGCCTGCGGTTTCGGCAAACTCGCGCACCTGGGACAAGCCAAGACCTGTGCCTTTTCCTCGTTCCTTGGTGGTGAAAAAAGGCTCGAAGATTTTATGGGCAAGATCAGCAGGCATGCCGGGTCCGTCGTCGGTAACGCTGAGCGCCAGATAATCGCCTGCGGACAGCGAAACGTCATCCTCGACAAACGCCAGGCGGGTGGCGATACGGACACGGCCTGCAGCGCCCATGGCATCGCGTGCATTGCTCAGCAGATTCAGCATCGCGGCATTCAGTTGCGCCTCTTCGCAGAGTACCACCGTGTTGGGGGCCAGCAGATCGAACGTCAGCTTGACTCTGTCTGTGGCCGCCCGCGACAACACACCACGCATCGCATCGATATGGGCACTGACGTCGATACAGACCAGATTGGGACTGTCCTGACGGACACTGGCCAGCAGATGGCCCACAAGCTGACGGCCCTGGTCGACCGCTTGCAATCCGGTGTCGCTGAAGCGCTCGACATCTTCCGGCCGCCTTGCCCGCAAACGGATCATCTGCAAACTGGCGCTCAGGGCCTGCAGGATATTGTTGAAGTCATGCGCAATGCTGGCCGTCACCATCCCCAGCGAGGACACACGTTTGGCATGATTCAGGGATTGTTCGGTCAATTGGTTAAGGGCCTTGGCCTGAGCGAGTTCCTTTTCCAGCCGCTCTGCCCGATGCTCTCGTTGATCCCGAAGCAGGCGCAGTTGCAACAGCGAGGCGGTCTGCCGAGCCAGTGCCTGCAATGCGCTCTGCTGCGCGTCCGTCAGCGTTCTGGGCCTGGTATCGATGACACAGACCGTGCCCAGCGCATGGCCCCGGTCGTCGATAACCGGAGCGCCGGCATAAAAACGAATATAAGGCGGGCCGAGCACCAGCGCACTTTCCTGGAAGCGTGCATCCAGCCGTGCGTCTTCGACCATCAGGACATCGGTCGGCGCCAGAATGGCATGCGCGCAAAACGCCAGGTCACGGTGCGTTTCCCTGGCGTCCAGCCCAACGCACGCCTTGAACCACTGGCGCTCCCGGTCCACCAGCGAGACCAGCGCGATAGGGGTGTCGCACAGCGCGCTGGCGAGCATCACGATATCGTCGAATTCTGCCTCGGGTGCCGAGTCCAAGACCCTCAAATGTTCCAGCGAAAGGGCTCTTTCATCCTCGTTCGAGGGGAAGGGGGCGGGGCTGTGGGACATCGGTACACCCATCAGGACGAAGAAAAAGCCGAGCGATGATGCTGTTTGCAGCGTTCGCGCAGCAAGGGATTGTTTGTATCCGCCACCGTAAGCGAGGCGAATCAGCCGTAGACATTGTCCTTCTGGGCCTTTTCAATGAACAGGTCCTGCAAATCGCCCTCGATTGCCTCGCCATTCATGCTCAGCGTGAACTCACCTTCCAGATCATTGGGGAAATGGACGCCATCCAGTGTTCCCAGGATCACGGACGCACTGTCTGCCATCACGATCTTGAGAAAATCAATGACCTCCATTCTTTGCGAGTCGTTCAATGACGCCAGCGCATTTCGTGCCTTGCCATAGGCATCCTGCTGGTTGTCGGCAGGTTGAGTGAGTGACGTCTTGTAGTGCAGGAAGTTTGCTTCGAACAGCTCGCAGAACAGGGCGTCTACGAATTTCTTGTCATTCATGGGCTGTGTTCCGGATTTTTGGTGGGGCTGGAGGATGGGATGGCTGGCGGCCTGCTCATCAGGTATTGGCAGAGCCTAGGGATGGGGGCGGTGCAGGTGGGTAGGCCGCGGTGCAAAGGCGCTATTTCGGCCTTGAACGGAGCCTGGGCTCAAACGCCAGAAACAAAAAAGCCCTGAAATCTTATCGAAATCAGGGCTTTCTTGTTTGCCTAATATGGCGGTGAAAGAGGGATTCGAACCCTCGATACGATTTCTCGTATACACACTTTCCAGGCGTGCTCCTTAAACCACTCGGACATCTCACCGTATCTCGCGTCACATGTTGTGTCTGCCGAGGCGCGCTAATTTAGTCGAAGGTCCTTGCCAATGCAAATCTTTTTTTCAGATTTTTCATGTGCTTAAGCAGAAAACCGGTTTTCGCTGATCAGCGGTTCTGCAGGAACACCACATAGCCCTCGAACCCCGGGCTGTCTTGTAGGTAATCCGGGGCTTGCCATTGGCCGCCCTGGATCAGGCCGACCTTGAAGGGCAGGCTCAGTCGGCTCAGGCGCGGCAGGTAGGCGCCGTAGTCGGGAATGCTGTGGCGACCCTGGTAGGTTTGCACCACCACTTCGTCAATCACGCCCTTGAGCTGGCCGATGGTGCTGGCGTCGGCGTTGCTGCTCCAGTCCATCAGGCCGGTGATGCTCAGGCGATAGTCGGCCGGCAGGCGCTGGCGCAGGTCACGCAGGAAGGCCACGTATTCGTCCAGGTAACGGGTGCGGGCGTCGAAGTCGATCTGGATGCCCATCACCGGGTTGCCGGCCTGGCGCCAGCGTTCGACTTGGCCGAACAGCTGGCGGTACACCGAGTCCGGCCAGCGCAGGGTATGGGCGCGGTACACCATCCATAGTTGCGCCTGCGGCAGGCGCGCCACGCTTGGGCCCTGGGCGACGAAGCGCACCTGCGGATCGCGGCGCGACTGGCTGATCTGCCCTTGCAGCACATACAGCGTGCGCGCCTTAGCCAGCACCGGCTGGGAGGCGACGCCGCCCCACAGCCAGAAGGCATCGTAGTCGCGGGCATCGACGGTGGCCTGCGCGGGCAGCGTGCCCAGCAGGCCGAACAGGGCCAGCCAGCGCCAGGCCTTGTAGGCGATCACCAGTAGTACTGCAGGGTCTTGCCCCACTGCGTGGTGGCGTAGCTGCTTTTCAGTTGCTTGAACCAGGCCTTGCGCACGGCCGGTTCGACCTCCTGGCCGCCGCAACTGTTGTAGCCGGCCGGACCGTAGCAGTTGATGGCGCGAAACAGCGCATAGGCCTTGTCAGCGGCGGCGGCCTTGGGGTTGGCGATCACCAGGCGGTAGCCGTCGAGTCGCGAGAACACCGGTCCGTTGAAACCCGGTGCGCTGCCGCCCAGTGTGTCGGCGTCACGACGCTGGTCCAGCGGCATGCCATCGAGGCGGTTGCGCAGGATGAATTCACCCAGGCAGTTGAGCGCCTGCGGGTTTTTCGCATCGGTTTGCAATGTCGCTGCCGTTTGCACGATGGCCGGGCAGGTGTAGCCCGACTCGGCCTTGTCGCCTTGCCACTGAAACAGTGCCAGCGACGGGCCGGGTTGATAGACGTAGCCCAGGCCGTAACCGAGCTTTTCATCGGGCAGGGGCGAGGGCAGGCGTTTGAGGTCTTCGGCAAAGTCTGCATACCGACCGCGCATCAGGTCCTTATAAAGGAGCACGAACAGCGCCAGATTACGCTCGCTGGCATCCAGGCCCTGGCTGGCCTGCTGGCGCAGCAGGTCGGCATCGGCGACGTGGCTGAGCAGGATATTGCGTACCTGGCGCGACGTGATCGGTGAGTCACTGGCGAAGACGCGGGACAGTTGTTCGTCGCGCTCGAAGCTCATGGCCAGCGCCAGTTCCAGTTGTTCGCGCTGCAAGGGCGCCTGCGCCTTGGGCAGCAGGTCCAGCCAGGTCTGTTGTGCGCCTTTCCAGTCCTGGCGCGCCTCCAGCGCCAGGCCGCGCAGGATGTGCCGGCTCAAGCCCAGGTAATCCAGGCGTTCGTCCGGCGTCGGGGCCGGCGGCAGGTGCTTGAGGGCTTGCCCGGGGTCGTCCTGGCGATACAGCGCATGGGCGGCCAGCAGGTATTCGTACAAATCAGGCTGGTCGGCAAACACCGCCCGCTGGGCCTGCAGGTCGGCCAGGGTCAAGGGCGGGGTCGCCTGCTCGCGCATTTTCATCAGGTCGCTGACGGCCATCAGCATCGGGTCCTGCAATGGGCCGGTGCTGCGCATCAACAGCTTGATATCGACCTCGTTGACCAGTTCATCCAGGCTCAGGTTACGCCGTTGATCATCGGCCTGCGCCAGCTGCCAGGCGTAATCGTCGGCCAGCGCAGGGTCGTTGCCGCCCAGCCAGTGCACACGGCGCAACAGCCCCTTGGCCGACACCGCATAGGCCCCGTCGGGCCAGGTGCTCAGGTAGTGGGCAAACCCCTGTTCGGCCTGTTGCAGCAGGGTTTTGTCCACGCGCGCCAGGTCAAGCTCGCTGTATTCGTTGAAGGCCGTTTCCTGCACATAATTGAGTGCCGTGCGCGCGCCCATGTAGGTGGCGGTCTGTTGCAGCCAGGGCTGGGGGCTGTTGGCCAGGCTGGCAAAGCCCTGGCTCGCCTCGTTAAAACGTCCACTGTAGAAATCGCTGGCCGCACGCAGGTAAGTGGCGAACGCCTGGGCGCTGGCCGATGACAACTGTGTCGGCATCAGGCTGGCCTGTTGCTCAGGCGTCCAGCGGCATGCGCCGAGCATTTGCAGGCGGCTGTCGGCCAGTGCCTTGCGCTCGCTGTCCGAGGTGTCGGTGCTGTCCAGCACCTGGCCGATGAATGCCGCGGCGCTGTCGCGATCATTGCTGCGACAGCGGCTGCCTTCACCGTTGAGCAGGTCGGCGCCTGCGGTGCTTTGCGGTACGGTCAGGCCCAGGCGTTGCAAAGGAGCGACCAGAGGATCGGGGCGCTCGACGGCGGCTTGATCGGCGGCGGGTGCGACCGGGTAGAGCCGCGAAGCAGGGAAGGGCACCGGGCCATAGCCTTGCTCAAGATCGGTGGCATTCAACGGCTGCGGCTTGAGTGCCAGCGCGCCCTTGTCGGCCAGCAGCAGGCGCAGGTTGACCTGGCTGTCGTTGCCTGGGCTGAGAAAGGCCAGGCTGCTGCAGATCGACAGGTCCTCCTTGATCATTGACCAGCGTGGGTAGCATGAATCATCGCCGCTGGCGTAAGCGCCGGTGGCAAAGGTGGAGCCGGCAATCAGGGCAGTCAACAACCGCGTGCGCATGAAATGTCCTTGAATTCAAAGGCAGAATAAAAGAGAGGTGAAACAGGTCGGCACGCATCATAGCCTGCGGTTTTAGTCGTGCGCCTGCATGTGTCGAAAATTCCCACCCGCTTTACAGCATTCGCTTGAGCGTATCGTCCTTGCGAATGAAGTGATGCCAGAGCGCCGCTGCTGCATGCAGACCGGCGACATAATAGAACAGGGTGGCAAACAGCTTGTGCAGGTCTTCGAAATACTCCGCCGTCCGCCCTGACGTCGGCAGCGGCCAGGGAATGGCGGCGTCGGTGAACAGGATCGGCAGGGCGCCTTTTTCCACCATCACCGTCAACAGGCCCAGCACCGGCTGGACGAACAGAAAAGCGTACATCAGGTAATGCGTCAGGGTGGCCACGCGGCGCAAGGTGCCCTGCAGCGGCGGGGTAATGGCCGGTGGTGCATGGCGGCGGCGCTCGGCCAGGCGGAAAAAAGCCAAGCCCAGCAGCAGCAGGCCGGTCCAGTAATGGCTCTGCACCACCAGTACGCGGTACTCCGACCCCCGGGTGAACTGGATGCGGCTCAGGATCAGGCAATAGGCCAGGACCACCAGGCCGGCCATGAGCCAGTGCAGCCAGCGAGCCCTGCGAGAATAATGGTGAGTCGGCAAATCAGCCAAGGCAGGGTCCTTGTGGTCAGCAAAGCGCCATGAAAAGAATTGTTGTGTAATCCCAAGCAAGCGTCATGCCTGAGTCCTGGCTGATGATTGCACAGGCTTGAGCAATTGATTGAGAGTGCCGCGGTTGCTTTCACAATCCCTTCGAACCTGAGCCTGCTGTTCGATTGCTCTCAAAGTCCCGACCTGCGGTTCGACGTCGTAGTAAAGGTAATGATCTTCGCCCCTCCAGACAGGGTTGGCGGGTTTTGGCCGGGGTCGCGACTGGTCAGGCGTTCGTTGCTCGCAGACTCGCTAGTCATGATCGATCCCTCAATCGCTGATGGGTCTGCGCTCTTGCGGACCCGTATCCGGCTGAGCCCTGGCGGCCTCGAAAAGTTCAGTCCCGGTTGACCGGCGGTTGCCTGTATTCATTGGTTATTCAGCACGGAACCTGCCCGTTCGACAGGCTTCATATGCTTTGAATAATGTGGCGCCCGGTGCCTGTTTGCCGCCGCCGGACGAGATAAGGAGTGAGCGTTCTTGACCCGAGCCAATACGCCTGTCGGCCACCCACAGCCGGTATCGGCCCTTTCGATCAATGTACTGAGCATGAACATGCACATGGGCTTTGGCTTTCTCAATCGCCGCTTCATCCTCCCGGAGTTGCGCGATGCCGTGCGCAGCGTGTCAGCCGACATCGTGTTTCTCCAAGAAGTGCATGGTGAGCACCAGCGCCATGCCAGTCGCGTCAAAGGCTGGCCGACGCTGTCGCAATACGAGTTTCTGGCCGACAGCATGTGGAGCGACTTCGCCTACGGGCGCAATGCCGTGTACCCGGACGGCGATCATGGCAATGCACTGCTGTCCAAATACCCGATCGTGCGCCACGAAAACCTTGACGTTTCGATTCATGGCACCGAGCAGCGCGGGCTGCTGCATTGCGTGCTGGATGTGCCTGGTTGCGGCCATGTACATGCGATCTGCGTGCACCTGGGCCTGCGTGAAAAACACCGCGAAGAGCAGATCGGCCTGATGGCGCAACTGGTCAGGCGTCTGCCCGAAGGGGAGCCTGTGATCGTGGCCGGCGACTTCAACGACTGGCGCCAGCGCGCCGATGCCTTGCTTGAGGGCACCGGCTTGCATGAGGTGTTCGTGCGTCATGCCGGGGCACCGGCCAAAAGCTTTCCGGCCCGCTGGCCCTTGCTGCGGCTGGACCGTATCTACGTGGCCAATGCCACATCCAGAAGACCACACGTGCTGAGTAACCGGCCCTGGTCACATCTTTCCGATCATGCACCGTTGGCGGTGGAGGTGACTTTATGAGTGAAGCACAATGGTGCGACGGTAACTCGGTGGAGTTGCTGATCAATGGCGAGGATTTCTACAGTGCGGTGTTCGACGCCATGCGTCAGGCGCGTCGACAAGTGCTGGTGGAGACGTTCATCATTTTTGAAGACCGCGTCGGCGAAGCGCTGCAACAGGCGTTGATCCAGGCGGCGCACAACGGCGCGCAGGTGGTGGTGACGGTCGACGACTACGGCACCTGCGATTTGAGTTCGGTGTTCGTCAAGCAGATGATCGATGCCGGCATCCAGATCCAGCTGTTCGACCCGCAGCCACGGCTGATGGGCATGCGCACCAACCTGTTTCGCCGCCTGCACCGCAAGGTGGTGGTGATCGACGGCGAACAGGCGTTCATCGGCGGCATCAACTACAGCGTCGACCACATGACCGACACCGGGCTGACTGCCAAGCAGGACTATGCCGTACGGGTGCGTGGGCCGATCCTGGCTGACATTCACCGCAGCACCCTGCAGATGCTCAGCCAGACCGTTCGCGAAGGGCTCAAGCCGGTGCCGCTGACCCTCGAGCGTGCCGGCACCGCGCGCATGCTGCTGGCCGAGCGCGACAACCGCCAGCACACTACCGACATCGAAGAGCAGTACCTCAAGGCCATTCGCCAGGCCAGATCGCGCATTACCCTGGCCAACGCCTACTTCTTTCCCAGCTACCGTTTTTTGCGTGAGTTGCGCAATGCCGCCCGGCGCGGGGTCAAGGTCACGCTGATTCTGCAAGGCAAGCCGGACATGCCGTTCGTGCGGGTCTGCTCGCGCCTGACCTACACCTACCTGCTGCGCGACGGCGTGGTGATCCACGAGTACAAGCAGCGTGCCCTGCACGGCAAGGTGGCGCTGATCGACCATGAATGGTCCACCGTGGGCTCCAGCAACCTGGACCCCTTGAGCCTGGCCCTGAACCTGGAAGCCAACCTGTTCATTCGTGATGCGGCCCTGAACCAGCACCTGCAGGATCACCTGCTGGGGCTGGCCGCTGCGCACAGTGTGCCGATCACGCTCAAGGGCGCGGCGCGCGGGCAATGGTGGCGGGCGCCGATGATCTTTCTGTGCTTTCACTTCCTGCGTCATTTTCCGGCGATTGCCGGTCTGTTCCCGGTCCATGGCCTGCGCCTGAAGCCCTTGCGGGCGGCCGACATCATGCCGGAGGCAAAGGTCATCAAGGAGCAACAGGATGCGGTTCAGGAAATGCCCAGCCAGGAGAAACCATCATGAGCCAGGCCAGCGCTACGCAAGATTCCAGTCAGGCTTCGCCACGTTGGGTATGGGCCAAGCGTCTGCTCAAGCTGTTTTTCTTCATTGCCGTGCCGATACTGCTGTTCATGCTGATCAAGAACATCGACTGGCAGGAGGTCAAGAAGGCTCTGCAATCCTACAAGGCCAGTACCCTGGCCATCGCGGCGCTGGTGGCGGCGGCCAGCTACCTGACTTACTGCGGCTTCGACATTCTGGCGCGGTATTACACCCGGCATAAGCTGAGCGTCGCGCAGATCATTCCAGTGACGTTCGTCTGCTATGCCTTCAACCTCAACCTCAGTTCCTGGGTCGGCGGTATCGCGTTGCGCTACCGGCTGTATTCGCGACTGGGGCTGGATGTACCGACCATTACGCGGGTGCTGAGCCTGAGCCTGATCACCAACTGGCTGGGCTACATGCTGCTGGCCGGGTTTGTGTTTGCCATGGGCTTTCTGAAGTTGCCACCGGAGTGGTCCATTGGCAGCGGCAGCCTGCAACTGATCGGTGTGGCCTTGCTGGCGGTGTGTCTGGCGTACCTGCTGGCCTGCCGGTTTTCCAAGCGGCGTTCATGGACGATCCGTGGCCAGGAACTGACCCTGCCGTCGCTCACCCAGGCACTGATCCAGGCCAGCCTTGGCGCGCTGAACTGGTCGCTGATGGCCATGGTGATTTTCACGCTGCTGCCGGAAAAAGCCTTTTACCCGGCCATTCTGGGCGTGCTGCTGATCAGCAGCATTGCCGGGGTCATCACCCATATTCCGGCCGGGCTCGGTGTGCTGGAAACCGTGTTCATTACGCTTTTGGCACACCAGTTTTCCAAGGGCACCTTGCTGGCCGCGTTGATCGGTTACCGGGCGATCTACTTCCTGTTGCCGTTGATGCTCGCCGTGGTGGTGTACCTGGTGCTGGAGAAGAGCGCCAAGCGCATCAGTGCGAAAAACCGCGAGAAAACGCAAGGCCAGTCGGGGGACTAGTCCCCCGGCGGTGAATCAATGCCCCAGCCGGGCAAACATCTTTACGGCGTCCACCGCATTGTTGGTGCCTTCGCTGATTTTGACGATCACAGAGCCGGCCTGGTCCGCCAGGTCGACACCCTTGATCGCATTGCTGCGGGTGTTGTCCATGCTGTCGATGGCCTGGCGGGTTTCGGTCTGGATCATGCCGATCATTTCGGAGATCTCGGCCGTCGAACGGCTGGTGCGACCGGCCAGCTGCCTTACTTCATCAGCCACTACTGCAAAACCGCGGCCCTGATCGCCGGCGCGGGCGGCCTCGATGGCGGCATTGAGGGCCAGCAGGTTGGTCTGGTCGGCAATGCTGCGAATGGTGTTGACGATGGCGGTGATCTGCTCGGAACGGGCGCCCAGTTGCGCAACGATGCGTGAAGAGTCCTCGATGTTCATCGAGATCTGGCGCATTTCACTGGCCGCCTGCTGGATCACCTCGGTGCCGTGCTCGGTGACTTTCCGGGTCTCTACCGAGATGTGGTAGGCCTGGGCGGCGCTGCTGGCATCGCGTTCGTGCTCCTCGACCCGCGGAGTGATGTCGGAGGCAAACTTGACGATACGATGCAGTTTGCCATCAGCGTCGTACACCGGATTGTAGGTGGCCTCCATCCAGCGGACCTGGCCATGGCGGCCTACACGTTTGAACTGCCCGCTGAAGAATTCGCCTTTGTTCAGGCGCCGCCAGAAGTCGGCGTATTCGCTGCTGTTGGCCACCTCGCTCGGGCACAGCATGCTGTGATTCTTGCCGATCAGTTCGGCCTCGCTGTAGCCCATGGTCTGGCTCAGGTTGGCGTTAACCTTGAGAATGCGGCCCTCAAGGTCGAACTCGACGATCGCCATCGCGCGGTCAATGGCGTGCAGCTTGTTGCGCGCTTCATTGGCCTCCTCTATGCGGGCGGTGACATCGGTGGCGTACTTCACGACCTTCAACACCTTGCCGGTGCTGTCGCGCACCGGGTTGTAGCTGGCCTCGAGCCAGACGGTACGGCCTTCGCGCCCGACCCGGTGAAACGTCTGGCTGACGAAATCGCCGGCGCGCAGGCGGGTCCAGAGCTTGTCGTACTCGGGGCTGCGTACATCGTCGGCGGTGCAGAAGATCCGGTGGTGCTTGCCCAGGATGTCTTCCAGGCGATAGCCCATGACTTTGAGAAAGTTTTCGTTGGCGTGCAGGACGTTGCCATTGAGGTCGAACTCGACGCTGGCCATCGAGCGATTGATGGCTTCCAGCAGGCACGCTTGCTGGTCGATGGTCTGCTGGAGGGCGGCGAGGACTTTCTTATTGGAATTGAATAGCATCATGGTATGACTCGCAAAGAGATGGCACACGGTTTCGGTCCATGTCTTCTATGTACCTGGCCCGGATCCTGGGGCGCCCGGTGGGGCTGGGAGCAGGCACACATGCTGTCCTGTGCAGTGATGGCACTATAGATGGCATTCCTGATTTTTGTACAACCCATTTGTCAGCCGCCGACAGAAGGGAAAGGCCCGGTACAGAAAGCCCAAGGCCGCGTTCGACGCGGCCTCGGGCAATAGTGGCACTTGCTGCCTGACGCGGACATTCAATCCTCCAGATCCACCTGCTCGTGAATCTCGTCGACCTTCAATTCCAGCCGGTACGCCACGGCGATAAAAAGCGCCTGGCACAGGCACAAGGTGGCACTCAACGAGCGGAAGGCGAACGAGCTGCCTTCATTGACCAGCAACACCGAATTGGCCCGCTTGGCCAGCGGCGACAGGTTGCTGTCGGTAATGATCAGGGTCTTGGCCTGGTTGTGCTGGGCGATGCGCAGGCAGTGCTGGGTTTCCTTGCCGTACGGGGTAAAGCTGATGGCGATCAGCAGGTCGGTGGAACGGATGCTGCGCATCTGCTCGCGATAGCCGCCGCCCAGCCCGGAAATCAAATGGATGCGCTTGTTGGTGTGCTGCAGGTTGTAGACCAGATAATCCGCCACGGCGAACGAGCGGCGCACCCCCACCACATAGATGTTTTCAGCGTTGACCACCAGGTCGACGGCTTTCTCGAAGGCTTCGTCATCCAGGTCGTCGCTCAGGCGCTCCAGGCCAGACAAGGTTGCATTCACACATTCGCGTGCCAGGTCACCGGCCCCGGCCTTGTGCGCCTTGTCGGCGATCATGCTGCGGATGCGTTGCTGGTAGTTCTGCACCGGCGTGGTCTTGTGCGTGTAGGCATCGCGAAACAGTGCCTGCATTTCGCTGAAGCCACTGAAACCGAAGCGCTGCGAAAACCGCACGATGGCCGAAGGGTGAACCTCGCACTCGCGGGCGATATCGCTGATGCGATCGACCATGATCCGCCCGCTCTGCTGGCTCATGTAGCTGGCAATGCGCTTGAGCTGGCGCGGCAATTCTTCGTACTGCTCGGTGATCATGCGCAACAGGTCGTCGGCGCTGATCGGAACGGCAGCGACGGTGTCTGGCTGGGACGGCGGCTCGATGCTGGACATGACTTCAATCCTTCTTGCTTGTTCTTCTATGGCGCGCGTTTCGTCAGGCAAACCCGATCGATCACGGCCCAGGCAACCACGGTGGGCAGGCAAAGCCCCTGGCCACTTTAACCCACCTCGACGGGCAGCGGGGCGCCTGGCTGGTTGTGGAATAAATTTTCCAATAGAAAAAATTATAGAATAAATATTGATTGGTGGGGCGAGACGTTCTAGTCTGCCCACACCAAGAACATTTCGCGCGGCAGTTGTGCGTGATGCAGGCTGATAAAAATAACAGGAGCCACCATGGGCCAGACTCGCTTTGCCACTGGGCGTCAGTTGGATCTGATATGCCTCGGACGCCTGGGCGTCGATCTCTATGCGCAGCAGGTCGGCGCACGCCTTGAAGATGTGTCCAGCTTTGCCAAATACCTGGGCGGCTCGTCCGCCAACATCGCCTTCGGCACAGCCCGGCTGGGCCTGAAGTCAGCCATGCTCAGCCGGGTGGGCGACGATCACATGGGCCGCTTTCTGGTCGAGTCGCTGGCTCGCGAAGGCTGCGATGTCAGCGGTATCCGCTGCGACCCCGAGCGCCTCACCGCCATGGTGCTGCTGGGCCTGAAAGACCGCGAGACCTTTCCGCTGGTGTTCTACCGCGAGAACTGCGCCGACATGGCGCTGCGCGCCGAAGACATCGACGAGCAACTGGTCGCCTCCAGCAAGGCGCTGCTGATCACCGGCACGCACTTCTCCACCGAGCAGGTGTTCCGCGCCAGCAACCAGGCGCTCGACTATGCCGAAAAGCACAACGTACGGCGGGTGCTGGACATCGATTACCGTCCGGTGCTGTGGGGCCTGGCCGGCAAGGCTGATGGCGAGACGCGTTTTGTGGCCGACCAGAAGGTCAGCCAGCATGTACAGCGCATCCTGCCGCGCTTCGACCTGATCGTCGGCACCGAAGAAGAGTTTCTGATTGCCGGTGGCAGCACCGACTTGCTCACGGCCTTGCGCAAGGTGCGCGAACTGAGCGCCGCGACCCTGGTGGTCAAGCTTGGTCCGCAAGGCTGCACGGTCATTCACGGCGCCATTCCGGCGCGCCTGGAAGACGGCGCGATCTATCCAGGCGTTCGGGTCGAGGTGCTCAATGTGCTGGGCGCCGGCGATGCCTTCATGTCCGGCTTTCTCAGTGGCTGGCTCAAGGACGCCGATGATGAACGCTGCTGCCAGCTGGCCAATGCCTGCGGCGGCCTGGTGGTGTCGCGCCATGCCTGCGCCCCGGCGATGCCGACCCCGGCCGAACTCGATTACCTGTTCAACAGCCCGGTGCCGATTACCCGGCCCGACCAGGACGTGGCCTTGCAACGTCTGCATCAGGTCAGTGTGCCGCGCAAGCAATGGAAGCAACTGTTCATCTTTGCCTTCGACCACCGCGGGCAACTGGTCGAGCTGGCGCAGCAGGCCGGCCGCGAACTGAGCAGCATTCCTTACCTCAAGCAACTGTTCATTCAGGCCGTGGCCCGGGTCGAAGCCGACCTGGCCCGGCGTGGCATCGAGGCTGATGTCGGGCTGCTGGCCGACCAGCGTTTCGGCCAGGACTCGCTCAATGCCGCCACCGGGCGTGGCTGGTGGGTGGCCCGTCCCGTGGAAGTGCAAGGCTCGCGGCCGCTGGCCTTCGAGCATGGCCGTTCGATCGGCAGCAACCTGATCAACTGGCCGGCCGAGCAGATCATCAAGTGCCTGGTGCAATACCACCCCGATGACGAGCCACTGCTGCGCCTGGAGCAGGAAGCGCAGATCAAGGGCTTGTACGAGGCGTCCAAAGCCAGCGGCCACGAACTGCTGCTGGAAATCATCCCGCCCAAGGATCATCCGTCCACCCATCCCGATGTCATGTACCGCGCCTTGAAGCGCCTCTATAACCTGGGCATCTACCCGGCCTGGTGGAAGATCGAGGCGCAGGACGCCGACGTCTGGCGCCAGCTCGATGAACTGATCCAGGAACGCGACCCGTACTGCCGTGGCGTGGTGCTGCTGGGCCTGAATGCACCGGTGCAGGCGCTGGCCGAAGGCTTTGCCCAGGCACGTGACAGTCAGACCTGCCGCGGCTTTGCCGTGGGTCGCACGATCTTTCGCGAGCCCAGCCGCGCCTGGCTCAACGGCGAGATCGACGATGAAGGCCTGATTGCCCGGGTGCAGGACATCTTCAGCGGCCTGATCGAGTCCTGGCGCACCAGCCGCGCCTGAAGCACACCCTTAACGAATGATTCAGCGATAACAACAAAAAGGTACAGCCATGTCTGTTTCCGACACCTCTATTCGCATTGGCATCAACCCGATTTCCTGGAGCAACGACGATCTGCCGGCGCTGGGCGGCGAGACGCCGCTGGCCACGGCGTTAAGCGAGGGCCAGCAGATCGGCTACGAAGGCTTTGAACTCAACGGCAAGTTTCCCAGAGACGCCAAGGGCGTAGGCGATGTCTTGCGCCCCTATGGCCTGGCGCTGGTCTCGGGCTGGTACTCCAGCCAGCTGGCACGGCGCTCGGTGGCCGAGGAAATCGAAGCCATCGGTCCGCACCTGGACATCCTGGCGCAGAACGGCGCCACGGTGATGGTCTACGGTGAGGTCGCCGATTCGATCCAGGGCCTGCGCATCCCGCTGGTCGAGCGTCCGCGCTTTCATACCGAGGCGGCCTGGCGCGAGTACGCCGACAAACTCACAGAGCTTGCGCGTTTCACCCTGTCACGCGGCGTGCGCCTGGCCTATCACCACCACATGGGCGCCTACGTCGAGTCGCCGGCCGACATCGATCAACTGATGGCCCTGACCGGCAATGAAGTCGGGCTACTGTTCGATTCAGGCCACTGCTACATGGGCGGTGGCGACCCACTGGCGGTGCTGAGCAAGCACATCGGGCGGGTCTGCCATGTGCACTTCAAGGATGTGCGCAAGGCCGTGGTGCAACTGGCGCGCAATAACCTGTGGAGCTTCCCGGACTGCATCATCAACGGCACCTTCACCGTGCCGGGCGACGGCGACATCGACTTTGCAGCCCTGCTGAACGTCTTGCGCCAGGCCGGTTACCACGGCTGGCTGGTGGTCGAGGCCGAGCAGGACCCGGCCGTTGCGCCCAGCTATGCGTACGCCAAGAAGGGCTACGACACGTTGCGCCAATTGCTGGCCGACGTTCGATAACAACCATAGCGTTGCCTGAGAAAGGAGGGCTGGACCATGAATCTGTTGACCAAGAGCAAACCCCAGGGCCGTGACATTGTCGCGCTGCAAGAGGGCGTTCTGGACTACGTGGGCTTTGCCGCCTACCGCCTGGAGGGGGGCGAACAACTGCCGCTGGCCGCTGGCGACAAGGAGCTGTGCGTGGTGCTGCTGGCCGGGCACGTCAGTGTCAGCGGCGAGGCACCGGGGCAGGGGGCCTTTGATTGGGACAACATCGGTGGTCGCCAGTCGGTGTTCGAAGAGCAGTCACCCTTTGCCATCTACCTGCCGGCCGACAGCCAGGCGCTGTTCACGGCTCGCGGACCTGCCCATGTGGCCGTGTGCGCGGCCCCTGGCGACCGTGCCCAGGGTTTGCCGGCACGCTTGATCCGGCCCGAAAGCATGAAGCGCAGTGTACGCGGCAAGGGCGCCAACACCCGTTATGTGTGCGACATCCTGCCGGACACCGAGGTGGCCCACTCGCTGCTGGTGGTCGAGGTGCGCACGCCGTCCGGGCATTCGTCCAGCTATCCGCCGCACAAGCATGACCAGGACAACCTGCCGCATGAGAGCTTTCTGGAGGAGACCTACTACCACCAGGTCAACCCGCCGCAGGGCTTCGTGTTCCAGCGCGTCTACACCGACGACCGCAGCATCGACCAGGCCATGGCCGTGGAAAACAACGACCTGGTGACCGTGCCCAGGGGCTATCACCCGGTCAGCGTGCCTTATGGCTACGAATCGTACTACCTCAACGTGATGGCCGGCCCCAAGCGCGCCTGGCAATTTCACAACGACCCGCAACACAGCTGGTTGATGGACCTGTGAACCGTATCGCCAGCCCGCAGGGTGTTGCAGACCACCCACAATCGTCCAACAAGAATACGGAGTCAGTGTCATGAGTGATTCACCGGTCATCGGCCATTACATCAACGGCGAGCTGAACGACGCCGCCGAGCGCTACAGCGATGTCTTCAACCCCGCCACTGGCGATGTCCAGGCGCGTGTGGCACTGGCCAGCGCCCAGACCGTCGAGCAGGCCGTTGCCGCTGCCCGCGCGGCGTTCCCGGCCTGGTCGGAGCAGTCGTCGTTGCGCCGGGCGCGAGTGATGTTCAAGTTCAAGGAACTGCTGGACCGTCATCATGACGAACTGGCCGAAATCATCTGCCGCGAACACGGCAAGGTGTTTTCCGACGCCAAGGGCGAGGTGGTGCGCGGCATCGAGATCGTCGAATTCGCCTGCGGCGCGCCGAACCTGCTCAAGAGCGAGTTTTCCGACAACATCGGTGGCGGCATCGACAACTGGAACCTGCGCCAGCCCCTGGGCGTGTGCGCCGGCATCACCCCGTTCAACTTCCCGGTCATGGTGCCTTTGTGGATGATCCCGATGGCCCTGGTCACCGGTAACTGCTTCATCCTCAAGCCGTCCGAGCGCGATCCGTCGGCCAGCCTGCTGATGGCGCGCCTGCTCAAGCAAGCCGGTCTGCCCGATGGTGTGTTCAACGTGGTGCAGGGCGACAAGCTGGCGGTCGACACCCTGTTGCAGCACCCGGACATCGAAGCGGTATCGTTCGTCGGCTCCACGCCGATCGCCGAGTACATCCACCGCGAAGGCACCGCCCGCGGCAAGCGTGTGCAGGCCCTGGGTGGCGCCAAGAACCACATGATCGTGATGCCCGATGCCGACCTCGACCAGGCCGCCGATGCCTTGATCGGCGCCGCCTACGGCTCGGCCGGCGAGCGCTGCATGGCCATCTCGATTGCTGTGGTGGTCGGTGACACCGGGCAGAAACTGATCGACAAGCTGCTGCCGCGCATCGACCAGCTCAAGGTCGGCAACGGCATGCAGCCCGACAGCGACATGGGCCCGCTGGTCACGGCCGTGCACAAGGCCAAGGTCGAAGGCTATATCGACCAGGGCGTCAAGGAAGGGGCAAAACTGATTGTCGATGGCCGTCACTTCAAGGTGCCCGGCGCCGAGAACGGCTTCTTCGTGGGCGCCACGCTGTTCGATCATGTCACCACCGACATGCAGATCTACAAGGAAGAAATCTTCGGCCCGGTGCTGGGCCTGGTGCATGTACCGGACTTTGCCAGTGCCGTGGCGCTGATCAATGCCCATGAGTTCGGTAACGGCGTGTCGTGCTTCACCAGCGACGGGGGCGTGGCCCGCGCCTTTGCCCGCTCGATCAAGGTCGGCATGGTCGGCATCAACGTGCCGATCCCGGTGCCGATGGCCTGGCACTCGTTCGGCGGCTGGAAGCGCTCACTGTTCGGTGATCACCACGCCTATGGCGAAGAAGGCCTGCGCTTCTACAGCCGCTACAAGAGCGTCATGCAGCGCTGGCCGGACAGCATCGCCAAGGGCGCTGAATTCAGTATGCCTACGGCCAAATAACCCTTTTGTGCAAAAAAACCATGTGTAGGAGCGACCAACGGTCGCGAAAGGGCGGAACAGGCAGGCTGTTGATTGCCTGAGATACAGCATTCGCGACCGTTGGTCGCTCCTGCGGTGTGTCTGCACGTTATAGGTTGTGCCCGAACGGTGGCGGCTCATGCACCCCCATACAGCCACATTCAATCATTCAATGCGTTGCGGAGAACAATAATGAGTCAACCCCTGCGTTTTGCCCTTAACCGTATGGTTGCCCCGCGCCTGCCGCTGCCTGAGTTCATCGAACTGGCGGTCAAGCTGGGGGCCGATGCCATCGAGATTCGCAACGACCTCAAGGGCATTGAAATCGAGGATGGCACCGCGCCGCAGACGGTGCGTGAACTGTGCGAGGCCAAAGGCATTCGCGTGCTGTCGATCAACGCCCTGTATCCCTTTGATGTCTGGAACGAAGAACGCCGTGAGCAGGCCACCCGCCTGGCCCGTTATGCCCGTGACTGCGGCGCCGAAGGCCTGGTGATGTGCCCGTTGAATGATCGCGGCGACACCCGCAATGCCGCGCAGCGCGCCGCCGGCCTGCGCACCGCACTGACCCACCTGGGCCCGATCCTGCGCGAGCACGGCCTGTTGGGTTTCGTCGAGCCGCTGGGCTTCGAAGAGTGCTCGCTGCGCCTCAAGCGCCAGGCGGTCGAGGCCATCAAGGCCGTCGGCGGGCTGGACGTTTTCCGCCTGGTGCACGACACCTTCCACCATCACCTGGCCGGTGAAGTGGAAATGTTTCCCGAGCTGACCGGGCTGGTGCACATCTCCGGGGTCGAGGACGCCGAGGCGCCGCTCAACACCATTCGCGACGGTCACCGGGTACTGGTGGGCGAGGGTGACATTCTCGGCAATGCGCCACAGATCGAGCGCCTGTTGGCCAGCGGCTACACCGGCTACCTGTCGTTCGAACCCTTCGCCGAGAGCGTACACGCCCTGGACGACATTCAGCAGGCGCTGGTCAGCAGCATGGACCATCTGCAGAAATCGTTCGGCTAGCCGGCCGGCGACCGGGCCGTTTTCTCACCACCACAAGGGGCGAGCATGACTACTACACGATTGACCATGGCCCAGGCCCTGGTCAGGTTCCTGGACAACCAGTACGTTGAAGTCGACGGCGTACAGACCAAGTTCGTCGAAGGCATCTTCACCATTTTCGGCCACGGTAACGTGCTGGGCATCGGCCAGGCGCTGGAGCAGGACAGCGGCGACCTGGTGGTGCACCAGGGCCGCAACGAGCAGGGCATGTGCCACGCCGCCATCGGCTTTGCCAAGCAGCACCTGCGGCGCAAGATCTACGCCTGCTCGTCCTCGGTCGGCCCGGGCGCGGCCAACATGCTGACCGCCGCAGCCACCGCCTCGGCCAACCGCATCCCGTTGCTGCTGTTGCCTGGCGACGTCTATGCCAGCCGCCAGCCGGACCCGGTGTTGCAGCAGATCGAACAGTTCCACGACCTGAGCATCAGCACCAACGATGCGTTCAAGGCCGTGAGCAAATACTGGGACCGTATCAACCGTCCCGAACAACTGATGAGCGCCGCGCTGAGTGCCATGCGCGTGCTGACCGACCCGGCCGAAACCGGCGCGGTGACCCTGGCGCTGCCGCAGGACGTACAGGCCGAAGCCTACGATTACCCCGACAGCTTCCTGCAACGCCGTGTGCACCGTATTGACCGGCGTCCGCCGACCCGCGCCATGCTCGACGACGCCGTGGCCCTGTTCAAGGCCAAGCGCAAGCCGTTGCTGGTCTGTGGCGGCGGAGTGCGCTACTCGGGCGCTGCCCAGGCGCTGCTGGCGCTGGCCGAGCGCTTCGGCCTTCCATTTGCCGAAACCCAGGCCGGCAAGAGCGCGGTGGTCTCGGCGCATCCACTGAACATGGGCGGGCTGGGTGAAACCGGCACCCTGGCGGCCAACCAGCTGGCCAAGGAAGCCGACCTGATCATTGGTATCGGCACCCGCTACAGCGATTTCACCACCTCGTCGAAATGGCTGTTCCAGCACCCCGACGTGCAGTTTCTCAACCTCAATGTCGGCGCCTTCGATGTACAGAAACTCGACGGCGTGCAGGTTCTGGCCGATGCCAGGGAAGCGCTGGAGGCGTTGCTGTCCGCGCTTGAGGGCAGCGACTGGTCCAGCGCCTGGGGCGAACACCCGGCCCGGGCCCGGGCCGAGCTGGATGCCGAGGTCGACCGGGTCTATGCCGTCGACTACCAGGCCGCTGACTTTGTGCCGGAAATCAATGACCACCTCGACCCTGCGGTGTTACGCGAATTTATCGAGCTGACCGGTTCGTGCCTGACCCAGAGCCGTGTGCTGGGCGTGCTCAACGAGAGCCTGCCGACGGACGCGGTGATTGTCGCCGCCGCCGGCAGCCTGCCCGGTGACCTGCAGCGGGCCTGGCGCAGCACCGGGGTGGACACCTACCACGTCGAGTATGGCTATTCGTGCATGGGCTACGAGGTCAATGCCGCGCTGGGAGTCAAGCTGGCAGCACCGGAGCGCGAGGTCTATGCGCTGGTCGGTGACGGTTCGTACCTGATGCTGCACTCCGAACTGGTCACGGCCATTCAGGAGCGGCGCAAGATCAACATCATCCTGCTCGACAACATGACCTTCGGCTGCATCAACAACCTGCAGATGGAACACGGGATGAACAGCTTCGGCACCGAGTTCCGCTATCGCAACCCGGAAACCGGGCGTCTGGACGGCGGCTTCGTGCCGGTGGATTTCGCCATGAGCGCGGCGGCCTACGGCTGCAAGACCTACAAGGTCAGCACTCTCGAGCAACTGCACGAGGCGCTGGCCGATGCACGCCGGCAAAGCGTGGCGACCCTGATCGACATCAAGGTGCTGCCCAAGACCATGATCCACAAGTACCTGTCGTGGTGGCGCGTCGGGGTGGCCGAAGTGTCCACCGTCGGCACCACCGCGCAGGTGCATGAACAGCTCAACAAACAACTGGCCAAGGCCCGCCAGTACTGAGGCCGCACGCTCAGAACCCGTAGGAGCGGCTTGAGCCGCGAATGGCGCGCCACGAAATCATGGTGTGCCTTTATACCCGGACAAAGCGGATCACCGCCTGGCCGATCCTGCGGTTTCAACGGCGTGCAAGCGGCAATCCCCCACATTCAAGGAGCATTGAGATGGCGTTGAAATTAGGTGTTATCGGTACCGGTGCAATCGGCCGCGATCATATCCGTCGCTGCAGCAAGACCCTGCTGGGCAGTACGGTGGTGGCCGTGACTGATATCAATCTGCAACAGGCTGCGCAGGTGGTCAGTGACCTTGGCCTGACCGCCGAGGTGTATCCCGACGGCCACGCGCTGATCCAGGCGCCGGAGGTGGAGGCGATCCTGGTCACCTCCTGGGGCCCGACCCACGAAGAATATGTACTGGCCGCGATTGCCGCCGGCAAGCCGGTGTTCTGCGAAAAACCCCTGGCGGTGACGGCCGAGGGGTGCCGGCGCATTGTCGATGCCGAGATCGCTTTTGGCCGGCGCCTGGTGCAGGTGGGCTTCATGCGCTCCTATGACGAAGGCTACCGTGCGCTCAAATCGGTGATCGACGCCGGCACCATCGGCGAGCCGCTGATGCTGCACTGTGCCCACCGCAACCCGACCGTGGGCGAGAACTACAAGACCGACATGGCCATCACCGACACACTGATCCATGAGATCGACGTGCTGCGCTGGCTGCTCAATGACGATTACGTGTCGGTGCAGGTGGTGTTCCCGCGCAAGACCGGCAAGGCCTTTGCTCACCTCAAGGACCCGCAGATCGTCCTGTTCGAGACCGCCCGTGGCACGCGTATCGACGTCGAGATCTTCGTCAATTGCCAGTACGGCTACGACATCCAGTGCGAAGTGGTGGGCGAGAGCGGCATTGCCCGCCTGCCGGAGCCTTCGCAGGTGCAGCTGCGCAGCGAAGCCAAACTGTCCAATGCCATCCTTACCGACTGGAAGGACCGCTTCATTGGTGCCTACGATGTCGAGCTGCAAGCCTTTATCGACGGCGTCGCGGCCGGCAAGGTCGGCGGTCCGTCGGCCTGGGACGGCTATGCGGCTGCGGTGACGGCTGATGTGTGTGTGGCGGCGCAGCAGAGCGGCGCCATCGAGAAGGTCGCCCTGGGCGCACGCCCGGCTTTCTATGATTGATAACCGGCTTGCCTGAAGGTCGCGCCTCAAGGGCGCGACTGTGACCTGCGTGGCTGACAACTATAAAAGGAAACCACCATGCGAATTGCGCTTGACCCCTACATGTACCGCCATCTGCCCCTGGGCAAGATGGTCGACAAGACCGCCGAGCTGGGCTACGAGTACATCGAGCTTTCGCCGCGCGAAGATTTCATGCCGTTCTATAAATACCCGCGCGTCGACCGGGCGCGCATCAAGGAGTTTCGCAAGGCCCTGAGCGATGCCGGGGTCAAGCTGTCGTCGTTGCTGCCGCTGTACCACTGGGCCGCGCCCGACGAAGACCTGCGCATCGCTGCCGTGCGCAACTGGAAACGTGCCATCCAGGTCGCCGTGGAGATGGACTGCGACCTGATCAACACCGAATTCAGCGGCCAGTCGGACAACGCCCTGGTGTGTGAAAACCAGTTCATGAAGTCGATGGACGAGCTGATTCCGCACTTCGAGCGCGAAGGCATCAAGCTCGACATCCAGGCCCACCCGTATGATTTCTGCGAGCGCAACAACGAGTCGGTGGACATCATTCGCGGCCTGGACTGTGATTGGCTCAATTACCTGTACGCGGCACCGCACACCTTCTTTTATGACGACGGCGTGGGCGATATTGCCTCGATGCTCAAGTACGCCGGCGACAAGCTGACCCATCTGATCATCGCCGACACCTTCAATCACCGTGCCTCGTCGAACCTGCGCTACATCGTCAACCCGCCAGGCGTGACCGCCACCGTGCACCAGCATCTGGACATCGGCCAGGGTGACGTCAACTGGGAGGTGTTCTTCTCGACCCTGCGCGACATCAAGTTCGATGGTATCGCCACCGTGGCGGTGTTCGCCTGGGAAGAGCGCGCCGACGAGTCCAGCCGCTTCATGCTGGAACGGGTGAGCCGCGAACTGCTCAGATAACCCATCATGGACCCGCGCCATCGACTCAAAGGAGAACACCATGCGCATCGGATTGGTGGGTTATGGAAAAGGAGGGCGTTTCTTTCATGCGCCGTTGATTGCCAGTCTGACCGACGCGACCTTTGTCGGGGTCGTGACCCGTTCACCGGAGCGTCGCCAGGCACTGGCCTGTGACTACCCGCAGGTGCAGGCTTTTGCCAGCCTGAGCGAACTGGTGGCCGCCGGGGTCGATGTCGTGGCGATTTCCACACCGCTGGCGGCCCGGCATGGGCAGATTCTGGAAGCCATCGAGCTGGGCGTTTCAGTGGTCAGCGACAAGCCCTTTGCTCAGGATCAAGATCAGGCCCGCGAGCTGATCGAAGCCGCCCGGCAGCGTGGTGTGTTGCTCAGCGTCTACCAGAACCGACGCTGGGATTCGGATTTTCTGACGGTGCGCAAGCTGATTGACAGCGGCGCCCTGGGCCGGGTCGCGCGTTTCGAGTCCAGTGTGGAGCGCTATTCGCCGACCTCGGTGGGCAAGCTGAGCGGCGGTGGGGTGCTGCGCGACCTTGGCAGCCATCTGGTGGACCAGGCGCAGCTGCTGTTCGGGCCGGTGCAGCAGGTGTATGCCGAGCTGCAATACGCCACGCCGCACCACGAGGTCGATCACAGCTTCTTTGTCGCCCTGACCCATGCCAGCGGGGTGGTGTCGCACCTGTCCGGCAGTTGCCTGCAGAACTGCCCAAGGCCCAGGTTCCGGATCAGTGGCAGCAACGGCTGTTACACGGTCGATGGGCTGGACGTTCAGGAAGAACAGGCGCTGGCTGGTCACACACCGCTCAGTATCGGTGACAACTGGGGGGTTGAAGAGCACCGGCGCTGGGGTTGGTTCGAGCATGGCGAGCACCGCGAACGGGTGCCTTCGGAGCGTGGTTGCTGGCTGCGTTATTACCAGCAGTTGCAAATGGCAGTTGACACCGGTGCGGCCAATCCGGTCGATCCGCTTGAGGCCTTGAACACCACCAGGGTGCTGGATGCGGCGCGGCAGAGTGCCAGCAAGGGGTGTGTCGTGACGCTCTGAGCGGCGGACTGAATCGCGACGTTCATGGGTCGTTCAATCATAGGCAAGGCCCGTTTCTCCCCGGGAGAAGCGGGCCTTTTTGCGTCGGTCAAGAAACAGAAAATTAAACGGAATAAAATTCTAAAATGTGTTGAATTGGAAAAAAATTTCCAATAAAGTCGTTTTCAGGTTGCCGACTATCGAATCACCTTCGCTGTAGGTTTGTTCCTACAGCGCCAGGGTAAAGCCAACAAAAACAAAACTCAGATAGGTACCGTCAATGAAAGCCTCCATGCCTGGCTCCCGGGCCACTCGCGTCACCGCCACTGCCTTGTCACTGTGCAGCACCCTTGCCGATCGCCTGCTGACCCTGATCGGTCGCGGCATGTGCGTCGAGCACAAGAACTGGCTGCTGTTCAGCATGCCGGGCGCCGCCGGCATTCGTATCCCACGCTGATTGTTCCTGCCCATGCCCGGCGGCCTCGCCATGCCTCTGGCGTGCCCGCTGCACACAACAACAAGAATCCGGAGACAGACCTTCATGAAGATCAAGACCACGTTCACCTCCCTGGCCCTGACCCTGATGCTCGGCAGCGGCACGGCGCTGGCCGACATCAATATCGGCGTGCTCATGCCGCAGTTCGATGACATCTGGCTGACCTACCTGCGCGAGGACATGGCAGCCAAGGCCAAGAGCATGCCCGACGGGGTGAAGCTGCAGTTTGTCGATGCACGCACCGACGTCAACAAGCAGCTCGACCAGGTGCATGACCTGATCGGCAAGAAGGTCGACGCCTTGATCGTCAACCCGGTGGACACCGCCGCCACGGCCGCCATCACCAAGGCCGCGCTCGCCGCCGGCATTCCCCTGGTGTACGTCAACCGCAGCCCCGATGATCCGAAGCTGCCCGAAGGCGTAGCCACCGTCATCTCTGACGAGAAAGAGGCTGGCCGCCTGCAGATGCAATACGTGGCCGACAAGCTTGGCGGCAAGGGCAAGATCGTGGTCTTGCTGGGCGACCTGGCCAACAACGCCACCCGCAACCGCACCGACGGGGTCAAGGAGATCCTGGCCAAGTACCCGGACATCAAGATCGACCAGGAGCAGACCGGTATCTGGCAGCGCCAGCGCGGCATGGACATCACCAACGACTGGCTGACCCAGGGCCGCGAATTCAATGCCGTGGTCTCCAATAACGACGAGATGGCCATCGGTGCGGCCATGGCCCTCAAGCAGGCCGGCAAGAAGCCCGGTGATGTAGTGATTGCAGGTGTCGATGGTGCCCAGGACGGCCTGCGCGCCGTGAAGACCGGGATGCTCACCGTGTCGGTGTTCCAGGACGCCAAGGGTCAGGCCAACGGCTCGATCGAGACCGCCGTGAAGATGGTCAAGAAAGAGAAAATCGATACGCAGATGATGGTGATCCCGTATCGTCTGATCACCGCCGAAAACGTCGATACGTTCAAATAAAACCCAAAACGACAACGTACAGGCCGGGGGGATTCTGGCCTGGAAGGCGCCTCTGGAGCGTTGGCCGGGCTGCACGCAGTCCGTTTCCAGAGGTGCCCTTGAGTCCCCCCCGCAGACTGTTGCATAAGGAGCTTGTCATCATGTCTGATTCCGCTACCGCTGCCCGTCATGCTTTGCGCGACAGCCAGCCGGCCTTCAGCGCCGATTCGAGCGAATACCTGCTGGAAATCGCCCACATCAGCAAGCGCTTCCCGGGTGTCGTGGCACTCGATGATGTGCAGCTGCGGGTCCGTCCCGGCAGCGTGCTGGCCCTGATGGGCGAGAACGGCGCCGGCAAGTCGACCCTGATGAAGATCATTGCCGGCATCTACCAGCCCGACGAGGGCGAGATCCGTCTGCACGGCCGGCCTGTCGTATTCGCCACCCCCCTGGCCGCGTTGCAATCGGGCATTGCCATGATTCACCAGGAACTCAACCTGATGCCGTTCATGAGCATCGCCGAGAACATCTGGATCGGCCGCGAGCAGCTCAACGGGCTGCACATGGTCGACCACGGCAAGATGCACCGCTGCACCGCCGAGCTGCTTGAGCGCCTGCGCATCCGCCTGGACCCCGAAGAGCTGGTGGGCAACCTGAGCATCGCCGAGCGGCAGATGGTCGAGATTGCCAAGGCCGTGTCGTACGACTCGGACGTGTTGATCATGGACGAGCCGACCTCGGCCATCACCGAAAGCGAGGTCGAGCACCTGTTCTCGATCATTGCCGACCTCAAGGCCCAGGGCAAAGGCATCATCTATATCACCCACAAGATGAGCGAGGTGTTCCAGATCGCCGATGAAGTCGCGATCTTTCGCGACGGCACCTACGTCGGCCTGCAGCGGGCCGAGCAGATGGACGGCGACAGCCTGATTTCGATGATGGTCGGCCGCGAACTGACCCAGTTGTTCCCCGAGCGCGAAAAGCCCATCGGCGAGGTGATGCTGTCGGTGCGCAACCTGACCCTGGACGGCATTTTCAAGGACGTGTCGTTCGAGCTGCATGCCGGCGAGATTCTCGGCATCGCGGGCCTGATGGGCTCGGGCCGTACCAACATCGCTGAAACTCTGTTTGGCATCAGCCCAAGCAGCAGTGGCGAAATTTTCCTGGACGGCCAGCCGGTGCGCATCAGCGACCCGCAACAGGCGATCGGCAAAGGCTTTGCCCTGCTGACCGAAGACCGCAAGCTCACCGGCCTGTTTCCGTGCCTGTCGGTGATGGAAAACATGGAAATGGTGGTGCTGTCGAACTACGCCGGCGGCGGTTTCATCCAGCAGAAGGCCTTGCGGGCATTGTGCGAAGACATGTGCAAGAAGCTGCGGGTCAAGACCCCGTCGCTGGAGCAGTGCATCGACACGCTCTCAGGCGGCAACCAGCAGAAAGCCTTGCTGGCCCGCTGGCTGATGACCAACCCGCGCATTCTGATTCTCGACGAGCCGACCCGCGGCATCGACGTGGGCGCCAAGGCCGAGATCTATCGCCTGATCTCGTTGCTGGCCGGCGAAGGCATGGCGGTGATCATGATTTCTTCCGAACTGCCTGAAGTGCTGGGCATGAGCGACCGGGTCATGGTCATGCATGAAGGCGAACTGATGGGCACGCTGGCACGCAGCGAGGCCACCCAGGAAAAAGTCATGCACCTGGCGTCGGGCCATTCGGTTCATTGAGTCATCCAGGCGCTGATCCGTACAGGAACAGGCCTTACAAGAACAAGAGGAACAGCAGATGAGCAATGTGATTTCACAAAACAAACCGGCCCTGGCGCCGGCCAAGGCCAAGCGCCGGATTCCCACGGAACTCAGTATCTTTCTGGTGCTGATCGGCATCGGCCTGGTGTTCGAGGTGTTCGGCTGGATCGTGCGCGACCAGAGCTTTCTGCTCAACTCCCAGCGCCTGGTGCTGATGATCCTGCAGGTGTCGATCATTGGTCTTCTGGCCATTGCGGTGACGCAGGTGATCATCACCACCGGTATCGACCTGTCCTCAGGCTCGGTGCTGGCGCTGTCGGCGATGGTGGCGGCCAGCCTGGCGCAGACCTCTGATTTTTCCCGGGCGGTGTTTCCATCGCTGACCGACCTGCCGGTGTGGATACCGGTGGCCGCGGGGCTGGGGGTTGGTCTGCTGGCCGGCGCAATCAACGGCAGCCTGATTGCGATCACCGGCATCCCGCCTTTTATC
The DNA here is from genome assembly GCF_001423155.1 of Pseudomonas sp. Leaf127. NCBI lineage: Bacteria > Pseudomonadati > Pseudomonadota > Gammaproteobacteria > Pseudomonadales > Pseudomonadaceae > Pseudomonas > Pseudomonas sp. Leaf127. Next base: position 4,009 of record NZ_LMOA01000022.1, on the reverse strand, counting down.
GTGACCCTGGGGATGATGGTCTCGGCCCGTGGCCTGGCCCGCTATTACACCGAAGGCCAGCCGGTCAGCATGCTGTCGGATTCCTATACGGCCATTGGCCAGGGCGCCATGCCGGTGATCATCTTCCTGGTGGTGGCGGTGATCTTCCATATCGCCCTGCGCTACACCAAGTACGGCAAGTACACCTACGCCATCGGCGGCAACATGCAGGCGGCGCGCACCTCGGGCATCAACGTCAAGCGGCACCTGGTCATCGTCTACAGTCTCGCCGGTCTGCTGGCAGGCCTGGCCGGTGTCGTGGCCTCGGCGCGTGCCGCCACCGGGCAGGCCGGCATGGGCATGTCGTATGAACTGGACGCCATTGCGGCGGCCGTGATCGGCGGCACCAGCCTGGCCGGTGGCGTGGGACGCATCACCGGCACGGTGATCGGCGCCCTGATCCTGGGCGTAATGGCCAGCGGCTTTACCTTTGTCGGGGTCGATGCGTACATCCAGGACATCATCAAGGGGGTGATCATTGTCGTGGCCGTGGTGGTCGACCAGTACCGCAACAAGCGCAAGGCCAAGCGCTGAAACGTTGGAGCGGCTTCAGCCGCGAAGAGGCCTGACGTTCATGACCTTTTCGCGGCCAAGGCGTATCGCCCCGGCCGCGCCTGCGGGGCCCTTGCAAACGGGGCGATATTCGCCCACAAACGCAACTATGAGGCCGCTGGCTGTTAAAGCCTGAACGGCAGCTCCCGATACAGAAGCATCCTCCCTCTGTGCTTCACAAGGATCTGCCATGCGCCTCAATCACATGAACATCGCCACCCGGGCGTGCCTGAGTTTCGGGCTTATCGCCGCCCTGGTCGTGTTTCTCGGCCTGTTTGGCATGTACAACGCCTCGAACATTCGCGGTGCGCTGGTGCAGACCGAAGAGGTTACGCTGGCCGGCAGCCGTTCACTGGCACAGATTCGCGATAACCAGTTGGGCATCCGGGTCATCACCCTGCGCATGATGCTCAACCGCGAGCCGGCGGTGCTGACCCCGACCCTGGCACGGCTGGAGGTACTGATCGGGCAACTGGACACCTCGATGCAGAGTTACCAGAAGGTGGTTACGCCCCAGGCCCAGTCGGCCTTCAACGAGATGCTGACGACCCTGGCCACTTACCGGCGCCTGCTGGACGAGTACCGCAACCTGTCCAACCAGAACCGCCTCGACGAGATGCGCGGCTTGCTCAATGGTGGCATCCAGGACGCGTCGAACAAGACCGGCGAGCTGTTTTCCGAACTGCTGCGCATCAATATCGAGCAAAGCGCAGCGTCCACGGCCCAGGCCACCGAGCGTTATGACAGCACGCGGCTGTGGTCGATCCTGGTGCTGGTCCTGGCCCTTGTGCTGACCTGCGTATTGGCCTGGGGCCTGATCCGCAGCATCGTCAGGCCGCTGCGCGAAGCCATCGAGCTTGCGCGTGCGGTGGCGGATGGTGACCTGACTCACCGCTTGCAGGCACAGGGCACCGATGAGCCGGCGCAACTGATCGAGGCCCTGGCGCGCATGCAGGACAACCTGCGCGAAGCCTTGGGCCTGATCAACCAGACCGCCGTGCAACTGGGCCAGTCGAGCAACGACGTTGGCCAGATTACCCAGCGCAGCCTGAAAGAGACGGCCCAGCAGCATGACGAGATCGAACAGGCCGCCACGGCGGTCAACGAGATGACCGCGGCGGTGGAGGAGGTGGCCAGCAATGCGGTGTCCACCTCGCAGGTGTCCGATGACTCCCAGCGCATTGCCGAACGTGGCAACCGGCAGGTGCAGCACACCCTGGCGACCATCCGTACCCTGGGGCAGGGCATGCAGCAGGCCTCGACCAATATCGGAGAGCTGGCCGAGGAATCGCAGAAGATCGGCAAGGTGCTGGATGTGATCCGCGCCATTGCCGAACAGACCAACCTGCTGGCGCTCAACGCCGCCATTGAAGCGGCCCGGGCCGGCGACGCCGGACGCGGTTTTGCGGTGGTCGCCGATGAAGTGCGGGCGCTGGCCGGACGCACCCAGACCTCGACGCTGGAAATCGAGCAGATGGTCTCCACCATCCAGAACGGCACCCAACTGGCCGTGCAGGCCATGCAGGGCGGTACCCGCCAGGTCGACGACACCCTGCAAAGCGCACAGGCCACCGGGCAGGCGCTGGAAGAGATCAACCAGTCCATCGTGTCTATTCACGAGCGCAACCTGGTGATCGCCAGCGCTGCCGAAGAGCAGGCCCAGGTGGCGCGGGAAATCGACCGTAACCTGGTCAATATTCGCGACCTGTCGGTGCGTACTTCGGAGGCGTCCACTGAGACCGGTCGTTCGGTCAATGCCTTGCGTGGCACGGTCAGCGCCTTGCAGGAGATGCTGGGACGCTTTCATTTATAGAACAGGACCGGGAACCGGATCGCATCGATCCGGTCAGAGGCCTGCGTTCTGATGGGGAAAGACCCTCGGTTTTTGGGGGTTTTCCCGCAATTGTTCGACATTAGGCGCCCCAGTGGGTTGCCGAGTCTGCAAGGCGGCCTTAGACTGCCGCCCCTCGTGAACGGAGTGCGCCGCAGCGCCCTGCAGCCCTGAGGCTGACAAAGCCTGCCCGCGACACTCTCCTGACCGGCTAAATGCACGTTTTTTATTAGAGAACTCAATGACAAAGGAACAGTTGCTGGCCATGCCGGCCGATGACTACATGAACGCCGAGCAGCAAGCTTTCTTCGTCAAGCTGTTGCAGTCCATGAAGGTCGAGATCCACGAGCGTATCGAGAAGAGCCGTATTGCCATCGAGAGCCTGGATACCCCGGCCGACCCAGCCGATGCCGCATCTGTCGAGGAGGAGCGCCACTGGCTGGTGAATTCCATCGAGCGCGACCAGCGCATGCTGCCGCAACTGGAAATGGCCCTGACGCGCATCACTGAAGATACGTTTGGCTGGTGCGATGACAGTGGCGAGCCGATCGGCCTCAAGCGCCTGTTGATCAGCCCCACTACCCGCTACTGCATCGAAGCCCAGGAACGCCACGAGCAGATCGACCGGCACCAGCGTCAGGTCTGATTACAGCCGCAGCCGTAGCTGGCGGCTGGGTTGTCTGGGCTGGCTGGGTTGGTCTGTGAGAGGGGTTCCGGCCCTCTTCGGGCCGGGTTACTTTGTCTTGGCAAAGTAACCAAACCGTTTGCTCCTGGCTGGGCCCCTGCGGGGTTCCCTCCTTCCGGCGCCACTCCATCGGGCCGCGCCGATGGGCCGTCCCTGGCCCAGCGGCGCTGGCTCGGCATCCCTGCCTCGCTCCCCGATTCCGCGACACCTCCACTCGGCCTGCGCCCAAGTCGCGATCTGTGTCGTCTGTGATATTTGCGTAGAAGAGCTCGTCCTTAAATCAATGGCGAATACGTGAAAAGCAAAGGGCAAGGGGTCGATGGTAAAAGCAGATCGTGACAGCCGATTTAATAATGCCGTTTTTGATTCATCTCTNGCGGCCCAGCCGGTCAGCCGCGAACAGACAAAAATGGGCGTAAACACGTCCCTGGCCCAGCGGCGCTGGCTCGGCATCCCTGCCTCGCTCCCCGATTCCGCGACACCTCCACTCGGCCTGCGCCCAAGTCGCGATCTGTGTCGTCTGTGATATTTGCGTAGAAGATCAACAGCAACAGCAACAGCAACAGCAACAGCTTTTGCTCTGCTTTTCATGCGCGAGGGTGCAGGCGACGCAGAACGCGACTTGTGCAGGCCGAGTGGAGGCGTTGCGCAGGGGGGAAAAGGGCCAGGACGG
>NZ_LMOA01000022.1:0-198 GCF_001423155.1 Pseudomonas sp. Leaf127 | reverse complement strand
TTGCTCTGCTTTTCATGCGCGAGGGTGCAGGCGACGCAGAACGCGACTTGTGCAGGCCGAGTGGAGGCGTTGCGCAGGGGGGAAAAGGGCCAGGACGGCCCGTTAGCCGCTTGGGCCAGGGACGGCCCATAAGCGGCGACCCCCGGAGCAATGCCGGAGGGAGGGGACCCCGAAGGGGCCGGAACCAGGAGCAAACGG
>NZ_LMOA01000021.1:919703-993002 GCF_001423155.1 Pseudomonas sp. Leaf127 | reverse complement strand
CGGAGCAATGCCGGAGGGAGGGGACCCCGAAGGGGCCGGAACCAGGAGCAAACGGTTTGCTTACTTTGCCAAGACAAAGTAAGCCGGCCCGAAGAGGGTCGGAACCTCTCCCAAAGCCAATCACCGCCCGCAAGAACAACACGATCCCAATTACCCAATTACCCAAGCCCCGAGCCTACGGCCAATGGCTGATAGCAAATAGCTGTTGGCTGGCGTTAAATACCCGTTGATAACAAAAATATCAGCAGGGATCAGGGATCATGACCGACAGCGTATCGTCTGCAGGGAAGCCGGCCATGGCCGGCGCGCAGGCTCAAGCGACACCTTCCGTATTTTCGTATGGCCTGCCACTGGGCCAGAGCCTGGCATTTGTTCTGTTACTGGGCGCCATGGCGTTCACCGACCTGGCGCTGTGGCTGACCGTGCCACTGGCCCTGGCCCTGGCCCTGATCTGGTGGCCGCACCTGCGCAAGCACCAGGTGCCGTCAGGTCCGGTCGACACCGCACCCGGCGACATCGCCGGGCTGACCCGCGACTTGTCCTTCACCACCAGCCACAACGCCTTGTCAGCGGCCAGCGTGGCCTTTTCCGTGCGCCAGTTGTCGGCCAGGGTCCAGTCGCAGCTCAAGGCCGCCGAACAGGTGGTCAGCAACGCCGAAGTGATGATCGCCACCGAGCAGCAGACCGCCCAATTGAGCCAGCAGGCCCTGGCGGCCGCCAGCCAGGCCCGGCACAGCAGCGAAGCCGGACGCAGCGTGCTGGTCGAGTCCATCGAGCGCATGCACCGCCTGAGCAAGAACGCCGTCGACAGCCGCCAGGTGATCGAAGCCTTGAGCTTGCGCAGTGAAGAAATCCAGCGCGTGGCCCAGGTCATCCAGTCGATTGCCAGCCAGACCAACCTGCTGGCGCTCAATGCCGCCATCGAAGCGGCGCGTGCCGGTGAGCACGGGCGCGGATTTGCCGTGGTGGCCGATGAGGTGCGCGGGCTGGCCAAACGCACCGCCACCGCCACCGAAGAGGTCGGGCAGATGGTCAGCGATATCCAGCAGCGCACCGGCCAGGTGGTCGAGCAGATTCGCCTGCTGACCGACGATCTGGACAGCGGCGTGCGTCAGGTCGAAGGTACCGGCCAGCAGCTCGAACACATTGCCCGTCTGGCGGCCGGGGTCGAGCGCCAGGTCAGCGAGATTGCCCAAGGCGCGCAGATCAATCAGGAGCAACTGGCCAGCCTGTTCGTGGCCGTCGAGCAGATGCGCGGCGACCTGGCGGTCAGCGACCAGCAGACCCGGCACCTGGCCCAGGCGGCGGTGCAGATGGAAGGCCAGGCCGAGACCATCAGTGAACGCTTGGCCGAGGTGGGCCTGGATGACTACCACCAGCGCATCTATGACCTGGCGCGCGAAGGGGCCCGGCAGATCGGCTTGCGCTTCGAGGCTGACATCGAGCAGGGCCGGGTCAGCCTCGATGACCTGTTCGACCGTCACTACCAGCCGATCGCCAATACCGTGCCGCCGCGCTTTCATACCCGTTTCGATCGTTACACCGATCAGGTCCTGCCCGGGATCCAGGAGCCGCTGCTCACGCGTCATGAAGGCCTGGTCTTTGCCATTGCGTGCACCCAGCACGGGTATGTGCCGACCCATAACACGGCGTTCAACCAGCCGCTGACGGGCGATCCGGTGGCAGACACCGCCCATAACCGCAGCAAGCGCAAGTTCGATGATCGCACCGGTATTCGTTGTGGCAGTCATCAACAACCGGTGCTGCTGCAAACCTACACCCGCGACACGGGCGAGTTGATGCACGACCTGTCGGTGCCGGTCATGGTCAAGGGGCGGCATTGGGGTGGTTTGCGCCTGGGCTATCGACCCGAGCGTGTGTAAGGCACGGCGGGTCGTGAAGTCGTGGACTACAGGCCTTGTCGACAAGAAGGGCCTGAAAGTTCCCGTGAGTGGTTATAAGTGATTGATTAACGGACGTTCCAGAGATCGCCAGGTTTTACACGCAGATTTATATAATGTTTCTTTTTGTGTGGGAAATTTCCGAAATATTCATCCTCTATTGACTGCCGTCTTCAACTGAGCAAGCTGTTTATAAAGCGCCTTTAAAAACGCTTATCAATAGTTTGGCATCAGCGGTATCTAAGGATGGATATAGGATGAATAAGCAAGTCTATGGCAGTGGGGCCATCGCGCCCCTTCAGGCCCTGCAAAGGCGGGTCACTGTACGGGTCGGCCTGTTTTTCGATGGCACTGGCAATAACCGGGTCAACACCCGGATCGGCGCGGCGTGCCGCGCGGGCATGGCCCGGGGCAAGGTTGAACACAGCCGCGCGTGCGCCGGGCGCCATGCGCGTCCCGACAGCAGTTACAGCAATGAATTAAGTAATATCGCCTGGTTGTTCGAGTTGTACCGCGACCAGAAAACCGCCTGCCAGCACAATGGCGGATGGCGGGTGAGTGTGCCGCTGTATATCAGCGGCGTGGGCACGCACTCCGGTGGCCGTGACTCGTTGTGGCCGGGCCTGAGTTTCGGGCGCGGGCATACCGGCGTGCTGGCCAAGGTGGAGCGGGCCCTGGTCAAGCTTGAAGCGGCCCTCAAGGCATTTGCCCTGGACAATCCCGACTGTGTCATCGAAGCACTGGAACTGGATGTGTTCGGCTTCAGCCGGGGCGCCGCGTCTGCCAGGCACCTGGTCAATGAGGTGCTCAAGCAGGCCAAGGGCGATCTGCAGACGCTGCTGGCCAACCGGGAGCTGTCCTGGAGCACGGACTTTGCCTGGGAGCGGGGCAGTGTCCGGGTCAAGGTTATCGGCCTGTTCGACACCGTGGCGGCCATCGGTGGCTGGCGCGACCTGGGAAATGTGCGTGATGCCAACAACCGTCGGGTCAATCTTTACCTGCCGCCTGATTGCGCCGAGCACGTGCTGCATCTGGTGGCGCGTGACGAGTCGCGGCGCAACTTTGCGCTCAACAGCGTCGCGCCGGTCTGGCCGCGTGAAATCGTGCTGCCGGGAGCGCATTCGGACATTGGCGGCGGCTATCCGGCACACATGCTCGAAGAGGTATTGATTACCCGGCCGCGCACCAGTGTGATCGGTCGCGACGTGGCATTCGAAGACTGCACCGCCTGGCAGCAAGCCACCGATGAGCTGCACGCCATGGATCGCGATGAGTGGATCGATCCGCTGGATTGCGACGCCTGGCTGGGCGTGGAGGGTTCGCAGGTGTCGCGTTCGGGCTGCGGCACCGGGTTTGGCAGTCGTCTGGTGATGGCGGCGGTGTGTTTGCGGCGTCCTGTGTGGGGGGATCTGGCGCGCGTGCACTTGCGCATCATGCATGCGCTGGCCTGTGACGAAGGGGTGCCGCTGGAGCCGCTGGAGAATATCGAGGCGTTGGCGCTGGTGCCGCCGCTACAGGACATCGCCCAGCGCCTGCTCGGTCAGGCCCGTGGCGACACTCAGGGACTGACACCCGGACAGGAACGCCTGTTGCGCTGGCACTATATCCATCACTCGGCGCATTGGAGTCCGATCATCGGCACGTTGGGAAGCCTGGGCAAAGGACTGTTTGTCCATGCGCCACAGCCGGGCGGCAGGACGGTGCATCCCAATGTGGCGCTGCCAGGTTATCCGCATTGATGGCCTGGCCGGCCCCTGATGCAGGGACCGGCTGGTGTTCATCAACCCTGCTGCACGGTCGCCGGTTGCGCGTGCAGGCGCAGGTTCAGTTCATCGACGATGGGCGCCCATTCGGCGTCCATGCGCAACTCCTCCTTGAGAAAGGCGGCTTGTTGCGGGGTCCAGAACTCAGCGTCGATCAGTTTGACGTCATCGGGCAGCCTGTGGGCGGTTATAAAGTTTTCGATGCTGGCTTCATCTGCATCAAGGCCTAATTGCTCGAACAGCTTTTCCAGGCTTGGGTTTACCGGTTCCATGTGATCTCCTCGCGTGACGTGATGGCTGTTCACTATCGGAGCACAGACCTGCGCGGGAGTTCGATCAATGTGGCAGACGGCCGCCGGGTAGCCAAATGCTATGAACTGCCTGCAGGCTCGGGATGTCATTGTTTGAGAGAGTCGGTAGAATCGCCGCCGGCCTCGCGCCGTAATCAGGAGTTTCAGCCGTCGCACATCAGGAGTGAGCATAATTATCGTTGGCCGGTGGACAGGCTCCAGTCGGTCTATTTTCATTTGGTGAGGGGTTTGTACTTTGGCTGTAAGTAACCTGGATACGCACGCTTTATTCGTGCTCGGTGATCTTCGTGCAAAGTTGGTGAAGCTGTTTCAATCGCGCTTTGTCTATGTCGCTGAGCAATCGCCCGATGGCGTCTACATGGCCGAGATCGACACCGAAAGCAACCTGGTGGTCGATGACAAGCCACGCCTTGAACTCAAGGTCGGTGATCATTTTCGCGCCGCCGTATTGCCCAGCCGTGAAGGGGGCAAATTCGAGCTGCGTTTTCGTGACGTCAAGAAGACGGTCTACGGCCTGGGCGAGTACGCGTTCGTCGAAGTGCCTGAGGGCCACGGCATCGTGTTCAAGGAAGGCCAGGGTGTAGTGCTGGTGTTTGCCGCCCATGAGCAGATCCAGACCGGCCTGTCCAAGGTGCTCAAGGCTGCCGTGGGCAAGGCCGCCAAGTGGCGCAAGGGTGAACTGACCTTTCGCGCCAGCGAGTGAGCGTGCCTGCGCCGTTCAGGGTCTGTGCTCCGGACGGTCGCCACTGACCTCCGGCGGTACGGCGTCACCGGCCATGCGCTGGCGAAACAGGCTGGTGCGTGCCAGCAGCAAGGTGGTGACCGGTACGGTGATCGCCAGCAGGATGGGAATCAGCCAGGCGTGTACCACCGGCCCCGATTTGAGCGCTGAAAAGTACAGGATCGAGGCCAGTGCCACGCACCAGGCGCCCAGGGTCGTGGCCAGGGCCGTGGGGTGCATGCGCTGAAAGAAATCCTTCATGCGCAACAGGCCCAGGGCGCCGGTCAGGGTGAACAGGCTGCTGGTCAGCAGCAGGGCGGCGGTGAGTATTTCCACCCACAGCGGTAGCTCTTGCAGGTTGATCATTCGATCACCTCTCCGCGCAACAGGAATTTGGCCAGTGCAAACGAGCCGACGAAACCGAACAGGGCAATCAGCAACGCCGCCTCGAAATAGGTGTCGCTGGCATAGCGTATGCCCAGTACCAGCATCATCAGCATGGCGGTGATGTATAGGTAATCCAGCGCCAGCACCCGGTCCTGGGCCGACGGGCCCTTGAACAGGCGCACCAGGGTCAGCACCATCGCCAGGGCGAAAATGCACAGGCTGGCCAGAATGGCATTTTCCAGCAAGGCACTCATTGGAAGATCTCCATCAAGGGGCGCTCATACGTGGCTTTGAAGTGCGCGATGAATTTTTCTTCGTCGGCGTCTTCAAGATCGAATACATGCATCAGCAGGATGCTGCGGTCCAGGGCCAGTTCCGACCAGACCGTGCCCGGGATGACCGTGCAGACCATGGCCAGCGCCGCGAGACCCTGGGCATCACGCATGTCCAGCGGCACGCTGACGAAGGCCGAGTGTGGGGGCCGGCGCTTGAAGGTCCATACAGTACGGGCCACTTGCAGGTTGGAGTGCAGCACTTCCAGGCCGACCCGCAGAACGAAGCGAATCAGCGTGCCAGGCTTGCTGATGCGCACCGGCATGGGCCGCAACGAGGCGAACATCAGCGGTGCCAGAAAGCCCAGCAGGGCACCCAGCAGCAAGTGACCAGCACTGAGCGAGACGTTCAGCACCAGCCACAAGGCCCACAGGGCCAGCGAAAGAAACGGGGCGGGAAACAGTCGTTTCATGGTTGTACCTGTGACGTCTGGACCAGCGGGCCGGGTACCGGGCGGGTGGCCATCACCGATTGCACATACTGCAGCGGCTCATGCAGGGCGGCCGCCGTGTCCTGGGTATAACGCAGCAGCGCCTCGGCCTTGAAGGTCAGGGCCACGCAAATGCCCAGCAGGATGACGATGGGCAGGTACTCGCTGTGGCGCAGCAAGGGCGGGGCTATCTCGTAAGGGGTCCAGAAACGCTGCACGCCCAGCCTGACGAACGACATCAGCGAGGCCAGCCCCGAGAAAATCAGCAGGCTGATCAGCAGCCAGGCCTGGACCGACAGCGGTTCGTCCTGCGCCACGTTCAGGCCCAGCGGGTTGAGCAGGGCGCTGAGCAGGGTCAGCTTGCCGATAAAGCCTGACAACGGCGGCATGCCAATGATCAGCAGCGCGCACGCCACAAAGCACAAGCCCAGGAACGCCATGGTCATGGGAATCACCTGGCCGACCACGATGTTCTCTTCTTCGTCCAGGTTGCTGCCCCGTGGCGGGTGCAGGGACTCCAGGTTATGCGGCAACTGGTCGACTTCCTCCTCGTCGCTGAACTGATTGGCCGAACGCGAGCGCTCGATCAGTTCGCCCAGCAGGAACAGGGCGCTCAGCGCCAGGGTCGAGCTGACCATGTAGAACAGCGCGCCGCTGGTCAGGCTCGGCTGGCCGAAGCCGATGGCCGACAGCAGGATGCCGGCCGACACCAGAATGCTCAGGCTGGCCATGCGCTCCAGGCGCTGGGCGGCGATGATCGCGACGGCCGCCGTGACGATGGTCACCATGCCGCCGTAGACCAGCCAGTCGCCGCCAAAGTACGCCGAGTCGTCGGCGTGACCGGAAAACAGCAGGGTCCACAGGCGCAACACGGTGTAGATGCCGACCTTGGTCATGATCGCGAACATCGCGGCCACCGGCGCACTGGCCGCCGAATAGGCCGGCACCAGCCAGAAGTTCAGCGGCCACATGCCGGCCTTGGCCAGAAACGCCGTGGCCAGGATCGCCGCACCGGCATGCAGCAGGCCACGGTCGGCCTCGGCCACCTGGGGAATCTTGACCGCCAGGTCGGCCATGTTCAGGGTGCCGGTCACGCCATAGATCAAGGCCGCACCGATCAGGAACAGCGACGAGGCCAGCAGGTTGATCGCCACGTAATGCAACCCCGCCGAGACCCGTGCCCGTCCCGAGCCATGCAGCAGCAAGCCGTAGGACGCCGCCAGCAGCACCTCGAAGAACACGAACAGGTTGAACAGGTCGGCGGTCAGGAAGGCGCCATACAGGCCCATCAGTTGCATCTGGAACAGGGCGTGGAAGCTGGCGCCGGCCTTGTCCCAGCGGGCCAGGGCAAACAGCAGCGCACACACGGCGATGATGCCGGTCAGCACCAGCATCAGGGCCGACAGGTGATCGACCACCAGCACGATGCCGAAGGGGGCTTCCCAATTGCCCGGCATGTACACGCCGATCGAGCCCATGGTGCCGGTCTGCTGCACCGACATCAGCAGCCGGATCGAGACGCCCAGGCCGATCAGGGTCGAGAGCAGGTTGATACGGGCCTTGAGTGGCCGGTGTTTTTCGCCCAGCCAGAGCATCAGCCCGGCGGTCAACAGAGGCAGCAGGATCGGGATGACGATCAGTTGATTCAACGCACTCATGCCTTGGGCTCCCGACCGTCGACATGGTCAGTGCCGGTCAGGCCCCGCGAAGCCAGCAGCACCACCAGAAACAGCGCGGTCATGGCAAAGCTGATGACAATGGCGGTCAGCACCAGGGCCTGTGGCAGCGGATCGGTGTAGTGGAGCAGGTCCTGCGGCACGCCGTCCTTGATGATCGGCTCCTTGCCGATGAACAGGCTGCCCATGCTGAAGATGAACAGGTTGACGCCGTAAGACAGCAGGCACAGCCCCATGATCACCTGAAAGGTCCGCGGGCGCAGGATCAGCCAGACCCCGGAGGCGGCCAGCACACCGATGGCAACCGCAATCACTTCTTCCATTTACAGGGCTCCTTTTGCTGAGAGGGCGGGCGCCGAAGCGGGTATGGAGGGATTGGGCGTCGACGGTGCGGGATCAGGACTGGCTACCGGCTTGGGCAGCAGGGTTGGACGATGGCTGCGCACCGACTGGTGGGCCAGGGCGGTGAGGATCAGCAGCGTCGAGCCCACCACCACGGCGTACACGCCGATGTCGAAGAACAGCGCACTGGCCACATGGATCTCGCCCAGGACCGGCAGGTCGAGGTGCGCGGTGTGGGTGGTCATGAACGGATAACCCAGCGCCATCGCGCCCAGGCCGGTGAGCACCGAGCACAAAAGGCCAGCGCCGATCCAGCGTTGCGGGCGCAGGCTCATGTGCGCCTCGACCCACTGGGTGCCGGCGACCATGTATTGCAGGATGAACGCCACCGACATCACCAGGCCCGCGACAAAACCACCGCCTGGCTGGTTATGGCCGCGCATGAACAGGTACATCGACACCATGAACGCCACTGGCAACAGCAGGCGCACCAGCGCGGCCGGCACCATCATGAAGCCCAGTGCAGTGTCGCTGGCGCTGCGCGGGTTGACCAGGTCGGTGACCACGTCGCGGGCCAGCAGGCGCTGCTGGGACGGCAGCGGGATGCTTTCCTTGGGCGGGCGGAAGCGGCGCAGCAGGGCGAACACGGTCAGCGCCACGATGCCCAGTACGGTGATTTCGCCAAAGGTGTCGAAGCCGCGGAAGTCCACCAGCATCACATTGACCACGTTGGTGCCGCCGCCCTCGGGCAAGGCCCGGCTCAGGTAGAAGGACGAGATCATGTTGGGGGTCTGGCGGGTCAGCATGGCATACGACAGCACGGCCATGCCGGCACCGACCAGGATCGACAGGCTCAGGTCGCGTATGCGTCGGCCGCGGGCGCGCAGGCGGGTGCTGACCGGTGGCGGCACATCCTCGCTGCGTCGCGGCAGCCAGCGCAGGCCCAGCAGGATCAGCACTGTGGTGACCACCTCGACCACCAGTTGGGTCAGCGCCAGGTCGGGGGCGGAGAACCAGACGAAAGTGATGCAGGTCATCAGGCCGCAGACGCTGACCATGATCAGGGCGGCCAGGCGATGGTATTTGCCTTGCCAGGCCGCGCCCAGCGCACAGGCAATGGCGATCAGCCAGAGCGTGACGAACACCCCGGAGCCGGGAATCTTGGGCCGGTCGCCCCAGCTCAGGCCACTGGAGTACAGCGGCATGAAGCCCAGGGCCAGCGCCGCCAGCACCAGCAGGAACAGTTGCCGCTGCAGGCGCCGGGTGCTCACCTGGCGCTCGAAGCGCCGTGCCCAGTGCATCACCATGACCAGGATGCGCTCGAAATAGCGCTTGCCATTGAGGCGGCCGATCAGCGGCGGCTGGCTGAAACGGTCGTGGCGGAACGATTTGCGCAGCAGCAGGTACAGGATGATGCCGCCGGCCATGGCCACCAGGCTCATGATCATCGGGGTGTTCAGGCCATGCCAGATGGCCAGGCTGTACTCGGGCAGCTCGCCGCCCACCACTGGTTGCGCCGCCGCCGCCAGCAGCGGGGCCACCGACTGGGCCGGGAAAATGCCGACTATCAGGCAGGTCAGCACCAGGAACTCGACCGGCAGGCGCATCCAGCGTGGCGGCTCGTGCGGGGTGATCGGCAGGTCCTTGGCCATCGGGCCGAAGAACACGTCCGCGGTGAAACGCAGCGAATAGGCCACGCTGAAGGCGCCGGCAATGGTCGCCACCACCGGCAGCGCCAGCTCGACCCACAGGGTGGAACTGATGAACACGGTTTCGGCGAAGAACATTTCTTTGGACAGGAAGCCGTTCATCAACGGCACGCCCGCCATCGAGGCGCTGGCGACCATGGCCAGCGTCGCGGTGTAAGGCATCATTCTGAACAGCCCGCTGAGCCGGCGAATGTCCCGGGTACCGCTTTCGTGGTCGATGATGCCGGCGGCCATGAACAGCGAGGCCTTGAAGGTGGCGTGGTTGAGGATGTGAAACACCGCCGCCACCGCCGCCAGCGGGCTGTTCAGGCCCAGCAGCAGGGTGATCAGGCCCAGGTGGCTGATGGTCGAATAGGCCAGCAGGCCCTTGAGGTCGTTCTGGAAAATCGCTGCATACGCTCCCAGCAACAGGGTGCAGGCGCCGGCCCCGCTGACGATCCAGAACCATTGCTCGGTGCCCGACAGCGCCGGCCACAGGCGGGCCAGCAGAAACACTCCGGCCTTGACCATGGTCGCCGAGTGCAGGTAGGCCGAGACGGGTGTGGGGGCTGCCATGGCGTGGGGCAGCCAGAAATGGAAGGGAAATTGCGCGCTCTTGCTCAGTGCACCGATCAGGATCAGGGTCAGCAGCACCGGGTACAAGGCATGGGCGCGAATCGCATCGCCTGCTTCCAGCACCCGGTCCAGGTCATAGCTGCCGACCACATGGCCGAGGATCAGCATGCCCGCCAGCAAGGCCAGGCCCCCCGCGCCGGTCACCAGCAAGGCCATGTAGGCGCCACGCCGGGCGTCGCTGCGGTGGTGCCAGTAGCCGATCAGCAAGAATGAAAAGAGGCTGGTCAGTTCCCAGAAAAACACGATCTGGATGATGTTGCCGGACAGCACCAACCCCAGCATGGCGCCCATGAACGCCAGGAAAAAGGCAAAGAAACGTGGCACCGGATCGTCGGGTGACATGTAGTAGCGCGCATACAATGACACCAGCGCCCCGATGCCCAGCACCAGCATGGAGAACAGCCAGGCAAAGCCGTCCATGCGCAGCACAAAATTCAGGCCCAGGCTGGGCAGCCAGAAGTACTCCTCGCGTATCATGCCGCCATCGACAATCTGTGGATACCACAACGCGACCTGAAGAGCGCCGGTCAGGGCAACCAGACCGGCCAGGAAGGACTCGGCGTTACGGGCGTTGTGCGGCAGAAAAGCCGCGATACAGCTGCCGATGAAAGGCAGAAGCAGGAGAACTATCAGGGACATAGGCTTCTTATCTGCGAAGAAATGTTAAGCATCATACGTGCCAGAGCGTGCATGGCCAAACGCGCACTTGTCGAATTTTCCTACAAAACATGTCGGCAAAGTCGGTTTCAGTCTCAAATCGACGAACGGGTCGATCCGTGATGAAGGCTACAAAGCAGGCACAGAGCTATCAGCTACGACCCCCAGGAAGCCCTGAAGGTGCCGGGCCATAGCCGGAAATATCGGCAAGCGACCTGCGCGCTCGTGCAGCCTGTCAAAGCGCTGTTGTACCGCGCAGGCATTACAGTCGGGCATGGGCCCGATAGCCAAGGTGCTCAAAGGGGATCTGCCATTGAGCACGGCAGTTGTTTATCAACGTTTCGCAGCACCCTGTTCAACCATGGCGCGCCAGGTCTGAACGCTGGGTCGCGCCTGCATCCTGGCGTGCCATGCGCGCAGCGAGACACATTCCTCTGGCACAGGCAGTTTCACCAGCGAGGCGAAGATCATGCCGCCGAGCACGGCGATGTCAGCCATCGAGAATGTATTTCCGGCCACGAAGGGCTGATGCTGCAAAAGCGTGTCGAAATAGCGCATGCCCCGGATGGCCTTCTCACCCATCCTGGCGCCCCACTCGGCATTCTGGTACAGCTCGACCTTGGGGCCCAGACCCGCCGTGGCGTGATGGAAGTAGGTACTGACCGCATCGAGGAATTCAATCTCGGCGCGCTTGGTCATCATGTGGATCAGGCCTTGTTCCAGGGCGGTTCTGCCTGTCAGCGTCGGGTCACCGTCCAGGTTATCCAGATACTGGGTGATCGCAGTGCATTCAGCGATCAGCACCCCACCCTCAAGCTCGAGCACCGGAAGGGTGCCCGAGTAATTGATGGCCAGAAACTCTGGCGTCTTGTGCTCGCCGGTCCAGAGATTGACCGGTACGAATTCAACCTTCGACAGCAGCCCTTTTTCGGCAAGTGCAATACGTACCCGGGCCGGATAGGGGCCATCGAACCAGTCATGAATCTTCATTGGAGAGATCATCGAAGCGTCTGTAGGGGGCTGTGAAAAAGTCATGTCAAATTACCTGCCTGTCAGTTGGTAGGCAAAGAGTGTGCTCGTTTTTTGAGTGTGTCAACCCCTACCTGTCAGTTGGCAGGTTTGCATGGGCGGCGTAGAATTCGCCTATCGATGTGTCAGCAAAATCCAGGCGAGGGTTACAGCGTGAGCGAAAATGCTCGAGAAGCGATTCTGGCGGCGGCTAAATCAGCGGCCCAGTTGCACGGTTACAGCGGCATCAATTTCCGCAGCATCGCCGAAGAAGTCGGTATCAAGAACGCAAGCATCTACTACCACTTTCCCAGCAAGGCCGATCTGGGGGCGGCGGTTGCACAGCGCTACTGGCAGGACACACAGGGCATGCTCGAAGACATACGTGCCGCTCATCCCGATCCGCATCGGTGCCTGCAGCTGTACCCGTCGATCTTTCTCAAGTCATTGAGGGACGGCAACCGGCTTTGCCTGTCCAGCTTCATGGCTGCCGAACATGAAGACTTGCCTGACAAGGTCTCGAAAGAGGTCAAGGCATTTGTAGAGGTCAACGTCAAGTGGCTGGCTGCGGTATTGATGGAGGCAGGCTGCAGTGACGCGCGCGACAGTGAACATCGAGCCCTTGCCATCTACACCGCCGTTGCCGGTGCGCAACTGGTCGCACGCACCTGTGCCGACACTCAGGTGTTCGATCAACTGATGATGACTTACCGCAAGGCAGGCCTGATCCCGGGCTGATGGCGCGCAGCCCATGCCGGTTCAGGCGTTGCCTTCATATATGGACAGGGGCTGGGCCTGACAGGTCTTTGAACAGCGTGGCACTGCTCGAAGGGGTTGAACCGGTTGCAGGCGCAGCAGCTTTCACAAATTGATGCCCGGCAGTGGCCGTGTCCTGCCGCAAGGCTGTGAATCTGGCACCCCGGCCACCGGGCAGGCGCTCGTTCAGGTCCGGCGAGGCGCCGGCCAGCATGGAAAACAGCGTGGTCAGGCGTGGCTGTTGGGCGCGCCACTGGCGAATCATGTCGAAGGTGGAAGGTTTGGCAGGACGCTTGCCGGCCAGGCGTATCTCGTTAAGCGTGAACGTTCCACTGTCGTCATAGGCAATGGCAGTGAGTAACTCCGGGCGAAGACCTTTGAACGGATTGGGCCCCGTGCCATTTTCAAAGTCCGTGGCTTTTCTGGCCCGGGCCAGTAGGTGCGGATCTTCTGTGTCTGGCCGCTGCGCATTATCTTTTCCGCTGGACTTTATATAATCGGCCGGCCAGAGTTCATTCATGGCGGCTGTAAATCTTTGTCGCAAACCCTCGCGGCTCAAGGTGTTTTCACGTTGCTCTGCGCGTTGCAAGGCTTCACTCAATTGGCGGGAGGCCGGTGAAATGTGATTGGCCTCACCCAGAGAGGTGAGTATTGAGGAGGGCATTTTATTGGCGGTGTGGGTCTTTTCCTGTTGTGCAGCGTTAAGGGCCAAACACTTGGCAGGCAGCGACGAGTCGGAAATCTTCATGTCGATCATGAGTGCTCCATCTAACGAATGTTGTCTGGAAAAATGTTCTCAGGTTTTATTGTGAACAGGCAGTTATAGGCCACTCGACAGAACGTCGGCAGAGAACGCCTGGTCATTCAGATATAAGGAAACTCGCTCACTTATAGGCTCAAACGGCAGTCTGGCTGTATTGGCCTGAAGTTGTTTCTCGCCGTTGCAAAGTGTTGCGGGCTGATTGGATAGTGGTATGAGTTGAAGCGCTTGGCTATAGGCTTTTTTGATTGAGGTTGTAGGATTTTTCTTTGAATTCAATTAATGAATAAAGATTCCGATAGGTTGGCGTTGGCGCGTTTTTCACTGACACAGCGCCAAGGCGGAACGCTGTCGCGCAGCAAACCTGGGGCCGGGTAGGAGCGCGCTTGCCCGCGACCGAGTGCGCAGCGCTCGCAAAATCTCGGAAACGCTGAAAGTTCATGACTGATACTTTTGCGAAACGCTGAAAGTTCATGATCGATACTTTTGCGAAACGCCACAAATTTACGACTGCTAACGCAGCCGGTCGCGGGCAAGCGCGCTCCTACAGTGGTTGTTTTGACGAAAGCCACCCTTTGTCGCGCAGCAAACATGGGGTCCAGTAGCGCGCTCAATCGCGGTGGTCCGGCATTCCGGCAGAGCCCCCTCCGACAACGGGCTGTTCATTGTCCTGCTCTGCCGGGCGCTTGCGCAGTTCGCTGACGATCACGCCCAGCACGATCAGGGCGCCGCCCAGCAGCGCCAGGCCTGGCAGGCGCTCGCCGGCCAGGCGGCCGACGATGCCGGCCCACACCGGCTCGCCGGCGTAGATGACCGTGGCGCGGGTCGGCGAGACGCTTTTCTGTGCCCAGTTCATTGCCACCTGGATCACCGCGCTCATGGCGCCCAGGCCCAGGGCGGTGCCCAGCAGCAGCCAGGAAAAATCGGGCAGGCGCTCGCCGGTGGGCACCACCATCAGGAAGGCCAGCAGCGAGGCGGTGGCCAGTTGCACCACGGTGACCCGGCGCACGTCGACCTGGCCTGCGTAGGCGCTGATCATGATGATTTCGGCTGCAATGGCCACGGCGCTGATGATGGTGGCGATTTCGCCAGGGCTGAAGTTCAGCGCAGCGCCTTCAGGGCCTGACAGCAGCATCAGCCCGGTGAAGGCCAGGGCAATACCCAGACTCGGCATCAGGCCGGGGCGGCGACCCAGTATCAGCCATTGCAGCAACGGCACGAACGGTACGTACAGCGCGGTGATGAACGCCGACTGACTGCTGGGGATGGTTTGCAGGCCCACGGTCTGCAACCCGTAGCCGAGCATGATCGCCACCCCGATGAACACCCCGGCACGCAGCTCCAGCGCCGTCAGGCCGCGCATGACGTTCATCGAGCACAGCGCCACGATCGCCGCGGCAGCGGCAAAGCGCAGGCCGACGAAAAACATCGGCCCGCTGACGGTCATGGCGTGCTGCACCAGCAGGAACGTGCCGCCCCAGAGCATGGTGATAAAGATCAGGACAGCTTCTGCCTGGCTGACGCGCGGCAGGCGGCGAGGAAGTTTCATGGCGGTACCGGACAGGAAGGCTTGCAGGAGCAGGAAAGAGCGACTCACACTGTGTCGCAAAGTTGGGCAGTATAATGCGCAATGGTCTTGAGTGAGCACCCTTATGCACAAAGAAAATTCCCCGCGCCCGCCTGTGTTGCAACACGTCAGCCACAACGTGCGTCGCCTGCGCAATGCCGCCGGTATCAGTCAGAGCGCCCTGGCCGACAAGTCCGGGGTCAGCCGGCGCATGCTGGTGGCCATTGAGGCCGGCGAGAACAATGTCAGCCTGGCGACCCTGGACCGGGTGGCCGAAGCCCTGGAAGTGGCCTTCAGCGACCTGATCCAGGCCCCGGAGCTGCGCGATCACAGCCGCATCAATGAGCTGGCCTGGGCCGGCACCCGGCCGGGCAGCAAGGCAGTGCTGTTGTCCAAGGCCACGGCCCGGCGTGAAGTGGAGCTGTGGGAGTTCACGCTGGAGCCGGGCGACCACTACGACTCCGAGCCGGACCCCGACGGCTGGAGCGAACAGGTGTATGTGATCGAAGGCCATTTGCGCCTCACGCTGGGCGGGCGTGAACCGTCACAGCAGGTTGGCCCCGGCGAGTTCTTCATGTTTCCCAGTAACCAGACCCATGTGTTCAGCAACGACGGTACGGTGCTGCTGCGTTTCGTGCGCAACGTGGTGCTGTAACGACCAGGCCCGAGAACGGCTTCAGGACGGGTCAAGCAAGCGTGGCCCTGGTCCCTGGCTGGCCAGTGTGTCACCCCAGTTGCGCAGCGGGCAGGCCTGCATCGACAGGCAGCCGCAACCGATGCAGCCGGTCAACTGGTCACGCAGGTCGGTCAGGCGCTGGATGCGCTCGTCCAGTTCGGTTTTCCAGCGCATCGACAGGTTTTCCCAGTCTTCAGCTGTCGGGGTACGGCCCTGGGGCAGGGCCTCAAGGGCTGCGTGAATCGTGGCCAGTGGAATGCCCAGTCGTTGGGCCACCTTGATCAAGGCCACCCGGCGCAGCATCTCCCGGGCGTAGCGACGCTGGTTACCGGCGTTGCGCTGGCTGCTGATCAGGCCTTTGCTCTCATAGAAATGCAGCGCCGTGACCGCCACGCCACTGCGTGCGGCCAGTTGTCCGACGCTTAGCAAGGGGTGAGGGCTGCCAGTCGATGGCTTGTTCATGGAGTTATTTCGCGCTTGACCTCAAGTTAACTGGAGGTTTTACCCTGCGCAGCCATGACCTGCAACTATCCGGAGCCATGACCCATGGAGATGCCCATGCCTGCCTACAGCCAATCTGTCGAATTCAGCGTCGACCCACGCCAGCAAGCGGCTCTGGTAACCGCATTGACCTGGGTGGATGAGCAGTTCACCTCGACGTGCCCCGGCTTCATGGGCGCCAGCGTGCAGGCCAGCGAAGACGGGCAGCGGGTATTGCATCAGGTGCTGTGGCAGTCGCGTGAGTCGTGCGAGGCAGCACTGCGCAACCTCGAGGCCGGCGTGCCGGATGTGCAAGCGCTGACCCGCCAGCATCGTGTACAGGCGGCGCGCTTTTCCAGTTATCAGGTGGCCAGCCAGACCACGCCCCGGACGTGAGTGGCTTCAGACCGACAGATTGAGCACCCTGCCGCCTTGCAGGTTCTCGCCGGCGCGGCGCTTGTTGACGCTCAGCTCACCGATGCGGATCAGGTGGCTGCGCGTCACATGACGGGTCAGGCCCAGCAGGTTGGCGGTGTGCACCTGGTTGCGATGGCAGAAGTGATAAGCGGCACGTACCAGCGCATCCTCGACTTTCTCGTGCAGGGCGCCGGCCTGTTGCTCGAACAGTTTGCCGAAGGCCTGGGCCAGCAGGTCATCGGCTGATTGCCCGGGCGATGGCCCGCCAGGCGCCGGCGTTTCCTGACGCTCGATTCGAAAGCCCGACAGGCGCAGGTCCGCCGCCTCGATCAGGTCATTGCGGCACAGCAACAGGGTATGGTGAATGACGTTTTCCAGCTCGCGGATATTGCCCGGCCAGTCATAGGTCTTGAGCCGCTGTTCGGCGTCGGCGCTGATGCGTACCGGGGCAAAGCCCAGGCGCTGGCGGTAGGTGTCGATGAAGTGGCGGGTCAGCGGCAGAATGTCACCGGGCCGCTCACGCAGCGGGCTCAGCGGCAGCGTCACGACATTGAGCCGGTAGAACAGGTCTTCGCGAAAGTGTCCGGCGTTGATGGCCTTTTCCAGCTGCACGTTGGTTGCGGCCAGCACCCGCACATCGATGGGCTGGCTCTTGCGCGAGCCAAGGCGCACCACCTCACGCTCCTGCAGCACGCGCAGCAACTTGACCTGCAAGGCCATCGGCATGTCACCGATTTCATCCAGAAACAACGTACCGCCATTGGCCGCCTCGAACCAGCCGGCCTTGGCGCAATGTGCCCCGGTAAAGGCGCCTTTCTCATGGCCGAACAGCTCGGCCTCGAACAAGGATTCGGAAAAGGCCCCGCAGTTGACAGCCACGAAAGGCGCGGCCCGGCGCGCGCTCAAGTCATGGATCTGCCGGGCGACCAGCTCCTTGCCGGTGCCGGTGTCGCCGATGATCAGCACGCTCGCTTCACTGGGCGCGACCTGGCGGATGTGGCCCAGCAGGGCGCGGGACCTGGGGTCTTCAAACACCTGGGCGACGGTCGGCGCGCTGGCCAGGGCGGTCAGGGGCAAGGCCATCAGCGGTCCTGCCGGGGGGGCAGGTCGTTGGCGATCATTTCGCCAAACGGCCCGGTCAGGTTGGTGATGCCGCGCCCCGCCAGGCTGGCGTAGGGCTCGGGCAGCAGCGGGAACACCAGCTCGGCAAAGCGGTAGGCTTCTTCCAGGTGCGGATAGCCGGAGAAAATAAAGCTCTCGATGCCGAGGTCGGCATATTCCTTGATCCGGTCGGCCACTTCCTGCGGGTTGCCGACCAGTGCAGTACCGGCTCCGCCGCGCACCAGGCCGACGCCAGCCCACAGGTTGGGAGCAATTTCCAGGTTGTCGCGGCGCCCATCATGCAGGGCTGCCATGCGCCGCTGGCCCTCGGAGTCGAAGCGGGCGAAGGATTTCTGCGCCGCGGCGATGGTTTCGTCGCTGATGGCGGCAATCAACGTGTCGGCCGCCTGCCAGGCCTGTTCGCTGGTTTCACGCACGATCACATGCAGGCGAATCCCGAACTTCACGGTACGGCCCTTGCGTGCGGCACGCTCACGGACATCGGCGATTTTTGCCGCCACCGCCGCCGGAGGCTCGCCCCAGGTCAGGTACACATCCACCTGATCGGCCGCCAGATCATGCGCCGCCTCCGAGGAGCCGCCAAAGTACAACGGCGGGTAGGGCTGTTGCAGGGGCGGGTAGAGCGCCTTGGCGTTCTCGACGTGCAAGTGCTTGCCCTTGAAATCCACCGCTTCGCCTTGCATGACCCGGCGCCAGATCTGCAGGAACTCGTCGGTGACTTCATAGCGCTCACTGTGGCTGAGGTGAATGCCGTCGCCACGGTTTTCGTCAGGGTCGCCGCCGGTGACCACGTTGATCAACAGCCGCCCGCCGGACAACCGGTCCAGGGTCGCAGCCATGCGTGCCGAAACAGTGGGCGAAATGATGCCCGGGCGGATCGCGACCAGGTAACGCAGGCGCTGGGTCAGCGGCGTCAGGGCCGAGGCGACGACCCACGAGTCTTCGCACGAGCGCCCGGTGGGAATCAATACCCCGTAATAGCCCAGGTCATCGGCGGCCTGCGCGACTTGCTTGAGGTAGTTGAGGGTGACAGGGCGAGCACCTTTGGTGGTGCCCAACAGATGGCCGTCGCCGTGGGTGGGAAGAAACCAGAACACATTCATGACAGATCCTTTGGCTGTAGGCGGCGCAACACCGGTGCCGCGAAAGGCCTGTCGCATGGCGGACAGTGGGCAGCGGTGCGTGAGTGACAGCCTTTATAAAGGCTTGCGAATATTCCGTAAAAGAACGTAAATCCATATTTTTAGATCTTAAGTGAATATAGATCGTCATCAGTGTGCCTGTGCGTACAGTGGCCACTGTTGCTCTACCAACACTCTGCTGACGGGCTCGGGCCTACAGCCCGCCACGCCTGTCAGGGCAGCGAAACTTTTGCGCCATGACCTGAGTCATCCCTGAACATCACCGGCAGGGAGTCAGGCAATGGCAAGGGCAATCTGGAAGGGCGCGATCAGCTTCGGACTGGTGCACATCCCGGTGGGGCTGGTATCGGCCACCGCCTCGCAGCGGGTCGATTTCGACTGGCTGGACAAGCGCAGCATGGATCCGGTGGGCTACAAGCGGGTCAACAAGGCCAGCGGCAAGGAAGTCAGCGCCGAGAATATCGTCAAGGGCGTGGAGTACGAGAAGGGCCGCTACATCGTGCTCAGTGAAGAAGAAATCCACGCCGCCCACCCCAAGGCCACCCAGACCATCGAGATCTTCGGCTTTATCGATAGCCGGCAGATTCCTCTGCAGAACATCGACACGCCGTATTACCTGACCCCCGACAAGCGCGGTGAAAAAGTCTACGCGCTGCTGCGCGAAACCCTGCATGACACGCGCAAGGTAGCTTTGGCCAACCTGGTGCTGCACACCCGCGAGCATCTGGCCGCCGTGGTGCCGGTGGACGCCGCACTGGTGCTGGTGCTGTTGCGCTGGCCCAGCGAAGTGCGCGACCTGGCCGACACCCTGGAACTGGATGAAGCGGTGACCGACGCACCCTTGACCAAACGTGAACGTGACATGGCCAAACGGCTGGTCAAGGACATGAGCGTCGACTGGCAACCGGACGATTACCGCGACACCTTTCAGGACAAGATCATGACGCTGGTCGAGACCAAGGCCCGCGACGGCAAGCTGCAAGCCGTGGGTGATGAACAGCAAGAGATCGAGCGGCGTGGGGCCGATGTCATTGACCTGACCGACCTGTTGCGCCGCAGCCTGGCCGGCAAGGGCGGCAGCACCCCGCGCGCAGCGGGCAAGTCAACTGCCAGGGCCAAGGTCGCCAGCAGCAAGGCTGCCAGCAAACCGGCTGCGAAGAAGGCCGGTAGCGACAAAGGCAAGGCATCACGCAAGGCTTCATAAGAGGTTGAAGGAGGTCCACCGCCATGGCCAAGCCTGTCAGTGAATACACCCGCAAGCGTCATTTCGACATTACCTCAGAACCGCCAGAGTCCAGTGCCCCGGACGACCGCAAGGGCAAAGACGCGGCGCTGACATTTGTCATCCAGAAACATGATGCACGTAACCTGCACTACGATTTTCGCCTGGAACTGGATGGCACGCTCAAGAGCTGGGCAGTGCCCAAAGGGCCGAGCCTTGATCCAACGCAAAAGCGCCTGGCGGTGCATGTGGAGGATCATCCGCTGGGCTATGCCCGTTTCGAAGGCAGCATTCCGGCTGGCCAGTATGGCGCCGGCGATGTGATTGTGTGGGACCGCGGCATCTGGCAACCGCATGGTGACCCGCACCAGGCTTATGCCGCCGGCAAGCTGGAGTTCACCCTGGTGGGCGAGAAGCTGAGCGGCGACTGGGCGCTGGTGCGCACCCGGCTCAAGGGCAGCGGCAGCAAGGAACAATGGCTGCTGATCAAGGCCCGTGACGCCATGGCCCGCCCGGCCGAGACATTCGACATTACCCGCGAGCAGCCTGACAGCGTGCTGGGCGGCGGATCGGTGGGCGTCAAGGCTGTCAATTCAGCCAAGCCTGCGAGCAAAGCCAAACGCAAACCGTCGAGTAAGCAGGCAGGCAAGCTCGTAACCGAAACACCGCCGGCCTTTCCCGACAGCCTCACGCCGCAACTGGCCACGCTGGTCGACAGCCCGCCAAGCGGCGAATGGCTGTATGAGATCAAGTTCGATGGCTACCGGATCATGGCCTGTGTCCAGGGCGGCAAGGTGCGTCTGCTCAGCCGCAACGGCCATGACTGGACCCGGCGCATGCCGGCACTCGCCAAGGCGCTGGCGGCGCTCAAGCTTCAAGACAGCTGGCTGGACGGTGAGGTCGTGGTGCTCGACGACCAGGGCCTGCCGGACTTTCAGGCGCTGCAACGTGCCTTCGAAGACGGTCGCGACCAGTCGATTGTCTATTACCTGTTCGATGCGCCCTGGCTCGATGGCCAGGATCTGCGCCACGCGCCTCTTGAAGCAAGGCGCGACGCCTTGGCCAAGGCCCTGACCGGGCACGAAGGATCGTTATTGCGCTTTTCCGCTGCATTTCGTTCCAGTGCCGCGGAGATCATCGAGAGCGCCAATGCGCTGGGACTTGAAGGCGTGATCGGCAAGCACAGTGGCAGCCGCTACACCGGGCGTCGCAATGCCGACTGGATCAAGCTCAAGTGTCGCCTGCGCCAGGAATTCGTGATCGTGGGCTACACCGCGCCACAAGGCAGCCGCTCTGGTTTTGGTGCGCTGTTGCTGGGGGTGTATGAAGAGCGCGCGCTGGTGTATGCCGGACGGGTCGGCACCGGTTTCACTGCGGCCATGCTCAGGTCCTTGAACGAACAGCTCAAGCGCCTGCGGCGTGAGCGCTCGCCGCTGGCGACGCCCCTGAGTGGTGCCTTGAGCCGTGGCGTGCAATGGGTCGAGCCGCGTCTGGTGGGCGAGGTGCAATTTGCCGAGTGGACCCGCGAAGGGTTGCTGCGCCAGGCGTCGTTTGTCGGCTTGCGCACCGATAAACCCGCCACGCAAGTGGTGCGCGAGCATCCGCAACGACTCGACCAGCAGGGCGCGCATGATCCTGACGACGCGCTCGATGCACCGGTGACGCCGGTGCGTACAGCCCCGCACAAGTCGCTGATTGCCGGCGTGTCGATCACTCATCCCGAGCGGGTCATCGACCCTGACACTGAAACGCAAAAACATCAGCTGGCGCAGTTCTACGCGTCGATCGCCGACTGGCTGCTGCCTGAACTGGCCCGTCGCCCAGTAGCGTTGTTGCGTTGCCCGGAAGGCGTGCAGGGCGAGCAGTTCTTTCAAAAACATGCCCAGCAGATGGCATTGCCGCACATCACCCGGCTTGACCCGGCGCTGGATCCCGGCCATGCGCCGCTGTTGCAGATCGACAGCCTGGCGGCACTGATCGGCGCGGTGCAGATGGGCGCTATCGAGTTTCATACCTGGGGTGCAACCAGTGAGCGTATCGAGGCACCGGACCGGCTGATCCTGGACCTGGACCCTGACCCGGCTTTGCCGTGGCGCAGCATGATCGAAGCCACGCAGATGCTGCTGGCGGTGCTCGACGAGCTGGGGCTGGATGCGTTTCTCAAAACCAGTGGCGGCAAGGGAATGCATGTGGTCGTGCCCTTGGCGCGGCATGCCGGTTGGGACGAGGTCAAGGGCTTTGCCAAGGCCATTGCCGGTTTCATGGCCGGGCAACTGCCTGAGCGCTTCAGCGCCACCGCCGGTCCGAAAAACCGGGTCGGTAAGGTCTTCATCGATTACCTGCGCAACACCCGCGGCGCCAGCACGGTGGCGGCCTGGTCGGTGCGGGCACGGCCCGGCCTGCCGGTGTCGGTGCCCATCGCCCGGGAGGAGCTGGCAGGCCTGGTATCGGCGGCGCAATGGCATATCGGCAATGTGCAGGCGCGCCTGCAATCGCTGCATCAGGACCCCTGGGCGGGCCATCAGAGCCGGCAGCGCATTACCCGCGCCATGTGGCGCCAATTGGGAGCGACGCCGCCTGCGCGGCGCTGAACGTTTTTGCGATCAACGCTTCATTAACAGGGCTCAGGGTCTAGGCTTGGTGTTTTGTCGCACAGACGGTGACCGGACTTTGCGCGTTCGTAAAGCCCAGCGCCTGTGCAAGGAGCATTCAATGTGTCCATCACGCCTGACGCGTCGCCATGTGCTGACGCTGGTGGCCGCAAGCGTTGCCGCCCTGGGCTTCGATTCGGCAGCCGGCAGCCCGGCACTCACATCGTCCGCACTCGCGTCACGCACCGTAGGAGGCCCCGCCATGCAGACCCGTGTCATTCCATCGAGCAACGAGCTTTTACCGGTCATCGGCCTGGGCACTTATCGCGGCTTTGACGTGGACAAAGGCAGCGAGGCCTATCAGCCCCTGCGTGCCGTGCTTGACGCATTATTTGCCGCTGGCGGTAGCGTGATTGACAGCTCGCCGATGTATGGCCGTGCCGAAGCCGTTACCGGCGAGTTGCTGTCAATCCACGAGCCGCGCTCACCGGCTTTTCTGGCGACCAAGGTCTGGACCCGCGGTCGTGAAGAGGGCATTGCGCAGATGGAAGAATCATTCCGGCTGTTGCAGACCGATCGCATTGACCTGATGCAGATTCATAACCTGGTCGATTGGCAGACGCACCTGCCGGTGTTGCGTGAGTGGAAGACGCAAGGCCGGATTCGCTATATCGGCATCAGCCACTACACCGCCCAGGCTTATGATCAGGTCGAAGCGGTGCTCAAGGCCGAGGCGCTGGATTTTCTGCAGATCAACTACGCGCTGGATGACCGTGAGGCCGAGAAACGCCTGCTGCCCTTGTGCCGCGAGCGCGGCGTGGCGGTGATCTGCAACCGGCCGTTTGGCGGCGGTGGGCTGCTCTCGCGCCTCAAGGACAAGCCATTGCCCAAGTGGGCGGCGCAAGTGGAGGTCAACAGTTGGCCACAACTGGCGCTGAAGTTCCTGCTGGCTCACCCGGCGGTGACCTGTGTGATTCCGGGCACCGGCAACCCGCGCTACATGGCGGAAAACGCCGGTGCCGGCACCGGCCCGAGCCTGACCGATGCCCAACGCCAGCAGTTGATTGCCCTGGTGGGCTGAACACGGTCCGGTAGGAGCGCGCTTGCCCGCGACCGAGTGTGAAGCGCTCGCAGAAATCTCGGAAACGCCACAAATTTACGACTGCTGACGCAGCCGGTCGCGGTGGTCCGGCATACCGGCAAGCGCGCTCCTACGGAAGGCGTCCTTATGCCCGGGGCTTTTTCGGCACCGGTGGCAGCGGGGCGAACAGGGCTTGCAGGTCTTCCTCGCCCAGTTTCCAGTCGCCGCTGGTGCGACCGTCCAGCACGCCGGCGGCCAGGGCGGTCTTTTCCTGTTGCAGGCGCTGGATCTTTTCTTCCACCGTGCCCCGGGAAATCATCTTGTAGACGAACACCGGCTTGTCCTGGCCGATCCGGTAGGCGCGGTCAGTGGCCTGGTTTTCGGCGGCCGGGTTCCACCACGGATCGTAGTGGATCACCGTGTCGGCGGCGGTCAGGTTCAGGCCGGTGCCACCGGCCTTGAGGCTGATCAAAAATACCGGCAGGCGACCCTCCTGAAATTCGCGGATCGGTGTGCGCCGGTCGCGGGTGGCGCCGGTCAGCAGGGCATAGGCAATGCCGCGCTGCTTCAATTCCTGCTCGATCAGGCTGAGCATCGAGGTGAACTGCGAGAACAGCAGAATGCGTCGCCCTTCGGCCAGCAGCTCTTCGAACATTTCCATCAGGCTGCCCAGCTTGGCCGAGCTGCCGTGGCGCGGGTTGATCGGGTTGTCATTGACCAGGCGCAGGTCGCAGCACACCTGACGCAGCTTGAGCAGCGCTTCAAGGATCACGATCTGGCTGCGCGCCATGCCTTTGCGGCCGATCTCGTCGCGGACCTTCTTGTCCATCGCCAGGCGCACGGTCTCGTACACATCGCGCTGGCTGTCGTTGAGCTCCACCCAGTGCACAATCTCGGTCTTGGACGGCAGCTCGGTGGCCACCTGTTCCTTGGTGCGGCGCAGCAGGAACGGCTTGATGCGCGCATTGAGGTGCAGCAAGCGGTCGCGGTTACCGTGTTTTTCAATGGCGGTGCGGTAGTTGCTGTTGAACTCCTTGCTGCTGCCCAGCCAGCCGGGCATCAGGAAGTGAAACAGCGACCACAGCTCGCCCAGGTGGTTTTCCAGCGGCGTGCCCGACAGGCACAGGCGCTGGCGCGCGTTCAGCTCGCGGGCCGCCTGGGCGGCCTTGCTCTTGGGGTTCTTGATGTACTGCGCTTCATCGAGAATCAATACATGCAGTGGCAGTTTGGCCAGGTGCTCAAGGTCCCGGGGCAGCAAGGCGTAGGTGGTCAGGATCAGGTCGTAGTCGTGCAGGTCGGCGACGTCCTGATGGCGCTGCGCGCCGTACAGGGCCAGGACCTTGAGCTGCGGGGTGAAGTGCGCCGCTTCGTCCAGCCAGTTGCCGATCAGGCTGGTGGGCATGACCGCCAGGGCCGGCCGGTCGAGGCGCCCGGACTGTTTCTCCAGCAGCAGGTGCGCCAGGGTCTGCAAGGTCTTGCCCAGACCCATGTCATCGGCCAGTACGCCGCCCACTTCCAGTTCACGCAACGACTGCATCCAGCTCAGGCCCTCCAGCTGGTAAGGCCGCAGCCGCGCATTCAAGCCCTCAGGCAGGGCCACGGGCGCGTCCTTGATATTGGCCAGGCGCTCGGCAAACTGACGCAGCCGGTCGCCGCCGCGCCAGGACAGCGGCAGGTCGTCGAGTTCGGTGAGGCGGGCGGCATCGGCGGTGTTCAGGCGCACCGCATTGCTGGTGTTCTCGCGCCAGTAGAAGTCGCCCAGGGTCGCCAGCACCGGCTTGAGCCGGCCATAAGGCAGGGCGATCTGCACCGGTGCGCCGTCTGCAATGCCTGGCGGGCTCAGTTGCACCAGCAACTGTTCTTCATCGCCACGCCTGGCCACGGCGGCCGGGCTGGTCAGTTCGGGGTGGCTGCGCAGCAGGTTGATCAGGATCGGCAGCAGGCTCAGGCGCTCGCCGTTGACGATGATGCCCAGTTCCAGGTCGAACCAGTTGCGGTCGGTCTGTTCGTCAATCTCCGCATACCAGTCATCGACCGGCGTGACATTGAAGCCGAACGTGTCCTGCTGGTGAATTTCCCAGCCTTGCTCACGCAGCGTGGGCAACTCGTCAAGGACGAAATGCAGCCAGGCCTTGTCGTTGGGCAGCTCGTACATCTCGCCGGCGCTGTCGGGCAGGGCCTTGCTTTGCCGGGTGGCAATCTTGAAGCCCAGATTGGCCAGTTGCTGGCGGTACAGCCGCTCTTGTTCGCCCTGGCGGCGAATGCGCAGGGTCTCGGTGGCGGTGTGCTCGATGATGTCGCTTTTCTGGTTGACCAGGTCGCTGCCCAGGGTGCTGGTCAGGATGCTCACATGCGTGGTGCCGACCGCATAGTGCTTGCCATAGGCGAACGCCAGGGCCGCCCGGTGCTGGACCTGGCGCTGCATGCGCCCGTTGCGCGGTTCGAAGGCGCTGAATTCGATGCTGGCCAGAATCAGCCGTGGCTGTGGCATCAAGTCGTCGATCAGCCGCTCCGGCAGGGTGGCACGCGCTTGTGGCGCGGCGGTCAGCCCCAGGGTTTCACGGTTGCGCGGGTCTTCCAGAAAGTACAGGGCCGCCACGCAATGCTTGCAGTCCTTGCGCACCGGGCAGGTGCAGGTGCACACCAGGTATTCGGTGAAGTGGGCGGGGTCCTTGAGCACCAGGGTCTGGGTGTAGCGGTCCAGCCCGCTGCCACGGCATTGCGTGCGGATGACCTGGGCACTGCTGTGCTCCAGGACGATCCGCTTTTGCCGGGCGTAGTCGCGCCCGCGCTCGAGCGTCTGGGGTTTGAACAGGTATTTCCAGGGGCGAGCCAGGATTTTTTCAAGAATGGATGACACCGGTGTAAGAAGCCCTTGCGCTGCTCAAAAAAAGACGAGCGCCGCAGCGCTCGCCCCATGGACGAAGAACGTGGTCAGAGCGGCGAAACCTTGACCAGCAGGGCCAGGCTGCCGTAGTCCAGGAACGTCAGTTCGCCGTTCTTGATGCGGGCGCTCTGCTTCAAGCGCTCGCTGCTGACCAGTACGCCATGGGCGTCCATCTGGTTGACCCAGAAGTCGGCCTCGTAATCGGTAAAGCGCCCGATGGCCAGGCTCAGCGTGCCTTCGACCGGATAATGCCCGAACTGCCCCTGGCCGTCGGTGACCGCCATCACGCTGGGCTCACTGCCGATCGATTGCTGCCAGGCGCGGTGCAGCAAGACCTGATACTGGCCGCTGGCCTGGAGCTTGTCGACCATGGCACTGAGCGCCGGGCTGCGTTGGTTCTCGCTCGTGACCCGGTTCGCGCCGGCGTCCCAGTGTTCCGGAGCCCGTTGCGGCGTGGCGGGGGCCTCGCCGAGCTGGCGGAACAGGATGGTTTCAACCTGGTACAGCCCGTCGGCAGAAGCGCCAGGCGCAAACAGCGTCAGGGCCACGGTCAGCAGCAGGGGCAGTGAACGAAACAGACGCATCAATCCATCCTTCAAGCAGTTTTCGGGGTCAGGCGCTCAAGCAGCGCCTCGATCGTGTTGAAACGCTCTTCAGGGCGTTCCATGGGCACCATGAACTTGAACAGGGTAGCCCCTTCGAACTTGTAGCGATTGGGCTGGCCCTGGATCAGCTTGATCAGGGTCAGCGGCTCGACCGGCGTGGTGGCAGAAAACTCCAGGCGTCCGCCCTGGGGGCCGGCGTCGATCTTGGTGATGCCCAGTTGTTCGGCCACCAGCTTCAGGTGCGTGATGCGCACCAGGTGCTTGGTGGGCTCGGGCAACAGGCCGAAGCGGTCGATCATCTCGACCTGCAAGTCCTTGAGCGCCTCTTCATCGGCGGCATTGGCGATGCGCTTGTAGAGGATCAGCCGCGCATGCACGTCCGGCAGGTAGGCTTCGGGAATCAGCGCCGGCACCCGCAGGTTGATCTCCGGCCCTCCGCCCAGCGGCTGGTCGAGGTTGGGCTGTTCGCCCTTGCGAATGGCCTTGACCGCCCGCTCGAGCATTTCCATGTACAGGGTAAAGCCCACCGCCTGGATCTGCCCGCTCTGGCCGTCGCCGAGCAGTTCGCCGGCGCCGCGGATTTCCAGGTCGTTGGTGGCCAGTACAAAGCCTGCGCCCAGGTCCTGGGTGTTGGCGATGGCCTCCAGGCGCTTCTCGGCGTCCGGGGTGATCTGCTTGCGCGGCGGGGTCAGCAGATAGGCGTAGGCCTGGTGGTGACTGCGCCCGACCCGGCCACGCAGCTGGTGCAGCTGGGCCAGGCCGAACTTGTCGGCGCGCTCGATGAGAATGGTGTTGGCGCTTGGCACGTCGATGCCGGTCTCGATGATGGTCGAGGCCACCAGCACGTTGAAGCGCTTGTGGTAGAAGTCGCTCATCACCTGTTCGAGCTCACGCTCGCGCATCTGCCCGTGGCCGATGCCGATGCGCGCCTCGGGCACCAGTTCGGCGAGATCGGCGGCGCATTTCTCGATGGTCTTGACGTCGTTGTGCAGGTAATACACCTGGCCACCGCGCAGAAGTTCGCGCAGCAGCGCCTCCTTGACCGTCGGCTTGTTGTGCTCCATGACGAAGGTGCGCACCGACAGGCGCCGGGCCGGCGGGGTGGCGATGATCGACAGGTCGCGCATACCCGACACCGCCATGTTCAGCGTGCGCGGGATCGGCGTGGCGGTCAGGGTCAGGATGTCGACTTCGCTGCGCAGGGTCTTGAGCTGTTCTTTCTGGCGCACCCCGAAGCGATGCTCTTCGTCGATGATCACCAGGCCCAGGTTCTTGAACTTGACGTCGTCCTGCAACAGCTTGTGGGTGCCGATGACGATGTCGAGCTTGCCCTCGGCCAGCTCGGCCACCGCCGCATTGACTTCCTTGGCCGACTTGAAGCGGCTCATGACCTCGACCTTGACCGGCCAGTCGGCGAAACGATCGCGAAAACTGTTGTAGTGCTGCTGGGCGAGCAGGGTGGTCGGCACCAGCACTGCCACCTGCCGACCGCCATGCACGGCAATGAACGCTGCGCGCATCGCCACCTCGGTCTTGCCGAAGCCGACATCGCCGCACACCAGGCGGTCCATGGGCCTGGCAGCAAGCATGTCGGCGCGTACCGCGTCGATGCTCGACTGCTGGTCGGGGGTTTCCTCGAATGGAAAGCCGGCGCTGAAGGTGGCGTAGTCGGCCTTGGGGTCTTCGAAGGCGTAGCCCTCGCGGGCTGCGCGACGGGCATAGATGTCGAGCAGTTCGGCCGCGACGTCCCGCACCTGTTCGGCGGCCTTGCGCTTGGCCTTTTGCCAGACTTCCGAGCCCAGCCGGTGCAGCGGGGCCAGTTCGTCGTCGCTGCCGGTGTAGCGGGCAATCAGGTGCAGGTTGGCCACCGGCACATAGAGCTTGGCTTCATCGGCATAGACCAGGGTCAGGAACTCGGCGACCTGGTTGTCGATTTCAAGCGTTGCCAGGCCCTGGTAGCGGCCCACGCCGTGATCAATGTGCACCACCGGCGCGCCTTCGCGCAGCTCGGTGAGGTTCTTGATCACGGCATCGTTGTTGCCGTGGTCGGCGCGCTTTTCGCGGCGCCGGCGCTGCATGACCCGCTGGCCAAACAGCGGGCTTTCGGCGACCAGGGCCAGCGACGGTTCGTCCAGCACCAGGCCTTCGTCGAGCGGCGCAATGGTAATGGCCAGGCGGTCCGTGCCGGTGACGAATTCCTGCCAGCCGTCGACGGTCTTGGGCCGCAGCTTCAGGCGTTCAAGCAACTCCAGCAATACTTCGCGACGGCCGGCCGACTCAGCGGTGAACAGCACCCGCCCGGCAAACTGGTCAAGAAAGTTCGACAGCGCTGCCAGAGGCTGGTTGGCCTTGGCTTCGATGGCCAGTTCCGGCAAGGGCCGGGCCGGGAAACGCTCACGGCCCACACCGGTCTCGACGTCCTGCTGGCTGACCACGACCCGCGGGCAGGCCTTGAGGCGCGCAAAGCAGTCTTCGACCGGCAGGAACAGCTCGGCCGGCGGCAGCAAGGGCCGGGCCGGGTCGACACGGCGTTCTTCATAGCGATTGCGCACGTCGTTCCAGAAGTTCTCTGCGGCCTGCTCGATGCCCGGCAGCGAAAACACCTGGGTGTCTTGCGGCAGATAGTCGAACAGGGTCGAGGTCTGTTCGAAGAACAGTGGAATGTAGTACTCGATCCCGGCCGGGGTAATGCCGCTGTTGAGGTCCTGGAAGATCGGGCTGCGGCGGAAGTCGACGTCGAAGCGCTCGCGAAAGCGCGCCTTGAAGCGCACGACTTCGTCTTTATGCAGCGGAAATTCCTTGGCCGGCAGCAGGCGCACCGACTCGACCTTGTCGATCGAGCGCTGGGTGTCGGGGTCGAAGGTGCGCAGGGTTTCGATTTCGTCATCGAACAGGTCGATGCGGTACGGCACCTTGCTGCCCATCGGGAACAGGTCGATCAACGCACCGCGCACGGTGAACTCGCCGTGCTCGTAGACGGTGTCGACGTAGCGATAGCCGCTGGCCTCCAGGCGTGTGCGCATGGCTTCGACGTCGAGCTTCTGGCCGATGTCGAGCACCAGGCTGCTGCCGAGCAGGAACGACGTCGGGGCCAGGCGGTGCAGGGCGGTGGTAATCGGCACCACCAGCACGCCATGGCTCAGCTCGGGCAGGCGGTAGAGGCTGGCAATGCGCTGGGAAATGATGTCCTGGTGCGGCGAAAACAGGTCATAAGGCAGCGTTTCCCAGTCGGGGAAATGCAACACCGGCAGGTCCGGTGCAAAGAACTTCAGCTCTTGCTCCAGGCGTTCGGCGGCCTGGCTGTCGGCGGTCAGCAACAGGGTGAAACGCCGGGCGGCATTGGCGGCCTCGGCGATGGCCAGGCTCAGCGCGGCACCG
Organism: Pseudomonas sp. Leaf127; assembly: GCF_001423155.1. Lineage (NCBI taxonomy): Bacteria > Pseudomonadati > Pseudomonadota > Gammaproteobacteria > Pseudomonadales > Pseudomonadaceae > Pseudomonas > Pseudomonas sp. Leaf127. The sequence continues at coordinate 962,465 of NZ_LMOA01000021.1, read as the reverse complement.
GGGAGATTGCCCCAGTGTTGTTTGCCGGCAGCGGCGGGCAGATGCGGTAGACGCAGGACAGGCACGGAAGGTCCGACTCCAGGCAGTGCGACAGGGGCGGCGATTGTAACGGGCCAGGGTGGTGGCTGTCAGTTTTCCAGCGCCATTGGCCGATTTTGAGGGCGAAATTTATGTAGTGCCAAAACATCTGATCGCCGTGCATTGCTCAGAAACACTGGCGCGGTCATAATGTAGCCCCTTTTTTCTGCCCCTACATGTGGAAGGTTCCCGTGACTCAGAAGCCCGACCAGTGTCTTGGTGAATGGATCGACCGTGAAGCCCTCGCCGAAGCGATGATCCCGCTTATCGGCCAGTTGTACCGCAATAACAATGTGGTCTCCTCGATCTACGGCCGCAGCCTGATCAACCGTTCAGTCATCGCCATTCTCAAGGCCCACCGCTTTGCGCGCCATCGCCAGGCCGATGCCAGCGAGCTGTCGGTGCACGAGACTTTCCCCCTGCTCAAGGCCATGAGCGAGCTCAAGCTGGGCGCCGCTTCCGTGGACCTGGGCCGTCTGGCCGTCAAGTTCAAGACCGAAGGCAACGGCCGCAGTGCCGAAGAGTTCGTGCGTGCAGAACTGGCCAGCGTCGTCGGTCAGCAGAAGACTTCCGAGCGCAAGGGCACCGACGTGATCCTGTACGGTTTCGGCCGTATCGGTCGTCTGCTGGCGCGTATCTTGGTCGAGAAGACCGGTGGTGGCGACGGCCTGCGCCTGCGCGCCATCGTGGTCCGCAAGGGCGCCGAGAACGACCTGGTCAAGCGCGCCAGCCTGCTGCGCCGCGACTCGGTACACGGCCCGTTCGATGGCACCATCACCATCGATGAAGCCAACAGCACCCTGACCGCCAACGGTAACCTGATCCAAGTCATCTACGCCAAGAACCCGTCCGAGGTCGACTACACCCAGTACGGCATCAAGAACGCCCTGCTGGTGGACAACACCGGTGTATGGCGCGACGCCGACGGCCTGAGCCAGCACCTGGCCTGCCCGGGTGTCGACCGTGTCGTTCTGACCGCACCTGGCAAGGGCAAGCTGAAGAACATCGTTCACGGCATCAACCACGGTCAGATCACCGCTGATGACAAGATCGTGTCTGCTGCCTCTTGTACCACCAACGCCATCGTGCCGGTGCTCAAGGCCGTCAACGACAAGTACGGCATCATCAACGGTCACGTCGAAACCGTTCACTCGTACACCAACGACCAGAACCTGATCGACAACTTCCACAAGGGTTCGCGTCGTGGCCGCAGTGCCGCGCTGAACATGGTCATCACCGAGACCGGTGCTGCCACCGCCGCCGCCAAGGCCCTGCCTGAACTGGCCGGCAAGCTGACCGGCAACGCGATCCGTGTGCCGACGCCGAACGTGTCGATGGCCATCCTCAACCTGAACCTGGAAAAGGCCACCACCCGCGAAGAGATCAACGAATACCTGCGCGACATCGCGCTGTATTCGGACCTGCACAAGCAGATCGACTACGTCAGCTCCCAGGAAGTGGTATCGACCGACTTCGTAGGCTCCCGCCACGCCGGTGTCGTCGACGCCGAAGCGACCATCGCCAACGATAACCGTGTTGTCCTGTACGTCTGGTACGACAACGAATTCGGTTACAGCTGCCAGGTCGTGCGCGTGATGGAAGACATGGCGGGCGTCAACCCGCCGGCTTTCCCGTTGTAAGCGGGACGGCAGCGGCAGGTTTTTAGCTGCAAGCTGCAAGAGGGTGTTGCCCGGGCTGATTGGGCAAGGCCAAAAAAACGGGTCGATTATTCGACCCGTTTTTTTATGCGCAGATTTCAAGCGCTGGCGCGCCCTGCTTTTAACGTGCCGCTTGAAGCTTGTGGCTTGCCGCTGCGCCGCTCCTGAACAGGAACAGCGTCGCCATGAGGCCCATGACGGCGGCACCGGTCAGCCAGATGCCGGGGGCGGCCTTGTTGTCCAGGGCGTGGATCAGGTAAGTGCAGGCCGCTGGTGTAAAGCCGCCAAAGGTGGCTGTGGCCAGGCTGTAGGCCAGCGAGAAGCCGGTGGTGCGCACCTCGACCGGCATGATTTCGGTCAGGGCCACGACCATGGCGCCGTTGTAGGAGCCGTACAGGAACGACAGCCACAGTTCGACCGTCAGCAGGTGGCCGAAACTGGGGTGGGCAACCAGCCACGACAAGGCCGGGTAGGCGCTGGCAATGGCCAGGACCGTGGCGCCGATCAACAGCGGCTTGCGGCCGATGCGGTCGGACAGCGCGCCCATCACCGGCAGCCAGACGAAGTTGGACAGCCCCACGCAGACGGTAACCAGCAGGCTTTCAAGGTCCGTGAGGTTCAGCTCGTTCTTGCCGAAGGTCGGGGTGTAGGCCGTGATCAGGTAGAACGACACGGTGGTCATGACCACCAGCGCCATACCGGCGATGACCAGGCCGAAGTTCTGCCGGATCGAGCGCAGCACTTCACTTAAGGTCGGGCGATGCTTGCGTGCTTCGAACTCAGGCGACTCTTCCAGTGAACGGCGAATGACAAACAGCGCCGGCACGATCATGCAGCCAATGAAGAACGGCAGGCGCCAGCCCCAGTCGCCCATCTGCTCCGGGCTCAGCCAGTGGTTGAGGCCCACGCCCAACAGGCCGGCGAAAACCACGGCTGCCTGCTGGCTGGCCGATTGCCAACTGACGAAAAAACCCTTGCGCCCTGGCGTGGCGATTTCGGCCAGGTACACCGAGACGCCGCCCAGTTCTACGCCGGCCGAAAAGCCTTGCAGCAAGCGTCCCAGCAGCACCAGCAAGGGGGCGGCCAGGCCAATGCTGGCGTAGCCGGGCACGCAGGCGATCAGCAAGGTGCCCATGGCCATCAGCGCCAGGGTAATCAACAGGCCCTGGCGACGGCCGTGACGGTCGATGTAGGCGCCCAAAAAGATCGCGCCCAGCGGACGCATCAGAAAGCCGGCACCGAAGGTGGCCAGCGACAGCATCAATGAAGCGAATGCGCTCTGCGCCGGAAAGAAGGTCTTGGCAATGGCCGTGGCGTAGAAGCCATAGACCATGAAGTCGAACATCTCGAGAAAGTTGCCGCTGACAACGCGAAAGATCGCCTTGCCTTTGCTGGTTGTTGAGGTCATCGGAGCTGACTCTTCGGGCTGATTATTGGAGGAGGGGGTCAGTCTGTCGGCTGCAGGCGCAGCACTCCGGGTCTGCGCCCGGATGCGGAAGTCATTTGTAACAATATGTTTTAAGAATGCAGGAGACAACCGTTGTAGAGCGGTTGCGGTGACCAAGGACGTCTGGTTCAAGCTTTGTTCAGGTTGGTAAAAGCAATCCAGCGTCCGTTTTCAGGAGAAAAATTGGCCATCGACTCGACCAAGGGGTAATGTTCCCCGCTTCGACGCAGCGCTAGACTGCGCCGCGTGATTTAGCCCGGGAAGCCAGAGTGGCAGCCCGGCCTGTTCTAAAGGAGTACGCATGGCTGTCTACAACTACGATGTCGTGGTATTGGGGTCCGGTCCTGCCGGGGAAGGGGCGGCGATGAACGCTGCCAAGGCGGGTCGCAAGGTGGCCATGGTCGACAGCCGTCGCCAGGTCGGCGGCAACTGCACCCACCTGGGCACCATCCCCTCCAAGGCATTGCGTCACTCGGTCAAGCAGATCATCCAGTTCAACACCAACCCCATGTTTCGCGCCATCGGCGAACCACGCTGGTTCTCGTTCCCCGATGTGCTGAAAAACGCCGAGATCGTCATCTCCAAGCAGGTGGCCTCGCGCACCAGCTATTACGCCCGTAACCGCGTCGATGTGTTCTTCGGTACCGGCAGCTTTGCCGACGAGAACAGCATCAATGTGGTCTGCGCCAATGGCGTGGTCGAAAAGCTGGTGGCCAACCAGATCATCATCGCTACCGGTTCCCGGCCTTATCGCCCCTCCGATATCGACTTCTCCCACAAGCGTATCTACGACAGCGACACCATCCTCAGCCTGAGCCATACCCCGCGCAAATTGATCATCTACGGCGCAGGCGTCATCGGCTGCGAATACGCCTCGATCTTCAGTGGCCTGGGCGTGCTGGTCGAGCTGGTCGACAACCGCGACCAGTTGCTGAGCTTCCTGGACAAGGAAATCTCCCAGGCGCTGAGCTATCACTTCAGCAACAACAACGTGATGGTGCGTCACAACGAAGAGTACGAGCGGGTCGAAGGCCTGGAAAACGGTGTGATCCTGCACCTCAAATCGGGCAAGAAGATCAAGGCCGATGCCTTGCTGTGGTGCAACGGCCGTACCGGCAACACCGACAAGCTGGGGCTTGAGAACATCGGCCTTAAAGCCAATGGCCGTGGCCAGATCGAGGTCGATGAAAACTATCGCACCAAGCTGGGCAATATCTACGGTGCCGGTGATGTGATCGGCTGGCCGAGCCTAGCCAGTGCCGCCTATGACCAGGGTCGTTCGGCGGCCGGCAGTGTGGTCGAGAACGGCAGCTGGCGCTATGTCAATGACGTGCCGACCGGGATCTACACGATTCCGGAGATCAGTTCGATCGGCAAGAACGAAAGCGAGCTGACCGAGGCCCGAGTGCCTTACGAAGTCGGCAAGGCGTTCTTCAAGGGCATGGCGCGGGCACAGATTTCCGGCGAGCGCGTCGGCATGCTGAAAATCCTGTTCCACCGCGAGACCCTGGAAGTGCTGGGCGTGCATTGCTTTGGCGACCAGGCTTCGGAGATCGTGCACATCGGCCAGGCGATCATGAACCAGCCCGGTGAAGCCAATACCCTCAAGTACTTCGTCAACACCACCTTCAACTATCCGACCATGGCCGAAGCCTATCGGGTGGCGGCGTACGACGGGCTCAACCGGCTTTTTTGAGCGGCTCCGGCCGGTGGCCTGAGCCGGCCGGAGAAACCGGATTCAGCGATTCCCGAGGGTGGCGCTGGCCAAACCGGGAAAGTCTGTAATCAGGCTGTCCACGCCGAAGTCGGCGAGCCTGCGCATCAGCGCGGGCTCGTTGACTGTCCACACCGACACGTGCAACCCCTGGCGCTGCGCTTTTTGCAGGCGCTCGGGCGTGCACAGCGTCCAGTTCAGCGCCAGGATCTCGCAGCCATAGCCTTGCGCGACCTTCAGCGGGTCCAGCCAGGCATACTCGGCCACCAGTCCGCGGGCAATGTCCGGCGTCAGTTCCAGTGCGGCACGCAGCACTTCGCGGGAGCTTGACGTGATGGTCACTTTGTCCAGCAAGCCGTGGCGCTGCACCAGTTCCCGAATCGCCAGCACCGTGTTGGCCGCACGGGTGCGTGAGGCACTCTTGACTTCCAGTTGCCAATGCTCGAAATCGCACTGCTCGAACAGCGTCTCCAGGCGCGGAATGGGGCAGGGTTGTGCCCAGCCCGGCCCCCCGTGGCGGGCGTCATAGGTTTCCAGGTCACTTGCCAGATGCTCGTTGACCTTGCCGCCGCGCTGGGTGGTGCGCTTGAGGGTCGGGTCGTGGATGACCATCAGCTCGCCGTCGCGCGACAGGTGCAGGTCCAGCTCGCAGCGCCGCACGCCTTGCTGCAGGCATTGCTGGAAGCTGGTGAGGGTGTTTTCCGGTGCTTCGCCTTTGGCGCCGCGATGGCCGTAGATCAGGGTCACAAATACTCCTTGGGTTTGAACAGAGCGGCTCAGGATTGCGGCGGTTCCGCCTGCTCCAGGGCCTGGCGGCGCTGCTGGGCCTGACGCTGCAAGACGTGTCGGGCCAGCAATTGTCGCTGGGCATCGGGCAGTTCGACAAATTCTGTATCGATTTCGTAATCGCCGTCTTCCCGGGTTTCACAGCTCACCACCCGGGCCACCAGCATCATGCCGGCCGCTTGTGGCATTAATACCATTTTGATCGACAGTAGCGCGTCCACGGCATAGGGCTGGGCTGCATGAAACTGCACGCCGGCCTCGGACAGCAATACCGGCTGCGGCGTGCCCAGCTCGCCCAGCGCCGTGTGCGCCACGACCTGGCCGAGCAGGTCGATACGCTTGCTGAGAGCCTTGAGAAAACTGTTGAGCACCCGGTCGCGCTCGTCGAGCTGGCGCAGCAGATGCTGGGATTCGAACTCGCTGACATGCAGCTCGCTGAGCAGTTCGAACAAGGCCGTGATGCGGGGCATGGCGCAGCTGGCGGCCTCGGTCAGAGGGTTAATTTCCAGTGCGACGCTGTCCTCGATACGGTAGTATTCGCGGCGTCTTTCTTCATCTAGTGTCGACATGGCGAACCCGTGCTAACGGCTATGGTCAGAGAGCTTCGAGTGTAAGGCCGAGCGTTTCGGCCCGCCACACGGATGTCCCATTCCTGCGAACAATTCCCTACATGTTCAGACCTCTTTTTGCATTCATCGGCACGCGTTATACCCGTGCCAAGCGACGTAATCATTTTGTCTCCTTCATTTCCCTGACCTCAATCATTGGCCTGGCGCTTGGCGTGGTGGTGATGATCGTAGTGCTGTCGGTCATGAACGGCTTCGACCACGAGATGCGGACCCGGGTGCTGGGCATGGTGCCCCACGCCACCCTGGAGTCCGATGAGCCGATCCGCGACTGGCCCGCCCTGGCGAGCAAGGTCGGCGCTCACGCCGGGGTGGTCGCCGTGGCGCCGTTCACCCAGATGCAAGGCCTGCTCAGCCACGCCGGCACGGTGCAAAAGGTCTTGCTCAATGGTATTGACCCGGCTCAGGAACCCAAGGTTTCGATCATCGATCAATTCATTCGCCAGGGTGCCCTGAGCGCGCTGGCGCCGGGTGAGTTCGGCATCATGATCGGCGACAAGGCCGCCGCCAGGCTGGGCGTTGCCGTAGGTGACAAGCTGACCTTCGTGGCCCCGGAAGTGGCGGTGACCCCGGCCGGCATGTTCCCGCGCATGAAGCGCTTTACCGTGGTAGGCATCTTTCATGTCGGCGCCGGCGAAATCGACGGCTACCTGGGCCTGACCAATATCGAGGACCTGGGCCGCCTGCGCCGCTGGCAGCCCGATCAGGTCCAGGGCCTGCGCCTGAAGTTCGATGATCTGTTCCAGGCACCGAAGGTGTCCTGGGAGATTGCCCAGCAACTGGGCAGCGACCACTATTGGTCGCGCGACTGGATGCGCACCCACGGCAACCTGTACCAGGCCATCCGCATGGAGAAGTCCATGATCGGCCTGCTGCTGTTGCTGATCGTGGCGGTGGCGGCATTCAACATCATCTCCACGCTGGTGATGGTGGTCAACGACAAGAAGGGCGATATCGCCATCCTGCGCACCCTGGGCTCCACGCCCGGGCAGATCATGGCGATCTTCATGGTCCAGGGTACGGTGATCGGCGTGGTCGGCACCCTGATCGGCGCGGGCGTCGGCATCCTGGCTGCGCTCAATGTCAGTAGCGCCATCGCCGCCCTCGAAGGCCTGATCGGCCACAAGTTTCTCAATGCGGATGTCTACTTCATCGATTACCTGCCTTCGCAGTTGATGGCCCAGGACGTGTTCCAGGTCTGCGGTGCCGCATTGGTCCTGAGTTTCTTCGCCACCTTGTATCCGGCCTGGCGCGCAGCGCGTACCCAGCCGGCAGAGGCGTTACGTTATGAGTGAGTCGGGCATGTCTGAAAAAGCCGTATTGAGTTGCCGCAACCTGGGTAAATCCTACGAGGAGGGCCCTGAGTCGGTGGTGGTGCTGTCCAACCTGCAACTGGAGTTGTTTCCCGGCGAGCGGGTGGCGATCGTTGGCAGTTCCGGCTCTGGCAAAAGTACTTTGCTCAACCTGCTGGGTGGCCTGGATACGCCGTCCGAGGGCAGCGTATGGCTGGCTGGCGAGCAGTTGTCGGCGCTGAACGAGAAGGCCCGTGGCCTGTTACGCAACCGGGCGCTGGGGTTCGTGTACCAGTTCCACCACCTGTTGCCCGAGTTCACTGCACTGGAAAACGTCTGCATGCCGCTGCTGATCGGCAAGACGGCCATCCCCGAGGCGCGCAAGCGGGCCACGGCGCTGCTGGAGCGGGTCGGCCTGGGCCATCGCCTGGCGCACAAGCCGGCCGAGTTGTCCGGTGGCGAGCGTCAGCGTGTCGCCATCGCCCGGGCGCTGGTCAACGAGCCGGGGCTGGTAATGCTCGACGAGCCCACCGGCAACCTTGACCACCACACCGCACAGGGTATTCAGGACCTGATGCGCGAGCTGAGCACGGCCTCGCGCACGGCGTTTCTAGTGGTCACCCATGACCTGAATCTGGCCAGGCAGATGGATCGTATCCTGCGCCTGGAAGACGGCCACCTGGTCGCCGTCTGATTCATCCGGCCTGACGCCCGTTGAGCGGGTGCCGGGCCGATCTTTTTGCCAAGGTGCCCTGCGAATGTTCCGACCCTTATCCATCTTCATCGGCGCCCGCTACACCCGGGCCAAGCGCCGCAAGAACTTTATCTCGTTCATCTCCATGACCTCGATGATCGGCCTGGCCCTGGGGGTGCTGGCCATGATCGTGGTGCTGTCGGTGATGAACGGCTTCCAGCGTGAAATGAGCTCGCGCATCCTCGGCATGGTGCCACATGCGGCGATCCTCGGCGTCAAGCCGCTGGATGACTGGCAAGCCACGGCCGACGCCGCCTTGCGCAACCCGGAAGTGGTGGCCGCCGCGCCGCTGACCGAAATGGAAGGCATGCTGTCCTACCGTGGCCTGATGCAGCCGATCCAGGTCAGCGGTATCGATCCTGCCCGTGAGCATGCAGTGTCGATCGTGACGCAGCACATCACCCGTGGCAGCCTCGATGGCCTCAAGCCCGGTGAGTTCGGTGTGGTGCTGGGCGAAATCACCGCACGGCGCTTTCGGGTCAATGTCGGCGACGCCCTGACCCTGATCGTGCCGGAAATCAGCAACGCCCCCGGTGGCATCACGCCGCGCTTGCAGCGCCTGACCGTGGTCGGGCTGTTCAAGGTCGGTGCCGAGCTGGACGGCTCCATGGCGCTGATGCACATCGCCGACGCCGGGCAGATGCAGCGCTGGCAGCCCGGCCAGGTGCAAGGCGTGCGCCTGGCGCTGAAAGATCTTTACCAGGCCCCGAAAATCTCGACCGACATCGCCAAGGCGCTGGGGCAGGGCTACCGTGCCGATGACTGGACCCACACCCAGGGCAGCCTGTTCAGTGCCATGAAAATGGAAAAGACCATGATCGGCCTGTTGCTGCTGATGATCGTGGCGGTGGCGGCGTTCAACATCATTGCCACCTTGATCATGGTGGTCAATGACAAGGGGGCTGACATCGCGATCCTGCGCACCATCGGCGCCACGCCCCGGCAGATCATGGGCATCTTCATTGTCCAGGGCTCGCTGATCGGTGTGGTCGGCACCCTGATCGGCGGGGTGCTCGGGGTGATCGCCGCGCTGAATGTCAGTGCGCTGGTCGGCTGGTTCGAACGGGTCAGTGGCCAGCATGTGTTCAGTGCCGACGTGTATTTCATCAGCAACCTGCCTTCCGAACTGCAAGGCGGCGACGTGCTGCTGATCTGTGGGGCCGGTTTTGTCCTGAGCTTCCTGGCGACCATCTACCCGGCCTGGCGCGCCGCCAAGATCGAGCCGGCGCACGCCTTGCGCTACGAGTAGGCTGTCAGAGTCGAATCACGAAGCGGGTCAGCCCGGCGGCCGACTCGCCGTGAATCGTGCCGCCGTGGGCCTGGATGATCGAGCGGCTGATCGCCAGCCCAAGCCCTGCGTGGGCCTGGCTGTCGGGCCGCGCCGGGTCGACCCGATAGAAGCGGTCGAACAGGCGTGACAGCACCGCCGGGTCAAGGGTCTGGCCCGGGTTTTCTACGCTCAGCTCCACGCCAGCGGCCACGGCCTGCAACGTGACGCGCACCTGGCCGCCGGTCGGGGTGTAGCGCACGGCATTGTCCAGCAGGTTGGACAACACTCGGCGCAGCAGTGCCCGGTCTGCGCGTGCGGTTGCCTGACCTTCGCGGTGCAGGGTGATGCCGGCGTCTTCAGCCAGGGGCGTGAAGTACTCCAGCACCGCATCGACCTCTTGTTCAAGGTGCAGTCGATCATGGACGGGTGTCAGCAAGCCCTGTTCGGCCTTGGCCAGCAACAGCATGTCGTTGACCATCTGTGTCAGGCTTTGCAGTTCTTCAAGGTTGCCCAGCAGCGCTTCGCGGTACTGCTCCAGTGCGCGGGGACGGGCCAGAGTGACCTGGGTCTGGGTCAGCAGGTTCGACAGCGGCGTGCGCAATTCATGGGCGATGTCGGCGCTGAACGCTGACAGACGCTGAAAGCCCTCCTCCAGGCGCGTGAGCATGGCATTGAAGGCACGGGTCAGTTCGGCCAGTTCGGCGGGCATCTCGTGTTCGGGCAGGCGCGTGGTCAGTGAACTGGCCGAGACGCCGGCGGCCACTTTACTCATGCGTTGCAAGGGCCGTAGGCCGCTGCGCGCCGCCCAGGCACCGAGCAATGCGGTGACCAGTGCGCACAGGCCGACCGTCAGCCAGATCAGGTGCTGCATGCGTTGCAGGAAATGCTGGTGATGGGTGATGTCCAGCACCAGGGTCAGCAGGGGCGAGTCGGGGTGCCCAGGGTGCAGGGCGGTGGTGAAGACCCGGTAAGCGCCTTGTGCATTGCTGAAGGCATGCAGGCCGGGCACAAGCAGGGTGGCGGGCAGGGCAGGGGCCGTGTCCAGCCACGGCTGACCTTGTGCATCGCGCAGGCGCAGCGTCATGTCGGCCGAGTGACTGGGCTTGCCCAGCAGTGGCTGGCGCGCCTTGAAGGCTTGCAGGCTGTCTACGCCCTGCAGACCGTTGCGCAGGCTGGCCACCTGGGCGTCGAACAGTTGCTGGTCCAGTTCGATGAAATGGCTGGCACTGGCCTGGCTGAACAGCAGGCCGGCGATCAGTGACACCCCGGCCGTGCAGCCGGCGAACAACAGTGCCAGGCGACTGCGCAGCGACAGCCTCATGGCGCCTGCTCCTGTAACACATAGCCCAGGCCGCGCACGGTATGGATCAGTTTGACTGCAAAGTCATCGTCGACTTTCATGCGCAAGCGGCGGATGGCGACCTCGATGACGTTGGTGTCGCTGTCGAAGTGCATGTCCCAGACCTGGGCTGCAATCAGTGACTTGGGCAACACCTCGCCCTGACGGCGCAACAGCAGCTCCAGTAAGGCAAACTCCTTGACGGTCAGGTCCAGCCGCTGGCCGGCCCGCTCGACCTTGCGTTGCAGCAAGTCCAGTTGCAGTTCGCCCAGTTGCAAGCGGGTGTCGGCTGGCACGGTCCGGCGTCGCAGCAGAGTGCGCACCCGGGCGAGCAATTCGGCAAAGGCAAACGGCTTGACCAGGTAGTCATCGGCCCCCAGTTCCAGGCCATGTACGCGGTCTTCGATGGCGTCGCGAGCGGTGAGAAACAGCGCCGGGGTCTGCAAGCCTGCGCGGCGCACCTGCTCAAGGATCTGCCAGCCGTCCACGCCGGGCAGCATCACGTCGAGAATCAACAAGGCGTGCTCGCCGCTCAGGGCGCGTTGCAGACCCGAATGACCGTCATTGATCCATTCGCTGTCGAAGCCGGCCTCGCTCAATCCCTGGTGCAGATAATGACCCGTCTTGGGTTGATCTTCGACGATCAGTAGTTTCATCGCAGGCTCGTATGGATCGCAAAAGGGCTTTATAGCGCGTTGTGGCGAGCAACGGCACAAGCTGACAAGGTTGTAATGCTGATCGGTGTGGGCTGAAAGCGCCACGCAAACCCGCTAGACTTGCGCGGTTCATTCTTGAAGTCCAGGTATCACCATGCACCCCGCCGCCGAACATTCTCCACTGGGCAAGTCCAGTGAGTACATTTGCACCTACACGCCCTCGCTGCTGTTCCCGATTCCGCGCACCGCAAAATGGGCTGAACTGGGGCTGACCGCGCAGACCTTGCCGTATCAGGGTGTCGATATCTGGAACTGCTACGAGCTGTCCTGGCTGCTGCCTTCGGGCAAGCCGGTGGTGGCCATCGCCGAGTTCAGCGTGCCGGCCGACTCGCCCAATATCATCGAGTCGAAGTCGTTCAAGCTGTACCTCAACTCCCTGAACCAGAGTGTGTTCGCCGATCGCCAGCAACTGCAGCAAGTGTTGGTGGCCGATTTGTCGGCCGCCGCCGGCAAGCCGGTGGGCGTGGTCATTCACAGCCTGGATGAGGTTCAGGCGCAGGGCGTGGCCGGTTTGCCGGGCACGTGCATCGATGAGCTGGATATCGAGGTCAGCAGCTATGACCATCCGCGTCCTGAATTACTGCGCTGCGATGCAGCGCGCGTGGTCGAAGAAAGCCTGCACACGCATTTGCTCAAGTCCAATTGCCCGGTGACCAGCCAGCCCGACTGGGGCAGCGTGGTGGTCCAGTACCGTGGCGCAGCGCTGGATCACGCCAGTCTGCTGGCCTACATCGTCAGCTTCCGCCAGCACTCGGATTTTCATGAGCAATGCGTGGAGCGCATTTTTCTCGACCTGCAACGCCTGCTCAAGCCGCAGTCGCTGACGGTTTATGCGCGCTATGTACGCCGTGGGGGGCTGGACATCAACCCTTATCGCAGTACCGAGGCCGTATCGGTGGATAACGGTCGCCTGGCGCGGCAATAAGCCGGTTGCACGAAAAAGCCCGTCATTCGACGGGCTTTTTCGTATCCGGGCGCCAGGTTTTCAGATGCCCATGCTGCCCAGGGTATTCATGATGTTGCGCAAGGTGACGGCCACGCCGGGGTGCTCGACCTCGAAGCGCTCGACGGCGAGGTTGACGTTGTCGGACAGACTGGAGTCCTGCTCTTGAGTCAGGTTTTCCAGCTCTATTTTAGTTTCAATTTGTTGCATGAGTTCGTGCATGCGGTCACGCTCTTCCTGCAACAGTGGCGGATTCTGCTCCAGTTGCTCACGCAGGGTATTGAGCTGTTCTTGCAGTTCGCGGGCAGGCATACGGTGCTCCTTGATCGATAAGTCTGATTCATGGACTGCGCCGTCAGACGAAAGGTCCGTGATGCCTGTAAGACTAATCCATTGCCCGCCTTTCTGCCGCTGACCGCCGTCAGGGTTTTTCGCCTTTGCGGCGCCGCAGGCTGATATCGGCCAGGCACGATTCCAGTTCGCCCAGATGATCGATGACCGAGTGCGCGCCCAGCGCATACAACTGCAGGGTGGCCTGGGCGCGCAGGCGTTCACGCTCGTGGCTGTCCAGTGCCTGCCATTGCGCCGGCGACAGGCCGCACAGCGGACCACAAGAGGCCAGGCCGATGGTCCACAGCCCGGCATTGAGCCCGGAGCGCAACAGGCGCGGCTCGCCGCTGACCAGTACGCACCCCTCAAGCTGGTTGACCTTGAGGGCCATCAGCGCCAGCCAGCAGGCATCCGGCGCCGGCCAGCGCACCTGGCTGCGTGCGGTGGCGGTGATCAGGTTGCCCAGCGGGGCCGACAAGGTCTGGCTCAGCGGATCGGGCAGCTCATCCAGCCAGGCACAGGGAATGCCTTGTTGCCGCAGGCTTTGCAGGTTTTCAAGTGCGCCGGGCGTCAGTTGGGTGTGAGTGTCAGCGGCAAGGGCGGCGCCCTTGCTGGCTGTGCCGGCCTGTGCGCCAAAATCCACCAGGCAGCCGCTGAGGCCGAACAGCAGGGCAGAAAACGCCGGCAGGGGTGTGGCAACCGGTGCGAGCATGATGAAGATCTCTGAAATACTGATGCACGCTACCGACGGGTGATGACAGAAATATGAATGTGTCATGACGGGCCGGTGTTTATTACAGGTCTGCCTTATTTAGCGGTGAACCCCTTATACTGCCCGTCTTTGCCCGAAGCCTCATGCCCGGGGCATTACTTTCTGACAGGAGTTTGCGTCATGCCCTTACCGCGTAGCGGCTTTATCGAGCGATTGACCCGGCTGTCCTTGTGCATCGGTGTCGCGATGGTCCCTGTAGCCGTCCAGGCTGCAGAAGATGACCCATGGGAAGGCGTCAACCGTGCCATCTTTCGTTTCAACGACGTGGTCGACACCTACACCCTCAAGCCGATCGCCCAAGGCTATCAGTACATTGCGCCGCAGTTTGTCGAAGACGGCGTGCACAACTTCTTCAACAACATCGGCGATGTCGGCAACCTGGCCAACAACGTGCTGCAACTCAAGCCGGCCGATGCCGGTGTCGACAGCGCACGGCTGATCTTCAACACGACTTTCGGTCTGTTGGGCCTTATCGATGTCGGCACTTACATGGGCCTGCAGCGCAACGATGAAGACTTCGGCCAGACCCTGGGTCGCTGGGGCGTGGGCAGCGGTCCGTACGTGGTGCTGCCGTTGTTCGGCCCCAGCACCGTGCGCGATGCCCTGGCCCGTTACCCGGACACCTACACTTCGCCTTACCGCTACATCGATCACGTACCGACCCGCAACACGGCGCTGGGCGTGAACCTGATCGACACCCGTGCCAGCCTGTTGTCGGCCGAGCGCCTGGTCACTGGCGACAAGTACACCTTCATCCGCAATGCCTACCTGCAGAACCGTGAGTTCAAGGTCAAGGACGGCCAGGTCGAAGACGACTTCTGATCAGAGGATGCTCGTCGATCGACCTGCATGGCAGCTCGGTCGACGCAGCGTCAGGTTCAGCTTTCGGCAAACGCCTTCAGCGCGTTGCCTTCCATTCGGTAGCGCACCCATTCGTTCTGCGGCTGCGCGCCGATCGATTCATAGAAGCGGATGGCCGGTTCGTTCCAGTCCAGTACGCTCCACTCGAAACGTCCGCAGCCGTTGTCGCAGGCTTGTCGGGCCAGGTACTTGAGCATCTGCTTGCCGGCGCCTGTGCCTCTATGCTCCGGTGTGATGTAAAGGTCTTCCAGGTACAGGCCATTACAGCCCAGCCAGGTCGAGTAACTGAAAAAGTACACCGCAAAGCCGATGGGCCGATCGTTGTATGAGCCGATCAGCGCCTGGGCACTGGCCTGCGGGGCGAACAGCGTGCGCTCAATGTCGGCAACGCTGGCAATGACTTCGTGCCGGGCCTTTTCATAGTCGGCCAGTTCAGTGATGAAGGTCAGGATCTGTGCTGCGTCGTCCGGGCGGGCGGGGCGTATGTGCAGGCTCATGTGGCGACATCCGTCAAAGAAGAAGCGTTCATGCTAGGCGAAGCCATAAACTGCATGTACTGCAATTTCTTCAGGTCTTATTGAATATCATGCATCCTGCTCTGCGCCGTCTCGATCTGAATCTGCTGCTGGTTTTCGACACCCTGTACCGCCACCGTACCGTCGCTCGCGCCGCGCATGAGTTGTCGATCAGTGCCTCGGCTTTCAGTCATGCCCTGGCCCGCCTGCGCGAAGCGCTGAGCGATGAGTTGTTCGTGCGCCACGGCAATCGCATGCACCCCACCCAGCGCGCCGACGCGCTGGCAGTGGCGGTCACGCAGAGCCTCAAGGTGTTGTCGGATCAACTGGAGCAATGGGAGCCTTTCGAGCCCTCAAACAGCGAGCGCGTGTTTGTGTTCGCCGCCACCGACTACACCGCGCTGCAACTGTTGCCGCCATTGCTGGAACGCCTGCAGCAGGTGGCGCCTCGGTTGTGTGTGAAGGTGGTGCATTCCGAGCGCAAGGTGTGCATTGAGGACCTGGCCAGTGGCCGGATTGATTTTGCCCTGGGCTATGGCGAGGATCGCGACAGCCTGCCGGCAGGGGTGGAGAGTGAGGACTGGATGAGCGGCCGTTACTGCGTGATCGCCCGCCGTGATCATCCAAGGGTTGGTACGCAGCTTGACCTGCAGGGGTATCTGGCTGAGCGGCATGCCGTTGTCACGCCGTGGGGCGAGGCGTGCGGGGTGGTGGACCTGGCCTTGCAGGGCATGGGACTCAAGCGCGATGTCGCCTTGCAGCTGCCGTTTGTGATGCTGTGCCCGTTCATCATCGCGCGCAGCGACTTGCTCATGACCCTGCCTGAACAGGCGGCCCGTCTGTTGAGCGCTTCAACAGACATTGTGTGCCATGCGCCACCGTTCACCCTGGCGCCCTATACGCTGCGGCTCTACAGCCATCGCAAATATGCACGCAGCGACGCGCATCTATGGATGGCCGGGCAATTGCGTGCGCTGTTCACACAGTCAAGGACGTCTTGAGGGTGTCAGCTCATTGCCACGATCGACAGGCCCAGTTTCTGGCCACCATCATCCTGGTCGGCAATCCACACCACTTCGGTATCGGCCTCCAGGCCCGTGAGCGCCGGGTGGTCGGAGTCGATGCGCACGCTGAGTTTGTCACCCACCTGAAAGGCCCGTGGTGCCTGAACCTGCATGCCGCTGCTGGACAGGTCCAGGCACACGGCCGAGATGACCTGCCCTGCGTGAATGATGCTGATGTCGGCGTCGACGCGCATGCGAATGAAGTCGCGCTTCTCGGCATAGCCTTGATCGATTCGGCTCATGGTGGGTCCTATGTTTTGGTTGCTGATTTGTGCGTTCTTATAACTCCCGGTGATTTGCGATGTAAAGTCGCAAATCGAGCAGGGCAGTACGCTTGAAACGCCCGTCGGATGGGAGTACCGTCTGCGCCTTGAAGGGCACCTCTGAAGACCGACAGCATGGCCGAATCCTGACGGCCTGTTTTCGCAGAGTGGCTAGAAAGCGAATCCAGTAAGCAGAACCCGGAACCTACCGGGTCGCCTACCTCAACCTGATCTGGCGCCGTTTGCCCACATGCCTAAAACCAGTGCAACGCTGCTGATTATCGACGACGACGACGTGGTGCGCGCAAGCATTGCGGCCTACCTGGAAGACAGCGGCTTCAATGTCCTGCAGGCCAGTAACGGCTTGCAAGGCGTGCAGACGTTCGAGCAACAACGCCCTGATCTGGTGATCTGCGACCTGCGCATGCCGCAAATGGGCGGGCTCGAGCTGATCCGTCAGGTCAGCGCCATCGCCCCGCAAGTACCGGTGATCGTGGTGTCCGGCGCAGGGGTCATGAGCGATGTGGTCGAGGCCTTGCGCCTGGGCGCTGCCGATTACCTGATCAAGCCGCTTGAAGACCTCGCCGTCCTTGAACATTCGGTCGGCCGGGCCCTTGACCGTGCGCGGCTCGAGCAGGAAAACCGGCTTTATCGCCAGAAGCTTGAAACCGCCAATCGCGAGCTTGAAGCCAGTCTGCACCTGCTCCAGGAAGACCAGGATGCCGGTCGCCAGGTGCAGATGAACATGCTGCCGATCAGCCCGTGGTCCATCGAGCAGTTCAACTTTGCGCATGAAATCATCCCGTCGTTGTACCTGTCGGGCGATTTCGTCGATTACTTTCGCGTCGATGACCGCCGCGTGGCGTTCTACCTGGCCGATGTCTCAGGTCATGGCGCGTCTTCGGCGTTCATCACCGTGCTGCTCAAGTTCATGACCACCCGGCTGCTGTTCGAGTCCAAGCGAGGCGGTGCGCTGCCGGAGTTCAAGCCCTCCGATGTGCTGGGCCACCTCAATCGTGGGCTGATCAGCTGTAAGCTGGGCAAGCATGTGACCATGGTTGGCGGCGTGATCGATGAGCTGGCCGGGACGCTGACCTATGCGGTGGGCGGCCATTTGCCGCTGCCGGTGCTGTATACCGATGGCAAAGCCAGCTATCTTGAAGGGCGTGGGCTGCCAGTGGGTCTGTTCCAGGAAGCGACCTACCAGAACTACACGATCGAGTTGCCTGCGTCATTCAGCCTGACGCTGTTGTCTGATGGCATACTGGATCTATTGCCCGGTGATACACTCAAGGAAAAGGAAGCCGCTCTGCCTGTACAGGTCGAGACGGCGGGCGGCAGCCTGGATGGTCTGCGCGGGGTTTTTGAATTGGCTACGCTAGGGGAGATGCCGGATGATATCGCCTTGTTAGTGTTAAGCAGGAATCTTTGATGAGTACCGGTAGAATCCAGTTCGCCGAGCAGGAAGGCACTTTCGTTCTCAAGTTCGTGGGCGAAGTGCGTTTGACCTTGTGCTCGGCCTTGGATGCGACGATCGAGCGCATCTTTACAGCGCTGAATTTTTCGGCTGTCGTGATCGATCTGACCGAAACACGCAGCATCGACAGCACGACACTGGGCCTGCTGGCCAAGCTGTCGATCCTGTCGCGGCAGAAAGTGGGGCTGTTGCCCACGGTGGTCACCACCCACGAAGACATAACGCGGCTGCTGCAGTCGATGGGCTTCGATCAGGTGTTCAACATTGTCGATCACCCTGTGCCGTGCCCTGAGTGTCTTACCGACCTGCCATCCCAGGACCAGGGCGAGGAAGTGGTCAAGGCCAAGGTGCTGGAAGCGCACAAGATCCTGATGGGGCTCAACGAGTCCAATCGCGAGGCGTTTCATGACCTGGTCAACGCGCTTGAAGGGCAGCGCTGACAGCGGCACAACGCTTTTGCCGTCTCGATGAGAAAGGGCGATACCCATGGGTATCGCCCTTTTTGCATCAGGCCTTCGCGGCGAGCAAAGCTTCGAGCTTTTCCTGATCGCGGGCAAACTGGCGGATGCCTTCGGCCAGTTTCTCGGTGGCCATGGCGTCTTCGTTGGACAGCCAGCGGAATTCACGCTCGCCAAGGCTCTGGCGCGGTTCACCGGCCTGACCGGGAACCAGTTTGCGTTCCAGGGTGCCCTGGTCTTCAGCCAGTTGCTTGAGCAGCTCGGGGCTGATGGTCAGGCGATCGCAGCCGGCCAGTTGTTCGATCTGACCGATATTGCGGAAGCTGGCGCCCATGACCACGGTGTTGAACCCGTTGGCCTTGTAGTAGTTGTAGATGCGTGCGACCGACTGTACGCCCGGGTCTTCAGCACCGGTGTATTCCTGGCCGGTGGACTTCTTGTACCAGTCGTAGATACGACCCACGAAGGGTGAGATCAGAAATACGCCAGCCTCGGCACAGGCCACAGCCTGGGCGAAGGAGAACAGCAGGGTCAGGTTGGTCTGGATGCCTTGCTTCTCGAGCGTCTCGGCGGCGCGGATGCCTTCCCAGGTCGACGCCAGCTTGATCAGGATGCGCTCGCGACCGACACCGGCCTCTTCATACAGGCCGATCAGGCGTTGGCCGCGCTCGATCAGGGCCGGTGTGTCGAAAGACAGGCGGGCATCAACCTCGGTGGACACGCGGCCTGGCACGACATCCAGGATCTTGCGGCCGATGGCCACGGCAAAGCGGTCGCACGCCAGGCCGATGTCGCCCTGGCTGCCACTGAACGCTTCACCCAGCAGTGCTGCGTTGCTTTCGCTGGAGGCCGCTTTCAGCAGCAGGGAAGGGTTGGTGGTGGCATCGACCGGCTTGAGGCGGGCGATGGCATCGAAGTCGCCGGTATCGGCCACGACGGTGGTGATTGCTTTGAGTTGTTCCAGCTTGGAAGTCATGAGTGTGCTCTGTCCTTTGGTGGAGTGACATTACCCGAGCGTAGTCGACCGCTCAAGGGTACGGTCGTGGCGGCGCTTGCACGCCATGCAGACTAGGTTGGAGCATCAGGGCCGCGGCTTGTTCCCGGAAAATGCCGACCTGCACGCGCTGGGCCTGAACCGTCGAGTGTACGCTTGCCTGTCTGACGATCCAGACAGGCGCCGTTAAAAATAAACAAGGCATGACGCCTTGTTGCAACGCTTTACCTTAGACTGATGGCGCACACAATCATCAAGGACGTATGAGCATGCCCGAACTTTCCAGCCTCCTGGCGTTTGCCCTGATCTCTCTGGGTATGGTGCTCACGCCTGGCCCCAACATGGTCTATCTCATCTCGCGCTCGATCTGCCAGGGACGCATGGCCGGGCTGATCTCGCTCGGTGGCGTAGCGCTGGGTTTTGTCTTCTACATGCTTTGTGCTGCTGTAGGTATCACGGCCCTGGTCATGGCCGTGCCTTACGCCTACGACACCCTGCGGCTGGGGGGCGCACTGTACCTGCTGTACCTGGCCTGGCAAGCGGTCAAGCCCGGTGGCCGCTCACCGTTCCAGGTACGCGACCTGCCCAAGGACAGCCCGCGCAAGCTGCTGCTGATGGGCTTTGTCACCAACCTGCTGAACCCGAAGATCGCGGTCATGTACCTGTCGTTGCTGCCGCAATTCATCCAGCCTGAAGGTCACGGCAGCGTCCTGCTGCAATCGCTGATCCTGGGCTCGACCCAGATTCTTGTCAGTGTCAGCGTCAACGCGGTGATTGCGGTCATGGCCGGATCCATCGCGGTGTTCCTGGCCGGTCGGCCGGTGTGGCAGGTGGTGCAGCGCTGGTTGATGGGCACGGTGCTGGCGGGGCTGGCGGTGCGGATGATCGTGGAGGGGCGGCGATAAGGGTGATCATCGTCCTGGCGCCTCGCAGCTTGGGTGCTGGACGTTCAGAGGGGTTCCTGGCTGATTTTTTCAACATTCAGCCGAAGCTTCCTGCTTATGGCCGCGTTCACGACGGTCTCGGAAATCAGCGGATCAATCCACACAATATGATCGACAAAGAAAAAGTCGGGTGCCGTGCCTTCGCGTACCTGGAGGCGAAGCTTCTTTATTCCCCTGGCCTTGTAGTCGGCCGCCAGCGTGCCGTTGGCCAGCTTGGCCAGCACCATGGGCTTTCCTGCGTATTCTGAATTCAGGTAATCGAAACAGGCCATCTTGTGGCGGGCGTGAATCAGGAAGTAGCTGTTCTCCGTCGCCTGTGCGCTGGAGTAACGTGCATCTGCCTCCAGGAAAAGCAGATCGTTTTCAAGGTGCTCCAGCACCGTTTTCATGGCAGCGGATACGAAGAACGCGCCGCACGTCGTCAGAAAAAAATCGGCCTTCAGTTTTTTTACGCGCTTGTCCAGCACCAGGCCGATTCGGGTCCCGGGCCTTATGATGTCTTTACCCACCTGGTAGTAATCCGGGAGCGCAGGCGAGAACGTCACGTCACCGTCGATAAAGGATCCCTCTGGAGACTCATGACGAAGAATGTAGTACTGCAATAGTGTCTCTCCTGTTTTTGTAGAGCCCGTGCGGCATACGCTATGTCCTTGCTCGTGGCCGAATATGAATGGCCAGACATGCCGCGCCAGCGAAGATGGCCAGCGCACCGACCGGGCCTGCCGCATTCATCGTCGCGCCAAACAGAGGGGTGCCAATGGCCTGACCCAGCGCCAGGCTGAGAAACGGAAGGCCCAATCCCAGGTCGGGTCGATCTGAAAGCAGATTGATCCCTTGAATCAGAAAGGTCCCGGAGGACACGATGTAGGCGGCGCCGAACAGACTCATGGACACAAAGCCATACGCGGGAGAAAAGGACGTTGCCGCCAGGCCCAGGGTGCCCGCAGCGATCCCGAGCAGTGCGCAGCCATGTACGCGTGCTGTACCCAACCGATTGGTCAGCAGACCGGTCAGCGACCCGCAGACCCCCGACGCACCGACAACAATCCAGACCCAGGCCAGGCGGGTATCGGTAAAGTGGAAATCACTGCGCAGGATGTCGGCGCCAAATGTCCAGATGGCGGTGCTCGATAGCCCCATCAGCGCGCTGCTGGTACACAGGGCAAGTACGCCAGGCCGACTGAAGATTGAAAGCAACGGTCTATTGGCTTGCTGGTCGTTCCGGCAAGGCGGTACGGCAAACCAGACCCATGCCGTGACGCCCGCGCCGATTATCGCAAACAGGCCGTAGAGCTCGCGCCAGGCACCTGCAGCCAACAGGGCTGCGATGCCGGAAAATACGATACCGGCTGCGGTACCTGCGTTGATGGTCCCGTTTGCCTTGGCACTGTCGCGGTCACTGAACCGGGCGGCCACTGCGGTCGCGAGGGGCGGCGAGGTCAAGCCCGTGCTCAATCCAGCCAACCCGATGCCCAGGCCCAACGTCCATCCTGACGAAGAAAATGCCACAAGGCCCATGCCGAACGTGGCTGCAAGCGCGGCTGACAGGGCAATGAGGCGAGTCCCCAATGTGCCTATGCTGCAAAAGGCCAGAATGATTCCGACACAGTAAGCCGCAAAGGCGCTACCGCCAATCCATCCCGCAGCGGTGTAGCTCAGCGACAGCTCATCTCGAATCTGGGGCAGCATCAATCCATAGGCAAACCGTGCCAGTCCATAGGACAGCGCGGTCAAGGTGAAAGCTGCCGCGACGAGGTTCAGTCCGCGCCTCATGGCTGGCCTGTGGCGAGTGTCAAGAGTGACCGTGCAGCGTTCCCGGCCTCGTCGATAATCGATGCGCCAGCAACACTGGCGGCTGCGGTTGCGCCCTCGAACAGTAACCAGATCTGGGTGGCGAGGCGTTCATCGCTTCGGCCCAGGACGAGACGTATGCGTTGTGCGACTTCGTTGCGAAATTCGGTTTTCTGACGATGAACGAGCGCGACGATTTCGCTATTTGCCTGGGCATATTCGCTGCGTGCTCGTAGCAACATACAGCCAAGCGTACCGTGCCCCTCGACCCAGTCGCGCAGCGTATTGAACAGCGCCTCGATGTCACCTGGCTGCTTTTCGAGCTGCTGCATGAACGCGCGATGCCTGGCCTCGAGAACCGCAAGAACCAGTCCGTCGCGTGAGCCAAAATGCTTGTAGAGCGTACGGGTGGAGACGCCAGAGGGCGCAATCACACGATCGATGCCGATGCCTCGAAACCCCTCTGCCTCAAAGAGGCGAGTGGCTTCTGTGATTATTTCAGTGCGTTTATCCATGTACCGAATGTACAACGATCGTTTTACATGTCAAGCAGGGCATCGTTCAAGCCAGCACGAAACGAGACCCCAGGCCTGAAAGGATGCGAGAGGGTGGAAGAAGATCGTGGGTAGCTACAGCTTGAAAACCGTAAGTTGTTAGTGGAGAGTCACAGGCGGATAGCTGAAAAAAAGGAAGCTGATGTGAGCCTGCAAGAGAAACACCACTCATTGAGCCTCGAAATTGCTGCATTGGATGCGCAACTGTGCGCGAAAGAGTCGCTTGCAAAGCAGATTGGCCTGGTGCCTTTCATTCTGGGTGCCTTGAGCGCAGGCGCTGCCCTCACCGCCGCACATCTCCTGTACGCCTTGTAATCGCCCCAGCCAGCGCCTTCACATTCGGTGTGGGGATTTTGGATTCTGCATCAAAGTAACTGACTACCATACGCCGGCAAACGCCGGCCGGTCTCGCGCACCTGATGGGTCGGTTTGATGTCGAGCCGGGCTCGCGGTGGAAGGCCTGGCTTTCCTGATAGACTGTCTGGCCATCGCGATCAAGCCTGAGCTGTGCGGTGTAGCTGACCGAATTGTCCTTGCGCTTGCGTGCTGTGATGCTTCCCATTTTCCGATTGCTACATTGCTGATGACGGTTGCTACATTGTAGCAATCGCTCTAAAAAAACCCTCAAAAACGCCTAAAAATTGCTACAAATCGACCAATGAAAATGCCACCAGATATTGCCCCAAACCCCCAGCCTACAAGGCCTGCGCTGTCGCGACGGTTCTCCGTGGCGCCGATGATGGATTGGACGGATCGTCATTGCCGTTACTTCCTGCGCCTGCTGTCAAAAAACGCTCTGCTGTACACCGAGATGGTCACGACCGGTGCCGTGTTGCATGGCGATCAGGAGCGTTTTCTGGGCCATAACGAAACCGAGCATCCCTTGGCTTTGCAATTGGGCGGCAGCAATCCTGCCGATCTGGCCGCTTGTGCAAGGCTGGCCGAGGCGGCCGGTTATGACGAGGTCAACCTGAATGTTGGCTGCCCCAGCGACCGGGTGCAGAACAACATGATCGGTGCCTGCCTGATGGGGCATCCAGCGCTGGTCAGCGAGTGCGTCAAGGCCATGCTGGATGCGGTGAGCGTACCGGTTACGGTCAAGCATCGCATCGGCATCAACGGCCGTGACAGTTACGAGCAGTTGTGCGATTTCGTCGGCCAGGTGCGTGAGGCCGGATGTCGCAGTTTTACCGTGCATGCCCGCATTGCGATTCTCGAAGGACTGTCGCCCAAGGAAAACCGCGATATTCCGCCCTTGCGCTACGACGTGGCCGCGCGCCTGAAGACGGACTTTCCGGACCTTGAGATCATTCTCAATGGCGGCATCAAGACCCTGGACGACTGCCGTGAGCATTTGCAGGTGTTCGACGGGGTGATGCTGGGACGTGAGGCCTACCACAATCCTTATCTACTGGCCGGGGTCGATAGCCAGTTGTACGGCTCAAGCCAGTCACCGATCAGTCGATCCGAGGCGCTGGCCGCCTTGCGCCCTTATATCGCCGACTACATTGGTCGCGGCGGCAATATGCATCACATTACCCGCCATGTACTGGGCCTGGCCCAGGGTTTTCCGGGTGCCCGGCGCTTTCGGCAGTTGCTGTCGGTGGATATTCACAAGGCTGAAAGCCCCCTGGCGTTGCTCGACCAGGCGGCGCAGTTGCTCGAAGGCCGCTAGCCACCTGCCGTGGGCAGCGCTGAGCGCGTGTATTTCAAGGCCTCTTGAACCAGGCCGTTCCTGATGGCAAGTCCAGTTTGATTGACAAGTGACCGATGCCGGAGCGGCAGGGCTGCGCCTGTTCCTGCCCAATGGCGCCACGCATTGCCTGAATCTTGTTAATACCACCCATTAAGCTTATGTGGATGTCGTGTTCCCTTGTGCGCGTACCTGTAATCAGGTGGATGAGGGCGTGCGGATCGTTCCGGGTAAAAGAAGAGGTGATTGTTTGTCGTGGGTCAACAGAGTGGTCAATCACACTGGCCGACTGCCCCTGTGATGACTATGTTCATGGCATACCCACTTGCAGGAGAGCAGTCATGCACAAGGTTCTGGTTCCTTTCGATGGTTCGGTCCATGCCCGGCATGCGCTGGACTATGTCATCAACCTGGCCGGGCAGATGGCCCGACCGCTGGAAGTGCATGTGCTCAATGTCCAGTCCAGCCCGATCGTGTACAGCGACTATCTGGCGCCAGACATGATCGAGGGCGTCAAGACCGGGTTGTTCAACTCGGCCAAGGGCGTACTCGAACAGGCCAGTGCACTGCTCAAGGCCAGTGGCGTCGCTCATCAGACCCATGTCGATCTTGGTAATGTCGCCGAGCAGATTGCCGTCGTCGTCAAGAAGCTCGAATGCGATACCGTGGTGATGGGCACCCGTGGTCTGGGCAGTTTCGGCGGTCTGCTGCTCGGTTCGGTGGCCAATCGGGTCATTCATGACGTACCGGTGCCGGTCGTGCTGATCAAATAAGTCCGCGCTTCAAGGCTGCGCCGGCCCTGTGTGCTGGCGCAGCAATTCGATCGATTCGCTCGGCACCAGTTGCCGCAGTCTTTTGTACAGCGCCCGGGTTTCCAGCAGGTTCCAGATACGCAGCATGGTTTCCAATGCATCCAGGGGCTTGCTGATGAAGTCCCGGGCACCCAGCGCCAGGGCGCGCAGGCGCGTGTCGCGGGTGGCATCGGCGGTCAGCACCAGGATGGGCAGGTAGTCGTTGGCAGGAATGCGCCGGTTCAGTTGCTCCAGCACGGCAAAGCCGTCGAACTCAGGCATGTGCAGGTCGAGGATCACCAGGTCCGGCTCGAAGCTGTTGAACAGGTCAAGGGTACGCAGCGGCTCGCTGCTGCTCAGCACGTTGTGCAGTCCTTCGCGGGCCAGCAACTGCTCCATCAGCTCCAGGTTGGGACGCTGGTCATCGATGATCAGGATACGAAAGTCGGCGTTCATTCAGGTTCCGGTAAGTACTGGTCCAGATAGGCGAGAAAGCCCGGTACATGCAAGGGCTTGACGAGGATCGCGGTGGCGCCCGCCGCCTGCAAGGTGTTGCGGCACGCGTCACTGGCGTCTGCCGTCAGGATGATCACTGGCGTCGAGGCTGTGGCCCGCCACTCGCGCAGGCGGCGCAACACGTCCAGGCCCTGCAGGTCCGGCAGGTCGATATCCAGCAGGATCAGTTGCGGGGCATGCTGGCGGGCCAGGTCCAGGCCCAGTTGGCCGAGCATGCTCGACAGCAGGCGAATGCCTGGTCGACGTTGCAGCAGGGTCTCGATCAGAGCCAGGCTCGACAGATTGCCTTCGATGCACAGCACCGTGCCGCGATTGTGCAAGGCCGGTGCCGCAGGCAAGACTGGCGGGTGCAGGGGGCGGGCTGTCGGGCGCTGGACCTGCGCGGCGGGCAGCTCAAAGGTAAACCGGCAGCCCTGTCCGGGTGTGCTGTGCACCACCAGGCTACCCTGCATGGCGTGCAACAGGCTCTTGCTGAGGGCCAGGCCAAGCCCTGTGCCTTCTACTCGCGGGTCGGCCTCAAGGCGTTCGAAAGGCGTGAACAAGCGGTCCAGCTTGTCGGTGGCAATACCATGCCCGGTGTCATTGACCGAAATACCCAGGCGTCCGGCCTGCACCTGCACCTCGATCCAGACACGGCCGGCCGGCCGGTTGTACTTGATGGCATTGGACAGCAGGTTGAGCAGCACCTGGATCAGCCGTTGTCGGTCGGCGAGCACGCCCTGATCAATGATGTGCGCCGGCAAGGGGCTCAATTCGATACCCGCCTCCTGGGCCATCGGCCAGACCAGTGTCAGTGCTTCCTGCAGGGCCGATACCAGCGCCACCGGCTCCGGGTTCAAGGCCAGCCGGCCGGCTTCGATGCGGGCGATGTCCAGCACTTCATTGATCAGGGTCAGCAGGTGCTGTCCGGCGCGCAGGATATGCCTGGCATGGTTGGCCTGGCCGGGGGCGCCATCCATGTCCAGCAGTTGTGCAAAGCCCAGGATGGAGTTCAGGGGCGTGCGCAGCTCGTGACTCATGCGCGACAGGAATTCGCTTTTTGCCCGGCTGGCGCGCTCGGCCTGTTCACGAGCGGTGCGCAGGTCGATTTCGGCGGCGCGGCGGTCGGTGATGTCGCGGGTAATCTTGGAAAAACCGCGCAAGGCACCGCTGGTATCGTATTGGGCGGTGATGACGACGCTGGCCCAGAAACGGCTGCCATCCTTGCGGCAACGCCAGGCTTCTTCCATGTAGTGACCGTCACGAGTCGCGACGGCCAGGGCCCTGGCCGGATGCTCCGGGCATTCATCAAGCAGGTAGAACACGGAAAAGTGCCGGCCGATGATTTCCTGTTCGGTATAGCCCTTGATGCGTTCGGCCCCGACGTTCCAGCTGGTGATGCAACCGTGGATGTCCAGGGCGAAGATGCCATAGTCCTTGACCCCGTCGATGATCAGCCGCAAGCGTTCCTCGTTGTCACGCAAGGCGCGTTCGCGCTCGGCCAGCAAGTGGCCGGCTTCCACCAGGCGGCTGCCCAACTGGCCCACTTCATCCTTTTCCGGCGGCTGCGGCCACAGCGGCTGGCCGAGCGCCAGGCGTTGGGCGTTGCCTTGGACCTGCTGCACCCGGGCGACGATGCCGCGCGAGAGCAGCAACACGGCGATGATCGCACCGAACAGCCCGCAGCCGGCGGCGAGCAGAGTCGAGAACAGCAGGCGCTGGCGGATGGCGGCAGCGGCGGCGGTGCGTTCGGCCAGCAAGGTGTCTTCGCGGGTGCGCATGGTGTCGATGTGCCGGCGCAGCTCATCCAGTATCGCCTTGTTCTCCACCAGGATCGCCGAGATCGAGGCATGATCAGTCGGCTGAAGCTGGCGCAGGGCGGCCAGGCCCTCAAGCTTGGTCGTGATCATCGGCGCAATGGCGTACAGGTGTTCGCGCATTTGTGGGTCGCGTACGTTGTCGTTCAGGCGCTGGCGGGCCGCTTCGATCAGGGCGCCAGCCTGCCGGTAGGCTGGCAGGAAATCCTCGTGCCGGGTCAACAGGTAGCCGCGCACGCTGGCAGCCGCTTCGGCCAGCTGGGTGTGGACGGTCTGGATGTCGCCCTGGACTTGCAGCACCCGGCGCACATCTTCCTCGGCCCGGGTGGTCTGGCGCTCGGTGATATAAATCAAGACCAGCGAGCCCATCAGCAATACCAGCGGCAGGGAAATGGCCACCAGGGCCTTGCCGCGCAGGGGCAGGTCGGCCCAACGGCTGGCAGGCGTTTGCACCATCAGGCTCACTGGTCGGGCACCAGGCCCAGTGCCACGCCACGCACGGCCGCTTGAGTGCGATCGGACGCGCCCAGTTTGCCGATGACCCGTTCGACATGGGCCTTGGCGGTGCCGGTGGTGATGCCCAGGCGTTCGCCGATCACCCGGTTGCTGCACCCGCCGGCCACCAGCGCCAGGACCTGGCGCTCGCGTGCCGTCAAGGTTTCCAGGGCCGGTGCGGCCTGGCCGCCGCGTTCGGCCATGCGCCGCAGCAGGCGGGCGCTGACGGCTCCGTTCAGGGCTTCCTCGCCACGCGCCACGCGTTGCAGGCTGGCGATCATTTCGTCGCGCCGCGCATCCTTGAGCAGATAGCCCACGGCCCCGGCACTGATTGCCGCTTCCAGATGGTCAGTGCTGTCGTCCATGGTGAACATCACCACCTTCAGGCCGGGTATGCGTTGCTGCAGCAGACGGGCGGCGCCCAGGCCGTTGAGCACCGGCATGCGGATGTCGAGGATGGCAATGTCCGGCTGCAGGGCCTCGCACATATCCACCGCCTGCTGGCCGTCACAGGCCTCGCCGACCACGACGAATTCGGGATGGCCGGCCAGCATGGAAATGAAACCGGTGCGGGTCACTTCATGGTCATCGGCCAGTACCAGGCGCAGGGGCGTCGTCATGCGCGCACCGCCTGTGCCGGTGCCAGCGGCACGACTGTCTGCAGGCACGTGCCGCCCGCCGACGGACGGGTATAGCTGAAGTGTCCGCCCAGCAGGCTGGCGCGCTCCTGCATGGTGACCAGGCCCAATGAGCGGGCGGGATGATGAGGTTGCAGGCTGTCGATATCGAAGCCGCAACCGTCATCGCTCAGGTGCAGGGCAACCTGTTCGGGATGGCGTTGCAGGCCAAGCTCCACACACTGGGCGCCGGCATGCTTGAGGACGTTATTGATCCCTTCCTGGGCAATGCGAAACAGGGCGATTTCCACCGGGGCCGGCAAGCGCTCGTGTGAGCGCGCCTGCCACTGCACGTCGATGCCGGCGTCGCGCAGGCGGTCGGCCTCCTTGTCGATGGCACGCCACAGGCCGAAGTCGTCCAGCACGCTGGGGCGCAGCCCGCCGATCAACTCACGGGCCTCGCCCACGCAGTGCCGGGCCAGGTCGAGGATGTTTTCCAGGTCGTTGTCCTGCGGCGCGGGCAGCGGCGGACAGCGCCCGGCAAAGCCTTGCAGGCGCTGGTGCAAGCCGGCCAGGGTCTGGGCCAGGCCGTCATGCAGGTCATAGGCCATGCGCTTGCGCTCGTCCTCCTGGGCGGTGAACAGCCGGTGCACCAGCTCCGACATACTGCGCTCGCGGGTCACCAGTGCCTGCAGCAGGCGGTCGTTTTCCAGGTGGGCGGCCAGCAGCGTGGCCAGCAATTGCAGTGACTCGATGTCTTCGCTGTCGGGCGCACTGATGGGCAGGCTGTTGGCCAGGAGCAACAGGCCGAACGTACGATCGTCAGCGCCACGCAGGGGCAATTGCAGCACGGTATTGAGCGGTGTGTCCGGCGCTTCCAGCCAGGCGGGCTGGCGCAATGCAGTGTCAGCGTGTGCGATCAGGCTGCCCAGGTGCTCATGGCTGCCAAGGCTGGCCGTGCAACACGCGGTCTTGCCGGGAGGCCATTCCAGCAGCAGGCCGTGATCCATGGCAACGAAGGCGCACGCGCGCTGCAAGACTTGCTGGCGCATGGTATCAGGGGGCTGGCCGGTCAGTTGCTGGCCGGTGTCCACCAGCAGGCGCAGGCGTGCGGCGCGGCTTTGCGCCTGACGATACTGTGCGCGGATGGCCAGGGCACTGGCCGGATCGTGTGGCGGGCTGGACATGTCTGGGGTTCCTGCAAGGGCGCTTGTGCGGACAATCGGACGCTATTAGAACCTGTCGGGCCTGTGCCTGCCTATCTGCCGAATGGCATAGGCAAAAGACGCCGGTTGGCCGATGGCCCGCTTGCTGATGCCGGGCACAGTAGCACCCTGATCAACGAGCAGGAGTGCTGTCATGAAATTGAAAATTACAGTTGTTGCGCTGGCCCTGGCCCTCGGTGCCCCTTTGGTCCAGGCCGCGCAAACCGCGCCTTATGTGTACCGCAGTGTGGCCGAGCTGCCGAGCGACGCCAGCGAGC
Source organism: Pseudomonas sp. Leaf127 (assembly GCF_001423155.1). Taxonomy (NCBI): domain Bacteria; kingdom Pseudomonadati; phylum Pseudomonadota; class Gammaproteobacteria; order Pseudomonadales; family Pseudomonadaceae; genus Pseudomonas; species Pseudomonas sp. Leaf127. The sequence continues at coordinate 932,428 of NZ_LMOA01000021.1, read as the reverse complement.
GTGAAATTGCCGGGCTGTTCGATCAGTGGAATGCCGCACTCAAGACCGGCAGCGCGAAAAGCGTGACCGGTCTGTATGCCACCAATGCGGTGCTGCAACCAACGGTGTCCAACGAAGTACGTGCGACACCGGCACAAATCACCGATTACTTCGATCACTTTTTGGCACTCAAGCCGGTCGGCCGCATCAATTACCGGGAAATCCGCCGCCTGGGCCCTACGGCGGCCATGGACAGCGGCGTCTATACCTTTACCCTGACCGCTGCCGACGGCAAGGTCAGTGAAGTCCAGGCGCGCTATACCTTCCTGTATACCCAGGTGGACGGGCAGTGGAAGATCCTCAATCACCATTCTTCGGCGATGCCGCAGGTTCAGCCCCTGCTGCACGCCAGTCACTGACCGGGATACAAAAAAGGCGGATCCCGCCTTTTTTGTGCCTGCAGGGTCGTCATTCAGCGCTTGCTCAGCGCCTTGAGCAACGCGTCGACATCCTGTTGCAGGCCGGCCAGCGGATCATCGTTTTCGCTGCCCAGTACCAGCAGCTGGCTGCCGGCTGCGCTGATGGCCGCCTTCACCGGGGCGGGCGGATCGCGGTGGTCGAGGACCACGGCGACATCGTTGTCCTTGAGGGTGGTGGTCAGCTTCTGCAAGGCCGCGGATGTCCATTGCTCATCGGTCAGCACCTGACGCTCGACCAGCTCCAGGTTGAGCCCGCTGATCAGGTAGTTCAAGCGATCGGACAGGCTCACCACCGCCACGTTGTCGGCCTGGGCCAGGCGCTTTTCGCTGTCGGCACTGAGGGTGAGCAACTGCTGCTTGAAGGCCGCCAGGTTGGTTTCGATGCGTGTCCTGGCCTCGGGTGCCAGGCGCACCAGGTCGGCGCTCAGCACATCGGCCATGCGCCCCAGGTTATGACTGGCCAGCCAGGGTTGGCTGTTCAGGCCGTCGCTGCCTGTTTCGGCCTGCAGGGCGACACCGGGCAGGGCGCCGTCTACAGGGCGCGCCGCGTCGATCTCGACAATGCGGATATTGCTGCGTCGCGCATTGGGGTACAGCGAGTCTTCGCCCCAGATTGAGCGCAGGCCGATTACCGCATCGGCATCCGTGGCCAGCCTGTGCAACGCCTCGGCGCCGCGTCCGGTGAAATAGGCGCTCTGCCGCGAGCCTGGCAGGTTGGCCGCAGCGGCGCGTTCCAGTACCACGCCGGTGTCCTTGAGCAGGATCTGCCCCAGGCCATAGGTGATCGGCAGGCTGGCAAGAATCCGTACCGGCTTGGTCGCTGCCGGGGTCGCCGAGGCCTGAGGGACAGCAGGTTGTGCCTGGGCGGCCAGCACACTGTGGCTGAACAGGCCGCCCAGGGCTAGGGCAAGAACGAGGCGGTGCAGGTTTGAAGTGGGCATTTATCCGATATTTCCCTTGAGGCTGGGCAGGGTGCCGCGGGCAATGGCGGCCAGGGCGAAGGCCGCGCCGCAGACCAGAATGATTGCGGCACCCGATGGCACTGGCAGGTCGAAGACGATGGGCATCAGGATGCCGCACAGGGTGCTGACCGTGGCGATCAGCACCGAGGCCCAGAAAAAGCCCTTGAGCGACTGGCTGAGCAGGCGTGCGGCGGCAGCCGGGATGACCAGCAGGGCGCCGACCAGAATGGCGCCGATGACCTTGACCGCTGCTACGGTGATCAGGGTCACCAGAATCACGAACAGGTAGTCCAGCACCTTGACCGCCACACCGCGCACGGCCGCCAGTTGCGGATTGAAGCTGGCCAGCATGATGCGGTTGTAGAGTGGCAGGCTCAGGCCCATGACCAGCGCGCCGACAATGGCCAGCACCAACAGGTCGTTGCTATTGACCGTCAGCACCGAGCCAAACAGCACGTTTTCCAGGATGTGCACGTTGATCTTGCCGGCCAGCACCAGCAGCAGGCTGGCCCCCAGCGCCAGCGACACCGACAGGAACACGCCGATCAGGGTGTCCGGAGTCAGGCCGGTGCGATTGCGCAAGTAATTGAGCACGATGCCGAACAGCAGGCAATAGCCGAACAGGCTGCCATACGGACCCGTGTAGGGCTCGCCCAGCAGAATGCCGATGGCCACGCCGGTCAGGGCGGCATGGCCGACTGCCTCGGAGAAGAACGCAAAGCGCTTGACCACCACCAGCGTGCCCAGGCCGCCCAGCACAGGGCCGATCAGCAGGCCGGCCAGCAGTGCGTTGAGCACAAACCCATAGGCCAGCGACTCGGGCAGGTAGCCTGAATTGGCCAGGTCCTGAATGAACAGCCGAAAGCTTTCGTAAGACATCACTGGGCACTCCCGGCACTGCGTGGATGGGCTGAAAACAGCGTCAACAGCCGTTCAGGCGTCAGGGCCGTCTGCGCGGGCTCATCGAACAGCACCCGGCGGTTCAGCCCGGTCACCCGGTCGGCCAGGCGCTTGACCGCTTCCAGGTCGTGCTCGATCCACAGCACGGTGATGCCGCTCTGGCGCCAGTCGACCAGCAGCCGCTCGAACACCTGGATGCCGGGTTCGTCGAGGGCCGACATCGGCTCATCAAGCACCAGCAGGTGCGGTGCCGGAATCAGGCCCTGCGCCAGCAGCACGCGCTGGCGCTCGCCGCCCGACAGCGCGCCCATGCGTCGTTTGCGCTTGTCCTGCATGCCGACCCGCTCCAGCGCCTCGCCAATGGGCCTGGCATAGTGCCGCGACAGCCCCAGGAACGCCGGGCGGCGCTGGCACATGGCAGCCATGAAGTCCTCGACGGTCATCGGCAGGCCACGATCGAATTCCAGTGCCTGCGGCACGTAGCCGATCACGCCCTGGGCGCCCGGCCACAGCAGACTGAGCTGGCCCTGGTGCGGCATCTGGCCGAGCAGGGTCTTGATCAGCGAGCTCTTGCCGCCACCGTTGGGGCCGACCAGCGCATGCACGCTGCCGGCGTGAACATCGAAGCTGATGCGGTCCAGGATCGTGGTGCGGCCCAGCGTCAGACTGACTTCGGCAAATTCGATGCCCGGCCCCTGGCGAGTGACCTGGATGTGTTCGGCAGCGGTCATGCGCCGCTCTCCTGAATGGCACGGACCACGGTGTCGAGGTTGCCCTTCATGTCTTTTTCATACTTGTCGGCGGTGTATTCGCCGTAGGAAATGTGCGACAGCGGGTACAGCTTCACACCCGACTCGCGCTGGATGGTGTCGACATAGCTGGAAGGAAAGTCCATTTCCGAAAAGATCACTTTCACATCCAGTTCACGCAACTGGTCGATGGTCTTTTTCAACTGGCTCGGGCTGGGCTCGATGCCGTGGGCCGGCTCGACCACAGCGGTCACTTCCAGGCCGAATTCACGCAGCAGGTAATCGTAGGCCGCGTGCACGGTGGCCACCCGCAGCTCGGCATTGGGCGCCTGGGTCAGCTTGGCCAGGGCATCGGCACGCATCTGCCGCAAGCGCTTGCCATAGGCGCGGGCGTTGGCGGTGTAGGCCTTGGCGTTGTCCGGATCAAGCTTGCCCAACTCGCGGGCAATATTATTGACCTGGGCGATGGAGGCGCTGATCGACAGGAAGGTGTGCGGGTTGACCACCTTGCCGGCGCCGCGTGCGGCAATGCCGGTAGCGGCCAGCAATGGCACGTCGGCGTTGGCCTCGATCACCGGCACATCCGGTTTTTCGCTGGCCTGGATCATCCGGTCGGCAAAGTCGTCATGACCGACGCCGTTGAGCACGATCACGTCCAGCGAGCCGATGCGCTTGATGTCCTCGGCGCGTGGTTCGTAGGCGTGCGGGTTGAAGCCTGCCGGAATCAACGGCACCACCTCGGCCTTGTCGCCGACGATATTGCTCACGTAGCTGTAGTAAGGGTGCAGGGTAATGCCGATGCGCAGGCGCTTGGCCGCGTCGGCGCTGGCCACGGGGGTGAGCAGGGCGGCGAACAGACCGGCCAGCAGCACGCGCAGCATGGGGCGGCGTTTGAATGAAATGGGCATGGTCAGGCGATCTTCTGTGCGATGAATGCGTGGGTTCAGTGCTGATGCTGGCGGGTCACCCCGGCATCGAATTGGGCAACGACCTGTTTCCAGCCGGCCGCAATCAGGGCCTGGTCGCTCAGCTCGGCGGGTGCCGCAGCGGAGGCGGTGCGGTTGAGCCAGATGTCCGCCGGCTCATCATCATGCGGCTCGGCGCCGGAATGGCCGCGCAGCAAGAACGAGCCCGACACCTCGGGTGCCTGGCTCAGCCCCAGGTAGGACTGCCCTTGCAACCGCCAGGCGTGGGCGCCACGGGCGACGGAGCTGGCGTCCTGGGCGAATGGCGCAAAGCCGTCCTCGGCCAGTTGTTGCACGGTTACCGGGGAGGCCTGTTCCTGGGCCAGCAGGCGGATTTCATCCAGGGTTACGCGCAGGTCGGCATAGATCCCTTGCTCGGCAGCGGTGAGGTCGCGCCTGGCATCGAGTTGATGGCTGGCAATGGCCTCGGGTTCATGACTTTCACCACGCAGCCCGACTACGCCAGCGGCGACCACGAGGATCAGCAGGCACAGCAGCAGGACATAGAGGGTTTCATGCCCGGCACCGGCCGGGCGGACGATCTGGCGGGTCGAGGTACTCATCGGGAGGCGATGTCCGCCTGGTCGATTTCCACGACGTGGCCGGGACCGGCATCGAACAGTACATAGAATTCGGCGGCCGGCTTCTTGAAGGTCAGGGTCGAATCGTCGCCCAGTTTGCCGGGCACCAGAATGGTTTCGTCATAGCCAATGACATCCAGGGTCACGCCGGCGGCCCCGCTGCCGTCGGAAAAACCACCGGTGCAGCGGATGGTTTCGCTGTCGACCTGCTGGCATTCGCAGATCGGGTTGTGTGCCAGAGCGGTGCCGCTCAGGCCCAGCAGGCACAGCGTGGCAAATCGACGTAGGTAAGTGCTGATCATTTTTTCACTCCTTGCTTCTTCAGCCAGGCGACGGTGGCAGGCGAGGCTTGCGACAGGGGGATCGAGGTCTGATGGACGGTGCCATCCCAGCCTTCCATGGTGATCCACAGGTCGGCGTCGGGGGCGGTGTCCGGCGGGATTTGCATGAACGCGCCCATGCGGTAGCCGGGGCCGAAGAAAATCACCCCGGCGGTGCGCAGGCTGCGCGGCTTGCCGATGCGCAGGTAGGTGGCCTTGATCCGGTCAATGCACTCGGTGCACAGCGAAGCATTGAAGACTTTCATGTAGCCGAGATTGCCATCCAGACGCGGCGCTTCTTCACGCAACTCGGCCAGGCGCATGTTCCACGGGCCGACTTGTATCGTGCCGACTTCCCGCTGGCCCAGGCCGCTTTCGCCGCGAAACAGGGCCGTATCGGCAAAGTACCTGGGCATGAAGCCCAACGGAATCAACAGCAACAGCACGTTGATATGAAAGCGCCACTTATACCAGAGGCGGCTCAAGGGCGAGGAGGTTTGGACAGTCGCAGCCTTGCTCACAGGGCATTCTCCGCGGTTTCGCTGGCCATGGCGGGGCGGTGGCCTGCTTGTGATGCAGGGCTGGCCTTGGGCCGGGCGGCCTTGGCTTCGCGCTTGAGGGCGTTGAGGGTGGCCTGGGCGGTGCGTTTGGTCCAGATCAGCAGGCCACTGAGAACCATCATGCTCAGCACCAGACCGAAAAAGGCCCAGATCAGCTTGATCCAGATGCCGCCGAAGTCGCCGGTGTGCAGCGGGCGCATGGATTCGGTGACGAACTCGATCTTGTTGCGGTCCGACAGCAAGTGAGTCGAAGCGATCTCCCCAGTGTAAGGATTGATTTCAGCGGTCTGGAACATCAACGGGTACCAGCTGCGGCCACCGATATTCATATTGCTGTAGGCATTGGACGGCGGGCTGATGAAGCTGGCCTCCAGGCCCGGAATGCGCTCCTGGGCAATCTGCACCGCCCGGTCCAGGCTGATGGTAGGAGCCGGGTTGCCATCGGCGGTCAGCGGCACGGCGTTGTGCGGGAGGATCGAGGCGGCTGGCGCCCGACTGGACAGGCTGATCTGGTTATCGCCCAGAATGGCCTGAATCAGAAACCAGGTGCCGGTAATCGAAATCACCAGGATGAACCAGATCGACCAGATACCACTCAAGCGGTGGAAGTCGCCCCAGAAAATACGCGAGCCCTGATTGAAGCGCAGGGTGGGCTTGAAGAACCCTTTCCAGAACTTCTTGTAGACCACCAGTCCCGTAATCAGTGACACCAGCATCGGTATGCCGAGAAACGACACCAGGTACCAGCCCCATGAATAGCCGCTGGTAAAGGGCACCAGCCACCAGCCATGCAGGGCGCGAGTGAAAAAGCGGAAGTCGAACGAGGGCGTCGTCCCCTGGATAATTCCCGTAAACGGGTTCACGTACACGACCACGGCCCGCCCGTCCGGATAGGTCACGCGGGCATTGAGCGCGAAATACTCGCCATCGGGCTGGATAATCGAGCCAATGTGCAGGTCCGGTTCGTTTTGCCTGATGGTGTTGCGCACCTGTTCGAAGCTCAGGCGCTGCGCATCGTTCGAAGGCGGGTTGGCGCGCATCTCAGGGTTGGCCAGCCACATGATTTCCTTGCTGACCACCGCCAGGGTGCCGGTCACGCAGACAATCAGGACAAAGAACCAGATAGGCAAGGCCAGCCAGCTATGGACCAGGAACCAGAGTTTTGAGCGGGATTTCTTCGACATTGGAGTGAGGTCTCGATTCACGGAGTGGAGCGGCCCGAAGGCGCACTCCATGTATTTGCATACGGCGTGACTGCAGCAGACGTAGCCGTCGTATCTAGATAAAGACGAACGAGAATGAAATACCCGCAACGTTGGCTGCGATAAATATGTAAAAAAATATTTCGGAAGTGTCAGGAAGGGTGCTGCGGCGTGAGCGAAGTGTCTGGCCTGGGGAAAGAAAGCCCGCCAACACGGCGCATGTTGGCGGGCGATTGCAGCTATTTGAGCGTTACAGCACCTGCATGATGGCCTGGCACACTGGGTCGATGTTCTTCTGGTTCAGGGCTGCCACGCAGATCCGGCCGGTGTCCAGTGCATAGATGCCGAACTCGTTGCGCAGGCGCTGGGCCTGGGCAGCAGTCAGGCCCGAGTACGAGAACATGCCCTGCTGGCGGCTGACGAAGCTGAAGTCCTGGCCGGCCGGGTTGTTGGCCAGGCGCTCGACCATGGCCTTGCGCATGCCGTGGATGCGCACGCGCATCTCGCCCAGTTCCTCTTCCCACATCGCACGCAGCGCCGGGTCATTGAGCACGGCGGCGGAAATGATCGCGCCGTGGGTAGGCGGGTTGGAGTAGTTGGTGCGGATCACGCGCTTGACCTGCGACAGCACGCGACCGGTTTCCTCCTTGGACGCCGTGATGATCGACAGCGCGCCGACACGCTCGCCATACAGCGACAGCGATTTGGAGAACGAACTGGAGGCAAAGAAGGTCAGGCCCGAATCGGCGAACAGGCGCACGGCGGCGGCATCTTCGTCGATGCCCTTGCCGAAGCCCTGGTAGGCCATGTCCAGGAAGGGCACGTGGCCCTTGGCGGTGACCACTTCCAGGACTTTTTTCCAGTCGTCCAGGCTCAGGTCGACGCCGGTCGGGTTATGGCAGCAGGCGTGCAGGACGATGATCGAGCCCTGGGGCAGGTTCTGCAGGTCTTCGAGCATGCCGGCGCGGTCTACATCATGGCTGGCGGCATCGTAGTAGCGGTAGGTCTGGACCGGGAAGCCGGCGGTCTCGAACAGCGCACGGTGGTTTTCCCAGCTCGGATCGCTAATGGCCACGACAGCACCGGGCAGCAGCTGCTTGAGGAAGTCGGCACCGATCTTCAGCGCGCCGGTGCCGCCCACGGCCTGGGTGGTCAGCACCCGGCCGGACGCGATCAGTGGCGAGTCGGCGCCCAGCAGCAGTTTCTGCACGGCCAGGTCATAAGCGGCGATGCCATCGATCGGCAGGTAGCCGCGCGGGGCGTGCTGTGCGACACGAATCTTCTCGGCTTCGGCCACGGCGCGCAGCAGGGGAATGCGCCCGTCTTCGTCACAGTAGACGCCCACGCCCAGGTTGACCTTGTCGGTGCGGGTGTCGGCGTTGAAGGCTTCGTTGAGGCCCAGGATAGGATCGCGTGGGGCCATTTCGACAGCGGAGAACAGGCTCATTGTTTGCGGCGGCTCTGAGTAGGGGAGAGTGGGAAATGCACGCCCGGTCCGAATGCCCCAAAGCTGTGCATAAACGGGGAGTCAGTATAGTGAGGTGTGTGCGGCACGGCGACTGGGTGGTCAGGGTTTTTTCAGGATATTTCAAAATTCTTGCCGAACGATGCCGGGTGCCAGGCCTCAATGCTGTAATAGCGGGTTCTGGCGCTGTCTTGAAAAGACACGCGCCCGGCTCCATTTGAATAGACCAGGCGTCTTGCGGGCGCTGCGCAGGGTCGCAGCCCCTGGCGCTTTTTACCTCAAGAGGCAGGCTATGTCCGAGTTTCAGCTCGTTACGCGTTTTCAACCCGCTGGCGACCAGCCTGAAGCCATCCGGCAGATGGTCGAAGGCATCGAGGCCGGGCTGGCCCACCAGACCCTGTTGGGCGTGACCGGCTCGGGCAAGACGTTCAGCATCGCCAACGTCATCGCCCAGGTGCAGCGCCCGACGCTGGTGCTGGCGCCGAACAAGACCCTGGCGGCGCAACTGTATGGGGAGTTCAAGGCGTTTTTCCCCAATAACGCCGTGGAATATTTCGTCTCTTACTACGACTACTACCAGCCTGAAGCCTACGTGCCGTCGTCGGACACCTTTATCGAAAAGGATGCCTCGATCAACGACCATATCGAGCAGATGCGCCTGTCGGCCACCAAGGCCCTGCTGGAACGCAAGGACGCCATCATCGTCACCACGGTGTCGTGCATCTACGGCCTGGGCAGCCCTGAAACCTATTTGCGCATGGTCCTGCACATCGACCGTGGCGACAAACTCGACCAGCGTGCCTTGCTGCGCCGTCTGGCAGACTTGCAATACACCCGCAACGACATGGATTTTGCCCGCGCCACTTTCCGGGTGCGTGGCGATGTGATCGACGTCTATCCGGCCGAGTCGGACCTTGAGGCGATCCGCATCGAGTTGTTCGATGACGAGGTCGAGAGCCTGTCGGCCTTCGACCCGCTGACCGGCGAGGTGATCAGCAAGCTGCCGCGCTTCACCTTCTACCCCAAGAGCCACTACGTCACCCCGCGTGAAACGCTGCTGGAGGCCATCGAGGGCATCAAGGTCGAGCTGCAGGAGCGGCTGGAATACTTGCGCGGTGCCAACAAGCTGCTTGAGGCCCAGCGCCTGGAACAGCGCACCCGCTTCGATCTGGAAATGATGCTGGAGCTGGGCTACTGCAACGGCATCGAGAACTACTCGCGCTACCTGTCCGGCCGGCCTAGCGGTGCGCCGCCGCCGACCCTGTTCGATTACCTGCCGGCCGACGCGTTGCTGGTGATCGATGAGTCCCACGTCAGCGTGTCGCAGGTCGGTGCCATGTACAAAGGCGACCGCTCGCGCAAGGAAACCCTGGTCGAATACGGCTTTCGCCTACCCTCGGCGCTGGATAACCGGCCGATGCGCTTCGACGAGTGGGAGGCCATCAGCCCGCAGACCATCTTTGTTTCGGCCACCCCTGGCAACTACGAGGCCGAGCATGCCGGGCGGGTGATCGAACAGGTGGTGCGGCCGACCGGGCTGGTCGACCCGCTGGTGGAGATCCGCCCGGCGCTGACCCAGGTCGACGACCTGCTCTCGGAAATCAAGAAGTGCGTGGCGGTCGACGAGCGGGTGCTGGTCACCACGCTGACCAAGCGCATGGCCGAGGACCTCACCGACTACCTGGGCGACCATGGCGCGCGCGTGCGTTACCTGCACTCGGACATCGACACAGTGGAGCGGGTCGAAATCATCCGCGACCTGCGCCTGGGGGCATTCGATGTGCTGGTGGGCATCAACCTGCTGCGTGAGGGCCTGGACATGCCTGAAGTGGCCCTGGTGGCCATTCTGGACGCCGACAAGGAAGGCTTTCTGCGCTCCGAGCGCTCGCTGATCCAGACCATCGGCCGGGCGGCGCGCAACCTCAATGGCCGGGCCATTCTTTATGCCGATCAGATGACCGGTTCGATGGAGCGGGCCATTGGCGAGACCGAACGGCGCCGCGAGAAACAGATTGCCTTCAACCTGGCAAACGGCATTACGCCCAAGGGTGTATCGCGCGACGTGGCCGACATTCTTGAAGGGGCCACCGTGCCGGGGGCGCGCAGCAAGAAACGCAAGGGCGCGGCCAAGGCGGCCGAGGAACTGGCCCGGGCCGAGAACGAACTGCGTTCGCCCAGCGAGATCACCAAGCGCATTCGTCAACTGGAAGAGAAGATGTACGAGCTGGCCCGCGACCTGGAGTTCGAGGCCGCGGCCCAGATGCGCGACGAGATCACCAAGCTGCGTGAGCGGTTGTTGAAGGTTTGAGGGTGGCTGGACGGCCCGGCGCCTGGGCTGCCAAGGGTGCGACACGGGACTGGCAGCGTCTGCTTCCCGGCTGAAGCCGGTCCTACGCAGCTGCCGTCTGGCCTGCTAAGATTCGTCGTTTGATCGACCTATCCGGGATTATCCATGACCACCGTTCGTACCCGCATCGCGCCTTCGCCCACCGGCGATCCTCATGTTGGCACCGCCTACATCGCCTTGTTCAACTACTGCTTTGCCAAACAGCACGGCGGCGAGTTCATCCTGCGGATCGAAGACACCGACCAGTTGCGCTCGACCCGCGAGTCCGAACAGCAGATCTTCGATGCGCTGCGCTGGCTGGGCATCGAGTGGAACGAAGGCCCGGATGTCGGTGGCCCGCACGGTCCGTACCGACAGAGCGAACGGGGCGACATCTACCGTAAATACGCCGATCAGCTGGTGGAAATGGGCCATGCCTTCCCGTGCTTCTGCACTGCCGAAGAGCTGGACCAGATGCGTGCCGAACAGCAGGCGCGGGGTGAAACCCCGCGTTATGACGGCCGTGCGCTGTTGCTGCCGCCTGAAGAGGTGCAGCGTCGCCTGGCTGCGGGCGAACCGCATGTGATCCGCATGAAGGTCCCCAGCGAAGGCGTTTGCGTGGTGCCTGACCTGCTGCGTGGCGACGTGGAAATTCCATGGGACCGCATGGACATGCAGGTGCTGATGAAGGCCGATGGCCTGCCTACCTACTTCCTTGCCAACGTGGTCGATGACCACCTGATGGGCATCACCCACGTGCTGCGTGGCGAAGAGTGGTTGCCTTCGGCGCCCAAGCTGATCCTGCTCTACGAGTACTTCGGCTGGGACAAGCCGCAGCTGTGCTACATGCCGCTGCTGCGTAACCCCGACAAGAGCAAGCTGTCCAAGCGCAAGAACCCGACCTCGGTGACCTTCTACGAGCGCATGGGCTTCATGCCCGAGGCCATGCTCAACTACCTGGGCCGCATGGGCTGGTCGATGCCTGACGAGCGTGAGAAGTTCACCTTGCAGGAAATGGTCGAGCACTTCGACTTGTCGCGCATTTCCCTGGGCGGACCGATCTTCGATGTCGAGAAGCTGTCCTGGCTCAATGGCCAGTGGTTGCGTGAGCTGCCGGTCGAGGAATTTGCCAGCCGCTTGCAGAAATGGGCGTTCAACCCGCAGTACCTGATGCAGATCGCCCCGCACGTGCAGGGTCGGGTCGAGACGTTCAGCCAGGTCGCACCGCTGGCCGGTTTCTTCTTCGCCGGGGGCGTCAATCCTGATCCTGCCTTGTTCGAGCACAAGAAACTGTCGCCCGAGCAGGTGCGCCAATTGATGCAGTTGCTGTTGTGGAAGCTGGAGTCGCTGCGTCAGTGGCACAAGGATGCCATCACCGCCACCATCCAGGCGGTGGTCGACCATCTGCAACTGAAGCTGCGTGATGCCATGCCGTTGATGTTTGCCGCGATCACCGGGCAGGCCAGTTCGGTGTCAGTGCTCGATGCGATGGAAATCCTCGGGCCGGACCTGACCCGTTTCCGCCTGCGCCAGGCGCTTGACCTGCTGGGCGGCGTGTCGAAGAAAGAAAACAAGGAATGGGAAAAGCTGTTGGGCACCATCGGTTGATGCGCCAGTAATGGCGGCCGGGCCCCGTAAAAACGGGGTTCCGGCGGTCATCAATCCAGTGTTTCTTCTGGGTGAGGGCGGTAAGTGGTTGTTATATGGGAAATTTTTTTTGATTTTGTTCAAAAATAAATTTGACAGAGTTCCGAAACACTCTTAACATGCGCCCCGTCCACTGATGTGGGGCTATAGCTCAGCTGGGAGAGCGCCTGCATGGCATGCAGGAGGTCAGCGGTTCGATCCCGCTTAGCTCCACCAAATTTGAAGGTTCAGGGTCATCCAGCAATGACCGTGAGTCGACCGGGTAACCGGTCATCAAGAAGGTTTGTCCCCTTCGTCTAGTGGCCTAGGACACCGCCCTTTCACGGCGGTAACAGGGGTTCGAGTCCCCTAGGGGACGCCANCGCAGGGCGTTAAATTCGGGGCTATAGCTCAGCTGGGAGAGCGCCTGCATGGCATGCAGGAGGTCAGCGGTTCGATCCCGCTTAGCTCCACCAATTTGAAGGTTCAGGGTCATCCAGCAATGACCGTGAATCGACCGGGTAACCGGTCATCAAGAAGGTTTGTCCCCTTCGTCTAGTGGCCTAGGACACCGCCCTTTCACGGCGGTAACAGGGGTTCGAGTCCCCTAG